>JBFWVJ010000001.1:0-281207 GCA_050246795.1 Candidatus Altimarinota bacterium
CTTTCATCGTCTCAAAAACTTTAGAAGAGTTTGTACACGCTTTGACAAGCTCGATACTTCCTATTGCGGCTTCATATTTCTTGGACTCATCCTGCTTCTTTTCAAATCCTTATGTTAACAGTGCCTAAGGGGCGTAAGGGGTGTAAGGATTTTTCTTTATTCCATTCCGACCGAAGTCCTCCGTAGCTGGAACTGTGGAATTCAGGAGGGAGAGCGCAGGAGGACGTAGTGGAGGAATCTCTTTCTTTGCTTCTTAACTTTGCAACACCTTTTCGTTCCGGCATACTGCGCGTACAAGACTCCTAATTTCAAATAATGATCGATATCCGCCAACTCCGTGAAAACACTGACTCCTTTAAGAAAGGTGCCAAGGACAAGGGCTTTGATGTAAAGCTGATCGACCGTTTGCTGACGATGGATGAAGAACTGCGCGAATTGAAGCAAGCCGTAGAACAAAAAAGATCCGAACAAAATGCTGCCGCGAAGAAGATTGCTGGGCTGCAGGGTGAAGAGAAGGAAAGAGCGATTGCTGAGATGCAAGGGAGTAAAGATGGTCTAAAAGCAGAAGAAGAACGGCTGCGAGTCATGGAGGAAGAGGTTCAACACCTGTTGCTGCTCATGCCCGCGCCGGCGCTTGAACGCGTGCCTTTAGGGAAAACCGACGAAGAAAATGTGGAAATCCGCACCTGGGGCGAAGTGCCCGAGTTTGATTTTGAGATCAAAGACCATGTGCAACTCGGTGAAGAGCTGGATATTCTCGACATTCCTCGCGGGGTGAAGGTGTCCGGGTCTCGGTTTTACTTTTTGAAGAATGAAGGGGCATTGTTGGAAATGGCCATCTTGAAGTACACCCTTGATAAATTAGTGAAAAAGGGTTTCTCCCCCATGATTCCCCCGGTGCTGGTGAAGTACGATGCGATGATGGGGACCAGTTACTTCCCGGGAGGAGAAGAGAGTGCCTTTGCCGTTGGCGTCAAAAAACAAAAGGGGGGCGGCATAGAAGACGATGGATTGTACCTGGTCGGCACTTCGGAAGTGTCGGTCACTTCCTATCACCAGGGAGAAACTTTGGAGGAAAGCGAATTGCCAAAGCTGTATGCGGGATACTCCAACTGCTTCCGCCGCGAAGCCGGGACCTATGGCAAGGATACGCATGGCATTTACCGCATTCACCAGTTCCAAAAAGTGGAGCAGGTGGTGATCTGCAAGAATGATCCGGAGGAAAGCGCTAAAATGCACCAGATGATCCTCGGGAATGCCGAAGAAGTCTTGCAAGACTTGAAACTCCCCTACCGCGTCGTCGATGTGTGTACCGGTGATATGGGCCAGGGGCAGATTTACAAGAATGATATCGAGACCTGGATGCCCAGCCGAGGAAAATATGGGGAAACCCACAGCTGTTCTACTTTTCATGAGTTCCAGGCCCGGCGGTTAAACTTGAAATACAAAGACAAGGATGGGAATAAGCACTTTTGCCATACCCTCAACAACACCTGTATCGCTTCCCCACGCGTCTTGATCCCCTTGTTGGAGATCTACCAGCAAAAAGATGGTTCGGTGGCGATCCCTGAAGTACTCCAGCCCTATATGCTGGGGATGAAGAAAATCGAAAAGAAAAGTTCCTAAGTCTTCTTGCTCCGAAAAGCTGCTATTTCGCTTGTTGAATCTTTTCTTTGATGGCCGCTATTTTTTGCTGAGCCTGGCTTCGGAGGGCCGATTTGGCTTCTTTTTCCATTTCTTTGACCGCTTCGGCTAGCTTCGGAGCGCTTTTTTCACAGGCCTGTACCATCGTTTCATCGAACTGATGGATGTGCTCGATCAACTGCTCCAACTGTTCGAGATTCATGCGGTGCAAGTTCGCAAAAATACGTTCCTTCGTCTCTAAGCTGATGTCCGGATGGTCCGCCACCAGGTCGAAAACATCATCGAGAAATGGGAGATCAACCATGGGAAAAATTAATGGATATTGGCTCTGAGAGAGGGATCAATGTAGTCTTTCTTTTTGTAGGTATTCCACCATTCCAGACGCCGGCTCAAATACTGCCCCCAGCTTTCATCTGGGCCGATGGGGTCAAGATGCTCTTCCCGGGTCCAGAATTCAGCCATTTTTTGCCGCAGCTTCTGCATCGATGTTTTTTCTGCTTCGGTTTCAGGCTTTGCTTCGACCTGGTCGAGGACGGTACCGATCCCCCGCATCATCACCTGTTTTGAAGTGGTATGAATGTCCTTGAGGTCCGTGATGATCACATCAGCTGCTGCTTTTAGAGAGGTCAAGGCTGCCGAAATATTGCTCGGACTGAAGATACCGATCACCTTTTTCATGCGATAGATCGACTCTTTGATGTAGTCGTATTCGGTCACTAAGTAGCCTTCTTCGTCGATGTACTGCATGTGGCTTTCATCAAATTCATCGCGGGGTTTGTCCCGGCGGCGTTCTTTGACGCTGATCTTGATGTCGGGTCGTTCGGAATGGTGCTCCATAATGATCATTAAATTCAGATCATTATAGCATAGATCCTGCTTCTTTTCAAAAACACGTCTTAAGAAGGAGAGCTTGATCAACCTCGTCTTCCTACCATTCTCGAAGCAGCTTCAGCGCCTCCGGCAGGATCATATTTTCCCAAGCCCGGTATTGCTGACCGGAAGGATGAAGTCCATCTTCAGCAAGGCCGCCTGGTTTTTGGGACTCGGATTGGCTCAGGGCAAAGATATCCACCACGGGTACATCACGCTTGAATGCTTCTTCACGGATGATCTCGTTGAATCGTTTGATGCCAGCTTCATTCAACTCCGGTGATCCAAACTGACTGCCCAACGGTGTTTTGGTGTAGTCGGGAATGGTGACGATCAGGACCCTGGCGGGAGAGGTCATCAGGGGCGGGACTCGCTCGAGGATTTCAACAAAACGCGCTCGGAAGATGTCCTCGTCGACGCCCTGAACCCAATCGTTCACCCCGATTAACAGGGTCACAAAATGCGGACGATGCTTTTCTACGTACGGCAACTCTTGCTCTAAGAGCTGCTTCGTTGTCCAGCCGGTGCGCGATGGGTTGGCCACTAACCTTATGTTTATCCCCTCTTTCCGCATATTTCTCTCTAAGATTTTGGGCCATCGGTCGCGAAGGCGGACTCCTTCGCCGATAGTGTAGGAGTCTCCCAGTGCAACGTAGCGAAGTCGTTTTGATGCTGCGAGAGCTTCTGGCTGGGAAGAGTCTTCCTGATGAAAAAAGGAACGATCCGAGGCGAGCGCAATGATTCCGAGTGTCAGAAGGAGAACGAGAAAGGTTTTTAGCATAGATCAGGACTAACAGACGGCTTCATCGTATCACAAGTGCCGACACCCCCAGGAACCTTCCCCTCTTGCATTTTGAGCCGTTTTAGCTTATACATATTGCTGATCCAGTTGATGGTTGAGAGTGAAAAGTTGATAGATCAGCCATTGAACATTGGACATTGATAATTGAAAATTTTCCTTCATGCCCGTCATCCTCCCCTTTTCCGTCCTCGTTGGATCCTTGAGCACGCTGATGTACATCATCTCGAGGCGGTTCCGTATCGTGAAAAAAACCTTTCATTTGCAAAAAGAACTGGAAGACCATCAGAAAAAGATGGAACGTGTGAAAAAGAAAGAAAGCCTGCAAAAGGAAAAAGCGCTCCAAGACCTCAAACGAACCGCTGAAATGAAGCACAAGGCTTTGAGAAACCTGGGCGCGATCAATGAACTCATGAAGAAGGTCGACCATGACCTCACCACCGGACAAGACGAAGAAGCCCTCAAGACGCTAATCCAGGTCATTTCTTTGGACGAAAACCATCGCAAAGGCAATGAACTGCTTGCCCGACTGTATTTAAAAACCGGCCGCCATAAAAAAGCTGAATTGATCTATAAGAAGCTGATTGAGTTGTACCCATTTGATGCTGAATACTATTCCTGCTTAGCCCACAGCTTTTTTCAACGGCATCAGTTCAAGATGGCGACCCAATTCTATGAAAAAGCGCTTCAGCTCGATAAAAGCAATGCGACTCGTTCGATCAATCTCGGTCATGTCTATGCCACACGAAAGGATTATGGCATGGCTTTGGAATACTATATAAAGGCGCACCGCATGGACGTGCGAAATATTGAGCTGATGTTCCTGATCGTGGAAATCTGTCTCCAAAACAGCGACCCCATCACCGCCCGCGAATACCTTCACCGGATCTTAGATTACGAACCATACAACCAACAAGCGAAGACCTTGCTCGGAGAGGTTTTGAGGAGCTTGAAGCAGGAAGAAGCGGCTTAGAGGAAGGGTTTTAACGGTCTTAAGGGTTTTAAGGGTATTTAGGATTTTAGAATGGGCGATCCTTCCTTAAAACCGTTATCACCATTATCACCCTTCCCTATTGACCATTCCCTAAAAACCCAGTACATTCTTCCCTGCTGTTTTCTGGATCGCCTGATCCGCTGCTTTTCTTGCTTATTTATCTGCCATGGAAAAAATGTCACTCGCTGTTCAAGTTCGATCTTCTGATGAAAAAGCCTCTCATCTTCGACAAAAAAGCCTGGTGCCTGGAGTCATCTATGGACATGGTTTTGAGAATATTCATGTGAAAGTCGACTATCAGACCTTTCGACGAGTTTTTGAACAAGCGACCTACAGCACGCTCGTTGGCCTGGATGTCGATGGCAAGGAAGTTCCTGTGTTGATCCACGAAGTCCAATACGATCCTATTACTGACAATATTATCCATATCGATTTCCACGCGGTGCGAATGGATGAAAAAGTGACCACTCATATCGCCCTCGAATTTGTAGGGGTTTCTGAAGCCGTCAAACAAGGAGCTGTTCTCAATACCCTCAAGCATGAAGTGGAAGTTTCCGCTCTCCCGGGAGATCTGGTCCACACGATCCAAGTCGACATCAGCGCCCTCAACGAGGTGGGAGATATTATTCGTATTTCGGATATCACGCCTCCAAAGGGTGTTGAAATCCTGGCTAATCCTGAGGAACCGTTGATTTCCGCTGTTGAACTGAAAGTGGTGGAAGAAGTGCCTGCTGCAGCTGAAGCTGCTGCACCTGCTGAAGGTGCTGACAAAACAGAAGGCGCTGAAAAGAAAGCGGAATAAATTGATGGAAATTTTTCCGTCCCGTATGCTTTCCGTGCCTGAGCTCGGCATGCTTGTTCTTTGTGGATGTTATGAGTGAAAATTCCCCTGAATCTCCATCAAAAAAGACTACCCTCCTGCCCTATCTTTGGGGATTGGTGGGACTTGTTTTTTTAGCAAATGTATTCCTGCTCTTCCCGTCTGGATCGCCTGAAGATACCGATGAGTCGTCGAATACCGAAGTCGAGCAAGAGGACTACGACCGGGTGTCATTTTGGCACCAGTTTTTGAACGAGAATCAAACCTCATCCGCAACCGAAAAGTTCTCACTTCTGGATGGGCTGCCGATCGATCCTGAATATGAGGAGTCGGCCGTGAGCGTGATGATCGACAATTTTGTAACGGCCAGACCCCAGCAAAGCGGCATCCGCTCCGCTTCGGTAGTGTATGAAGCTCTGGCTGAAGGAGGGATCACTCGTCTCATGCTGGTCTTTCCTTACCAGGAAATCGATCGCGTGGGCCCCGTCCGCTCTGCCAGGGACTATTTCGTCGACTTTGCCGAAGAATATGGAGGGGTGTACCTGCATGCTGGTGGATCTCCACTCGCGTTAGAAAAACTGTGGGCCTCTGCCAGCCTCCTCGACCTGGACGAAGACGAGCGATTGGAGGGGGAAACGTATAGCTTCCGTGACTCGCGCTATCCCGCCCCACACAACCTGTATTTCGACCTCCTGGCCGTGAAGGAACGAGCAGCTCAAGTCGACTGGGATCTGACCTCTCCCCAGCAACAATGGTGTTTTTCCTCTGAAGAGGTGGTCGGAACGCCTGTCAGAAAAGTCGTGCTCAATTTTGCCAATGACCCCTTTTCTGACTCGCTTGCGCAGTTTGTCTATGACCTCGAGCAGAAACACTACAAACGGTTTTATGGGAAAACCCAACCGACTCCCCACACTGACCAACTCGACGCGCTCCAAGTCTCCCCCAAAAACATTATCGTACAGGTCGCCCCGAGCGAATTGATCAATGGGGACGAAAAAGAACGCCTGGCCTTTCATCATATCGGGACCGGGACCGCGTTCTTTTATCGAAATGGGCAAAAAAACAGGGGAAGCTGGACGAAGCTCAACGCTTCCTCTCGAACAGCATTTTTAGATGAAAACGGCGAACCGATCTGTCTTCACCCCGGTCAGACATGGATCGCCATCGTTGATGATGAAAGCTTGATCGAGGAAGAAACCGCAAGCGAATAGTGGAAGATGGAAAAACCCCCATTCTTCATATATGCTCAACGAAGAGGTTTTTAACTGCATGAAAAAGTCACATCCCCTTCCGTCCCACCTCCTCCACCTGAAGCAGCACTTGGGATTGTTGGAGCGCCGGCATCTTGATCTCCCGCCAGTGAAAAAAGCTCATGAAGTGCGATATCTTCGACGAAGAGAGCGATCCATGATTCCCACTTCGTATCGCACGGGGTTCGTTTTTTTTGGGTTCACGATGATCCTTTCTTTATTTGTGGTCGCAACCTTCGACGCGCAGACCATGGCCGAGTCGCACCGCGGGTATCTGCAGGCACAGCTCCTGGAAGAATTCAACACTTTTTCAAGCTCTCTGGAAGCCTATCAGCATCGATCGCAAGACGAAGCCGAACTTCTGCTTCCGCAGTCGGATACCTCGCTTGCTGATTATTACGATCCGCTGGAACTTCAGGCCCTTCTGGTCCAGATGGGACTGGAAGTCCGCCAGGGATCGGCTCATTTTCAAGATTTGATCTCCTCCTGGGGGAAGGACTTACCCGTCCTTGAACGGCTGAACTGGATGGAGAGCTCCGCACAAAAATCACTCCGGGTCTGGGACCGGCTCTTTACTTCCCTGGAATCCTTTCCCTTCCATCGCTTGGATCTGACAGCAAAAAATCAACTCCAGCGCTCGCTCGTGACGATGGCGGAAGTCAGGGATTTTTTAACGACGTTTTTGCAATTGGCAGATCCCCTCAGAAGCGTTCTGGGATCTCAAGCCCCTCAACGGATACTCGTGTTTATCCAAGACCCTCATGAACGCCGCGCGACGGGAGGGGCATTGTCAGCGGGTGTTGAATTGTTGGTCGAAAGCGGAGAGATCCTGCATTGGAAGCCCTTTCACGTCGATGAACTGGACGGCCTCCAAGGTGCTCTTCCAGTACCCGCGGAGCTTGCCGGGGTCTCAACCCAACCGAGCGTGGCCACCGCGAATCACTTTTTGGATGTGCCGAAATCTGCTGAACAGATTTCCTGGTTCTGGCAGCGGCAAGCTCGAAGTTCCCCTGATCTGATCGTGATCGTGAGCACAGAGGTGTTTGAACGGTTGTTTTCGGTGATGCCAGAGCCGGCTTTTGAAAACCTTTCACTGCGGTGGTCAGCCCTGAGACTTTCGGAAGACCGAGAAGCCCTCAAGGAACTCTCTTCAACCCTCGTTAAGGCCTTTGGAAAAATCGTGTCCCAACCAGAACTGTTTTTTCGAAGCGCGACGCTGCTTTCCGAACTCCGTGATGAAAAGCACTTTTCTCTCTGGAGTCCCCAAGCTCCGCTTCAGCAAACACTGACCTCCTTTCGATTGCACGGAGCTCTCCCGTCTCCCCTGCCCCATGAAGATTTTCTCATGATTTCTGGGGTGAACATGGGTGAAAACGCCTCTGACCGCTGGATCGTAGAAAACGCCGAACTGCACACCGCGATCAGCGAAGAGGGGCGAGTGAAAAACTGGTTGAAGATTGAACAACGCCATCGTTGGGAGCCGGGGTTTCTGGAACCCTTGATGGAAAAGGTGGGACGTCCACTGTCCCGACCGGTGATCCAACAGTTGTCGAGCGCTCCTCATGAGCGTTTTGTTCGACTGGTCGTTCCAAAAGGAAGCCTTTTGCAATCCGCTATTGGAGTTGATCTCTTGGAGGTGTCCATGACCACGACGGATGAGTTTGCCGTCTGGAGTTTTCGGCAAAAGCTCATACCAGGTGAAATAAAGTCCGTGGAACTGGTCTATGAACTTCCCTGGGCCTTCGATACGCAGACCGTGGATAATTATCGTTTAACGCTCGTTAAACAAGCGGGAACGCCTGCCATGGGGTTCAGGCACCTGATCAAGCTTCCCTCCTCTCTCAGCGTCTTCCAGAGCCTTCCGGAGGAATCCATCCTGGAATTGAGGAAAGATGAGAGGGTGGCGGTGGTGGCGGGGAGGAACCCTTGAAGAAGGTGCTTAAGGGACGTAAGGGTTTTAAAGGGGGAATGCTTGAGTATTTTATTATTTGAGAATCTGAACAGCTGAATTGCAAGCTCGATTATTTGATATGTACAAATGTTTATTTATTCTCGTTTCGATCTTACACTTTCATCATGAATTATGAATCAATATCCAGGCTCATTTCGGAGTTTAGTCGTTTGGCGAGAAGCGAAAAAACTTGTGCTTCAAATGTATTCTATTACCGACTCTTTCCCTCGACATGAGATGTATAGGATTTCAGACCAACTCAGAAGGGCTTCCAGTTCTGTGATGGCAAATATAGCTGAAGGGAATGAACGCCCTACGCAAAAAGATCGTGTGCACTTTTTTTCAATAGCTCGATCTTCCTTGATGGAAACAGATTGCTATCTAGATCTTGCACATGAATTGCAATATTTGCCGGATGAAATCTACCGTCCGTTGCTAGATCAGATCAACAAAACTGCTTATCTGCTTACGAAATTCATTACTAATTTAAGAAAATAATTTCCTAACCCTTACGTCCCTTATCACCCTTATCACCATTACACCCTTTTACAACCTTTACGCCCCTCCGATTCCCTGCTAGTTTTCACCTACGTGAATTGACAAAACAGTATTTTTTAATCCCCCACCCCATGTACAGCCTGAATAAAGTGCAACTCATCGGAAACCTCACCCGAGATCCAGAAGTGCGTCAGATCCCGAGCGGGCAGATGGTCTGTACCATCGGTATCGCGACAAACCGCACCTGGAAAGACCAGAACGGCCAAAAACAAGACCAGACGGAATTTCACAATGTCGTCTGCTGGGGACGCTTGGCGGAAATCGCCGGACAGTACCTGCATAAGGGAACCAAGGTGTACTTCGAAGGTCGACTGCAAACCCGCAGCTGGGAAAACGACAGCGGGGTGAAACAGTATCGAACCGAAATCGTGGCTGAAAATATGATCATCCTGTCGCCGAAAGGCTCCGGCGGAGGCGACCAGGAATTCTCTGGAGGTATTAGCAGCTCCCGTTCCTCAGCTCCAGCGGACGATTTCATGCCGCAGGAAGAAAAAATCTCCGTCGAAGACCTCCCCTTCTAAGAAAGATTCCTATGATCTGATTGAGAACCCCGCTCTGCGGGGTTTTTTGATGGCTGAAGAGCCTCCCATTCCCCTTCGCAACTCTCTTGATTGCTTCAAATCAACTGGACAAACTATTGACTTTTGTTTCATTTTATTGTATTGAGGTTTTGGTCCTGATTCATAAGAAACGGAGGGACCACGTGTTCAACCTTCCGGCTTGGGTGTTTTTACTTCTTCTCGGACTGATCCTGATGGGCGGTACCAGTATCGCCATCGTCATCCGAAGCGGAAGAACTGTCGACGACGGATTGCTAGATTTCCAGAACTGCACCTTTACTGTGCAGCAAGAGAGAAGGAACAACCGTGCACTTCTCTTCTTGGGCCTTGGAGGCTTCTGGCTCGTCGTAGCGAGTTTCCTCGTCCGTTAACCCAAGCCATTCCCCCTGCGCCGTGTCGGCGCAGGGGGAAAGCCACCTCGATCCCCTCCCCCTCCTTAGGAAGGAGCTTTCTTGCTGTCGACTCGTCATATATTTTTGTCGAGTAGTCGTGTCTACTTTCTACAATTGCCATATTCATTTTGTCGAGTCGCCTCTCTCCACTGTCGACAATGATTTTTTACTTATATATAAGCTCTTTCATACTGACACTTCATTGCCACTCAGCACTTGACTAGTCGTCATATTTAATACGTCTAGTAGTCATAATAAAATGTTTTGTCGTCATCTATTTTATGTCTCCTTGTTGTCTATAAGAAATGGCTTTTTATAGTATCTCTACAGCTGTCTACCCCCCCTGCCCTGTCTACTGTTGCCCTTGCCTGCGGCATTCCTTAAATTTTATCTGACGAGTAGTCATTGTCATTTGTCGAGTCGACACAGTTGCCGAGAAGAATTCGAAGTGATACATACAGTACGATGAACGATAAACAATACTGTTTTGTCGTTCATGGTTTATTATCATTGTCTTCATGGTCGACGAACATCTCTATTCCGTACCTCGAAAATTTGCAGCAGAGTTGCTGAATGTCTCTCTGCGCACCCTGGATCGTTATAGCAAAAAGAACACCATTCGTTCTCTCAGAAGGGGGCGGGAATTGTTCTTCAACGAGCAAGAAATCCTCGATTTCAAGGCTCAAATCCTTGCTAAGGAACAGTTTGAACAAGTCCAAAGACGAAAGCTCCAGAAAACTGAACTGAAATCCTCCGCCCGCGAATTTGCTGATGTCGAAGAAGCCCAGGTGATGGAACAACAACCAAAGAGGGGAGAGCAGTACGATGATCTCGATGCGGGCTTCGCGACGATCCGTGATTCTTTACTCCGGAGAAGCCCGGAAGAATCCATTTTCAAAGCCCTGTTTGAAAAGGCGGAAGAAGAACTCAAAGGGCTTCGCCAAAAGCTGGAAGCAGCTCATTATCAGATCGGAAAACTCGAATCAGAAGTGAAATCCATGGTGCCGCTCATCGAATTTAAAAAGCAAAAACAAGAACTCCTCGCCCTGGCCGAAGAGAACCGATTTAAACTCGAAGATATCGCAGGCCTGGAGCGTCAGGTGAAGGTCGAGCAGTTTGTTAAAAAAGTCTATGGGGTCCTCTTATTTCTCATGATGGCAACGATGCCCCTGCTGATCATCTTGAGAATTTTGAGCTGATAGTGCTATACTTTCGACTCTAAAATAGATTTGGGCATGCTGAAGTTTTGGCATCACCATGGGATCCTGGGTATCAATGCCCGGAACCTGCTCTACATCAAGCCCCTCAACAAGCAGGCGCAGATTCAGTTTGCTGATGACAAGATCCGCACCAAGCAGTATTTGTCTGTCCGAGGCGTGAAAACCGCCCGTCTTTTGGCAAAGATTACTTCTGAAAATGAACTGGCGAAGTTTTCCTGGGAATCCTTGCCCAATGACTTTGTCCTCAAGCCGAACAGCGGCTACGGAGGGGAGGGGATTTGGATTATCAAAAACCGGGAAAACCATGGCTGGATCAACATAAAAGGGGAGTATATCGCGCATTCGGAAATGCTGGAGCATGTGGCTGATATTCTGGAAGGCCGCTATTCCATCACCGGTGGTCCTGATTCGGTGTTTTTCGAGCAACGCCTGTCCTGTCATCCTGAGATGGGGGCCTTGGGGCAATTTGGTTTGCCGGATATTCGGGTGATCGTCTACAACCTGGTGCCCGTAATGGCGATGGTTCGCGTTCCGACTCGGGAGAGTAGGGGAAAGGCCAATCTCCACATGGGCGGGCTCGGCCTGGGAGTCGATCTGGCCAAAGGGGAAATCACTCATATGACCTGCTACAACCGCATTATTCAAGAGCACCCTGATTTTGGAAATCTGAAAGGCATGAAAATACCGTTTTGGCATGAAGTCCTGCTCCAGGCGACCCAGATCCAGCAGATGATCACGCTGGGCTATTTGGCGGTAGACATTGTCATCGATGCAGACATGGGGCCGACCCTGTTGGAAATCAATGCCCGCGCTGGCCTCGGCGTGCAGATCGCCAATCTTGCTCCGCTGCGCGATCGACTCGATCGGGTCTCCGGTGTGAAGGTACAAACCGCTGAAAAAGGGGTCCGCTTGGCGCAGGATTTATTTGGCAACAAAGTGGAGCGACGCATCCAGGCTCTGAGTGGAAAGAAGGTCATCGGGATGGAAGAAGAAACGGTGCTCAACCTGAAGCACGGGACGAAAACCGTTCTCGCCCGCATCAACCCAACGATGAATAAGAACTATATCGAAACCAGCTTGTTTAGAAAAATCGCCGAGACTCCTCAGGAAGAGAAGCTCACCCTCGGGTACACCCTTCAAGGGGAACGCGGGAAAAGTGTCTTCTATCCGCTTGATATGACGGATCGTACGTATCAAGTCATCTTCGGGAAAAAGGTGCTGTCGAATTTTTTTCTGGATGTTTCCAGGAGTCCAGAGTCAAAAAAAATGCCCAAGGCTCCCGAAAAAACCCCTCAGCCGGCGAGTGTCGCACATGACCCTCAATGGCACCAGATAGACAACCAGCTGGCCGAATGGGACCGTCAGTTGACCCTGGTTTCCCAGCTCAAGCCCCTCCAACTGGAGGAAGAAAAAACCACATTTTTTGCTGACCCAGCCTATGAACCGCAATTCCGATATAAGGCGGCTTTGCCTCAGCTTTCGGAAATAAAGGTCGGCCTGCAGAACCTCAGAATTGACATCACGTCACCGCTGGGGATGCTGTTTGAAGAAAAGCGAAACGAACTCGTCCGAAAAGCGGATGTGCTTTCCGTGGTCGGAGATGACGACTTCTTCCCCAAGGTGTGTGAAGACTGGCTTTCTCTCCCGCCCGTCGAGGTGCGGGAAATGGCTGAAAAAGCATTGCGGCACCTACCAGACGCCTTGGCTTCTGAGAAACGAACCCATTCTTCTCAGGCGGCGGTAGAACGCTTCCAATCCTTCCTCAAAGCCCAGGGACTGCTGAACTGGCAGGTGGTGGAAAAAGAGGGGATTGTTTCTCGTTGTGTGATCGGGAAAAATAACCGGTTGTTGGTGAGGGCGGGGGAAAGGTTTTCCGACCATGATTTGAAAAAGCTGATGGCCCATGAAGTGGAAACCCATATTTACTCCACCGAGAATGGCAAGCTTCAGCCTTACCTGTTGTTCCGACGAGGAACCGCCCATTATCTGAAAACCCAAGAAGGCTTGGCGGTCTATCATCAAAACCAGGTCGTGCCTGGGACCATGACCAATGCCATCCTTGGCTTCCACGCGGTGATGTGGGCGCGAGAGATGGGATTCCGTCAGGTGTTTGAACGGTTGAGGAAATACGTTTCCGCTGAAGAAGCCTGGAAAATGACGGTGAAAGCCAAGCGAGGGATGTCGGACACGAGCCGTCCTGGAGCTTTTTTGAAGAACGCGCTGTATTTTTGGGGATACCTGGAAGTGAAGAGGTATCTGGAGCAGGGTGGATCCTTTGAGGAACTGTTCTTGGGGAAATTCTCACTGCACCAACTGGAATTGATTCGACAGGTGCCAGGATTAAAACCGGCTCGATACCTTCCTCAGCGCTCATGAATGCTCCCCTGACATCATCCCTGGCGGGTCACCCGGTTCGAATCCTGCATCAATCCTGGAACGATCAACGTTTCCAACGCTTCGGCGCCCGTATCGGATCCCGACAAGCGCCTCTGACCTCGGAACACGTCGCTGAACTCCTGGTGGGAGAACGAAGGGATGAAACCCGTCGACTGCTCACACGACTCGGATTTTTGGTGATTGAGGTGGAGAACTTTCATCCGGAACAGCTCCAAGGACTTGCTTGGGACCGGCTCGTGAACGATCGAAATCGACTTCCAGATGTGAATATGATGCCCCATACCGATTTTGCGGACGTGGTGCTTTTTGCTCAAAGCAAACGACGGTCCCGTACCGGACTTTCGGGAAGAACGGGTATTGCCCAGTCGATCGTGGATGCCCTGCCAAGCATCGAACCCTTCGCGGCTGAGATCCGGCTCTGTGTTCCCGAGATTCGTTCACAGATCCAACTCATTCTTCGGGAATCACTCGATTATGAAGATCCACTTCCGCAGCTCCTTCAAGAACTGCATCGCTCTCTGTCAGATCTGCTCGCTTTTCAGCCTGAAGCGAGCTGGAAGTTTTGGCAGGCCCTGTATCGAAGTATGGAAAAAAGAAAGCTCCACCATTCGCACTTGTGGAAAGGGGGACAAGTCTTGATGATTTCATCGCAGGCCTTACACTTCCGAGAAGTCCCACAGGTCGAGCTCCTTATTGATCCTGTGCCGATGTGGAGGGCCCAGATCGATCATGACTTTGAGGAGGCTGAGAAACCCCGTCAGACGCCGCCATCAGGTACATGACATTGCGGTGTTCTGATTTGTCGAGCGTGTCATTCTTTCCAGCCTGCAGATTGTGGCGATCGATGAGAAAATCCCCCTTGTCGGAGAACGATCGTTCGGCTTCTGCGAAGATGGCGGTTTCCAAGGAAGAAGGCGAACCAAGGATTTTCGCGCAGACCAGGTATTCCAGCTTGTTGTCCAAGGAGACGGTTTGGAAGTGTTCCGCGATGATCTCTTCGCATTTTTTGAGCATGTGCAGGTAGCGGTCGGTCTGTTCGGTGATGGGGCGAGCGTAGAAATGCGATTCACCGATGATGCAGTGGGTGAGGAGGTACAGCCGAAGGCAGATTTCTTCGAGCGTGTTGCCTGTGTAGTCCTGTTCGCTGATCTCCCAGAAATACTCAAGCGAGAAGGGGACTTGTTCCGCAAGCTCAGGAAAAAGACCTCGAGAAAGATAGAAATAATTGATGACGTAGGTGGAGAGATTTCGGATGGCTTTGCGGTCTTGGTAGATCGTTTCATAAAAGGCAATGAATTCGCTCAGAGGAATCTGCTCGAGGACCAGTGGACGAATATCTTGGCCATAGAGGGACTGAGCGAACAAGGCCAGAAACAGGATGCGGTCGTAGCTCAAGAGCCTCGGGTAGCGTTCGAAGTGCGCCCGTCGAAGCTCTAAGCAATGGAACTCAGGACTGATGGCAGAGGGCTGAGCCAGGGATCCGATCCGATGTCGTATAGACTCTTCATCCGCCCCCAAATAGTGAGGTTTCATCTCCTGCATCCATTGGTGGTATTTCTCTTTTCCTGTCCAAAGAGCCATGCGTGAGACATAGTGACGCCATTTGTTCGGTTTCAGATCGTGCTGGTGCGATTCGTAATACTGACTGATGCGGTGAAAGGGGGAATGGGTCATGGGTGCGTGTGAGGCTCGAAGTCTGGACGAAAAAACCGGGGAATGCAAGGGCGGGGAAGGGGAAGTTTATTTGACATTCCAGCGTCGAACACTACACTCGTTCTGAAATTCTTACCTTCGCCTATGCACATCGGGATAGTTTCTTTTATGCCCAGCAAAAAACGACCGACGATTCAGGAAACCCGCCTCGCGGAAGAAGCCAAAAAAAAGGGGCATAAAGTGACGATCATTCGAGCACAAAAATGCTTGATGACGTTTTCTGGAGATGGAGAGCTCGGCATCCGTTATGGAAATAAGGCCTTCCCGAAGTTTGACATCATCATCCCGAGAGTTATCCCCGGTGAAAACGTGCATGTGCGCAGCAGTGTGATCGAACAGCTCCAACTGATGGGGATCCCCATGTTGAACACCTATCATTCGATCGTCCGGGCCAAGAACAAGCTCCACACGCTGCAGCTCCTGTCCCACTACAAAATCCCTGTCGTCAAAACGGTGGTCCTTTCTGATAAATCCTACTTCGACGAGGCCATGAAGTACTTGGGCGAGTTTCCCATCGTGATGAAGACCGTGTTTGGTTCGAAGGGGAATGGCGTCACCATCGTGGAGAGCAAACGGGCGGCGAAGTCGACCTATGGAATTATTTCAGAGAACTATTCCGTCAAAAACGGGATTTTGCTCCAGGAATACATCGGCGAATCGATGGGGAAGGATATTCGGATTTTTGTGGTCGGAGGCAAGATGGTGGCGGCCATGGAGCGCGTGGCCCACGATGAAGACTTTCGATCGAATGTAGGGCAGGGAGGCAGCGGCACGACCTATACTCCGACAAAGAAAGAAGTCCATCTGGCTATTCGCGCGACAAAAGCGCTGGGCTTGGAAATCTCAGGAGTGGATATCATCCAAACCAAAACCGGACCGGCGATCATGGAAGTGAATGCCAATCCGGGATTTGAAGAGCTGGAAGCGATTTCGGGCGTGAATGTCGCGGAGGCGATCATCAAGCATGCTCGTAAATTCGTCCAGGAGTTCGTTCCTCCGAGCGTGATTTAGGCGTTTGACGCTGGTTTTTTTTGGATCCAAAGGGCTTTTTTACCGTCGACATCGACCGATCTCAACTGAATGGCATCTCCTTGTGAAGAAGGGTCCTTTCGTTTTTCCACTCCTAGATGAGCCCTGATCCCTGCTGGGAGCATGGTGGTTTTCGTGAATCCATTTGGACTGGTAGAGGTCTGTGTCACCAGTTTCATAATGGCAAAGCTCGTCTTTCCATCCAAAGAAATGATCATTTCTGTTCCGTGCTCAATTCCAAACTGAGCGGCGAACTGCTTTGGCAAACCGAGAAAGTCTCCTTTCCATCCCGTTTCTTCTTGAAGGGCTTTGAGCGAAGCGAGTGTAAACGCCCCGGTGGTTGTATCAAATGCCGGCACCTCCACATGTTCCTTTGTTTCCGCCGGACGTACTGGTTGGATTGGCTGTTCGTCTTCGTAGGAGGGAGTATTGATGCCCATAGTGTGAATTACATGTTAGGATATTTCATTATACCATGCCAAGAGTCGCCTTTTCAAAGGCTTAGGAAGGAAAATGAAATTGATTTTGCATTCAAATCCCAAAGTGCTATGGTAGCCTCTTGTTTTTGGGGCGGAAGGAGTCCATCCTCGCCAAACCTCATCAATAAGCGGAAAATGGTATTTTATATTTGACATATGCCTTTAAATATGTCATTATAGTATAACAGCTTAAAGCTGTAAACAACCCTCTTAGCCGCCAGCTAACTATGGAAAACTCTGTTTTTCAACAGATAACGGCGTTCATCGAACGAAGTGAGAAGATCCTCCTGTGCACCCATCGAAAACCCGATGGTGACGCGATCGGAAGTATCATGGCGATGTACAAAGCTTTGAACCTGCTGGGCAAGGAGGTGACTGCTGCATGTGCGGATGAATTACCGGAGATGTTCCACTTTCTCCCCGAAATCGACCACTTGAACCAAGATGTCCCCGGCGGGAAGGACTTTGTCGTGACCCTCGACTGTGATCAAACCGAAGTCGATCGACTGAAGTACCACCTGGAAGACAATAAAATCCACATCGTCATTACTCCGAAAAAAGGTACCTTCCGCAAAGAAAACGTCAGCTGCCAGGAACGGACCGACCATTACGACCTGATCATCACCGTCGATGTGGCGGATATTTCCCAACTGGGGAAGCTCTACGAAGACAATGCGGAGCTGTTTACCTCGACTCCGATCATCAATATCGACCACCACATCTCGAACCCCGGCTTTGGAAAGATCAATCTGATCGATGTGGCTTCTTCTTCCACGGCGGAGATCCTCTATGGACTGATCCGCCATCTGGAACAGCATTTTCAAAAAAACCTAATCGTGCCGGAAACGGCCACCTTTTTGCTGAGCGGTGTGACCACCGATACCGGCTCCTTTCAAAACGCCAACACCACCCCGAAATCCATGGACATTGCGGCGGATTTGATGGAAGCCGGTGCGAATCAGCAAGACATTATCAAGTACCTGTTCCGAACCAAGAAGCTGAGCACGCTGAAGCTCTGGGGACGTATCCTGACCAAGTTGGAAGTGGATGAAAAGCACAAGCTCGTGTGGTCTTCGATCACGCAGCAGGACTTGAAACAAACCGGCGCGCATATGGATGAGTCCGGTGACATCATCGACGAGCTCCTCGTCCATGCTCCAGAAGCCGAAATCGTGGTGCTTTTCAAAGAAGATCCCGACCTCGTGTCCGTTTCTTTCCGATCGAAGAATGCCCAGGCGAATGTGATGGAGATAGCCCAAGAGTTTGGTGGGGGAGGGCATGTCCAGGCTTCAGGGGTAAAGTTCCCCGGGAAGACGTTGCAAGAGGTCATGAACATGGTGCTCTCAGCTGCTCAACAACGACAGCGGGTTCGACTGGGATTGGAAGAAGATCAGATCGTGCAGCAACCCGAAATAACGCAGGTACTCGAAGGATATACTCCGATGGCGAAGCATGTGGAGCCGACGCTCGAAGAGCGTGTTGGGAAAGGTGGGGACGGCGGGGATAGAGGGAATAGTGCGATGAAACTCGACATCACAAATCCCAATGACCACCAAAGGAATCTCAAAGCTCAAAGCTCAAAGCTGGAAACTTCAGAACCCCACACAAATCCTGCTCTCCCTCCTCTCCCCGCTATTCCCTCTCACCCCACCCCCCGGGATATTCACTCTGAGGCGAAAAAAGCCATCGAAGCAGAACAGGGACATGAGGAAAATAAGCTGAGCGCACCTGCTCCGTCCGTGTCGACTCGACAGGCTCCGCCGACGCGACCTCCTGAAAGACCGATGGCGCAGAAATTGGAAGCGCTGCCCAAGTCATCTCCTGAGAAAAAACCGGAAGCTCCAAAGAAACCTGAGACCGCTCAGAAACCCGAAGCCCCCCAAAAACCTGAAGATGATGGCGTGAAGGTCAGTTTCAACCAACCAGCCAAGGCCCCCGAAATCCCCGCTGGTTCGGCCGATCCGGTGGTAAAGCCGGCGAACACCAAGCCTTCAAATAACCCCTTCAGCTCTATGAACCCGGATGATCTCGACGATGAAGGTGAGAAGGGAGAAGGAGACATCTTTTCCGCCAAGCCTCCGCAACCGCCAAAGGATCCCTTCTCAACCGGGGATGATGGGTTGACGGACATTGAAAGAGCGCTGGGAGGGCTGTAATTACCCCTTTGACCAATCGATATCTGACAAGAGCCGAGAATCTTCTGGTATCAACCCTTTCATGATCAGGTACTTCCGGATGAGGCGAAGACTCCCAAGTCCTATCCCCACAGGGTGTTGACCATGTTTTTCTTGGTATTTCTTCATGTTCATGATGCCAGTGGAGCCGATGTGGCCATCAACTTTCAAATAAAAATCGAGCAGTTGTTTATCTGTCGTCATCCCTGCTTTGATCAGCTGATCAATGATTGTGAGCGGTGAAATATTACTGGGCTTTCTCCTCCCAACATCGGCTTTTGTCAATTGATCAAATGTCCTCAGGTCAAAATGATGCGCCGCCTTAGAGAGGCGCATTTTTTCCTCTGGAAGTGCCTCTTTTCCCTCGAGAGCGATCGTGAGCCTTCTTCTGATTTCTTCTCTCACGATGACTCTCTGACTGGGGCTTAAGGGTTGTTCTATTTCCTGCATTTGAGCACTTATTCGTGCCATCGCTTGATCGAGTGAATGTTCGATCACTTTCTCAGTGTTCGTTCTTTTCTTAGCCATTTTCTATGGTTAGAAGCTACTATTATTCACCCCTGCCTGTCGGTTGTCAATCACTGCTGGATGACGTGAGGAGTCTGGTTTAGGTTATTGACACATCTTCATTTTAGTTTAAAATGCCGACTCTTCATCTGATTTCCCTATGAACACGCCCAGCAATAAGCCAGAATTGGCTCCGATCGGCCACCTCTGTGGTGAAGTCCGGGATATGGGTAATTGGTTGATCACCTCGCACCTCGTCGAGATCCGAAATCTCGCAAAGAGCCATGGTTTTGATCTCAGTGATGAGCTCATCCACAACGGCACTGCGAGTGAACTTCCTGAAGGCCTCCCGCACTTCATCGTGGAAATCATGGTTGGATTTCGTATGCTCTTGAAGGCTTTCCAAGACCACCAGAAGCGGCTTGGCTTCCTGCAAACCCAAGTGTCAGAAGACTGCTCATCTTCTGGATGAAGGCTTATTTTCTCTCATCATTTCTCTTTGTCATTTTTTCTTATGAATCCTCCACATACACCACCGGAAGTTCCTGAATCCTGGACCACGATCCGAAAAGAAACGGAAAGGACCGCCCTGCAGTTTCGTGAAAGGATTCTCGGTGAAGTCAGAATCCACTCCCTTCTGCTTGGTATTGAGCTCAGTGACACCGATGTTTTTGAGGTTGACTCTCTCGACCCACGCCTTCCCGAAGCGCTCACATCCGTGATCCTGGAATCACGAAGGGTGTTGCTCGCTTTTGAAGAGCTTTTAAGGTCCTTCCCGGCGGACAACGAATAGATCATTGAGTAGAAACTCTTTGCCCAGATATGCTACAATCGCTGTACCTTAATTTTTGACCTATGAAGATCAGCGATTTTCCAGCAGTACAAAACCCTCAGGTGGCAATCCTGATGGGGAGTGAAAATGATTTACCGGTCATGGCCAAGGCCCACGATATCTTGACGAAGCTGGGCGTTCCTGCGGAGATCCGAGTCATGTCGGCGCACCGCAATCCAGATGATTTGGAGAAGTATGTCGCAGAATCCCGTGGACGAGGCGTGAAGACCTTTATTTGTGGCGCTGGAATGGCGGCCCATTTGGCGGGGGTGGTGGCGGCGAAGACGACCTTGCCGGTCATCGGTGTGCCCTTGCTCAGTCCATACATTGGCGGACTCGATGCTCTGCTCGCTATGTCTCAGATGCCGAAGGGGGTGCCGGTGGCGACTGTCGCCATCGATGGCGCGATGAATGCGGGGATCCTGGCGGCTCAGATGATTGCTCTCAGCGATGAGGCGTTGGCGAAGAAGCTCGTGGAACACAAGGAGCAGATGGCTGAGGAGGGGAGGGGGAAGAATCGGTAGGGGGTTCGGAGTTCAGAGTTCAGAGTTCAGAGTTCAGAGTTCAGAGTTCAGAGTTCAGAGTTCAGAGTTCAGAGTTCAGAGTTCAGAGTTCAGAGTTCAGAGTTCAGAGTTCGGAATTCGGGGTTCGGGGTTCGGAGTTGGGAGAAATTCGAAATACTAAAATGGGAGGACTTCGATCGATACGGAGTCCTCTTTTTTATCCTGTTTGGCGACGATGGTGTGTTTTCCTAGTTTGGGTTGGATAAAAATATTTTTTCCGTATCCAACCCATATTTCATCTACGAACCATTCGACCTCTTGATTGGCCTTCAGGATGATTTGTTGTAAATCCAAGGGGATGTCCTGGCGGATGTAGAAGGTTTCGTTGGGGGAGGGTTTGAGGATGTGCAATTCGCCGGCGGCGACGATGTCACCGTCGGCCGTAGAGACGCGATTAATCGCGTCTCTACGGGGTGCGGTACCCGCACCCCCCGGCGAATTGCACCATTCAATCGTGAAATCCTTGAATTCAAATACTTTGGCGATCTTGGTGATCTCGGCTGGTTCGATGTCTTGGATGAAAAAATCTTCCAAACAATAATGTCCGGATTCCAGGTCGGAGAACCACTGTTGGTCTGCTTCCTGGTAGACCAGTTCTTTTCGTGAACATCTTTCATCGAGGCATTTTTCGGCCTGAGACAATGACGATGGACCATGAACAATGGATGGACGGACATACCCTTGTTGGATGGTAAATTCCGTGAGGCGATGCCAGATCGGACCTGCGCCGGTGATCCCGTCGACGTCGATCATTGGGGAGTTGTCATTGTTGCCCACCCAGGTGGCGACGACGAGATCGGGGTGATAGCCGAAGGTCCAGTTATCGTGGAAGTTTTTGGTGGTGCCGGTTTTGACGGCGAAGGGGATGCTGGTGTTGAGGATGGAATTGGTGCCGAAGGAGCGGCGGCGGTTGAGGGGATTGGAGAGGGTGTCGAAGAGGTAGAAATAGGGTAGTTCGTAGTTGGGATCCCTCGGCTCCGCTCGGGAGAGCGTTGGGGGTTGGGAGCTTTGCGGTCCTTCGTTGCGAATCAGATGGGATGCGATCTTTTTCCCTCCGTTCGCCAGACCAGCGTAGGCATCTGCCACGTCTTGCATGCGCAGGTCTGGACTGCCGAGCGCTAGCGAGAGGCCGTAATGATGTGCTGGCTGGTCGAAGTTCAGGCCGAGGTCTTTCATGAAGCGGTAGGTGTTTTCGAGGCCGAGGTGTTCGAGCAGGCGGACGGCGGAGATGTTGAAGGAATTGGCCAGGGCCGACTTCAGCGGCATGACACCGCCTTCACGCAGGCCATAGTTGAGCGGACGATAGGCTTCGTCTTGTTTCTCCGATTCAAAGTCTTTTTCCAGGTCGACGATGAGCTGGTCAGGGTGGGCGCCTTTGGTAAAAGCGTAGAGGTAGATGAAGGGCTTCAGCGCCGATCCCATCTGGCGTTGCTGGGTGATGATGTTCACTTGTCCGTCTATGGTTTTGTCATAGAAATTTTTACTGCCGACCCAGACCAAAATCTCGCCGGTTGAGGGTTGGACGACATAGGCCGCGCCGTTGGTTACGTTCTTTCCTGACAACCTGGTCAAGGACTGGTTGATCAGTTTTTCGGCTTCTGCTTGTAGTGTCGAGTCGACAGTCGACAGGGCGATCGTGGTGCCTGGCGAGTCGTCATCGACCAGCTGTCGGATGGTGGAGGTGACGTGGGGGAAACGATTCAGGGGCGTAAAGGGCTTAAGGGTTTTAAGGGGCAATTCTTCTTCCTCCTTAGGACCCTTATCACCGTTCACACCCTTAAGCCCCTCCCGGATTCTCTTCCATCGCTCCTGGAAGTATTGTTCGTTCAAGTTGATGACGCCGGGGGAGCGAATGATGGCGAGGAGGGTGATGAGTTCTTCGTCGGTGAGGGTCTCGAGGTGGGACTTGTCGAAATAGGATTTCATCGCTGCCTTGATGCCGTAGTTTCGGTGGCCGAAGTAGATCGTGTCCAAGTATTTGCGAAGGATTTCTTCTTTTGAGAAAACGAGTGAGGAATAGATGGCAACCGTCGCCTCACGGAGTTTTTGCGGAAGAGTCCGCTTGGAATGAGAGAAGAACGCGTTCTTCACCCATTGCTCGGTGATCGTGCTTCCGCCCGATACAATTTTTTGGGCCTTTAGATTGTCCCTGAACGCACGAAGCTTCGCGAATGCGTCAACTCCCCAGTGAGAATAAAAACGTTCGTCCTCGATCGTTGTAAACGCTTTCACGAGATTTTCAGGCAGGGGTTCGGAACCTAAAATTGGAATTTGCAATCCTCCGGATTTTGGAAGGTGCGTGATGAGCACATTTTTTCGGTCGTAGATTTTCAGTTCGCCGATGGGGTCGTTGGTCGAAAACAAGACGGGGATGAAGACGTAGAGGTGCCAGAGCACAATTCCAAATACTACAATCCAAAATCCAAAACGAATTCTCTTAAGAATAAACGTTTTGGAAATGGAATGAAAGATTCGCACTTGTTTGAAATTTGGAATTTGAGTTTTGAAATTTTTCTGCGGTTTTACCGCAGAGGATTATTCTTCAATGACGATCCTTCTGAATTCCGTGTGCCCTTCGATCTCCGGTCGGTACATGGGGAAGACGGATACGGGCGGCTCGAGGAATTCGCCTGGGACGATCGCGCGGACATAGTAGGTGGTTTCTTGTTCCTGATCTCCCAGGTAATCGGCGGAGGCGAAGAAACGGTCGGAACGCAATTCCTGGTGATAGAACGGCCAGTTCCATTGGTCTTCTCCCACCTGTGTCTGCTGGGTTTGGAAGCGGGGATTGAGCAGCATGAATCCTGCTGGGAGGTAGGATTCGAGGGCGACCATACGCTGCGGGTCGACGAAGTGGGTCGTGATTTTGACCAGGTAGGTTTCTCCGACTTTGAATTTGCCACCAGAGACTGGAGCCAAGTCGCGTTCCTGACGGGTCCACCAGTCTTCATCGGTTTCTTTCACTTCGCCCAGTCTGAAGTACTGTCGCTGGACTTTCACGCCTTTATCCTGTTGTGCCGTGATGGTAGAGGGGTCTTGGGGGATTTGGTAGATGACGAGGTCTACGTAGACGGGAGCATCGCCACTCGTGGAGTTGGCCGTGAATCGGAGCTCGTTATTGCTGAGGCGAACCTGGTCGAGGGTGGTGGTGATCTTTCGGAAGACATTCGCGTTGGTGAAGCGGACTCGGCTGTTCTCGGATCCCAGTTGGTATTCCACCGTCAAGTCAGGCTTATTGATGGACGTTTTTTCCAAGTACTCAGTGAAGGCGATAAAGCTTTGGATCTTGGCCTGGGTGGAGTAGTAGTAGCTGCCGAGGTCGAGGGCATAGAGGTCTTTGATGTATTTTTGAATGCGTTCGTCGTCGGGTTTCGCGAGCATCAAGAGTTGGGTGAATAAGGCTTTGTCCGCCGTGCTGTCCCAGTACCAGTTGCGGTCGCTGTCGCCGGACTTGGCGAGGTCGATGGATGTGATCAGCTCGTCGATTTCC
Source organism: Candidatus Altimarinota bacterium (assembly GCA_050246795.1). Classification (GTDB taxonomy): domain Bacteria; phylum Patescibacteriota; class Gracilibacteria; order JAUYGZ01; family JAUYGZ01; genus JBFWVJ01. Next base: position 24,243 of record JBFWVJ010000001.1, read on the forward strand.
TGTTGGTAATTCGCCGCATCTTTTTTCGCCAGTGCGAGTGTGTAGACGATGCGTTCGTGGGTGGTCAGTTCCTTCAATCGATTCTTGATGAGGGTCCGCGCCGTGCCGAAGACTCCGCTGTCGAGACGGGAGAGCGCATGGAGTTCATGAACGAGTTGGCTCAACCGATTTCCTTCAATATTTCCCGACAAGGATTTCACTTGGTTTTCGATGAACTCTTTTCCTCGCTGGATCATGTCGGCAGGAATATCCACGCCGAGGTCTCGCATTTGAACCAATGCCAGCACAACGTAAGGCGTGATGTTCGGCTCGCTGGTGTTGCTGCCTTCCCAATAGGCGAAGCCACCATCATCGGTTTGCATGGAGGCGAAGCGTTTGATACCTGCCTGAAGGTTTCGCTGAAGCGTTTCCTCATCGATGCCGACTTTGAGCAGGGTGTCGAATTTCTTCACAATGGCATTGGGAAGGGTGGAGCTGATGGTTTGCTCGATACATCCATAAGGATATTGCAGCAGGCTGGTGATGATTTTTTCGACCCCGGCGAGGATGGTCGTGCTCATGCTGAGTTCGATCTGCGTCTGCTCAGGATCGATATCTGGAATGAGGCTCATGGTTTTCTCGAGGGAGGTCTGGAAATCATCTTGGTAGTGCAAACGGTTGGCGATGAGCGGTGTTTTCGCCACCGGAGCGGATTTTTGGATGCGGTCGCCTTTTTGCTTCTCGTCGGCAGCGGTAATGGTGTAGGTGACGATTTCCGCTTTTTCGTCCTGAACTCGCACCCTCCAGGTGATGAAGCCGCGCTCGCCGGCTTTAATGCTCACTTCCTGTCGATTGTTGTCGGGTGTGCTGAGGCCTTCAGCGTCTAAGCTCACGAAGACTTTCTTGGTTTGGATGGAATTGTTGAACACGGTGGCGCCGATGCGCATTTCATCGCCGAGGCGGACGATGAGCGGGAAGGTTTCTTCGACGGTGATTTCCTGGCGGACGGAAATGGTTTTCTCCGTAGATCCGAAGAAGTTGTTCTTGCTGTGACCGATGGTGATGATCCGGAAGTCACCGATGTTGTCGGGAAGGTCGAAGCTGAGCTGGGCTTTTCCACCGGCATCGGTGACGACGGCCCCGGCGTAGAAGGCGGTATTTTTGAAATCTGTTCTCGTGAAAATGCTATCGCCTCCTTCTTTTCCTCCCGATCCTCCGACGACTCCTTTGCGGGCGAAGTAGAGTTGCTTCAACATCGCCACGTTGGTCAATGCCGTGTGGGTTTGGAACACGATTTTTTGGAAGAACTTGGGCAGAATATCGACGTCGATATTCCCCAGGATAGCGATGAGCGCTTCGTCAATGACGGCAACGGAGAGTTCGGCTTGAACCGGTTTGCCATTGCGATCTTTTGATGTCAGATCGAGAGTGACTTGGTCTCGAGGAGCGTAAGGAGTTTGTTGGTTGGGCTGAAGATCGAGGAAGAGTTTTTTGTCGGTTTTGTCGACCACGATTTCCGCGTAGCCAACCTTGTATTCCGGTTGGAACTCCTGCGCTCCCTCCGACCCCCGACCCCTTACAAGGGGAGCCCCACCTCCAGCTTCGGAGTTATTTCCTGCGGGTTTGAAGGCGATCACTGAGATGTAAGCATTCGGCAAGAAAGTATCATCGACGATGTATTCTTTGATGAGGGTGTTCCCTTTGATGCTGATGATTTCCCGATCAACGACGTTTTTCTTTTCGATGGTCACCAATGCCTTTCCTTCGGAGAAGGGGAGTCGGACGAGGAGCTTGGCGGTGTCTCCCAGGTGGTAGCTCGTTTTTTCAGCGACGACGGCGATTTTGTTGTCGGCGACGACGGGAGTGTTGGTAATACCTGCCGGATCGTAGGCGTAGAGCTTGAGCGTTTGAATGGCGTAGTCATTCACATCGGCTTCATCGCGCTCCATCAGTTCCAGCACGTATTCTCCGTCTTTGGAAAGGCGGAAGCTGCGCTGCAAGAAGCCTTCATCGGTTTGCTCGAACTTGGAGGTGTTCACGAGCACTTCTTCGATGACTTCGTCTTCGAAGTCCACCTGCGGCAGGATGTCTCCACCGGTTTGCTTTTGGTGCTTGGTGGTGTACTGGCGGTGCTTGAGGACGATTTGATAGCGGTCGTTGTTGGCCACCTCCCATTTGCGCTCGGGCTTGATGGTCAGAGTGATGGATTCACCTTCCTTCACGAATTTGTTGTCGGTCTCGAGTTCGACCTGGAGGTAAGGATTGCCCTGCCGGAGGCTGTCGGGGATTTTCACGATCACCGAACCAGAGCCGGTCACTGCCTGACTGCTCGGGTCCATGACGGTCACTTCGACGATGTAACGGTAGTCGCTCCAGTTGGTCTCGTGGGTGACGGGTATCGTGATGGAAGCGGTTCCTGCCGCATCAAGCTCTCCACTGCCTTCGCTGTAATACTCTTTGTAAGGTTCCCAGTAACAGCCGTAGTAACAGTCATCCCAGAAGCTGGTGTCGTAGTAGTATTGTTTGAAGATGGTGTAGGTGAAGGGAGCGTCTTGGACCAATCCTCCGGAGTAATAGCTGGCCATGACGTCTGCTTTGAGATTCAATTCTTTGACGTAGTTCTTGTAGCTATAGCCCCAAGGGGTTTCTTCTTCTTTGATTTGTGGGTCGACGAAGGTTTCGTTTTGCAGGTCAGGTGAATTCACCGCCACCTCCACTTTGAAGGTGGGCTTTTGGAATTCCTCGACGCTGAATTCTGCGGTGCGGATGTATTCCACCTCTTCATCTCCGTCCGCTTTCAAATCGAGGCGATAGATCCCCAAGGTCGCGTCTGACGGCACGGCGATGTCTTCCAGATAAGAGCCAAAGTCGTTGAGTTGGATGGTTTTTTCACTGATGGTTTCGTAGTTCGGATCCCGAAGGGTGAGGGTGAAGTCACCTGTAGGAATTTCGAGGGTGGCAGCGTTTTCACGAACGATAGCTTTGAAGTGGACGGTTTCTCCTGGTGAATAGAGCTTGCGGTCGGTGTACAGATGAGCGCTGAACTGTCCGGTGGGGTCGTACTGCTCCGGATTGAAGCCGAAGTTCCAGTCGGCGATCCCACTGTTCCATTTGCTGACGACATAGCTTAAGTGTGTTCCGTCGGAAGCCGTGACGAGAATGGACCGATGCTGCGTGTCATCGTACCAGCTGTCAAAAGCGTTGAAGTAGTCTTCTGACTTGAGATCGACTTCCAAGAACCCGTCTTCATCGGTTTTCCCGAGTTCGATCGGAGAAGTGTAGATCTGAGTGTTCAAAGGACTGTTGAAGGTCTCTTCATACTTGTTGGTGGCATCGTTCCAAAACCCTTCGGCACTCACGAAGGTGTTTTGATAGCCTTGCAAAGTAAGTCCGGCAACTCCTTCACCGGTCCGCAGGTCATTCACCCAGAACAGCGAGCGGCCGTTCTTCGACAGCTTCATGGTGATGTGTGAGTCGACGACGGCGAAGAAGAGGGGATTGTTGGCAGGGGCTTCGGGGCTGACTTTCCGTTCACCCTGGAAAGCAAAGGTCATGTAGTACAGTCCCGGCTTGGCTGGCGCTCCAATGAGAGAGGCCATGTCGACGGAGGTGCGGTAAGCGTCTTCTTTGAGGGATACTTTGATCTCTTCACAGTCGGTGGGGAATTCGTCGATGCCGGAAAGGAGAAACTGCTCGCTGAAATCGTATTCGCTGCGTCGCGACACCACATGCTCGATTTTGGCATAGGCTTCGATGTTGACCGAACAGAGTTTTACCGTCGGATCACTCACTCCGTAGTGCAGCACATCGACGGTGGGAGCCTCCATAAAGATGGTTTGGCCTTCTTTCTGGCGCAGTCCTAAGTATTTTAATTCGCCTGTTTCCACCGGGAGGGTTTGGCTGGCGAACTCGTTGCCATAAGCATCCTTCCCTGCCTTAAGGGTGATTTGATAGCTGGTCTGTTCTTTTAGCGGAAGTGGAATGATCGCTTTTTGGGCATACAAGGTCATTTCTTCCGGGCTGATCTCAACTGGAGGGCTGATTTCGAGCAGCTGCGCCAGTGCTTTCTTGTGCTGCAGGCGGTAGTCGATTTCTGCTTCTTCATCTCGTTTTTTCTTGGTGTCGAAGAGGGGAGTATCGAAGTCGATCTGGAGGATGGATTTGAAGTCCTGGTCAGGATTGAAGAGTTCCTGGATGCTCAAGGCGGCATGGGGTTCTTCGTCAGTGCTTTTGTAAAAGGCGGTGGCGCTGTCGGCATCGGATTTGAGCGCTACGAAGTAACAGGCGTTTTCCTGTCCCCACTGTCCTTGCAGGCTAAAGACGATGCTGCCTTCTTTCCGTTCGCGGATGTCGACGGAACGAACCTGGAACTGAGACCAGTCGAAGCGCTCATTTTCCAAACTGGTGTATTGGCAATCGTCATAACCGTAGTAGTAGTATCCACCTTTTGCTTGTTCATCTTCCGACAGTTCTTTGAGTCCTACACTGAAGACCAGTAATTCCTGACGGCCCCCTTCAGGCACGGTGAGAGAGGCTTCGAATTCCGGAGAGGTGATTTCGCTTTGTTCGGTTTCGACGACGGAGTCAATGAAAGCGTCGGTGTCCGAGAACTCCCAAAAGACGCTCTCGGGAAGCTCTTCATAATCGTAGGAATCGAATTCAGCCCGGGTGTCCTTTTGTTCATTGTAGATCAGTTGGTCGAGGCTCAAGGTGTCTCCGTCCTGAAGCGAAAGATTGAGGGAGTACTTGCTCGCTCCAGAAGGCAAGGGGAAGTAATCGATCGATGCCAACACCGTTTTTTCTCCATTCGTTCGCAGTGCTTCTTGAAGGGCCAGTTGATTGAGCGGGAATGTTGAATAGAGAGAAACCTGTTGTCCAGAGATCGTTTGGCCCGACAGTGGGTACACGATCCCCCTGGAGGCCGTTGAAGGTGTCCCGCCCGACCAGAAATGGTACAGCAAAGCGAGAGCGATGATGAAGATCGCGATGGACGATGCAAAAAGCGGGTTCTTCCCAAAACGGGTTAAGAAGCCTTCCTGCGGAGGAGCTGACTGGTCGGACATAGAGATGAATTAAATATCACAGTTTATACCTCCAGCTTACTGATTTCCAGAAAGTTTCCAAATCAGATCTGAAAAACTCGGGTGGAGTGTTCACCCCTCTTGCGCTTTCGCGCCATGGCCCCTTACAAGGGTCCAACGCAAATGCGCTCCGCTTCTAAGATCTTGGAAGCGGAGCGCATTTGCTATTTTGGGTCACTCCTGTGGAGTGTCTTCCCCCTTGCAAAGGGGGCTAGGGGGTGAACACGCCATCAGCATTTATTCTCCAGCCGTCCCCTGATTGACTTCTCCAAGGAGTTTATCGAGTGTCTGCTGGTACTCGGCGAAGTCCTTGGCGCCGGTGAAACGTATGTATTTGTCGCCAGCGGTCATGCCGATGTAGAGGGCGGGGATGCCGGTGACACCTTCGGCTTCGGCGGTCTTGATGCGGTTTCGAAACAGCATTCGGTAGGCAGCCTCGTCACATTCTTGTTCGTAGTTGAGTCCCGCTCTTTCCAGCTCACGAAGGGTGAAAGCTTTGGTGAGGTTCGCACGGGCGGAGAGTTTTCCACGAAGCTCGAGATAGCCATTGGCGTCCTTCTTTTGGTCGTAGTAGCAGGTAAGCGCGGTCGAATGGAAGGTGCTTTCGGCGTCCTGTGGCAAGTCGAGGTAGACTAGGCGTACCATGCCTTCATCCGCCAGTTTTTTCCATTCCGCGGCGGTGTTTCTTTCATTGGCTCGGCAGTGCTGACATTTGGTGTCCGAGTAGATGTATACCGTGAGAGGCGCTGCCTCTTCCCCGATCCAAACGCCGCCTTCGGTGCTCAAGCTGCCTTTAATCTTCACTTGGCCTGATGGGTTTACCAGGGAAACATTCAAGCCATAATAATCGCCCTGCAGTCGGAAGAGGTCTTTTACGACTTCTGAAAGTTTTTCTGATTCGAAGGCTGTTTTTTCGAAATAGATATTCGGCACTTCCGTCACGCCCCAGTCATTGATCAGCCGCTTGCCTTCTTCGGAATCGTAGGGGACCTCTCGGATCGCGGTCTCCGGAAACACGGTGCGGAAAATGTCCATGAGCTTTTCTTCATTCGCCCCGTTCTGTTCATAGCTCAACAAAACCCCGTTGGCTTCAACGGCTGGTTCGGCGGTGTCTTCCAGTGAATCGACCTGTGCCAAGATGCTTGCCTTGAGCTGGGTCAGCATGGCTGGGTCCAGGGATACGAGTGCGGCTCCTGCAGCTAGGACGAGGATCATGGCTGATGTCCGAAAAAAGGAAAACCACCTTCTTCGGACTACCACGACTTTTTCCGTCGATGGAGCAGAGGTCACTTTTTTGGCAGCGGGTTTTTTCGCCGCCTCCTTTTTTTTCATCGGGCTTTTCTTAACAACCGCTTTCGTCGCTTTCACCGGTGCTTTTTTGACCACTTTACTGGAAGCTCTTTTGGTAGATTTCTTTTTCGACGTGGCCATAGAAAAAACGAAAGAGAGTATGCTCTCTCTAACTTATCCCAGCCATCCTGCATCATCAATTTTTCAACCCGAGTTCGGGTTGCCAAATAAAACGGAGTGGGGTCGGGTAATTTACTCCTCTCGCTTTTTTCTCCAACGTCGTCCTTCCCCCTTCTTCTGATCGTGCAAATACTTCAGCAGCTCTTTTACGCCACTGTCCGGATCATGTGAGTTTTGGACTTTCGTCACCTCAGCAGGAGGGAGTTGATGAAACCGGTTGAGCTCTTCTTCGGCCACTCCCATCACATTCAAGCACCTCCAAATAGCGTGCTTGGTCAGCTCCATATCCTCTTTGGATAAGTTGCTGGTGCTTACCTGTCCGGCAGCGGGGAGCATATCGTGAGTCGTTTCGGCAATACGCTTCCAGGTTTCGTATCGCTGTCTTTGCTCATCCGTAAGGCGTTTTTGATTTTTCAGCTCTGCCCATTGTCGCGCGCAGTCAGCAGTAATCTTTTTTGCCGCACCGAGGAAATTCTGGAAGTTATTCAACGTGAGCAACATCATCAATCGCTTGCGGGTGAAGTTGATGAGATTGGGAGGGATGGAACTGAGGTTCTCCGAAAGATCCTCGATAAATCCAATGCCTGTATCCACCACTCTTTCTGGACATCTTCGGTACCATGAGAGCTCTTCTTCACTCGTCATTGTCTCTGTTTGAGTGGGTGAGGGATTGACATTTTGATCCGAACTATCGCAATTGTTTTCTAGTTTCATCTGCTTGATCCAGGCTTCGATTTCTCTTTCTCTTCTCTGCAGTTCACTTCTCTTTTCATCTTCTGAGAGCACGGGTTGATGTGTCGGCTCTTCTCCAAATGCTCCAGCTAATCTCATTTCCAATATTCGGCGTTGTTCAGAAAGAGGCGATGGATTCACTTCTCTCATCCTGCTGACCTCTCTTTTCCAGATCCCAAAATTCCTTCGGATGATGGCTTCCGTCATCGCAATGTCCCTGTCCACGTTTTGACCTGCCTTCTTTTTCATCTTGAGTCTTTCAGACTCTAAGATCCATTCTCTTTGCTCGGCAGCAAAGGCTTCAATGATGAGGCTCCTTCCAGCAGATATCGTGGCTTCTTGTTCGAAATCAGGACGAGCCGACTCTCCCTGTTCATGCCATTCGACTTGAATGAGTCGCAGCCTTTCGGAAATCTTTTTTCTTTTTTCACTTACTGAGGTTTCTTTCTCTTCCCATTCATCGAGTATTCTCGGTTTCCCGGGAAGTGTTTCTAAGAGCGCCTGAAGCCCCTGCAAGACCCTATAGATCGTTCCGATATCTGATATGTGGGTGATCTGGTCTTCGGTATAGCGGATGATCATCATGATCGCCTGCTGTATCTTCGTGTTTCCCGGGGTCTCTCCCCCTTTTAGAATCCGCAAGAGGGACATCACTGAGGAGTGCTCATCCAGTTGCTCTGTTTGTCGTAGTACTTCACCCATGCTTTACAAAATGACTAAAAAGGCGTTAATTATACCCATTTTAGTCATTTCGTGAAGAGAAACGATTCCTTCTTGCAGTCGAAGCTCTTCGACGTTAGGCCTTCTCCACCGTCACTGTCACCCCATGACCGCCCAAGCTGACGACTGATTCGAACGAACTCGATCGTTTGTCAGCGCTGATTTCCACCGCCAGAGTTTCCTTCTTGATGTACTCTTCGAATTCGACGATGGCTTTTTGAGCTTCCGGATCGGTGGTGGTGAGTCCCACCTTGATGCGGTCGGCGACATTGAGGTCGGCTTGTTTGCGCAGGTCTTGGATGGAGCGAACGATGTCGCGGGCGTAGCCTTCACGAAGCAGCTCCGAGGTGATTTCCGTTTCCAAGATCACGACGATTCCTTGGTCGGATTCCACCTGTTGGTGACCCTTGCCTTCGTCGAGGGGTTGATAGGAGATTTCGATTTCGTCCGGTGTCAGCTCGATGTCTCGAGGGCGAGGATGTCCATCCTCGCTTTCAAGTATTTGTACGAGATAGTTCCCGTTCTTCAATTGGTGATAGGCTCCTTCCTTGGCCTTGCGGATGATGTCCTGAACGGCTGCGCCGTACTTCGGCCCGAGCAGTCGGGCGTTGGGTTTGACGAGGAGTTGCACTTTTCCGGCGACGGAATCCAGGAACTCTATTTCTTTGACGTTGAGTTCCTCACGGATGACATCGAGCTGTTCGGCAAGGCGAACAGATAGGCGAGGATGTCCATCCTCGCCTTCAGATGATGGAGGTAACGCCACTTCAATCTTTTGTAAGGGCTGGCGAACTTTTACGTTGGCCTTTGCCCGCGCGGCGTGGCCGAGGGTGACAATGAGCTGAGCGAGAGCGATTTCTTGGTTCAGGGCTTCGTCAATGCGCTTCGGTTCGACTTCCGGCCATTTCGACAGGTGAACGGATTCCAGACCGGAGAGGTTGCGGTACATTTCTTCCGTGATGAAGGGCGCGAAGGGCGCGAGCAGTTTGCAGGTCTCGACGAGGACGGTGTAGAGGGTTTGGTAGGCTTCGGATTTATCGCCATCATTCTCGGACTTCCAGAATCTTCTTCGAGACCGACGGATGTACCAGTTGGTCAGAGAATCGATGAAGCGGACGAGGGGATCCAAGCCTTTGGCTAAATCGTATTGGTCCAGACCTTCCGTCATGCCTTTGATGAGCGTGTGCAGCTCGGACATGATCCAGCGGTCGAGCTTGTTCTTTGGTTCGAACTCGGCCGTTTCGAAGAGGACGAGTTCGCCGTTTTTCGTGCGGTAAAAGTGATCCTCGTAGTACTCTTCCCAAGATGTGAGTCCGAGCTGGTGCTTGTGCAGCACGTGGTAGACGCCGCCGTGGGCGACGAGAAGAATATTCTTCCCGGCGTATTTTTTCTTCACCTGCTCAACGGCTGCTAAGACTCGTTTTTCATACTCTTCGATGGTCTCACCTCCCGGAGGGGCTTTTCGGAGCTCATAGAGCGGATTGTTTTCGAATTCGATTTCGCCGATTCTTCGGCCTTCGTAGTCACCGAATTTTTGTTCGCGCAGATCGATCCATTCTTCGATTTCGAGACCGAAGTCGGTGTTCAGGATATCAGCCGATTGTTTGGCGCGGATGAAGTCGGAGGAGACGATGACGTCGATGGGGAGGTCTTTGGTGATCTTGCGGAGCTTTTGGATTTGGTCGCGCCCATGATCGTTGAGCGGCTCATCCATCCAGCCCTGGAGTTTGTCGGCTTTGTTCACATCAGTTTCGCCATGGCGGACGAAGTAGAGCTGGCCTCTTGGTTTCCAACCGTCGATTTCGGCGTAGGTGAGGAGGAAGCTATAGGCGTTCCAGAGGGGGAGCAGGGTGGAGCGCACGACCTCTTGCACGCCTTTCTCAGAAAAGCGAAGGTCGTCGGCTTTCACCACCGGCGAGTGCATCAGGTAGATACGCATAGCATCGGCGCCGAACTGGTCGAAGATGAGCTGAGGGTCGGGATAGTTCTTCTTGCTCTTGCTCATTTTTTGTCCGTCCTCGGCGAGGACGATCCCGTTCACGATGACGTTTTGGAAAGCCGGTTCGTCGAAGAGCGCAGAAGAAAGCACCACCAGGGTGTAGAACCAGCCGCGGGTTTGGTCTAGTCCTTCGGCGATGAAGTTGGCGGGGAACGTCGCTTCAAATCGCTCTTTGTTTTCAAACGGGTAATGGGCTTGGGCATAGGGCATGGAGCCGGATTCAAACCAGCAGTCGAGGACTTCGGGAATTCGCTTCATCAGCTCTCCCGTCTCCGGATGAGCGTAGGTCATGTCGTCCACGAAGTGTTTGTGGAGGTCGACGAGCTTGCCGGTGGTGTTGTCGAAGTAGAGTTCTTTGGGCTCGCACTGGGCATAGTGGCCTTTGGTATAGAGCAGTTCAAGCGAACCTCCTTCGAGTTCGCGCAGAAGCAGGCGGATAATATCGCTGTGGGTCACGACGAGGATGGATTTTCCCGCATGTTCCTTCACCATTTTTTGGACGAATTCGAGGGCCCGTTTGGTGACCTCCTCGTGCGATTCCCCGGTTTCACCGGATTTGGTGTGATAGCGTTCTTCGTAGGGAAGGTTTTCTCTCCACTCCATGTACTCCTTCACCTCATGGTCGCGCTTGCCTTCAACGTTGCCGAAGTTGATTTCGCGGACGAGGGGCTCTTTTTGAATTTTGAATTTTGAATTTTGAATTTCGAAGAGCTGTTCGGCAATAATCTGTGCCGTCTCTTCGGTGCGCAAGAGAGGAGAGTGCAAGACGATATCAAACGGTTCCTTCTCATGTATCTTGGCCAATTCCTTCCCCGCTTTTTCTGCTTGGGCCTTTCCTTTTTCGGTGAGTCCTGTTCCCGGAGGGACGGATTGTCGCAGGCCGATGGTGTTGCCTTCGCTTTCCCCGTGGCGGACGAAGGTGATCTTGGTGAAGCGTTCGGGAATTCTTGCTCGAAGTTCAGCGATGGACCCAAGACATTCTGTCGCGCCGTTCTCGCCTTCCCAGACCGGCAGGGGAGTTCCCCAATATCGATTTCGCGAGATGGCCCAGTCGCGGGCATTTTCTAGCCATTTGCCGAAACGACCGTGCTTGATGTGTTCGGGCACCCAGTTGATCTTGTCGTTGGACGCCAGCATTTTTTTCTTCACCTTGTCGATGTCCACGAACCAGGAATTGGTCGCGTAGTTCAACAGCGGAGTGTCACAGCGCCAGCAGTGGGGGTAGCTGTGGCGATAGGTTTCCGTTTTGAAAACTTTGCCCCATTCACCGAGTATTTTTGCGATGTATTCATCGGACTTTTTCTTTTCGGTTCCGTTGCTCACACTGTACCCGTTGAACTCATGGCCTAATTCTTTTGAAAATTTCCCGTCCATTTCCACGTGCTGAAGGACCGGCATTTTCATTTGCACTGCCAGATTCATATCGTCTTCACCATATCCAGGCGCGATGTGAACGACTCCCGTCCCCGAATCAGTGGTGACGAAATCACCAGCATAGATATGCCAGCCTTTCTCGATGTTGGGGAGTTTTTTATCAACGTAGGCGTCGAAGAGGGGTTCGTATTCCAAGCCGATCAAGTCTTCGCCTTTGAATGTCTTTAATTCTTCATGCAAGTTTCCTTCGTTTTCTTTGAACACCTGAGGAAGCAGGGATGTTGCGCAAATGTATAAACTTGGATCAATCGGGCTCTCCTCGATTCCTTCTGGATTTTGTTGTAACTTTCCAATTTTATTTCGCTTCACAAGTGCGTACTCGATATCTTTTCCAACTGCCAACATTATATTCCCTGGTAGTGTCCAGGTGGTCGTCGTCCAGGCGAGAACGTACGTCGTGGCATCTCCAAATAATTTTTTCTTCTGTGGGGTTTCTTTCAGCCTGAACTGAACGGTGGTTGAGAAATCCGTCACGTCCTTGTACCCGAGGCCCACCTCGAAGTTGGAGAGGGGCGTCACGCAGCGAGGGCAGATGTGCATGGCTTTCTTGCCTTTGTAGATGAGTTCTTTGTCCCAGAGCGTTTTGAAGACCCACCAGATGGATTCCATGAAGGACGCATCCATGGTTTTGTAGCTGTCTTCAAAGTCTACCCAGCGACCCATGCGTTCGACCACTTTGCCCCATTCTTTCACGTAGCGAAGGACGGAAGAACGGCAGGCTTCGTTGAACTGGTCGACGCCGAAGTCCAAGATCGCTTGTTTATCGTTCAGCTCCAATTCTTTTTCAACTAAGTTTTCGATCGGTAATCCATGACAGTCCCAGCCCCAGCGACGAGGAACATAGTGTCCGCGCATGGTTTGGTAGCGAGGAATGACGTCCTTCAAAGTCCCCGCGAGGATGTGGCCGTAGTGGGGGAGACCCGTCGCGAAGGGAGGACCATCATAAAACACGTATTCGGGCCGACCTTTATTTTTTTCCAAAGACTTCTCGAAGGTTTTTTCTTTTTTCCAGCGCTCGAGGGTGTGTTCTTCGAGTTTGGGGAAAGATTGTTTGGGGTCGGGTTTTTGGAACATGGAGGGGGATTAGGACTTGTAAGACTTGTAGGGACAATAAGACAAGTAGGAGAATACAAAAAAGCACAGCGATGCTGTGTTCGGGCTCCGAGGTAAACTCGGAGAGGTACCACCTCGAACGTTTCTCAATTTTTCTTCGTGACGTGAAGAGGACGGAAGAGTCTACTGTCCTGAGACGGCGAAGATGATGATCGCCTTCAAGGGGTTCTTTCTTCGGCTCGCCATTGATGGTGGCTCGAGCGCCTTTGATGATGTCTAAAGGAGCGGCTTTATTGTACGGATTCTTGAGAGAAGGTCAAACTACAAGCCCACCGCCTTCAATAAATCCATCACGATGATGAGGAATTCTTTGCGGGTGGTGAACTTGGCGTAGTCTTTGGAAAACTGGATGTTGTATTCGTCCAAGGTGTTCGCGTACTTGAGAAACCAGTCCTCGGTGCGCAGCCCAGCCCTTCTGGTGGCCACTTCGAGCACTCTCCCGATGATGTCCGAAGCGACTCGGCCGGTTTCGACGATGACCCGATAGGATTCTGCATTGTTGATTTTGTTCACTGCTTTGAAGGTCCCATCGTGGGGGTACCCTTCGGCGATCTTGTACTGTCCGGCGATATTCACATAGACAGCGAACCAAGGCGGCAGACCGTCGGCTTCGTATTGGATATCGGGGTAGGTGATAAATCTTCGTTGAGGAAAGGCTGCTCTGATTTTTTGTTCCTCGGTGCTGAAATCAGCGTCGGTTAATTTCCCCAGGCTGCGCAAGATACCGATGGTCACGATTTTGACGGCTTCGGCACGGTTGATGGGTTGGTTGGGGAAGAAGAAAATGCCGTTGTCACGAGGATTTCCACTGACAATTCCCCGATTTTTGGCATCACAGATGATGATCCATTCCGCGTCGGTCATGGAATCAATCGGGTCGTCAAAGCAGTAGAATGAAGGCGGTCGGCTGGATCCACCACCACCTCCTCCTCCTCCTCCGCCACCACCGCCACCGCCACCTCCCCCAGCATAATGAAAGCTTGAATTAATCGTCCCTCCGGGAGTCGTGCCATCTTGTAGTCCCACGATGCGGAGCTCCAGCGGCACATTGCTGGTCGCGGCAAATGAAGCCTGGTTTTGCGCGAGCGATGTCGGGGTATAGAGCTGAGCGCCCGTTTTCATGGGGGCGGGGATGACCACTGGAAAATCACTATTCGTCGCAGAAACAAGCACCACATCGAATTGCAGCAGGATAAAGGGCGTGGTAGAAGCGGCTTGCGCGCGCACGTCCGCGTGGTCCACTTGCAAGTGGTAAGCACCGGCATTGTCGGTCAGTTCCAACTGGAAAAACAGGCTGGTATTCGACACCGCGTCTCCTTTTTTGAGGTTTTGAATCTGGGCCAGTTTTCCTCCTTTGGCTATTTCCACATCAAAGCTGGCTCCGATCAGATCCGACGGTACCTGCAGCCCGCACTTGGCGGATTTCGTCGAAGCATTGGCAGGGCCGCAGATGAACTTCAGGTCTGAGGGGGGAGTGGAAGATTGAGCGTGTGCCAATGGCCAATGAACAAGCATGAATGACCAAGCTATTCCCAATGACAAAAAGATTTTTTTTCCCATTCCGACCGAAGTGCAGTGCAACGAAACGAAGCGGAGGAATCTCTTGGCAAGGGTCTGGGTGAGGGATTCCTCCGCTCCATCACGAGTACGTGATTCCGGTCGGAATGGGAAAAAGGATTTCTGCAGGTTCGTGAATTAAAGATTCTGAATGATATTCGTCAGACACGCTTGGGGTGATTTTTCATAGCAGGCCAACCCCAATCGCAAGAACTGGAGGACGCCCGGTGATACGTATTGCGTGAAGGACTCTAAAATCAAGGAACCGTCGAAGAGCAGGTAATGATCCGGTTCGAAGCTTTGGAAAAAGGGATCGAGCGGATCAGCAGGATTTGGGGTCAGCAGCGATACCGTTGTTTTTTCTTGTTCGAAGGCCCTTTTCACAGTCCCTAAAGACTGGTTGGTCTCTACCAAGAAGCTCAGGGTATCGAAGGGGATAGGCTGAAGTCTGGCTCCAGAGGATTGGCTTCCCCAGTCGACCGAAGCGACCATCACCGTATTTTCCACGAGTTGTGCCGGATAAGAGGTCCCCAAGGTCGCCGAGAACGATGACGAAACTTTGATCAACCTCGTGATCGCGAACGGAAACTCTACCTCGGCCACGAGGAAGTAGGGGGTTTCCGGAGTCCTCATTCGGCATTCCAATTGTGTTTGCTGAGCCGATACCTGTTGAAGGGGGATGCAGGTAACCGTGGGGGTTGTTCCCAGCTGTGCCATAGCTCGTGGCATTCCTGTGAGCAGGAACATCACACCGAGGATGAAGGCGGTTTTTTTCATGCTAGAGCTGAGGTAAGAGGGTGTACAGATAATCGTGAATCAGTTCGAGACGGGTTTCGGCAGTGTTGGTGGTGTTCCCCTGGTAAGTGGTGAGGAGTTGTTCGAGAATCGTGGTGATGGGCTGATTGTTGGTCGGGGTCACGGTGCCAGTACCAGTACCCGTGCCCGTTGTAGTCGTTGAACCACCATTTGGGTTACAGATGAAGTTCTGGACGTTGTTGAAGTTACAGATGACATTGATCGGAGGAAGGGGATCCGTGCCAGGGGTATTGAGGATAATCTCGGGAACCGGCACCTCCGGCACGCCACAGTCGATCAAGTATTGCGGATCGTTCGGACGGTAGTAGCGGAAACCGTTGGGGCCTTTATCGCAGTAGAGATAGTCTTCGACTTCTCCTGCGACCCGTGAAGGATCAAAGGGATCCAACACCCGACGATAAATGATGCGGTCCAGGTCGGGGTTCGTTCCATTCCACTGAGGCAGCCCTCCTATTCCTTTGATTTCGGCCAGGGTGAATCCATAGTTTGGTTTGCCATCGATGGCGAACTGATGGGATCCAGGTACATTTGGATCTACGTCGCCTTCCGCGTCGAAGTACATGACGGTCAACCACCCTTCTTTCATTTCAGGTGCCAGGCCAGTGAGAGGGTCGGCGTCGAAGAAGATCTCAAAACCATAGCTCTGGTACATCGCAGGGGTTGCCTGAGTGATCCGTACGGCATTCAGCACCTTGAATTCATAGAAACCCGCTTTCTTTTCCCATCGGCCGACGATGATCGTCCCATAATCCTCGCGGAGATTGTAGATTTCGCTCAACACGATTTTTCCCTTCGTGCTGAGATCGATCACCAGTGCGTCTTGATCGGCCGCAGAGGCGTCTTCGGCTACGTATTCCGGTGCGTCCACGCTTGGTCCGATTTTGACGGAGAAGAATTGGGTGTGGGATGCGAAGTGGGGTGCTTCGATGGTGCCCCAAGGGAGATTCCAGCGGGGATCGATGCTAGCAAAGGCACCGTAATCAAACTGCTTGTTTTCTTCCACAGGGCAGGTCAATCCATCTTCTTCACCCGGAGGCGGCGGCGGGAGAATTATTTTGCAATTGGCATCACAGGTAGGGGTATTTGGTGGTTCACATTGTTCACCAGGTTGGTTGATAATCCCATCACCACAATAAACTTCACCGATGAAGACCTGATTTCCGATCAGTACTGGGTCATCGATGACGGGATTTGGTTCAATGATTTCTTTTATTTCACACTCATTGGAGCAGGCATCGTCGTTGACACTATTGCCATCGTCACATTGCTCGGAAGCTTGGTTGACGGTGCCATCGCCGCAGTAGACTTCTACCGGCGGTTGGCTGCTGGCAAGCACCACTCCCGGATCTCTCCCCAAGCCACAGCCGGAAGGATCTGGATCCTCTACGATGTCTCCATCGATATCAAAACCAAAGCTCGAAGGCAGGTGAAGGTGCTGATACGCACAGTTTGGTTCGTGCGCGGGGACAGAGTTGAGCGAGCTGTAGACAACGATTTGTCCAGTATAGATTTTCACATATCGTTCATCGGTGGGAAACCCCGCAGGAGGCTCGACAAAAACAGGGTCAGGAGCTGTAAAGGTGTAGGTAAAGGTGGAATCCAGCACTTGCGTGCGAAGGAATTGGTTCACTGGAGGGACCAGGTAGAGCAAGAACCCCAGGATGAAGGCGAAGACGATGATGTGGAGGAATTTTCTCATGAAGGAGAAAGGGGCTTTAAAGCTGGTTGATCAAAGCGTCGAGCAAGGCCCGGCTGGTTTGGGCTCTTTTCACAGCCTGGTGATGGTTCGTTGACACTTCATGGTTTGCCATCACGCTCAAAACTTGATTGATGAAGGGGCTGAAAGTGGTCGTATTGGCGTTGACAACGATCTGTGCCTGAAGGAATTTTTGCGCCGCAGCGGCGATGGCGTTGAGAACAGAAGGGGGGATCGGATCGGTCATGTCGTAGTATTTTTTCAAGTAGTCTTCCGCGGCAGTGGCGCTGGCTTGATCAAATTCGTTCACGTGCAAGAGCAGGGTTTCGATCAGTTTTTGCTGAAGCTCTTCGATCGAGGTCACATTCAGAGGGGCCAATCCGGTGAGGTTTTGCAAATAGGTCAGGTCCGTTTGCTCGATGGGCGTGACCTGAGAGAGGAATAATCGACCATTGAGAAAGGCCGGCAACTGGTCGGTAGAGCTCAGATAACCGAGAAAGCCCAACCCAACGATCACCACCGAGGCAAATAAGTATTTCCAGTTCAGCATAGACAATAAAACTTCTTATTTTTATTTTACCTGTTTTTTCTTGCCCCTCAGCTCGTTCTCATTGACTTCGATTCGATTTGTCGTTCAGCCATATCTCATTGCATTTTTTTTGCTGCTTTGCTATACATGGAGGGCTGATGGCTCTATCGAGAGCTTTTTTCTGGAACCATTTTTCGTCCTACGGAATCCATCCTGATTCCTCACCTCTAGTCTTTTTTCTTTTTGCATGTCAGAGATTGCCGCGCCCCCATCACTTGCCCGTTCGGTCCGCAAGGGAGATGTTCTGGAAGTCGAGATTCAAAAACTCGTGCTCGGAGGGATGGGATTGGCCCTTCATGGTGGGCTTCGGGTGTTCGTCGAGCGCGCGCTTCCCGGTCAGAAAGTCCGGGTTTTTATTACCCAAAAAAAACCCCAATACGTGGTCGGCCGTATCGAACAAGTCCTGCAGGATGCGCCCAACCTCATCCAGCCCAAATGCCCGTATTTCGCGACTTCGAAAGCGATCAACGAACAAAAGCCTTCTTGCGGCGGATGCTTATGGCAAAACCTCAGCTACGAAGAACAGCTCAAGGTGAAAGAACAGCAGGTGCTCGAGACCCTGCAGAAGATCGGCAAGATGCCGGAGATTACCCTCGCCCCCATCATCCCCAGTCCCGACCCCTGGTCGTATCGAAACAAGATCGAGCTTTCCTTCGGCTACAACGCCGACGGGCATGTTGACTTTGGATTTCGGGAACGCGGAAAGTTTCACTCCATCATTCCTATCGAATCTTGCGATATTTTTGACCCAAAGCTGCCGGCGGTCCTCGACGTGATCCGCCGATATGTGAAGATGGCTGATCTGGAACCGTTTGATTTCGCCAAGCGTCCGGATGGATTTTGGCAATTCCTCATCGTGCGCCGCGGGGTAAAAACCGGCGAATGGATGATTCATTTTATTACCCGTCCTGGACATACCATCTCCAAATACCTGGCAGAAGAACTCCAAGAAGTGCTCGGCGACCAACTCCAGAGCGTGCTTCACACGGTGAATTTTGGCAAGGCCATCACCTACACAGGCCACGACAACAAGAAAGTGGAAGTGCTGTTCGGCCGTGACTACATCCTGGAACAGCTCGGCGATTTGCAGTTCAAGATCTCTCCGTTTTCGTTTTTTCAGACCAATACCTTAGCAGCGGAAAAGCTGTACGACGTGGTGAAGTCGTTTGCCAATTTGAAGGGGCACGAGAAAGTGCTGGATTTGTACTGCGGCACTGGCACGATCGGTCAGTACATCGCCCGAAATGCTCGTGAAGTCCTGGGGATGGAAATCCTCCAGGAAGCCATCAACGACGCCAATGAAAACGCCCGGATCAATAAGCTCGCGAACTGCTATTACAAGTGTGGCGACGTGAAGCAGATCTTGTTTGGCGAACGGAACAAGTACCTGCATATCGACTTGCTCATCCTCGACCCTCCACGGGCGGGAATAGGGGACAAGACCCGGCACAAAATCATCAGTCTCCTGCCACAGCGCGTGATTTATGTTTCCTGCAATCCCGCCACCCTTGCCCGCGATCTGATTGATTTCCGTCAAAAAGGCTACGAAATCCAGGCCGTCCAGCCATTAGACCTCTTCCCCCAGACCCATCATGTGGAGACGGTAGTCAGCCTGGAGAGGAAGAAGAAATAATGCTTGGAGATGGTGTTTATGACTTGAAGAATGGACTTTTATCAGTACAATAACGGTACTGCTCGGTTGAGTAGTGATTTCATGGCGGGCGTAGCCAAGTGGTTAAGGCACCGGGTTGTGGTTCCGGCATTCGTGGGTTCGATTCCCATCGCCCGCCCCATTCTCCTTCGCGCTCCCTAGAAAACCCCCTTTCGCTTCGGAGAATGGATTCGGAACTTCGAGCTCCTGAGAAATCCATCTTTTGCTTCGGAGAATGGACTCAGCGGAACAGACTTTCTGGTTGCTCAAATCCGATTCCTTTTCTACACTGGAAAGGCCTTATTTTTCGCCTCATGGCGCACCAACAGACCATACCGGAAGACGGATTTCTCCGCTTTGTGATCGATGTTTTGGTGAACAGCGTGATCATCATTGGCCTGTTCTTTTTTGTCCAAAAAGTGATCGCAGCCCCCTTTCAGGTGATCGGGAATTCGATGTTTGACACCCTGCACGATGGGGAATACATCGTGGTGTCCAAGCTCGAATATCTCTTCGGAGAACCTCAGCGGGGGGACATCGTGGTTTTCCACCCCCCTCACCATAAAGACGAATACTACATCAAGCGCATCATCGGTGTCCCCGGGGATAAAGTCGAACTCAAGGCTGGCGAGGTGTATGTCAACGGCGTTCGGATTGATGAATCTTACCTTCGAGAAGGCTTGAAGACCTGCCTTGTCGCCCACATGAGGGATTGTGGAGATGATGAACGCAGCTATGAAGTCCCGGAAGGGAAGTATTTTGTCCTCGGCGATAACCGGAGCGGCAGTTCTGATTCCCGCGCCTGGTATGACTCGGACAATAAGCCTGATCCTTTTGTTGACCTGGATCAGATTCAAGGAAAGACAAGAGTGGTGCTGTATCCACTTCCGGAAATACGATTGGTACCGGAGACGGGGGTGTTTGAGGGGGTGGGGGAAGGGTTGTAAGGGTTGTAAGGGTTGTAAGGGTTGTAAGGGTTGTAAGGGTTGTAACGGGCTTAAGGATCGTAAGGATTTTCATGATTCTCTTTTACCAACGTTTCATATCACCGATCCTGCAGGTGCTTTTTCCCTGGCAGTGCAAGTTCACTCCCAGCTGTAGCGAGTATGCCAAGTTATCCTTTCGGAAGGATGGCGTTTTGAAGGGAGTGGGAAAAACTTTTTGGCGGATTCTGCGGTGCAATCCGTGGGGGAAGGGAGGGGTGGAGATGCCGTAGGGAAGGGTTATAAGGGTTATAAGGGTTTTAAGGGTTTTAAGGGTTTTAAGGGTCGTAAGGATTTGAATCTGTTCTTAGGTTCATTCGTTCTTTCGTTTAGAATGTCCTCCAAAGAAGCAAGCGCTGAGCGCGACTGAAAAGATGAAGAGCAAGAAGAATGGTTCATTGCGATCGGTTGTGGAGTTATCACTGCTGGCGAGTGAACCGGGAATCAGCTGGATGTTTTTGACCGTGATCTGATCGTGCTCGAGGCTGTAGCGGATTCGTTCACCGATGCGGAGGAAGACATTGCCGAGTTCTTTTTTGGCAGGTGGCAGCTGGAGGACTCTTCCGTCGTTTAAGATGAGCATTCTCCGTGAGGAATCCCAGCTGGCGATTTCACCGTCGAAAAAGTGGATGGGCTGTTCGATAATCTGATAGAGCGGTTTTATTTTCGATGCTTTTTTAGCGACCGTTTTTTTTGCTTTCGGAAGTTTACTCACGTTCATTCTAGTGGCCAGGACGAAGGGAATAGCTGGGGTTTTGAAACTCGTCTTTCCGGCTGGATCTGTGACGAAGGCTTCCGCGTGGTGCTCACCCTTTTCCAAGCCAAGATCAACTTTGTAAGTCCATGTCCCGTTTTGTTGAACCTTCAATTGAACCGTTTGTGGGGTCGAATAGACCGTGAGCTCGACGGTGGTATAGGGACGGCTGGTTCCGAAGAAAGTCAGCGTACGGGCGGTTTGTTTCATTTCCAGGATGAAGGATTTGTTCAAATACTCTTCGTAAGCCGCCGGCCATTCATCCCTCGGGTGCTCTTTGAAGAGCAGCTCGAAATCGTCGGGAAAGCCATTCCCATCCGAATCCCAGCTGTTGGGGTTCAGTCCGAGCAGAAGCTCGTCTTCATCGCTGATGCCGTCGAGGTCTGCATCCTGTTCCGCCACCAGAATGACTTCGTTGACTTGTCCCGGTGTTCCTTTTCGGAGGAGTTGCCAAGAAGAAGTGAGGGGGTTTCGCGACCATACATAGTCGTCCTTGATCGCTTGGGCGTAGCTCAACTGGTCGCGGATGTTTCCAAGTGGATCGACGAGCTGAATGGTTTCTTTCTCATTTTTGAGAGTGGTTTCGAGTTTCGGCAAAAGCAGGATGCTCTTTGTTGGCATGAGGGTGGAGGTGGTGAAGGTGAACAGGGCTTTGTTTTTTTCGTTGAGAATGTTCCAGTTTAACAAATCGATTTCTACATCGCCTTGGTTGATGAGTTCGAGGTATTCCAACCCTTCATCCTTCCCTTTGGGGTTGGGCAATACCTCATTCAATCTGATATTTTCCCACCCGGTCTGGTTGTACTCGATGGGGAGTTCTGGCTCGAGTTCTTCTTCCAGCTCCTCTTCGGGTTCCAGTTCCTCCAAGATTTCTTCAAAAATTTCCATGGCTTCGAGTTCTTCATCGACGAAGGCTTGTTGTTCGACTTGGATTTTTTCTGCTTCGGAACTCTGCCACAGGCCCACTCCGGCTTGTTTGGCCTGAAGTTCGAGCTGGCGGAATTCTTCTCGATATTTGAAAGGAAAGCGCAGGTAAGCGAAAGCATAGCCTTTCTCGATCAGTTCGGCGTTGAAGTGCCGATCATCCACGTACACATAGGCCAAGATCCTGCCATATTTATCGCGCTTACTGAGGTCGTATTCCAGGCGAACGGTTTTTCCCTGGAGACGGGACTTGGTGTAATTAGAAGCTTCTTTTCCGAACTCTTCGATGGGCTTGAAAGGGTGGACGGTTTCGGGGGTGTCAACGCCGATGAGGCGGACGCGTTCAATCTTTCTGGATGGACGAGGAGCGCTGGAGAGGTGATCGGTGTTCGATAGGCGAGGATATCCATCCTCTCCTTCAAGGAGGATTTGGACGTCGATGGTATCTCCATCAATCACTTTCCCAACCACTGCATGGTCCGGCTTGATTTCTTCGGTAAGCGACAGGTCTTCCCGCGAGAGCACCACATCACTGCCCACATCGGTTTTCCATTCCAGCAGGTCGATCAAAGATCCATTGGCGTCGAAGAGGCGGACTTGGTCGGCGGTATTGCGAAGGACTATGGCCGTTTCATTCGAGATGAAGCGTTGCACTTGCTGAGGTTTTAAGATGCGGTTGGCAATGGTGTAAGGAGATGAACCTCCTTCCCGGTTGTCGAGCTTCCAGCCGGAGAGGTTTATCTCGTTTGGCGAACGATTTTTGAGCTCGATCCATTCCCGTCCATCATCGGTCCCGGAAGGGTTGGGCAGGATGCGATGGATAATGACCGGAGCGGTGCCTTGGAGATAGACCGCTTCTTTGGCGAAGGGAAAATCATTTTTCGAGCCAGGCGTGGGGATGGTCCATCGAAACACGCCTTGGTCATCCCGGCTGTAGCTCTCTGCTTCTTCGGGGTCGGGGTAGCTCACTTCTGAGACGGGGTTTGAAAAGGGATCGAATAATTGA
Organism: Candidatus Altimarinota bacterium; assembly: GCA_050246795.1. Lineage (GTDB taxonomy): Bacteria > Patescibacteriota > Gracilibacteria > JAUYGZ01 > JAUYGZ01 > JBFWVJ01. The sequence continues at coordinate 46,747 of JBFWVJ010000001.1, forward strand.
ATGGTGTTGGCGGAGTTCAGCAGCGTCGCTTCGGTGAAGACGAAGTATTGTTGAGGCTGAATTTCTTTTCCGTCGAGTTTTTTCTTCGTTTTCGCACCCAGTTTCCAGCCGTCGAGGCGCACCGTGTTCGCTCCGAAATTATAGAGCTCGATAAATTCTACGCCGGTGTCGCTGCCGGAGGGATTGGGGAAAACTTCGTTGATGAGGATGGTGGATGGTCCTGAGTTGAGGGTTGATGGAGCAGTGCTGAAGGAACTGGAGGTTCGTTTGCGGCCGTTGCAGAATTGAAGTTCGAGCGAAATCGTGACCGTGGAACTGGCTCCGAAGGGATCCGAAACGATCAGTCTGGCAGTGAAAAGCTCTCCCATCTCTTCGGTGAATTTGAAGCTGAGGGGATTTTCTTCGGAAGACGTGAAAAGAATTTGTCCGTCGATCGTCCGATAGACCCAGCTGAAGGTCAGCTCATCTTCGTCCGGGTCAAAGGAATCGGCAGCAGTGGGGTTGAAGTTGAGCACCGTACATCCCTGAACAGCTCCTGAACCCTGCACCGTCAGCACCGCTTGAGGCGAAGCATTTTGAAACACATTCGCTTCGTTCGGCGTGGGATGAAAGAGGGCTGTTTCCAGTTGATCATCGTAAACGATGGAGACGCCGCGTGAGGGGAACAGGTACTCCACTTCGGATATGGGTACCCCATCCGGATCAGAAAGGGTGATCAACGCCTGTTGATTGCTAAGGCGGAAGGAATGCAGATCCGGGTCGATCAAGAAGGCGAAGTATTCGCCGGGAGCCATGATGAAGTCGGAGAACTCGAACGTCCCGCTTGGATCATTCAGGTCTGCGGAAGTGTTGGCGATCGACAGCTCGTAAGCGGTGAGATCGATGGAAGCATTGGAAGCATTCTGAAATTCGATAAATTCAAACCCTGACTTGGGATAGGGGAGGACTTCGCTGATGGTCAGGCCCAAGAGGTTGACGCTGAGGTGAGCCACATTCAGGCCTTCGGCTTGCTTGCCTGAATCATTGAAGGAAACCATTCTGAATTCAAGCCGTTCATTGGGAAGATTGGTGACGAGCAAGGTCTGGTCTTTCGGTGGAAGTGTGGCATGAAGGATGAAGTCACTGGAAGCTGATGTTTGGAGAAAAATGTTTGTTCCAGCGATGGAAGAATCTTCAGGGTTGGTCCAGTGCAGGCGAACCGAGTTGAGTCCGGCGATAAAGGTGGCATCCGAGACCCCTGGTACTGGTCGAAGGTCGGGATTTGGTAGCCCCTTGGTGGGGAAATCTTCATGGGACATCAAGAACCAGAGACTGTTTCCATCTGGTGAGCGTCCGAGCGTGTTGAAGCCATTGGGTGCAGGCAGGTAATGGGATTCTTCCGCATAGCCCTCTAAGGACGTATAGGCGGAACCGGTGGACTGATTCCCGTATTCGACCCGATCGATGATCTGTTCGCCACAGCGCAGCTCGACTATATCGCCGCTGTCCCCAAGCTTGGCGGACGAGAGATCGATTGCCATCGTTTCACCAGGAAGCAGAGAGCTGGAGATGGTGAACGGGAAGATCAAAGCAGCAGAATCGTGAAGGCTACAACTGCTGAGGTCAAACCATTCAGGGGTGGTATTCAAGAGCTCGATCCATTCTTTTTGAGCGGAAGGGGGAAGGATTTCCAGCTCGTTGACCAATACTTGCTCCGCCATGGGCACTTGAGAGTCAGGAAGGGCTCCGATGGACTCGTAGCCGTAGCCGAAGGCGTGGATGGTTTGGCTGTTGTGAAAGCGAGGGGTACCGAAGATGGGTCCGCCATTGGCGTCGAGACCGTGTCGGATCAGTTGGTTGTTGATCCGCCAATTTATGGGCAGGTCGCCACTCAGATACGGACTCAGTCGTTCCATGCTGGAGCGATTTGAAAAGCCAACGGGCGGCGAACTCAGGTCGACATACCATGAAGACACTTGATCAACGGTGGTTCCGCTGGGATTTCTTAGCTGAAGAACAGCCCCGCTATCACTGAGCGATGCGGTGAAGATCTGGTCTGCCGGTTGGTCGCTGATGGTGTTATCGTCACTGCGCTCGAGGAGGAAGTAAGAATACGGCGAGATGGTTCCCGCAAGATGGATCGTGCTGGTATTGATCAGGAGCTGCCAGCCGTTCAGATCGATCGTTTCAGAAGAAGTGCTGTAGAGCTCGATCCACTCATCGGTGCTCGCGGCGGATGTGCCTCGATAAGCGATTTCGTTGATGACCAGCGACATGCTTTCATCAGCCAGGACATTCCAGAGGCTGAGAAAGGGGAGGAGTATAACCCCTAGAACGACGCACGCTCTGAGAATCCCTTCATTCATTTTTCGTTTTTTATTTATTCTCATTTTTGAGAAATAGATGATGTATTGAGCTCTCGTTGCGAGTGTAGCGATCGATGATGAAGATTTCGTGAAATACCCACTTTGTTAGAAGCCTTTAACAAAATTGACGAATTGTGAATTTTACATTAAAATGCGCGCGGTTTTGAACTCACTCGGAGTGGGGACAAAAACATACAAGGAGAAGTCTCTATTGTGAGTACCAAAGACAATGTCACGGGGCAGGGCATGAATCGCAAGGCGATCGAAGCTCTGCTCAGCTGCCTCACACGCTTGATCGTCCTAAGGGACGAACTGGGGCCGGTGTGGCGAGAGCACCTGGATGAGGCTCTAGAGTGCCTTAAGCCCCTCCAGGAGATTCCGGATTCCGGCGATGGGGAGTTCGAGGGCGCCCTCTACCTGAGGCGATTCGGGGGATCTCTCCGGACCATCGGGAAGAAGGTGGAATCGATGTGCATCCGGAACATCACCCAAACCGCCTTCGATGCTCTGGAAGGCCTGGCCAAGGATCTTCTGAACCTTAGCTCGCAGGTCACGTTCGGGAGAGAAGACTTGTCCGGGGCGGCGAACCGGCTTATGGTCTTCTGTCATTCGATGCCGAAGGACGACCAAGGAAAGCGCATCCTCCTGCCTTATAAGGAGTTTGCCGAAACCCTGGGTGTGATGGGGACACTGCTCGGCGGAGCCGCCTTTCAGATGATCCTCCACTGCCCGCAAGGAGAGGCCACCCCAGCTCCGTGACACCGGCGCGCCGTCCCCCGATTCGTCGGGGGCGGCCGCCAGCCACTTTTGATGTGTTTTTTGGTTTTTCCTGAATTATTACTACACAATATATTTTATCTTAAGCATTCTGAGACAGAGGCTATTTTGTCGTTGGCGGTTGACGACAAAAAGTTTTGCACTAAACTGTCTCGCGGCTCTGAGTTAGGAGTGGGTAGTGGAAGGCAAGGACAACGCTGTCCCCCTTACCATGAAGCTTCTGACCAGATAGAGCCACGGAGATCTTCACCATGAAGCGCACCATCATCGCCCGCACCTCGTTCATCTTCGCCATCGTCACGGACACCCTCGGCTACATCGCCGAGTCGGGCATCCAGCCGGTCGCGAAGAGCAAGGTCAACGGCGCGAAGGCGGCCTTCGACTCGGTCAACGAGTCGCTCGCCGTCGAGGTCAACCACGAGGAGCGGCTCATGCTCCTCGACACCGCCAGCGAGCAGCTGACGGCGGCCATCTCGGCCATGAACGCGCAGGGGACGCAGTACGTCATCCAGCCGTTCACGAGCGAGCAGTACCTGGCCGTCTCGCAGCTCATCGAGCGGATCAACAACTACTGCAAGGACAACGGGATCGCCCTCACGGGCATCAACCCGTTCGCCTGCGTCATCCGCCAGCTGCACCTGACCCTCGCCAAGGCCGGCGAGAACAAGGTCATGTGGCAGCAGTTCCTCCTCCAGGCGTTCGAGCAGCTCGTCGTCGCGTTCCGCAACACGGTCCGCACGCAGAACTTCGCCGGCGCGGAGTACGAGCTGACCTTCCCCGAGTTCATGATCGCCCCCACGGCGGTCGAGGGCTCGACGAAGTCCCAGGTCTGGAACCAGCCCTCGGCCAACAAGGCCACCAGCTCGCGCCGCGAGCTCGCCACGGCCGGCGCGCAGGCCTAGAAATCCTGCCCATAGCGAGACCTAGGAGGCACGAAAAGCCTCTCTAAGTCCTGACTTTCTTCCCTTCGGGGTTGGCAGTCTCGGAGCCGCATCCCCATCGAGGGGGTGCGGCTCTTCGCCTATCATGCGCTGAATTGACAGCTCACCCCATGCCACATACACTCCCCATGCTTGATTTTGGGCTTTTTAGATGTCCAGTATAGACATCGACCCAAAGTCACTTTCCTGGAGGTATATCATGGGCGAAGCCGCCCAAGCCAAGATCGAATTTCATCCCAACGGCCTGACTGGAGAGTTCCGCTCTCCCGACGGGACCGAAGGACTGTTTGTTTTCCCCAGCCGAACGGCCGCGAGAGGGGCGGCGGTGACCAAGGACGAACTGACCGGCCATGTGCAGCGGGAAGGGGACACCTTCCACTTCGTGATCCAGGGCTGTCCCAGGTTTGAGCTGCAAGTGGAGCGGACGCCGTCTGGTCGTCTCCCTCCACCCAGCTCGCTCTGGCCCAACGATTTTGTCGGCCCGGCCGGGTGCTGATCTCCAGGAATCGACAGCCTCCCGCTCTGCGGGGGGCTGTCCGTTCCACTTGTCGAGGCTTCTTTTTTGATTTCGTCGTGGCTTCGGTTATAGTACGCGCTGGTTTGGTTCCGAAGATTTCACCTGGGGGTGAATTGAAGGAGCCCAAACGACAGGGGAAAGTTATGGATCCGAAGAAGAAGAGTGCTCGTCTGGTGCCCGAGGACGGGATGCGCCGGAGGGTGGAGACGCCCGATGGGCGTCACGGGGTCATCCTGACCAACAACGGCACCGGGATGGTCATCATGCAGAGTGGAGCCAGGGAGCGCGGTCAGATCAAGCTTGACCCGAACTCGGGTCGGCTAAAGATGACCATCGGCGACCAGGAGATGGATGTGGAGGAGTGAGCTTTCCTCGATCCGGCGCGCTCCTCAGGGGGCGCGTCGGGCCGATTTAGAATGCTTTCAGAAGCGCGATCAGCTGCTCCGTAGGCTGAGAAGTGGTGATGACCTTCACTTTTTTGTCATTGAGTTCGTAGAGTTCTTCGATTTGCTTCAACAGATCGTATCGGGTGAGCACACAGCCCCAGCTCCCATAGCCATTGTCTTGTTCGAAGATGGTTTCGATGTCAGGGGTGGTGTGGATCCCATAATGAGTCCAAATGCGTTGTTCCCCCTTTACCTCGAAGAGGCGCAGGAAGAGCTGGTCTTTGTTTTCTTTCGTCCCGAAGACGTTGTACCAGCTTTGCTGTTGTTTGGCGCGGATTTCCCAGACCTTTTCTGGAGTAGCAGGATCATAGGCCATTCCCAGGTAATACATCTTTTTTCCTGTGTTTTTTCCACTTCCGACGCGGATCTTGTCAGAAAGGGCAGAATAGTCCTCCCGGACGAACTGCATCGTGTTTTCAGCCACGTTGACTATGATCCAGTCGTTCTTTTGGAATTCCCATCCGATCAGGCTTTCCTGGACTTCTTCTGCGTAGGCAGAGTGCTCCTGCGGAGCGGCAAACCAAAGTCCCAGGATCATGGTCAAACCGATGAAGGCGCGTGATATGTTCCGAAATGTGTTTTCCATGCTGTATGAATTAGGCACGGTGTGCAATGTATACTATTTTTGCTAAAAAGTCAATGTTATGCCATTGTTGTTTTTTGTTGAAATGGCTTAAAAGTGGTTTATGGGCAGGTTTTGACTTGGGTCGAAATGATAAAAAAGAGGTGCTATGCTGCTGGTACTTCACGCATGAACCATGAATATCTGCGTTCTCGCCTCTACCAAGGGCACCGTATTACAAGCCATCATCGACGAGCTCAAGGCGGGGAATATGCCTGGGATTGAGCTGGAATTCGTGCTGGTAGACCGGGAAGACTGCGGAGCGGCTGATAAAGCGCGCAAAGAGGGGATCCCACTCGTTTTCTTGAACCCTGTTCAGAATGGGCAAAAGCGCTCTCGAGAGGATTATGACCGTGAATTAGCCCTTATTTGTGAGCAAAACAACGTCGATTTGGTCGTTTTAGCCGGCTGGATGAGGATTTTATCCCCGGAATTCGTGCGAAAATACCCCAAAAAAATCATTAATATTCATCCTTCTCTGCTCCCGAAGTATCCTGGGATGGATTTAAACGTGCACCAGGCCGTTTTAGAGCACGGCGAAACAGAGACAGGGATGACAATCCATTATGTGGACGAAGGCGTGGATACGGGCGAAATAATCCTTCAGAAGACCGTTGCTGTAGATCCAGGCGAAACAGCAGAGAGCCTCAAGGAAAAGGTTCAAGCGCTTGAAAAGGCTTGGTACCCGAAGGTTATCCTTCAGCTTGCGTCAGCGGAGTGATATCATGAATATTAAGGCTTTCTATGCTCTTCATGAACCGCATCGATGCCGGACAACAGCTCGCTCACAAGCTCTGGGGGTATCAAGGCGATCCCAAGGCAGTCGTGATCGGGCTACCTCGGGGTGGGGTGGTGGTCGCGGCGGAGGTGGCGAAGGTGTTGCAATTGCCGCTGGACATTGTCGTTCCCCGGAAAATCGGAGCGCCTGGAAATCCTGAATTTGCCCTGGGTGCTTTGACTGAAGAAGGGGAGCCCGTTTTTCAAGAAAGCATTCAACGATACGACATTCCGGAAGAATACCTGACGATGGCCATTTTGAAAGAAAAGCAGGAAGCCCAGCGTCGGCTGAAGGTCTATCGCGGTGATCGTGCACCCTTGAACCTCAGCCACAAAACCGTGCTTCTGATCGATGATGGGGTCGCCACCGGGGCCACGATGAGGGCTGCCATTGTGTCCTCATTCAAAAAGGGAGCGGACAAGGTGGTGGTGGCCGCGCCGGTGATCGCACCTGACACTCTTCAAGTGCTTGAAAAAGAGGCTTCAGAAGTGGTGTTCCTCCACACACCCGAACATTTCAGCGCTGTGGGGCAGTTCTATCAGGAATTCGAACAATCTACGGACACCGAGGTCATTCAGATCCTGAAAGCCCATTTTAAGCGAGGTTGAAGTCTTTTCGGACCAAGGCCATGAGTTCATCTTCCGACAGCTTGTCGGTGGTTTCGCAGCGCTTCACGCTGTGAGCGATGGACTTTTCTTCTTCAATGGCATTCTTGAGGTCGAATTTTGCGTTTCCTGGGCCGTAGATCACGACCTCGGTCGCGTTTTGGAGCGCGTGGAGAATCTTCTTCACAAAAGCATTCATTTCGTGGGAACGAGCTTGATTGTGCTTGTTTTGATTCACGATCGTGCGGTGCTCGCCTTCGGCTTCAGCCACTCCTCCGTGCATATGGGGAGGCACTTCTGAGTGAATTTCATGGGTCGAGCGCCCTTCTTCAGCGTCTACACTGATGATCATCGCCTTGGCGTGATCGATCCAAATACCGTATCTCATAGAAAAAAATTAAGCGAAATATCCAAAGTAAGTAAGCAGAAGTCCTATCGCCAGCGACCCCCAAAATGCCTTATCGATCCATTTGTCCACTTTCCATTGCTTGAAAAGCTCGGTGGTCTTGTTGGGGAATGCGATGAGCCCAACTCCTTTCAAAACCCCTAACCAACCGATCAGGGTGATGAGGAACGACCAGTTGAACCTCCAGACATTGTGGACAGAAACGATCAATGCGCCGATGATCAAGGCCATCAGTCCGCCCATATACATCAAGGCAGGGCTCTTCATGAACTCCTGGTACATCTTCTGGTAAAAGCTTCGGTCGAGATAAAGCCCAAGTCCGACCACGAGGTAAAGAGGGCCGATGATTTTCGCCAACATGAAGGAGGTGTACATGGGGAAGGATGAAGTACTTGCATCTTAAAATGCCCCACCAAGGGGACAAATGAACTAGGCTTGCGAATCCTCTCCGGTGTTTTTAAACAACCTAAAAACCCCGCATCTGCGGGGCTTTCTTTTTCTGTGTCATTAAGCGGCATCTCGGGCCATTGCGCCAGCTTGTGCCTCGTTGTCAGGATCACGAGTTCCCGCTTCAAAACGGGCTCCTGCACCTGCGGTGATAGGTTCTTCACCTACGTGTGCTAATTCCGTAGACCTACCTCTTCCTGCTTTTAAAGCCATCAAAACCGCGAGAGAAGAAGCTGCCTGTTGTGACAAGAGAGCAGAGGAGCCCACTCTTTCAGTGTCTGCCGGGCGGTCATTTCTTCCGGGATGTTCAAATGAGTTTCTCATAGAACGTATTAAGTACTCTTCACTGTACTCTCTTTTACCAGAAAATCAAGTGTTTGGCAAGTTAAAGCGTTGCGGTCATCGCCTCTGGCCACCAAACCCAGAGAATCTGTCCCGCCCCCCTGATGACTGGCAAGCCCAGCATTCCCTGAGGCAGCTCTGGTGAAAATGGCAATAAGCTCGCTCCATCCATCACCACCTTTCCGTCTTGATTTTCGAGTCTTGGATCTCGTTTCACCACGGCTTCGAGCACCTCCAGCCGAAAGCGCGCATCATGCTCTCTCCAACGCTTCAGCCAGGTGGGCATTCTCTCCAGCCGATCAGGCGATTTTTTGCACTCACGAAGCGTCGCATTCATGCCCTTTGCTTTGCCATATACTTCGTCGCGAGCTTCGTTGATCTGGTCGAGGTCATCGAGGTCTTGCCAAGCCGTTTTCAAATGGTAGAACAAATTGGCTTCTTCCCACTGTTCCTTCGTTTTGTAGGCCAGAGAACAGAAAAAGGTTTCCAGGACTATCGCGATTTCTGGCCTTTCAGCTTTATTAAAAAACTCCTCGGTCGCCTTTCCCCAACGCTCAAAACGTTTTCTCACCCGTTCATTTTTGGTGCGCTCCCGTCCATCTTTCATCAAGAATTGATGCTCGATCCCTGGAAACATATTTGAAAGGAGTCGATCCAGATCTTCTGCATATTCAAGGGCGTCCTTGAGTTCCCCATACATCCACCATAGTTCGGCGGGACTGATTTTTTCTTGTGTTTGCCGTTCTCCAACTGCAGAGCTTTCAAACCATCCTGCCGGCATCATAAACATGAGCACTCGATTGATCCACCCCCTCAGCAGTTGTCGACGACCGTGTTCAGTCTCACGACTCCCAAAACCCGGGATAGACATGAGTTGAATATCAAACGCATTGCCCTCGAAGGTCCCCATCACCGGATTATGAAAACCCATCAACTTGCCCATATTTGTTTCTTGCAGCAGCTGCAATACCGTATTTCGATCTTCTTCGGCACCATTAATCATGCCCCAGAGGTAGTATCGATCGTCAAAAAAATCAGACGGCGTCATGCCGTTGGGGATCAATATTTCAAAGGCCTCTTGGAAATCCGACTCAATAGCATTCATCGACTTTGGTAGATGCATTGGCCAGATCTCTTCCGCCTTCATGTCTCTTCTTTTTTCCCAGGCCTCGTCGTAGCGTTGCTTCATATACTCTTGCACTGCTACCAGCTCCGGCTGAGACGCCATCAACGGCAGGAGATCTGCGGTCGCTGATGGGAGCCCCATTTCCAGCCTTTCTTCTCCTGTCATGAGCTGTTGGTGGGCCACAGATGAGCGGGGGTCGTGCTTATGAAAGCGCTGAATGCGATCTCTCATCATTTGGTCTAGGATGTCGATCATCAGCCCCATGAGACTAATAATCTCTGCCTGGATGCCGTGCGGACGAGCCTGCTCGATCAAGCGAAAGAGGCTCACTCTCCTGATCGCCTTGATGCTTGAATCCGGAAGCTTGCTGAGGGATTCTTCAAAGAGCTCTTTCAGCGATCCCGCCTCTCGACCTTCCTCCTCTGCCCACACCATCTCTCCGGTAGCGGGGATAATATTGATCATGGACGGCCGCTCTTTTTTGTCCTTCAGCCATTTGTGTTTGAGAGCACCCGCAAACAGCTCTTTTAAATCCGGAAAAGGGGAGTGCCCATGATCTGGTATGAGATACAAAAGAGCACTGATGACGTTCCTGAGAAAGGCCGTGTCAGTACAGATGCTGACCTGCAAAATACGATTGATACCATTTCGGACCTCCTCTCTCTCGACTTCGAGTTTCGAATCGGTCGCCCTGTGTTTTCCTTCTAGCTTGAGCATTGCAGCGAGTCTCCCCCAGATTTCTTTCATCAACCCCTGCATTTGCTGTGGATTGATCGGTTCTTGCTCGGGATTTCGCGGATTTTCCAAGGGAGGCATGGGGAAAAATGTGGCTTCCTTTATACGGTACAAGCCTTGGAAAGTCAATACACAGACGGCTTGTCTGTGGTGGAGAATGTCGAAAAAAATATGGTTTTTTAGGAATGGTACGCCCGACACGATTCGAACGTGTGACCTTTGCCTTAGAAGGGCACTGCTCTATCCAACTGAGCTACGGGCGCGCGTGGTACCGGAAAGTGGTTGTGGTGTTTTTTTGTTTTGTGTGACCCTGACCTGAATTAACTCCTCCTGATCATCCGGCTCGTTCCTCGCCGCATGCTCAGGGGATGAGCTACGGGCGCATGAAATAATTTCCAATTTTCGAATTTTCAATTTTCAATGAAGGTCGAAAATCGAGATCTTGCAAAAGCGGTGGCTTCAGCAAGCCTCCATCGTATTTTAAGGGAAAAACCAAAAAACACAATTTTGTTCTCATTTTGAGGTGACAGTGGGCTGGAATTTGCTATTATATGATCCGACTGCTCCCTGTTGAGACCGTCAAGGACTCCGCAGTGGATAAACCCATAATTGCCCCTTTATGTTTCACGACGACCACGGAGATCAGCAACAGGCTGGAATGCAAGCATCTGGAGGAAATCCTCCTCAAGACGATCAGCAACAAGGTGATCAGGCCCAAGCTTCTGATTTTCGACCACGACCTCCCGATGCGGAGTTGGGGATTGGCACCATTGGGGATTTTGCTACGACTATTCAGGTCCCCGCTCATCCAAATACGACCTTCGATGAAGTGTATTTTTTGAAAATGCTTTCCGGGTCGATTTCACTGACCAGAAACGAGAAAAAGAAGATCGTCGAATCCGTGCCTAAACTCTCCCAGTATCAAATCGATGAATTGATCAAGATCTTCGAAGAAGAACGACGAAAGTTCGCTGAGCTCGATGAAAAACACCAGGTCAAAATCCGAGAACTCCAGCAGAAACAAATGGAAGACTGGAGAGATCTGGAAATGGAGGGCAAGCAACAAGAACAAAAAGGGCAGGATGATGCCGCCGCTGCCGCTCTTCGTGAGAAGCTGATGGGGGGAGGGGATCAGAAGTAGGGTTCTAAGGGTTCTAAGGGTTCTAAGGGTTCTAAGGGTTCTAAGGGTTCTAAGGGTTCTAAGGGTTTTAAGGGGCTTAAGGGTCGTAACGAATGTAAGGAAAATTGAGCTGCAACAATAAACGATAAAGAATTTCTTTATCGTTTATTGTTTATTGTTTATTGTTTGCCTGCTCTTTTTCTCGAATCATGAAATTTCTCAAAGACCTCGATCTGAACAACAAACGCGTGCTCTATCGAGTCGACATCAATAGCTCCATCAAGAATGGCGCGATCGCTGATGACACGCGAATTCGAAGTATTCTTCCGACGCTGGAGCACATGATCCAGTCTGGTGCGCAACAGATCATTCTCCTCGCTCATCAGGGAAGAGATAAGGAACGAAAGCCTGAAACCGTGCTCGACCTTCATGCCAAACGGCTGGAAGAGCTCTTGGGACAGCCCGTCCTGAAACTGGACCGCTGTCGAGGGGTGTCCATTCCACCTGAAGCGAAAATCGTGATGCTGGAGAATGTTCGGCTGGATGATGAAGACGCGGAGGAAGCTGGAAAGAGGGAGGCATTCGCAGCCGAGTTGGCGAAGCTTGGCGATGTGTATGTGAATGACGCTTTTGCAGCTTGCCATCGGGACCATGCGACCATCAGCTCTCTGCCAAAGATGATGCCGGAAAAAGCGGCTGGGTTGTTGCTGCAGAAAGAAATGGAGTCGCTTCGTCCGCTCTTGGAAGGGAAGGTGGAACATCCTTTCACTGTCATCGTGGCGGGGGCGAAGATTGATACCAAGATCGGGATCATTGAGCAGTTCATCGATTCCGCTGATCATTTCCTCGTCGGAGGGGGGATTGCCAACACTTTCCTGTATGCCGAAGGCTATGACGTGGGAGAATCCCTCTACGAAGCCGACAAGATGGAAGTAGCTCAGGAGATTGCATTGAAGCTGGACTCAAAGCCGCAGGGACTCGTGTTGCCAACCGATGTGATCTGCGCGGATGAAATATCAGAAGGTGCTGAAACGGTGGACGTTCCCGTTGAGGATGTCATGGGTGATATGAAGATCCTGGATATCGGCAAAAAATCAGCCGACCATTTTGCGAGCATCATCAAACAGTCGAAGACGGTGATCTGGAATGGGCCTGTCGGACTCACTGAGTTTCCTCAGTTCCGCAACGGCTCAGAAGTGATTGCCAAGGCGATGATCGAGTCTGGAGCCACGACGATCGTAGGAGGAGGGGAGAGTGTGGGAGTCATCAACATGCTCGGAATTCCGCACGAGAAATTCACCCATGTGTCGACGGGAGGAGGGGCGATGCTGGAGTTTTTGGGGGGGGAGAACCTTCCGGGAATTGCTGCCTTGCAGTAAGACGGGTAGGCTCTTTAGGACTTGTAGGCTCTTTAGGAAAAACTTCGTGATTCCTCTAAAGCGGCAATTAATTTCGCCAGTAGGAAGCCTGTCTTGTTGATCAGTTCTAGTAACTTTTTGTACTCTTCATCTGTCAGGTATTTCAATTCATAAGCAAGCTCACTAAAGGCATCTGTTTCTGCGTGCGACGATTTTGCTATGCAAAAAAAATTCAGACAATCTCTTCGTGTCCTTCTTTCATTCCCCTCAGCAATGTTTGCCATGATCGATGAGGAGGCGCGCCTTAGTTGACTTGTCATGCCATATTTCTCATCAGGAGGAAATTTTTTGGTGAGTTCGTAGACCATCAAGGCTAGTTTCTTTGCCTCTTGCCAGGCAATTAATTTCCTAAAAGACCGTTCGTATTTCATAAGATTTCGGTTAGTTTTCATCATTGTACTAAGCCGTCATTAATTATTCGTGAACAAAAAAAAGAGATGCATTTGCATCCCTCCTCTTGTTCATACGAGTCTTACTGTTCCTACAAGTCCTTCTGCTAGTATCCTCCCTTGATTTCCTTCCCCTTGTGTTCGGTGTGCTTGCGGCAGTGAGGGCAGAATTTGGAACGATTGAAGGTTTTGATGGCTTCTTTCAACAAACGGATCACGTAGTTGTCGTTCTTTTTTTCGCATTCCTGGCAGCGGAGGGCAGTGTTGGTTCGTTTTCCTCGAGGCATGGGGGAGGGGTAAAATTTTCAATTTCCAATTTTCAATTTTCAATGGAGAAAATGAAAATGGCGTAAAAAGCTTAGATATTGTAGGCGAAATGCGCTTCTTGTCAAAGAATTTTCTTCTAGAGATGCCGTTCTTTGACTTCTTTGGCGATTTTTTTTACGAAGGCATCCAATGCGTGGTCTTTCTGTTCGCCGGTTTTACGATCGCGGACGTTTACGGCATTGGCCTCGACTTCTTTGTCGCCGACGACGATCATGTAGGGGATTTTGAGCTTCTCGGCTGTTCTGATGCGTTTCCCGAGGGTGTCGGTTGGTTCGGCGAGCTCGACGCGAATCTCCTTCTCCTGGAGCATTTCTACGACTTGTAGGGCATAGTCCCGATGGGCTTCGGACACCGGCAAGATGTGGACTTGGGTGGGGGCCAGCCAAGTGGGGAAATTCCCACCGAAGTGCTCGATAAGGAATCCGATCAAACGTTCGTGGGTGGAAAGTGGCGCCCGGTGAATACAGAGCGGGGTTTTCTCTTTTCCATCCTGGTCGATGTAGGTGAGATTGAATTTTTTGGGCACTGAAAAGTCGAGCTGGTTGGTGGCGAGGGTGAACTCACGACCAATGACCGACCAGATCTGGACGTCGATCTTTGGCCCGTAGAAGGCTGCTTCGTCTTCGACTTCGACGAAGGGGACGCCGGACTCTTCCATACACTCGCGCACCTGGGCTTCGGTTTGGATCCAGAGCTCCGGTTCGTCGACGTATTTCTTGCCAAGGCCTTCTTTGCTGTGCTTGCTGAGGCGCATTTGGTACTTCTCGACGGCAAAAAGCTTGAAATAGTACTTGTACATCTCGATCACCGCCAAGAACTCCTGCTTGAACTGCTCAGGAGTGCAGTAGATATGGGCGTCGTTCATGTTCATGGAGCGAACGCGCATGAGTCCGAAGAGCGCTCCGCTGTCTTCGTAGCGATAGCAGGTCCCATATTCGGCCATTCTTAAAGGAAGCTCTTTATACGAGCGAGGCCTGACCCCAAAAATTAAGTGGTGATGGGGGCAGTTCATGGCTTTCAGGTAGTACTTTTCTTCGTCGAGCATCATCGGTGGAAACATCGATTGGGCGTAGTAGGGAAGGTGTCCTGAGGTGAGATAAAGGGCTTCTTTAGCCAGATGGGGGGTTTTCACGCGTTTGTAGCCTCCTCTTGCTTCGGTTTCTTTGGCGAGTTTTTCGATTTCCTCGATCATCACCGAACCATTGGGCATCCAGAGGGGGAGCCCTGGACCGACTCGGTCGTCGAAGGTGAAGAGTTCGAGCTCTTGGCCGAGCTTGCGGTGGTCGCGTTTTTTGGCTTCTTCCTGCATTTTTTCGAATTCTTGGAGTTCTTTGGCGGTCTCGAAAGAAATGCCGTAGATGCGCTGCATGGAAGCGTTTTTTTCGTCCGCTTGCCAGTAGGCAGAGGAAATCTGGGTGAGTTTGAAGGACTTCGGATCGATTTCGCGGGTGTTTTCGACATGGCCGCCTTCGCAGAGGTCGACGAAGACCGGGGTTTCTTTTTGAGAAATAAAGTTTTCGTAGAAGCTCACTGACTTGATGCCTTGTTGCTCGACGAATTTATTCACCAGGTCGATCTTGAAAGGCTGTTCGATTTTTTCCAGAAAAGCGATGGATTCTTTGATCGGTTCATCTCTTCGTACGAAGTTTTGCCCCTGAGAAACGTATTTCATCATGCGTTTTTCGAGCAAGGGAAGGTCTTCGGGAATGAGCGTTCGCGGCAGTTGGAAATCGTAGTAGAACCCGTCATCCGTCACCGGCCCCGTCCCGAGCTTCGCGTCGGGAAACATATCGAGGACCGCTTGGGCCAGCATGTGGGCCAAGGAATGGCGGATATTGTAGAGATGGGAGCCTTTTTCGGGTTTCATTTGGGGAAGGGTGGTAAGGGTCTTAAGGGTCTTAAGGACCGTAAGGAGCTTAAGGATGAACTCATTTGTGGGAATATCCTAATATAGAATCCTTTTCTTCGCCAATTTCAAAAAAAATGTAACGAATTGAGGTTCGGATCCGTAATAGAGGGTGTCGATATCATTTATTCATGGCCGATGACCTACCATCAACAATTCGAGTCCCAGTTCAAGCGTGAAAGGAGATTGCTCTCCCTTCTGTTTGTGGTCCTCATGCTGGTGGTCGGCGGGATATACGCTCTCGACCACTCACAAGAGCTGACTTCAATGGCGGCTCAGGCGTACGAAAATCCTGCGGAGACCTTTTCTTCCGTCATACGAGGCATGGCTCCGTAAGAATTCACGCCCACGCAATATGATGCCTTGCATATTCGCTAAGAACCCCGCTCCGCGGGGTTTTTGGTGTGATGAAATGTGTGCCCGCCGCCTCGCGGGCACGAATGCTGCGTGAGGACGGCGGGCTGGGCCTCAGACCGGAGTCTGAGGCCAGGGGGTGGTGATCACCCCACCGTAGCTCGAGACTAGTGCGTCAAGCCAGACTTTAGCCAAGGCACTTTTCTCGAAACGGAGCTTCCTTTTTTCTCCTTCAGCTCGTATTTCAACTACCAATTGCGGTTTATTCCTTCCTGGCCAGACTTCGACCAGAACGCCACCATCATTCCCTCTCGTGAAGCAGATTCTCCCATCATTCTGAGGGGTGGCCCTACTCCACAGAAACTTGTCGAGATCTGACACACAAACCATTGCCTCTGCTTTATCCATTATTTCCTCTTCATTCTAGTGGAACCAAAGAAGCCCCGGTATTTTATCCTTGATCTTGGCTTCATCAAGCCACGTTGTCTCTTTGCTGTCCTAGCTCATCGACGACAAAATGGCTTTTAAAGCCGTATATTCATTCGAGAGGGGGTCTGGTTGCGTATCTGAGGCCTCGAGCCTTGGCCAATCTGAGAAGGACGATCCCGTGATTTCTTCAATCAATTCGCGGTATTTGTAGGGACTGCCGGTCATGACGGCGATGCTGGTGGTTGGTTGCTGGTTGAGAGAGTCCTCGACAGCTGAGATGCTGACGGCTCCGTGGGGGTCGAGAGCGTAGTGATATTCTTTCCAGGCTTTGGCGATCGACGATCGGATGTCTTCATCTGTTTTTTTGGAACCGATGAGGTGCTCGCGGATTTTTTGAAGATCGTTGCCCAACCAGGAGGTGATCCGCTCCCAGTTGCTGGGGTTGCCGATGTCCATGGAGTTGGCGAGGGTGAGCAGGGAGGGGCGGGGGGTGAATTCACCCGTGGTGAGGTAGTGGGGCACGATGTCGTTGATGTTCGTTGCCGCGATGATCTTTCCTATTGGCGCCCCCATCATTTTGGCCAGTAAGCAGGCGGCGAGGTTGCCGAAGTTGCCGGAGGGGATGGAGAAAACAGTCGGCAGTTGGCTGTTGGCTGTTGGCAGCTGACGGCAAGCAGAGAGGTAGTACCAGCACTGAGGAATGAGTCGGCCGATATTGATCGAGTTGGCTGAGGTGAGGTGCGTGGATTTGAGATCCGGGTCCAGGAAGGCTTTTTTTACATTCGCCTGGCAGTCGTCGAAGGTGCCGTCGACCGCGAAGACACGAACATTCCCTTGGAGTGACAGCATTTGGGATTCTTGGAAAGGGGAGACCTTCCCTTGCGGGTACAAAATGACCACCTGGATATACTCGAGGTCGGCGAAGGCTGAGGCAACAGCGACTCCCGTGTCTCCCGAGGTGGCCGCGAGGATGGTCAGTTTCTTTCCGGATTTTTTTGCGAAGTGATTCATCAATTGCGCGAGCATACGAGCTCCGAAGTCTTTGAAGCTGAGGGTTGGACCGTGAAATAACTCCAAAGCAAAAAGAGCGCCCTTCAAATGCTTTATACGAGGTTCGAAGAAGTAGGCCTCGTCGATCATTCTCCTGAGTTCAGCGGAAGGAATTTCATCTCCGAACCATTTTTCGGAGAGCCTCCAGCAGAGATCGTTGTAGGAAAGCTCTTTCCATGAGCTCCATTCTTCGAGAGAAATCTGGGGAATTTTTTCTGGCACATAGAGACCTCCGTCGCGTGCCAATCCTTGGATGATGGCGGTTTCGAGATCGACTCGATGGTCGGGGTTGCGGGTGGAGTGGTAGGGCATGGGGAAGGGGCGTAAGGGGCTGAAGGGTCGTAAGGGTTCTAAGGGACTTAAGGGTTTTAAGGGGCGTAAGGATGGGAGGGTGGGAGGTGCTAGATGAGTCTTGCGCCTTGGGTGTCGATGGTGCAGAGTCTGGCGATGGCGTCGTGGCCGACAGAACGGAATTCATCAACCATTCTGTTTCCAACCTGATAGCCGACGGCTTGGTTGGGTACGAAGGCGATCATAGTCGGGCCGGCACCGGAGATGGTGACACCCAGGGCGCCTGCTTTCTTGGCTTGTTCGCGAACCCTCTCGAAGAGCTTTCCGTTCTCAGGGTAGAGCTGACTCCTCGGCGTGACAAACCATTCGTGAGCTCTTTCCATGGAGTCTGCGTAAGCAGAAATATTCTCATCTTTGAGAAAGGATATTGCTTCTGCCAACCATCTTTCTTCCTCCTCCGGACGGGTTACATCACGGATCGCTTCGCGTGCTTTTTGTGTAGAAATGCCGAAGGAGGTCGGGGTCACGAGCACAAACAAGGGGTTTTGGGTTTGGATTTTTTGGATCTCTTGAACCGTGTTTTCTCCAAACGTGATCAGGTTCAGGCCGCCGAAATAGGAAGGGATGGCGTTGTCTGGGACTCCAAAGTCGGCCTTTTGCAGCCATTGAGCTAGGAGCTGTGAGGGGAGTTCCGCTGGAATCCCCAGTTGTTCGAGGACGTGCAGCAAGGATTTCAAAGCGGCGGCTGGGCTCGCGCCACTGGATCCCAATCCCGTTCCCTTGGTGGAAATTCCTTTGCGGAGGTGCAGCTTGATCTCCATCTCTGAAAACCCCTTTTCCACGAGCTGTGGTTCGAAGTAGGAGAGCACCTCCACCACCAGTCTGCCCGCGGTGTGTTCCAGGGGGTTTTTCGACAGTTGCTGATCGGGGCTTTCGGGGATTTCATTCTCGATCTCGAGATGGATTTCGAGCTGTTGTACTTTTTCTTGGCAGCACCGTTTTTTCGGTTGTAAAGAGATGGTTACGCGGTCGCTCAACGTATCCCACGTGGCTTGTTCGCCTGCGATCAGATCGATCATTTTGACGGGAAACCCGCCGCGATCGAAGCCCGGTTGGTTGGCGACGGTGGCGGAGGCGATGGCGGAAGAAGTGATGAGCATGGGGTATTAATAATTCAGTCCGTCTTCAAACCAATTGGCGTCAGCCCAGTGCTCGAATTCAACGAGGATTCCTTTTGCCTGTTTTCTTACCGTGCAGACCAAGTATCCAGGGTCCGCTTTCAAAACTATTTTTTCACTTTCTCCGTCCGGAATCGAGATTAATTCGTTTCCTCCACAGATATTTCTCATTCCGCGATCGAAGTTCGCTTGGTCCACTGCGAAGGTGGAGCGGTCTGGTTTTGGGAATGAACTCTTTTGCATTTTCGAATGATTATGAATTGAAATTATCTAATCGCTCCGGGAGCTTTTAAGAATGCTTCGCTGCTTTGAGCAAGTCCGCGATGACTCCGCTGGCAGTCACTCCGATCCCGGCACCTGCCCCCATCACCGCCCAGCCATCCGGTCGGTCACGGGTCGTACAGCTGACGAGATTCTTCGTCCCTTGCAGCGCGAAGGCAGGGTGAGACGGATCTACCTCTTGCAAGCCTATCGAAGCCACACCGTTTTCGTAGCGGGCGATCACCCGAAGGCGCTTGCCTTCCTGGGCTGCTTTTTGATAGCGGGCGGAAAACGACTCGTCCATGGCGACCAGTTCGCGGAAAAATTCTTCCGCGTTCTTGGCATTCGCACAAGCGTTTGAAAGCAGAGGGATGATCTGCACATCGGCCTCTTCCAGGACCGCACCGGCTTCCCGCGCCAGGATCAGGATCTTTTTCCGGACATCGGCGAGGCTGAGGTCGTCGGCTGGATTTGGCTCGGTGTAGTTTTTTTCGTAAGCCTCTCGGACCACCTCGGTGAATGATTTGCTGCCGTCGTAGCTGCTAAAAATGTATCCCAAGGTCCCCGAGAGCACCCCTTCGATACTCATGATCTCATCTCCTCCCTCGACCGCGTCTCGAATCTTGCTGATCGCTCCCATGCCAGCGCCCACATTGGTTTCGTAACCGATGACCGTGTTTCCTTTTTTCGCGGCTTCACGGATTTCCCGGACTGTGCCAGCGTCGCTCGCGAGAGCGTTTTTATTTGGTGTCACCACCGCGATGCTTTTTTCGAGCAGGGGAGGGTAGTGCCGTACCGGTTCGACGCTCGCGCTGGCGTCGACGACGATCGTATGAGGACCTTTCTTCACCCTCACTCGATCCACGAAGCTTTGGAGATCTGCCTCCTCGCCCGCGCTCAAGTCTTCTTCCCAGGTTTCGAAAGGGATGCCGCCATTGGCCGACAGGAGCATCCGTGAGTTGTTGATGACTCCAGCGAGTCGGAATTCAACCCCGTGGTGCTCGAGATGATTTTCTCTTAATCCATGTAATCGCTGGAGCATTTCTTTCCCCACCCGACCAGGGCCGATGACAAACAGGTTTACCACTTTTTGCTTCAAAACGAATTCATCGTGCACCGCTTGCAGTGTGTTTTTAAGGTCCCCCTTTGGAATAGCTACCGCGATACAGAGCTCTTTGGCGTCCTGCGCGAAAGCATGGGCACTGACTCCGATTGCCGCGATCGTTTTGAAGAGACGTCCAGCAACTCCCGCTCGGTTTCTCATCCCTTCTCCGACGACCGAGAGGATGGAATGATCGGGCTCGTCTTTGATGTTGACCGCTCCCTTGTCGAGTTCCTCGGCAAAGGTTCTTTTGAGTTCGTCCATGGCACTCTGTGCTTGCCCCTTTGAAACCACGAGACAAATGGAGTCTTCGTTTGCCTGACTCTTCATGAGCACGTTGGCTTTGGCCCGAGTGGTGCTAGCGGTCACGCGGTGGTCGACTCCCGCTCCCTCGTGGATCGCGCTCCCAGTGAGAGTGATGATGGTGACGTCGTTGATCGAACTCACCACTTTTACCTCCCTGCTTTCTCCGTTTTTTTCATGATCGATGAGCGTCCCGGGATGCTCGGGATCAAAGGTGTTGAGCACCCTGATGGGAATGTGTTTTCTTTCAGCGGGGAGGACTGCTGGGGGATGGACGACCTTCGCGCCCGCTACCGCCAGCGCGCGCATTTCGTCATAGCTGAGGTGGTTCACTGTGTCGACGCCTGTCACTAGCCTGGGGTCGGCTGAAAGGACTCCATCGACCTCTTTGTACAAATGGATGGCTTCGGCATCGAGAGCTGACGCGAAGATGGCTGCTGTGTAGTCTGACCCGCCTCTCCCCAAGGTGGTGGTCGAACCGTCCGGAGCGGATCCGATGAACCCGGTGACAACAGAAATCTTTTTCCGGGTGCTTCCGAGTCGTTCCTGTATGAGACGATTGGTTTGGGCGAAGTCGACTTTCGCCTCGGTGAAATCCGCCGTGGTTTTTACGAGTTCGCGAGCGTCGATATACTCCGCATCCTTCCCGTCAGACTGAAGCGAAGCGCTGAGCATCATGGCTGAAAGCCTCTCACCAAAGCTGGCGATGAGGTCCTTGACGAGAACAGAGACACTTCTCAACTCCAAGCAAGCGTTGATTTTTCGAGAAAGTTCATCAAAGAGCCCAGATATGCCCGTCCAGACTTTTTCCCGATCTTGTTCGGCGATATATCGATTCAGAAGATCGATGTGCAGGCGTTTTATGTCTACAAATGCTTCCTGTGTGGCAGCTGCATCGCCTTGTTCGGTCACATCAGCCAGGTGAAGAAGAGTGTTTGTGACGTCCTTGAACGCCGAGACCACCACGACGGTTGACTCGTCTTGTTCTGCTGTCTCAGCGCTGATTTTTTTTACTTGTTCGAAGCCTTCGAGCATGGAGCTGCCGCCGAATTTGAGGACTTTCATGGGAGGGGGTTAGGGATAATTGGGACGATTGAGACGATTGAGACGATTGGGAGGGTTGAGGGTTGGGATAAAAAAAACCACCTCTTGGTGAGGTGTTCTTTAGATGAATGCTCTTCTCAAGATACAACCTCACTGCGGCCGGGTGGTCGTCGTAATAGTTGTGATCGTGGTAGAGAAGGATGGCATTGGTCTTTGGAAAGTAGCCTTAGGGTAGTGGAATTGATTTGGGAGTCAAGATGAAGTAGAATGGCTTTCCCATCTGAGGGATCACGCTCGCGTTTTACGTGGGTGAGGAAAGTCCGGACTCCACTTGGAAAGGCCAATGGCTAACGGCCACCGTGGCGGCAGTAATGTCGTCATAGGACCATTGCCACAGAGACAATACTAGTCCGTACCTCGCGTGCGGACGAAAGGTGAAAAGCCCCGCTTAGCGGGGAGGCCCTCGGCGACGAGGTGTCCTCGGTTAAATTCTGGCTGGAGCAAGTCGGGATGGAAGGAGGGGAATCAGCTGCCAAGAGCTCCCCTCCTGCCCGACGCTTGACCTCGTGAGTAATTGCGAGGCTAGAGAGATATCCCTAAACAGAATCCGGCTTACGGGATGGGACACATCATAAAAACCCCGGGAGTACCGGGGTTTTGTGTTACTGGAATTTGCTGACGGGATACGAACGGTAGAGCTTGAAGAGCAGCTCGGCGATCCATTCTCGCTTGGCGGGAAGCGATGGATCGACGTAGGCGATCGAAGCGTCCACATAGCTGGCGATCAGCTGGTACGGCTCGAACCATTCGTCGAAGTCCGTAATGTCCAAGAGATCGAGCGCCAGGTCGTCATTCAAAGGTGCGTAGGCCTCAATCACGAGTTTCATCGCTTCCGCGGCGTTGAGGGTGTCCGCCGGGCGATAGAGGAGGTTGTCGACGATGATGCCCTGTTTGAAGAGGTAGTAGACGAAGGTCGCGTACCAGTCACCGACGGTGACGTCGTTGTAGTTCACTGGTGTGGCAGGGGACAAGCTCGCAAAAGGGGAGAAGACGGTGGCGACTTGTGCTTCTTCGGTCACGATCAAAGAAGTAATCTTCGCGGCTTCGGCACGGTTGAGAGAGTCCTCCGCTCTCACGAGGCCTTGAGAGCCTTCCATGACTCCGTTGCGACAGGTGAATTGGAAGTAGCTGAAGCTAGGATCAGCTGCTGACAGGTCCAAAAAGTCACAGCTTTTTTCCGCGCTGAATTTGAAGGAGCTTTGGATCTCTGGTGGTTCGATAGTGAGCGTGAAGGGTGCACTGGCGGTGGTTCCTTGGACGGAAGCGGCTGGCTTACTGCTATCGGTGACGCTGACGGTAGCATTGTAGACCCCTACCTGAGCCGCGGTAGGTGTGAATCGATAGAACGCCTGACCAGCATTCACTTGGAGGAATTGGCTCGTCGTGGGTGATTCCCCAGAAAAAGCGTAAAGATAGGGCTCGATTCCTTTTTGGGCTTTAAAGAAGGCTTCACAAAGCTCTCCTACGACACAGTAGTGTTCCGTGCCGGTGAAGCTTGTTTCGATGATGAGACCGATTGGATTTCCAAAGGCGTCGTGAACCGCTATTTGCAGGCTGAAGTTTAAGGTTTGATCCCCGTCGGTGACGAAGAGGGGATAGCGGTAATTCGCTGCTTTGAGGACATCCGGTTCTCCGGTGAGGAGACCATTGCTGCGAAGAACGAGTCCGGAGTCGGTGAGTGGGTAGGCATTGTTGCTGTTTGGGGTTCGGCCTCGCACTCCGAAGGTAAAGTTGCCGCTTCCTCCGGCTGCCTTGAGCGTGAATTGGTATTGAAGCTGCTCTTGAGCAGGCGGCAGCAGGGCGATGATCTCGGTGCGGTAGTCGATGGTTTGGATGGATTTGAGGTGCTGAGCGGGAAGGTCGAGTCGCAGTGGGGTTAGCCCTGGGGGATCGGTTTCGTCGGTATCATTGGCTGAGGTACACCCCGGGTCTTGAGGGTGGTCGATTTTCCCATCATTGTCATTGTCCACCGTATCGGAACACGCTGGATTTTGGGTGGGAGGTGGTTGAGTGGTGGTCGTGGTCACGCGAGCCGCGCCATTAGCGTCAAAGGCGATGGTCGGGCTGGCGATAAAGATGGGGTATTCCTGAAAGGGGGGAAAGGTGGTGCTGGAAGCCTGTCCGAAGTAGATGCTTTTGACTTCGAATTCTCCCGCCTGCGTGGTCGTGAAGGGGAGCTCCACCAGCGTATTTTTGCTCGTCCTATACCTTCCTTCGGGAAACGAAAGCGCTACGGCGATCTCTTCTGGTTGGTCCGTGCTGGTTTGGTTGATGATGCTCGTCAAAGCAGGGTCCACTGAAAAAGGCGTCGTGGGGTTGGTCGGTGTTGCCTGAGGAGATGAAATGACCAAGGCAAAGGTATTTCCGCCTGAGAGGAAGTTCGTAGGCCCGGCGCTGATGGCGAGTTTTCCAGGCTCAGGGATCGTGAAGAATACCTCGGTCGAACTGAGGCGGTTGAAGCTGGTGTTGAGGGTCGAGGTTTGCAAGAGTTGTCCGCTCAAAAAAACATTCAAGACGATCAAGAATGCGATCACCGCCCCTCCCAAGAGAAACCATCGATGCGTCTTGCTCAGTGGCGAAGGCGGTGGTGAAACGGAACGATCCGGCATGGGGGGATTCGTGCGGGCCATGAAAAAAATTAGCGCTGACAAAGGCTGAGGAGTTCTAGAAACACTTGGAAGGATTTCAAGGAGTTCAAAAGCTCTGTTGGTTTGGGATAGTTTTGGAAGCCTTGAGCACACTGAGCTAGGTCACCCCTGTTGGAAAAAAAGCTGAAATAAGGCTCCGGGGTCAGGTTGGTATCGGCGAAGGTCGAAGGGTCCCAATGTCGTCCTTTCACTACTGCTAGATGATGCTTGCCACTGCTGTCTTGTCCGCGGACGAGATAGTATTGCTCGGATCCATTTTTTACTGCTCCAGCAAAAGAAGGGAGCACCTGAACGTCGGTATTGATTTGCTCAAACTGCCCCCCCACATTTACTCGAAAAAAGGTGTTATTTATACTGCTTGCCAAGATCCCGAGAGGGTATTGGGTGTCTCCTTGTTCTCCCATACTGGCATACTCACGAGCATTTTCCGTGAAGAGTTTTGTTTGTTGGGCATAGTCTCCCACCGCGACGATCGTGTAACTGATGCTGTTATTGGAACTATCCACCAAGGAAGCGATCAGGAAAAATCCGTTATTTGCGGCAGCCGTTCCCCCTAGGAGACCCTGCGGGTCTTGTGAGGTTTGGATCGTGCAGGTGGCACAGGTTGTTTGAAACGAGAGCACTTCTCTTTCTCCCAGCAGTGGCTGGAAAATAATGGTGGGTTTCGCGCTTTTTTTGAGGGAGATGTTCCGGTTGATGGGAGGTGGGGGAGGATCGGTTTCGTCTCCGTCGCTCGCGCTGGTACATCCGGGGTCACTGGGGAAGTCGATCAGCCCGTCGTTATCGTTGTCCACTCCATCTGAACAGAGCGGCGCGTCGGTTTCATCATTGTCGAGGAGGCTTTCGCAGCCTGGGTCATTTGGGAAATCTGTTTTTCCATCGCCGTCATTGTCGGTGGAATCGTTACAAGCAAGTGAAAGAAAATCACACCTCCCGTCGAGGTTGAGGTCTGAACAAGCGTAGACATTGTCCGTGAAGACGGTGGTTTCTTTTTTGAGGTAATCATCCACTCTTCCCAGCCAAACGATAACCTCTGGATTGGAAGAAGAAACAGCCACTTTTTGTGCGCCTGTCGTGCTCGCAAGATTGCTGACACGATCGATCACTTTCGCCATGTTATTTACGTTCACGGTATCCGTCCTCTCACCAAGAATATCGATAAAGGTCACCTCCCCTGGAAAAATCGCTCCAGGCTGCTCGATGCGATCGGCGATGGTGCCGGGTGGGATGTCCCAGGTCACATTTTCAGAGTCATTGCTGCAGCGGCTGCAGGCGTGAAGGGTTTTTTGTTGTTCGTTGACGAGGACATTGTCGAGGAAGAGCTTCACGCTGCCAGAAAAACAACAGTAGGTGGAAAAAATTGATTTAATTTCCGCTTTCCTTGGAAAATCGAAGGGGTTGGGGAGACTTTGTTTTTTTTCGGTCGGATCGAACAATTTTAGCTCGAACACCACCTCCGTGTTGGGCGGAGTCTGCGCCGAAACAGTGCTTGCCTTGAAGCGTTGGTCCTCTTGGCTGAACTTTCCTCCGACGGGAACTAAGATCATGGCGAGGACGAGGGCAAACAAGGCGGCGATACTGGGGAGATAGTGGCGAAGCATGCTGGGTTTTTATCTTTGTTATCTTACCTTTTCCGGCTGGTTTTTTGCATTGACAGAGGGGAGCTTCGTTAGCTTCTTAGCTTTCTAGCTTCTTAGGCTGAGGCTTACTAAAAAACCCCTTCGCTACGAAGAGGTTTTTTAGTTATTTGAAACACTCCTTATTCTTTCTTTTCGGAATCTTCATCGTTGTTTTTTTCTTCTTCCACCACTTTCGCGTCGACCACATTTTCGTCTTCTTTTTTCTCACCGGCTTCTTTCACTTCCACTCCTTCTTCAGAAGCCCCTGCGGTTTGTTGTTGTTGGTAGAGCATCTCTCCTATTTTCTGTGAGGCTTGCATGAGCTCCTCGGTGGCTTTCTCCATCTCTTCTTTTTCAGCTTTCTCATTTTTGAGAACTTCTTTCAGGCTGTCGAGTTTTTCCTGGATTGGTTGTTTGTCTTCTTCTTTGAGTTTTTCCCCAAGGTCTTTCATGGATTTTTCCACCTGATACACTGCCGAGTCGGCTTTGTTTCGCACCTCGATCAACTCTTTTCTTTTTTTATCTTCTTCGGCGTGTTCTTCGGCGTCTTTTTTCATTTTTTCGATTTCTTCATCGGTGAGGCCGGATGATCCCTGGATGGTGATTTTTTGTTCCTTCCCAGTGCCCTTGTCTTTTGCTTTCACATTCAAGATCCCATTGGCGTCGATGTCGAAGGTCACTTCAACCTGGGGGACTCCTCTCGGAGCTGGTGGGATCCCATCCAGGACAAATTTTCCAAGAGATTTATTCGCTGAAGAAAACTCTCGTTCCCCTTGGGTGACGTGGATTTCCACAGCTGGCTGATTGTCCGCGGCAGTGGAGAAAACTTGAGAATGACTTGTGGGAACGGTCGTGTTTCGTTTGATCATTGGGGTGGCGACGCCTCCCATGGTTTCGATAGAGAGGGTGAGGGGAGTGACATCGAGGAGAAGAACGTCTTTCACGTCTCCCTGAAGGATCCCTCCTTGGATAGCGGCACCGATGGCGACCACTTCATCTGGGTTCACATTTTTTGAGGGTTCTTTGCCAAAAATTTCTTTTACCTTCGCTTGGACCGCTGGCATACGGGTCATCCCCCCAACGAGGATCACCTCATTGATTTCTTCTTTTTTGAGCCCGGAATCTTTGAGGGCTTTTAGGCAAGGCTCGACGGAGCGTTCGATCAGGCTGTTGACCAATTCCTCCAATTTTGCGCGTGAGAGCTTGAGGTTCATGTGTTTCGGTCCGGTCGCGTCCGCGGTGATGAAGGGGAGATTGATGTCGGTTTCAACGGTGGTGGAGAGTTCCTTCTTGGCTTTTTCGGCAGCTTCTTTGAGTCGCTGCATGGCCATGGCGTCGCCTGAGAGATCGATCCCGTTGTCGGATTTGAATTGTTGCAGCAGCCATTCAATGACTGCGTGGTCGAAGTCATCCCCTCCCAGGTGAGTGTCTCCGTTGGTTGATAAAACCTTGGTGACCCCCTCTCCCATTTCAATGATCGACACATCAAAAGTCCCTCCTCCCAGGTCGTAGACAGCGACGGTCATTTCTTTTCCTTTTTTGTCCAGGCCGTAGGCGAAGGCAGCGGCGGTGGGCTCGTTGATGATTCGTTCCACTTCGAGTCCGGCGATTTTACCGGCGTCTTTGGTGGCTTGGCGTTGGGAGTCGTTGAAGTAGGCGGGAACGGTGATGACCGCTTTGGTGACGGGCTCGCCCAAGAAAGCTTCCGCATCGGCCTTGAGTTTTTGGAGCACCATCGCGGATATTTCAGCGGGGCGGTGTTCTTTTCCATCCATCACGATTTCTGCTTCTCCTTTTGAGCCTTTCGCGACTTTAAAGGGGAAATTTTTTGTTTCCGCGGTGACTTCGTCGAACTGGCGTCCGATAAATCGCTTCGCTGAGAAGATGGTGTTTTGAGGATTCACGATCGCTTGATTTTTGGCGGTCTTCCCCACAAGCCTTTGTTTGTCGCGGATGGCGACTACTGATGGGGTAGTTCTTTCTCCTTCTACGTTTGGGATGACTTTTGGTTCGCCGCCTTCCATAAAGGCGATACAGGAGTTGGTGGTACCGAGATCGATGCCAATAATCTTCGACATGGTGGAAAATTAAAGAATGGTTGGAAGTATTAAAACTAGCACTCGGTATTATAGAGTGCTAAAAGTGTGTGGTCAAGAGAGTTCTTAGGCTGCCCGACGGTATTCTTGGCGTTTTTTTCGAAGGGCTTCCGCGAGGTTGGTGACCTGTCCTGCTTTTTGAATTTCCTCCATTCCTTGATCGGCAATATTTTGGGCTAGCTCCTGAGCGGTTTGTTGGAATCTCCCTCCAAACTCTACTTCCTCCCTTCCTGGGCTTCGTGAATCAGCGGTGAAGGATCGACTCACTTCACCCCTTTTGGTCAGCTCGTGCATCGCGGTGTGGAACTGATCGAGATGCTCACCTGAAATTTCCCCTTGTTTTTGCTGGTCTCCTAAAAAATCATCGATGAACTGATCGGTTCTTTGATCGGTGAGGTTTTGAAGTTCGTTGATGTTTGTGACCAGTCTCCCGTCTTTTGAAACGCCGGTATTCACATTTTTCAACTGGCTCAATCGGTGGGAACGGTATTGATTGGTGGCACTCCTGGATTGAGTGAAGTCCATCACCACCTCGTTTTCGTCTTCTTGGTTCCCGTCTAATTCAAAGTCGGTGAGCTGCATGATGTCCTCATTGGAATCAGGGTCTACATCCAAGACCGCGCGCTCGTCAGTCCGTTCTTGTTCGTCTGTTTTCGCGAGCTCTTCTTCCAACACCCCCATTTCCACCGCGTAGGTTTTTCCTTTGTCGGAACTCATGTACTTCATCATGTTTTTGTTGATCGCGTCCGAATCAACTTCTTCCTGAAGGCTGTCGCGCTCTTGTTTCACGTCCTCCAGGGCTTGGTGGTCGGTCTGTAGCTCTTGAGCGAGGTTTTTGAGATACGGTGTTTTGTACTTTTCTTTTCTTGGGACCACTTGACCATTTCGGTCTGTGGTGAAGTCCAAAAATTGTTGGCTGAGGTCTGTGAGCTCCGCCGATACCTCCACTGCGGATGCTTCATCTCCTGAACGAATAAAAGCATCTCTGAGGAGGAGTTTTTTATTGATCTCCCGCTGCTGCAGGGTATGGTCCTTTAAATTTTCAAGGTCCCGCTGGTTCCATTCTTGGATCACCTGCATTCTTGGTGAATTTCCATTTTTTTCACAGAGTTTGATAATCGTTTCTAAGAGGAGTTCAGCCGTTAAAAACTGGCCTTTTTCATACAGGCCATTGGCTGCTTTGTAGAGGTGCTCACATTCTTTTTCTACTCGATCGTACTGTCGGAGTGTTTCGATGAGTCTTCGTTTCATGTTTTTTTGTACTCCTCCTTCTGCTTTTTGAAAGAGCTCGTTCATTTCTTCCGCCTTAGGGGTGAGCTCTCCTTCCTCTGAAAAGTGCGGTGACTCTGTGAGGAGTTCCTGGAAGGATTTTTTTTCTCGAACCCGTTCTTTTATGAGGCTTTGGAGTGTTTTAGCTGCTTGTTTTCTTTCAACTCCTGTCATATTTTTGTAGTTCTCGAGGAGTTTCTGACCTTGGGGGGTTAGGTCGTCATGGAGAGAAAAATGCTTCCTGAGTTCTTCTTCGTATTCCTCTAAGTAGGCCGCTTTTTTTTCCAAGTGTTCGGGAAGATCTTCAATCGCTTCTTGCCGTTGTTGGGGGGTACAGTCGCGCTCCAAATAGGCGAGGTATTTGACCTCATCGCGTGGACAGATGACTCCGGGGTGTTTCTCGTTGGCTTTTTTAAGAAGGTTTTTAACCTCGTTGATCTGCTCGGTTGTTAGCTCGTTTTTTTCGGCGGTTTCGGATTCTTCCTTACGATAAGACGGGGCGTTGAATTGCTCCTGGAGTTCCTCTGCTGTCGGAACGTATGTGTCTTTGTTCGTAAGGGATCCCGCCATTCCTAGAAGGATTAAGTGTAAGCCAGATTTTACTCGGCATTCCTGTGTTTGCAAGAGTATTTAACGTGGTTTTCTTGAAAACGTTTCACCGGTATACTTCAGGTGGTACGAATTTACGTATCATCCCCATGATACGAGTTTGATGAAAGGTTGTTCGTCATTCGTACCTCCTGATCTATTGTATTTTTTTAGAACTATGGCACGACATAGTAAGTGGGCAAATATCAAGCACCGAAAAAGCGCTGTTGACGCGAAGCGGGGAAAAATCTTTACCCGATTGTCGAAGTTGATCACGGTAGCCGCTCAACAAGGAGGAGGGGATATTGAAATGAACGCGTCTTTACGTGCGGCTGTCCAGAAAGCGAAAGAGGCGAACCTGCCGGCGGATAATATTGAACGGGCGATAAAGAAAGGAACGGGGGAGCTCAAAGATGGTCAGCGAATGCAGGAGATCAGCTATGAAGGGTATGGCCCTGGCGGGGTAGCGATGATCATCCGGTGCCTTACCGACAACACCAACCGGAGCTACGCAAACGTACGGAATATTATGACCAAGAATGATTCCAGTTTGGGGGTGAGTGGGTGTGTGTCTTGGATGTTTCAGCAGCGTGGTGTGATCGAGTCCAACGCGACCGTTCCTCACCAAGAAGCATTCGAACTTCTCCTGATCGATGCTGGCGCGGAAGATATCATCTGGGAAGAAGGGGGGATACGGGTCCTCACCTCTGTTGAAAGTTTTGAACGGTGTTTAAAAGTTTTCGACAATCTCCCTGTTCAAAAGTCGGAATTAAGCCTCCTGCCTCAGGAAGAGAAAATGATCGATGATGTGCAAACCGCTGAAAAAATTTCGAAAATGATCGAGCAGTTGGAAGAGGAGGAAGATGTGGATGAGGTTTTCACAAACGCGTCTTTTTCTGATGAAGTGTTGAAAACTTTTGAGGGTGTGTAAAAAGATTGTAATGATGGTTCTTATGAGTGTTCAGAAGGTGAATCAATATCGACAGACGACTGATGGTTTTTCTAATGAATTGCACATTCTTGGGGTAAAAAAGGGCGTGTTGCTTCGAAATACCTGGTGGATTTTGAAGGGTTTTCAAAAAGTTTTGCACGCTTCTTTTTATTGGAACCCCATGAGAAAGCCGTTTTTCCCCTTGGGTGTTGAAAACTCTTTTGTGGGCTTAGTTATGATTATTATTTTATATATATGAATATATTATTCTCTTTAAAGAGCAGGATGTGTGGAATCCTGATAATGGGATGGGTGATGTTGTCGGTTATTTCTGTTCACGCTCAAGAGACAGGAGAGGTGACGCCTCAAGTGTTTCAACCAAAGATTGTTTCGGAGAGCAGTGTGGGACTGGAAAAAAACATCATTTTTAAAGCCGATGTCAGCTCTCTGCCTGAAGGAGCTTCGGTGCGGTCGTATCTCTGGGAGTTTGGGAATGGGCAATTTAGTTCGCAAGAAGAGGTGGCGCATATTTTTAAAGCTCCCGGGAGTTATAATGTGCGGTTAAAGGTTTCATGGCTTCCGCAAGGCGGAACCATTATGGAAAATGCTGAATTCACCAAGGAGGTATTCGTTTTCGAGAGGTCCTTGTTTCTCTTAACCGATCTTTCTAGGAGCCGTGAACGGATCGATTCACTTCGTCAAAGCGCGCAAGATCAAGGGGTGTATTTACACCTTGTGCAGGCGGATGCGGATTTGCGTTTTACAGGCCAGATTTTAAAAAAGATTGAGCAAGATTTACCTGCGATCAATGATAGTGAAGCGGTGATGATCTGGTCCGACCAGGTGGAATTCTTTTCTCTCCTCAATACCTTTTCGGGGCGTATTTCTCTTCAAGGAAAAGATTTTGTGGTGATCAGTGATGGGAATCTGTCCCTCTTAAGGAACATTTTAAATGGGACCTTTCGTGTGCTTCAGCCGGAACGAATTCTCCTCACTCGTCGTGAGGCAGTCGATGAGTTTTTCACCACCAAAGAACAAGATGTCTTGGAGGTGATCCGCAACCGAGGCTATGACTATGATCTGATCGATGCTTCTACATATGAGGAGGTGGATATTTTTTCACTGGGGAGTTATGCCATCGGGTATTTGCAAGGGAAGGGGGTGGAGGACTCCGTGATTCTTCTCATTCTTTTCCTCCCAGTGGTCGTTACCTTTGTGACCTTTCTTCGACTGGTGATCGGTCTTTCTACGGTTGGGGGGAGGCTCCCGGTTATTTTCACCTACGCTTTTTTGGTGCTGGGATGGTATTGGGGGGCAGCGGTGGTAGTGGTGTTAGCCCTGATCAGCTATATCTTCCGCAGGTATTTCTTTAAAAGCCATTTGTTGTATACCGCTAAGGTGGGAATCCTTACTTCTTTTCTCGGTCTCGTTCTCCTCTTCCTTTTGGGCGTGGTGTTCTATTTCGATGGGGCCCGTGTTGATTTTTCCAGCGCGCTGATGTTGGTGATGTTGGCCAGTATGATCGATCGAGTAGGGGGAGTAGAAGGGGAAAGAGGCCCATTTTCGCTCTTTATGGTCTTCGGTGAAACCTTACTCATCTCGAGTATTTGTTTTCTCTTCATTTCCTGGGAATGGCTTCAGGTGCTCCTTCTATCCCATCCAGAGGTCATGGTTCTCTTCTTGGTTGCCAATGTCTTTATGGGACGATTTACCGGCCTACGATTAATGGAATACTTCAGGTTTCGTGAGGTATTGAAGTACACAGAAGAGGAGTGATTAAAGCACCTTCGTGCCGTAATGAACGGTCAGATAGTATTTCCCGCCGCCAACAGTGATCCCCAGGCCTATTTCGTTGAAGTACTGGTTCATCACACTGTTGTAATGGGGTTTGTAGGCCTTGTCTTTTTCGGACATGTAGAAGTCGAAGGTAGAGCGAATAGTGGAAAGGAGTTCATCCGTGCAGTCGGAATCATTGCATGAATATGGACCCCATCCGATGTTTTCGGAGTGGGTGACGCGCTGCACGTTTTCGAATTGAAGCCCCAGGTTTCGGAACCAGTCGTTGATCATATTGTAATCGTAGTAGGCTGTTTGCCCTGGTCGTTTATGACTCAACTCACCCCGCTGCATCGAAAAATCCGACCAGACATAGGCGGATCTATTTAAGGCATTATTGTATTTGTAATCGTGTAATCCTTGTGTTCTTCTTTCTCCGTTGTACCACTCCAGCCAGGTCTGACGCACTCTTTGCATGTCGATGTTGGGAAGTGCTTCATCACCAAATCCTGAAAAACTCGTGTTCGGGCAGAGTGAAGGAACGAGATCACAAGCTTTTAACGAGGCTCTTGTCGAAATGTTTTCCCGGATCCTCATGATCATTTCCGCCATTTCTCCACGAGTGAGGGCGTGATTCGATTTTGAAATCGAGGTAGGGATGGCTCCTTTTTCTTCCAGGGTGATAAGAAAAGGAACATACCATTCTTCACCCGATCCCACTTCGCGATGTGAAAGGTTAAAAGCATTCACCAGTATTTTCGCAGCTTCAGCGAAATTGATTTCATTTGCCGCTTGAAAAGTGCCATCTGGGTATCCACCCAAAACTTTTTTCTCCTTGGCTTCACACACATATTTTTCAAACCACATTCCTGCCGCAATATCTGAAAAGCACCGCCCTGTGCTTTCCGCAGGAGTACCAAAAATCGCTTCGACTAAAATTTTCGTAAATTCAGCCCGGTTGATGGTGTTGTCTGGTTTGTAGGTCCCATCGGCGTATCCACTCACAATCCCTTCCTGTTGGACGTAGTCGATGGAAGTTTTATAGCTGTGATTTGAGATATCTTTGAACGGTGTGCAGGCGGTGTATCCGTAGCTGTTGCAGGCGGCGTTTCCTTTTTCCAAGAACAAGCTGAAAGAAGAAAGAAGGAGGAGTGAAAAACTTAAAAAAAGCTTTTTCATGTTTTAAAACTTACAAAAGATGACACATTGTTTGGTGCATATTTGGGATTCTGGGTTGTGACGACAAGCTGAACCACATTCATTGAAGGTTCCTCCTTTTTGATCACACCATTCTTTTGAGACATATTCACATTCTCGATGATCCTCCAACCATTTTCCGTTTGCTGACGCGCAGTCGATGGCCATTTGATCAGCATCCAAGGTAGTAATAGTGGGCGAACATGCCGTGAGAAGCATTATTCCAAGGAGAATACCGATGGGTTTTTTCATAAAAAAAACAAAAAGATTTCTTTAAAGGTACCTGATTTTTTCTTCAGCTGCCACTTGAAACGATGTACGTTGATGTGAATGGTCGGAGTGGCGGTCCTTCCCTCGGCTCGCTTCACTCACTCGGGACAAGCTTCTCGTCCCACCCTAAAAAACTTTAAGATGAGTTCTATTGATATAAATGGTCGGAGTGGCGGGACTCGAACCCACGACCTCAAGCACCCCATGCTTGCGCGCTAGCCAACTGCGCTACACCCCGATGGCCCGCTTCGCGGGGAATTTTAAACACAAAGTCCAAAATTCAAAGTGAATTCTAAACGCCCATTTATAAATAAGAAAGCCAAAAACTATTTCTTTTTCACCATGTCTAATACTTCAGGAGTGAGGACTCGTAAAGGGATTAAACTGGCTATAAATACTGCCGCGCCCATTCCAACGAGTGGAAATACTGAAACATTCTGCCGCACGAGGTAGACAAAGGCCCCCATAATGATGGTTGCCGCCAAGATTTTAAGAAATGTTTTTTTGTCGAAGTGAAGCTGCACAAATTTCCCAGCGGTTTTGTAGGTAAGGTACACAATCAGTATCTCAGAAAGGATCGTCGTGATCCCTGCTGCAACGAACCCATACAGGGGAATGAAGAGGAGGTTGGTAATGATGTTGAACATTACTCCGTAAAAATTAATCTTCAATAACTTGGCTTGATGGCCGCTGGCGATCAGGGTGAAGCTGAACAGGGTGGTGAAGAAAGCGAAGAGCGTGGAGACGATCAAGAGTTGGAAAGCGAGGTCGGCCCCGTAAAAACCCACCACGTTCCCCGTGAGGAATTCTTCGTTCATAATGAACCCCATGAGCGGTCGAGCTAAGATCACGCCCCCTAGGGTCATTGGAAGCGCCATAAGGGCAAGGAAATTGAAGGAGAGGTTGATAATTTTCTTTGCTTTTTCTTTTGATTCCTCAAAAGCCCGGGTGAGGGTGGGGAGCGTGCTGTTCATGAAGTAGATGGGGAAGATCGCCAGGAGCTCGATAATGGAGCTGGGATACCCGTAGAGAGCGATTTCGTTTTTGTCCCGAAAAAAGGAGAGTAAGAGAACATCGATCTTGAAGTACAGGGTGCTGAGGATGATGGCGATGCCGTAGGGGAGCGCTTCTTTGAAGACTTTTTTCCAGTATTCAGGGTGGAACTTCGGCGTAAAAGGGAAGAATTTTTTGGTGTAGTGGTAGGTGATCAAAAAAGTCACCAATGAACCAGCGATGCCAGCAAAGATGAGGTGGTAGAAGGCGTAGGTTATTTCCTGGAAAAATATCACCACGTAGACGATGTAAGCCGTCATGATGATTTTTCCAATCACCAACGCGATCGTTGGAAGTTCCATTTTGAGGTGTACTTGGAGGATCGATGAAGTGGTGCTGGCCAGCATAGTGAGGACGGTGGTGATAGCAGCAATAGCCACACCGACCTTCACGTTCCAGGTGTAATTTTCAAGGGGGATCAGGAAAACAAACAATGAGGCCAGGGTCATCGCCATCAGGATCGTGAAGAAGCGCATCCCAAAAATATTTCCCATGATAAACTCCTTTTCTTGCTCATCTTCTGTTTGTGAGAGCTCACGAACGGCTATGGTGAACAGTCCGAAGTCAGCCACAATTCCAAAAAAGGTCAGGTAGGTATAGATCAGTTTGTAGTCGGCGGGTATTCCTTCGAGGCCCGGAATGGTTTCGAGGCCGGTGATGTATTTGATCACAATGATCGAC
Organism: Candidatus Altimarinota bacterium; assembly: GCA_050246795.1. GTDB lineage: Bacteria > Patescibacteriota > Gracilibacteria > JAUYGZ01 > JAUYGZ01 > JBFWVJ01. The sequence continues at coordinate 82,194 of JBFWVJ010000001.1, forward strand.
AGTACAGCGGTAACGAGTTTCCCGAAGACTTGGATGGCGGTGTTGGAGAGGATGCGGCGGGCGGACATGGGGGGAAGGGGGGTAAGGGTTTTAAGGGTCTTAAGGGCTGTAAGGATGGGATCAACGATGAATGATAAACAATGGATTCTTTTTATTGTTTATCGTTTATGCAATTGTGTGCCGATGAAATCGGGGTGGCCGTTGAGGAAGGATTTGATGTCGGTGGGGTTTTTTCCGGCGAGTTGAACTTTTTGGAGGGTGATAGATCCTTCTTTGCAGACGATGAGGATATGGTTGTCTTGTCGGAAGATCTCGCCGGGGGAGTTTGTAGGTTGTAGGTGGTAGTTGGTAGTGAATTCTAAAAGGGAGAGTTTTTGATCTTTGAAAAGGGTATAGACGCCGGGCCAAGGGGTGAACGCTCGGAGTTTGTTGTGGATTTGTTGCGCGGTTTCTTGGGTGAAGTCGATCTTTCCCATTTCCTTGGTGATCTTGGTGCAATGGGTGATGTGGTCGGTGCTTTGTGGAACAGGGGTGATGGAGTCGTACTTGCTGATCACTTCGGTCATCAGTTCTGCGCCGAGCTGAGAGCAGGCTTGTTCGAGCTCGGGGTATTTCCACTCGGGATTGATGTCGAGTTCGTGTTGGGCGAAGAGCTCTCCGGCATCCATTTCTTTTACCATGCGGATGATGCTCACGCCTGTTTTTTGGTCGCCATTCAAGAGTGCTGATTGCATCGGTGTCGCGCCGCGGTACTGGGGGAGGAGTGAGGGGTGGACATTGAGCGCATCTTTTGTTGGGAGTTGGAGCACTTTTGAGGGGAGGTATTCTCCGTAGGCAGCCGTGATCAAAAAATCAAAAGATTCATGAGCCATGTCAGCTATTTCAGCAGCTTGTTCTGGTTGGTAGACGTTCAAACCGAGCTCAAGTGCCTTGGTTTTCACGGGAGGAGGAGTGAGCACCAGTTTACGACCCACTGGACGATCGGGTTGAGTCACGACTCCAATGATTTGAAAATGCTGGTGGAGTTCTTCGAGGATGGGGACGGCGAACTGAGGAGTGCCGAGAAAAAGGATGGTGGGCATGATCGTCGAAAGGTGATGACATCATATACAAAAAAAGGCGAGGATGCGATCCTCGCCTTTGGGTGATGTGTTTAATACTTCGCGAGATGAGCGAAGGCCTTGTTGGCCTGAGCCATCTTGAAGGTATCTTCCTTTTTCTTAATAGCAGATCCTGTTCCTTCACAAGCTTCGATGATTTCATTGGCGAGTCTTCGAGCGAGAGGAGAACCCTTTTTATCGCGAGCTGCTCCCAAGAGCCATCGGAACGCAAGCGCCATCTGACGCTTTGGTTGGACTTCGATGGGGATTTGGTAGACGGAACCTCCGATACGTTTCGCGCGGACTTCGAGGGTAGGGGAAACATTTCGGATCGCTCGTTCGAAGCTTTCCTGAGGCTTGGTGTAGCCACGGGTTTTCACGATTTCCATGCAGTCTTTGAAGATCTTCCGAGCGGTGGTTTTCTTTCCTCCAAGCATGATGTAGTTCACGAACTTTTCGATAAGTTCATTGGAGTGAGAGGGAACGTGAGCGGGAGCTTGCTTTGCCATAGGGAAGGAGTATTAGGACGGTTAGGAGTATGAGGAATGTTAAGATTTTTTGGTTCCGTAGAGGGATCGGCCTTGTTTTCGGTCTTTTACCCCCTCACAGTCGAGTCGTCCTCGGACGATGTGGTATCGGACCCCTGGAAGATCTTTCACACGTCCTCCACGAATGGTAACAACCGAGTGTTCTTGAAGGTTATGACCTTCACCTCCGATGTAAGCCGTGACTTCCATTCCATTGTTCAATTTCACCCTCGCGATCTTTCGGAGCGCCGAATTCGGTTTCTTTGGTGTCATCGTGGTTACCTTGGTACACACACCACGTTTTTGTGGGCATCCACGAGACATTTTCACAGGTCTTCGCTTGAGATTGTTAAACATAATCTGCAGAGCAGGAGACTTTGACTTTCTCTTCCCTGTCTTTCGTGGCTTACGGATGAGTTGGTTGATGGTAGGCATGTGGTAACGGAAAACGTAAAAGTAAAAACGTAAAAAGAGAACAAGGCTCTTTAAAGCTGTATTATTTTACGGATTGTTAAGGCTATTGCAAGGGGAAAATAGTCTCGCCGGATCTTCGCTCGAATTGTTGGATGGAATGCGGTGTGGGTGGTATTATAAGCTTGTCTTAACACACACCATGAACTACGAAACCCTTAGAGTGTTGTTTGAGAGCCTGTGTGATTACCTAGAAGATGATTCGGATCGGTACCACTTCCATTTTCAAGGGGGTTTCGGATTTGAATCCCCTCAAGAGGTGGTGATGGTCTTTATTTTCGACCAACTGACCCTTGTTTTTCGTTTTCCAGCTTCACTTTTCGAGTGGACAGAGGAAGCTCCTTCCACAAAAAATTCCATTTCGGTGGACGAATGCCTTTCCATGACCGAAGCCCTTCGGTCCTTCTCGGGAGGATTTCAAGACTTGTTTTCCTCTTCTTCATCCGAATAACACGCCATGAAAGACCGACAACATCAGCTTTTGCTGGCCATTATCGACAATTTTATCAAGACCGCTGTTCCAGTGGGTTCCCGGACGATTGTACGCGAGTATAAATTGAAGGTTTCGCCGGCGACGGTCCGCAACGAAATGGCAAAGTTGGAAGAAAAAGGGTTGATCGCTCAGCCTTACACTTCAGCAGGACGTGTCCCGACGGCAAAAGGGTATCGGTTTTTCGTCGAAACCCTCCAAAGCTCCGAAGCCGAACGAAAGCTGGCTAAAACGGCCTTTGCTCAGAAGCTGGAGCAGTATCAAAGCCAACTCGAACGACAAAAGATCTATCGAGCCGTTGATGTGCTTTCCCGGGTGGTGGACAATATGGCATTCGCGACGCTTCCCGACAATGATCAGACGATTTTCTTGGGCCTTAGTAATGTCTTGAAGCAGCCTGAATTTATGTCCCAGCCAGGAGAAGCTTCTCGAGTGGTGGAAGTTTTGGAGCGGAATTTCTTGAGTCTCCTCGACTCTTTGGAAATCGATGAAGGGGTGAGGGTCTATATCGGTGATGAAAACCTGATCGAACAGTTCCAGAGCTGCAGTATGCTCATTACTCGGTACCAACTCGGGGATCGTCAGGGGTATTTGGGGATATTGGGGCCGATGAGAATGCGCTACGCGTACAATAAAGCGGCATTGGAACAAGCGAAGGAGTTTTTGGAGAGGGAGGCGTAGGGAAGGGTTTTAAGGGTTTTAAGGTTCTTGATGGCCTTAGGGATGGACGGAGGGGGAGTTTTGGGCTAGGATGAAGCCTGCTATTTTTATGTTTTTCGCTATGAATGACGATCAATCTCATACCACTGGGGGACAGCAGGATGATGGTAGCCTAGGAGGTGATGAACTGAAGAAAAAGCTGGAAGAAGCTCAGCAGAAGGAAGCGACAATGAACAATAGGACCATGGACAATGGAGAGTTTGAAAAACTTCAAGAAGAAATTGAAGCACTGAAACAGGCGAATGAAGAGGCTCAGACGAAGGCCCTGCGGGCTTTGGCGGATTTGCAGAACGCGCGACGGAGGATGGAAGAGGAAAAAGCTTCCTTCGCGGCTTTTGCCGGTCAGTCGTTGGTGTTGAAGGTGTTGGAGATTTACGAAAATTATCATCGGCTCTTAGAACATAAGCCGGAAGGAATCGCGGAAGGGGAATGGCTGAAGGGCTTGGAACTCATTGATCAACAGTTTCAGAGTTTTTTGGAGCAGCAAGGGGTGAAGAAACTGGAGGTGAAGTCTGGTGAGATGATAAATCCCGAGCACCATGAAGCGGTGATGTCTGGGGAGGGCGCGGACGGGCAGATTTTGGAAGTGTTCTCGCCGGGGTATGAGATGAAGGGGAGGATTATTAAGACGGCGAAGGTGAAGGTCGGTCGTGCGTAGCGCGAATGATGGACAATGAACGATGAACAATGGACAATACATGCGATTTCTACATCGCTCATTGTTTATCGTTCATTGTATGCAATCATGGTGGAAATTTCTCGAGGTGAGAGGGATTCACTATTCAGGCGAAGTGGTGGGAGTCGATGAGGCTGGTCGAGGTCCTTTGGCGGGGCCGGTGTGTGTGGCCGGGGTGGTGTTGCCGCAGGGGCATGGGATAAAGGGTCTCAAGGATTCGAAGGACCTCAAAGAAGAGCAACGAGAGGCTCTTTTTGACCGAATCATGGAGGTGGCGGAGGTGTCGATCGCGTTCGCTTCCGCGGCGGAGATTGATAAAAAGGGGATTTTGGTGTGCGTGAAGCATCTCATGCGCCAGGTGGTCCGAAATAGCGGGGCTGAGCTGGCGTTGATCGATAGCGCGAATATTGATCTACCTGATGTTCTCCAGCTTTCGTTGATCCGTGGGGATCACAAAGTCGATTGTGTGGCGGCAGCTTCGATCGTGGCGAAGGTGAGCCGGGACCGGTTGATGAATGCCTTGGACCAGCAGTATCCAGGATATGGGTTGGCGCAGCACAAGGGATACGGGACGAAATCCCACCAAAAAGCCATTGAAATGATGGGTTTGAGCCCGATTCATCGGAAGAGTTTTTGTGGAGCTTGTTGACAATTTTAAGTAATTTCACTAAAATACGCTCTCCAAAAATTTCTTATGGAAAAATTTACCGGATATGTGGCGTGGAATACTCTCGTTCAAGCCCTTCAAAAAGAGCTCGATCAGCCATCTGTAGTGTGTGTGTCTAATTCGGAAATGGAGGTCTTGGAAGTGGCAAGGGTGGAAGAGAGGCGGTTTGATCTTTTGACGCTCTTGGAGCTTCTTACAAGTGATGAATTTGAAGATGTGCTTATCGAAGAATTGGAGATCGATGACTATGAGAAGGAGTACGTGGAGTTTAACCGAAGAAGCTTAGAGCTCTATACGGAAGGGGTTTCGGGTGATGATATGAAAGGAATAGCGCAGTCAGCTCGCATGAAGGCATTAGAGAAGGATAGGGTAGGATATACATCACCTCTTTTAGAGAAGAAATTGTTCGATGCTTCTCAGGAAATTCAAGATCTGGCTGTGGAAACACGTGCCAGTATTTTTCGGGCGATTGCGCTTGTGTTTGCGGAAGAGCCTGAGGGGCCTAAAAAACGCCCTGAGGGTTTTGATGAGCTTCTCAAAAAAATGAAGGGCTTACCAGAGAGTGCGCTCAGGGGTTATGAGCCTGAGGATGCGGAAGAAGAAGATGTTCCAGACTCCTACGGACTTGATTTCGATGGATGGAAAGAAAAGGGGGGAGGAGAGGATGCCGCTTAGCGTCCATCTCGGAGAACAAAAAAAGCCCAGGATCGATGTCCTGGGCTTTTTTACATTCGTTTATTTTACGCCTCGTTTTTCTTTGATCTTTTCCGCCACGTTATTTGGTACTTTGGAATAGTGGGCGAATTCCATGCTGTAGGCGGCACGGCCTTGAGACATGGAACGAAGGTCGGTGGCGTAGCCGAAGAGCTCGGAGAGGGGGACGAGAGCGTCTACTACTTTGGCCATCCCACGGTCGCTCATCTTCTGGATTTGTCCACGTCGACCGTTGAGGTTCCCCATGATGTCTCCCATGTATTCTTCCGGGGTCACGACTTCGACTTTCATGATCGGTTCGAGGAGGACGGGTTCTGCTTGTCGAGCCCCGTCTTTGAAGGCGATGGAAGCTGCCATTTTGAAGGCCAATTCGGACGAATCGACTTCGTGGTAAGAACCGTCATTCAGGGTTACTTTCACGTCTACCACCGGATAACCAGCGACGACTCCTTTTTGGAGGGCTTCCACGATCCCTTTTTGAACGGCTGGAATGAATTCACGAGGGATACGTCCTCCGACGACCTTGTCTTCGAATTCGTAGCCTTTACCTGGTTCCTGTGGCTCGAGGGTCATGATGACGTGACCGTATTGACCACGACCTCCTGTTTGTTTGACGTATTTTTCTTCTGCTTCGACTTTCTTTTGGATCGTTTCTCGGTAGGCGACTTGCGGTTCACCGACATTGGCTTCTACCTTGAATTCTCTTCGCATACGGTCGACGATGATGTCGAGGTGGAGTTCTCCCATCCCGGCGATCAGGGTTTGGTTGGTTTCTTCGTCAGAGCTGACCCGGAAGGTCGGATCTTCTTCGGCGAGCTTGTTCAAAGCGATCCCCATTTTTTCTTGATCAGCCTTGGTTTTTGGTTCGATCGCGATCTGGATGACCGGTTGTGGGAAGGTGATTTGCTCGAGCAGCATCGGAGCTTTTTCATCACACAGGGTGTCTCCCGTAAGGGTGTCTTTCAACCCTACGACGGCACCGATATTTCCCGCTGGGATTTCTTCGATTTCTTTTCGTTCGTTGGCGTGCATTTGCAGGAGGCGTCCGATACGTTCTTTTTTCCCGGAGTTGGTATTGATGATGTAGCTTCCGTTGCGGAGGACACCAGAGTAGACACGGACATAAGACAGACGACCGACGAAAGGATCGGACATGATTTTGAATGCGAGAGCACACATCGGTTCGTTCACATCAGCTCGTCGGACGATTTCTTTTTCGGTGTCTTTGACATCCGTCCCTTTGATTTCAGGGTTGTCGAGTGGGGAGGGGAGGTACGCCACGATGGCATCGAGGAGCAGGAGCGTTCCTTTGTTTTTCAAGGAAGATCCACACATGAGGGGATAGAATTGTCCGCTGACGACCCCCGCGCGGATGGCTTTTTGGATTTCTTCGACGCTGACGTCTTTTCCTTCCAGGTAGCTATTCATGATGACTTCATCGTATTCGGCGATTTTTTCCAACATCATGTCCCGGTATTTTTTGGCATCGGCCATCATGTTTTCTGGAATGGCTTCGATGCGAAGTTTTCGCTGGAGCTCGTCTTCGAAGTACACGGCTTCCATTTTTACGAGGTCGATGACTCCGCTGAAATCCGCTTCAGAACCGATTGGGAGCTGGATAGGGGTCGCGTTTTTGCTGAGTCGGTCGTGGATGGATTGGAGCGTCATAAAGAAGTCTCCACCTGTTTTGTCCATTTTATTCGCGAAACAAATACGAGGCACACCGTATTTGTCGGCCTGACGCCAAACGGTTTCTGATTGTGGTTCGACCCCTTGAGACCCATCGAAAACCGTCACTCCTCCGTCGAGGACGCGGAGTGATCGTTCCACTTCTACTGTAAAGTCCACGTGTCCAGGAGTGTCGATCAGGTTGATTTGGTGGTCATTCCAGAAACAGGTCGTCGCGGCAGAGGTGATGGTGATGCCACGTTCTCGTTCTTGTTCCATCCAGTCCATGGTCGCTTCTCCTTCGTGCACTTCGCCGATTTTGTGAATTCTTCCGGTGTAGAGGAGGATTCGTTCGCTGGTAGTAGTTTTTCCGGCATCAATATGGGCAATGATCCCTATATTGCGGACTTTCGAGAGGTCTTGCATGGGGCAGGAGGTTAGGAATTTAGCTTTTTAGCTTCTTAGCTAGAGATTAAGCAGAGAGAGTTTATGGATTTCGTCTGGAAACGTCAACCCCCAAGGGATTCGGAGATGTTTAGAGAGGTGCTTTCGGAAGCTTCCAAGAGTAGTGAACCCCGAGCATTCTGATCGTCGTCACGCTCAAGGTGGTTGAAATCAAGAGGTGTTCTTCTCTAACGCCCAGTTGGCCCAGGAGAAAGTAGACCGCTCCTCCGAGTAGACATGCGCTCGCATAAAATTCTGAACGAAAAATCAATGGCACCCGCGCGCTCAGAACATCACGCAGAACTCCTCCAAATGATGCGGTTATTACCCCTAGGATAAGACATGCCCATGGCTCCAGCCCCTTTTGGAGTGCTGTGGAAATACCGAGGGCCATGAAGATTCCTAATCCGATCGCATCGAAGAAGATGATGGGTTTTTTGAACTGCTTTATGGCTCGATGGCAGAAAAATACGAGCATTGTGGCGAAGATGCAGGCGATCAAGTACAGCTCATCCTGAAAAAAGGCGATGGGAAAGTCCCCGATGAGAATGGATCGCAGTGTTCCACCTCCGACGGCGGTGACGATCGCGAGGACGAGCATCCCCAGGATATCCATTTGCCGAGAGACAGCGGCTAATGCTCCAGAAATTGCAAATACGAAGACGCCGGTCAGGCCCAAAAGAAACATCATCGAGCGGCAGTTACAGGTGGTGAATTCCGTTCGATGGTACCGCTTTTTCTACAATTTGACAAAATAAAATAAATATGTAATAATACATAGATATAAAAAATCCAATATGAAAAAGACTGCCCGACGATTCCACCGATTCCGAAGATCTGTTTCGCATTTCCGACGGAAGGCTTTGATGAGTTCTGGATGCTTTTCCACTCAGGCTTTTCAGTTGTTGACACTGACCTTGGTGTCTTTGGTGATTTTGTGGGGGTCTTTTCACTATTACCGGGAGTACCTCCAGCTCGCTCCGGAGGGGACGGTTGTCCATGGCCAAGATGCGTCCGGTTTGAGACGCTCAGAAGTGGGGCTTTTGATCCAGCAGTCATCCCACCTTTTACAAGAAAAAACCTTTACCTTGGTGCTTTCCGAAAATGGACTCGAAAAAACTCCTTTTTCGTTTTCCTTGGCGGAACTGGGCATGACGTATGATGTTCCGTTCACCATCTCGGCGATTTTTGATCAGGAGGCATTCAGCGCTCAGGCGGATGTCCTCGGAGTGCATGCTGCAGCTGATGAGGCGAATGATCTTCCGCTGTTGAATACGGATGATGTGAACTGGGAAGCCCTCTTCGAGGTCGTTCGGTCCCATGAGCGATCGGTGCGAGATGCCAGTTTGTTGTTTGATGAAGAAGCAGGGAAGTGGGTGTTTCAAGAGCACCAGGTCGGGCTTCGCCTCCTGGATGCTGATGAAGCGTTGTTCCGGGAACAACTGCTTGCTTTGGCAGCACAAGGATTCCCTGAGACGTCTTTGGAACTGGTTCTCGAAAGAGTCGAACCAAAAGTCCGCAGCGAAGAACTCCAGCCACTTTATGAGCACATCCAGTCTCTCTTGGCGACTTCCTATACATGGAAGCTGGGAGAAGAGGTCATTTCTTTTTCTTTTGAAAAGGCCCCCGAAGCCCTCCGATTGGATTTGGCTCAGCGTCGTATAGAAATCGATGAATCGGCTTTGCGAGCGTTCTTTGCCCCTTGGGCAGAGAAGTACGAGCAAGCCGCCGGAAAGGTGCTGGCCAAAGATCCGGTTCCTCAAGAAAAGGGGTATCTCAAATCTGAGTACGAAGGTGATTTTGTGTCTGGGAAAGTATTAGATCTCGAGGCGATCTTGCATCGGATTTTGTCGGGTGAGGTGTCCGAGGTGGTGCCTCAATTGCCCTTTTTGTACCTCGAACCCGAGGTCGCGCTGGAAGGGGTTGGGAAATTAAGCCTGCTTGCCCGAGGGCAGTCGAGCTATGCCCTGGCTCATGGGGAAGAGCGAGAGTTCAATGTGCGGTTTGGCCTCAGCAAGTATGATGGGGTCGTCGTACCACAAGGCGCCGAATTTAACTTTAATCAGATCCTGGGATGGGTGACCTATGAAGCCGGTTGGAAACCCGCGTTGGCGATCTTTGGTGGAGGTGGGGTGCGTCCCGTGCCGGGGGGAGGACTTTGTCAGGTGTCGACTACCATGTATCGAGCGGTGATCAATAGCGGTCTGCCGGTGACGGCGAGAAAGCCTCACAGTTTGGATGTGTCGTACTACCATGCTTATGGGTATGGGATCGATTCCACGGTGTATCCTCCGGAGGACATTAATCTCAAATTTGTGAATGATACGCCAGGGCCAATCCTCATTCACACGATCATGGATGAGGTCAACAAAGAGGCGTTCGTAGAATTCTACGGCATCGATGATGGTCGAGAGGTCGAGCTCCGCCAGGTGATCAATCGTGAGGTGGTCTTACCAAATCAGGTGACCTATACTTCTGAGCTGCCGGCCGGGATTCAGGAAGTTCTACAGCGGGGGCGAACGGGACGGTATATCGAGTGGGAATGGGTCATCAAACGAGCCGATGGGACGGTTGAGCAACGCGCGATTGAGACTTTGTATCCGGCGGCGGCGAGGACGGTGAGGGTGGGGATGGGGGGGTAGGGAAGGGCTGTAAGGGTGATAAGGGTCGTAAGGGTCGTAAGGAGGGTCGTAAGGGTCGTAAGGATGGAATCAGGGTGCAAACGTAAAACTTAAAACGAAAAATAAATCCAAAGAAGGAAATGAAGAAATGAAGAAACAAGGAGCTAATGAAGCTAAACCCCTAAAAAGCTAAGTCTCTAAAAAGCTACCACCTACCATCTCCCAATTATCCAAACATCTGGTCGATTTTTTTCATGTATTTTTCTTCTTTCATCTGGGTGAATTCTGATTTATCGATGTTGTAGAGTTCGTGGATGATGATGTCGGTGATGCCGCAAAAACGGAGGATGACGTTTTCCAGGACGGTTTGGGTGTTCCCGAAAATTCTTCGGCCGAGTTTGGGGCCGCCGTAGGTGCGGAAGATGTAAGCGCGTTTGCCTTTGAGGAGCGGGGTGACGGAGATCGTTTGCATGAGGTAGCGGATGCCGGGAATGAAGGAGAGGAGGTTGGCGCCGAAGATCATGAATTTGTTTGCCTTAAAAAACTTGTAGGCGAAGCCATTCGTGAACACGCGGTCGAAAAAGCCTTTGAGGCGCGCCGGCATGTTGTACCACCAGGTGGGATAGATGAAGACAAGGACTCGTGCTTCGGTGATTTTCTTTTGGATTTCGAGCACGTCTTTTTCTAGGGTTCGATCTCTGTTTCTCATCCGGTCGTATTCCACTTCCTTAAAATAGCCGTCGAATTTCAGGTCGTATAAGTCCAGCACTTCGTACTTTTGTTTTCTCTTTTCCAAACGCTGGATGACGTTTTGGAGGATTTTATAATTGTGGGATTTTTTGCTGGGGTGGCAGTAGATGATGAGGGTCATGGGGAAGGAACAGTAGGACTAGTAGGAACAGTAAGAACAGTATGGAGGGGAATGGGGGTGGTGACAAATAAAAAACCATGAATGGGATCATGGTTTTATTTTCTCATAATTGAGAATTTACTATTCGCCCCCTTCGAAACCGCTGAAAAATTTCGCAACTTCTGGATCTAATTCTTCATCCACGCCGTGTTCTTTCTTTGTGCCAACTTCTGAGTAGCGGTCCATTTGATCCAACATATCTTTTACGAGGCTGTCATCAAAAAAGGTATCAGTTTTTCTGGCGGCGTTTTCAATAATTTGAATGAGGTAATTGAAGTGAAGCGCATAGCCACAATTTTCCCAATCAGTTTCTGGGACGAAGAGGATCATAGCCATAATCCCCGACGCAAATGCCTGGGCTTTTTCTACGGAAAAGGAGGGGTTTCTTTGGTTTTCAGGCTGACGTGCCATTCTTTCTATTTCTTCTAATCGGTTGTTGATGGCTTGTAAAAGTTCTTTTTCTCGTTGAAGGATGTTCAGTTGTCCCATGCCTGCTGGGAGATTTGTTGGATCATCGGCGTTTTCTAGAAATGATTTCAGGTGCTGAAAGGAAACTGGGAACATATTCGAGGCAGCTCGAGTAAGGACTTGGAGTACCCATTGTTGGTAGACGGGCTTACTTCTGTCATGGTTGCTTTCGAGCATGAATCCGATCAGTTCTTCCGCAGAAATATTTGAAGCCATCTGATGGCCTGGGTATCGATCAGCTCGTTCTCGGAAGAGAGTTTTTAATACTTCTAAAACCTGGACATCAAACGATTCATTGATGCCCAATAGTCGTGCTCCTTCGATGGTTTGCTCTAGGCTTTCTCCTTTCGTGTTGTTTTGGCTGAAGCTGATGTCTTCACGGATCGAACGGAGAAGACTGAATTGAATATTGATCGTGTCTGGAACCATAATTATCTCGTTGCGTCCTGCTTGGGCAGCGCGAGTAGCTTTTGCGTAAAGATTCTCGACAGCAGCCACTACTTCTTTTAATGGGGTGAGTGCCCGATTGGCTCTGCCTACGGATTTTCGATATTTAATAGTGCTTTCCTCTCGAGGAATCCTTCCGGCGATGGGCTTCATTAAGTGCGAGGCATAAAAAAGAATCATCAGTATAGCCTGCTGGTTGCTCTCGCTGATCACCTTATCTTCTCGGATTTTTTTTCGAAGATCTTTCAAGGTCTTCAGCCCGAGCTTTATGGTTTGAGGGATATGTCCTTCATCCTGAAGTCGGAGTCGATAGTACGCCCCGGTATTGACTCTGCTGCGGTCGGAGCTGATCCGGTCCGCCAATCGAGCGAGACCAGGTGCGACTGTGTTTTGAAAAGCTGCCACCATTGTCTTTTTGATGTCGTCTTTTTTGAAGCACTCCAAGAACGCGCGGAGGAGCTTGCACAGACCGATTCTTTCTTCTGTTGACAATCCGTTTTTTTGAAGGAGGAGTTTAATCCGGGATATGATCGCAAATTCGCCTGTTGTCTCATCAAATGTTAATTCTTCAGGCCTAAAATCGGAGAGGTTTTCTTCGGATGCGTTTTGAACGTATTCTTGCAGGATCGAAACCATCATTTTCCGTTCGCGTTCGTTTGTGTGAGGAGTTTCGGGGTTTGCTATTAAGGGTTGAGGATTTTTCGCTGAGGGGCTGCCGTTTTGAAACTCGAGTGCCATGTCTTTGATTTCTTCGGCAGATTGGTTGGAAAGGAGTTCTGCGAGCTGTTCACAGACCTCTTCGTTTATTATGGCTTCCAAAATCGCTCCTGTAAACCGGCGAAGTGCATTTAATTTTTCTTCGGCGATAGTTTTTCTGGTTTCCACATCCTTCAATTCTTTCTGAGCGGTTATGCTGGCCTGCAGGCTTTCGATCGCCTTTGCCCTTTCTATTTCTCCTCCTTCTTCAACCGAACGGAGTCGGCGGCTGTCATTTTCTATAGTTTTTGTTAATGCTGTGGCTTGGCTTATCAGGGAAGGTAGCACCATTTCTAACCCGTTAAATGCCATGAGGAGTTGTGGAAGCGCCTGGTTGCTGAAGCGTTGCAGAGCAGGTGTGTGGTGTCTTATGTCCCGAAAATAGTCATACAATTCGTCTCGATTCATGACTTCCACTCCTCCATCTTTGAAGGGATGAATGAGTTGGAGCGTGTCTTTCTTAAGCCGCTTTTTTTGTTCATTTGGATCAGGAGTACCAGAGAGTCTCCCGGCTGCTTGTTCACTTTTAATATGACCTGCTGTGTCCTCATGGAGAGTATCATTGGGGTCCCTGTGTTGGAGTAGCTGCTCGACCTGTCGTCGTTGGTCTCCCGTGTGTATTACAGGGTTTTCATTGGTCCTTTTTCTATCAACACCCGGATTTTCTCCTTGGGGGGTATCAAATCGGTTTGGTTGTGACTGGTGAGACATGCAACGTTTGAGTAGTTAACTATACGGTTTTTCAATCTCTTCGGCAACCACTGGGTTAAGCCGAGTGGGAAGCCATGGAGAGAAAGGGCTGTATTTTAACAGTAATACGCTAAAAAGCAAGTCTTTCCTTCCGATCGTGCATGAATATCGCGAAGGAAAAGTTATTTCCATTTGATCGAACAGCCCATGCTAGATTTCTGGTCTTCTGGAGGTTTTTCGTTCTTTAGCAGAGATTCGATGGCTTCTTTGAGCTCTTGTTTTGTCACCGCTTGAGGATCTTTCCAGTTGTCGTCGATGCGGCCATGGTAGGCGAGGGAGAAGGCGGTAGGTTGTAGGTGGTAGGTGGTAGCTTCGTTTGGAGCTTGAGTTTTGGAAAAGACGTAGATGTCGGGGGTGCACTGGGCTTGGTAAGCTTTAGCTACGCTTTGCTCTTCGTCGATGAGGTAGGGGAAGTTGATGCCCCATTCGGCGATGGTTTTTTTCATAGCTTCCGGGCTGTCGTCGGGGTATCGGGTGAAATCGTTGGAGTTGATGCCGATGAACTGGACTTCGGTGGGGCTGAAGAATTCCTGCAGGGCGATGAGGCGCTCTTGTACCGCCTGGATATAGGGGCAGTGGTTGCACATGAAGATCACGACCAGGACTTTTCGGTCGGCATAATCGCTGCTGGAATGGATTTTCCCGAAGGGATCCGGCAGTGAAAAATCGATCATGGGGGAGCCGAGAGGGAGGGGGAGGGAGTGGAGGAGGGCCATTGGAGAAGGGTGATAAGGACTTTAACGGTCATAAGGATGGTAAGGAAAGTGTGAATTCATATCAACTATGATCGGTGTTCAAAAATATGAGGGTAAGTTTTGAAGCCATTTTTTGAGGTTTCTTTGAACTTTTGTTCATGTTTTTTTTGCAAAACTTGTGTGAAACTCTCGGGGCGGCTTAGCCAAGCCCTAGTCTTTCTTTTTGCCTTTTGTAAGCGATAAAATCAAGTCTTGTGACCTTTGTCTCGGGTGGTTTTGAAAGAGTTTTGCACAGGATCCTGTGCAAAAAAAAGACGCTTGGTCGGCGTCTTATTTCTTCTCATTGAGATTCCGTTTAGAGACTCATGATGATCAGGGTGGAAATCAGCACTGCCAGGAGCCCATAGCCGCTGTCGATCCAGAACAGTTGCCATGGTTTTCTCGCCCAGATGGAGTCGGCGCCTTTCACGGTCGCTGAGAAACCGATCCAGATGGCTGCTACGGTGATGAGTGCTTGTGGGATCGAGCTAGGAGTCGTCAGGGCTAGGAGCAGGCCTACTCCGTAGACCATCACAAAGGTGTTGATGAGTCCACATACTATAGACAGAGCCATCCCGTCCGTGTTGTTTTTGTCCACTTTTATTCCATTCAATTTTGCCCAACGCACTACGAAAAGAGGTCCATACCATATCATGCCGAGGGTCATGCAGGCGAAGGTGGAGAGAAGGACTGCCAGAAGGCTTACTTCAGAGAAGGGGAGCATGGGAAGGGGTTAAAGAGAAGGGTCGTAAGGGGTCGTAAGGGTAGTAAGGGTAGTAAGGGTAGTAAGGGTCGTAAGGGTTTTAAGGGGAGTAAGGATGGGGTACTTATGGTTTAGCTTGGCGTTTTTTGGTTTTGATGACGAGTTCTTTTTGTTGCTTGGTCCAGGTTTTTATTTCCGCTTCACGTTTCATGGCATCGGATCGATTGAGAAATTCCTCGAAGTAGACGATCTGTACGGGAAGACGTCCGCGAGTATACTTCGCGCCAAGCCCCTGATTGTGTCTCTGCTCTCGTTCGTTTAAGTCGCGGCAGTAGCCGGTGTAGAGGGTTCCGTCGGAGCAGCGGGCGAGGTAAATGAAGTACATGAGGGAAGGACCGTAAGGATCTTAAAGATGCCTGCCATGGTATCTAGTTTGATTTTGGAGAGCGCGATTGAAAAAAGCTAGTGAATAGCCTATTATTTGCGGTGTTCCTTGAAAGATGGGGTTGTACTTGGAATCGAGAGGGAGACCAATTGGTCCTCTGAGTGCTATGGCGGGGTCGCGCTGTCCCCCGTTAGATCCGTCCAGCGCACCAACAACTGCTAAAAACAGTGTTATTGCAAGCTTCGTGAACGGTTTGGCCGCTCGAACACCAGCACCAGCTTTCGCTCTTGCTGCGTAAAACCGTCTGACTTTCCTCGGACGTCGTCTCACTTCTGATGTCTTCTAGGAAGATGGGGCGTTATTAGAAGGCTAAGGAATGCGGCCTGCTCAGCTGCGCTCCCGACAATCTTGAGCTAGGCGGATGAGGTTTTTTGTTTGTCCTTTATCTCAGCCGATGAAAACCCAGGATAAACTGTCATAGGAGATCTCCGTCACCAACTCTCTCCACGTGGGTTCGACTCCCACCAACTCCACCATCCTTCGCTCCTCCTCCAGTACCAGCCCGATCTGCGGACGGCGGGCTATCTTCAGCTTTTTCCTGCGCGCAAGCTTCTGAGCATGCGTCGAATGACGCGGGCTATTTGAGATAACTGGATTTTTCTGGCTCTAGAACAGGGATCTTTTTCCCACTATATTAAAAGGTGTTGACAGTAGTTCACGGTTCTTATTTAAAGCACCTCTTTTCCGGTTCGCTGAGTTGAATTTTGTAGGGGATTCTTTAGATTGAAATCAAAAGAAAATCCCTGATTTTTATGAATCGTAAGCTGGAATTCTTGAGGATTGGTGTTTGGGTCTCCACACTGTCTATGCTTGCTTTGGTTGGTGTGCTTTTGTTGTTTCTGGTCGCGGGAAGATTGAAAACCAGCTTGTTGTACGCTCTGCCGGTCGATGAAAGCCAGCGAGTGAACTGGATTGAGCTTCCGGAGTTTGGCATTGTGAAATCTCAATACTTTCAAGAGGGTGATGATCGCCTTTTGGAGCTCTATCGGGCTCAGGAGACGGAATCGTCCTATTTTATGGGACTTTACGACGCCGAGCTTTTCCGATCCGGCGAGACTGCTCCCCAGCCATCTGAGCCGCTGAGTTGGACTCAAAAAATCAGGAGATTTATCGCGGCGATTTTTTGGGGAGAACGCTGGGATTCAGGAGTCGCTCAAGTTTTGGAGGATGATTTGACCAGCCCTCTCGAAGAAGTCAACCCTGAGCCGGTTGAAGTGGTCGATGAACCGAGTGGAGAAGAATCTATCACGGAAGAACCGGTCTCAGAAGAACTCGAATCAATAGACCCTTCTGAAGACGAGGATCCGATATCCGAAGCATCCGTGTCGGAAGGTGAGCAGAGTTTCTCAACAGATGCTGCTTCTTCCGAAACGGAAGTCGTTGAGGAACTTGAGAGTGGAGAATCTGCTCTGGATGAAGGACTCTCTTCTTCAACCGATTCTCAAGAAGGAGAAAATATTGAAATTGCTCCTGCGGTATCGACCGAACCATCCGAGGTCTCTCCGGAAGAGGTGCTTTCTGAAGAACCACCACAGGTCACTTTTGAAGAGCGACTGCGAACGCTCGAGACAGAAGTGCTGAATGTTTCTGAAGAAGACGTCTTGTCTCGAAGGAGAGAAGTATTGCAGGCGACACCGGACGTATTGGTCCGACTTGGAAAAGATTTTTCATTGGATGTGGATGCTTTTAGTCCTGAATCTGATTTTCATCTACGTTTCCAAGCAGAAGAAGGGTATGGCTCTTGGTTCCGACAGGGAATGGTGCACTTTCAACCCGAGGAGAACAATCTCGTGGTTTCGTATCACTACGATCAGGAAAACCGTGTCTTGAAGGAGTGGATGGTTTTCTTGAGTGCTCCATCCGAATCATTTCAATTTCACCGGACTTTGGTCGACCCCACCTCGTATCAGGTGAGGAGGCTGATCGGTGGTGAGTATGTCATTTCCACGACCGAGTTGGGCGATGATCGAGCCTTCATTCTTTCACGACCGCGTGTTATTCGTGAGTCCATAACCGACCTCCAAGCTCCCGTCGAGACTTATTATAATAGTGGAACTTTCACGATGGTGTTCGAAGGTGATGTCGAGCAGCAGTATCCACTTCTCGTCGAACGAGAATGGAGGATGCCGTCTCTGGAGGAGCTGGAAGAACTTCAGGCCATGGATACCACCGCTTTGGAACGAATCAAGAATCAGCGACAACTCGACCTGTTGCAATCGATCCCGTTTTCCTACGAATCCAATCTCGGACAATATGGGCAAGAGGTTCTTTTTTCGGGATTCAAACACCACGCCAGTTATTTCTTGAAGAAGAACGAAATCGTCGGTCAGTGGTTTATTCCCTATGAAGACCAGGGACGAAACCCCCTCAATATCGATGTGGTATCAAATGGAGAATCAAGCATCGATGACCAAGGCAGTCAAACGGGGGCTTTCGGGTATGGGTATGGTTACGAATCAGATGACTTCATTGAAAATGAAGATCGTTCGATCGTGTGCCGTGAGACCAGACCATTGCTTACTCGACTCCTTCGTGAAAACGATAAGCGGTATGTTTTTGGTACCCTTCGACAACTCTTTGTTCAGGTTTCGGACTCGGTTGAAGTGGTTTCTTCTGATATTGATCGGATTACGAATCATCTCATCCGAGGCAACACTTTTTCCCAATGGTTCTCTGGTGTGGAGAGCACGCCGCAGGTCATGTATGAGAATTTATATGAGGGGATTGATCTCATTGTTGGGGCCGATGACATCGGACTTACTCAGACCTACGTCTTCCATGAAGGTGCTGAACGATCAGCACTGGTATGGAGGTACCGAGGCAACGAGGAGGTTTCACTCATGAAGAATGGTGATCTCGTCGTCGACTTGGGAGTTTGTGAAGTCGGCTTTGAGAAACCCTACGCCGTATACCTCGATGAGAGTCGGGAGCTGTTGAATGCTAAGTATACGATGGCCGGAAGAAGAGGTATTTCATTCGAGGTGAACTCTCCCGAAGATGGCCGAGACTTTATTATATATATAAAAATTTCTGAACAGAGGACGAACTGCTTGCAGAACCCGGTCTACGAAGAAGATATAACCATTGTTCCGTTGTTTGATGAAACGTATTACTTGGCCGGGTATACCAGCGCCCCTTTTAGTACTCCTTCGATTTCCGATGAATACCAATGTTTGGAAGGGAAGTCTTTTGATCCGGAAATCCGCCTGGTGGATTTCTCAACCCGGAAAACTCTTTTCAAAACAGTGTTCGGAGGAAGTCAGCGAGATACGATCGAATCTTTGGTGCTTGATATTTCTGGAGTCGGCCTCGATGGTGACGCGTCTTTGGAAGTCTTTGTCGATGATGTTCTTCGAGAGGATCGCTCTGCAAATGAAACGGAGAATCTTGCCAACTCACTTGACCTGGTTCTTTCTCAACCGAAGATATTTTTAACTGTTTCCGGCCAAACGCTGTCTGAAGATTTTCCAGGTTTGGCGTATATGATGGATGATGCTGATGTTCGGTCGGCAGCGTTTGAATTTAAGCTCGATGAAAACGGATTAATCTCGATCAATGATGAGTCATTGCTCGTCCTCGCCCAACCACGAGTGGTGCCTGAAAACATTCTCAACCCTGAAGTCTTGGAAGCTGATGGTGATCTGGAGAATGCAGGACAGTCTGAAGTGGAAACCGTGACAGAAATTTCTGAGGTAGGAGAGTTGAGGGGGGCTGCTGAACTTCCTCCCGAAGAATCTTTAGGGGTCGTTGAGCTCGGTCCTGCTGGTTCCGCAGATGTTGAACTTCTTCCCGAAGGAGAGGTTGAGAATGATGCATTTGTTCCTCCCTCTTTCGAGCCAGAGGTTCCAGTTGAGCTGGAAGTCGACCGCTCGGAAATTTTTGAAGAAGTCCTTCAGGAACTCTTCGGCGAAAACATCGGAGAGTATCGTCTTTCCTTTGTCACGCTGTCTGATGATCTGGTCGAAATACGCTTCATGGATACTCAGTCCAATCAACTGGTGTTTTCATTCGTGATCGACCTTTCTGTTTTAGAAGAATCGTTGATCCAACCCCCAAACGAATCATCAAGCGATCTGCAATCTTTCTGGAAAAACTTCTTCTATCGACAGGTCTTCGCGCAGGCGATGGTGGAGGGAGCGCAGGCCGTAGATGCTGAGCAAAGAGCTGAGTTGATCGAGGAAATCCGGCAGGGATTGGTACGGGTCCGACTCGATGAGGCTATCCCTCGATTAGAAAGTTCCGAGGGCAAAGTGTTTTCTCGCACTGGGACTGGATCAGAATTCATCGTTGAAAATGTGCTCTACCTGTCCAACACCAATGATGGGGCTGGAGTGTACATTTGTGCTGATGATCAGGTCGCCTCGGTCGAGGACGTGAATGATGATTGTGAAAGCCGTTTGGTTTTTTCCCGGGATGACATTCGCTATGAGGTCCGAAAAAATGGATTTTTTGTGCAGCTTGTTTCTGCAGAGGGTGAGGTGTTGGCCGATGACTTCGAAACTGCCACGCAGTATCGTGTCGCCGGACCAGGACAGATGGGTGTGGGGATTTTTGGTTTTCAGAATGATGAATGGACGACCCTTGAACCCTTTCAAGAAATTCGTGATGACTTGATCCGTACTTTTTCCGTGAGTAAAAGTATCGACCCGGATGCACCTCTCGTTTATGAGACGGATGATGAATTTTTCCAGGGAGAATTGGATGCGAGCGCGCTAGCTACCGCGGGGGCCTTGATGAGCGATGCCGAACTTGAGCAAAAGGATAGTGAAGGATGGATAGCCCCGCAACAAGCGCGTAAAGCTGAAGAATTGGAGCCTTTGAAGTTTGAGCAGCAGGGATTTTTCCGCTCCTTGTTTGTTTCACCGCGCCCTGTTTTTGAAGATGAACGATTGCAGAGGGCCTTCGATGGGTTGGCTGGAGAAGATGCTGAGCTCTTTGATGAATTGATCAGAACTCCCGTCCGAGGAGTAAAGTTGCCGGAGGTCGTTTCACTGCCGCAAGATAATCGGCTGGTGGCCCGACTCAAAAAAGATTTTCAGCAAGGTGTTCAGTATCAGGGAGCAGGTATGGAAATGGTTCTGCGACCGGGTTGGGAAGGGATCTTCCAGCCTCAATATCTGAACGGACTGTTGCAGTATGTGAACACGACGAACAACAATGAAATCGTGTCCACCATGTACGACCCAGAACTGAAGCGTCATAAAGAATGGATCACGGTGATGCAGCGTCCAGAGAGTGGATTGTCTTACCGGTGGGAGTTGGTCAATGCTCAGCAGTATTCTGTCGCCCGCCAGACGAACGGTGATTTTTTGGTGGATTTTCAGGATGGCGCTCCTGGGTCATTCCGCATTAAGAAGCCCTATTTTATCGACGGAAATGGTGATCGTCAGGAGGAGGGGTTTTCGTGGGATTACGCAGACGGAGAGTTTATTCTCCATTTTGAGAAAATGGAAAATGTCGTTTTCCCGATCGCCATCGATCCTTCGGTGGAGCTCAACGATGGAGATACGAGTCTCTCGGTCGGGGATGATTTGAGCTCAGCTTTGATTGATTTCCCAACGGGGAATACGGCCGCTTATACCTGGAGCTATGATGATGGTTCCGCGAAGACTCTGATGTCCCTCAATGTTCCTTACAACACCGGAACGATACTGGATTTTAGTGGGAATTCCCATTTTGTGGGCTTGAGTGGTTCTGCGAGCTATACGGCGTCTGGAAAAGTAGGAGGAGCTATGACATTTTCTAATTCTGGTTTTAACGAGAGTGTTTCGGCACAGACACTTTTTAGTCCTTCAGAAGGAACTGTTGAATTGTGGATGCGGCCGACAGGTACTGCCGTTACCGGATCAGTTGCTTATGATTTGGCAGTGGTGACTTCTACGGAGGGTGGCACAGCATTTGGTATTTCTCGGGGGGTTGGCGCTGGGAGCCTGGATCGTATTTGGTTTTGGAATAATGATGGGAGTCATGATGAGATTGGTATCACTTATACAGTGGATGAATGGGTTCATGTTGCCTGGGTCCATGATGGGGGGACATTGTATGCCTACAAAAATGGCGCATTGGCGACTTCAACGACTTCTGGTGATACTCTAAATCTCAATGACCCCTTTCAATTTGGAGGCTTTGGGAATAGTTTTTACAATTTTACCGGTGATATTGACGAATTCCGTGTCTACCCAAGAGCTCTGAGCGCTCAGCAAATTGCTCAGAATTATGCCGATGGAAACTCAGGACTTGGAGGACCGACACAGATTCTCTCTCAGGAAACAGTAGCAGGAGAAGTCTGGGATCTCGATGTCACAGCGATTCTGAATTCTACTGGTGCAGTTGGTTCGACCTACAATTCTGGAAACACGGTGACGATTCAGGCGATTGATGTGGAAATCAACAGTGGCAATTCGACCTTGGCGGCGGGAAATGATCTCACATCGAGTGTTACAGGGGTTACCGGTGGAGACCTTGTTTCCTACAGTTGGCAGTATACGCCGAGTGGGGGTTCAGCCACCAACTTCACCATCGTCAATTTGCCGATGGATGAAGAGAGTGATGGGCTGACGGATGTGAGTGGAGAGAGCAATGATGGCACGGCCAATGGTGATCTGGCGTATACGACTTCTGGCTGTTTGATCGGCGGCTGTGTGACTTTCGATGGCACTGGCGATTATATTGATATTGGTGATATCGGGAGCACTGGACCTGCGACGGTGGTGATGTGGTTGAACACTAATACGTTTACCGGTGATCGTCGTCTGATCGGTCAGCTGAGTGGGGCGAGCAGTCAGGCCGGGGCGCTGCGAATTGATTCAACGCAGATAGAAAGCTGGGATGGCTCTGCCTGGGAAGTTTTAGTTTCTTCTGCGCTAGTGTCGCAGATTGGTATTAATAGTTGGTTTCAGCTGGCAGTCGTCTACGAAGGTGGGAATGCCACTGCGTATATCAATGGTGTTCCTCAAAATACTACGACGACCAACTTTGATTTCAATGGAGTCTCGATGGGAATAGGCTCACTTTTCATCGGAAGTCTTGGGGCCTACTTTGATGGAGAAATGGATGACTTTCAGATTTATTCCCAGGCTCTTACCGCTGACCAGATCCGTACCCTGTGCGCGACAGCTGATGCTGGAGGAGATAGTAGTTGTATCAATGGGGTAGCCAGTAGTGGAGGATCTCCGGGGACGGTGACGATTGATGAGACCCAGTTGGCTCTGGGTGATGCTTGGGGCTTGACGGTGACGCCGGTGACGACTTCCAATGGGTCGGTGGGCGCAAGTGCGAGCGCCGGCTACACGGTAACGATTTTGGGTGAATTGGAATCGGGTGATGTGGCGATTAGCAATGCAGTGAGTGGCAATATCGGCGTCGATCAGAATGTCGAAGCGACCTTTACCAAGCCGAGTCCTTGGACAGGGACACTGGGGTATCGCTGGCAGGTGGATAGCGGAAGTGGCTATGATGATTTTGCGTCCCTCAATCTTCCCGGTGATAGTTCCGTGACTGATATTAGTGGAGAGGGGACAAATGGGACACTGGCAAATGGGGCTGCGTTTACCACTTCAGGATGTCAGATCGGTGGATGTTTTAGTTTTGACGGAACCGATGATTATATCAATGTTCCAAGTGGGTTTACGAATACGGTTCAGGGTGATGACACTCATACCGTGAGCATATGGTTTAAGGCTGATGATTTTGGAAGTCCTGGGGATGTGCTCTACGATGCCTATGGCTTAGGTGCTACAGACTTCTGGTTGGAGTACAATACGACAGTTGGTTTTTATTGGGCTGTTGGAGGATCTTACAGAACCTATACTGGAATGACGCTCAGCACAGGGACTTGGTACAACGTTACTGTTGTAAAAACCGGAGCTGGAAATAGTGGAGACCTCTACCTCAATGGTGTCTTGCAATCATCATTTAGTGGTAGCTTAGGCAATACTCCAAATTCAAATAGTGATTTGTATTTTGGTCGATATCGCAATGCTGGATACTATGTTGATGGAAACCTTGATGAAATAAAATTTTTCAATCGGTCTCTGTCTGCAGAGCAAGTTTTGCAGCTTTACAATGATGGAGTCAATTCAGATGCTACTCTTCGTACTGGTGGGCCAACTCAAATTTCTTATAGCGATCATGCCAGTGGAGAAGACTGGAAGCTTTTCAATTATGAGATCACTTCAGCTGGGGATGTCGGTCCGGCTATCGAAGCCACCAATTCTCCGGTGACGATTACCACTCCGACCGTCGACGTGGTAGCGGGATCGAATACCGGTACATCGAGTGACATTGATTTGGCCTTCACTTGTACGGCGAGTGATAGCACCAGTCGAACGATCGAGATGACCTACGATGTTGATGCGGATGCGAGCTATGATCACTCAATGACCATTACTTCGGTTCCAAGTGGAGTGACGATTGACATCCAATCCGACAAGACGGTGCTTTCGAATGTTCCATGTTCTTCGGGAACCTCAAATAACACTGTGACCTGGGCCAGCGATCAGGATGGGGTCGGAGTGTTTGCGACCCAGACGATTCGAGTGCGTTACAGTTTGGTGGACATCACGGATTCTGCTCAATCGGATAACACGAGCACTTCCTTTAATGTTAGTAATTCCATTTCTTTCACCGTCAATAGCGGTACTGCTACGCTCGACATCGAAAATGATCTGACGACCAGTGCGTCAGGTTTAGGCAGTGGAATTATTGCCGGCTATCAGTGGCAGGTGGATTCCGGTTCCGGATTTACTCCGATGATGATGCTCAATATGCCGATGGATGAGGAGAGTGATGGGGTGGAAGACCTGAGTGGAAATAATTATGACGGCACTCTTGCTGGCGCCGGTGTTTACACTTCTTCCGGAAAGGTCGGTGGGGCAATGAGCTTCAGTGGAACGGATAGTCAGGTCACTGTAGCAGATAATGCGCTCGACACACTGTTTGATCGGGATGACAGCTTCACGATTTCTGCTTGGGTGAAGTCATCGGCTGGTTCCTATCAATGGATTGTTAGTAAGATCACGACCGGTAATGTCGGATTTAACTTTTACATGGAAACGGGTGGGCAGCTTGCGCTTTCATTGGTCGCCAATGGGAGTACTTATTCCGCTCGTAGAGGAGCTACCTCGGTACGAGATAATACCTGGCATCATGTGGTCGGGACTTATGATGGTTCTGGAAGGGTGGCTGGAATACGCTTGTATGTTGATGGAGTGGAGCAGACCTATACCACAATAGGGTCTGACAATCTCGGTCTGTTTTCCATTAGTAATACGCAAAACTTAGAGATTGGTGGTCGATCATTTAATGATTTTCACTACAATGGCTCGATCGATGAAGTGCAGATTTATCCACGTGTGCTCACACAGGAGCAAATCACACATCTCTATAATGATGGTGCAGCTGGTGTGGCTGGGCCTCGCACCTGGGATGAGCTAGAGCTCGATTTTGGCAGTACGTATGACCTCGACTTGTTCCCGATTGATACAGCGGGTGTGGTCTACTCAGCCATTCTGGATGCCAATAAAGATCCTGATAATGGGGTGGAAATTACCGACTCGACCTTCACGGGCACTGATGTCTGTCTGAATGCCGGTTCACAGCACAGCAGCTGTAGCTCACCGGATTCAGCGGCTGATTTGGAAGATGATACCTATTCTTATGCGGCAGGAATTACCGGCGCGCAAAAAGGGATTCGTCACTGGGTGGTGGATGAGGATGGAGCCGGTGGCGGAGTGGCTGAGGACTATGCTTCTGTAGTGATGCCATTTAATATACGCCAGTCTCAGTATGATTTCAGTGGGGGAGACCATCACGGAATCCTGAGAGGAGCTAAGACGCTCAGTTCGGCGAGCTGTAAGGTGGGAAGATGTGTCGACCTATCGGGCACGGGAGATCGAGTGGAGATCAATGACTTCGATGAAACGGGTGATAGTGGCTCAGAACTCACGGTGATGGCCTGGGTGAAGTGGTCTGGAGGAAGTGAAATGCATGTGGTGTCCCATTATGACTATGGCAATACCCAGTCATCTTGGGCGATTGGAGCACACCCAAGCGCCACTACCAAAATGAGAGTCATTGCGGTCAATGATGGATCTTATACGGCCAATAATGGAACGTTGGATTTCTATAGTTCGGTCACAGCTTGGGATAATACCTGGCACCATGTGGCCTTCACCTTTGACCATGGGCTCTTGAAGCTCTACATCGATGGAGTGCGAGATACCAGTGTGACCAAGGCTTCCAATGGCCCTTTCCCGGCACTGCATAATTCAACAGCGAAGATTGCGGTGGGAGGCATGTACAATAATGGTTCTTTTTCTAATGAATCAAATGGACTCGTGGACGAAGTGATGATTTTCCCTCGCGTTTTGAGTGCGGAGCAAATTGCTCAAATTTACTCGACATCAAACGCCGGTAGTTTTGGTCTCCAGACCATCTTGGCGGAGGAATATACTTCGGCAGCTAATATCTGGAGTCTCCCATCATCTATCACCAAAATTACTGACTCAGGTATCCTCGGTGATTCAGTTGTGTCTTCAAATACCATTACGGTGAGTGATGATTTTGCCAGCAGTGGAGCCGTCTGTCTCGGTGCCGGATCTGCTCCGGGAAGCTGTCCTTCTGCGACCACAACCCTCAATGTGGGTCAGGCGCTGACCACCAAGATCGATAATCTTCCGGCTGGCAGTAGTGGGGCATATCGATGGGCAAAAAACTCGAGCAATGCGGCGGCCATAAATATTCCTTTCAATAAAGGGCAGACTCAGTATGACTTCAGTGGAAATGCTCAGGACGGGACAGTCACGGGAGGTGCTGGGTATGTTACCGTTGGAAAGGTGGGAGGGGCGCTAGAATTCGATGGAGTGAGTGGATATGTGAATCGAACGTTGTCGACCAATTATTCTAATGAAGGGACGATCAGCGTTTGGTTTAAGCCGGACGCGGTCAATGTGAACCAGTATTTGGTATGGTATGGAGTCGCGACTGCTGGACAATCAAGGTCGATGTACTTGAATTCTTCAGGCCAGCTCCAATTTATCGGATGGAGTGGTGATTTAAATGGGATTCGTCCTTCTAGCTCGGTCAGTACCTTTAGTGCTGGACAGTGGTATCATCTCGCTTATACATGGAAAGGTGAAGACGGCGTTGTTGTTTATGTGAATGGCGCTGAAGCCTATACAAGTCCAACGGCCAAGGCGAGAGCGACACTGGCTCTCAATCCTATAACGACTCAAAATCTATATATAGGTCGAGAGGTTACGGTATCAAGTAACTACTTCCGGGGAACAATGGATGAATTCCAAATGTACGGTAGTGCGTTGAACGCCGGCCAGATTGCCGCGATGTGTAATGCTGGTGATAGTGATGGAGATTGTAGTGATGGGATTGATGCTGGTCAGGGGATATCTGGGCCTCTCCAGATCGTGGACGGTGATTATTTATTTGGAGATGTATGGTCTTTAGAAAGTCTGACTCGCTTGAGCTCCGGAGGGGTGATCGCGGGATCCAAAACTTCTGCCAATACCATCACCATCGCGGACGACTTTGATACCGCCGGCTTGGTGTGTCTCGGCGCGCCTAGTGCTCCTGGGTCTTGTGCTGGCGCTACTAACGATACGGCGGACTATGATCTCGCTGAGGACATTGAATCCCGAGTGGAGAATCTGACAGTGGGTGATACCGCAGCCTATAAATGGAAGATCAATGGAACGGATGTAATGCGCTTGAATATTCCGTTCAATGTGGGAACGCTGCAGAATTTTGGATCGTTGACGATTACGCCGGTTGATTATAGAGGGGCATACATCGTGGAAGACTGTCAGGTGGGTGCTTGTTTGTCGTTGACGGGAGCTGATTCCAAGAATTTGGGAGATTTGAGTTTGGTTGACGGCTTGGAAGACTTCACGATCGCTGCTTGGGTCAATCCGGATATTCTAACCGGACAATGGTCTCGTCTTGCTTCTGAAGAACTCGTTTATTTTGTCGGACGTTATGACGCGAATGTCGCTTTTTACCTGGGAAGTGGTTCGGCTTGGAATACGTCGGCGACTTCTGGACTCGGTACCCTCACGGCAGGACAGTGGCAGCATGTCGTCTGGCAAAAACAGGGTACTACGGCGCGTACTTATATTAATGGAGTGCTGGGAGGTACGACTACGGCACCGGCAACGGTGGGAACGACTTCTCGTCCGAACTGTTTGGGGGCCTATGAAAGCACCGTCGGCGGGCCATGTGACGAGGGGCAGTTCTGGGCAGGGGATATGGATGAGCTGCAGGTTTATCCTCGTGCTCTGAGCCTTGCTCAGATCCAGGCGATCTGTGCAGCTGGAGACGCGGCTGGAGATGGTGATTGTACCAATGGAGTGGCGCAGGGAGGAGGGGAAGCGGGACCACAGACCATCGTGTATCAAGAGTTGGAAGCAGGAGATGTGGTCACTTTGCCGGGATCTGTTCAGCATATCACTGATGCTGGTACGGTGGGCGATGATCGTCCTTCCGAAAACCAGGTTACCGTGGTGGATAGCTTTAGTCTTAACGCGGATGTTTGTATTGGAAAGGGCATTGATATTGTTTCTATTCCCGGCGATTGTACGAGTCCGGTGGAGGAGAGTGATCTCACCCCCGCGGACAATGAAGTCGGAGTGAAAGTGGATAACGCTCCTGGAACGGTCAGCCTCGTCAATCGATGGCAGCGTGCTTCCGGTGAAAAGATGACGGTGCTCCAGGTGCCATTTGATAATCACACCGCTGGATTTATTCAGGATTTGAGCGGCAATAATCTCGATATGATACCGGTCAACGGAGCTGCTTACACCGATACGGGGTGTTTGTATGGGGGGTGTTACAGTTTCGATGGGACCAATGATCATGTGTTCACGGCCAACATGACCACGCCTCTGAGAA
Source organism: Candidatus Altimarinota bacterium (assembly GCA_050246795.1). Lineage (GTDB taxonomy): Bacteria > Patescibacteriota > Gracilibacteria > JAUYGZ01 > JAUYGZ01 > JBFWVJ01. Next base: position 110,408 of record JBFWVJ010000001.1, read on the forward strand.
ACGATAACTCGATCACGATGGCGCTTTGGTTTAAGGCAAATGGAGCGGGGGTGTTGGTCACTGAGCTTGGAAGCCAGGCGGTGAATAGCGGATCTGGTCATGCTTCTTGGATCGAGGTGAATGCTTCAGGTGAGGTTCGAGTCCGAGTATGGAATTTGACCAGCATTTTAGTTGGTACCATTTCTGGTTTCCCAGATGGGAACTGGCACCATGTTGTCCTTCGATTCGATGATCTGACGAATAGTCTCAATGGATATTTAGATGGGGTTAAATCAGGTACTACGATCAGCGGAAACCGCAGCGTATTCGCGGCTCAATACTTTGGTTTGGGAGTGACGGACACGACTAATATGGGGACTTCGGCTTATTTCAATGGGTTGATGGATGAGTTCATCATCAGTCATGAAGTCTGGAGCGATGACCAGATTACCAAGCTCTACAATGATGGAGCGAATGGACGACCTTCTCTCAGCATCATTAGCCGAGATGAAACCCATCTGGGAGATGTGTGGCAGCCAACGGTTCAGGCGATTACCACCACGACGGGTCGAATAGGTGGAGTTATTCAGTCCTCAAATACCTATACGGTCACCGGAGAGGTCAGCGCGGGAGATTTTGAGATCGGCAATGCGGTTTTCAATAATCCGAACTATGAAATCGCCGAAGATGTGACCATCGACTCTGATTTCACGGGATCCCTCACGAACTCTTCCGTGGCTTATCAGTGGACGGTGGATGGTTTGCCATTCGCAGTCTTAAATCTTCCGGGAGACGTAGAGGCAACGGACATCAGCGGAAATGCTTTGGATGTGGTGCTGCAGGAGGGGGTGGGGGTGATCAGTTCGGACCACAATGGATATGCTTACAATTTCAATGCCAACAGCGGGTATGTGAATGTTGCGAATAACGTGGTGCTCAACCCAGCTTCGACTTTGACCGTGTCGGCATGGGTGAAGGGAACCAGTGTCGGCACCAGTGAGACCATTGTTGCCAATTCGACCGGATGTGCTAGTAGCGGATACTTGCTCTGGCTCAATCAAAATAATGTCGGTGTGGGACGTCCGAGTTTCTATGTTGGGAATGGTCCTTGGCTTGATGCTCCAGGGAATATAGTCGTGAGTAACGGCAGCTGGCACCATGTGGTGGGGACTTATGATGGCAATACGGTCCGGTTGTTTGTTGATGGCGTCTTGGTCGCGAGCGACTCGAGTGGACGTACCGGCGAAAGCTTGGCTTCGAGTAATCCTCTCCAAATAGGGGAAAGCACCTATTGTGGAAATCCCTACGGAGGACTCATCGATGACCTCCAGGTGTTTGATACGGCCCTCGCTGAGCCGATGATCGCCAAGATGTATAGTTCTGGAATCAGCGGGCCGGCGAATGTGCGCGGTTCGTTGGTGGAGATCGCGCCTCAAACTCATAGCATCGGTGAAGAATGGGATTTGGTGGGCTACGAGGTTTCTGGTGAGGGATACCTGAGCCCGTCCTTCCAGGCCGATCAGGCCCCTGTCGATATCGTCGCGGCCGCTACCACGGTTTTGGATTTTAATCCTGACACACCGAGTTCACCCTATCGAGTCAACGATCAGATTACCTTCACCTGTACAAACGCCGATAGTTCGCCTCGAGACATTTATCTGTATTATCGAACCGATGGATTAGCCCCGACCGTGAGCGATACGCAAGCGACCGTGGTTTCCGCGAGTTCGGGTGGCAACAGCCTCTTGGTTTTTAACAATACCATCTACGACGTGCCTTGTAGTAGCGGCGGGTCGACGATTAGTTTTGAGTGGGACGTAGGAAGCGACGGGGTCGGTTTGGGAGGGGTTACTCAGAACAATGTCAGGCTCACCGCGGCTGCAGATGTGTTTGGACAGCCTTTGGACAGTACCAATGCTTTTGATGTGGTGGGGCCGATCGTCATCACTACTTGTACTGGGCAAGATCTGTCGAGCCTAGGAGCGACGGCGAGCTCGGATATTTTGTGTAATTGCACCAGTGGCACTATAAAAGCCGATACCACAGGGCCTTCATTTACTCCTCAAAGCTACCGTTCGTTGGCACTTAATAATGCTTGTCAGCTGACACAAACGGCGACAGGGTCAGGGAATATCATTAAGACCAATCTGATCCTGACAAACTTCATGAAAATTGGAGTCAATGCGAGCATTAACGTTAACGGTTTGGGAGCTTCTGCAAATTTTAAAATTGATCCTACACAGAGTACGACCGCTACTGTCTCAGGTGCTTCTCCTTCATATGGTGGGGTGACAGCGAATGATGTTACGGCTGCCTATGGTAGCTATTCCGACCCACAATATCCAGGATCAGGAGGAAATGCCGGTCCTGCGGGAGGATATGTGAGTATCAGCACGGCGGATTTCACCCATAATGGGACGATTGCCGCTAATGGAACTAATGTGGTTTGCGGATCTAGTACCGGTTCTGGAGGAGGGGTCAAGATCACGACGACGGGAGTGCTGAGTGGAAGCGGAACGATCTCGGCTGATTCGGGAAATTGTACCAATGGAGGAGGAGCATCAGGAGGAGGACGAATCGCGTTTTACTACACGAACGCCGGAAATATTAATCCGACCTCACCGGAGGATTTGTATACGATCAACGCCCGAGCAGCGGATGCGGATGGAAGCGGGTCACCTGGGACGATCTACGTCCAGGACAACAGCCTGGTTCCATCTACCTACGCGGACGGAGAAGGGAAGTTGATCATCAGCAATGGAAGTATTGCCAACACGAAATCGACCGACGGGACACCCGTATTGGGGACGGTGAACTTGTACGAGCTGGAGATCAATCGGGCTAGAGTAACGGCGGAAACGCTGGTGGTGGAGAACACGATCACATTAACGAACGGATCAGACTTGCGCCACGACGAGATGACGAGCTTGGGAGCGATCAAGCGACTGGTGATCAACTCACCGAACGCTGATCTGATCATCAATGATACTTCGACGATCAATGTGGTGGGACTGGGGCCGCTGCCTAACAACAAGATCGATCCTGCTCAGAGTACGACCAACGCAGTGGCAGGCGCGAGCACAGCCCATGGGGGAGTTCCTGGAAACAATGTATCCGAAGCCTATGACAGCTACACCGATCCTCAGTATCCTGGATCAGGAGGAGGAAGTGGTGCTGGGGGAGGATATGTTTCTATCCTTGTTGATGCCTTCAATTTAGGAGCGAGTGCCGCGATCAACGCCTCTGGACCGAATGTAGTTTGTGGATCCAGTGCTTCGGGTGGAGGGGTCAAGATCACGACGACGGGAGTGCTGAGTGGAAGCGGAACGATCTCGGCTGATTCGGGAAATTGTACCAATGGAGGAGGAGCATCAGGAGGAGGACGAATCGCGTTTTACTACACGAACGCCGGAAATATTAATCCGACCTCACCGGAGGATTTGTATACGATCAACGCCCGAGCAGCGGATGCGGATGGAAGCGGGTCACCTGGGACGATCTACATCCAGGACAACAGTCTGGTTCCATCTACTTATGCAGACGGAGAAGGCAGGTTGATCATCAGCAATGGAAGTATAGCTAATACAAAATCAGCCGACGGGACACCACTGTTGGGAACGGTGAACTTGTATGAGCTGGAGATCGACCGAGCGAGAGTGACGGCAGAGACACTGGTGGTGGAGAACACGATCACGATGACCAACGGATCAGACTTGCGCCACGACGAGATGACGAGCCTGGGAGCGATCAAGCGACTGGTGATCAACTCACCGAACGCTGATCTGATCATCAATGATACTTCGACGATCAATGTGAACGGAATTGGCGCTCTGACGAATGAGCAAATCAACCCAGGCACAGGGCCAGGAGAAAGCAATACCAATGCTGTTGCAGGGGCCAATCCGAGCCATGGTGGGGTGCCAACAGGCGGATCGTTGACGGACGCATATGGTGATTACCGAGATCCTCAGTACCCTGGATCTGGTGGTACAGCTGGTCCGGGCGGAGGTTATATTTCTATTTCGGTAATGGATTTCTCCCTGGCTTCCGGAGCTCTTATTTCTGCGAACGCGACTTCTGCTCCTTGTGGATCTTCTCTTGGTTCCGGAGGTTCTATCAAAATTGTTACAAGTGGAGAGCTCACTGGTACGGGGGCCATTAGAGCGCTCGCAGGAGATTGTTCGAATGGGAGTAGTTCTTTTGGAGGAGGAAGAATCGCCTTTTTCTATGATAGCGACCCTGCCGGAGCGGTGACGAATAATTCTCCTGAAACCATCTATAGTTTTTCTGCTCGAGGTCTTGATGCGTTTAACGCTCCCGGAACCATTTATATCGAAGATGACAATGCCAGTGGTGATGTGGATGGAGAAGGGGATCTGATCATCGATGCCGCTGGGACCAACTCGGGAAGTACGCCTCTCATTACCGGTGAAATCGCGGGAGGAAAGGTGTCGATCAATAATCTTCGTGTGGTCAATGGGGCTAATCTCATAGTGGCGGCTCCAGGGTTGTGTGATCCGAACGTGGTTCGAATCTCTGGAACGATTACCACGACGGATGTTACTCCGGGAACGATTACCGATAATTTAAATACATCTGGTGCTGTTGTGGTCCACTGTATGGATCGGGTTCATACATATAATAATGTCGGTGGCGCGACGGGTATTCTCAAGATCACTGGCTCTGCTCAAGATACTCTTAGTTTCACTCAGCCAGATATCGACAACTTTGTTTTCGAGAAGAAATTCACGGACACGGATCTCAGTCGTTTGGTCTTCTCGCTGTACTCAGATTTAGCGTACGATAATTCGAATGTTGATTTCGCTGGTCAGGGGGTGACTTATGATGCCGATGCCACCAGGGTGGTGATCAATATTTCATCTCTGCCTAATCTTGGTAATGAGCATACCTTGTATGTTCCAAATACGAATGGCAGTGGAGGAGTCTTTGTTTGTCCAGATGCGACGAATCTCGCTGAGACCGTCGTGGAGTGTGCGAATGTTGTGACTTTCAACGCTTCTGAAGTGGATGGCCTCACTTCCAAAGCTGTCGGATCTTCACCGGCGGTAACGGTGACTTTGGTTAATGCCACTGATACTGGAGCAGGAAATACCTTCTATAAAATCGCTGGAGTGACGGATTCAGGAGGAGGGCCTTTGGATTTCAATCTCACCGCGGGTGATGTGGAGATCTCCAACGCTGTCTCAAATGAAATTCCTGAAGACGAAGATATCGAGACTGCGATCACCGGTGATCCAGAAGACTCTACTGTGGCGTACCAGTGGTCAGTGGATTCGAACAATTTGATGGTCTTGAATATTCCTGGAGATAATCCTGCAGACAACATAGTGGAAGATCTCAGTGGAGAGGGGAATGATGGGACGCCGGTGAATAGTCCAACAATGGTTACTGGTCAAATAGGCCAATCCTTGAGCTTCAATGGATCTGATGAATATGTGAGTCTTCCTACCACGGGACTGTTGGATGGTCTCGATACGTTTACCATATCTGTATGGGTGCGACCTGATGTGGGTTATGCGAGTGATTATCGGGCTATTTATTACGCCAGTGATGCTGGTGGAAGCAATAATATGATCCTCCAGACAGACCTCTCTTCGGGTGAGGTTCGGCTTTATATGCTCGCTACCCTTTGTCAAACCAGCGGATACGCGCTTGGTGAAGAGGAGTGGACTCATATCGTTGGGACCTATGATGGAGAAAATCAACGGATCTATATCGATGGAGCTTTGGCTGCGACCTGTCCTTTGACGGGAATGATATCCGATGCAGGAGTCCCAAAGAATATTGGTCGATATGAAGGAGGCTCCCAATATTTCCCCGGGGAAATTGATGAACTCCAACTGTACCCACGCACTCTATCTGCGGTACAGGTGGCGTATCTGTATGCGGATGGAAATGCTGGTAACGGTGGGCCGACGAAGATCTCCCCAATGGAACACGAGATCGGCCAAGAGTGGAACCTTGATTTCGTTGAGTTGACTGCTTCCGGGTATGTTGGTTCGAGCATCCTCGCTGATAATTCGCCCGTAGAGATTGTAGCTGCCGCCACGACGACCCTTGATTTTGTGACGGATGCTTTGAGTGGATTTAATCCCGATACGACGGGTCAAGAGTTGAGAAACGCGGATCGGGTGAGCTTCACTTGTACCAATGCGGATAGCAGTCCTCGAAATATTATCGTCGAGTACAAGGTGGGAGTCGGGTCATATACTGCTGCGACTTTGACGAGTGCGACGGTGGTCGGTGGTTCAGCTTTGACGGTGAACGGTAATGCCATTCTCGGAGCTGATTGTGGCGATACCCCAGATACGATTGGTTTTGTCTGGGATTTCTATGCTGATGGTCTGACGACTACTACTGCAGATGTGGTGCTCAAGGTAACCGCTGATCTGGGTGCTGCGCCGAATGACGAGACGCTCGACTTCGATGTGACCCCACCGAGCGATCTTTGTGCCGCGACTGGAGAAGCCTCAGATCTCAGGCTCACTGCCAGTGAAACATCCTTCGATAATACGGACATCATCATCATCGACTGTACCTTTACCATCGACGGAGCTCACAGCTTTACCTCGGTGACGATCGGTAACGGGGTGGGTACCAATGATTCGATCTTGAATCACTCTGAGACGACGACTTCGACGGAATATAAGCTCGACATAGAGACCACAGACGATTTCACCATCGAAAGTGATGGGGCTGTCAATGTGACAGGCCGAGGATACCGTCCTGGGTATACGGAGAATAATACGTTGTATGGGGTGGTGGGATGTGCAGCGAGTATCTCGGGGTCTCATGGGGGATTGGGAGGAGCTGATTCGAACACACCTTCGACGTACGACAGCCTGATTAATCCGGTGTTGTCCGGATCTGGAGAAGGGAACACAGCTTGTGGACCGAGTGGAGCGGGAGGAGGAGTTATTTTGCTCAACATTACGGGTGCTTTGACGAACAATGGAGAGATGACCGCTGATGGGACTGGTGCAGATGGGCAAAATGCAGGAGCCGGAGGGACGATCAACATTACAGCAGATACCATTGCTGGAACGGGTACGATGAGTGCGAATGGAGGAGAACCGATCACTGAAGCAGCTGCCGGAGGAGGAGGAGGAGGACGTATGGCCTTGACCTTTGACACGATGACGTTCGATGCTGCTGATCTCAGCGCTCGGGGAGGTCTCTTTTCTTCCTCATCGAGTGTCTACAACGGAGGAGCCGGAACGATTTATTTGAAAGACAATCAAGATACCTATGGGGATCTGATTATCGACAATGGTGGTGTTCAGGCGGTTGAAGAACTGACGACGCTTCCGAGCACACCTGTGAACTTCCAAAATGTGACGGTGAGAAATTACGGAATGGCTTTGGCTCATCCATCATTGAGTTCTATTACAGACACTCTCCTCATCGAGACCAATGGTATTTTTGCTCTCGGGACAGCTGCGGATCCGATCACGATCGATACCTTGACGGTGAATAATACCGGTACGCTGAAGCAAAGGACCACGACGACCAGCACGGAATACAAGATGCGTTTGGATATCACCGGAGACGTGACTATTGGCACGACCGGTACGATCTCCGCTGACGGCCGAGGATACCGTCCTGGGTATACGGAGAATAATACGTTGTATGGGGTGGTGGGATGTGCAGCGAGTATCTCGGGGTCTCATGGGGGATTGGGAGGAGCTGATTCGAACACACCTTCGACGTACGACAGCCTGATTAATCCGGTGTTGTCCGGATCTGGAGAAGGGAACACAGCTTGTGGACCGAGTGGAGCGGGAGGAGGAGTTATTTTGCTCAACATTACGGGTGCTTTGACGAACAATGGAGAGATGACCGCTGATGGGACTGGTGCAGATGGGCAAAATGCAGGAGCCGGAGGGACGATCAACATTACAGCAGATACCATTGCTGGAACGGGTACGATGAGTGCGAATGGAGGAGAACCGATCACTGAAGCAGCTGCCGGAGGAGGAGGAGGAGGACGTATGGCCTTGACCTTTGACACGATGACGTTCGATGCTGCTGATCTCAGCGCTCGGGGAGGTCTCTTTTCTTCCTCATCGAGTGTCTACAACGGAGGAGCCGGAACGATTTATTTGAAAGACAATCAAGATACCTATGGGGATCTGATTATCGACAATGGTGGTGTTCAGGCGGTTGAAGAACTGACGACGCTTCCGAGCACACCTGTGAACTTCCAAAATGTGACGGTGAGAAATTACGGAATGGCTTTGGCTCATCCATCATTGAGTTCTATTACAGACACTCTCCTCATCGAGACCAATGGTATTTTTGCTCTCGGGACAGCTGCGGATCCGATCACGATCGATACCTTGACGGTGAATAATACCGGTACGCTGAAGCAAAGGACCACGACGACCAGCACGGAATACAAGATGCGTTTGGATATCACCGGAGACGTGACTATTGGCACGACCGGTACGATCTCCGCTGACGGCCGAGGATACCGTCCTGGGTATACGGAGAATAATACGTTGTATGGGGTGGTGGGATGTGCAGCGAGTATCTCGGGGTCTCATGGAGGACTTGGAGGGACAAGCAGTTCAGCAACGCCGACGTATGGTAGCATTACGAATCCGGTATTGTCCGGATCTGGAGAAGGGAACACGGCGTGCTCAACAACCTTTGGGGCTGGAGGAGGAGTGATTCTCTTCGATGTGACAGGGGCCTTTACCAATAATGGTGTGGTGACGGCAGAAGGGAATGATGCAATTGGGGTGAATGGAGGAGCGGGAGGATCGATTAATATTACGGCAGCGACGATCTCGGGAACAGGAACAATGAGTGTTGATGGAGCTGGAACAGTTGGGGTTTCTGGTGGTGGGGGAGGAGGGCGAATGGCCCTCACGTACGATACGATGACACTTGCGGTCTCGAATTTGAGTGCGAAAGGAGGAGTTTTTGTCGCGACTTTAGATGCCACCAACGGAGGAGCCGGAACGATTTATTTGAAAGACAATCAAGATACCTATGGTGATCTGATTATCGACAATGGGACAGTTCTCTCCAGTCAGGTCAGCAATCTTTTTGGTACAAGCGGTTCGACCCAGTACAGCTTCCAGGATTTCACCGTCACCAACAATGCCTTGGCTGAGGTTGCCGCACCTGGTGCTTGTTCTCCAAATGCTTTGGTGCTGTATGGCACGGTGACTTCGTCGAATGGTGGAGCAGTGATTCGTACGCTTCAAACGAGTGGACCCATCCCTGTCCACTGTATGGACCGTGTCCACCAGTACCAAAACTATCCACCGACCTTGACCTTCACGCAGCCGGATATTGATAATTTTGATTTCTCCAAGAAGTTCAGCCTGGGGGGTGTTCTCCAGTTCGCCCTGCATTCAGACCTGCTCTATACCAATGACAATATTACTTTTGGTGGTGCCTACCCTGGAAATGGATTCTTGCATGACACGGACGGAGAACGAATAGCGATCGATATTCCTGCCGATCCGAATCTCTCCACCAAGCACACGCTGTATATCCCCAATGTGAACGAAGGGAATGGGGTTTATCTCTGTCCCGACGCGACGACCTTGGCGGAAGTATTAACGACCTGTTCTAACTTTGAATATTTCGGACCTGCTGAGGTGGATGGATTAACGGCAAAGACGGTGGGAGGGGCGACGGGAGTGACGGTGACCTTGGTAAATGCTACCGACACGGGAGTGGGACTCTCGTCGGATCCGACTCATATGTATCGAGTCTTTGGTCTCAACAGCACGGGTGGAGGACCGCTGTCCTATGTCGATTTTGACTTGAATGATGGAGCCTTCTTCGTCGACGATGACACGGATGGTGAGGTAACGAACCTCACGACGGATGGCGATCCAGGATTTGAAGCTGGCACGATTGGCGCCTACCGATGGACGGTGGATGCGGCGAATTTTATGGAACTCAATATGCCGTTTAACTCGGGCAGTTCTCAGACTGATTTCAGTGGGAATAGCCATACGGGAACCATTAATGGAGCTGTTATTCCTCCAAGTCCAGAGACAGCGTGTCAGGTGGGAACCTGTTTGGATTTTGACGCAGTGGATGATTATGTCAGTCTTGCCGGGACTTTTGGAGGAGGGCCAGAAGCCACTATCTCCGCGTGGGTAAAGGTCGAGGCGAACACTGGGAATTTCCAGGCCGTTGTATCTCCTGGCAACCAGTCATTTATCCACCTTCAAATCAATGAACAAGGTTCGGGCAACATCGCGGTGTACACCAATAGTCCTACCATTCTTCTGCCGATGATCAATGTTGCCCTCGGAGAGTGGCATCACATCGTGGTGGCTTCGCAATCAGGATCTACCAAAGCGTATGTAGATGGTGTCGAGGTATCATCAGATAGTACTGCGTTTTCAACGATTAGTTCTACCTCGGCTTTGAGTATTGGACGTGGATTTGCCGGTGGACGACTTTTCAATGGAATGATCGATGAAGTGCAAATCTACCCGCGCGCATTATCTGCGACCCAAATTGCTCAGTTGTATACGGATGGAAATGGTGGTGTTGGCGGTCCAACCGCTATCGTCTCTGAAGAAACAACGCCAGATGAGGTGTGGGATCTCTTTATCACGCCGATCGATACTGCGGGCCTCATCGGAGTGATCACCTTTAATTCTGCCAATACGGTGATCATCACGAATGAAATTTCCGGTGGAAGCAGTTTCACGCTCAGTGATCCGACCCGTGAAAACGAAAACCTGGTGTCCGATGTCACGCCAAATCCGGCGACGTCTACGGTCGGATATCAGTGGACGGTGGATCCTGATGGCGATGGTGGAGATCCGGAAGAATATTTTATGAGCTTCAATGTTCCTTTCAATGCTGGCGCTACTCAAAGAGAATTGAGTGGAAATAGTGGCACTGATGGAACGGTGACGAGTGCTGTCAGTCAGACGTCTGGATGTCAGGTGGGCACTTGTATGGCTTTTGATGGGAATGCGGATTATGTCACCTTCCCAGACTCATCCGCTTTTGACTTCAGTGATGAAGTGACTTTGTCGGCGTGGTTTTCGACCACTCAGGCTGATACCAACGGCCAGGCAATTGTTTCTCAGGGAGTTGCCTCCAATCAGTACTCTGTTCTTTTCTGGGCCTCAGGGAGCACCGTTGATGACAATGTGGGTATTTATATTAATACTACTTCAGGCAATTATTCAGCGGGTTGTGGCAAGCCCGAAGGCACGTTTTTCGATGGGGGATGGCATCATTATGTTGGGACTTACAACAGATCAACCAACCAACTTAAAATGTATGTAGATGGCAGCGACGTAGGATGTGGCGCGTCCATTATTCCTGATGAACCATTGCTTGATTTTGCTGGTGGTGTCCATATTGGACGACTTCCGTTCAGCACTTCTTATTTGAATGGGAAGGTGGATGAGGTTCAGATTTACCCACGGGCTCTAAGTGCTGCTCAAATCGCTCAACTCTATGCTGATGGTACGAACGCCAATGCTACCGATCGCGGCGGTCCAACGGTCATTTCTTTCGAAGAACACGAAGTAGGGGAGGTCTGGAGATTGGATGTTTTTGAAATCTCTGCTGCTGGTTCTGTCGGCCCTGAATTGTTTGTGGATGAGGTCACGATTACAGAAATTCCGGTGACGACCTTGGATATCACTACCCCGGTTGGGACTCAGGAAGGAGTATTTGAACTGAGCTTCACGTGTACCAATGAGGACAGTCAACTTCGTGATATTTTGGTAGAGTACTCCATCAACGGATCAGGAGGTCCTTTCTCCAGCGCGACGATCAGCAATGCTTCGACTGGTGCTGTGAATGGAAGCGTGATCGAGGGAGTGGATTGTGATGATGGCACGCCGAGCACGACCACATTTGATTGGGATTCTCCCGCAGATGATGTTGCCCGTGAGGCTCTCGAAGCAGATGTTCGAGTTCGAATTACGGCGCAGATCACTTCTGCTCCATCAGATGAAACCAATGATTTCACCGTGGATAATCAATCTGTCGTGAGCTTGAACAACGGTTCGACAGAAATTTATGGCAATGAAGATGTGACGGCACAGGTGACAAACCTGGGGAATGACACAGTTGCGTATCAGTGGAAGGTGGATCCGGATGGAGCGGGTGGAAGTCCTGAAGAGAATTTGATGGCTCTTAATCTGCCGTTTAATGCAGGGGTTCAAACAGACTTCAGTGGAAATGCCCAAGGAATTACTTTGAGTGGAAATGCAGGCTATACCGCCAGTAATTGCAAGGCTGGTGGATGCTTGGCACTCGATGGGGTGGATGATTATGCCGTTATAAATGACGCGGCCCTTTTCAATGGTCTCACAAGCCTTACGATTTCCACTTGGGTGAAGAACAGCACCCTGCCTTATGCGGTTATTCTTGGCGACCGATATGAAGGGTCTGTTTGGGAGTCTGTTCTCCTTACTACGGATACTTTTATTCTCAACACTTCAAATGATGGGGGTACTCGAACCAGCATCGGGTTTACGCCGATCACAGATGGTCAATGGCATCATGTGGCAGCAGTATGGGATGGAAGCACGATGAGCGTGTATATTGATGGAGTTTTGGATGCAGGACCTGTTGCGTTTGCTGGGACACCTTATTCCAGTGCTCAGCTGCCCTACATCGGTGCTTTTAACTCCTTTGCAAACCCACCATCTGAAAGTGAGCTCACCGGCGCACTCGATGAGTTCCAGATTTATCGACGGGGATTGTCAGCTGCCCAGATTTCTCAACTCTATCTGGATGGACTGGGGTCGGGAGCTTCTGCTACCGATGGAGTCGGTGGTCCAACGTTGATCGATGCGAATGAAACCCTGGGAGGACAGATCTGGGATCTCACCGTGACGCCAATCACTTCCGCGGGATCACTTCGTTCATCTGTTGACTCCGCGAATACCGTGGAGATCCTCGGCGTGCAGGTGGTCAGCATCAACCCTCCACAAAATGACATCGATGTGTTCGTAAGCCAAAATGTGGTCTTAGTGTTTAGTGAAGGCTTGAATGCATCGACGGTCAATCAAGCGAATCTCCCCGTCTATGGTTCATTCACTGGATTGATCGATGGAAATTATGCTCTCAGTACCACCACCGTTACCAACGATACGGTGACCTTCAATCCGACCGATGACTTTGAAGTCGGAGAACGGGTGGAGGTCGTGGTTTCGAGTGGCGTTGAGTCAGCCAATGGTTCACCTTCTCAGGTTTTTGTCAGTGAGTTTATTGCCGAGGTCTCTGAAGGGAATGCAGACGCTTATGTGTCTACGGCTTATAGCTTCTTCTCCATCATCCCGCGGGCAGGGGATGTGGATGGGGATGGGGATACCGATATCGTCGCGGTGGGACTAGCGAATGCTGGTGTCTTCCTCAACAATGGGGATGGGACTTTTGCTTCCGCGGTGACCTACGCACTGAGTGGTGCGAATGCGAGAGGCCTTTGGTTGGCCGATCTGGATGGGGATGGAGATTTGGATATCGCCGCGACCAGCTTCGCGAGCGCGGTGGTTTCCGTGTTACTCAATAATGGCAATGGAACCTTTGCCTCATCGGTGAGTTATCCAGTCGCTTCCACCTCACTCGGAATCCATGCCGGGGATCTGGACGGAGACGGGTATTTCGATCTGGTGGCAGTGAGCTCAAGTGCCGATGTACTTTCCGTGCTCATGAATAATGGCAATGGAACCTTCGCGGCGAATGTGACGTATCCGAATGCTACCGGTGCCCGTGAGGTCACGATGGCTGACCTGGACAATGATGATGACCTGGATGTGGTGACCACAGGATCTGCCGTGTCGGTGTTCTTGAATAATGGGGATGGGACTTTTGCGACAAAAGCTGATTACACCGGTGGGAATGAACATGTCGTAGCTGCTGATCTGGACAATGATGGCGACGCGGATCTGGCGGTCGGAAACCTCTTTGGTCAATTGGTCGAAATCTTCATGAATAATGGCGATGGCACCTTCGCGGCCAAGGTGGACTATGCCGCTCCGGGCAACGTGGAAGGATTGAATGTAGGGGATATGGATAACAATGGCGCGCTCGATGTGGTGGCGGTCAACAATACTTTGGGGTCTGTTACGATTTTTGAAAACAATGGATCGGGAACCTTCAGTCAGGGCAGCACGTTTGCTGTTGGAACAAATCCAAGTGGGGTAGCTCTAGCGGATTTCAATGGTGATGGCGCTTTGGATATGGCTGCTTCGGCGCCAAATGATACGCAGGTGACCGTGCTTTTGAGTGATGTCACGCCGCCGACCGTTTCGATCGTTCAGCCGAATGGCGGGGAAAGCCTTCAGGCTGGATCTTCCTACGAGATCCAATGGTATGCGACGGATAACTCCGGCTTCGTTGATACGGTAGACCTTGAATTTACTGACAATAATTCGACCTATAGCCCGATCGTCGGAGCTACTGGACTTGCTAGTGATGACCACCTTTACACCCTTGAATTCGGGTCTCTTGGAGCTTTAGATGGCCAGTTCAATTTCCCAACGGGAATTACCGTCGATAGTTCGGGGAGTATTTATGTGGCGGATCTGAATGGGAACCGGATTCAGAAGTTTGACAGCTCTGGAAACCATCTCATGACGATTTCTGGAGTGGTGCCCTATGATGTCGCAGTCGATGCGTCTGGGAATATTTACTTTAGCAATAGTCATCGATTGGATAAGTATGATGCCAGTGGTACCTTTTTAGGCTGTATTGCTGGTGGTGTTTCCGGTTTCCAAAACCCTTGTACTTCCTCTTCTTTGGGTACCGCAGATGGTCAGTTTAACTTTGCTGGAGGAGTCGATGTTGATCCGCTCGGAAATATTTATGTGATTGATCAATTCAATTACCGTCTTCAAAAATTCAATAGTTCCGGGGTCTTCCAAGGCTGTATTGCGGGAGGTGTTTCTGGATTCCAAAGTCCATGTTTGAGTTTCGGAGGCGGTTCTGCTGATGGTCAGTTTAATGATCCATTCTCGGTCGCCATCGATGTTTTTGGAGACATCATTGTCTCTGATAGTTTCAATCAGCGCCTTCAGAAATTCGATTCATCTGGCGTATTCTTGTGGAAGGTCGGGACAAGTGGCACTGGAAACGGACAGTTTGGGACAAGGGTTTATAAAGTGGACACGGATCCGATTGGCAGAATATACGCAGCTGATGGATGGAATAATCGTATCCAGATCTTTACCGCTGATGGGTCATTCTTTGATGCGTTCGGTACTTCTGGATCTGGTCCAGGAGAGCTTGATTTGCCATATGGAGTTGCTCTTGACGAAGACTTTAGGATCTATGTTGCTGACACCGAAAATGATCGTATTCAGACATTCACTCCGGGAGGGGTTTTCACCTGGACTGTCCCCAATGCAGCCACTTCACTGGCAAAAATCCGAGCTACTGCAGTCGATGAAGCCCTGAATGCTTCCCAAGACACCAGCGACGCGGTTTTCTCGATCGTGGTGGATGATGAGCCGCCGACGGGAACGATCACCTATGATGGCGGCAATGGTCCTGGAGAGGATTTTGAGGTCAATATCGAGGGAGACAATGACTTCACGATCATGGGGACCGCTACGGATGTCGGGACGGGGGATTCAGCCATCACCTTGGTGGAAGTGACGTTGGATGGAGGCCTCAATTGGGAGAATGCTACTGAGACCAGCGTGGGTGATCCATGGGAGACGTGGAGCTATGACGCGGTCTTGATCGATGGATTGAACCAGGTGAGGATCCGGATTACGGACGCGGAGAATAATATTCAAACCTATACCACCAATGACCTTCCTGGTGATGGAACGGATGGCGCTCAAGACATCGTCTATCTCTTCTTGAGTTTGGGAGTGGTCGATGATTATGCTTTTGGAACGGTATCTCCGAATGTTCTGGTTTCCGAGGAAAATCTAATCGGTGTGCGTACGAACTCTCAGACAGGCTATCAGATCCAGGTGAGAAAGCAGAATGCCAACCCTGATACGACGATAAAGAGTGGCGCGAATCTCTTCCCTGATCTGACGTCTTGGGACGCTTCGGGTCTTGGAAACGGAGAAATTTGGGCTAATTTGAGCACCAAAGGCCTTGGATTCCGCTTGAGGTCGACCAGCCATGTCGCTGCTTACAATTCAGACTACTGGGGTGCTGATGACACGGCTCCGAATGCAAAATTTGGCGGTTTCCCAGAGAGCTATGAGACGATCATCAATGATGCGACACCGAAGTCGAGTGCCGAAGTCCCGTATGATTCGACCCTCCAGCTTCAGCTGGAAGCAAGTGCCAATGTGGCGTCTGGTTCTTACAGTGGAACGATCGATGTGAATGCGATGGTGAATCCGTAAGGGGAAGGACTTGCAAGACGAGGAGGAACAAGAGGACTCGTAGGAGGGCAGGGGGATGCAAAATGTAAAAGTGAAAAGGAAAAATAAATGCGCTCGTTCTGATCTCCTGATCGGAACGAATAGGGAAAACTAAAAAAACACACTACAAAACTCCCATTTCTCCACTTCCAGTTTCTAATTTGCGTTTCATGCGACTTTCCCTCCTGTTTTCATTCGTTTTCTCAGTCATGACTGTGGTCGTGCCGCCTCAGGCGTTCGCGCAGCAGACGCATAGTAGTATTTCCATAAAGCCTCTCATTATGGAGATGGAAATCGAGAATACGAAAACGTATTTAAGGAATGTGACGGTTAAAAACACCAATGCTGTTGCTTATGAGATTTCTTTTGAAGCCTTCGACGTGGAAATCGACCCCGATACCCACAATGTGAAGATGCTTCCCACTGTTTCCCGTGGTAATACCTTGAGGTCGTTGGCGTCCTGGATTATTCCGAGTTCGGAGCCGACTTTCGTTTTACAACCAGGCGAGGAAAAGATTTTCGAGTATCGTTTCAGTGCTCCCGTGGATGCCCAACCGGGGGATTATTATGGAAGTCTCAATTTTTACTATAAACCGGTGGGCGTTGAACAAAATGGAAACATTACGGTGCGTCAGAGCTTGGGCAGTTTGCTTTTGGTAAGCCTGGCTGGCCCCACTCCGATTTCCGGAATCGAGCCCTATACGCTCTCAAAACTCTCTCTCAATCGAATGTCGGATAAGACAGAAGTGGCTTTGGATGTGCAGAACAACACCCTGCGATTTATTCATGTTCGTCCTTTGATCACCCTCAAGGATGTGAAAGGGGATATTTTCTTTCAAAAAGAGGGTGTTTCGAAGCGTGTTTTCCCTGGTGAAAAGTCCAGCGTTGTTCACTTTTTCCCGAATGTTTATTTGTCCACTGAGGAAGATTTGACGCTCTATTATAGTCTCTGGGACCGTCAGAAGAAAGAAAAGCTGTACGAAGAGGTGGTCCCGCTTGGTCCGCTTCGCGGAGCGTCGGCATCTTTTGATTCATTTGAGTGGCTGTTGCTTTGGGGAGGGGGCGCGATTCTTTTGGTTTTAGCAGCTGCTTGTTGGTATAAGCATCGCCACGCGTCGCTCCCTCACTTGGCCGCAAAGCCGAAAAGAAAACCTACTGCCAGAAAGAAAACGCGCTGATAGCCGCTGAGTGACCCATAAAAAAAAGCCGGTGTGATACCGGCTTTTGAAATGTCACGACCGTGTTTATTGTTCGTCGCCGTTGACCTGGATATTTACCCCGACCTCTTGGCTTGGACGGGCTTCTTCTGGGTTGACGCGGATGTTAATCCCGACATTTTGATCTTGTTTTGTCATCGGAGCTGCCTGTTCAGGCTCTGTTTTGGAACATGCGGTGAGCGAACCACTGATGATGAGTCCGACCACGATAAAAGGAACCAGTTTTTTCATAGAAAAATATAAGAAAACACTAGGTCAATTATTAAAGGGTGTTGGACGACTTGTAAACGCTCAAAATGTTATTACACGATTGATTTCCCATTAAGGAATGGAATCTGTTTTTAAAAAAAAATGATTTGAGTATTCTCAGCTTGTTCACTCTTGATCTTGACTTTGGGATAGAGGTCAGGTATCATATGATGAAGGCTTCATGAAGATATGATCCCTTCTGAACCTTGAAAGGACGTGTTCTCTTTGTTTCGAGAATCCTCTAGGGATTCACTTTATCTCGTATGTATTTTTTTTAATTTTTTTCTTATGTTTAAGAAATTTGCTGCATTGTCAGCAGGAACGGCTTTATTGGCGATGGCAACGGTCGTCCCAGTAATGGCACAAACATCAGGTTCTCAGGATTCTGATGTGAATGTGGATGTGAATGATTACTTGACCTTTGCGATTGCAAATCCTGCCGCCGCTGATGAACCAAATGGCGATCAACCGTTTGGTGCAGGAGCTGAAATTACTGATTTGACTTCTTCTGGTTCGAACGCGTTTGCGATTACTGGAAGCTTTGGATCCCCAGTATTTACTGAGCTTGCTACGACGACCAACTCTACCGATGGGTACAATGTGACCGCTTATGCGTCAAGTGCGGACAGCCGTACAGCGGCACTGTGTCTCAATGGTACCGTCGATTGTTCAGCTGATCCGGCAGATCAAATTCCCGACTCTCTGACGGTCTTGGCTGCTCTTCAAGCTGCTAATGAATCGCTTACTACCGCTTCTGATACCGGTCTTGCTTTGCGTGTTACCGACGCGAACACCAGTGCGATCATCCGTGAAGCTGATGAAGACACCCAATGGGGTGATGGAGATGCCGGAACGGCTCTCTGGGCTGCTCTTCCTATCGGAGTAGGAGCTGCTGCTGTTGCTTATGATACAGATACCTACAGTTCTACGACTACTACGGCGTACATCAACTGGTTTGTCGGTGTTGCTAGTAGCCAGCAGACAGGTACGTATAGCGGTACAGTGACTTTCACGGCTTCCGTGAACTAATCCACTTTGGATACACTCTTAAAAAAAGAGGCTGGAAACAGCCTCTTTTTTTTGTACACCATTCTTTTTAGAATGAGGAAGTGGTTTATCACCTGTCCAAAAAACTCCCAGTCCAACCGACAGAAGAGGATCCGAGGAAGAGAGATAAAAATTATCGAGCTGCTGAAACACAGTCCTATGTCATCCGCCAGAGCTTTGTTGGTGCGAATACGGCTCCTGATCTTCTCGGCGAGAATCTTTTGGAAGGGGTGGTGAATTATATGGTGGGTGATCGTTCTAAATGGGTCCAGAGCGTCAAAACCTATGGCAATGTTCGCTATCGGTAGTTGTATCCTGGGATCGATGTTGTTTATGGTGGGAAGCCCCGCAGTCGACTATCGATATGAAATAGCTCCGGGGGTAGATCCACAGCTTCTTCAGGTTCGCTTGGCTGGTGTGGATGGGCTTGAGCTCGCATCGAATGGAAGCCTCGTCATCAAGAGTTCCTTTGGAGACCTTCTCTTGAAAAGGCCTACAGGCTATCAAGAAAAAAATGGAAGCAAACAGGCGGCTCAGGTGAAGTATCTGATCCTGGATCAGTCAACCTACACCTTTGAAGTAATGAATATTGATGGGGTGCTACCTCTTGTGATCGAAACAAATTAGAAAATAATATTTTTTCTTGTCTGTGGGTGTGGGGTTGGTTATGAGCCTTCGCCGTCGATTTTTGGTGTGAAATTTGGTATAATAAAAGGAAACCAAAATAAAAAATAATCCATTTTATGCGAAAGCCTTCGTTTTCTGTCAGGTATTTATTTCTTTTGTTTCTGCTGGTCGGATTATTTTCTGGCAGTTTCTTGTATAGATCTTTTGAAGGTGAAAGAGTATTTGCGGATATTGCCGATGTTACCGGTACTTGTAGGCAATCTGATAATAGTACGAACTGTGCAGATAGTCAGACGGTGAGGATTGCCATCAATGGTGTTTTAGATCCCATTACAGGAACCACTGCAAGTGGAGGCTGGAGTATTACGGGAGTAGATATCTTTTCAGGAGATGTCTTGACAGTATTTGTTGACGGAGTTGCGGAAGCGAATGAAGCCGTGGCTGTCACGAAATACGACGGAACAGGAGATGTCAGTGGTGTAGAACTTATTGAGTCTCATTTGACCATCGGAAGCGATGACAACGCGACGATCACGAATGCTGACTTGGCACTATATGATAATTCTGTTTCAGGGGACGAAGATATTTTCTTCGAGGTGGATGCGAATAACGACTTGGTCGTCGATGACGAAGGCGGACATGACGTGAAACTTCTTCTTTTTGTCGGCAGCACCTACCGTCCGGATTCTTCCGGAAGCGGGAATGTGACGACGAATGATTTTCAGAATGACGGGACATTCGTTGCTGACGGGAACACAATCTTCGTTTCAGGAGACTGGTTGAATACGGGAACTTTTACCGCAGACACCTCAACGGTGGATTTCAATGGATCAGGTACTCAGTCCTTGATCAGTGGTGGGGATTCTTTTGCTACGGTAACCCACTCCGGGTCAGGGACACTTCAGCTGGCCGGAGCTTTGACGGTCGCTCCGACCTTTAACAATACCGCGGGGACCTTCGATCTCAACGGATACGACTGGACCATGACGGGAGCAAATCTCTTCAACGACGGGATCGTTCAGCTTCGAGGAAGTGAAGCGGTGACGATGTCGACGAATGACACCAATTCCGGTACTTGGAGGTACGTGGGAGATGGCGCGGGTGGACTCAGTACTTTTGGCATTATTTCAGACTTCGCTGTCAGTGGAGACTACTATCATCTCATCATCGATGCTGATCCGAGCGAAACCTTTGATATTGGAAATACCCTTACGGTGAATGGGGATTTCTCTGTCCTTTCCGGAGCTTTTGATCAGCTGGTGGACAATGTCTCTGTATCGGGAAATCTTGCCCTCAGCGATGCCACGTATACTCAAGGAAGCGGCACTTTGACGGTGGATGGATCGTTGACGATGACCGTCGGATCGGTCTTCGATGGATCTGATACCGGAGCGGCCATCGATGTAAATGGCAACAATGTGACGATTGCCGGATCTTTCACTTCCACGAGCGGAACCTTTTCTTTCTCGGGGCAAGGTTTCGGGACCGGTGGAGCTTCGTTCTTGCATAATAACGGTACGGTCATCTTCGACCGATCAGGTGATTTCGCTGTCCAAACCATCGACGGAGGAACCTTCAACGACTTCACCAAGTCGACCAGTGATGAAGGCCAAGAGCTTGTTTTCAGCAGCGCCAATACCTTCACCTTTGTGGGTGATCTGATCTTGCAAGGAGGGGGTAGCAACTTCCTGACGATTCAGGGAAATGCCGGGCAGTGGACTCTGGATGCCCAGGGAGGCAGGACTGTTTCAAGATTGGTGGTGCGCGATTCGAATAACATTTCCGATACTATTGATGCCAGAGGTACGAATAGCTCCAGCTTGGGGAATAACTTCAACTGGTTGTTCGAAGGAGGAAGTTTTGGAAGGGTCTTCAACGATGAAGGGGTGACTCCGCTGACGGTGACGACCTATACGGTACGTGTTGCTGTGAATGGCGTGGATGGCCCCTCTGTTGATATCAACTCCAATGGAGAATTCGATTTATCAGGTCTGAGCTTTTCAAACGGAGACCTTTTGACGTTTTATCTGGAAGATGAAGCTCCTGACGCGGTGACCGTGATCCTCGCGTCAGGAACTTCCCTCGATAGCCAGGTCCACTTGTATCAGGATCGTCTCATTGCGCGCTCGGAAAATCCTTCCGTGCCGATCACCAATGCTCACTTGACGACGGCGTGGGTTACGGGTGAAACGGATGCTTTCGGAAATGCTGGGGATGTCGGAATAATCTATCAGATGTCTTCCGGGGAAATAACGATTCAATCCTCTAGAGAACTCTTTATTTCGTCTGGAACGAACTATCAGCCGGAAGCGAATGTGAATATTGGATCAGGGGGGATTGACATCAATGGTGCTTTTACGATGGGATCAAACCTCATCAACGTGAGTGGTGACTGGGATGCCACTGGCGGGACGTCGACCAGTTCCGGGACAGTTCATTTTAATGGATCAGGTCAGACGATTATGGCAAATGAGCAGGCGTTTCAGCATGTCACAATCAGCGGTATCGGCATCAAGACGATTACCAGCGATTTCACGGTCAATGGAAACCTGGCCTACAATCCTGGGGGGTGGTACGTCACGGGGAGCGGAGCGATGCGAACGATCTCTCTGTATGGGAACTTTTCTTATACCGCGGCTGTCGGTTCCACCTTCGGGCTTTCAAATCTTACGCTTCAAATGGTCGGGACGAATGAGCAGGCCATCAGTAAATCTCCGACGGAATTCTTCAGCTCGCCTCTTGTCATTGATAAGCCATCGGGATCGGTGACGCTGCTTTCGAATTTTGCGATAAATTCACCCTTCACTCTTACTTCGGGAGATGTTGTGTTGGATACCTTTGTTTTGACCGCCAACGGAGCGACCACGGTTTCGAGTGGAACGATTTCTTCCAGCACGGGAGGATCTCTTGTAGCTGCCAGTTCGTATACCCAAACGAACGGGGATGTCACCCTTACTGGCGGAGGAACTGTTAGCGTGCAGGGTGATTTCAATATCTCCGGCGGGACTTTGAATACCGTGAATTTTTACGGAGCCGGGGGGGCTTTGACCCAATCAGGAGGAACCTTAACGGATGTCACGATTGCCAGTAGCGGCATTAAAACAATTGCCAGTGATTTCACGGTGAATGGTAACCTCGCCTACAATCCTACGGGATGGTATGTAACGGGGAGCGGTGCTATGAGAACGATCTATTTGTATGGGAACTTTTCTTACACGACAGGGGTCGGTGCCACTTTTGGTCTTTCAAATCTGACGCTTCGCATGACTGGAACGAACGAACAGACGATCAGTAAGTCGGCAGTTGCCTTTTTCGGAGCAGGCCTCGTGATCGATAAACCTTCCGGGTCTGTTGGTTTTGCTTCTGATTTCTCCTTCTCAAATCCTAGTAGTGTGACGATCCTGGATGGAACTCTCTCCCTTAACGGATTCTCTTGGACTATGACGGGTATTTCTTTCTCAAATGAAGGAATTCTGGAATTGCAGGGGGATGAAACGATTACCGGATTGACTCCAGATATTAATTCTGGCACGTGGGTTTATGGGGGAGACGGCGCTGCCGGTTCTACTACTTTCACAATAAATGATTTTGGAGCGACAGATTATCACAATATCATTATCGCAGGTGACGCTACGGAAACTTTCGAACAAGAAGCGGCGACTGTGATCGCCAATACGCTGCAAGTGACTTCCGGAACCTATGCTCAAAACGGCTTTGATACAGAGGTGAATGGAGCGAATACCTTGATCATCGATGGAGGGACCTACGAACAAGGAGACAATCTTTTGACGGTGGAAGGAACCCTGCAAGTATTAAACAGTGGTATCTTCAATGGTTCGAACACCGGTGCGATGATCGATGTGAACGGAGATGTTGATCTTCAGGTGACGGCTGATACAGTCCGACTTACTTCCGGCACGATGACCGTGGCGGGAGACTGGACGAACGCGATGGCCACCGGATTTGATCACAACGAAGGAACGGTTCAGTTCGATACTTCCGCGGCAGCGGCGATCAATGGCTCGACGGTTTGGTATAATGTCACGATCGATGAAGCAACTGGGAAAACTCTTACCTTCGAAGCCGGAGAAATCCAAACCTTTGAAACGGGAGGAACTCTCAGTGCCACCGGTACTTCCGGAAACCTGATCGAATTCGTTTCGAGTGATGCGGGGGTTACGCAATGGGAAATTACTCATGTTGATGAAAATACCGGCAACCTTTCTTATGTCAGTGTTACTGACGGAGGATGTACGGCTTCAGAAGATCTGCACCTTACGGATTCAGTTAACGGCGGTAATAATGAGAGCTGTTGGATCTTTGTTGGAGGGCCGACCGTCCCAGCGGCGATCATCGATCTCAGCGCCATCGGAGCGAATTCCGAAGTGGCCCTCACTTGGTCCGCGCCAGCAGATGGTGGATCAGCTATCACCGACTACATCGTCGAGTACGGAGCCACAGCTGGTTTCCCTGGCAACGCCCAAGTGTTCAGTGATGGAGTTTCTGCGAGTACAGGCGCGACGGTGACAGGGCTGGTGAATGCCACCAACTATTCCTTCCGAGTGGCAGCGGTGAATGCGATTGGTACCGGCCCGTATTCCAATATCGATACGGCGACGCCTGGCGCGGGCGCTGGTGGTTCTGAAGATACTGATATTACGGTCGATATTACTGACTTCCTTTCTTTTTCTATCCAGAATCTCTCTGTGGGAGATGAACCTTCTGGAGACCAGCCGTTTGGTGCTGGGGCCCAGATAACGGGACTGACGACGTCGGGTTCCAATGCCTACGCTTTGACCGGTGAATTTGGTTCGCCGGTGTATACTCAATTGTTGGCGAGTACCAACTCCGGCGATGGGTATAGTGTGACGACCTATGCTTCCAATACTGATGGCCGAACCAATGCGTTGTTGAGAGTTGGTGGGACGCCTGGGAATCCAGGAGATGAAATCCCCGATACCCTGACTCGTCTAGCACCAGCGCAAGGGGCCAATGATTCGCTTTCGGTTTCGGCTGATACCGGTCTGGCTTTCCGCTTGATCGACGCGAGTACTGATCCTTCCATCCGCGAAACGGATGAGGATACTCAATGGGGAGACAACGATACCAACAATGCATTATGGGCCGCTTTCCCGTTGGGATCAGGGGCAGCGCGGGTCATTTACAGCACCATGAACTTCAGCCTGAATGATACCGTGGCCTATATCAACTGGTTCGTGGGAATTAGCGCTTCACAGCAGTCTGGTTCTTATACCGGGCAGGTGACATTTGCGGCGAGTGTGAACTAGGGGGAAGGGTACGGACGGTACGGAGGGTGCGGAGGGTGCGAAGGGCGGAATGCGGAAGGCAATAGAGTACCAGGAGTGCGGCGAGTGTGAACTAATTCGAGACGATTGGGAAATAGGAGACGATTGGGATGATAAGGAAGAGGCAGGAAACTGCCTCTTTTTTTTGTCCATGTTTGTTTGAAGAAAAAGTCAATGTCTGGTATACTTTACAGAACATCATTTTTTCTTTCTTTCATGAAATTCCGCCTTTCTTTTTTGCAGCCGGTTGTTGCTTTGGGGCTTCTTGTGGCCATTCTTTCCAGTGCGGTCATGTCCCAAAATGGACTCTCCAATTTTCTTTTTGGTTCATTCTTTTTGTTCCCTGGAGAGGAAATAAATGATTCTTTCATGAGTGCTCCTCATCCTGTAGCGCCAGTTTTCGAAAAAAACATCGGACAGTATCCAGACCATTCGTTCTTCCGGGTCGGAAAGGGGGCAAACCAGGTGAGCTTTCATTCTGGCGAGGTCCGCTTCGAAATGCAGCCTGATCCAGAGCTTGCCCATTTGGAAACGGTTGTTTTTTCTCAGCGTTTTCTTGGTGCTCGAGATGAGGTCACTCCACGTGGACAAGGCCTCTTGCCCGGTAAGTTTAATTATCTGAGAGGAAAGAATGAGCAGTCATTTACGGATGTTCCTGTTTTTGAGGCGGTTCGATATGACGAGCTCTATCCTGGAGTGGATATGGAGTATTTGAGCGTGGGGTCCCGTCTGAAGTACCAGTACGAGCTGGAAGCAGGAGTGTCTCCGGAGGTGATTCAGGCCGCGTACAGTGCCCGCCTGATTTCTGAAGATTCATCTCATACCGTCGCTTTGCAAATCCAAGATGATGGTTCCTTGAAGGTGCAATCGGGTGGGGTGACTTTTTTCGAGGGGGCTCCCTACACCTATCAAATGATAGAGGGGAAAAAAATCGAGCGTCCTTCCTGGTTTGTCTTAAAGGGTGAGGGGCGATATGGGTTTGAGGTCGATGGAGTAGATGCGAGATATCCCTTGGTGATCGATCCTGGGGTACCCTACAGTACTTACCTCAGTGGTCTTGGTCTCCTCGTGGAGGTGGATCGGGACGATTCAGACTTTGTGTATATCGCAGGGATGACCGCTTCCTCATTGCTCGCTGGTGCTGTGGGACACAATGGAAATAATGATGGCTATGTCCTCAAGATGGATCCCACTCAATCGGGAGCATCCAGCTTGGTCTATGCTACCTATATCGGTACCGCGATCAACGATGGGATCAGTGATATGGAGGTTATTCGTTCGACCGGAGAGGTGATCGCTGGAGGATTTACTGATGGTGCTACTGCTTTCCCCACTACCGCGGGTGCCTATATTGAGAATTCAGACACGACGGGAAATTATAGAGGATTTGCTTTGCGGTTGAATTCTGCGGGGAACGCGCTGTCGGCTTCGACACTGATTGGTGGTGAGGCTACGAATTCCGGAGAAAGCTCAGTCTTGGGAGTAGCGGTTTCCAGCACGGGCAGGGTAGCTGTGACCGGAGGGACAAATGATATTTCCTTCCGTCGAACCACGGGGGCTGACAACTACGGTTGGACCTGTAGTCCACCTGATATTCCTTCGGAAAACCCCGCTTGTGCGTTTACTGTCGGGGGAAGAAGCTATATGTATGTCATGGAGCTTAACTCCGGCCTGAGTGGCCTGGTTTCTTCAGGGTCGATCATGAACGGTGTCGGGATCGATGTGGAGTATGATGAGGGTGATCAGCTCTATGCTCTGGGGAAAGAAGGCTCTCTGGGATATCCGAAGACGATTTCATTTAGTGATGATTCATTGGGAGTTGTGCTCATGACGCTTTCTGCCGGAGTAGCCTCAAATGGAGTGCAACTGGCAGTCAATGCATTTGCTGACGAAAATAATTTTGATTATACTGGCGGCCATATTGCGCAACGAAGCCCGACATCTCCTTGGCCGGATATGGATGATTTTCCCAGTGCGAGCGGAGTGGTCGTTGCTGGAAATTTGAACTCCAATGAGACGGGTTTGGTTCCTACTCTAGGGGTGTATGATGATGGGAGCTCAGGATCCAATATCGGTCTGTACGTCATGAATGGAAGCACCAAAACACTCGCGACTTATGTCGGTGAGAGTTCGAGTCGAATTCTTGGAGTCGCTACGGATAGTAGTGGCACGATCACCGTCGTGGGTGAGACGGAAAACGCATCTTTTCCGGTGGTGAATGCTTTTCAGGGAACCAAAGCTAGTGCTGGTTTAGGTGATGATGGGTTTGTGTTTCAACTGAATTCAGCTGGAACAGACGCTATCTATTCCACCTATTTCGGAGGGACGGGAGAAGATGAAATTCGGGATGTGGTGATGTTTGAGGATGGCGTCGTGGCATTTTCCGGATCTACCGCTTCGTCAGACTTTGAAATTATTGCAGGGACTGCATATGATGCGACCTATACGATCACAGACGGATTCTTTTCGACCCTGAGTCGAACCTTTGTTCCTGGCAATCTCCAGGTGACTGATAATCTCAACGGAACCATTACGCTCGACTGGGACGGTATCGATGGGGTGGGAGTAGACGATGAGGGAGAGCCGGTCGTGGATTATGTCATCCAGTACAATGATTATACGGTGGACAATGAATGTACTACAGAGGGGGATTGGGTCACCTACGTAGATGGTGTGAGCACCGCTACCAATGTGATCATCGGAGATCCTCCCCTGACCGAGGGAGATGCCTATTGCTTTCGGGTGCGAGGTGTTGGAGGTTCCGGAGGACTGGTAGCGGGCCCATTTACCGCTGCTTCCGCACAAGAAGTGCTCGACCCCGCGCCCTCTTCCGCCCAGACCGTCGAATTGCACGTGATCGATATGAATTATGACGGCAATGATATGGTGGCGGGAATTACCGATATGGACTCGGGAGGAGCGAATGACTACACGCCTTTTAGCCACACTGCCGCAGGGAATCAGTCCGGTGCACGCGGGTATACCAATCTCCTGGCAATGACACAGAGTACGATCACGCTCGATACCACGATCAATCTGACCGGAGCGAGTACGCTTTCTCTGGGAGATGATGAGCTTTCCGGTGAGATCAACCTTCCTTCACCGGTTGTGGTTTATGGAGTTTCCAACACAAAGTTTGCGGTATCTAGCAATGGGTTTGTCGTGCTGGATGGTGGAGATGGAGTCATCGATGCTGGCAGTAATGGTTGTTGTGATGGACCCATTCCTATTGAAAACCAGATCATCGGATCTGACGATATCCTCATCGCTGGGGCTTGGGCGGATCTCTCCCCAAATGTGTCCGGAACTATTTCTCATGGTGCAGATGGAGATGACGCGAGTCTTTATGTCATAGCTTTCGATGCCGTGCCCACTTTCAATGGCAATGAAACCGTCAGTTTTCAGATCAAGCTCGGAGAGGCGAGTGGAGGACCGGCCTCTGAGCCTGGGGCTGTTTCTGATTTGGCTGCTACCTCAGGACAGGACACACAGGTGCCTTTGACCTGGTCGGCCCCTGCGTCCAACGGTGATCCGATCACCGATTATATCGTCGAGTATGGCGCGACTTCCGGATTCCCCGGGAATGCGCAGGTTTTCAGTGATGGTGTTTCAGCCAGTACCGGAGCCACTGTGACGGGTCTCACCAATGGCACGCAGTATTCCTTCCGGGTCTTCGCGGTCAATGGGATTGGCACCGGGCTCTCCTCAAACGTCGCAACGGCGACTCCGCAGGGGGTGGTGGCATCTGTTCAAATTCACGCGATCGATCTCAACTACGATGGTAATACTATGACGGCAGGTATCACCGATGGTGTCGTGGGAGGAGGGAATGACTATACTCCTTTTCATCTGAGCTCAGCTGGGTCGGTTTCCGGAGCACGTGAGTACACCAATGCCCTGTCGATGACGGAATCAACCATTGCGCTCGACAGCACGATCAATCTGACGGCCCCAACCACGCTCACCCTGGATGATGATGAGCGTTCATATCCCGCGACTAATCTCCCCTTTCCGGTGACGATTTATGGACAAGTGAATACCAAATTCCTGGTCGCCGCCAATGGCTTTATCATCCTGGATGGTGGTGATGGTGACATCACTGATATCGATAATGTGTATAGTTATTGTTGTGACGGTACGAATCCAATCGAGACTGCTGAAGCGTTATTCTTGTTGAATGATGACATCTTGATCGCTGGCGCCTGGTCGGATTTGTCTCCAAACAACGGAGGGACGATTTCATACGGAGTGGACGCAGATGACAGCAATCTCTTCGTGATCGCCTTTGACAGTGTGCCGACTTTCGATGGCAATGAGACCGTCAGCTTTCAGATCAAGCTGGGGACACCGACTGCTGGTGCAAGCTTGCCCGACGCGATCAACAATCTAAACGCCATTGCTGGAAACACCCAAGTGACCCTTACCTGGACCGCCCCAGCCGACAACGGTTCAGCCATCACGGACTACATCGTGGAATACGGAGAAACTTCCGGATTTCCGGGGAATGCTCAAGTGTTTAGCGACGGAGTGAGCGCGAGTACGGGAGCGACGGTGACAGGCCTGACGAATGATACGGAATATTCGTTCCGAGTTGCCGCCGTGAATGGAGTAGGAACCGGTCCATATTCAAATGTTGACAGTGAGACTCCTACCGCTGGAGGCGGCCCCTCTTATACCTCCGAATCTGAAATCAACATCGACGTGAATGACTTCCTTTCGTTCTCGATCGAAAACATCGCGGGAGGAGATGAGCCAGCCGGCAATCAGCCCTTCGGAGCAGGAGCTCAGATCACCGCCTTGGTTCCGAGCGGAGCTAACGCGTACGCGGTTTCCGGAAGCTTCGGTTCTCCGGTGTACACCCGACTGCAAACGACAACGAACTCCAATGACGGATACAATGTGATCGCCTATGCCAGCAACACCGATGGACGAACCAACACGCTTCTCCGAACAGGAGGAAGCGCGACAACGGAAGCAGATGAGATCGAAGACACCCTCCAGCGAGTCCAGGGATCCCAAGTGGCCGGGAATACTTTGAATACATCGACTGACACGGGGATCGCCTTCCGCCTCCTGGACGCGAGCACGAGCTCGATTTTGAGAGAGTCGGATGAAGACACCCAATGGGGAGACGGGGATGCCGGGACAGCCCTCTGGGCATCGTTCCCGCTCGGATCCGGAGCGGCACAGGTGATCTATGACACGCTGAGCTATAGCGCATCCGCCACCACTGCGTACATCAACTGGTTCGTGGGGATCAGCTCCAGCCAGCAGTCGGGATCGTATACGGGGCAGATTACGTTTACGGCATCTGTCAATTAAAGGTTGGGAGGGCGCGTAGGGTTGGATGGATGCAAAATGCAATTTAACTCACAAAAGAGCCTGGAAACGGGCTTTTTTGAGTGAGGGATGTACCCTTTCCGGGAACTTTTCCACCGTTCAGAATGACCATCATCACAGCATATCACTTCTAGGAGACAAGTGTATGTCCGAGCATATTGATTGAACATCTAATAAGATTAAGGTATTGTGATCTGAATTACTATTTATATTGGTCATGAAAAATAAATTTTTCGTTTTCACAGTTTCGCTGGTCCTCCTTTCATTTATAAGCGCTGATTTTTGGAAAGTTCTTGCGGCGACTTTGCCAGATGGGTCAGAGTTTCAGGTCAATACAAGTGCTTTTGGTGACCAGGAGGATTCTACTGTTGGTATAGATTCCAATGGAAATTTTGTCATTACTTGGACAGATCGTGGAGGAAATGATGGTGGTGGGGCGGGCGTCTTCGCTCAGCGATTTAACAATGCTGGAGTTGCTCAAGGTTTAGAGTTCGGTGTGAATACTTCTGTTCTTGGAAATCAGGAAGGACCTGATATTGCTATGAATGGGAATGGAGACTTTGTGATTGTCTGGTCAGACCAGAATGGTACTGATGGGAACTCGTCAGGAGTTTTCGCTCATTTGTATGACGATACGGGAGCTTCAGTAACAGGGGAGTTTTTGGTCAATTCCACGTTTCTGGGAGATCAGGAAGAAGCTCGGGTGGCGATGGATAACTCTGGCAATTTTATCGTTGCGTGGACGGATCGAAGTACTGGAAGCGCTGATATTTATGCTCAACGTTTTGACAGTGTCGGTGATCCGGTGGGTTCTGAATTTATGGTTAATACCACAGATTTTGCCGATCAAACCTTTCCATCTGTTGCTATGAGCAGTACCGGAGCCTTTGTGATCAGTTGGACGGATGAGAGTGATGCGGATGGTTCTGGGAATGGAGTGTTTGCTCAACTTTATGACAATACAGGAGCGACGGTTGGTGGAGAATTTCAAGTCAATACTACTACAGCAGCCAATCAGTTTAATCAGGACGTCGCAATGGATGCGAGTGGAAATTTTGTGGTGGTTATGAATGAGTCAGGTTCGATCGCATGGTCGACCCCTAAGTTTCAGCGCTACAACAGCGCCGGTGTGCCTCAAGGCGGTGAAACATTAGTCGATCCGGAATCCGACCAGGGCACAGATCGTGAGAACATGAGAATTTCTATGGAGTCGACCGGTGAATTCACGATCGTTTGGCAGGATCAAGGGGGTCGAGATGGCGATGGTGCAGGGATTATGGTTCGATATTTTGACGCTGATGGTGATGCATTGAGTTCGGAGATTCCCGTCAATACATCCTATATCGGTGATCAGACATCTCCTCACGTCGCCATAACAAATGGAGGGATTTTTGTGGTCACCTGGACCGATACGAATGATGGTGATGGAGATAATAACGGAGTGTTGGCTCAGCAGTTTTTCGATGCTGCTCCAGTTATTCCAGGCACGGTCACTACCTTGCAAGCTGAGGCCGGGAATACTGAGGTTGAGCTGATATGGTACCCTCCTTTTGATGGAGGTTCCGCGATTACGGATTATGTCGTGGAGTATGGTGAGACGGTTGGGTTTCCTGGAAATGCGCAAGTCTTCAGTGATGGCACTAGCTCTATTACCGGGGCGACTGTAACGGGACTGACGAATGATACAGAGTATTCTTTTCGAATAGCGGCAGTGAACGGAATTGGGACTGGCCCTTATTCAAATGTTGAAGAAGCTACTCCATTTGCAGGAGTAGGGTCGGGAAGTGATGACGCTGAGATTACGGTGGACGTCAATGACTTTCTTTCCTTCTCTATTGCAAATCTTGCTGTAGGAGATGAGGCAGCTGGAAACCAACCCTTTGGGGCCGGAGTTGAGATCACCGATCTGACATCGACCGGATTGAATGACTATGCTATTTCTGGAAGTTTTGGAAGCCCTGTTTACACTCAACTTGAAACGACGACCAATTCCGCCGATGGATATAATGTGGTTGCTTATGCGTCGAACCTCGACGCTCGAACAAATACCCTTCTTCGTGCGGGCGGAACTCCGGGAAACGCTGCGGATGAAATCTCTGATTCCGTCAGTCAGCTTCTTGCCTCGCAAGCAGCAAATGAGTCTCTCGACACAGGAACTGACTCTGGTATTGCCTTCCGATTGACCGATGCCAGCACCAGCTCAATCATCCGCGAAGCCGATGAGGAGACCCAATGGGGAGACGGGGATGCCGGGACAGCCCTCTGGGCATCGTTCCCGCTCGGATCCGGAGCGGCACAGGTGATCTATGACACGCTGACCTACAGTGCATCCGCCACGACCGCGTATATCAACTGGTTCGTGGGGATCAGTTCGAGCCAACAGTCGGGATCGTATACGGGGCAGATTACGTTTACGGCGAGTGTGAACTAAGGGGACGGGCACGAAGGGTACGGACGGTACGAAGGGTACGGAGGAGGAAATGCGGAAGGCAGTATAGGGGAGAGGTGCGGATGTAAAATGAAAGAGGCAGGGAACTGCCTCTTTTTTTTGTTCGAAAACTTGGTAGATTGGGGAGGTGGGGTTAAATTTTCAATTATCAATTATCGATTTTCAATGAACATTCGATTTCTGTTGGTGGCACTCGTTGCTTTTTTTCAGATTTCTCCTGCTTTTGCGGCAGAGGATTTCATCGCGCCGACGAAGATTTCTTTTCAAGTGAAGCCGGGTGAATCTTTATCGTATGATCTCATCTATAAAAGTGGCATTGGTGGTGTCTACGATCTCTCAACTCGGCCCTTTCAGTATGACGAGGCTGGCAACAAGTTGTATCTGACGGATGCGCCTTCTTTGGTAGAACATGCACAAACCGTCTATGAATTTCAAGCTGGGGAAGAGAAGCTCATTCCCATTCAGGTGGTGATCCCTTTAGAAATCGAAGAGCGGGATGTGTACCTCAGTCATTTCATGAGGAGAAGGTCGGAGGAACAGCAGACGTTTGAGTTGGGAAGCCTGATGTTTGTTCGGATCGGCGCCTTGCCTGAGGTGAAGGGAAAGGTTTCTAATATCCAGTTTAAGCATTCTCCCAATGGTGAAGAGGTGCCCGAGAAGGGGTTTCAGTCCATTGTTTTCGATTTTGAAAATCTGGTGGAGCGATACTTTTCGATTACTCCTGTGCTTCAGATCTATGATGCTCAGGGCAAGGAACTCGTTTCACTTGAAAACCAGTCCACCTTTGTTTTTCCAGAGTTTAAAAAAGCGGTGAACGTGTTTAACTTTTCTGGAGAGGGTGTTGCTCAGGAAAACTCACATCGGGCAGTCCTGAAAGTAGTCGCTGAAAACTCGACCGTTCTCCATGAAGAAGAGCTTCAGTTTCCAGATGCTCAGACTTTTTTGCGCCAGGAACGAAAAGAATCTCCCTTTCAGGGCATTAATATTCGCAAAGGGTTGTTGTATCATCCCATATTTCAGGTTTCCGCCATTGTTATTGGTTTGACTTTGATAGCCGTTTCTTTTTTTATGAAGAAGCAGTAATTTTTTTCTCATTTGAATGAAGAAGCTCGCCTCATTTCTTGTCTTGGTTGCTTTGTTTTCGCCTTTTTTTCGTCAGCCTGCCCAAGCTTTCAATATGACGGTCGCGCCTGCGAAAAAAGTCTTTGAGATGAATCGGGGGGAATCAAAAGACTATACGGTGATTTTCCGAAATGATTTCGATTCGGATCGGTATCGGGTACGTGTGGTGGATTTCGTCTACAACGAGTCAGGAGTTCGAAACTTTATTGAGGCGACTGAACTAGCTGATCCCGGTCAATCTCTCACGACTTGGGTGACGATCAAAACGCCTGAGTTTGAAGCTGTCAAAGGAAAGGATAATGCTATTCCGGTGAGTATTCAGGTGCCAGACAATGCTTCGTATGGGGATCATTTTGGAGTTATTCTGATCGAAAAGGCTATCAGCCAGGAGGCGGGTGATGCTGGACCCGTGACTGTCGGAGGATCGATTGCCTCTGTCGTTGCCGTCAAAGTTTTGGGAGGGCAGGTGATTAAATCAGGAGGCTTGGTCGATTATCAGATTGAAACCCAGGAAAGGGCTCGAAATACGGCGAACTTCGTCATTCAATTCAACAACACTGGAAATGAGTTCTTTACCGTTTTGGCAGAAATTGCGATTTTTGAGAATGCCAGTGATTCCATGCCGATCAAAACGTTGAGCCGTGATTTCACTATTTTCCCCAATGTCGTTCGTGAGATCAAGGTTCCTCTCGGCGATCTGGGAGATGACTTTGGCGAGAAAGAATACCTTTCCCGATTGACGGTGTATGAGTTTTACAAGGGACAAAAGGTCAGCCAGATGGCCTCTTCACAAAAATCATTTCAATACTACATTCCTGTTTCAGCAGATGCTGAGGTTCACTACGTGGCGAAAGAAGTGGTGGTGACTCCGAGCATCGTGGAGATCGTGAAGGAGCTGGGTCTGTACATCGCCGGCTTTCTCGTTCTTTTGATTGTTTTGATTCGAGTTTTGTTTTCCGCGCGCCAGCCAGTGGCCACGGCTGCGAGAGCACCTCGAAAAAAACGAAAATAATCGTGATTGATAGATCATAAGTTCTCTTTGTCGCAAGAAGAAGTACTAGAATGATTTTGCAAAATCTTTCATATTTGTTTTGAGTACTCGTTTTTGAGCGTATGTTCCTTCTGTCGCCGAAAAAGACTTTTGCTGTGATCTTGTGGGGGTGCGTGCTTGCCCTCCCTTTTCTTTTTTTTGAGAATGGGTATGCGCAGCCGATCGGGAGCGGTTCGGGGAATGCTGATATCTCTGTTTCAGTAAGCACGCCGCCGCCTCAGCTCTCGATTTCTTCGCCTGCGGCTGGACAACTGGAGGTCCATTGGAATTGGGATTTTATTTCGGCGTCTTATTACCCGCCTCCGATTACTGAGATCCGGGTGGAGATTTCCAGTGATGGACTGAACTACGGAAACTTGCAAACCTATGCATTCCCGCCGCCTCCCGCGACTCCCTCCAGCGCTTTTATGGTCAGCTATAGTGGTCTTGCTGCAGGTACTTACACGGCTCAGGTCATGGTGGTCGATGGAAATGACTATGATTATGTCGTTGGCCCGGTGAATGTATCTGGCACGAGCGGTGGTGACGGGGGAGGTAGGTCGAGGGGCGATGATGTTCCCATACAAATTACCAATCTCACCTTGAATGGGTTTGCTTATCCAGGCCCCAGTACGGTGGTGATCTTTACCTATGAAGGTGGTTTTGAAACGTCGATTGATCCGATTTCCACCGGAGCATTTTCTTATTCCACCAGTTCACTTCCTCCTGGTGAGGGAACTTTTTCTTTTTCTGCCAAAGACCCGAATAACGTTCTTTCCGCACCCGTAACCTTTGATTATGATCTCCAGCCGAATAGCTTCGAGACGATCAATGATATTCGGCTTCCTCCTACGGTCCGGATTTCTTCTTCTGTGGTTTCACAAGGTGAGGTGTTGACGGTGAATGGATATGGATATGCCAATGGAAGTGTTTCTTTGGATGTTGATGGTCCGAGTTCCCGTGCGTATTTGGTCCAAATAGGATCCTCCGGAGCATGGCTGGTGAATATTGATACCAGTGTTTTGACCCCTGGTACTTACAATGTCGTTGCTCAGACTAGTTCCATTGGAGCTGGGTTTACGAGTCCTCTTTCAGAGACCTTAGTCTTCGAGCTCGTGCCGGTAGCGCCGGCGGCTCCTGTTTGCGGTAACGGGATAGTTGAAAGTCCCGAACAGTGTGATGATGGCAATCTCTTCAGTGGGGATGGATGTAGCACTCTTTGTCTGCTCGAAAGCGGTCTCCCGCAAAGTAGTATCGATCAGCCGTCTCCCACTATTTTCACTTCTCAGCCAATTGATCTGACCTATACTGCCGTTTCTCCCAATGGGGCCATTGATTTGATTGAGGTTTTTTACTCTCGCAATGGCGGGCCTTATGTCGCTTATCCAGCTTCATTCATCAGTGGCACGATCCAATTGACCGGTCTCCAGGATGGAGAGTATGAAGTCTATTCGATCGCGCATGATTCCACAGGGGCGATTGAACCCGCTCCTGCAGTTGCGGATGCGACCTTTGAAATCGATCAAGTGGCGGCGTTCAATGTCATCGCCTACCCGGAAAAACGATCTCCTCCTCAAGGAAATTGGTCATTGCCGTCGCGTTTACGTTTGTATGTCCCCGGAAATTTGGTGGCGGCCGAAACCTTTGACTTTACCACCGATTCCCAAGGGCGATTTGAGGTCGATGCCGTTGATGTTTTACCTGGCAATTACCATTTCCTCCTCAAAGGACTCTCCCATCTTTCCAGGCGCTTGAGCGATGTGAGTTTCCAAGGAGCAGATGTCTTATTGGATTATACCGTGGGAGGGACGAGTTTTCTGTTGGGGGGCGATGTGCATCCATCCAAGGATGATTATGTGAATGGACTCGATCTTTCTAGTATTGTGGCGCGATTGTACGGTGCTTTCCTCGATGCAGATCTGAATTACGATGGCATCGTCAATGGCATGGATTTGAGTATTACGGTCGGCAATTTGTTTAAGAGTGGGGAGGGGGTGTAGGGGAAGGGCCGTAAGGATTGTAAGGGCCGTAAGGGTCGTAAGGATGGAATCAGGGTGCAAACGTAAGACTTAAAACGTAAAACGAAAAATAAATCCAAAGAAGGAAATGAAGAAACAAGGAGCTCATGAAGCTAAACCCCTAAAAAGCTAAGTCTCTAAAAAGCTACCACCTACCATCTCTCAACTATCAACTCCCACCTACCACCTAACCCTCCCTCATGTCTCTCTCCCGCATTACTTCCGTATTCTTTAGCTCGGCTCTTCTGTCCTTGGCCGGGTTCATGACGCTTGGTCAAGCGCAGGCGGCATCGCTTACGTTCACGCCGTCTTCGACGACCTTCAAGCAAGGATGTGTGTCGAAGATTGATTTGGTCGTGGATACCCAGGGGGTCAGCACCAACGCGGTGGATGCCTTGATTCTTTTCAACTCCTCAGAGGTTCAGATCATTGACCAGATCAGCACTATCCCGGGGATTCAGGTGAAGACGGGGAATGTGTATGAAATTTATGCCGGGAACCTGGTGAACGAATCGGAAGGGAAGATTTACCTCACCGCGTTTAGCGTGATTGGGAATTTTAATGGAAGTGGATTGCTGGGCTCGATTTATTTCACCAGCAAGCCCGGTGTCACGGCGACGACGTTTCAGTTTCAGTATGCTCCCGGGCAATCCATCGATAGCAATGTGGCGGACCTGAATGGAAACGACGTGCTTTCGAGTGTGAATAGCGCTGCTTACACCTTTCAATCTGCACCTTGTGTAGCGGATACTCAAGCTCCTTCCGTCTCCCAGGTGACTCCTGCGAATGGCGCGACGGGGGTGCCATTAAACAGCAATGTCAGCCTTCACATCACCGACAATCAATCGGGGGTGAATGTGAGCTCTGTGGAAATCCAAGTGCACAATGTGGTGTACACGTCCGCCAGTCCGGAACTCACCCTCAGTGGTTTGCCCTTGGACTATACCTTTACCATCAATCCAGCGACGGACTTTCCCGACGCGACGGAAATCGTGATGGTGGTCAAGGCGACGGATATTGATGGCAATGTCATGTCGCCAAAGGTGTATAGTTTCAACAAGCCCGTTCCTCCACCTCCACCGCCACCTCCACCACCTGTGCCCGTGTGTGGAAACGGGATCGTTGAAACGGATGAAGAGTGTGAACCGGCGAACACCTTGTTTTGTGACGCGGCTTGTAAGATCAATGCTTTGCAGTGTTTGACCATTGATCCCGCGGTGCTTCAGGAACTAGCCCAGGTATCTGGAGGAGGAAGTGCTCTCTATTCAGACCAGATTGCTTCTATCAAGACGCTAGAACAATTGTCTCAGGCTTTGGGAGACGCCACTTACATCGAACGAGGCTTCATGGTCGGAGGAGCGACGGCCACTCGGGTGGTGGAGTACGTTACTGAGACGGTGAAGACTGCCACTCAGAAAGCTGAAACGGTGGTCAAATCTTTGGGTTGTACGGATAATTGTGTGACGATCATTTTTGGAGAAAACCAGCAGCGTTGGTATATCCCGTTCGCGGTGTTGGTATTGTTGATCCTCTTACTGCTGTTCATTCTGTATAAACTGATGAGGAGTTTTCAGGAAAGAGGGGAGCTGAAGAGGAAGGTAAAGAAGAAATCTCCAGGGAAGTAGCTTAGGCCACCTTTCTTACGGATAAACTTTTATTACCCCTTAAATCTTCAATTTTTCGTCCCAGATAGTCGTAGAAATCACTAAATTGGCGTTTGTTTTTTACGGGGCCAAGTATGCTTTCTGTCGTTATTAACGCATTGAGGAGGGCTTTTTCGGTTTTTTCATATGCAAAACCGTTTTCATTGCTGTCGTGGAGCATGTTGAGTAATTTTGTCAGATTCTGTCTGACATGATATGGGCTCGCGGTGTTTGGACTTTCTTGAATTTTTTTTTCCATTTCGTCGAGATTTCGATAGTATCCTCCTGTTTTTTGATCTAAGCTTCGCAGGATGAAGTCTAGTCGACTATTACCTGTTGTTTCCATGGTTTTTTTGGATGCGTCGGTTTTGTTTTTTGTTTTCCATTTTTTGAAAATCTCATCTGGGTTTGCCCTTGGCTTTACCATATTATTTTTTTCTTTTTGAGACTTTTTCTCTGCTTCCGGGAGGTATCCTACCATCTGATCAGGCGCTGAGGTGGATTCTTCTAATTTCTTTTCAGCCCGCTGATCAGAATCAGCCTGTTCGAGTTGGCTTATCATGGCTTCGGCTTGTTTTCGAAGTTCAGCTTTTTGTTCAGAGTTGAGGTCTTCCAGTCGTACATTTTTTGTCTGACCATTGTCCACATTCCCGACTTTTCCCTCCAGCATGCCTACTGGTTCGGCGCCTGGTAAATATCCTTCCATTTCTTGAACGTTCTTTGGGCTGGTGGTTTGTTCTTGTGGCCCTAAGTACCCCTCCACTTGTGGTCCGAGCATCCCTGCAACTCCACCCAGTTGTTCGTACACCGCTTTTTTGAGGCCCGTTCTTTGAGAAAGGCGGTAGAGGATCCGTTGCACCTTTTCTGATACGGCTTTTGAGGCGTTGTTTTCTCCTGTGTAATTTTCGTCGAATTCTCGCTGTAATTGATGCATGAGTTCTTGTTCAATAAGCTCGGCGTCTTTTCCGCTTCGTACTTGATCCACGATCAGTTCGGCATTTTTTTGGAGCTGTTGTTTTGCTTGTTCGAGTTTTTTAGGCTCGATCTCTGCTGCGTTGTACTTCATTGCTGTTTTTTCTTGCTGAAACTCATTCCAGAGTTGTTCGTGAATCGCTTTTTCCAGCTCTGAGGCGGCCATTCCTCTTTTTTGGGCCATTTGCTGGATTTGCGCGCGGACTTGTTGTTTCGTTTTTTCTGAAGTGTCGTCTTTTATTCTCAATGTATTTTCTGCTCGGTACAGAGAGTGGAGGACTTTGAGGGTTTTAATCTTTGTCTTGGCGTCGAGTTTACTGCAGACTTGCTCGGCCAGTCGTTTTTCTGGATGGGTCAAATCTTCATCGACTTGTGTTCTTACATGTTGTGCTTCGTGTAAAATCGTTTGTCGAACCCGCTCTTGTTCCCGGTCGACTTTTTCCAGTTTTTTCCCCAACAGCTTTTTTTTTGCTGTTTCTAAGGTTTTTTCCAGAAAGCTTCCAAGTCCCATATTGATTTTTTAAGAATAATCATATTATTCTACAATATTTTTATATTAGAGTCAATATAATACCCGTTTTCACCTGTGGTGGGATCTTTTAAGCTGTTGGTACTTTTATTGATGCACTTATGAAGGATTTGATTCTTTTTGGAGTCCAGGGATGTGGGAAAGGTACGCAGGCGAGGATCTTGGCAGAACAACATGGTTATAAGGTGTTTGAAACGGGGAAAGAGCTCCGTGCTATCGCCGCTGGCGACACCGAATTGGGCAAGAAGGTCAAAGAAATCATCGAGGCGGGACATTTGGTGCCTGACGAAGTGGTGATCGAGATCGTGGCCCATTTTTTGGAGAACACCGAAGCTTCCCAAGCCGTGATTTTTGACGGCCTTCCCCGCAAAATAAGTCAAAAGGATCTGTTTGAAGAGGTAGTGGCTCGATATGGAAGGAATCCTCTCGGAGTTTTAATTCATATTTCTGATGAACTGGCGCTACAGAGATTGGGTAGTCGTTGGATGTCGAAATCCACAGGAAAGATTTATTCTAGTAAAGAAGCGGCTCTCGCAGAGAATTCAGAAGAGGATGTGTATCAACGAGCGGATGATACGCCGGAGGCGATTAAGGTTCGACTTGATACGTACCATCGAGAAACCCAGCCGGTCATAGATTGGTACAAGGAGCAGGGAAGGATGGTGGAGGTGGGAGGAGATCAGGAGGTGGCTTTGGTGACGGAGGGGATTAGGGGGGTGGCTGGTTAGCTTTTTGTTTTCCCATTCCGACTGAAGTCAAAGGGATTCAGGAGGTGGACGCAATGGAGGAATCCCTCTCCTGATCCTCCCCCTGAGGGATTCCTCCACTTCACCCCTTCCATTGACCTCTCAGTTCCGGTCGGAATGGGAAAAAGTATTTCCAGTCTTTGTATAAGTAGATGGTATTTTCCATACTTAATGGCTACAATACATTCTTCATTTGAAAATGGTGTGAACACTTGCCAGCTAAAAAGCTAACCTCTAAAAAGCTCCCCATGCCAAAAGAAACCATCTCTATCAAGTCCGATGAAGAAATCCGACTCCTCCGGGAGGGTGGCAAGATATTGCATGAAATCCTTCACAAGACAGCCGCTCAAGTGAAACCTGGTGTTTCTACCGGTGAATTGAACGAATACGCGGAAAAATTGTTGAAAGAAAGAGGTGTCCTCGGGGCTTTTAAGGGATATCATGGCTTTCCGGCGGCGCTGTGCACTTCGGTGAATGAAGCTTGCGTGCACGGGATTCCTTCGTATGACTATTTTTTGAAGGAAGGGGATATTATTGGCCTGGATTTTGGTGTGATCTACGAAGATTTGATTACCGATAGCGCTATTACGGTGCCGGTTGGTGAGATCGGCCATGATTTAAAGCACTTGCTAAAGACCACGAAAAACGCCCTGGATGAAGCGATAAAGATGGCTCAGGTGGGCCATCGAGTGGGGGCGATCAGTTCCACCATTCAAAAAATCGTTGAACGCCAGGGATATAGCTGTGTTCGGGACCTTATCGGTCATGGGGTGGGGTATGAAGTCCACGAGGCTCCCGAGGTGCCGAATTTTGGCAATAAAAATGATGGAGTGGAGCTGCGGGAGGGGATGGTGATCGCCATTGAACCGATCGTCAATGTGGGGGATTGGCGGGTGAAAACCTTGAAAGACGATTGGACGATCGTGTCGGCGGATGGGTCGATGTCCTCTCATTTTGAGCATTCGGTGGCGATTACGAAGGAAGGGCCAGTGGTGCTCACCGCTGCTTAGTGCCTCGGATAAGTTCAGGTGTCTTTGTGGGGTTTTTGTTGAGCGCTTCTGAGGCTTTGAGCGCGCTTCGAGCGACCATAGCATTGATCTGCCGTATCAGCTTTGCGCCTCCTTTTGCATAGAGATCAGCCAACATGTCTAGCATTTCATCGCTGGTGGTGGGTTTGGGTACTTCGCTCCAGGCTCCACAGGCATATGTGGCTACTATAAAAAGGTCTTCATACAGTCGATAATTTGGACTACCTGACGTGAGATTGTTGGCGGTGCTGATCAGAATTTCGGTGTCGGGGAGGGTTTCGAGAGCATTTGTAATGGCGCAGGCTCTTAACTCATAGATCTTGATGAGGGTCAGAGGATTGGTATTTATTTGAAGTCCATTCATTTCAAAACTGGTTATCGGAGTGGAGGTTTCCAAGTGTGAGTTCCCCCAGATCTTCTTGTCGGCAAGGTGAATTCCTTCGTGAATGATGGTTTTTTCTCTCGATTTACTGGGCTCTTGATTTAAGTTGATTCCTCTTTTTCCTAATTTTTCTGCTACGAGGTGGTGCATTTCATCTTGTCTGGGAAAAGTGACACAAGCGGTAACACCGTCGATCGTCATGCCAGCAGCTCCATTTGATTGGTCTTGTGGTGCTTCAAAGCTCCAGAAAGTAATTGGAGGGAGTGGCGCAGCACCATCGATGCTGATGTGAAGTTGATGATGGGTTGGGTTGTTGAGTTTTAGCAGTTGGTAGGCGCTTTCGGCAGGGGTGTTTCCCGTGCTGCCCTGAAGGGCATGATGCCCGTGAGCAGTGCTGATGACGCAAGCATTGAGGATTTCGAATATTTCATTGTCGCTGATCGTGACATTCCCACCCTGCAGTTTTTGAGGCTTCCATAAAGCAGCCGCCTCGCTAAATGCTGGACTTTGGAGAAGTTGCTCACAAAGAGCAGCCCATTCGTGGCCATTCAGGCTTTTTTTCCCAGAAAATGCGGGGAAGAGTGATTTTTCTAGGATTTTTTCACCTATAAAGGTCTTCCTGGGCTCATTTTCGGCGGATGAAGGAGTGGATGTGAGAGGAGATGATAGCTTCTGAATTTCCTTGTCAGTTTCTAAAGTCAGACCCGCCAGTGCTCGTTTGGGATGCTTTTCTACACCGCTGTCTGCTTTAGCTCCTCCTAGTACAGCAAGGATCATCCCGGCAAACATGGCAGATCGTGCGGAGCGGAGTCGGCTTTTCTCGGAGGGGGTGTTTGGGTTATTTTGGGGTGAATGTTCTTTGTTTTCAGGTGATGTAGATAGGTGTTT
This sequence comes from Candidatus Altimarinota bacterium, assembly GCA_050246795.1. Lineage (GTDB taxonomy): Bacteria > Patescibacteriota > Gracilibacteria > JAUYGZ01 > JAUYGZ01 > JBFWVJ01. The sequence continues at coordinate 153,338 of JBFWVJ010000001.1, forward strand.
TTTCGACATGGATGGCTTTAATTTTCCTCATTTTATAATATTTATACTATTTGTCAACATTCATTTCCTGTTCCCAAATAATTTATCTTGTGTTGTTGTAACCTATCGCCTAAACTCTTTAGGCTTTGTGTCTGACTAACCTCTTTTTCGCTTGGCGAAACAGGAAAACATTCGAGCTACTGGAGTGGTCCAAAAAGCCCTCCCGAACGCTCATTTTATCGTTCGGATTACTGATGAGGGGTTTGAGGGTCACGAAATAAATGCCCACATATCCGGCAAAATGCGTCTGAATTATATCAAGATTTTGCCCGGGGATCATGTGATCGTTGAATTGACTCCTTTCGATTTGTCCAAGGGTCGAATTGTGTACCGTGGCAAAGAGATGAAGGGACCTGCTGTACCGCAGGAGGGAGTTGATGCCGATGGAGCCGTTAGCGTTGATTCGACTGAAGAGGTCTCTCAATAATTTGTTTTCTTTTCTCTTTCATTATGAAGGTACGAGCATCTGTCAAACCGATTTGTGAACACTGCCAGGTGATTATCCGACGTGGAACGCTTCGGCGTGGATGGCACCGCGTGAAAAAGCCGATTAAGCGTATTATTTGTGCAAGAAATCCTCGTCATAAACAGCGGCAAGGGTAGAAAAAATAAAAGTTCAAAAATAAAAAGTAAAAAAATGGTTCCTTTTTTAACTTTTGAGTTTTACGTTTTAAATTTTGAACTATGGCTCGTATTGCAGGTGTAAATCTCCCCAATGATAAACGGATCGTGATTGCCCTCACCTATGTGTATGGTGTTGGACGACCTATGAGTGCTCGCATTTTGGAAAAGGCAAAGGTTGATCCGAGCATTCGTGCCAAAGATCTGACGTTGGATCAAGAAAATGACATTCGTAAGGCGATGGAGTTGATTATGGTGGAGGGAGATCTGCGACGAAAAATTCAACTCGATGTCAAACGCTTGCAAGATGTCGGATCTTACCGTGGTTACCGTCACAAGAGAAAGCTCCCTGTTCGTGGGCAGCGCACGAAGACCAATGCTCGTACGAAGCGTGGGAAGCGATACACGGTCGCGAACAAGAAGATTGAAGCCAAGTAATTTCCAACCCCCTTATCTCTTTTTATCTCTTTTGAATTTATGGCAGAACCTACGACTGATATCACGTCTCCTGAAACTTCTCCGGCTCCCGTTGAGGCCGGCGCTGCTGCTCCAGAAGCAGAAGTGAAGAAGCCGAAGAAAAAAATCAAGCGCTTGGTAAAAAATGGATTTGTCCATATTATGGCTGGTTTCAACAACACGCTTATTACGGCTACTGATTTGGACGGGAATGTTTTGGCTCGAACGAGTGCTGGAGGAAGCGGTTTTAAGGGGTCTAAGAAGTCCACTCCTTACGCGGCGCAGGTAGCAGCTGAACGGCTCGCAGAAAAGCTCGAACAATATGGTGTTCAGGCTTTGAGTGTTTATGTCCGAGGGATTGGCCCAGGCCGAGAGCAGGGGATTCGAGGATTGGCGAAGAGCTTTGAAATCGAACTGATCGTCGATAAGACCGGGGTCCCTCATAACGGGTGCCGTCCAAAAAAACGCCGACGAGTCTAATCCCTGACCGGAAATATCCATTATCCCTTTCAATTTTCAATTATGTCACGTTACCTAGGCCCTAAAGCACGACTCTGCCGACGCGAAGGCATCAACCTCTTCGGTCGACCGAAGTATGAGAAGATTTTGGAAAAGCGACCCGCGCGACCTGGTATGGCTGGTTCCGCTCCGAAGAAGAATTCAGGATATGCTCTTCAGTTGCGTGAAAAGCAGAAGCTTCGCTTCATGTTTGGACTGACGGAAAAGCAATTTTCAAAATACGTCGGAAAGGCTCTTCGGATGAAGGGTCTGACGTCTGACAACATGATGAAGCAGTTGGAAATGCGCCTGGATAATGTTCTGTACCGAGCAGGTCTTGCTTTGACCCGTACCCAAGCCCGCCAAATGGCCACCCATGGTCATTTTTTGGTAAATGGTCGGCGCGTCGACGTCCCTTCTTATCAGGTGCGCATTGGTGACAAGATCGAGCTTCGTCCACGCTTAAAAAATTCTAAACTGTACCCTGCTGTCTTGGAGGACAACAAGGGCTACAAACCAGCACGATGGATCGCCGTAAACGTAAAAAACATGAGTCTGGAAATTGGCGGTGAGCCAACCAGTGATGATTTTGAAAAACTGGTTGATACCGCGAAAATTATCGAATACTACTCTCGATAAGGTCTTTCACCGGGACTCCTTCCGGTTTTGTTTCTTTTTACTTCCTTTCTCTTCTCCGCCATGCACATTATCCAAGCTGAAATTGGAATCCCTCAGGTTTCTGTGGAAAAATTGGGGGACAATCATGTTCTTATTACCGTGGATCCGCTTCCACCTGGCTACGGGATGACCTTGGGAAATGCTTTGAGGAGAGTGTTGTTGTCTTCTGTCCCTGGTGCTGCGATCACCGGTTTGAAAATCGATGGGGTCAAGCATGAATACTCTGCTGTTCCTGGCGTAAAGGACAGTGTTTTGGACTTTATTCTCAATTTGAAGGGAGTTGTTTTCAAGATGCATTCAAAAGAACCTGCTGTCGTTCAGCTCAAGGTGTCTAATCACGTAGGGGAAGTCACTGCTGGTCAAATCACTTGCCCAAGCGGTGTGGAAGTCCTCAACCCTGATTACGTCATCACGTCGATCGACAAGAAGAGCGCTTCCCTGGATGTGAAGATGTTTCTCCAAAAGGGAGTTGGTTACCACTCGATCGACCATGCCAAGAACACTGACCCAGATTTGATTCTGACTGATGCTATTTTTTCACCGGTCCGAAAGGTGCGTTTCGATGTCCACAACACTCGTGTGGGGCAAATGACGAACCTCGACAAGCTCGAGCTTGAAATTCTCTCCAATGGCTCATTTGATGCAGCAGAATCCTTGAAATTTGCTTCTGATATCCTGAGTTCTTACTTCGGATACTTCAACACCACTGGTACGCTCGCTGATCCTGAATTCATGAGCACCGCTCATGACATCATGGCGAAGCAACAAGTGGAGGAAGAGAAAGCCACCCGAACCGAATACACTCCGATCGAAATCTTGAACCTCAGTCCTCGAACCCTCAATGCCCTCATCAATGGAGGCATTGGTTCTATCGAACAGTTGACCCAGTGTACGGAAAGCAAGCTGGGGAACCTGCGTGGATTCGGGAAAAAGGCGATGGATGAGGTGCGTGAGGCCCTTGAAAAGCGAGGCCTTTCTCTCCTTGACGACTAGTCCTTTGTTCAGTATTTTGTACTCCCTTTATTTATCTCCGTGAGACATCGAAAAACCGTTGCTAAACTCGGCCGTACGAAAGACCATCGCGAAGCGATGATTCGTAATCTTGCGACTTCACTCGCTCTTGAAGGAAAATTGACGACCACGACTCCAAAAGCGAAGGCCTTGGTTTCTTATTACGAACACCTTATTTCTGTCGCGAAACGAGGTGACCAGGTGAAAGCTATCCGTATGCTCAAGCAGTATCTCTATACTGAACCTGCTCAGAAAGCGTTTGCGGAGCGTTTGCCAGAGCTGACCAAGAAGAGTGGAAATGTTCGCCTCACGAAGGTCGGATTCCGAGATGGTGACAGTGCTGAAATGAGCCTTGTAGAAATCGTTTAATTCTGTTTTTTCTATGAAAACATCTATTCCAAAAGTTCTGAAGGAGCAAGACCGAAAATGGTATATCGTCGATGCGGAAGGACAAGTTCTCGGACGTTTGGCGACTCGTATTGCGGACATTCTCCGAGGGAAGCACCGACCGACCTTTACTCCTCATATGGATATGGGTGACCACGTGGTGGTGATTAACTCCAGCAAGATCCGGGTGACGGGAGCGAAACATGACCAAAAGATCTACTACAGCCATTCTCAATACCCTGGGCACCTTTCATTGACGACCTTGAAGGAAATGCAAAAAAAGAAGCCAGGAAAGATCATTGAGGAGGCCGTTCGTGGAATGCTCCCCAAAAACAAGCTTCGAGATGGATTTATGCAAAAGCTCCATGTCTACGAAGGAACTGAGCACCAACACGATGCTCAAAAACCTGAAGCACTCGCACTCTAAAATCATTTCTTCATCGTTTCATTTTTATGGCTGACCAATACTACTACTCTACCGGGAAAAGAAAGACTTCCGTTGCCAAGGTGCGCTTGTATCCGAATGGAGAAGGCAAGGTGGAAGTGAATGGAAAGAATGCTCAAGAGTACTTTACGGTGAATACCCAGATGGGAACGATTTTGGAGCCTTTGAAAGCTGTTGAACAGGAGAAGAACGTCAATGTAGTGGTTCATGTAGAAGGTGGAGGCACGACTGGACAGGCTCAGGCAATCCGACATGGGATCGCGAAGAGTTTGATCGTTATGGATGAAACCTTCCGACCAGTTCTCAAGAGAAAGGGGTTTTTGACCCGTGACGCACGTATGGTGGAACGAAAGAAGCCTGGTCTCAAGAAGGCTCGTCGATCTCCACAGTGGGCGAAGCGTTAATTCAGTTGGCAGTACGCAGTTTGCAGAGAGCAGCTTTGAAGGCTGCTCTTTTTTTTCTGCATACTGCCCTCTGTTCACTCGGTGTCGATAGCCAATGACAACATGTTTGGCTGATCTAAGCCTTTATTTTTGAGGATTGTCGAATATACTCGATGGCACTGATTTTCGTATTTCTTTATTTTCCTGTTTATGTCAGAACGAATGTCTCAAGTGGTAGCCGACAATAATAGCCTTCCCCCTGTCGAAGCTCCTGCTCCTCAGCCAGAAGTCCAACTTTCGCCAGAGGATCAACGTGAAATAGATCGAAGGATGTTGAAAGCCCTTGGTAATGGGGGCGCTGGTGATGTGGGGATGTCAGAGCATGAAGTTCGCAAATGGGTCGTGATGCAATACCTCAAAGAAAAGGAGAATGTGGCGAAAACAACTTCCCCAGAAGTCATTCAGGGAGTCATCCGACAGGCAGGCGCCTCTGTTTTGGTTGAACCGAAGCGGAGTGGTGATATTGATGCTAACGCTGCAGACGCCTGGTGTTAATTATCGAGCAGAGCTATCGGCTTCGCCGATCGGAGAATGATCATCGTCTAAGTGATGGAGAACCAAGTCTTTGACCGACTTGGTTCTTTCGTTGGACCACTTCAGGTATTTGCCGATTTTCTCGACGAGTTCTGCGCCGATTTCGGCGTGGTGGGGGTAGTTTGATTGGTGGTCCCGTTTCCAAATCCTCCGGATGCTTTGTCTCATCCCCTCAATGCTGAAGATCTTTTTTTGAATGGTTTTATCGACTCGGGCAAAGGGTTTGCCGACATCGTGCAGGAGGGCAGCCCAGCGGATCACAGCCTCTCGTTCGACTTTTTGAACGGTCATTTTGGTGTGCTCGAAGAGGCTCAGGCGATGATAGGGGCTGTTTTGGTCGTAGTGGTACTGGATCCAGATTTCGGGAAGAATGAATCGTAGGAGTTCTGTTTGAGCCAGGGCGTCGATTCCTCGGTGAGGGTGGGTTGAGACGAGGATTTTGTCGAGTTCTTGGGTCCAGCGCTCTTTGGAAATATTCAGGATTTTGACTGCGTTTTCTTTGATTTTTGCTTTGGTTTCGGTTGTGGGGACGAACTGGAATTGCGCGGAAAGACGGCAGGCACGCAGCATCCGGAGGGGGTCTTCATTGATGCGGACGCTGGGGTTGCCGACGAAGCGGATTTTTTCGGCCTTGAGGTCAGCATAGCCGCTGAAGGGATCGATCAGCTTGCCTTCGTCGCCGACGGCCATGGCGTTGACGGTGAAGTCTCTTCTGGCGAGGTCTTGGGTGATGTCGTGGACGAATTCGACGTCGGGTTTGCGGCTTTTGCCGTAGGTTTCGGTGCGGAAAGTGGTGATTTCTATGAGGGAAGGACTGGTAAGACTTGCAAGACTGGTAGGCTCTTTAGGAGAGGGGCGATAATTGAAAGCTACCGTTCCAAAACGTTTGCCGGTGATGAAGGCTTTGCGGCCGGTGCTGCGGATGGCGGCTTCTATTTCATCGGGAGAGGCGGGGGTGGCGAAGTCCAGGTCGGCGTGGGGGATATTCAATAGTCTGTCGCGCACGGAGCCGCCGACGAGGTAGAGCTTGATGCCGAGGAGCTCTTGGAAGCCTTGGACGATTTGTTGCATGTGGGTCATGGGGGGAGCAACGTAAAAATGAAAACGTAAAACGTAAAAAGGGCTTCTTTTATGAAGAAGTGTTTTGAAGCAATGGGTAATTTTGGTATCTCGATTTCAGCCGATCGATGATGGCAAAGGCGATGATGGAAGGGATCATGCTGGTGTTTTGCAGGTCCATGATTTTTTCCTTGATGAATTCTTCCTGGACGTCAATGGTGTAGAGGACTTGGTACAGGTCGAAGAGGCTCTTATCGAGCAGTTTGTGGATAGAAGGGAGCAACAGCTGGGCGATTTGGTTATCCAGGTCGGATTCGGTTGATGGTTCAGAGTTGATAGTTGATAGTTCGGAGGGGTCGATGGGATTAGGCAAAAGGTTCATGCGATAGCATTTATCGAGCACGAGCCGATATACTTCTTTCACTGCTGGGTTTTGAAGGGTGTTTTGCATCCTTGTGGTACAATCAAGCCTGTTTATTTCCATCTTACCATGGTTTTCCACGTTTTAACCCTGTTCCCCGAGCTTTTTTCTGCCTTTAAGAAGGAGTCGATCATTGGGCGGGCTTTGAAGGCGAAAAAAGCCAAGATTCAACTGGTGAACATTCGGGATTTTTCGACGGACCGACATCAGAAAGTGGATGATAGCCCATATGGTGGGGGCGATGGTATGCTCGGCACATGTGAGCCAATTTTCAGGGCTTTTGAGTCCATTCGAGGTGTCGCAGACAATTTTCAATTTTCAATTTTCAATTTTCAAAAGGAAAAAATCCGGAGAAAGAAAGCCAAGATTCGGCATATTTTCCTAAGTCCGGGTGGGAAAAGGCTCACGCAGCGTGGTTTAGAAAGACTCGCGAAGTATGATCAGATCGTGCTTCTCAGTGGAAGATATGAAGGAGTGGATCAGCGAGTCATTGATGCTTTGATTGATGAAGAGATTTCGATTGGGGATTATGTGCTCACGGGTGGGGAGCTGCCGGCCATGGTCGTGATGGATGGCGTCATTCGTTTGCTTCCTGGGGTGTTGGGAAAGGAAGGGTCGCACGAGCAGGATTCGTTCTCGAAGGCGTTTGGGGGGAAAAAGGAATACCCTCATTATACCAAGCCCGCGGAGTTTCGAGGCATGAAAGTTCCGGATGTTTTGCTCTCTGGGAATCATGCGGAGATCGAGAAGTGGAGGAGGGAGCACCTTCGGTAATTTTCAATTCTCAATTTTCAATTTTCATTGAATTTCCAATGGTCAATTCTCAATTGGAGTCACTTTTCTTAGACTGTAGGAAGCGGTTGGAGCTAGATCGGGCATTGTATTTGTCGGTGAAGGTGATCCCCAAGGCTCAGAGGACGGAATTCGTAGAGGTGATGGAAGATGGTGAGGGGGAGAAGGTTTGGAAAATAAAAGTGGCGGCGGTGCCGGAGAAAGGAAAGGCGAATGCGGAGTTATGTCGTTATATAGCGAAGCTTTTCGAAGTCTCGAAGAGTTCGGTGGTCGTGAGTCAGGGAGAGGCGAGTCAGAGGAAGGTCGTGAAGATTCTGAAAAAATGATTGTGTTGGGGCTTTGGACAGGGGTATGCTCGTGCTTGTTTTCTTCGCAAAACATGGAACAACAGCCTCACGTTCGGGAGTTTTATGATCGAAGTATGACCGATGCGATTCGTGCCTTGGACGGGTTGAAGGTGGGTGAGTCGATTTGTTTTGTGGGGCTGCGAGAACTCGCGGAAGGATTGGTAAGTATTGCTCTCGAAAGAGGACTTCGGCTCGAGCCCCAGTATCAAGTGGGATTTGGAGAGCATTTTTTGACGTTGGTTGAAAGAGGGAATAGGCCAGAACCCATAGAGATTGAGGATGAACCGGTGTCGACGTGGCAGTCTTGGGTTCGTTCCGCCGTCTATGGAATGTTCCACACGCTTTGGAATCGAAGGATTTCTTGAATGGGTGCTTATTGCAGTCCCATGCCGGTGATAATTCCACTTGCCACGGCGGTGACGATGGCGGCTGAGCAGAGGACGCCGATCAAGATGCTGATGATGGCTCTGCGATAGGGAATATTGAACAAAAAGGCGACCACGGAGGCGGTCCAGACTCCGGCCCCTGGCATGGCGAAGGGGATGCCGGTGAGGATGATCAGCACCAGGGACCCCCAGCGATTGAATTTCTCGCTGTGTTGTTCGTGAACGGTTTTATAAAACCAGTGGATGATACTGCTGTTTTCCAGGGCTGACTTGTGGGCCTGAAGGAAGGATTTAGCGAATAAGAATCCAAAAAGACCGATCAAGACTACGGGGATCACGTACCAGTACCAGGCGCTTACGTTGTGTTGGTAGAGGACGTATTCGATGCAGAAGATCAGGAGAAACAGGAAGGTGAAGTACCAATGTCCTCGTTTTCCGTCGATAAAGAAGCGGTGGAGTTTGCGCACCCATTTATTGAGTTCCGGAGCCAGGCAGTCGTGGATCCAGTCGTTGGTTTTGGGCAGAAGCCAGACCAGGATGGCTGGAGGCACCATGCTGCCAAGAACAGCTGCTGAATAAACAAACCAGATGGGAAGCTGGGGTTGGGTGGCCATAAAGAGCGGGATGGCTGCCTGCAGTTCGGTCACGGGGACCATGGAGGAGAAGGCGATCGTAGCGAAGAGTTCGAGGGACATGGGAAGGGGAGTAAGGGCCGTAAGGGTTCTAAGGGTTCTAAGGGACTTAAGGGTTTTAAGGAGCGTAAGGATGTTAGCAGATTTTCTGAGAGATATGGGGAGATTTGGAAAGGTGGGTTGTCAAAAACGGTGGCTGTTGTTATGCTCCGGTTATCTTTATGGTTTTCTATGAAATTTCGATGCTCACACTCTGATTTGAGCCGTGCTCTTGATATCGTGACCCATGTGATTGATTCGAACGTCACTTTGCCGGTGCTTAATAATATTTTGGTACGCTGCGAGGGGAAAAAGGTGCATTTTTCTGCTACCAACTTGGAGTTAGCCGTGAACTACTCGATGGAGGCAGAGGTGATCAATGAGGGGGCGGTGACCGTGCCAGCAAAGCTGTTTGCGGGGTATGTGAATTTACTGAAAGACAGCCAGTTGGAATGCTTGGTGGTGGAGGGTTTGACACTCGCCATGAACTCTGCGGGGTCGAAAACGAAGATCAAGTGTATCTCTGCGGATGAATTCCCGACGATTTCTTCGATCGAAGAACAGGTGAGCTATGAGATGGAGAAGGAAGGTCTTCCAGAGGCTATTTCCCAGGTCAGCTTCGCAGCTTCCCATACGAATACCCGACCGGTTTTATCTGGGATTTTTTGGGAAGTGGAGGGGAATAATCTCACTTTGGTGGCAACGGATAGCTTCCGACTCAGTGAAAAGAAACTTCAGCTCTCCGAAGCGGTTTCCCAGGCGGCTCACTGTATCATTCCGACACGGGCCATTCTGGAGTTTGCCCGTCTTTGTGCCAAAGATGATTCGGAAAAGGTGGGGATCACCTTGGGGAAGAACCAAGTGTTTTTTCGCATTGGCCCCATCGAGCTGTATTCTCGCTTGATCGAGGGCAATTTTCCTCCTTATCGTCAGATTTTGCCGCGCAGTATTCGCACGTCGACGAGTCTTGGTACCAGCGATCAGGCTTTGGCGGTGAAGCGAGTGAACTTATTTGCCAAGGAAAATAACAATAAGGTGTTGTTTGATTTCCAAAAGGACAAGCTCAAGATCTCCACGCCTGCCACTCAGGTGGGTGAAGAGGAGGGGGAATTACCGATTGCTTTGGACGGAGATCCGGGGATGATTGCCCTGAACAGTGAGTTTGTCCTCGATGTCCTGAGCCATCTCGGCAATGACCAGGTGGAAATCGGCATGAATGACAGCAAGTCACCGGCGGTGTTTAAGGCAGTGGGGAAGGATGATTTTGTGCATATTATTATGCCGCTGAAATTGCAGTAATTCCCTTGAAAAACCCTGTGATTTTGGTATCATATAGCCGTCTCAGGGATATAACCCTTCCAAAGGGTTCCCTTTTTATGTCAGTCAATTAGTCTTTAGAAGCGAGGAACGCATTGCGTCGTTTTCCTCCCGATTTTCGCAGGAAACGGGTCTCGCTCTCTGAGACCGATAATCCTGAGTACAGGATTTCGGTCTCAGAGTCCTCCGTTTCGGATCCACTCCGTGTCTCCTTCACTGCGGATCGCTCGACTCGCGTTTGCTTATGCAGTTTTTTCCAAACAACGTTCATCGGGCGCAGGTTGATCACTTGCTGGAGCATCGCAAGCTGACGCTTTCAGGTACGGGAAATCTCAATGCCAAGGCGTTCTTTGTGCATGAACTGATGGAGGCGACCAACCCGTCTGTTTTGAAGAAAAAAGTTGATGGATTGAAGACGGTGTTTTGGGTCATCGAAGAGCCTGCGGAGGCTGACAAGGTATATGCCAACGCAAAATTTTGGACTTCGTTGCCGGTCTACAACTTTGTTCTGCAGCCCAATGAAAGCATTTCCGACCTCGAAAAGATGCTGCGTCTCTACACCATGCTTCGTGACGAACGAAAGATCGTGGTCATGGATTCGGTCTCGTTTTTTGCCGTTTATCCGTCGCTGACCGACATCCAAAAGCAAACCGTACATTTGAAATCAGGTGAGGTGTTTGATCAGATGAAGATCATCAATGAATTGCTCGAGATTGGCTATGAGTTTAGCGCGGATGAGTTTCTCATTCCGGGGACGTATTGCCAGCAGGGAGGGCTTTTGAATATCTTCGTGCCGACCCTCAAAAATCCGATCAAGGTGGAGTTGGACGGCGTAAAAGTTGCCGGGATTTTTGAGTTCAATCAAGAAACCAAACAGATCGTGAAGGAATACGATTCGCTTGAAGTGGTGCCTTTGAAGTGCCATCGAGAGACTTCCACCTTGCTCGAGTTTCTCGGTCGGGAGGTGCTCATCGTGGATGACGAGATCGATATTTCACCGGAGTATTCGGAGAAGATGAAGGAGATGGAGAAGGAGGGGAAAGGGCGTAAGGGTTTTAAGGGTGATAAGGGTTCTAGGGAGCAGGAGGAGGGGCCGGCGTTTTGTGTGTTTACGGCGTTTCCGGAGGAGGAGGATACGCATTATTTTTATCTGTACTATCTATCGATCCTGAAGTTTCAGGATGTGTATGACTTCTTGAATGACCTCCGGGAGAAGCAGCGCGCGGGCTGGAAGGTGATGATTTTTAGCAAGCATTTGGATGAGTTGAAGTCGTTGTTTGGTGAAGAGAATATTCGCTTCTCGACCCGTGAGGAGTTTGATGAGAGCTCTTTTGTGCACTTTGAAGATGCTCATGAAGTGGCTTTTGTGCCCCAGTCATTCCAAAATCCTGACCTGAAGATCGCGGTGCTTACGGACCGGGAGATCTTTGATTTCCGCCAGATCCGACGCAAGGTATCCAAGGTTCAGCGAAAAGTGAACTTGGAATTCTTGCAGACGTTGAAAGAAGCAGATTTTGTCGTCCACGTGGATCATGGGATTGGCCGGTTTATGGGGATTGAGCAGCAGCTGTTTGATGGCATGACCCGTGAATACTTAAAAATCGAATACTTGGGGAATGACAAGTTGTACGTGCCGATCGACCAAGCGGAGAAAGTGAATAAATATGTGGGAGTCGGGAATACCGAGCCGCGTCTTACCCGGCTTGGTTCGGGGGAATGGTCTTTGGTGACCAATAAGGTTCGGAAAGAAACGGAATCGATCGCGAAGGAGCTCTTGATGCTCTACTCCAAGCGTGAAATGGCCAAGGGATTTAAGTTCATGCCCGATGATGAGAAGCAGCAGCAATTCGAAGAGACCTTCCCGTATGATGAAACACCTGGTCAGTTGAGAGCGATCATTGATGTGAAGAAAGACATGGAGACCGATAAGCCTATGGATCGATTGGTCTGTGGGGATGTGGGGTTTGGAAAAACGGAAGTGGCTCTTCGCGCGGCTTTCAAGGCGGTGCGGAGTGGGAAACAGGTGGCGGTGATTACACCCATTACGATTTTGACCGATCAGCACTACAAAGAGTTCAAAAAGCGTATGGACCCTTTCAAGGTGCGGGTAGAAATGCTCTCGCGTTTCCGTTCTCAGGCTCAGCAAACGGAGATTTTAAAGGACTTAGCGGCTGGGAAGATCGACATTATTGTCGGGACTCATCGCTTGCTGCAGACGGACATTCAGTTTAAAGATCTGGGAATGCTCATCATCGATGAAGAGCAGCGTTTCGGGGTCAAGCAGAAGGAAAAATTGAAGGAGCTGCGAGCTTCGGTCGACATTCTGACGCTCAGCGCGACGCCGATCCCACGAACGCTGAATATGAGCTTAAATAAGCTTCGTGATATCACGATCATCACCACGCCTCCTCCAGGGAGGCTGCCGATCATCACGGAAGTGCGTCGATATAGCGAAGTGCTCATCAAAGAAGCCGTCGACCGAGAGATTGCCCGCGGGGGACAGGTGTATTTCCTCCACAATCGCGTTCAGACGATCGATTCAATGGCGGACAAGCTCCAGAGTATTTTCCCGGATTTACGCATCGTGGTGGCCCACGGGAAGCTCAAGGCGACTGATCTGGAGCAACGTATCATGGCCTTTAAAGATGGGAAGTACGACATCCTGGTGTCTTCGACGATCATTGAAAACGGGATCGACCTCCCGAACGCCAATACCTTGATCGTGAATAATGCCGAGCAGTTCGGTCTGGCACAGCTCTATCAGCTGCGAGGACGTATCGGACGCGCCAAGGTCCAGGCGTACGCGTATATGCTCTACCACGCTCAAAAGCTTCAACCGGATGCCAAGCGGCGACTTCGAGCCATTGTTGAGGCGAATGAGTTGGGGGCTGGTTTCCAAATCGCCATGCATGACTTGGAAATCCGTGGGGCGGGGGACATCCTCGGCGCCAACCAGAGCGGAGCGATCAGTGTGGTAGGAGTAAGTCACTTTGTGCGTCTTCTCCAGCAGACGGTGGCGGAGCTGAAGGCAGGGAAAGAAGTGACCCAGGAGTTGGAAGATTTAGAGAAAATTACCATCGATTTGCCGATTACAGCCTTTATTCCCGACCACTTTATCTCGGAAAGCCGGGAAAAGATCAATGCTTACCAGCGCTTGTCGTCCGCGACGCGCTTGGATGATCTGGCCGAGCTTCAAGAGGAATTCGACGAAGACTACGGGCAGATGCCGGATGAGGTGAAAAACCTCTTCAAGGTATTGGAACTCAAGATCATGGCCCGAAATGGAGATATCACAGCGCTGCGGACGATGATCGGTGACGGCGGGCAAAAGCAAGTGATTCTTACCATGGGGAAGAACATGCAGCCGGTGCAGATCATGAAGCTGTTGGACTACAACGCGAAGTGGCAGATTTCTGGTACGACCTTGAGGATTGGATTGAAAGACCTCGGGTTTGCCTGGCTGGAAGGGCTTAGAGAGAGCTTAGAGGCCTTGAAGCATCAGGCGGAGGAGAAGAAGGATCGTAAGGACCGTAAGGATGGTAAGGAGCTTAAGGAGGGGGAGGTGGTGATATCTTCAGAAGCACATCGTGAATATCGAGCTTGATGTTGATTCATAAGCCTTCTAAAAACAGTCCTGAAAGGCTTTTTGAAGTTGGTGAAGGAAATGGTGGAGCTGAGGAGAGTCGAACTCCTGACCTCCTCGGTGCAAACGAGGCGCTCTGGCCAACTGAGCTACAGCCCCAAAAGGGAAAATTGCTGAGAAAATGTATCGGATTTCGTCAATTTTGTAAAGCGTTTTAACGCACAATAAAGAACCTCCCGACGGTCGACTGGATGGCGGCATCGAGCGTGCCGGTCACGTAGACAACGGAGAAGACAATGAAGCCGATTCCAAGCAGCAGGATGAAATGGAAGGTCCCGCCGGGGCCTAAGTATTTTTCTGCAAAACCAAAGCTCCCCGTGATTCGCTGGACTCGTTCCCGATAGACGATCAGCGCTAGGCCGATGGCCATCATGCAGAGGAAGTAGATGAAACGCATGGAAGGAGGTTAGCTTCGATAGCTTCGTCAGCTTATAGGAAAAAATTCCTCTTCTCAAAGAGAATGTCAGACGGGGGAAGCTTTAGAATCTGATGAAGCTCTCTCCTAATTTCCTATCTCCATGTATTTGTCGTAGTTCTCTTGCATGAGCTGAGTATTGATCTGTCGAACGAGCTCGATAACGACCCCGACGACGATAATGATCCCAGATCCAGACATCAGGAGCTGGACGGTTCCTACATTCAAGTCTTGGAAGAGTCTTTGCAGGAGGATAGGGCCAGCCGCCAGTCCTCCGATGAAGAGACCTCCCCAGAGGTTCAAGCGCATGGACACATTGCTCAGGTATTCAGCGGTTTCTTTTCCAGGTCGTACGCCAGGGATGTAGCCCCCACGTTTTTGGATATTTTCAGCTACTTGTTCAGGGTTGAAGGTGATAGAGACGTAGAAGTAGGTGAAGCCCAAGACGAAGAGGAAGAGAGAGGCGATATAAATTCCGCTCAGCTGATTTCCTCCAAAATTGGTAATAAACCAATCGGCTACTGGGTGTCCTGGGAAGAATTGCGCGATCAGGGTTGGAAAGGTGATCATGGAAATCGCGAAGATGATCGGGATCATCCCGGCTTGGTTGACTTTCATAGGAAGTCCTCCCTTCGTGACTCCTCGTTGACCTGCGCCTCCGTAGGTGATCGGAACATTTCGATAGGCATCGGTCACGAAGACCACAAACATCACCATGAGCAGTGTAATGATGGTCATGAGGATGAACGGCAGGTATCGGCTTTCATCGAAGGTAGCGAGCCCTAGCGTTTGTCCAATGATCGAAGGGACGGAAGAAACGATTCCGGCGAAGATGATCATGGAGACCCCGTTTCCAATACCTTTTTCAGTAATGAGTTCTCCTAACCACATGAGGAAAACAGTTCCTACGGTGATGCTCAGCATCAATGGGACAATGGTGTAAGGGTCGTAAACATCAGTGATCAAGGTGGCTCCAGCTTGTGCTGCGGAATTGTTTAAGAGAAGAATCATTCCATAGCTTTGCAAGAGGGCCAATGGGAGGGTCAAGTATCGAGTCCATCGATTGATGACTCTTCGTCCCTGTTCACCTTCCTTGCTCAGGGCTTCAAGCTTTGGAATCACGACCGTCATCAATTGCAAGATGATCGAAGCATTGATGTATGGAGAAACTCCCATCAGCATGATGGAGAAGTTTTCCGCGCTCCCTCCGGTGAAAACAGAAAACGCTCCGAGGATTTGGTTTTGCTCGAAAACGGCTTTAATGGCCGATACATCGACTCCCGGGACGCTGACAGCCGAGGCGAATCGATAGACCAAAATCGCTCCTAGAGTGTACAGGATTTTGTTGCGAAGAGGCTTGTTACGCCAGATTTGGATGAGTTTGGACATGGGGAAAGGGGGAAGGGTACGTAGGGTTAGTACGGTTCGTAGGGTACGGAGGAAGGAAGCAGAATGCAAGAATCAATCTTTTATTTTCACTTCCAAATTCTAGCTTTCGGTTTCTTCGTTCTTCATCGTAGAGGTGAAGCTTCCGCCGGCTTTGCTGATCTTTTCGATCGCGCTTTCGCTGGCTTTGTCGAGTTCGATCTGAAGCGCTTTTGAGAGTTCGCCGTTCCCGAGGACTTTGACCGGGAGGTTTTTCTTGGCGATCAGTTTGTTTTTCAACAGGACTTCTTTGGTGACTTTGCTGTCAGCGAGTTTTTCGAGGTCGCCGACATTGATGACTTGGAACTCGACTTTGTTCGGATTTTTGAAACCACGATACTTTGGCAATCGTTGGAAAAGGGGAGTCTGTCCTCCTTCAAATCCTGGTCGGAGTTTCTTTCCCGTACGTGCCTTTTGACCTTTGTGACCACGACCGGAGGTCTTTCCTTGTCCGGCGGCGTGTCCACGGCCAAGGCGCCGGGTGGGTTTCTTGTATTTAATGAGGGTGTTGAGTTTCATGGGGAGGGTGTTAGCTTTCTAGCTTGTTAGCTGATTAGGATTGAGCTTCGGCAGATTCCTCTTTGCCTTCCGGCTTAGCGGGTGCTGGCTTCATCGGTTTCTTAGCTCCTTGTCTTTTTTCCTGTATGTCTTCTGGTTTGACTCGCACCCGGAGCATGTCGAGTCCTTTCATCGTGGCCTTTGCCAGATTGATTCTATTACCAGATCCCATTCGCTTAGAAAGAATGTTCTTTACTCCTGCCAATTCGAGGATTTTTCGAGTTGAACTTCCGGCCTTGATCCCTGTACCAGGAGCGGCGGGGATCATCAGCAGTCTGGTGGCTTTGAATTTTACTTTGATGTTGTGAGGGATGGTGTCCTTGATGATGGGAACGTGAACAATGTTCTTTTTGGCTTGAGAAACACCTTTTTGAATAGCGATCGTCACTTCGTTTGCTTTCCCAAGACCAATGGCCACTTTTCCTTTTCGATTCCCAATGATGACGGTAGCTCGAAAGCTCAAACGTCGACCTCCTTTCACGACACGAGTCACACGGTCGACTTGAAGAACTTCTTCTTCAAATTCTTTCTTTTCTTTGAGTAAGCGTTTTCGAGGTGCTTGTTTCTTAGCCATAAGAGGAGGGAGTATTAGGAGCTAAAGGAGTATGAGGATTAGAATTGGAGGCCGCCTTCACGGGCTGCTTCAGCCAGGGCTTTTACACGACCGTGGTATTTGTAGCCGTTTCGGTCGAAGGTGCAGGTTTCGATTTTTTTGCTTTTCGCCTGCTCAGCTATTGCCTGGCCGACTTTTTGTGCCTTTTCTGTTTTGCTGCCCTTTTCTTTCATGTCGTGGGCTGAGACGAGAGTTTTCCCACTGGCATCATCGATCAGCTGAGCAGTAATGTGCAGATTGCTTCGGTATACCACCAATCGGGGACGAACATTCGTTCCAGATACTTTTGCTCGAATGCGGTTTTTTCTTCGAGTCCGGGCGATGGTTTTCTTGTTTGGCATGGGGAGGGAATTAGCTTATAGCTTCGTTAGCTTATAGGAGTGAAATGAGTCTATTTATTTAGCGGCTTTCTTACCTTGCTTGAGAACGACGTGTTCGTCAGCATATCGGATCCCTTTTCCTTTGTAAGGTTCTGGTTTTCGGACTTCTCGAATGCGTGCAGCTGTTTCACCGACGAGTTGTTTGTCGATCCCGCTGATGATCATCAGGTTTTTATTTTCTTCGTCGGCTTTGATGGTGATGCCCTCTGGGATCACGAACTCCACGGGGTGAGAAAAGCCGAGGGAGAGGTTCAGTTTCTTTCCAGCGATATTGAAACGGTATCCAACTCCCCTTACTTCGAGCTTTTTCTCGTATCCTTTGGTGACGCCGATGACCATGTTTCTCAACAAGGCTCGAGCGGTACCGTGAAGGGATTTGTTCAGCTTGGTTTCGGATTTTCTCGTGACCAGGATTTCGTTTTCTTCGACTTTTACATCCACGTCGGGATGAGATACCCAAGAAAGTTCACCTTTTTTCCCTTTGATGAGGACGGTCTTTCCATTCAGAGTGACGGTGACTCCTTCGGGGATGGCGATCGGTAGTTTTCCAATTCGAGACATATGGTTGAGAGTTTATGGTTGATAGTTGATAGTGTGGAACTAGTAGATTTCACAGATGAGTTCTCCCCCCATTCCTTTTTTCTTGGCTTCGTCTCCTGTCATGATCCCTTGAGAAGTGGAAATGATGGAGAAGCCGTAGCCACGAAGGACCGGTGAGAGTTCGGGAGCCTTTTTGTAAATCCTTTGGCCTGGCTTGGAAACTCGGTTTAGGGACAGTTCTTTTCCAGGGATAAGATCGATCTTAATCATGGTTTGAGCTCCTTCACCGGACACCTTGAAGTCTTCGATGAACTTCATTTGTTTCATGACTCGCAAAATTTCTTGTTTAATCCGAGAAGCAGGAACGAGAGTTGACTCGTGACGAGCTTTACTCGCGTTTCTTATCCGGGTGAGAAGGTCTGCTATAGGGTCGGTGTGCATAGGGTAGGTGTTAGCTTTATAGCTGCTTAGGTTTTAGAAAGTGTTTACCAGGAGGCTTTTCGGAGGCCCATGATCATGTCATTGCCTGCGAGTTGGCGGAGACAAATGCGGCACATGTCGAATTTTCGAATGTATCCACGTGGTCTTCCACAGAGTGCGCAACGATTGTAGACTTTGGTAGAAAATTTAATCTTTCGACCTTCTCGTTTTGCCTGTACGAGCTTTTGTCTTTTTCGGGCAGACTTGATGATGAGGGAGGTTTTTGCCATAGGGTGGAGGGAGTATTAGGAGCTTGAGGAGTATTAAGAGCTTTGAGATTCATCATTCTTTTCTTTTTTTGGAGCGGGTTTTTTGAAGGGGAAGTTCAGATTTTTGAGGAGAGATTTAGCCTGTTCATTGTTTTCTGCCGTTGTGACGATGGTAATGCTCATTCCGTGGATATTGCTCAGATCGTCTGGATTGACTTCGGGGAAGATACTGACATCTCGGATACCGATACTGTAGTTGCCTTGCCCATCAAAGGCTTTGTCGCTAAATCCTTGGAAGTCGCGGATACGGGGGAAGGCTACGTTGACCATTCGATTGAAAAAATCGATCATTTTTCCTCTTCGAAGGGTCGTAACGATACCACTCGGGTAGTCTGCACGGAGTTTGAAGTTGGAAATAGCTTTTTTGGAAAGTGTTACGACCGGTTTTTGTCCGGTGATTGCTTCAATATTTTCTACAACATCACTATAGTCTTTATTCGTTTTCATGCGAGTTCCGATTCCCACATTCACGATGATTTTCTCAAGTTTTGGAACGGACATCGGGTTTTTAAGGCCGAGTTCCTTTTGAACTTTTGGGAGAACCACTTCTTTGATTTGTTGTGCGTAGGATTGCATGGGGGAAGGAGTATTAAGACTGTTAGGATCTTAGGAGTAGAAGGTGATGGCTATGAAAGGCGTTCACCACTGACTTTCGCGTAGCGTTCACGGGTGCCGTCCTTGAGAACTCGTTTGCCAACTCGGCTTGGTTTGTTCGTTTTCGGGCAGAGGATCATCACATTTGAAACATCGATGTATCCTTCTTTTTCGAGTTTCTGTCCAGGGGCAGACAGAGACTTTTTCATGTGTTTGATTTGGAGGTTCACTTTTTCGACGATCACGGCATTCTTCTTTTTATTAATCTTCAGGAGTTTTCCTGTTTTTCCTTTGTGTTTGCCTGTGGTGACGATAACGGTGTCTCCGACTTTCAGTTTCATGGGATGGTTGATAGTTGATAGTTGATAGTTGATAGTTGATGGTTGAAGGTTGTGGTTTAGACCACTTCGGGAGCGAGTGAAATGATTTTTTGATAGCCTTTTTCACGGAGCTCTCTGGCGATAGGGCCGAAAACACGAGTTCCTTTTGGATTGCCATCCTTGTCGATTATTACCACTGCATTGTCGTCGAAGCGAATGGAAGTGCCATCTTTACGTCGAATGGTTCTTTTCGTGCGAACAAGTACAGCATTCTGAATGGATTTTCGTTTCACAGTACCTCGCGGAGAAGCCGATTTGATCGAGCAAACGATGATATCGCCTATTTTCGCATAACGCTTCTTAGAACCTCCTGGCACCTTGATCACGTAAGCGATCTTGGCTCCGGTGTTGTCAGCGACGATGGCGAGGGATTCTTGTTGTAGCATGGTTGAGGGGAGGATTATAGGGGCCACTTCGGCTCTGCTCAGTGCAGGCTCCAGGGGCGTGAGGATCGTAAGGAATTTAGCTTTGGACAGATTGGCCGTTGACTTCCAGAACCTTCCATCTCTTCAGCTTCGACATCGGTCGGCATTCACTGATGGTGACGGTATCACCTTCTTTTGAGACCCCATTTTCATCATGAGCGTAGAATTTTTTGGTGGTCCCGTATCGCTTCTTGTATTTCGGGTGGATTTTATAGGTGTTCACCGATACGACGATGGTTTTGTTCATCTTGGCCGAGGTGACGGTACCTGTTTTGGTTCTCATGGGAGGGAAGGATTATAAGGAACGTAATGATCGGAAGGAAAGGTTAAGCGGCAGTCTTCATTTCTTCAACTTTTCGGCTGCTGCGGATCGTTTGGATCCAGGCGATGTAGGTTTTGACTTTTTTTAGCTGGCTGGTGTCTTTCAGATTTCCCTGACTGTTTTCAAAGGTAATGGCGTTCAGGTATTTTTTGGTGTCTGCCAGCTCCTTTTGGAGGCCTTTTTCATCGATGGAGAGCAGTTCTTTGTGGTCTTTAAATTGCATAGAGGGCAAATAACGAATGGAGATGATTAACGAACAGGAGACTTGGTGAATTTGCAGACGACCGGCAGTTTTTGAGCCGCGAGGACGAAGGCTTCTCGTGCGACTTCTTCTTTTACCCCTGCCATTTCAAACAGTACGGTGCCTGGCTTTACGGTGGCTACGTAGTATTCGACGTTTCCTTTCCCAGATCCCATCGGTACTTCGGCAGCTTTTTGTGTGATCGGCTTCTGTGGGAAAATGCGAATCCAGATTTTTCCACCACGTTTGATGAAGCGAGTCATAGCCTTACGAGCTGCTTCGATCTGTCGTGAATTGATTTCACCTTTTACCTGGGTTTTTAGTCCAAAGTCGCCGAAGGACACGAGGCTACCACGAGTCGCAACACCTTTAAGTCCGTTGCGGTTTCGTTGCATTTTTCGGTACTTTTGTTTCTTCGGGGAGAGCATAGGGAAGGATAAGGAGGGATAGGAGGGTGAGGAGGGGAAAGTTTAGTCGATTTTGTCGTGCTTGTAGATATTGCCTTTGTAAATCCAGACTTTTAGACCGATGGCACCGTAGGTGGTGATGGCGGTTGACTTCGCGTAGTCGATGTCGGCACGGAAGGTGTGCAGCGGGATGTTTCCTTCTTTGAAGTATTCACGTCGAGCGATGTCAACTCCGTTCAGACGGCCAGAAATGAAGACTTTTACTCCGATCGCACCAGCGTCGATGGCCTTTTGAAGCGCCTGCTTAGCTGCTCTTCGGTAGGAAATACGGCGTTCCACTTGGTTGGCGATGCTATCCGCTACGATCTGGGCATCAAGATCTGGTTTCTTGATTTCTTTGATGTTGATTTCGATCTGTTCACCGAATTGTTGGTGGAGTTTTTTCTTTAGTTCTTCGATTTTGTCTCCTTGCTTACCGATGATGATCCCTGGCTTGGAAGTGTTGATGGTGACGATCAGCTTCTTGTTTGACCGTTGGATTTCCACTTTTGAGATCCCCGCGTCTGGAAGCATTTCCGCAATTTTCTTTCTCAGCTCGATATCTCGAATCAGGAGTTCGGTATACTTTCTTTTTCGAGCAAACCATTTCCCCGGCCAGTTGTGGGTGATTTGCAATCGAATCGATTTTGGGCTGACTTTTTGTCCCATGGAGAGGAGAGTTAGGAGGTGGTGGGTAAGGTAGAGAGAGAATTAAGCGTTGTCTGATTTCTTCTTGGTGCTTGGTTTTTTCTTGGGAGCAGCTGCTTTTGCTTCGGCCTTCGGGGCGCTCTTGGTTTTTGGTTTCTCAGGAGTTGATTCAGTTGCTGTCATTTCTTTAGAAGTTTTTTCGGCTTTTGCGGTGGATTTTTTAGCTTTTCCAGCAGTTGGATCGATCATTCCTACTTCGATGATGATGTTCGTATTGCGCTTGAGGATCGGGTGGTATCGTCCACGAGAGACCGGCAGTCCTCGTTTGTAGGTGATTCCTTTTGTGACCATGACGCTTTTGATGAAGAGATTATCTTCATTTTGGTCGTAGTTGTTTTTCGCGTTTGCTACCGCTGAAGTGATCAGTTTGTGGAGAATTTTCGCACCTTTTTTCGGAGTGAACCGGAGTTGATTCAGGGCATCCTGAGCTTTTTCGCCTCGGATCATCCCTGCGACGAGGTTCAGTTTTTTCGGCGATATTCGAGCATTTCTGATGGAAGATTTCATGGAGAGGGATTAGCTAGTGAGCTAGTAAATGGTTTAGGCAGCAGCGGCGTCTTTCTTCTGTCCGCCGTGAGCTTTAAACTTGCGGGTAGGAGCGAATTCTCCGAGTTTGTGGCCGACCATGTTTTCCGTAACGAAGACAGGAATATGCTGATTGCCATTGTGCACCGCGAAGGTATGGCCAACGAATTCAGGAGAGATGTCGGAGCTGCGAGACCAGGTTTTGATCACTCTTTTTTTGTCACCCATTGCCATGACTTTTTTGAGCAGGCGAGGGTCTACGTAAGGTCCTTTTTTTGAAGATCTGGACATAAGGGCGGGAATTAGGAGGTTATCGAATTTTTAGAATATTATTTTGACTTGATCATAGCTCTGCCTTTTCGAGTTCGAATGATCAAACGGTTGCTCGGCTTCTTTCGAGTGCGAGTTTTGACGCCGAGAGCGTGCAATCCCCAAGGGGTCTTCGGGTATTTCAAACCAATGGAGTTGCGTCCTTCACCTCCTCCGTGCGGATGGTCATTCGGGTTCATGACTTTTCCTCGTACTTGTGGTCTTTTGCCTTTGTAGCGGTTTCGGCCTGCCTTTCCAATGGTGATCAGGTTGTGGTCCACATTGGACAGTCGGCCGATGCTGGCGTAGCAGGTCTTCAACACCATTCGAATTTCCTTGGAAGGCATTTGCAATTGTGCGTAGTCTCCATCGAAACCGATGATATTGGCGCTGGATCCCGCAGAGCGAACGGCTTGTCCACCTTTATTAGACTGGATTTCAATGTTGTAGATATTGAATCCTACGGGGATGTTTTGAAGCTGCATTCGATTGCCGGTTTTGATTTTTGCTTTTGGAGCAGTGATAATTTCGTCTCCTGCCTTGATCCCTTCGGGAGCCAAGAGGTACTGCTTGTCGCCGTTTTTGTAGGTGACGAGCATGATGTAGGCGGTTCGCACTGGATCGTATTCGACCGAAGTCACCGTTCCGCTGATATGATGGTTTTTCGTCTGTTTGAAATCAATCGATCGGTACTTTCTCTTGGAACCTCCTCCTCGATGTCGGCAGGTGATAGATCCGGTGTTGTTGCGGCCGGAATGCTTCTTGAGCCGTTTCACCAGTTTTTTCAATGGCTTTGACGCCGTGAGTTCTTCAAAGGTGTAGCCGGTCATTTGCCGTCGTCCTGGGGTAATTGGTCTGTATTTCTTTACTGCCATGGGAGGGGAAGGGTTATTAAGGGTCTTAAGGGTCTTAAGGGTTTTAAGGGGGGGGAAATTACTTGTTGAGTTTGGTGAGGTCGATTTTCTTGGATTTTTCTTTCAGGCTGATCTGCGCGACTTTGGAGAGGTTTCTCTTGGTGTGAACGCGAGATCCACGGAGTTGTCGGATTTTTGCTCTTTGGATACGAGTGTTCACGCTTTCGACTTCGACGCCGAAGAGTTGCTCGATTTCTTTTTTGATCTCAATTTTGTTGGCGTCTCTTGAAACCAAGAAGGTCCAAAGGCCTTTATCTTGGTTTTTGAAACTCTTTTCAGTAGTAATCGCTTTTTGGATAACGGTGCGGGCCATGGGGGAGGGGGTAGTTTGTAGGGAGTAGAGAGAGTTATTTCGAGAGGAAGGTTTCTTCGGCTTTTTTGAGTGCGTCGCCGACGAACATCACGGTTTCGTACTTGAGACAGTCGGCGATGTTGAGGTAGGAGGCGAGGATTGTTTTCGTGTTGGTCAGATTACTCGCTGATTTTTCAACCACAGGGGTTTTTTCGGCAATGACGATGAGGACATTTTTCTTTTCTTTCATCGGTGGAAGCGTGTCGAGCATCTTCGCGAAGGTTTTCGTTTTGATATCTCCTTCGTAGTTTTCCAGGCAAAAGATGTCATTGTTTTTTGCTTTGATGCTCAGAGCGGAAAAAAGAGCGATTCTTCGCTGTTTTTTCGGCATCATGGTTTCCCAGTTTCGGTTGGAACGAGGACCAAAGGTGACTCCTCCTTTTCGGAAGAGGTTGGCGCTTTTGGCTCCATGACGAGCGTTACCGGTTCCTTTCTGTCGATAGATTTTTTTCGTAGAGTAGCTCACCTCACTTCGTGTTTTGGTGTGGGCGGTTCCTCGTCGAGCATTGTCTCGTTGTCGGTTGAAGGCCTGCGTGAGGAGCAATTTGTTCGGTTTTATCGCGAACATTGCGTCACTCGCTTCTACGCTTCCTTTTTTTTCACCGGTTTGCTGATAGAGATCGAATTTCATAGGGGTGGGGGAAGGGTCGTAAGGATCTGAAGGACTGTAAGGTCCGTAAGGAGAAATGCTGGTTAGAATTTAATGTAAACGGTGTTGCCGATAGGGCCTGGGACTGGGGCTTTGATGGCGAGGAGCTTGTTGACAACATCTACTTTTACCACGGGTACGTTGTGTCGGGTTTGAGTGTCAGTTCCCATGTGCCCGGGGAGTTTTTTCCCAGGTTTGATACGACCTGGCTTGGCACGGGCGCCAACGGATCCAGGGATACGGCCTCCTCCGTGCTTGTGCTTACTGGAGTGACCATGGGATCCGGGTTGTCCTCTGAAGTTGTATCGTTTGACGACTCCGGCGAACCCTTTCCCTTTCGTGGTCGCGGTAATGCTTACCTTTTCCACATCCTGAAGGATGTCGAGGGTGACCGTGGCATCTTTTTCAAGAGTGTTTTCGAACGCGAACTCTTTTAAGGTGCGGAATTTTTTCGTTTTGGTCGGTTTGGCGAGTGGCTCAACGCCAAGAACAACGGCGTTGTATCCGTCCTTATCAGCCGTTTTTACTTGAGTAACGACTGCATCTGGCACGGATATCACAGTGACGGGGATTACAAGCCCATCTTCCTGGATCACGCGTGTCATACCGATTTTTTTGCCAATAAGTCCTGGCATAGGTGGAATGTTAGAGGTTTATTCCAGTGGTGGTTCTTCTCTGCAGCTATGTGCGGAGTTATAACGAACCGGACTGGTTGATCAACTTTTATTCAAGCTGATCGATACGTAACACTTTTTGAGTGTTTGGCTGTCTTCCGTGCCTTCTCGCGAAGTCTTGGATGACGAGCCAAGACAATTTAGCAACCTTGGAAAGGTGCGTCAAGAGAAAAGGAGCCTGAATACAAAAAAAGCGTCTTTTTCTTCGCTGGGCGAAGGAGCAGACGCTTTTTTAAGTTTGAATTCGACTATTTCATGCTGCACATTTTTTTGCATGAAAAGATTGACCAAACAGCAGCGAGGCCAACCAAAATGTAGACAACCCATTCAACCTGTGGCCAGCTTCCGAGAAGCATGTTCACTACGTTGAGGTTTTGACCAAGAAAACCTCCCAATCCGACGAGTCCCCAGTTGAGACCACCGACGATGAGCAGCACCATCGCAACCATCGTGCTTGGACAACTTTTATTCATATGAGAATGTAAAATGATAATACAAGTACCATTTTATCCATAAAGCAGCTTTTATGGGTATTTCTCTCTCTTGCGAAAACTTGTTTATAGTTTCTGGTTTATGGTTGATCGTTTGGCATTTATGAGCTTTTATTTCACTTGAAGCCATTTCTTGGTCATTTTTCTTTTTGCTTATGAAAACCGTTGTTTCCACCGATCGGGCCCCCAAAGCTGTTGGTCCTTATAGTCAGGCCATCAAGGCGAATGGATTGGTCTTTTGTGCTGGTCAGATTCCCTTGGATCCCGTGACTGGGGAAATGATTTCGGGCGGTATCCAAGAGCAGACGCTCAGGGTCTTTGAAAATATCCGGGCGGTGCTCGAGGCTGCTGGTTCTTCGCTGGAAAAAGTGGTGAAAGCCCAGGTGTTTCTTCAGGATTTGAATGATTTTGCGGCAATGAATGAAGTGTATGCTTCGTTTTTTGCAGAACCTTATCCTGCCCGGGATACTTTCCAGGTCGCAAAACTTCCCAAAGGAGCTTTGGTGGAGATTTCCATCACGGCGCTCCAGTAATTGACTTTTTGGCCATGTGATGTATTATGCCGACCTTAAAAAAGGCATTTTATGGCATCTTTTCCAGTACCAGCTGATTCATTTGAACTGAATGATGGGGATGCTGTCCCGTTGAGAAAGGTCTTTGCTGACTGGTATCTCAGTACCGGCCCATTCTTTTCTTCGTATGAGTTGACCTCGCGCTTGGCTGCCCATAGCTTGGATGATGTCCCGCTTCAGTATGTGGGGCAAGCCATTGAGATTCTTCGCGGCATGGTCCAGAAATTGTTGGCCGACAATGGGTTGAAGATTTCACTTCAGCAACAAGAGGGCAAACTTCTCGAATTTTCTATATCTGGAAAGTCAGGTGGGACCTGGCAGGTGTTTTGGAGGCTCAGCGATGTGCTGCCGAGAAATACTTTCGGTGAATCCACTGTTTTAGAACAGTATCAAGAAGCACCATTGCAAGTGGAGGATTTTCCAAAAGCGGTGGTGTTTGCCCTGAGGGGGTTTTTCAAGGAGGCAGTCCAGCATGCCATGGTGTAATATTTGTGACATAGGTCACGCTTATTTATTTTATTCTTTCTGCACTTTGCTAGAGTGGTGTCATTCTTTTACTTGTCGTATGACACTTCCTCTTCGAGAACATGACCAAAGCTCCCAAAAAGAAGTCAAAAAATTGATGAAAACAGCCACGTTGGTGCCTCTTGACCAGGATGTAGAGGCTTTGCTGACGAGGAAGCTTGAGCAGGCTTTTCAGCTCAGACTTCAGTCCGATTATGCTCGATCTTTACAGGAATTTGCAGAAGTGCTGCGTATTTTTCCTGAAACCCTTTCGCCTGACATGAAAGGCCTGATTTTTTTGGAGATGGCTCAGCTGTCTTTATGGCTTGGAGATTATGATAAAACCGAGTTTTTTGCTCAGTCGGTCTTGCAGCTCCGCATTGAAAAGGATCAACAAGCCTATGAGTTTCTTGCTAGGGTGGCTGTGGCACAATTTCAGTTTCCACTTGCCAGGACATACTTGTACAAAATTTCTTCGAAAAGCTTTGTTTTTTCGATGATCGAATGCTTGATTTGTATCAAGTTGAGGGATTTGAAGGGGGCTCATGCAGCCATCGTGAGTGTTTTTCAGAAGTGTGAGCAGGAGGGGACTGCCCTGCCAGAGAGCAATGAATTTGAAGTGTACCAAGCCTATTGCACTCTGTTGAAAGGGCAGTCTAAGGAGGCGGTCAGTTCTGCACGCAGGCTTCAAAAAAAATGCGCCAATGATCCATACCTGATGCTTCTTTTGGCAGAAATATTTATGACTGCCGGGGCATATAATGAAGCATTCACCGCCACTCGAAAGGTGGAATCGGTGTTCCCTGATCATGATCAGGTCCACGCTCTTTATGCGCATATAGCTTATGCGCGAGAGGATTTTGAGGCCTCGAAAATGAAAGCTGAAGCTTCGTTGAGAAAAAATCCCAGCAATCATTATGCTTGTACCATTTTGATGAAATTGGCTCTGCGGGAAGGGAATTACGCAGAAGCTGAAAGAATGGGAGAGGCGATCGTTCAGGAAAGTCCTGAATATTCACTTGGTCATGCGAATTTGGGAGATCTGTATTTTGTTCAGGGCAAGTATGATTTGGCAAAAAGAGAGTATAGCCGAACGGAGTCGCTTATTGATTCCAAGACGAAAGGAGCATTACTGCGGCAGGCTCGATTGAAAATGATGGATGGCCATTATGAAGACGCTGCTAGAGGTTTGGAAGACATGATAGCTCAGATCCATACGTATTATGACGATGCTATGTGTGATTTGTTGGTCTGTTATGAGCACATCGATGAACCTGAGAAAAAGCAAGAACTCCTTCAAAAAATGAGCCTGAGAAAAGTTTTCAGCAGGCGAATTGATCAGATGCTCCGTACGATCGAGAAAAGTGTCGAAGAGCCCATTTAATCTCTGGTAATCGAGATTCATATGCTAGAATGGGGTCTCATAAAACCTTATGGATTTCAGCAAAATCGATGTATCGGACCATCAGGATTTGGCGCGGACGATTGTGCTGGAAGCGGTTCAGCGAACCTTCAAGAACCGAACGGAGTTTCAGAAGTTTCGAAATGCGATCATTAAGCGGCATCGGGGGAGGGTGTTTCACAATCTCTACTTTGTGAAGGCGTACGAAGATTTGGTGAAGGAAAGGAAAATTGAGCCGAACGAGGCTTTTTTGTCGTTGATTCAAAAAAGAACGGTCAGGACGATGAGTGGGGTAGCGCCGGTGACCGTCATTACCAAGCCCTTTCCTTGTCCGGGAAAGTGTACGTACTGTCCGACGGATGTGCGCATGCCCAAGAGCTATTTGCCGAGCCAGCCAGCCGCGCAGCGGGGATTTCGCCAGCGCTTTGATCCGTATAGCCAGGTGTATGTTCGTCTGAAAGCGCTCGAGATGACGGGCCATTCGGTGTCTAAGGTGGAGTTGAGAATTTTGGGGGGGACATGGAGCAGTTATCCGAAGGGGTATCAGACGTGGTTTGTGAAACGGTGTTTGCAGGCGATGAATGAATATGGGGGGGGGAAGGGTACGGAGGGTACGAACGGTACGGAGGGTACGAACGGTACGGAGAGTACGGAGGGTACGAACGGTACGGAGGGTATGGAGGGTACGGAGGGTACGGAGGGTACGAAGGAGGTTAGGGTTGTAAGGACGGTGAAGAAGAAAATTCAGAGTCGGTATGGGACGGATAAAGTGAGTACTTTGATGGTGAAGAGTTTGAAGAGATCGGTCACTCTGGAGGAAGCCATACGGGAGAATGAGACGGCTGAGGTGAGGTGTATTGGGATCAATATTGAGACGCGGTCGGACCATATTGACGTGGGAGAAATAAGACGATTGAGACGATTGGGAGTTACGAAAGTAGAAATGGGCGTGCAGACCACGGATGATACCGTTCAAGAGCTGACGCGACGTGGGCACGATTTGCAATCCGTGAAGGATGCGACGAAGCTGCTCAAGCAGGCGGGGTTCAAGATCGGCTACCATATGATGCCCAATCTTCCCGGTTCCACGGTGGAGCTGGATAAAAAGATGGTGGGTCAGTTGTTTCAGGAGCCAGAGTACCAGCCGGACTATTTGAAGATTTATCCCTGTGTGGTGATCCCGAACACTTCGTTGGCGGTGCAGTATCGGAGAGGGGATTATCAGTCCTATGATGACAAAACCCTTGAGGAGATTCTTTTAGCTAATCTTCGCTCTGTGCCGGAGTGGTGCCGGATCGATCGGGTGGCGCGGGATATTCCGGCGGATGAAATCGAATCGGGAACGAAGGTGTCCAATATTCGGCAGATTCTTGAGGAACGGTTGAGGCGAGAGGGAACGCCGGCACGAGATATTCGGTACCGGGAGATTGGCAGTGCGGAATTTAAGATGGAGGATGTGGAGTTGGTGGTTCGAGAGTATGAGGCCAGTGAGGGGAGGGAAGTCTTTCTTTCGTATGAAGATGTGAAGCAGGAGAAGTTGATTGCGTTGTTGAGGCTGAGGATTCCAAATGCAAAAGTAAAAATGCAAAATGAAAAAAGAATGCATTTTATGAAAGAGTTGGAGGGGGCGGCGATTATTCGAGAGGTGCATGTGTATGGAAAACAGTTGGCAGTGGGGAAGGGTACCCGTTCGGCAGACTCAGGGCAGGCTGCCGGTACGGAAGGTACGAAGGGTGGAAAACAGCACATGGGTTGGGGAGGCAGGCTGATGGCGGATGCTGAGAGGATGGCGAAGGAGAATGGATTTAAAAAAATAGCCGTGATTGCCGGGATTGGGACCAGGGAGTATTACCGGAAGCATGGGTATGAGCTGGAAGGGACGTATATGGTGAAATACGTCTAAAAAAGGCGAGGATATCCATCCTCGCCTTCAAGATTCTTTTTGGGAGATGCCTAGCGGAGTACATCCACTGGCATTGGGGCTTGTTGTTCCATTTCTTCGATGATCTCTTTGGAGAGCGGGACGACGATTTTCTGTCGAGGCGGGAATTGATCGTCTTTGTGTTCGCTCGTGACACTGAAGATGAGAGACGGTACCAAGACTTCTTCGCTTTGGCCGGTTTGCTCGTTGAAGCTATAGAAATTCAAGTAGGCTTCTTCCGGGGTGCTGAGTTCGAGAGCGATGGTGGCTTTCTCTTCTTCGCTGAAGTAATAATCGGGGAAGAGTCCGCCTTTTTTGGCGATGTCCAAGACTTTTTCCTGGTCGGCGATCGCAGGGTAGCTCGAGCTCTCGAATTGGTTGCTGCGGATGTTCCAGACGCTGACGACTTCGTTTTCGACGAGGTCGATGTTCAGGTTGATGCCGTATTTGGTCCCGCCTTGGTCATAGACGGCTTTGCCGTTGATCATGAGCGGGTAAACCACCGTGATTTGTTGGGGCAGTTCGTTTCCAGGGAATTGTTCCCAGTACTTGTTGATTTCCGGTGATCCGTAGCTTTCCAGGCTGATGTTGTATCGGCTGAGGAAAGTATTGGCCATGGAGAAGAGGCTTTCATCCGTTGGAAGGGAAATCTTTGGAGGTTGTTGGGATTCCACGTACGGCCGGTAGTCGTATTGCTTGAAGATATTCACCGTGCCTTCGGAGAAGTTGATGTTGATGCTGAAACCGTCGGCATTGGTTTGGAGCATGTCCAGGGAGTTGAGCTTGATGTTGTCAAAAGCAGAGAGATCGATCAAGCCAGCTGCGAGCTGTCGAACGCCATTGGGTAGATCTTGAAGAAGTTCTTTTCCTCGTACTCGCTTCAGTACTTCCAATGGTTCAACAGGGAGATTGAGTTCACCGGTGTAGTTGTATTCATAATGCGTCGGGCGGTAGGGCATATCCGGTGCGATCAACATTTTGCTGTCGGCGATAGAAGCCGGATTGGCCATTCCTCCTCCGCCTCCGCTTTGGCTGCGCACGCTCATGCTGAGAGGTCCGAAGGCGCCGGGACCACGGCCATTGATGATGACATCGTTGGGGCCGTAGGAGGCGATTTGTTCGAAGGAATCCGATTCCGCCAGTTCTTGTGAAGGAGGAGTTGGTGGGGAGAGGGGAAGGTATTGAACGGTGGCAAACATGAGGACAGCGCCCATGACGAGTCCACCGAGCAGAGAAGGGAGGGGTTTCATAAACAGAGAAGAAAAGAATGAAGGGGAAGCAGGTGAGTGTTCTGTTGCGGAAGCTTTGGCCATGAGCTGGCGGTAGAGGGTTTTTTTGAAGGATTCGTCGAATTTGGTGTCCGGTTGGGCTTCGATGATTTTCGCGATCATCTTTTTGAGTTCCGGACGTTTTTTTTCCAATGTCGGGTCCATTTGGCAGAGTTCGTCGATGATTTTTTCGAGATGTTTCATGTGTGGCTGAATAAAAGGATGAGAGCGATGAGGAGGTCGGTTTGAAGTTTTCCGAGGGCCCGATGGACGATCATTTTGCAGTTGGCTTCGGATTTGCCGACGATATCGGCGATGTCTTTGAAGGGGAGATCGTTCCAGAGACGGAGGAGGAGGATTTCTCGTAGTTCAGGTTTGAGTTTCCCCAGGTGTTGATGGACTTTTTCGAGCTGCAAGCGGGTATCGGCGTCACGCTCGACGTCATCGTCGTTGCTGAGGTCCCAGATGTCATCGATGTTCAGGGTGGTTTTAGACTGTCGGTAGTGATCGGTCACGGTGTTGCGGGCGATTTGGTAGATCCAGGTATTGAAGCTGCCGCGATCGGGTTTGAAGGTGTGGATCTTCTCGAGAGCCTTGAAAAAGGTCTGGCTGGTGAGGTCTTCGGCGGTTTCTTTATGATGGGTTTTGTAATAAATAAAATCATAAATCTTCCGAACATACTGTTCGTACAGTTCGCCGAAGGCTTCGGGGTTTCCGCTTTGAGAACTTTGGACAAGTTCGGATGCTGTTTTTGACATGTGTATCGCGCGATAGAACGATCGAGGTGTGCTTCCGACATATACTACGGGGGAGCTCGAAAAAAAGTAACAGATTCTTTTTCTCTTTTTCATAAGCATTTTTTTTCGCAAGTACATGAAGAATGATGAGAGTCGTGATTATTGTCACTTAGGGGGTTCTTTCGGAGTTCGATACTGTGCCGAAGCTTTATCATTTCATTTTCCATTATGAAAACTTTCAGCGGGCTTGTCTTGGGTTTGTTGTTCGGCACTTTCTTTTTGAACAGGCTTCCCTCTGCGCAAGCATCTGAAGTTTCCCAAGAAGTGGTCTTATCACCGCTTCGGTTCTTATTGGCGCAGTACCAAAGCCTTCAGCATGGATATGATCCTCATGCGATGATGAACAAATGGCAAGGGAGAGTCTTAAACGGATCTGAGCAGATGAATATGAGACCGGAATCAGATCAAGATCTGATGTATGGAAGTGGAACCAGAATCTATCCAGAATCTTCCTATCAGTATCCTTCTCAGTCAAATTCAGCTTCCGTTGCTCCTGAACGGCTTCGACCTGATGCCCCAGCTTCTTCCACTTCGGTGATTGCTCCTTCTTATGCCCCTCAACCCTTTTCTCCTTCTCTTCCATCATCCCCGTATCCTCCTCAGCAGTTTGGTCCCGTTTATCCCGACATGGGGGGTGGGTATCAGAGAGGGTATCAGCCTGGATTTAGTCCTTCTCCACCGATGTATCCTTCTGCTCCTTCTCAGATGCCACCGCAGATGCCATATCAGCAGCCATTTCCACCGAGGAGTTGCTTTTGCGCCTAAAGTTTTTCCAGTCCCGAGCTGAAAGGCTCGGGATTTTAAAATTCGCTTTTTGGGTTTTGAGGCATTATAATGAGGAATTCATTCGATTTATTTTCTCCCTATGAAACCCCTCAATTCTTTATTTAGAAAAACGTTGTATCTCATCCTTGGTTTTTTTTTGGCAACTGCTTCTGTCACATTGGCGCAAGCTGAGCATGGCTATGTTCTCCTTCCTCCTGGCCAGGTACCTCAACAGCCCTTCCAGCCAGGAGGGCAGGCGGGGGGCTATTCGGGGGAAGTAAATCACCTCATGGACAAGTGGCAGGGCAAGATCCTCAACCAGTCTGAGCAGCTGCAAATGAGAACGTTCACAGACCCGGGATTTATGGATACCAATGGTACTGGTCTCTCTCCGGATGTTTCGGGATGGTATGTCCCGTCTTCACATGGCTCCCAAGGTTTTCCAAATGGACCTTCGTATCCTTATCCGCCTGATAATCGGTTTCAAGCTCCAGACTCTTTCTTTCCACGCACCCGATGACATGAGATATGAATCACGGTTTGTTTTCTTTCTTGGTCGGCCTGGAAGGACTATAATTGACCATTCATTTGATTACTTTTAATCATGAGCAAGAGAAACCTTTTTATGACCATGATGATGGTGGTGGTAGGTTGTTTCTTTTTTGGATTTGTAGTGACAGATGTCTTTTCACAGTCTTCCCCACCATATCTTCAACCTGCTGCAGGAGAGGATTCTTCTCAGGATCCGTCCACTTCGCCTGATGTGATCAAGGTTCATGAGGTGTATTATCAGGAAGAGCTTTCCACGCGTTATTATTCTGATCAAGCAGAGCAATTAGGTGACGATGAGCAGCTCCTCTTCCAAAAAATACGCGATGAAAATCAGCAGCATCTCCAATACCTGCGAAATATTTTGCAGCAACAGCAGCTTCCCATTCCTTCAGAAAGCGCCCCTGATCGTTCCCCATACGATTTCAAAAGGCCTTCTTCGGGAACTCTGATCGATGTCTTGAATGATTCTACTCGTATGGAACTTCAGGAAATTCAGGAGCTGACCAGCAGCATCGATAGCGTGCACAATGAAGCATTCAGGAATTTTTTCAGCTATCTGAGAATCGAAAGTTATCTGCACCTCTGTGAGCTGGTCGTTTTTTCTGAAATGCGTCGCTTGCAGCTGCAGATAGATCCTCAGTATGTCCAGTCTTGTCGGGAAATCATGGCTATTAAGCGGCTTCCGCTTGATGAGCTGGAGGAGCTTTCAGAACCTACCGGTGTTCCCAACAATCCTCAAGGTTCCGCACCTCGGGTTTTGGCAAGCGCGGGGGGTATGAACGACCTTTTAGCCCAGAGTCTTTATCAGGATAATGCCTTTGATTACGGTTCTTTTTATGAAGGGTTTGGCTATCGATATTTAACCCCCCTTCCATTCTTTACTCCTTATGGTTACGGCGGATACGGGGGCTATGGAGGCTATGGGGGTGGATACGGGGGGTATGGAGGATATCCTGGATATGGTGGCTACGGGGGATATGGGGGGTATGGAGGATATGGGGGATATGGAGGAGGTGGGTATGGCGGATATGGCGGATATGATGGTGTTTACGGACGATACCCGAGGACCCCTTATTATCCACCGACTCCATACTACAGCGGGGTTTTAGGGGGCGACTTGATCGATTTTAACTTCTATTTTCACACGCCTTACAATCCAGGGGTCAACTATGGTGGCTATCAATTTCCATACTAGGTGGGAGTTTCGTGCCCCGGTTTAAAGGCTTGAGAAGAGATCCTCTGTTGAGAATCTGGCTTTTGCGCGATGGGGTCCCTCTTTTCGATAGCCGATGGCGAGTGCCACCACGGATTTCATATGAGAGGGGAGTTTGAGAATGCTATCGTAGGCTGTCGGGTCGAATCCTTCCATGGGACACGAATCGATCCCTAGTTCAGCACAGGCCGCCATAGCAAATCCCAGCGCGATATACGCCTGACGTTCTCCCCAGGTTTTGATCCAGCTTGGATCACGTTCTTCGGCAAAGCCTCGCATCATGCCTTCATAGGCTTTTAATTCGTTTCGTTTCACTTCGTTGCCCTCCGTGAGGATTTCCATGAGTTGGTTTATCCGATTCATGATGTCGCTCCTGCTGGAAAAGACTAAATAATGGGATGCGTCCGTTACTTGTGGTTGGTTCCAGGAGTGGGTCCTCAGCTCTTGTTGGATGGTTTTGTCGTGGATGACATGGATGTGATACGGTTGCAGGCCAAAGGAACTCGGACTCATTTGGATCGCTTCCAAGATTTTTTTTAGGTCTTCTTCGTTTACCGTTTTTTCGGAATCAAAGGCTTTGGTGGCGAAGCGCCAATGGAGTTGTTGGAGAAAGCTCGGTTCCATGAGGTTTATAATGGAAATAGTGATTTCAACCTACTGAAGGACAGGACTTTTGTCACTATCCGGGAGGTTACTGGTTTTCTCAGTGTCCTCTTTTTGGAGCGTGGCTTCGTTGCCACAGCTTCTTTTCTTCGTTATGCTGAGAGTAAGATTTTGTATTCTTAAACACGAATTATGGTTCACCAGGTAAAAGATTTTACGCATTTGCTCGGCAATCTCGATGGGATCAGTGATGCGCAACTCCAGGCTCATTTTGGTTTGTACGAGGGATATGTGAAGAAATTGAATGAGATCGAAGAAAAGCTGCCGAAGACTGATAAGGGTTTGGCGAATTATTCGTTTGGTGAGTTTAGTGAATTGAAGCGACGGTATGTCGTTCCCTACAATGGGACTTATTTGCACCAGACGTACTTTGAAAATCTTGCGAAGGATGGAGGTGAAATGAGCGATGAGTTGAGCAAGGCGATCATTGACGCTTTTGGTTCGGTCGACGAATATTTGGCCGATTTAAAAGCTTCCGGTTCATCAGTGCTTGGATGGGTTTTGACTTGTCGCAACAAGAGAGACGGACGAGTGCAGAATCACATTGTTTTTGAGCACCATGTGGGACTCCCAGTGGATCAGGAAATTATTCTCGCTCTGGATTGTTGGGAACATGCTTTTATGATCGATTATGGAACAAAGAAGGCCCAGTATATGGATGCCTTTGTGAAGAATGTGAACTGGGGGATCGTCAATGAGCGATTTTCAAAACGATAAATCATGACTCTCGATGCTTTTTTACATCAGGAAATAGAGCATCTGCAGCGCCATCTTTGGCGTCGAGAATTTCTTCCTTTTGGAGGATATGTATTGAGTCTTTTGGTCGGTCCAGTGCTGCTTTCCTTGGTTTTTGTGAAGCCTTCTCTTTTTTCGCCGGGGCTCCTCCAGCTCACTGCTTTCGCCTTGGTCTTTTTTTTCTTTGCTTTGTTTTTTTCCCCATCGAAGAAGCTGCGGCGGATCCGTATTGTGGCGAACGCTCTCAGGAAATCTCCTGGAGGGACCCTTTCGTTTTCAGCACTTGAATTTCAAGAGGCTGCTCGCGCGCTTGAGACTTGGCAGCCTGCGACCTATGAAGAAGCGGTGCAGAGATATGGCAAGACGTCCGTGGAGATTCTTTTTTTGATTCGCGCGGTTGATCAAGTGACGGATCACCACTTTGTGCGTGTTTTCTCATTGAGGTCTA
The DNA here is from genome assembly GCA_050246795.1 of Candidatus Altimarinota bacterium. Taxonomy (GTDB): domain Bacteria; phylum Patescibacteriota; class Gracilibacteria; order JAUYGZ01; family JAUYGZ01; genus JBFWVJ01. The sequence goes on from JBFWVJ010000001.1 coordinate 189,636, forward strand.
TTCGGGAGGATCGTGAGGCGGGGTATGGGGAGGAATAAAAAAAAGCGCGGAGGTTGTCCGCGCTTTAGGGTCTGTTGGGCATGTAACTCTTGTTCCTACATCATCTTGATTTCCACATCTACTCCCGCAGGGAGATTGAGACTGGACAATGACTCGATCGTGGTGGTGGTGTAATCAGTGATATCGATCAGTCGCTTGTGGGTTCGGATTTCGAATTGTTCACGAGCGTCTTTGTTGACGAAGGTGGATCGGTTCACCGTTACTCGCTCGATCTTCGTCGGGAGAGGGATAGGTCCGGTGACGAGAGATCCGGTTCGTTCAGCAGTATCGATGATGGTCTTTGAGCTTTCATCGACGATTTTGTGGTCAAAGGCCCGGATAATCACCCGGATCTTTTGCTTGTCGCTGGTGGCTTTCTTGGTTTCCTTCTTGCCCTTTTCTGGAGCCAGAACAGATTCCTTTTTTGGAGCGGCCACTTTTTTTGCTGGAGCTTTCTTTGGAGCTTTTTCAGCAGTTTCTTTTTTTGCTGCGGGTTTCTTGGCGGTTGCCATAGGGAGAGGGGTTAGGAGATAGCTTCGTTAGCTTCATGAGCTTCGAAAGCGAAAAATAAAAAACGACGGCGTTCGCCGTCGTTTGAAGGTTCATTCAAACATTTTTCGGGCGAATTATTTCCTCGAGTGAGGAGTCTCTAGGGCTAAGAGCAGCTGATAGAGCAGGGGTATTGTAGGTAAAAGAATGCAGAAATGCAAACAAAAACCGCACTTGGTCGAGTGCGGTTTTAAAGTTTGAGAGAGTACGTTGTTCTCGTTTGTCTTTGTTGGTTATTTCATGATTTTGGTCACCACTCCAGCACCTACGGTTCGTCCTCCTTCACGGATCGCGAAACGGGTTCCTTCGTTGACCGCTACTGGTACGCCGAGTCTTACCACTACTTTGAGGTTGTCACCTGGCATCACCATTTCGGTTCCTTCTGGGAGGTGTACTTCCCCGGTTACGTCCGTCGTACGGATGTAGAACTGAGGCTTGTATCCCTTGAAGAATGGAGTGTGTCGTCCACCTTCTTCTTTCGTCAAGACGTAGATTTCTCCTTCGAATTCGGTATGAGGAGTGATAGAACCTGGCTTAGCAAGAACCATTCCACGTTCGATGTCTTCACGTTCGATTCCTCGGAGGAGGAGACCGACGTTGTCACCCGCTTGTCCTTGGTCGAGAAGCTTCTTGAACATTTCCACTCCGGTCACCACGACTTTTCGAGTGTCTCGGATTCCGACGATTTCAACTTCTTCGTTGACCTTCACGATCCCTTGTTCTACACGCCCGGTAGCAACAGTACCACGACCCTTGATGGAGAAGACGTCTTCTACTGGCATCAGGAATGGCTTGTCGAGTTCACGAACTGGATCTGGTACGTAGCTGTCGAGGGTTTCGAGGAGTTTCTTCACTGGGTCAGCTTCTGGGCCGGTTGGGTTTTCAAGAGCTTTGAGACCAGATCCTCGGATGATCGGAGTATCATCTCCAGGGAATTCATACTTGTTGAGGAGTTCTCGGATTTCCATTTCTACGAGGTCGATCAATTCTGGGTCGTCCACCATGTCAACTTTGTTCAAGAAGACAACGATATAAGGAACGTTTACCTGACGAGCCAAAAGAATGTGTTCTCGGGTTTGAGGCATTGGACCATCTGCAGCAGAGCAAACGAGGATCGCTGCATCCATCTGAGCAGCACCTGTAATCATGTTCTTTACGTAATCCGCGTGACCTGGACAGTCTACGTGAGCGTAGTGACGGTTCGCGGTGCTGTATTCTACGTGAGAGGTAGAGATCGTAATACCACGTTCTCGTTCTTCGGGAGCGTTGTCGATTTGATCAAAGCTCTTTGCGGTAGCTCCACCCATAGCAGCGGCTACAGTGGTGATCGCAGCGGTTAAGGTTGTTTTACCATGGTCAACGTGACCGATCGTACCGACGTTCACGTGGACTTTATCGCGTACGAATACATTATCTGCCATAATGAGAAGCTTAAAGGGTACAATGAGCTGCCAGATGCTATCAGAGGCTTTTTTATCTGTCAAACATTAGTTCGCAGTTCGTAGTTGGGAGTTCGTAGTTCGTAGTTCGTAGTTCGGAGTTCGGAGTTGGAGGTTGTAGATGATAGGTTGTAGAATGTTTTTGATTTGTCATTTATATGAATACTTTTGGGCATACGTTTCGGATCAGCACCTTTGGGGAGTCTCATGGGGCTGCAGTGGGGGTGGTGATCGATGGATGTCCGGCGGGGTTGGAGTTGAGTGTGAAGGACTTTAAGAAAGATTTGGATCGACGAAAAACTGGGCAGAGTTCGATTGTTTCACCCAGAAAAGAAGATGATCAGGTGGAGATATTATCTGGAGTTTTTGAAGGGAGAACGTTGGGGACGCCGATTGCTTTGATGGTTCGGAATAGCAATGCGAAGTCGGAACATTATGATCTGTTGAAAAATACCTATCGGCCCAGTCACGCGGACTTTACTTATGAAAAAAAGTATGGGATCCGGGACCATCGCGGGGGAGGCAGGGCGAGTGCGAGGGAGACGGTGGCGAGGGTTCTTGGCGGTGTAGTCGCCAAGAAAATTTTCAATTTTCAATTTTCAATTTTCAATGGGAAACCTATCGATATCGTTGCTTATGTTAAGCAAGTTGGAAATGTTGTTGCAGATATTGATCCGGACAAGGTGACTTTCAAACAAGTGGAATCGAATGAGGTTCGATGTCCGGATGCGAGGGGGGCGAAGAAGATGATTGAACATATAAAAGAAGTGCAGAAAAAAGGTGACACGGTCGGTGGGGTGGTGGAGTGTGTGGTGAAGAATGTGCCAGTTGGTTTAGGGGAGCCGGTGTTTGATAAGCTGAAAGCGACTTTGGCGCACGCGATGATGAGTTTGCCGGCCACGATGGGGGTGGAGTTTGGGAGTGGGTTTTCTTCGCTCGGGATGTTTGGGAGTGAGCATAATGATGCTTTTGAAATTCAAAACGAAAAACGTAAAACGAAAAACGTAAAACGAAATTCAAAATTCGAAATTCAAAATTCAAAATTGGGAGAGTCCATGAAAATTAAAACTACAACAAACCATTCAGGCGGTATTCAGGGTGGGATTTCCAATGGGATGCCGATTGTGTTTCGAGTTTGCTTCAAGCCGGTGGCGACGGTGTTTCAGGATCAGCAGACGCTGACGAAGCAGGGGAAAAAGCACACGCTGAAAATGTACGGGCGTCATGATCCTTGTGTGGTGCCGCGGGCGGTGGTGATCGTGGAGGCGATGGCGGCGGTGGTGTTGGCGGATGCGGTGTTGAGGCAGAGGGCGGTTCGGGGTGAGAGGTTCGAAGATTGGGGTTGGTAGTTAGGTGTTCGGAGTGCGGGGATTGGAGGGGGTGTTTGGTGAATGGAAGAGTTGTGATAAAAAGGAATCACTTCACATCTCGGTCATGCTCGTCACTACGGCTCAGGATTTTCGGGTTCAGCAGTTTCCTTTGTTGGAAGATCGCCCTGTTACCGCTGAGCGGTTTTTACTCATTCGTCCGGATCGGTTTGATGTGAGAGGCTGTGATGACAATGCCTTTGCTGATTTGGGTTCCGGGAAGGATCAGGAGTTGTTAACGCAACAACATACGCAGGTCGTGGATCTTCTTCAACGACTGGGGAAGCAGGTGCAGGTGTTTCCGGGGATGAACGCTCATGATACTTTTTGTAATAATGTGTTTGGGACTGATCGGAATCGGCGGCTGATCGTTGGGAATATGTTTAATCCTGTGCGCAAGGCGGAGGCCGATCGACCGGATGTGATTCGATGGTTTCTTGATCGGGGGTATGAGGTGGTGAAGGTGAGTGATTTTGCCGATGAGGCGGCGGAGTTGACGGGGGTGTTGGTGATCGATCATTTGCGGAATATTGGGTTTTGTGGGTTGTCGAATCGATGCACTTTGAAAGGAGCTGAAGTCTTGCAGCAGGTGTTCGGTCTTTCAGCGGTGTATGTATTCCCCATCACTATTTATCACACTAATGTGGGGCTTTCGATCTTGGCGGGGAGAGTGTGTGTGATCTGTCCCGAGATGTTTGTGAATCCTGAAGATGCTCAGGCGATCCTGGATTTTTATCCTCAGCATATTGTTCTTTCAAAACAGCAGATGGATGAGTTTGCTGGGAATGTGTTGGCGGTGTCAGGGGAGGATGTGGTGGTTTCCAGTCGGGGATTTCAGGCTTGGACGGGTGAACAGAAGAAGCGTTTGAGTGAGTTTGGGTTTTTGTTGCATCAGGTGGAGTTGTCGGAGTTGGAGAAGAGTGGGGGGAGTATGCGGTGTTTGTTGGCGGAGGTGTTTTAGGATTGGTTGGATGTTGTATCGCTGCGCTAGGCTTTTTCTTTTTGATGGCAAAAAGAAACAAAAACCATTGGGGCCTCGTCCGAAGTGATGTCCTTTGGACATATTCGGTCGGGCAAAGAGCGTCTTGGAGCTTCGCTGCTACGATAAGGACTCAGACGCTGTTTTTCCCCCAAACCCCAATGGGGTGCTGTTTATTTATTCACCTTGCTCACCCTCCGAAAACCACTTATTTTTGGGTCGATTTAGATTTTTTATGAAGAAGAAAGAACATTTCATTGATGAGGTGGATTGGAAATTCTTTCTTGGCGCTTTGCAGAAGTGGTATCAGCCGAAACATAGAAAACTTCCTTGGAAGGACATCGATAATGCTTATCTCGTGTGGGTGAGTGAAGTGTTTCTTCAACAAACCCAGGCGGATCGAGTGGTGGAATTTTTTCTTCGATTTACATCTCGGTTTCCGACGGTGGAGGATTTGGCGAAGGCGAGTTTTGAGGAGGCGTTGCCGTATTTTAAGGGGCTGGGGTTTTATGGACGATTAAGAAGAATGCTGGAGACGGCGAGGGCGGTGGTCGAGATGCAACGTAAAACGAAAAACTCAAAACGTAAAAAGAATGCGGAATTCCCGACGGGAATTTCTGAGTTGGAAAAGTTGCCTGGGATTGGGCCTTATACGGCGAGGGCGGTGGCTTCGTTTGCGTACAAGCAGAGGGTGTTGGCTCCGGATACGAATGTTACGCGCATCTTGATGCGCTATTTTGGGAAAGGTGCGGTTAGTGGGGATAGAGGGGATAGTGGGAAGTGGATTATGAAAAATCTCGATTGGTTTGATGAGCATTATCCAAACGATTTCAATTTGAACCAGGTGTTGATGGATTTTGGGTCGAAGGTGTGTGGGGCGGCGAGGCCGAAGTGTGGGGAGTGTCCACTGGCGAAAGCGTGCGCTTTCGCAAAAAATCCAAAGTCTCAAGTCCAAAACTCAAAAAGAAGCCATAGGTCTTTAAGGGGTTATAAAAAAGTGGTGGTGGGGATTTTGATTCAGGGCAAGAAAATCCTTGTCTCACGCCGAAAGGCAGATCAGACCTATCCTGGCTTGCTTGAGTTTCCTGGAGGGAAGGTGGAGGTGGGGGAGGACGAGAGGAGGGGCCTGCAGAGGGAATTTCGTGAAGAGCTTGGTATCGAAATATCAGTTCGTCCACCTTTTGAAAAAATTGTTCAGCATGAGAAGAAGCAAGTGCTTTCGTTTCATCGGTGCAGGATTTTGACGGGGGAGATTGGGAATAAGGAGGGAGATGAAGATTTAAGAGGAATGGAAGGGCAGGAGGTGATGTGGTTGGATCAGGAAGAAATGGCAAAAAGAGTGAAGGAGTTTTTGCCGGCGAATAAGAAGATCATTGAGCAGTTGAAAAAGAGCAGATTGTAAGATCGGTCAGTGATACAATGAAACTACTATGAAAAAACTTCTTGTTTCATTGATCGCAGTTTCCTTGGTAGCGAGTGGTGGATATTTCACCTACCGCTATCAAAAGTACAAAAAGGAGCCCGTGCCGGTAGCGGTTGACTATCGTGGCTTGGCTCGGAATGAAATGCCGGAGGTTTCAGCGAATGGTTCGGTTGAAGAAATGAAGCCCGTCGAACAGCCTTTGCCGATTGAGCTGAATTTGGACATGCCGTTTTATACGCAAGCTCCGTTTGCCAACTGGGACTATCCCTGGCAGGAGGCTTGTGAGGAGGCGAGCATTCTCTTAGTCGCCAACAAGTATTTCAATCACAACTGGACGGCGGCTCAGTTCAACGATCAGATTTTGAAAATGGTCGATTGGCAGAACAGAGTTTTTGGAGATTATTGGCACACGACCATGGAGCAAACGGCGAGAATGTTGGATGAAATTTTAGGCTTAAAAACCGTGGTGCACAAAGATCCGAGTTTGGAGGATATCAAACGCATTTTGGCGAAGGGGCATTTCATTATTATTCCTCTGGATGGGAAGGCTTTGAAGAATCCTTACTTTAAGAATGGCGGGCCGGTGTATCATGTGGTGCCGGTGAAGGGGTATACCAAAGAGAATGGGATTATTACGCATGATGTGGGGACGCGGAGAGGAGAGGACTATGTATATTCGTGGGAGATTATTGATGAGGCGTTTCATGATTATGCGGAGCCGATGAGTCGGGGGGAGAGGGTGTTGTTGGAGGTCTTGCCGCCGATGTGATTACCTCTCTCATAAGAGAGTTATTTTTCCCATTCCCATCCCTTTTGTCATTTCGACCGGAGTGGAGGGTGAGTGGGGTGGGACGTAGTGGAGAAATCTGGAGTCTGTACAGCCGAGAGATTTCTCCACTACGCCTGAGTACAGGCTTCGGTCGAAATGACAAAGAAAACATGATCCCAAACCCAACCCTTTCCGTCCTCAATAGAAAAATCGCGTTTTCAACGATTGTTCAGTATGTTGGGAAGATCGTGCAGATGGGGTTGGCGATGGTGACGATCAAGTTGATTTCGAATTTTCTCAGCGAAGAAGGATATGGGACGTATGCGGCGATTACGGAGTATGCGCTGTTTTTTTCTGTCGCGGCGAACCTGGGAATCTTCGCGAATGTGGTGCGGAAGATGGCGGACGCTCCGAAGGATGGGAAGGTCTTTTTGAACGCGCTGGTGCTTCGGCTTGTGACGGCTGGGCTTTTCTTCTTGAGCGGGGTTTTGTTTCTTCTTTTTCAAGGTAGTGATTCGGTGTTTGTTTTTGGAAGTGTGCTGTTTTTTGGGACCTTGTTTTTTGATTATATTACCAGTGTTTGTGATGGTGCGCTGCAGGCGAATTATCGGATGGGGAGGGCGACCTTGGCGCTGGTGCTTGGGAAAATGGTGTCGACGGGGATGATCTATTTTTTGATCACGCAGTATTCGGCGACGGATATTCCGTTTTTGTTGGCAGCTTCTGTGTCAGGGTCGATCTTTACCGCGTTCTTGAGTGTATTCTTCGTGGTGCGAACGATTGACTGGCAATGGAGTATTGATCGGACATTCATGTGGGAAATTTTGAAGGTCAGTATTCCGTTTGGGATTATCAACATTTTGAATAATCTCTACTTCCGATTTTTGCCGGATTATTTTGCTCACCGGATTTTATCAGGAGCGCAGTTCGCGACCTTTAATATTTCGTTTCGCATCGCGCAGGTATTCAGTTTGTTCTCCACTTTTTTGATGTTCTCGGTGTTGCCTGGACTTCGGGAATACATCGATGGTCAGCACTGGGGGAAGGTGAAGGTTTTGTATCAACGAGTGGGGTGGTTGCTTTTGGTGACTGGAGTGTTACTGGTGGCAATTGGTTCGTGGTTTGGGCCGTTCATGATCGAACTCTTGACTCACAAAAAATACTTCCTGCCGGAGTTTTGGTTTGTGCTGCCGATGATGCTGTTGTTAGCCGCGATTTCTTACGGGTATGATTTTATTTTGATCACCTTGTTCGCGCTCGATAAGGATCTGTGGATTTTGAAGCGGGAGTGTTTGGCGTTGAGCATGGCGCTGCTGGTATTTCTCAGTTCGTTATTGGTCGACGGTGTTCAGCTCAAACTCCTGCTCATTTTGCTTGGAGCGATTGTGGGGGAGGGGGTAATGGTGTGGTGGGGGGTGAGGAAGGTGAGGAGGATTCTGAAGTGATGACTTCTATGTGTGTCTCTTGCTTGCGATCTCATAAGCTTTGGATCGATGTTGGATAACGCTGATGACCACTTTTTCCTTATAGAGGATTTCAAAGGCTATTTCCATGCTTGTTTATGGGTCAGATGTTTTTTCCTTTTGTTGCGCGTTGGGTAGCTAGTTCGTCAAAATATTGGTCTTCGTGATTTTCAAGAGCTTCTTCTAAAAGCTGTAAAGCTTTGGTGGCCATGGGAACTTTTTCGTTCTTGGAAATTTTGAAAAGAGAGATCTCAACATTTGTGGGAAGCGATAAATTTAAGCCTCGTTTTGAAGTGGGCATATCCACATTTAGGTGTGCTTTTAGTGTAACACTTTTTATTTTTTGGCATCAAGGAGGTACTCAGTTCATCTTTCATTGTGATCTCTTATCCCGTTATTCCCTCCAAAGGAGAAACCCGATGAAGCAGAGGTAGTACAAGATGAAAACGATCCCTTCTGTTTTTGAGAGGACGTGTTGTTCGCGGCGGATGATGAATCGCCACCAGCTGTCTTCATGGTTTTTCACGGCCAAGAAAAGGAAGAGCAGGGTGACCGCTCCAAAGTAAAAGCCAAGGTCGGCATTGAGGGTGGTGTTGAACTGGATCGGGCGGACTATCGCTGAGATTCCCAGGATGAAGAGGATATTGAGCAGATTGGAGCCGACGATATTGCCGATGGCGAGGTCGAAGTTTCCTTTTTTGGTAGCGACGATGGAGGTGATGAGTTCGGGCGTGGTCGTGCCGAGCGCTACGATAGTGAGTCCTACGAAGTGTTCACTGAGCCCGATAAAGTTCGCGACGGTGAGAGATCCCTGCACGACCATTTGGGCCCCGATGGGGAGGGTTAAGCATCCGATCAAGATATAGCTGAGGCATTTGGTCACGCTCATACTGCGAAGTTTTTGTTCGTCTTCTGATATTTTTTCTTCACCAATCTGGGCAATGACTTCCTTGGCTTTGTTGAAGACAAAGGTGTAGTAAATAGAAAAAATGAACAGGGCTATGAGGATCATCCCGTCTCGCCGGCCGATGATCGCCTCGGTGTAGCCGTTGAAGTACTGATCATTTCCCAGAAGGAAAAGGATGATGGTGATCGCGAAGAGGAGGGGGATTTCTCGAAATACTGTTTCTTTCGTCACCGAAAGAGGGTAGAGGACAGAGCAAATTCCCAGCACCAAAAGGATGGTGGTCATGTTGCTGCCGATGATGTTTCCCACGGCGAGGTCAGAGGCTCCTTCGAGATTCGCGAGGAGGTTGATGAAGAGCTCTGGAAGAGAAGTCCCCAGGGCGACGATGGTGAGACCGATGAGGATATCCGAAGCGTTCAGTTTCTTCGCCATGGCTGAGGCGCCTTCCACTAAAAACTCTGCTCCTTTGAAGAGGGTGAAAAATCCAAAGGGGAAGAAAAAGAGCGTTAGGAGGATCGATACAAAATCCATGTTTCATAAAAACATTTTCAGTATACTCAAAATACGTTTCTGGGCTTCGATTTTATGCGGTGATAGAGTAGAATTAGTGATTAGTTATAAAAAGGAAAAAGTGAAAGGTAAAAAGTAAAAACAAGAGATCCGTTATTATTGTTTATGAAAGTTTTTGCTATCTTAGGGCATCCGGTGGCTCACTCGCTCTCGCCAAAGCTGCACAATGCGGTGTTTCAAGCTATGGGTTTGAAAGATCATGTCTATCAATTTTACGACTGCTCTCCTGAGAAACTGAAAGATGCGATTCAGGAAATGCGGCAGGGGAAATGGGAAGGGTTTTCAGTGACGATTCCTTACAAGCAGGAGGTGATGAAATATGTTGATGTTGTCCTAGATATTGGTGAAAGTGTAGGGGCTGTCAATACGGTGTGGCCCGAGGATAACTACCGCGATGTGGTGGCAACGAATACCGATTACGCAGGATTTCTTGCCGCTTTGAATGAATCTCATTCTCAAAATGATCCTCCTTTGACATCAGCGCTTGTATTGGGATCTGGAGGAGCGGCTCAGGCGGTTATGGCGGCACTGAAAGACTTAGAATGTAAGGTCACTATTGCTTCACGAAGTGACAAAGATGGGACGGTCTCGTATGATTCCTTGAACCCTGATGACAATTTCGAATTAATCGTTAATACCACTCCGGTTGGGATGGGGGACGGGAGGTTGTTGCTGGAAGATGATCGGTGGTATCGATCGGATCGAGTGTATTTTGATATTGTGTATAGTCCGAGAATTACGCCCTTTTTGAAGAAGTCTCAGGATGCTGGGGCGAAGATTATTACGGGGGATCGGATGTTTTTATGGCAGGCGGTAGAGCAGGCGAAGATTTTTACGGGGAGAGAGGAGGTGCCGGTGGGGGTGATGGAGCAGGTGTTAGCTTCGTTAGCTTTTTAGCTTTCTAGGAAATTCATTTATGTGAAGATTTGATGAAGGATGTGATCAAAAAATGATGAGGTTGCGTTGACAAGGAAGTGAAGAAAGTTAGGATGAAAAAAATTTTTATGGCCTCATTTCTATGAGAAGCTTTTTGCGTGGCATGACGACCCTGGAGGTGATGGTGATGATGGTGGCCACGAGTTTGGTGATCTTTGCTTCGTACGGCGCCAAGCTGGCGGTGTTTCAGAGCTATCATGACATCGTGAATCGGGAACGGGCGTTGCTTTTTGCGGCTGAGACTTTGGAGCAGTTTGAGGCGATGAAGAGGACGCGGATGCAGCAGAATTACATCGAGAGCTGGGAGCTGTTCTTAGGAGGAAAGACTTCCGGGAATTATCAACTGGTGGCTTCGGACAATCTTTCGGATCTGAATCTTGTTCCCGTTTCGGATGATTTTCTTCCTGCGGATGAAGACCCGATGATGGTTCGGTTGTATGACAATGAAGATGATCTGGATGGTTTTTACACTCGGTTGGAACGGAAGATTACGGTTGAGGAGTTGGAAGAGGAGGTAAAAAAGGTATCGGTGTTGGTGTCTTGGGGAGAAGGATTTGGGGAGCAGGTGCGGTTGCAGGCGGTGTTTGGGGATCAGGTGGGGGCGGGGTTTGCGCTTTAGGCGAGTGTCACCCCTAGCCCCCCGTTCGGCAGGCTCAGGGCATGCTTACAAGGGGAAGTCTTTCTTTCGTCAGACCTAATAATTACAAATGATCTCCGATCCTAAAAAAATTTTTCTCTGGAGTGGCTGTATTTCTCCCCTTGTAAGGGGTTGGGGGTCGGTGAGGGAGAGAAAAAAATTCTTCCCTGGTTACACCGTGATCGATGTGGTGATTGGGATAACGCTCAGCAGTTTCTTGGTTCTTTTTATCGCCGCTTTTATCAGAGAAGTGATGATCTATTCCACCTTTATGACTCGGCACCAGCAGATCCGTCAGGAAACCTTTGCCATGGTCAATCATGTGCTGGCTTCGGTGATCCGCGAAGCGGTGGCGATTGATTATGCTGATAGTTCGGAAGAGAAACTTTCTCTGTTTACCGACAAATTTGAGACGCCGAGCAAGAGAGTTTCCGTAGAGTTGGATTGGGAAGCGGCGAGCGAAAGTTCTGAGGAGCGATCACAGCTGGTGTTGCGAAAGGATGGGGAGGAAATTTTTCTGAACAGTCAGAAAACCTACATTACTGATTTTTCTTTGGAATATCCGACGGACGCGAAATCGGTTGCCGCTGATCGTCTTCAGGATGTACGGGCGCTTCAGCCGATGGTGAAGGTTCGGGTTGCCTCCAGGTATCAGCGGCCGGTGGAGGATGAGGGCCGGGTGTATTCGTTTTGGGAGAATCCGAGGGTTTCTTATGAGGCGGCTTTTACGCTTCGAAATTATTCTTTTAGTAATTTGCGATGAGTGCAGAAGGACGAAAAAATCAGACGTGGTGGGTGTTCGGGGGTATTTTTCTGAGTTTGAGTTTGGTACTGGTGGGTTTCGATAGCTATTTGCGGTTTTTCTCATTGGCGGAGATACGGGAGGGGATTGATCAGGAAAAAAAGACGATTAAAAAACTTCAGGAAGAGCAGGAATCGTATTTGAAAAATGAATTGAGAGATTTGTTTTCGAAGTATTCTGATGGGGTTTCAGCGTTGACGTCGATTTTGACGGCTCGTGATGAGGTTTTTTCAGGAGAGCTCGACGATGACAACGCAGAGCCGGTGATGATCCTCGATTATCTGGATTTTTTTGAGAAGCTAAAGAAACTGTTGGGAAACAAGGTGGTGGTTTCGAATCTCAGCATCAGCCGCTCGGGTCAGCTGAGTTTTTTGGTGCAAACGACCAGCTATTTGTCGGCGGCGCAGCAGATCACGGCGCTGCGCATGGGCTTGGCTCCGGAGCAGCAGCGGAGGGCTTTGGCGTCGGCTGAAGGAGCTGAAGAGATGCCGGGATTGTTGGTAGGGGTGGATGTTTCCAGTGTGGGGATGAGTCAGATCACCGGTACGGGAGAGGAGCTTCCTGAGGTGCTGCGAAGCGTGCCGGCGACCTTTACCTTCGTCGTGCAGGCGCAGATCAATCCGGAATACTATTTCTTCCTTCAGGAGCAACGAGAGCTGGAAGAGGAGGAGTCTTAATTTATTCTATGGAAAAGCTGAAACAATTCTTTCGGTTCAAAAAGGTGGAGGACGTGATGGTGATTCACGGGTCAGGCGAGAGCGTGATCGAAAAAAAACAGGTGTCGGGGGCTGAAATTTTTTACTACGTCTCGCTGTTGTTGCTCTTGGCAAGCGTTGTCTTCAGCTATCTCTCAACTGGGAATCTGATCACCGATCACGAGATTTCCTGGCGGGAGCAGTACCGATTGATGAATGAGAAAAAATCCCTTCAAGCGAACCTGGAATCGTTGGAGCAACTCTCAAAGCGCATTGACACGATCAAAAAAGAGCAGGCGGTGATCGAGCAAGCGGTTCCTTTTGAGCCCTGGAATGAACAGGTGATGAGCTTCGTCGAGTCTCAGGTGAATGACATTCGAAAACAAACCTATCTCGAAATGCCGGAAACCATTTCTTGGCGGTTGGTCTCTCCTTCGGACGTCAGCAATGAAGAACTGGCGGATCTGGAGATGTATCAGTATCCGGTGTCGCTCACGGGGACTTATGAAGGCGTGACGAGCTTTCTCGCTTCTCTTCGCAGGAGCCTTAGGATCCTTGATGTGCGCTCGCTGGATAATTTTCGTCAGGATGCGCTCGGGAATGTGTCGGTGGACGTGGTTTTTTGGGCTTATAATTTACCGAAGTTCTGAGGAGCCATTTTCCCATTCCGACTGAAGTCGAGGAGGCCCAGGTGGTAGACGTAATGGAGGAATCCCTTGGAAGGGCTAGGGCGAGGGATTCCTCCACTTCACCCCTTCCATGAACCCCTCAGTTCCAGTCGGAATGGGAAAAATACAATATACCTTCAACCATCTTTTACCCTCTCATCATGCTCTACCTCCGTTACGCTGCTCTCACACTCGCCTTTATGCTCATTGGATGGCAAGCCTACTCCTTTTTCAACTTGGATGAAGAGGGGATTCGAGCCGCGGCGGGGAATGGAACCCCGACCAAGTTCATTCAAGTGGCGGAGGATGAATTGCAGGAGTTGAACGAACGCTTGGCTGAGATGGAGCCGTTTTCGGATGCCGTCCTGAAAAAGCCGAGCAGTCGGGAGTTTGGGAGGGAGGAAAAAATTTTCTTCCCTGATTAATTATTTCCCATTCCGACCGGAATCACGTACTCGTGATGGAGTGGAGGAATCCCTTACCAGTCTTGATGAGAAAGATTTCTCCGCTTCATCCACCTCCGCATGCCTTCTATTCCGGTCGAAATGACAACAAAAAAATATGAGAACCTTCTTAGCCACCGTCTTCACTTCCTCGGGAGAGGAACTCTTGCTTCGGCTCAAAGGCCAAACGGAGGAGTTGATTCGTGTTCACCTTCATCAGGAGGGGTATACGATTAAGAAAATTCTGGAAGAGGAGGAGACCGGGTTGTGGAAAAAGCTGCAAGGGATAGAAATGGGGCAGAGGATCAAGGCGGAGAATCGCATTCGGCTGCTTCGGACTTTGGGGAAGATGATCAATCGAGGCTATCAGATGGAACGGGTGTTTGATTTTTTGCTGGCTGATGAAAAAGAGAAGGACGTGATCAAGCTCCTTCAGATTCTTCAGAAGAAAACTCAAAAAGGATATAAAGATTATGTGGAGTTATTTCGCGAAGCGGCCGATTATTTTGATGAAGAATTTTTTAGCATCCTCATCGCTGGGCAAAAGACGGGGTGTGTAGGGCAGAACATCGTCGAATATGCCGAAGGCAAGGACAAGATGTTGCAGCAAAAAGGAGCTTTGCTGAAGGTGCTTTCGGGGAAATTCATTGTGCTGGCGGTGGTGTTAGTCGCTTTTGTGGTGATCGTCACCTTTGTGGTGCCGCAGTTTATGAAGCTCTTTGGCGAAAAGCTGACGCTTCCTCTGGGGATGCGGGTGATGGTGTGGATTTCATTTGTGTTTACGAATTATGGACTGGTTCTTCTGGTCACGGGTGGGGGCATTATTGGTTTCATCCTGACGGTCTACAAGCTGCAAACGACTTTTCGGTTTTTTGTTCAGCATGTGCTCTTAAAAATCCCTGTTCTCGGCGAGTTGCTGCGGATGATCCACACCCGAGATTTTCTTTACATGATGGGAAATTTGGTCAGCAAGGGGGTTCCGCTCATGCAGGCGATTCGGATTGTGATCGAACAAACGAGGAATCTGTGTTTTCGTTCGGTGTACGAGGCAATCGAGAAAAATTTGGAACGGGGGAGGAAGCTGGATCAGGTGTTAAAACCTCTTGATCCGCAGCTGGTCGCTTCCGGTTTGTTTGTTGAAGTGCCGCAGGGATATCTTTTGGACAGCGTGGCTCAGGCGATGACGCTCGGTTCCAAAGGTGGGAATTTAGGAGAGATGCTGAACGAAGCGTATTTGACCTACGACTTTCAGCTGCAAAATAGGATGAGTTTGGGAATCAAAATTATTGGCGGAGGCATTTCGCTTTTTACCTATTTGCTGATCATTTTTATGATCGGGTCTCTCGCGATGACCTTGTTGAAGGTGATGGAGGATCCGACGGCGATAGCTGCGGGGGACGTGTTGACGAACTTTCATCAAATCTTCACCAATGTTCAGTTATTCTTGGTTTAATTTTCAATTATCAATTTCCAATTTTCAATCAATGTTTCAATTTCTCATTTTCTAATTTCTAACTTTTTCCCATGAGAGCTTTTCATCAACCGTTTCTCCGGAAGCCATTACGAGGGTTTTCGCTGGCCGAAGTGTTGATCGCGATTGTGATTATTGCCATTTTGACGATTGGGAGTTTGGCAGTGTATTCGAGTCAGATTGCGAAGGCGCGGGATACAGAGAGGAGGAATGATGTGACGAGGATTAAAGGACTTCTTGATACCGTGATAGGGGAATATGGAGCCCCTCCGGGGGAGGACGTGCAGTCTCGGAAATTGAAGCAGGTTGAGGACTGCAAAGTAAAAACGAAACTCCTGGACTGCTTTAAAGAGCTTCGGGTTTCGACCGAAGATGATTTGGACAACCTCTTCGCCGACCCTTCCCAGGGGATTCAAAATGATCGAGTGGAGGGAGAGAGATTGTATGGGTATTTGTTCGGTTCCAATCGAAATTCTTTCAAAATTTGCGCGATGCTCGAAGATCAGGGTTCGTCTGACTTAAACACCCAATACAGCGGAGCGGCTGATCCGGCCCGGAGTGAGAATGATAAGTTGTACTGCATCGATAACATTGTGACGGGTGGGGAGCCGATCAATGAGGTGGTGAGGCTGGAGCATCCGTTTGATGAATAAACGCAAAACGTATAACGAATAACGGATAACGAAATGCGGAGTTCAAAATACAACATTTTGGTGCGCGGATTCACGTTGATCGAGGTGCTTCTGGTGATCGTGATGTTGAGCATGCTTTTGTTGGGATCCGTTTCGTTGACGGTGAAGTATTCGGCCGATTTGCAGTGGAACCGGTTGTTTCATCGCTTGGAGCAGTTGGTGTTGGATGTGAATACCTATGCTTTGGCGGGGCTTTCGTTTGGGTTTGAAGAAGGGGGTTTGGTGGATGATCTTCCAGATATGCACCACCTGTTTCTTCAAAAAGGTGAGCCGGTGGTGTGGTATGTGGAATCAAGAGCTGATACAGGAGATGAGCGAAAAATTGTTTTTCAAGAACCGCATGATTTGGAGGTCGATGTGATCGAATTGCAGGAGATGTTTTTGAAGTCGGATGCTGGGACAGAAAACTTAGAGCGTGTTCTTCTCACCTGGTCTAAGCCGTATGCGCAGTTAAGCTTTTATGGAAACGTTGAGATGCCATTCTCTGGAGGACGGCTTGAAGAAACCTTTGAGTTGGGGGAGATGACAGAGGTTTGCGATGAGAACTGTGCTTTAACTTTGGAATATCAGCGGGGGGAGGGAGAGCTTCGTCGGATGTCGTTTGATTTGCAGAAGGGGTGTATCGGGAGTTTTATTAACGAATAACTGATAACGGATAACGAATAAGGAATTCAATTTTTAAAAAACTTTATGGGACAAAAAGAATACAAGATTTCGAAAAGATGCTATCTGTGGTCCCTAGAGGTGATTGAACTTTGTGAGCAATTGCCGAGAAGTGATTTAGGAAGGATTATTTTTCGACAGTTGGTTCGAAGTTCGACATCAGTTGCTGCAAATAATGTTGAGGCAGATTCTGCACTTTCTGTTAAGGATTTCAGAAAATGTTTAGGAATTGCTTTGAAGGAATGTAATGAGAGCAGAGTTTGGCTTCAGTATATTTTGGATCGAAAGCTTGCCTTATCAGAAAGAATTTTACCTGTCGTTCACGAAAACGAAGAAATTGGCAGGATCATGGCTTCCATTCTTATAAAATCAAAAAAATGATTTATACGTTTTTCGTTATTCGTTTTACATTTCTCAATGCCATTTATCTTATTCCTCATCAGCATTCTCGTTTCCAGCTCTTTCTATTTAGTGTTGGAGCGGGTGACCCAAGATTCCGCTGTGAATCAAGCTTTGCTGGCGAGTACGGCGGCATTTTATACGGCGAACTCCAGCGCGGAGGTGAGTTGGATGGAGGTGGTGCCGGAGGAGTCGTTGGAGAAGATTTCTGCTTTTGAAAGTCGAGTAGCAGCCGTGAATGCGGGCTTTGAAGCGGTTCTTGAAGATGGTTTGGAATTGAATCAAGGCATTGAAAGTGAAATTGTTCGGCGATCAAAGTCTTTGGCTGCTCCATCATTTGTGGAAACCTTTTATCAGTCGAGTGGGGAAGTGTTTTTGTACGAAGTTCCTCCGGATCAGGTCGTGGACTCGGTGAAGGTGGAGTATTGCATCGGTGATGATTCATGTCCTGAGCTGATCATCGAGTGGTTTCGACTTGATCAAGGCTTTCGGTTTCATGATGTGGAAGAATTGAAAGACCTTCCTTCCGATCCGAGTCCGCTCAATCCTTGTTTGGATAATGCGCTTACGAAGATTCGACGATGTGTGGTAAGAAGCTCCGCGGGTTCGAAAGACGCCTTGACGATTGGTTCAAATTTTTTTGAACTGAGAACGGATTTTCCCAGCTATCATTATCTCCTTCGTTTCCGATCGCTCGATCGCTCGCTTTTTCATTTTCGGATGGCTGGGGTGAAAAACGGTAAAGAGGTGGGTTTGCCAACCGCTTTTTTTGAGGTGGATGAGCTGGGGAGAACCCGAAATACTTTCCGGAGGATCCAGCAGCAGCAAATGGTGTCGGGAGGTTTGCAGGACGGGCTGGAGTTCGTGCACTTTGCGGAGCAGGTGGAGAATAAGTAGGTTTTGGTGAAAATAACCGGACAATGTTTGTTTGTTTTGTCATTAGTGGGGGAGGGCGTGGTAGATCAAAAAATGGTATAATGAATAGAAAAATACATAAAAAAACCAATGAAATATTCGCAAGCTTCTTTTTCATTTTGGAGATGGCTGCCGGTGTTGTTGAGTTTTTTGATTGCCTTGCCATGGGTCGGCGCGGTCTTTCCTATTCCCAATGCTTCAGCATGTTTTTGTTTTCAGAGCGCCACTGGGAATGGGGCAAGTATTGAAACGGATGAGGAATTCGATGTGGTGACCGTGAATACGGTCGTATTTCCTGAAGTGCCGGGAAACACTGGGGAGTTTTCTATTTCCTTTTCAGGGGCGCCTGATTTCCTGATCACGGCAGTTACTACGCCTGTTGGTGTTTCAGAAATCACCGGAGCGACAAGCGCTGAAGTGATCAATATCCCAGGAGACGGAGTTTCTAGAAATTTTGTAATCAAAGGAAAATTTACTGGAGCTGCAGGACCTAGAGGTTTGAACTTTAATGTCAATTTCAGTGTGTTTCCGGGGATTGATGATGGAGATAATTGTGGCAATGGTTCCTTGAGCGCGACAGTGACCGCGCCTCCGCCTCCCAACCCTGTTCCGGAATTTTCTGGGACCACGACGATTGTCGGGAATCATCATAATACAGGGGACGGACCATTGGTTTTGCAAACGACTATCACGGCCCAAGATCCTGATGGGGATGATTTGACTGCTGTTCAGTTGAGCTGTGATACCGAACCTACCGGTGGCGTTGTTTTGGGGGTAGATACAAATGCCGCTGCTGACATTGCGACCCACACAGTCACGGCGACCTTTGACGAGGACGAGGACAATGATGGTTCGCCTCATGAGTGTACGTTGTCGGTGGAGGATATCGAAGGTGGAGCCGCTCAAGTTGTGGTGACCTTTGAAGCAAAAGATCCATCACCGACTGTTACCCCTGCTCCCACCTCACTTCCAAAGGAAGGAGGGAATATCATCCTGATGATCACGGATGTGGGAGATGAAGATCAGGCGGTGAGTATTTCTGCGACAGCCTCTTCGGGGATTAATGGAGTTTCCGGAGGGAATTTTGTCTTGGATGGGAGTGGGGCCTATAATCACAATTGGGTGGTCACGACGGATCCAGGATTTACGTCCGGGTCCATTTCGGGGACGGTGACGGTGGGGGGGAAGTCCACGCCGTTTAGTATTCAAGTCGGTAGCGGAGGCGGGCGCAGAGGTCCGGATCGATTGGCGATCGTGGAAGACGATGGGGAGGACCCAAGAGATGCTGAAGAAGAAGAGTTTTCCTGTGAAAAAGATTGTGGACCCTATCTTTTGGCGGCCAAAAGAGCCGTGGAGGAAATGGTGAATTTAACAAAGAATATCGATCTCTATCCGCTCAATGGAGCTGGTTCAGGGTCTTCTGGTCCGGTCTTTGCAGGACCTGATGTATATACTCTTCGGAGTTTAGAGCAGCGTTATCAAGCAGCAGAGAGCTATATGAGTCAGGTTTCAGCTCAGTTTGAGGTGATCAATTCTGATCAAAACTGTTTAAAAAACTGTTTTAAAAAACCATGTCTGCCTTGCGAGATTGACACTTCTGTCTTAATCGCTCTTCGTGAGCGTGTAGGGAGTCTGAAAAGTCAGCTGAGTTACCTGGAGGCGATGAAAAAGTTTCCGGAACTTCGTGAGAAAGGATGGAACGATCGAACACTTGATCAGGCCATTAAAGATAAGAAAACAGAGATCGAAAAATGGGAAGACGTCATTGATCGGGAAAATGCACTCGCTCTCAATATTCATTTTTGGTGTCTGGATATTGAAAAGTCAGAGAAGGTGGAAATGTGTCCTAGAGAAAAGACGGAAAAACCAAAGCCTGATGGAGACGATCCTCGAGACGCAGGGTCTCCGGAGATCGCGGACTGTCGTGAGTGCAGCTATTTCCACACGGCTGCCTTGCTGATTTATCAAAAATATTACAAGCCGTTTATCGAAGAAATGGCGGCAAAGTACAAGGCTGATCCTTCGAGAATGTATCAGACGAATCGTGATGGTTCGATCAAGATGAAGAAGGTGGGAAATAGTCAGGAAAGAGTCGAATCTCAAGAGTTTACGAAAGATAAACAGAAAGAAGCTCGCATCCGTGCGCTGATGAATCGATTGATCGCGCAATATAATAAGTGTCGCGAAAAATTTAAGGATGATGCGAATTGTCCAGTGGTGAAAGAATTCCCCCAACGGCCCGATAAGTGCCGGGATATTTGTGATGAGGCGATTGAAGGCTTCAATCAATGGTCGGAAAACGCTTGTCAGGATATCGATGATACTGATACCAGGAAAGAACAGCGTGAAATCGAGAAGCTCATTCGAACAAAGACGACTGAAACAAATCGGCAAAGCAATCGGTTGGCTCGTCTGAATGCTGCGTTACAGCAGGCGTATCAACAGGTGGGGGCTATGATTGCTCAAGGAGTCAATGTTTCTCGAGCCCAAGCTGCTATCCAGAAAGCGGAACAGAAAGCCCAAGAGCTTCAGAATTCGATCAACCAGCTGCAGGCTGAGATCGATGCTCTGCAGCAGCGATTAAACGGTTTGAAAGACAAGAAATCCCGAAAGGATATGGAAGAGGAATTTCGGCAAAGGCATGCCGATATGATTGCCTGTCTTGAATGTTTTCCTGGCACCACTCCCCCGAGTTCTTTGGATGAACTCTGTCCGCAGACGGAGGATGAAGATCAGGGTGGCCAAGGAGGTGATGAGACAGACGAAGGCGATGATGATGATGATGTCGATCTTCCGGATGATCAAGATGGAGATCGTGGCCAGGGAGGACAACAAGGAGGAGGGCAAGGAGGAGGACAACAGGGAGGAGGTGACCAAGGTTCTGGAAGTGGGAGTCAGGGAGGAGGACGGGGGCCACAACCAGATCCTAATCCGCCACCACCACCGCCTCCACCACCGCCTCCGCCTCCGCCACCAAGCGACGCGGATTTGTTAGCGGCGAAAAAACTCAAAGATCAAGCAGGGCAGCAGCCTCAGCAACCTTCGGATGGCACGAGGACTTCTGAAGAACCAGCGAAGACAGATGGAGCAGGTACGCAGCCGCCTCAGGTCGATGGAGGACAGACAACTCCTGGGTCTGGTACGCAAGCACCTCCTTCGGGATCTGGCACACCGCCGGGTTCGGTGCCTCCTCCTACGACGACTGCGATCGTTGATCCATTCGCGGAGCAGATTTGTAAATCCACCTTGGAAGCGAAGCGTGACGCATTGCAGGCCCAACGAGCTTCTGCCATCAGACGAGGAGACGGGGTGGAAACCATCGATTCACAATTAGCCCAGATCCAGAAAAAACTGGCGGAAAAAGGAGAAGATCCAGCGATTTGCCGAGTGCCGGCCATGGCTTGCCGAGCGGGGACTTTTGCTCGGTTGAAAACCCTCGAAAGCGCGTTGAAATTGTCTAATTTAACGCCTCAAGAAAAGGAGCAAATCGAAAAAGCGCGTGATGATCTGAAGGATCATCTTGAGCAGTATTGCCCCAGTAGTTCGCTTTCTTGTGATAACCTTCGAGATTACAACGACTACTTAGGGACGCTCAAAGGGAAAAACACGGTGAATCAAGAATCCCTTCAGCGTGAAATAGAGGGAGTGAATGATGAATTGACGGCTCAGGGGTGCGCGACCCGGACGACCGAAACCTTCGGCGACAAGGTGAAGGTAACGGTGATTACTCACCGGTATCCTGATGGACGTATCCGTCGGGAGCAGATTTTCCCGGATGGAAGCCGGAAGGTGGAAGTCGGCAGGTTGAATGATAAAGGCGAGTTTGTCCCTACTTCATCTGCCGAATTCGATGCTCAGGGGAATGAAAAAGGAAATTACCAAAATCCAGATGGTACTAGAACCACTCGAGAAACGACCACCAATCCAGACGGCAGTGTGGACATCGTCGAACAGGATTATGATCAAAATGGTCAGCTGACCGGTTCCAGCACTCAGCATCAGACAAAAGATGCCGATGGCAATGTCACCACGGAAGAAACGGTAAAAGATCGGGATGGAAACGTCATTCGACAGAGTACGACCACGAAAAACCCGGATGGAGGAGAGGTGAAGGTGGACCGTGTGCCATCCCCAGAGCGTCCAGGGAGCACTGAAACCACGACCACCAAGACAGGAGCCGATGGCAGTGTGGAAATCACCCGGTCGATTGTCCGACCCGATGGTTCGGTAGAGACCTTGGAGCCGGAGTACGTCGCAGGTGAGTGTACTGAACAGTATCAAAGTCTTTATGATGACTATTTGAGGAGGTCGAGCAGTTTGTTGACGATGTCAGACCGAGTCCAGTTTGCCCGTTTCGAACAACAGAATGCCGCAGCTTTGGCTCGGCTCCGGAAGTTCAAGATCTGTGGTGAAATGCCCGTGATCAATGTTCCGTGTACCAGCTGTGCTGAACAATCTGAGACTATTCGAGAATTGAAGAGAATGCTCGAGACGTACCACAACAGTACTGATGCGAAAGTCCTTCCGGTCTTGGCGCGAGGGATCCAGGATTTCCTCAAAACGCCTTCTCATCAGTCAAATCTCGCCAAGTACTTTGGATGTACGAGGGGTATGTTGGAGATTGCTGAAATGAGTCCGAATGGATTTAACGATCCATTGATTCGCCAGTGTTCACAGATTGCTATTTTGTCACTTCCAGAGAATGTCACTTACGCGCCGCGAGTCAGTGAGCGAGTGGTGCAGACCAAAGATGGTCCAGTCGTCGTGCGCACGGATGAAAATGGAAATGAAACGGTTTATAAACGTAAGGATGGAAACGCGGTTGAATACTCCGGAACAGATGGTTCGGGAGGAAAAATTGTTCGTGATGAAAATAAAGGAACGATTACGCAGACCCACCAAAGTGCGGATGGGACGGTCGTGGAAACGGTGAAGACCTACCCGCCGGGGACTCCCATCCCGGAAGCCAAGCCTGGTGATGTGACCATTCGTCCCGCCAATCCCAATACTCCACCGAGCAGTACCAGAACGACCCGGATCAATCCGGACAAGACGGTGGAAATCGAAGAAGTCGACTCCAATGGTCAGAAAACAATCACTCGTGGCACTTTGACAGAGAAAGAAGGCGGTCAGGTCAGTATTACCGTCACCGAACGACAGGTGATCGGCAAAGGACCTTGTGATGCATGTCGTGATTTAGATGCCGAGATGGTTCAAGGGTATCACCGATGGCAAGATCTTTTCCGAAAGCTCATGAACGGGACGCTGAAGCTTTCCAACGGGAAGAACCTGACCCCGCCCCATGATTACACCGATCCGGCGACGCCGAACCAGACATCGCCAGGGTTGAATAGCCAGATCCGCAATGCAGAGATCGCTTTACAAAGCGCTGATCGTTCCATTGCGGCCGCAAAGGATGATGCTGCGAAAAAAGCTGCTTCAGATGCGCGGCAACAAGCGATGAATACTTTGAAGACCTTGCAAGGACAAGTGAATGATTCCTATCGCATTGCCGATCAACTGTTCACAGATTACGAGACATGGCAAAAGAATCTCGACACCCTTTCCGGTGGTCGAGAGGCCTTTGAAAAGATGCGAAAGTGTCATGAGCTGGTGAAGGCAGGGACTTGTGAATCGCCTTACCAATGTCAGGGCAATCCGAAGTGTGTCTTCGGTGATGACCGGCCTTTGGAAGGTTTGAATCGAGATGACTATTTAGGCCGTTTCCAGGCTTCTGGAAGTGGTCCGGGAGGTCACTACAGCAATGGTCAGCCACGGAAATGGGTGGAAAATCCTCGTGATCGTGACCAGCGTTTGGCATCTGATGAACGTCCGAGCAATGTTGAAGTCCGGCTCGGAGAAAATGGTGAGCAGGTCATTCGCGTGACGGAAGGGAACAAGGTCAGTACCACGATCGAACACCCGAATGGTTCCCTGACGCTGACGGAAGAAGAAAAAAATGGGCAAGGGGAAACGATCAGCAAAAAAGTTACTCGTCCGAATGGAACCGTCGAGCAAACGACGGTGACGGTGGAGAACGGTGATAAGAAAACGACCACTGTCCTTATCCAGCCAGAAAAAGCTCAGCCAGTGGTGATCTATGAACGACAAGAATATCGATCTCCGTCATCTCATGGAGGGATATCTTCGACGGAGCGAACGGTGGATCCTGTGTCGGGAGAAGAAGAAATAAAGGAGTACCGTCCAGAAACCTATGGAGATGGTGAGACCATCAAGTCTGATGGAGCGATGCAGGTGACGGTAAAGAAAAAAGATGGAACCGTCCTTCGCAGCTATTCTGAAATTCAGCTCGAAAATGGCCAGGAATTACGGATCGGGATCAATCCTCGAGAACAGGTCATCAACGTGGAAGATGCCGAGTACTATGTCCAGCAGGGTGGGGTAAGAGACTCTGATGACAAAGGGACTTTTGTCCGGATGAATGACGGCAAGAAGTATTACTATGAAGAGGTACAGCTTCCGACCGGTGAAAGTCGTCAGCGGGTCAGCAGTATCGAAAACCCAGATGGCAGTATCACTTTGGCTCCACGAGTGGCAGTTGATCCGTGTACTCGCGTGCCAGATGTGGTTCGATATGATCAGTATGTGACGGAATTATTTGGATCCCGAGCTCGAGAAGCCGCTCAACGTTTGACGCAGATCAATCAACAGCGAGCGAGAAACGGACAAGCTGGTTTGACCATTATCGATTTCACGGACGAAAATGGCAATATCGTCCCTGCTGGTACTCCAGGAGCCAGCCCGGTCGCCCCTGAGTACCGTCCTGTCTATGATGAGGGCCAAAAAGTCTTGCAGGTACTGGAACGATACCAACAGCTCTTGAGCGAACTGGAAAGTGCTCGCTTGAATTCTTCGCGGTCGCCTGCACAGATCATTCGTGATATTGAAAACCTGCTCAATCAGAACGCTTCCTTCCAATATTTCCCACCGCTTAGGACCATGGTCCAAGAAGTGAATCGGCGGGCACGAGGGACGGATTGTCCTGGCAGTGTTTATAAAGCCGGCGTGGGTGATATCGAAGTGACTCGTGGAGTGGTTTCGCAAGTGGGAAATACGAAAACTTTCGTGCCGGTCGACCATCAAGGTCATCCGGTCGGGTCTCTCCCAGGAGCTACGGGTTCCACCGTGGAAACGACGGTTGACTGGACCTTGAAACCGGACGTGCCAAACCCTTGTGTTTTGCCTTCGCCGCAAGACTGGGATGCTAAAAAAGAAGCTTTGATCGCGGGTCTGGTGCAGGGGGGTGCTGACCGTGCCGATATGGATTCACTCCTCGCGTCATTCTATGATTACTGGAAAGATGTCGCCTCTGCACAGGCCAATGATCCGGAAATGGTTCGAAAGATCCAGGGATTCCAGGGTCTTCAGGCAGAACATCCTCAGGTATGGGCACAAATAAAAGCCGCCTTTCAGATCAGCTGTGACGGCACCGTCTATCAAACGGCTGCTGGGAAGGTCACGTTGCAAGAGGTCCGAATCACTCAGCCTGGATCATCTACTCCGGTGCAGCCAGCATCTGGAAGGGTGGTCTTCGAAGGAACAAAGTCGACGGAAAAAATCCCTTGTTCGATCGATGAAGTCCTGAAAAATGTGGCGGTGGCTTTGCAGTCGCCTGGATTGGGGGATAAAGAGCGCGAAGCGTTGCAGAAGTCGATTCCTTCACTTCAGCAGGCCCTTCGTTTGCAACGGGATATCGCTGCGGAAGAAAACTCAGCAGCGCTTCAGGTTCGAATCAAAAATTACTATGAATTCCTGGCGACACATCCGGAAGTGCTTTCACTTCTTACCGCATTCAATGAAGAAGCGATTCAGTCCAACCAGTGTTCGCTCTATGTGGTGACAAATTATCGATATGGAAATCAAGAAGCGACGGTATTTCTCACGCAACCGCCTGCTCCTGGCAGTGAGCGGACGGTGACCGACTTGAACCTTGATCAGAGGGATCCCTGTTTGGCAGTGGTTTCAGGAGTGCCGTTTTCTCGTTATCTCACGGACGATTTTATTCAGAAACGAGAAGAGCTCAGAAAAAGAAAAAATACGCTGAACCCGGCAGATCAGCAGGCAATGGAGGATTTGGAATGGGGCAGGATCAGTGATCCCGCATGGCAGGAATACTATCAGGAGCACGCGCAGCTTGATGCCGCAGCCCAGAGATACGTTCAATTGAAGAATGAGCTGCGCTCTATTTCCGCCCAGCAGAACTCCGCGGCCTTCAATGACGTGATTCGCCGTATGGAGGAGCTGTTCCGAGCCAATCGTCAATTCGACCATTTCCCACCCCTGCTCCAACTCGTACATGATTTGGAAACGGCATATCTCAAAGAAACTGGACGTGAGTGCACTTCCCGTGTCGCTGGAGAAAGCTTGCTGCTCTCCCAGGATGGCCCGATCAAAGTCAAATGGCCAGTGCAGTTGATCGATCCTGCGCGAGCGTGTATCGATTTTGCTCCTGACAAACGAAGCCTCTTGATCCAGTACTTCCGAGGTTTGCAGCAACGACTGGCAGGAGAGGGTGAGGCATTCTCTCGAGAAGTCTTCCAAAAGACCTTTGAGAGCATGGTGAAATCAGGCCAGTTGCCAGCAGACATCCGTGATGAGATCCAAGAATCGTTTACCGGTGTTTCTTCGTCCGGTCCTACTCCTTAAGCTTTCTCTTTTTTTCTATGAAATCTTCTTTTCCCCAGTTCAAAGTCCTGATGGAGCGGTATCCGTACCGATTTCTGTTGGGGGCCATCGTGCTGGTGTTCTGCGCTTTCTTCTTGATCATGACCGCTCGAGATGCGGAGATGGTCCCGACGGATGGCGATGTGAACGAATTGATCGATGAACTTCAGGATTCGACTGGATTGGACCTTTCGGAATTTATCAGCGGAGCGTTGTTGGCTCAACTGCTGCCTTCCAGTTCTTCCGATGCGCCGTCCCTTCCTCGATTCTCGATTCGGCCGTTGGAGACCTTCCAGTCTTCGGAATTGACCTTTGATCGTTCAAATCTACCTGATGGTATTTCTTTGAGCGGAGATCGTTCATCCGATGTCGAAGCAGATGAAGCGATTCGCTTCGAAGCGGGGGTAGAGAATCTTTCTTCCACAGTCGCTTCGGGCGATCCTGAACCTTTCACGTTTTCACGCATTACCGATTTTGACCGGTTCGCGGAAGACTTGTCTCAGAAGTTGACCGATACTCAAACAGAAGAAGGGTTTGGGAAGCTGATGGATTCCGTGCTGATGATTTTGAGCCGCACTTTTTTGCGAGATTCGCTGGTGGCCGATGAGGTTGCTTCCGAGCCTCTCTACCACCCGAATGGAGAGGTGTTGTCCTGGGCGATGTTTTATAAGTTCTTGGCACAAAAATCCAATCTGTCTTTTGCTCCTGGAGCCGGAGAAGAGTGGTTTACGCCGTATGAGAGCTGGTTCCGAAGTCAGTACTCACAGTATCCGTACTTTGATGCTTCGGCTCCTGCTGCTGAAGAGATCGTCATCAACTTGTTTGGCGGATTGCCGCTGGGGGTGACGAAGAATCCTCCAGAGGTCACGGTGGCATCTCCGACTTTTGGAGGGGGTTCTCCTTTGCTCGACTTTGCGGAACCACAGGAAGCGTTGCTCTATCACCCGAATGGACAGGTGTTGTCCTGGGCGATGTTTTATAAATTTTTAGCACAGCAACAAGGTCTTACTTTGACCGCCAAGCCAGGAGAGCTGTGGTTCGTTCCCTATGAAAACTGGTTTCAGGATACCTACACCAACTTTCCGTTTTATGATCCTTCCGAGCCGGCCCGGCCGAGTATCGTAAGAGGACTGTATGGAGGAATCCCATCGGGAGTGACTTCTCAGCGTCCGATCACGGGAGTGGTCGAACTCATACAGGATCCCTTTTTCCGTGAATTGTTGGGGCCGGATGAAACGCCGTTTCCTCCGATCGAATTTCAGGTGAGTGCTGATGAAGCCCAGCAATACGCTGATGCTCGTTATGCGTCTGAAGATGAACAGCTCGATTTCTTTTTGGCCGGTGGCTTACGAGTGACCTGGTCTCGGCTCTGGCCATTGATCGTGCAAAGAGAAGCAAATGCTTCTGCAGCCTCTGGAGGGCGACCAGTGATTGATCCTGAAACCACAGGACAAGCTCCTTATCAGGCTTGGTTTCAGCGGTATTTCCCTGAGCTCCCGGTGCCATCGATGGAAGAGCCGGTAACGCTTGGTCAAGCCAGGTATTTCCTCCGAGGCCAGCTCCCGGAAGGAAGCTACGGCACCAATGCGAAGCTCCAGCAAATCCTGAAGGTTTTTTCACCTGCGACTGGTTCCACTTCTTTTGGTGACTCATCATTGATTCAATCGGTTGAAGAGCAGGATTCAGTACCGGTGTATATTGTGGAGTCGCCGGAAGGAGCGCTTGAAGAGCATGATTTGGGGCTTGATTATCTGGCGACAGCCATTTTGTCCTTGGGAGAAGAACGAGAAATATTGCGGATCGAGGAAGAGTTGTCGACAAATCCTGCCTATCAGGAAGACCTGGATGCTTTCATCTCCGGGCCCGGACAGCCTCTTTCTCCCGTTTATGCCGATACTTCTGCCGCTGAAGCGACCCCAAATCTCGCTGAGTTGACGGAAGTGTTGTTCTCCGTGTATCAAGCTCCTTCATTCCTCGAGAGCCTTCGAATATTGACTCAGCTGTTCGCGTTTGAAGAAGGGGAAATCATTCAAGCATCTTCCGAATTCGCTGAGGAGGTGGTGCTTCCGGCAGAGGATGATGATCTGCCATTTGAAGACTGCTCCCAGACTTCCGAAGGGGTTATCGTGGATGATCACCCCGATTGTCAGCCTTTCATTCTCTAAGCTTTTCGTTTTTCAACCACCAAAACAAAAATAAACCGCATTATGAAACATTTTTTCTCTCCATCCTGGAAATCCTTTGTCTCGCTGACCTTGATCGTAGCGATCTTGGCGACGAGTATTCATGTGGACCTTGTTCGGATGGTGGCTGATTGGTTTTCTTATCCTGATTTTTTCACGGCTCAAACCGTCCCTGGCCCTGCCGCTGAACAGCAAAGTCGCCCAACCGGTCCGAAGTGTTTGGACATCGAGAACTTTGAAAAGGCTTTTTACGGCGAGTCTCAAAAGCTGAAAACCGCCCAAGAGGAAAACCGACGAAGACAGGCATTTGCTTCTGAGAACCGAGTGCCAGTGGAGCTGGTCAAAAAGCGTGATCCAGTCCCAGAATTTAAGCCGGAATCAATTGATAATCTTCTTCCAGGGGTGCTGGAAAAGGCTGCCGCGATCAAGGAGGCGTACCTTCAGAAAAAAAATGCCCTAACAGGGGTCAATCAAGTACAGGATGTGGGACGTTTGAATCTCCAGACCTTGACCCAGCTCTTGCCTTCCCAGCCCTACAGTCGAGCTGATCTCGAATACCTCCTTTCCCAGCTGAACGGTGTTTTTGGGGATGGGGTTTTCCAGATGAGCCTTCTGGATGAAATTTTCGAAAAGAATGGGAATGCTGAAGTGGTGTTCATGGATGGAAAGATTTTCTTCGTGGATACGACGCTCAGGCGCTTCGGCACTGGGTTGCCGCAATTGTCCTTTTTGGATCTTTCGACCGACCGAACGTACGATCGTTTTGTGACGGTAGGTCCCACTGACTATGCGACTATCGAGTCGCTTCCTCGTGAACTCCGGGAATGGGCGAAGCAGTATGGCGCGGTGAATGCCGCTTCTCGTGCTGACGCGAGAGCGACGGGGTACTTGCGGGATTTGAGAAATGTGTTTGATGCTTATCAGCGTGGCGCTACTCGCGATCAGCGCAAGCCGTGGACGATTTTCCAGATCGAACAGAGGCAGAACTACGCGACCTTCGCTCAATTGCGATCTGAACAGGGGCGATCATCGTTGCATTTTATCATCAATCCCAATCAGCAGGAGATCGTCATGCATGGTGTCCATCCTGAAAAGGGTGATGTCACGCTGGTCTTCCGTCATGTCGGTGACAATATCTACGAGTATCGTGCTGAAGATGGGAAGGTGTATCGATGGTTGATTACGGGTTCGGTCACCAATCTCGAACAGGGATCGGCATTGTTTGACCGCATCACTTCCGGCCAGGAGCCAGCAGAGATTGTCCGTACAAATGCAGATGGGACCGAATGGAGATTTAATGGAAACGGTCGGCTTCAGGTGGGTGATCGTTCATATACCGAATGGAAGTCCAATCTCAAGGCTGAACGGGAGGATGAGCAGATCCGCACCCAAGTGGAACAGGAAAAGCTCCGAGAAAGTTTTCTTGCGCAGCCCAATCAGGTTCGCCTCAGGATCCGTCAGTTGGACCTGTTGCTGAATGACTTAATTGCCTTCCGGACGGAAACGGAAAACGCCGTTGCCAGCCGGTTTGCGGCTTTCTTGAGGCAGAGCTATGCCACATACCATCCCCTCGGTGAAAATGGACTCAATATTTTCTCTTTTGGCGGATCGGAAAGCAATTTCAAAGAACGGATCACGGCGATGGTGAATCTGTTCGTTGATCTGTATTTGACGCCAAAAGCGGAACTCGGAAACAAGTCCCAACTGCAGGTGTGGCTGGAACAAAATCCCACCATGTCCTTGCAGGAGATTTTGATGGCCGTTGACCGGGATGGGACCGGGACCTTTGTGAGTGATCCGGCCATGGGCGAATTTATCCGGGGTATTTTCTTAAATTACTCTGTTGCTGGCTTCAATATTACAACCCATTACCAGTACAAAGATCCGAAGTCCGAACAAGACCTGCTGACTTCCCAACTCGATCAACTGAAGCTTTTGAGCGGTACCTTTTTTGATGATTTTGATCCTCCCGAAGGGAATTTCGAAGAGTTCTTAAGTCGGCTTCCCGAAGTTTCGATCGGCAGTCGTTTAGTCGAGTCGGTGTTTGGGAAGCGTCAGTTTGTGACGTTTGAAAGTCGGCTCTTCGAATTCCTAGAACCCGAAATCAACGCGGTCATCGCTGACCGATGCAATACCGGTTCAGTTCGTGAAGACCTGCTCAATGAAGCGCGACAGATGGTGGAAGACAGCTTGAGTGCTGAAGCGGTGAATAACAAAGGCAATAAGTTGGGGATGAGCGTCCGTGAATGGCTTCGCGTCGGACCAGATACTCGATACAGCACGGACCAGATGCGCCAGGTGGTGGAGAATATGATTCAGCAGCGCTTGTTGCATCTCCAACGACAGTGTGCGGTGAAGCATTTGCTGACGATCAAGGATGAGAAAGGGAATGTCACCGGGGGGATTTCAGATCCGACCAAGCGGAAGATGTTTCAGCTCTATGTCCGGGTGTTTGATCTGACCAATGACTGGTTTACTCTTTCCAAGCAGAGCTGGAATACCATTTTTGATGAAGTGTTGGTCAACGCGCCGTTGATGTTTCTTTCAGCCGGCGCAGCCAATTTGATCGTAAAAGCCGCGGTGACGGGGGTTTCCCGTTTGACTCGGGCGGCGATTGTAGCCTCGAGGGCTTATAAAGCTTCAAGGACGGTTGGTCTTCTGCGAAATACGGTGGCGGCTTTGTACCGTGCCCATCGTGCTGGAAGTCCGATCTTGAGGGCTTTGACTGGAAGCGGTCGAGTTTTGCGAAGCCTCTCAGAAGGAGCTTTGGAAGGTCTCTTTGAGCAGGTCTTAAGTGTGACAACCCTTGAGGAAATCGCGACGGGACGATCCAACAGAAAGGGAGAAGATTGGGTGAAGGCGATTGCTACGGAGGCTTTCGCCGAAGGAATCTTTGATTTTAGCGGTGGCCTTAGCAGTCGGATTTTCCAAAAGACGGTTGCGTACAAAAATATTTTTGGGGTGACTCGTTATGCGCAGGTTTCGAGCTGGGTTACGCAGACCTTACAGAAGTTCCAGGGTGGGAAGCTGGCGCGTGAATTTTTGGAAGAGCGTTTTCAGGAATTGAACTCGATGGCGACCTTGATGGCCTTTAATTATTTCACCCAGGCCAGTCCCAACGGACAGTTTTCTGATTCCGTGGCCCAATCGCTCATGGGAGACCAGAGCTTCCAGCAGAATTTACTGCACGTGTTTTTACAAGTGATGTCGTTTTC
The DNA here is from genome assembly GCA_050246795.1 of Candidatus Altimarinota bacterium. Taxonomy (GTDB): domain Bacteria; phylum Patescibacteriota; class Gracilibacteria; order JAUYGZ01; family JAUYGZ01; genus JBFWVJ01. The sequence continues at coordinate 221,545 of JBFWVJ010000001.1, forward strand.
TCACGGAAGAAAACTGGCTTCAAAATTGACCCAGAGTACTCCTGCACTCAACGCGTTCTTCAATGGAGGTCATGGTGATAGTGGCTCGACGAATCCTTCACGGGATCTCACGCGGGTCAATAATGATTTGGCGGGAGTTGAGAGCAATATCCAAGGATTGAGAAATCGTGCTGATGCGGCGACTGATCCTTCCGTTCAGCAGAGATTGGCCGAGCTCCAGGAAGTTCGACAAGGACTTCTGGGACAGCGTTCACAGTTGTCACTGGATCGCTTGAATGAAATTGGAACCACATTGGCTGAAATCGATCGAACGATAGCTCAGGAAGGAGCTGCTTTTGCTGAGTCGCAAGGGCTGTTCAACCGACGTTTGGAATTGATGAGAGAACGAGAGACCTTGCAAAAGACCTTTGCTGAAGGGACCTTGCAGGATTATGAAAGTGCTTTGAGATCGGTGAGCCAGCAGATTCAGGTCTTGGAATCCATCAAGTCCAATATGCCAGCAGAGGAGGTTGCTAAGATCGATGCTCAGATCGATCAATTGCGCAGTATTCTTTTCACCTATTCGACGGCCAAAAACCGATTTGCGACGCAGCGAATCGAACACCTGCGACAGCAGGCCAATGACCTGGCCAATACGATTGCTTCTTGGAGGAGTCAAGGTGTGGATCCGGGACGTTTGGCTGAGTTGTCGGCGCAGGAAGCTTCTTTGAGAACGGAACTTCGTGACCTGCGTGAACAACGAACCAATGTCGATACCCAGGCGGAATACAATCGGATCGTCCAGGAGCAAACGGCGAATGGTACGCTGGAAGCTACGGATGCTTACGGACACGTGGACCTAGCAACCGGACGATGGTATGTCAACCGTGCCAAGCTGCGTGCGGACGCGGATCGTTTGGGAGCTGAGTTGCGGGGTGCGGTTGAAATCCGACTGCGGGATGGCCAGCTGGTCTATGCGTTTCCTCAGCCGGGAGAATCTCTGGATGCCCTTCGGGATCGGATTTTTGCAACGCAGATTGGTTTGGATTTCGACGCCGGTCGAGGGCAAAGAATCCCTCGAGAAAACATCGAAGCCGCGAATGTGGTGGCTCCACAAAATGCTCAGGTTGTGGCCCAGCGAATTGCCGCACTTGATCCTCCGGCACTAGGACGAATGTTGGCTTTGCCGGCAGATCCGGTAGCGCGCCAGCAGGCGATCGATGATTTGAAAAACCAATTGCAAAACAATCCTGATGCCGTTGACCAAGCCCGCGGTGCGGATGGAAGCGGTTCGAGTCTGCGTGACTTGTTGGCACGAAACCTGCAGCGAAATCTCCTGGAGGGTCATGTGCGGCATGAGATGGGGCATCGATTCGAACGGTCTCTGGATCCGGCGACTCGAGATGGTTTGGCGCAACGGTTGGGCTATGATTTGACGAATGCTGAACAACGAGAGACTTTCCAGGAAAGTGTAGCGGATTGGTTGTCTGGCGAGTTGCCTGCTGATCGTGTTGGACAGATTGAAAGCTTTTTCAGAGATCAGATCAAAAACCAAAATCCGAGCTTCACCGATGCTCAGGTCGCGACGGAACTGACAAATTTGAAAAAGGTCAGTACGATCCGAGAAACCTTCAATCAAAACTACCAGGCCGACGTGGGAGTGGATTTCCAGCGATTGGGAGTGGTGACGGGGACGATTTTTGGACTCGATCGGAATTTGTTTTCGACTGCCAAGCTTCAAACATCATCCCTTATCAACGCTAAGGAATCCCTCAAGGCTACGAACAATCCCTTCTTACAAAACTCGCTGAATTTGGTTCGCTACCTCATCAAGTTTACTGAAAACGGATTGGATATCCATAGTGTCGCTCCGCAAAACAGGAATGAATTTTTTAAGCTGGTCGATGATCTTATCACCACCGTTGTCGGTGATCCTTCCAGCCAAGCTGCACCAGTTTTGAATTTTGTTTCGAATTTTTTGGGGGCATCTCTGGTCAATCCTGGTTTTTCTGCTCAGACGTCTCTTGCTAGACGACAGCAGTTGCAAAGTGTCTTTGATCGCTTGTCTGCTCAGCGTGAGAATGCTGCTGCGTTCCCTCAAAATATCCAAAATATCAATGTTGTGTTGGAGTCCATCCAACGAGGAGAGATTGTGGCTGATACAGGAACGATCAAACTCCTGGAGATCATGCGTTTGAAATTTCAGTTGGAGAGTGTCAATGCTGCTTCTTTGGTTCAGCTCAAATCCCGAGTGGATCAGGCGCGGCAAACTCATGACAACTTTTTGAGACAGTTCTTTCCGGAACTCCTCACGAATTTTGTTTCTGGGAGGGTCAAAGATGCGAGAGGAAAGGAACTCGTGAGCGTTTCTGAACGACTAAACTATCTGACAACCCTTTTTGGATTCGCCAGTAATTCTGCCAATGTGACGCTTGCACCTGTTCAGCAAAAAGCGTTGCGTGATTTGGCTTACGCAGCCAAACTCCAACAATCAGCCATCAACCCCGAATATGCTCGAGCGATTTTGCAGAACAATGTTTCAAATACGATCCTTCCCGACGGGAGCACCGCAACTGTTTATAAAGCGGGATACATCGCTTCCGGCACGTTTGGAGATGTTTATCGCGCTTTCCGGTTTGATCGTGATGGATTATTGGTGGAAGTCGTCTTGAAGGAATTCAAGAGAGTTGATGGGGCTTCTCAGTATGAAATAGACTTCGCTCGACATCTTTTCCAGCTCCAGTCCCAAGGAAAATTGCAAAAAGGGATTATTCGGGTCGATAGTCTTTCTGGGAACGGTCGATCGATTGCTTATGAAGCAGTGAGTACTGCTGACCAAGGTGTGAAATCTTTGGATGCTTATCAGTTTAAAGACGCACGCGAAGCGGTTCGATTTGTTGTTTCGCTCGCCAAGGCTCTTCAAAGTCTTCATAATCAAGGGATTCAGGTAAATGATTTTAAGCCTCCCAATATCCTGGTAGATGAAAATGGAGAAGCGGTCATCATCGATATTGGTTCTTGGTGGTATGGATTGCAAAGCACACCTTTGTCATCAGATCAGCGTCAGCTTTCTCCATTGAGAGATGGGGGAGATGTGTTTATTTATACTTCAACCTATGCCCCTCCTGATACCAGTTTTAAATTTCAAGAGGTGTCTAACGGAGATACAGGAGCTCATGGGTTTGATCTGTATTCTTTGGGGAAATCGCTGGATGCGCTTATGGATGGATTTTTGGATTGGAATGGAGAGAGGTGGAACACCGGTTGGGACTCTAATTTTGTTGATGTTTTAGCTAATAATCCGCAACTCCTTCAGCTCTTCAGAGATCTTTCTACGGCTTTGAAAGGCAATGCGGCAACTAATTTTGAATCAACCTTGGCTTTCTCGGAGGTGATCGCTCGTCTCGAAACGGCTGCTCGACAGCTTGATTTCGGGCTCAATCCAGCGCCGTCTGCGGCGGCGTTCCCGGAGGCTTCGGCGGTGGAGCAAGATCTCCTTCAGCTTTCAGCTGAGCTGGAAGTGCCTGCGGATCGACCTGCCATTTTCCAGAAAATGGGTGATTACTTCCGTGATCGGTTCTCGGCTTTCCTGAAGTTCCGAGACGCTGCCGCTGACGTAGAAGGCACTCGTTCGACAGTTTCCGATCGCAGTCAGAGCACGATCGATGCGGTGAATGATCTCAATGCCCAAAACCCAACTCCAGAGACAAACCCCAGACGTCAGGTGAAGGTATCTGATCCGGTTGATTACCTTGAGTATGTGTACCGTGATCTGGTGAACCGAGGAGAAATCGATGAGAGCGAAACGACTTTTGATGATTTCTTATCTGATGAAGCGGATAATAATCGCATCACGCTCGAGCTGGCCTTTGTGAGTCTGGATGGCAGAATCATCTTCAATCTGGATGGTATTCAGCGGTATATGGAGGTGACCGGCAGGTCATTCGGCAGTATCGCCCGTGAATTGATCACGCATGAAAATGTTCACCGGACCTTCAATCAATTGCCGGTTGAAATCCGTGAACGAGTGAAAACGGAAGTCAGTGCATACTTCGACGGCTTGAGAAACCGTCAGCAGCCGTTGACGGTGGAAGAACGAAAACTTCTGGTCGAATTGGCGAAGAATCTCGGAGTAGTGGTGGTTCCTGGCCAAGACCCTGTTGTGGCTCTTTTCCAGCGATATCCCCAGGCTGATACGGCTTTGGTCGATGAAATGGTCGCGACGTACTTCGGACTCAATCGAGTCGGCGAATTGAGCTTCAACCTCTCCCTGGAAACCAGACTGGCGACCGCGGGAATTGATGTTGAAAACTTCTGGAAGCTTTCCCATGCAAGAGATGCCTATCCGGCTGGTGCTCGATATGCCTACCATGATGACGCGACTCGGCGAACTGAAGGAGGAATTGTCATCGAGCAACCGGTCTCTTTGGATCGGGGTACGGTTCCGCCACCGCCGGAAGCAAAGGCTGAAGTGACAGCTCGGATCGACCAAGCGACCGCTCGTTTGGTGGATCGATTGTCACAAAACAGTTCACCGGCTGTGAAGGCCCTCTTCTATGATACTTTCGTGGACCCGATGACCGGGCTTCTCAATCGAGGAGGATTGTCTTTCTTGGATGGGATGATTCGATCCGGCAGTAGGGTGAGTATGCTCAGCTTCGATGGAGATCATTTCGGCGTCTTTAATTCTGAACTCAGCACTGCTTACGGAGACTTCCTTATTCAGGTCATGGGGCGAAATTTCCATGAAATGATTGAAGGTTTGCGACAGCAATTTCCGAATTCGGGTGTGGAAGGTGTGAGAATGGGTGGAGAAGAATTCGTCGTCTTTGGGAATCTTCCTGAAAGTGCCATCAATCAAGCCATGCAAGATATGTCAGCGCGGCTTAAGCAGGAGATCCGATCTCTATTGACTCCTGATCAACTCGAAGCCCTCGCTCAGGCGGCCTATCGAGCGAAATATCTGGATCAAGGAGAAGCTGGCTTGGAAAAAGCCCGACAGGAAATCGGGGGTTCTACCGCGGGTGTTTTGGAATATCAGTTTGGAGCTAAAGACATTCCAGATCCGTTGAAAATCCGTGCGAACGCTCTCCAATACACAGATCAGTTCCTTGAGTACGGAAAAAATATCGGTGGACGTGGTCAGGTGTATGGCAATGGGCTGATCCAAGATCGACGAACAGACAATGCGGAACGTTTATTTGACTTTGCACCTCACAATGAGCTTGGAGTTGGTCAAAATCATCGGCTTACGGCCGGCAGGTCTCAGCTCGATCTCGATGTGCGGCTCCATTTTGAGAGTCATACGCCGCTCAGGAATCAGTTTTTACAGGACTATGGATTGAATCAGGTGCAAACCACGATTGTCGACCAGTTCCTGCGCTTGCCTGGGTTTGGTCGAGCAGACTTCGAAGTGATGGCTCGACGGATCATCAATCGGGCTGGGGACAATACGAATGGGCGAGATCTCACGACCGTGATCAATGTCCTCTTTAGCCTGAAGACCGAGTACGCACAAGCGATCCGTGATTTTGGAAGCTTTACCGGAGCCGCCACGACGTATCATTTGAACAGCTTGCCATCGGCTGAGTATAGCTCCCCGACGAGAGTTGATCTGGGCGAATTCAAATCCATCAATGAAACCATGGGGCATACTCATGGGGATACTTTCTTGCTCTTTGTCTATCATCGGGTCTTGCTCGATGCCGCTCGAGAGCTGGGATGGTCGGTGGAGGGGCCAAATCCAGACATCGTCATCGCTCAAAAGGGAGCTGGGTTTATCTATCGACTGAACAATCGCGTTGCGGCTGAAGCAGGATTTTTCAATGGCTTTATCCAGTCCCGATATGGTCAGCAAGTGCAGCAGCTCTTTGACTTCCTCGGGACTGATGCCGAAGGTCGGAGCTATGATCAGGTCCGATTGCAGTGGTTGAGGGAAAACCGTCAATCAGCTGATCCTTCGTTCCCGAACCAAAAGCAGTTGTTGTTCACGTATCCGGAGCTTCCTTCCATCTTTGACCAAGGCGATAGCGGTGATCTGGACATCGATGCCGAAAGGACCCGTGACTTCCCGTTTGATGCGCAGCAGAGCCAGCCTTTGCCGACCGTTCCTCAGTCCACGCCAGAGTCGGGAATGGAAGCTGCTGAAGGAAATGCTGTTTCTCAGCGAATTCTGGAAAATTATAAAGCCCGGATTGATCAGGGGGATCGGGCTTATCTTGAGCAATTCTTCCCTGAGCTTTTGCAGGACTTTGTTTCTGGGCCGGTGCTCGATGCCCAGGGGAGGGAACTGGTCATGGCCACAGAGAAACGGGCATATATCCAGACCCTTTACGAGCAGTTTGTTTCAACGCCGGTCTTCCCACTTTCGGCGGCACAAAACACGGTTTTAGCTGCGCTTCGAGCAGATGCTCAAGCCCGAGGAGTTTCGATAAATGCTGAATATGCTCGGGCGGTTTTGAGCGGTAACACGCTGCAAATACAACTTCCGGATGGCTCGACGACGACCTTATACCGAGCTGGGTATATCGCTTCTGGGGTGTTGGGAGATGTATCGCGGGCCTTCCGAATCGATTCTGCTGGTCGCGTGGTTGAGTTGGTGGTGAAAGATTTCAAGATCATCAATGGAGCCTCCCAATACGAGATCGATTTTGCGAAGCACTTGTATGGACTTCAATCTCGGGGATTATTGGCTCAGGGAGTTATCCGTGTAGATGGAGTTTCTCCGGAGGGGACCAGTGTGGTGTATCAGGCCGTGAGGAGTCGGGATCAGGGGATCAAGACTTTGGAAGACTATCGTTTCGAAAGCCCTGAAGCGGCGCTTCGGTTCTTTTCGTCTCTGGTCAGTGCCATCCGTCAGATCCATGATCTGGGGATCATCATCAATGACATCAAGCCTGCGAATATCCTGGTGGATGCGAATGGAAACGCGGTGATCATTGATATAGGATCATGGTTTTACGAAGCCCGATCCAATCTATCCGAAGAAGCACAACGACTTGCCGTTAATCGTGATGAATCCTTGGGGCCGACTCCATTCCAATTGTCTCCTTTGTACGCTCCTCCTTATCTCACTACCAATCTGAGAGTGGCGTTTGCGGCGAGTGGAGAGCCTGGGACTCATGGATTTGATTTGTATTCCCTTGGTCGCTCAATTGAAGCTCTGCTGAATGGAGTTTTGGAACATGAGGGGAAATCTGTGCAACTGAACTATGAAGGTCATCTGGGTGATTTGCTCAGTCAACGACCGGACATGAGACTCTTGTTGGAAGACATTGCTCGAAAGCTTCAGGGAACTTCGTTCACATTATTTGAACCAGAAATCGATTTAGCGGGTGTAGAATCTCTTTTGACGACTGCTCTGAGTACGCCGGTTGATCTCGGTCGGCTTGAACAGGCTCGAGTCCGTGACAATCAGTCCGGCGGAACCGTTCGACAGGATCAAGTACGAGCTGAGAATGCTCTGCTGGAAACAATGAATACGTTTGAGGTCCCCGCAGATCGACCTGGGATTTTCGCAGCCATCGGCGGCTTCTTCAGAAATGCGTATCAGCGATTTTTGAAGCTTCGTGATCGAGCTCAAGACCTTCAAGAAACGCAAAGCTTTACCGCTGCGATTGATGCGGAATTTTCACCGCTGTCGACCCGGCTGCAGGATACGGTGGACATCGTGGAGCAGCAAAATGCTCAGGAACCCACTCCAGAAACCGACCGAAGAGGATATATTAAAGTGGATAACGCTATCGATTACGTCGAGTCGGTCTACAATGACTTGGTGGCACGAGGAGAAATCAACTCTGATGAAACGACTTTTGATGACTTCTTGGAAGCTGAGGCGGAGAAAAATGTCGTGAGTCTTGAGCTAGCTTTTGTCAATCGGGATGGACGAATTGTCTTCAACCAAGAGGGCATCCAAGCATACATGCAGGCCACAGGTCGATCCTACACCAGCGTGGTTCGTGAACTTCTCACGCATGAGAATGTTCACCGTACCTTCAATCAGCTTTCAGGAGAGATCAGGTCAGCGGTGATTCGTGAGGTAGGGGCGATGTACCTCGGCTTGAAAGAGAAATTTGATACGGATAATTTATCATTCGATGAGCGGCGCTTGCTGACTGAGTTGGCCAAGCAAAACATTGGGGTCGATCTTTCTTCCGGTGATCCGATTGCTCGTCTCTTTGAACAGCACCCGGTCGCTGACACGGCGGTGGTGGATGAACTGGTCGCGACCTACTTTGGTCTGAACCGTGTGGATGAACTCGCGGTCATTCCCGCTTTGGATACGGCTTTGACGGCGGGGGGTATCGATGTGTCGTCGTTCTGGAAACTGTCTCATGCCCGTGCGGCGTATCCAGTAGGGACTCGGTATGCGCATCATAGTGATAGTACGAGAAGGACCCAGGGTGGGGTAGTGGTCAGTGAGGCGAATGAGCTTCGATCTGTTCTTGCTCGATTGAAAAATCAGATACAAACGAATGCTCGTTTATCGCCGGAGTTTCAGGCGCCAAGCTTAAGAGTCCTGGATGTGATAGGACGGTATCTTTCTTTGTCTGAAGGGAGCGTTCCTCCATTCTTGGAATATTTATCTCAGCAGGGGGACTCAAGTGAGTTTGAAGATTCGTTTGGCGTCATCCGAGACTTCTTTACCGTATTGGTGGATCGTGCGGAACGAGATTCCAATCTTTTGGAAAGAAGGCTTTTAAATGCGGTTTCTGATTTCTTTCAGAGTGTCTTGCCGGATCTGAACCCCCAGGTGATTTCTATGATTTCATCCGGTAGGATACGAGGTCTTTCTCAGTTGAAGTTTTTGGTTCAATTGATCCAGAGCGAGCAGAATTCATTCCGGAGGGGTTGGTATGAGCTCCAACTCTTGCGTCTGCGCATGGATTTAAAGCCTGTTAATGATGTGTATCGTGCAGAAACTGCTCTCAGAAATCTTCATGAATTTCCCCATGGGCTATTCCCAGAACTTCTTCCACTGGCAAATGGCAATGTGTCGATCTTGGACCTAAAGAAACCTGATGGGAGTGCATTTACCACGATTGCGAGTTTGTTGGAATATGTTCTTCCCCGTCTGAAAATAATTCATTCTCCACTGCTGCTCAATGAAGCTGATTTTGATCTTTATGTACGACTTTCTCCTGAGCTGAACGAAGATCCGCGGACTATTCCCGATTTGGTTGCGAAGCGTGAAGATCTGCAAGCAGTTTTGAGTCGACAGCTGAATGTTCCCGTTGAGGACTTATTGGTGATTTTGGATGCAGAGGAAGTCTTGAATGTGCTAGAAGCAAGCGGAACTGTGATTGGTCGTTTCTATCCTTTGGATGAAACTGATCCGACTTTTGGCACTTCGAGTGGAGTCGCAGTTCTGCAGGGAGTGGTTGTGCAAGGGATGTATTCCGAAGGCAAGTTTAGTGCTCAATCGATGCCTTCCAGCAAATTGGATTCACTTTCTTTGCTGACGATGGATCAGCTGGCTCCTCAGATTGGCCCTTTGGTGAATCCCGTACTCGCTCAGCTCACGCCTTATCAAATCAATCAGCAAAAAAAGGCGGTCCTCTTGAATCAACTCCGACAGAGACCAGCAGGCACCGTGGATGATCTCATCGCGGCTGTTGAGTCTGATGTGGCGATTGAGTTGCCGAATGGCCTTCGTGTTTATCCAGGTCGACAACTGGGGAAAGGCGGGATTGGCGCGGTCTTCCTGGGCGTATTTCTGGACGATTTTGGGAACGTGGTTGAGGTTGCTGTAAAAAAACTCTTAAACCCCACGAGGCCAGGAGCAAAATACTCTTTGAGAGTCGCTGAACATGTGAGCAATACCGAGATGCCGGAGGGTGTTATTCGAGTGTATGGAGTAAATACGGCTCAAGCCGTTATCGTTTCACAGCTGGTGCTTTCAGATCAGGGGCCTGGTATCGAAGCGGGTGACTACCAATGGGTGCAGAATTCTCCTTACCAAGGAGACCATTTCCTGAAATCCTATTTGCGAACACTCCAAAGCCTTCATGATCGCGGTGTTGTTGTCACAGATATCAAGCCGGCGAATGTGTTAGTTCAAGTGGTGTTGGACCCTCAAACAAAGCTCCCCAAAACCCATCCCGATGGAAGTGTGATCGTGGAGCCATTGGTGGCTGATGTGGATACTTTGGTTTATAAGGGGCTGGCGGATGATTATCCAGCCAATGATCCGAGAAGAGAATTAACGTTTCAGCGATCTGGTTTGAGGTTGGTCCCCTTTACGCCCTACACGGCCCCGGGGAATGAAACCTATTTATCGGATGATGCGGATGGAGGCAGGACGATGATTCTGGCAGCACCGGATACTGCTTATGTGATCGACGCTATTCCCAGTAAAAATAATTTTGAGGGGATTGATGCTCATGCTTTCGGTATGACGGTCCTTCACCTTTTAATGAGCAACCGGTTCCGATACGGACAAAGTGATCAGACCGTGCGCGCTTTCTCTCTCAAAGGAAATTTTCATGAAGCTCTTCCGCCGGATCAACGGGCGAAATATCTCGAAGCGGCTGAATTCGCTATTGGGTATACCCAGGCAAAGGCAGAGCCTCGCGATTCAGACGGGTACAAACTCAATGGAAGGTTTACCTCTTCCCTTTCTGATTTCAGCGACCGTATTTACAGTCAGCAAAATCGAGAGATCCTTCCTGCCGGACAATCCTTCAGTTACTCTGTTGGTTTGGGAAGCACGGTTTATATTGCCACTTCTGATGCTCGATATGTTGTCCGAAGAGATGGTGCTGGCGCTTATTCTTTCGAGGAGGTAAAAACTGGCGTGCGTCAGTCAAAAGCCTGGGGGACAACAGCTGTTTTTTCAGGGTTTGAGATTACTTTTGATCAAAATGGTGTTCGGATCCGGAATACCTCTGAGAGAGATATAAGAGTCCGTGAAGATGCGGAAACACCTTCTGTCATTGACTCTGCTCAACTTTCTCTTCATTCGGTTTTTGAACGGTATATCTCTTCTTTAGGCTGGGCGGAGTTGAGTCACGTGATGGATCGACTGGAGGCTGATCAAAAGGCTTCTTCCCCGTATTCGTATCTCATGGGAAGTATTTTGAATCGACCAAGCCTGTCTCATCAGCTTTCACCGGACGCGCGTTCGTTCTTGTTGCAGCGGAGGGATGAGGTATCACAACGGATTTTTGATTCCCTCTTGCGCGATCTTTTAACAGCTGTCTTTTCATAGAGGGAGCGTGTATAATTCATTATTGTTTCATCGCCTTTATGCCTGATTCATTTCGATTTCGATTGAATGATCCAGAAGAGCCTTCACCAATCTCTTCAGTTTCCAGCTCTCCCCATAATGGGGGCAAGAAGCCGACTGATTTGGCTGCTCATCTTGATCGTATGAGGTCGGGTCGATTCGAGACAGATGTATCGTCACCTCTTGGAATTTTACAAAAAACGGGGTTTTATCCTTGTCAGCCCTTTGTTCCATCATCTTCACTTTCGAGACCGCCTGATAATGAATGTCAATTCGTCAGGACACTTGCTGCTTCTTATTTTCAGATTCCCGAAGCGAATATTTTGTCAGTCGAACACATCTCGGAAGTCCTCGAGAGTGGTGAGCGTGTGTTTTTTGCGGGAGCTTTTGTTCGCCCCCCCCAGTCGGTTTTTACCGGTTCGCTAGAAGCGTTAGATTCGGAATATGCTCTTTTGTATCCTCAGCATCCCGAGTATATGTACAGGATTCGGCTTTCAGATGGAAAGGAGCATTGGGTATCGCATGGTTCATCTGATCCGTTTTCACCCCTTGGCAATAGTGTTTTTACAAAGCCAGTTCAAGAAGCTTTTGATCCGCACGAATTTCATCCCGATATTATTCCTTTTTCTTCCCCGAAATCTACCCTTCGAGATCTGTTGGGAAGACGTATCGATTTGGATGCATTCCTTCAACAGGCACGTGAAGAAATTGAGCAAGAATGCGGTGGAGATGTTGATATTTCTTTCGTAAGGGTGGGTGTTTCCGGACAATCAGGCCCCCTGCTTCGAGTGCATTTTCCTCATGATGCCACGCGTTTACCGGTGTATTATTCTGCCCAACAACTTATTTCATAGACCATGCATATTGGAAAAACATTCTATGACGGCGATGATCCCCAGGCACCCGCAGCCAGATCTTCGGAAAGTAACGAGAAAAGACAAAAGAAGCTTCGGAAAGAGATTCAAGCCTCGCTCACTCAGCTGCATCAGCAGCAGGTTTTGGAATTTATAAAGGCCGGTGTCTATCCCTGGATGAAAGCTTCCTATCCGTTAGAATTTGAGCCTGATCCGGTTTATAAGGCCAAGAAATCTGCTTTTCTTTACGAGGTTGGGAAAAACTCCTTCGGTTTGAATGCTTCTCAGGCGGAGCATGAAGTGGTTTTGGAGCATGTAGCTGAACTGTCTCAAAACCACGAGGTGTACTTCCCGCTCGAGTGCTCTCAAGATGCCGCTGAATCCCGCTCTGTTGGCGCGCCGGACTTCGTGTCGTATTTCGATGGCATGCAAAAGGCCTTGGTCTGGAATGAGAAGATTGTTTTCAACTCGGTGGAGACACGCGACAAGGTGTATTTTGAGAATCGTTTATTCCGTGCGCGGGTGGGGGATGAAGAAAAGTGGTTTCGCTATGATGAAGCTGGAAAACTGCAGCCTTATGAAGGCAAGGCCTTGGCGCATCCGAAATCTGAAAAGGCCCCCATTGATTTTTCAGCAGCCATCGATTGGCAGTCCTTGCAGGATGGAGTGTCCGGCATCGATGATGCTCAGGCCTTTCGAGAAAAGCTGTTGAAGCAGTTGGGATACGATCTGAGTGAGGATGTCCACATCGATCTTCCCGAATTGAAGTTCAAAAAAGGACAGTTGATCAGGATGAAGTTCGGTGATGGGAAGTATGAATGGGTGTATTGTCCGGCGGAGATGTTTGGGGTTGATCCTTATGCTCGTGTGCGCGAACAAATGCTTGCGCAGCATTCGGTTGTTCCATCTTCAACTCCTGAGAAACTTCCAAAAGCCTCAACTCCCGAGCGAGTTTCGGACGTGATTTTGGGAAAAATTCGGTCCCTTCTGAAGTGGAAGCGGTCTTAAATTTTCTCTTGGATTTTTTTTGCACGCCAAGCGCGGCGGAGACTGGGAAGCATTTCTTCCAGTTGTTCTTGTGAATAATGGCCTGACTGATGAAGTCGGAGGAGGTATCGGAGATCATCATGGTATTCGGCGGGGATGTTTTTGTTCGAGCTCCCCTGATTTTGAAGCAGCTGTTGGAGCCATTTCTTTAATTCCCGTTCGTACTGCTTGTCTTCCTCTTCGGTGCTTCGTGCTTCATCCATGACTTGATCGACCCCTCCTCTCATTTCAGCTTTGATACCTGCCAATATTTCCGTGAGTCTTTGTTGCGACTCGAGTGCGGCAGAGCTTTTTTTGAGAGGCTGGGCTTCGATCCCGAGGGATCTCAGGAAGGTTGCTATTAATTGGCCGGCCTTGTTGAGCTGGCGGTTCTGACCATTTTGAAGGCTGTATTTGTCCCAGAGCCATTGGATGACGCGTTGGCCGTAGGCTTCCAGGGTGGGGTAAGACTGCGCAATGGTTTCGGGGTTTGCCGCGAACACAAGATCGTCTCTCATGGCACAGAGTTTTTTAAAGCCTTCTTTTCCGAGGGCCCCATAATGAGGGAAGGGTGATTGAGATATTTGAGTTCGGATAAAATCCCGTATCTGAGTATGGGCTTGAACGACGCTCAGAGCGTTCTCTGTTTCGAGGCTTCCGCTGTGGATATCTTTGTCTTTCATATCTTCTATTATACCGCATTTTTCTTTTTGTTGTAAGCTCATTCCATCACCGAATTTTTCCGCCGCACCACAATCTGCCAAAAGTACTTCCAGTAGGTCGTTAGAAAGGAGGTTTGGCGGAACCAGAAATCAAGGGCTGATATTTTTCGGTGTTTTTGAACTGCTCTTCGCTTCTTCCAGATTTTCGGTAGGGTTTTGAGCACTTCGATACGAGAACAGATGAAAATCTTCGTAATCGTCCAGCGGAAGGTGATGATGGAGATGATGATGACCAAGAGGTCGCGAAGGATGATCCAGGGGAGGTTGAGGAGGATGACCAGCCAAGGCGCGTTGTGAAGGTAGGCCCAGAGTTGGTTGCGTTGTGAACGGATGCGGTAGTCGGTGTTTTTGATTTTTTTGATGCTTTGGTTGATCTTGTGGTAGACGATGGATGTTGGACAAAACACTACAGAATAGCCTCTGACGATGGATCGCAAGCTGAGATCAGCGTCTTCGTAGTTGAGGAAAAACTCTTTATCGAACAGGCCGATGTCCTTGAGCATATTTGCGGAGAATAATGCTGCTCCTGCGCATGCGCCCATGGGGTGATAATTTTGAATTTTGAATCCATTCGACAAGCTCAGGACATGTTTTGAATTTTGAATGGGTTCATTTCGCATTTTCGGGACGGTGTCGCCAGTGGTGAGGAGGTCGTGACCAGTGTTGTCGAGCTTGGTCCGATCGTAATAGTTGATCATTTTCGTTGCTACAATCCCGGTTCTTTCATTCAGGCCTTTTATCGCTTCGCTTAAAAACTTCGGATCGACGATGGTGTCATTGTTCAGGGTAAAAATGTAGTCGGCGCCGTTGGCAAGTGCCTGTCGGATGGCGACATTGTTGCCTTCGGCAAAGCCGAAGTTTTCTTTGTTTTGAATGAAGTGGATTTTGGGGAGTTTTTCGAAGGATTTTTTCGCGGAAGAGTATTGTTTTAGATAGCGCTTGATGCGGGAAAGTTCATCGTCTTTCGAAGCATTGTCGACCAAGTAAATGGAATACTGGTGATAGTTGTTTTCGAACACCGAAAGCAGGCATTCGAGTGTGTCTTCGAAGCCGTTCCAGTTGAGGATGACGATCGCGATGTGGGGAGGGCTGGAATGCAAATGGAAAAAGGAAAAATTAAAAATGCAAAAGAAGGGGAATTCTTTTAGACTATACCTGATTTTACTTGGAAAAATGAATGGAGTCAGTAGCCCTTGGCACTTGGTGTGGGTTTTGGCCAAGACGGATTTCAAACTTCGATACCAGGGGTCGATACTGGGATTTTTTTGGGCTTTTATGAAGCCCGCGTTTTTATTTGCGGTATTGTACGGGGTTTTTTCGAATTTTTTTGCGGGCGAAGCACCCTATTTCGCGCTTCAGCTTCTTTTAGGGATCGTGTTTTGGAGTTTTTTCTCCGAAGGCACGACTTTGGGATTGGTGAGCTTGCAGAGTAAAGCTCATTTATTGACGAATATTTCGTTTCCTCGCTGGGTGGTGGTGGTGGCTTCGGTAGTTCAGTCGTTTATGTCGTTTCTCATTTATTTGTTCATCATCCTTGCCGTCGTTTTCTTTTCGCCGATTGTGTTGTCGATCTGGCAGGTGGGCTTGATGATGCTGTATCTCTTTTTGCTTTTGACCTTGGTTCTGGGATTTTCTTTTTTTGCCGCGCCATTTTTTTTGCGGTTTCGTGATCTGAATCAAATTTGGGAAGTGATGTTGATGGCGGGGTTCTATGCGGCTCCGATCATTTATCCGTTGTCGGCGCTTCCCAGCGGGCTTCAGTATTGGCTCTATTTAAACCCGATGACCTTTTTGATCGAACATGCACGAGGAGTGCTTTTCCTTGGCACGGCTTCGAGGTTGGATCATCATCTCATTTACATGGTTTGTGTTCTACTTTTATTCGTATTTGGACTTTCGTTCTTCCGGAAGTACGAGAAGAGAGTTATTGAATTATTATGATTTCAGTCCAAAATATTTCCAAGTCGTTCTTGATTCCTCATGAGCAGAAGAGATCTGTGAAGGGAAGTCTTTTTTCGCTTTTTAACACGAAGTATTACGAGCGCATTGAGGTGCTGAAGGATTTCTCTTTGTCGGTGGAGAAAGGAGAATTTTTGGGAATTATGGGGCCAAATGGCTCGGGCAAGTCCACTCTGCTCAGAATTTTGGCAGGGGTTTACGAGCCGGAAAGAGGCCAAGTGAAGATCGAGGGAAATGTTTCTTCTATCTTGGAATTGGGGGTTGGGTTTCATCCGGAGCTGACGGCCCGGGAGAATGTATTTTTGAACGGAACTCTGCTGGGAATTTCTCAGGCTCAATTACAAAAAAGGTTTGAACACATCATTCGCTTCGCCGATCTGGAAGCGTTTATGGATACCCCATTGAAGCATTTTTCCAGTGGAATGGCCGCTCGTTTGGCCTTCGCCGTTGCGATCCAAGTCGAGGCGGATGTCTATCTGATGGATGAAGTACTGGCCGTGGGCGACGCGGAATTTCAAAAAAAATGTTTGCAAGTGTTTCGAGATTTCAAAAAGGAAGGAAAAACCTTGGTGTTTGTGTCTCATTCGCGTCAGTTGCTGGAGGCTGTTTGTGATCGGATCATCTGTCTGGGAAGGGATGGACAATAGTCGAGAGTCGATAGACAATGGACGAGGTGTGCATTGTTTATCGTGATTGTTTTATGATGCCTTATCTCGAACTTCTTCGGCCGCACCAGTGGATCAAGAATGTTTTCGTATTGATCCCGGTTGTTTTTTCCAGAAGCTTTTGGAACCCAGAATTGCTGCTCTTGAGCTTGATGGCCGTGGCTGTGTTTAGCCTGGCTTCCGGATCCGTTTACGTGCTGAATGATCTTTTTGATGCTGAAAAAGACCGTCTCCACCCAGATAAAAAATCACGACCACTGGCCTCTGGAAAAGTCTCACGGCGAGCGGGGTTCATCTATTGGATGATTCTGACGGTATTGAGCTTGGGGGCGGCTTCCATGCTTTCGTTCGCCTTTTTGATGGTTGTTCTCGGGTATCTGATGATGACGATGGCCTACAGTTTGTTTTTGAAACGAGTGATTTTCCTGGATGTTATTTTGATCGCTTTAGGGTTTGTTTTTCGTGTCCTGGGCGGTGGGATCGCGGTAGGAGTGATCGTCACCGACTGGACCATTGTCTTGGTGTTTCTCTTCACGTTGTTTTTGGCGATCAGCAAGCGCCGGCAAGAGATCAAAAACCTGGAGAAGAAATCCAAGCACACGCGCGAAGTTCTGACGAGGTACACGATTGATTTGATCGATCAGTTGAGCGCGATCATTGTCCCCATCGTCATCACTTCGTATATTTTCTATACCTTTTCCGAGCGTCAGAATAATCCGTATTTTATTGCTACGATTCCGTTGATCGTTTACTGTTTTTTTCGGTACCTGTACCTTTTAAAAAATACGCCGTATGGAGAGTCTTCCCGAGATTACTTAGGGGGAGATCTTCAGCTGGTGGTGATGGGCGGGGTGTGGTTTTTGTTGGCGATGGCGGGATTGGGTACTTAAATTTTCAATGTTCAATGATCAATTTTCATTGAATTCTCAATTCACAATGATTCAATGAAATCTTGAAAATTGATTGGAAATTAAAAATTGTAAATTGAAAATTATGCATCAGGATCTCACAGGAAAAACGTATCTCATTACTGGCGGCAGTGGCTTCCTTGGCTGCCATTTAGCCGAAGAGCTGCTCAAGCGTGGAGCGAAGGTCCGATCGCTGGACATTGCTCCTTTGGAGGAGCCGGGATTGATCGGACAGGTGGACGCGATACTTGGTGATGTGCGGGATGGAGCAGCCGTGGTGAAAGCTTTGCAGGGTGTGGATCGAGTGGTCCATGCGGCGGCAGCCTTGCCGTTGGCGAGCAAAGAAGAAATTTTTTCGACGAATGTGGAAGGGACTCGGATTCTCTTCGATCAAGTTCGAAAAGGGGATAAGGCCCGAGCGGTGCATATTTCTTCGACGGCTGTGTATGGCGTTCCAAAAAAACATCCGATTGAAGAGTCTGATCAGAAGCATGGAGTGGGAGCTTATGGCGAGAGCAAGGTGCTGGCGGAAGGATTGATTCAGGATTTTCGAAAAGATGGGAGCGTTATTTCCGTCATTCGTCCGAAGACCTTTATTGGCACGGGTCGTTTGGGAGTGTTTCAAATCCTCTTCGACTGGGTCCAAAAAGGCGCGCGCATTCCGGTGATCGGTTCAGGCTTGAATCGCTATCAGCTGCTGGAGGTAAAGGACTTGGTCGAAGCGATTCTCTTAGCTGCGGAAGCAGACGAAGAGGTTGCGAACGATACCTTTAATGTCGGCGCGAAGCAGTTCGCGACGGTCCGAGAAGATCTTGGAGCCCTCTGTGAAGCTGCTGGGAATGGCTCGAAAATCCTGCCGACGCCGGCAATGCCGGTCAAGCTGGTGCTGAGAGCTCTTGAAAAGATGAGGTTGTCGCCTTTGTACCAGTGGGTGTATGACACGGCGGACAAGGACTCGTTTGTTTCCACGGATAAAATAGAACAGGCTTTAGGTTGGCAGCCGAGGTATTCCAACGCGGATACGCTGGTGAATACGTATCATTGGTATGAGAATGAATATGAAGAGTACCAAGGGGAATACGGCACGAGCCATAAAGTGGCATGGCAGCAGGGAGCGTTGGGAGTGGTGAGGAAGATTTTGGGAGGGTAAGAACGTATAACGAATAACGTAAAACGCTTAAAGACTTCTTTTTTCGTTATACGTTATGCGTTGGGATTTACTTATCCCATGGGTCTGGGATCTGGATTTTCAATTTCCAAATATTTTGAAAGAGTTCACGGAATTGGGTTTGGAGGGCTGAGAGTCGTTGTTGGATTTCGGCCTCGTGATCGAGGATGCTTTTGATACGGGCGAAGACATGGTTTCTGAGGGATTCGGTGAAGATGCTGGGGAGGGTTTCCTTCTTTTCACGCTCTCTCCAGGCTTCGAAGTCTTCCGACACTTCTGCCATCATCTCTAGTAAAAACTCTTTTTCAAACAGCAATTGTTTGATTTCCTCGGCGTCAGCTTCCAGCTCGGAAATGGTTTTGTCGACCTTGAGGAGAGATGTTATATGCTCTTCATTCTCCTGAAAAAATCGTTGGTGCATTCGAGCTTGTCCGACGTTCCAGCGGATATGTAATTCATGGTAGGTGGATTGTAGAAGCCGATTGATGAGATCTTTGATTTCATGGATTGCTTCGAGAACGCTGAGGTGCAGTTGACTGTTTTCATCGATCGAATGCTCTCGGATCGCTCGGGCTTTTTCTCCGATCGAGGAGCCAAGCTTTCTTCGGATATCGACCAAGGTAAGCGTTTTTGCTGATCGAATGCGTTCGTCTTCTTCAGTGAAGACTCCTTCCTGGAGATTTTTTAGCGTGGCTAGCCGCGGGTCTTGAAATGGTGAAATGAGAATATGTTCAGTTTTATCCCATTCGAAGATGCCGGAGTGATCGAGGTCGCTTGTCTCCGTGGTGGGTCCATTTTCTGCCGGCAGAGATGTGGTATCTTTTTCATCATCCTTTTCTTCATCGTTTTCGATGATCAGCGAATGATGGAATGCCTTTTGCGCTGTATCTACGACGACAGTAGTCGTCCCTTCGTCGGGTAAGGAATGATGGAGTTGGTGTTCTCGTGAGATCCTGGCGCTTGCGGCCTGATAGACGCTGGTTCCTAGTTCTTGAAGCCAGGGATCCGGTCGGGCTTGTAAAAGGCCGCCGATGGTTCTCATGGCGGTTCCTAAGTCTTCTTGAGTGAGCTTTCGATGATTGATGTGTCTCCAGAGTTGATCGAGGTCTTCTTCGGTGATGCTTCCTTTGCGTTCGAATTCATCAATCAAGGCGAACCACTCCCTTTCATGGGATGGGCTTTTTTCTAAGTCGGTCCAGGAAGATGGTGATTCCATACAATATACTATGGTTTACCATCGTATCCCCCCGGAGGGGCGAATCAAGCAGCAGCTGTCGAAATTGCTCAACAAATCTTTTTTTGAACAGTTTATTACACGATCATTTTTTTATTCGTATAGGGAGGGTTCCTTTCCGTTATTTTTTCGGTTTTTGGATTAGGATAAGATGGAGAACGTAAAACCCTTCGGCTCTGCTCAGGGTAAACTCCAAACGAATAACGTAAAATGTGAATGCCTGAATTATTGTCGTCATTTTTGGTCTTTGTTGGGTTGCAGTTTTTGTTGTTCACGACGGCGAATACGCTGGTATGGAGGTATTTTGAGGCGGAAATTCGTGATGCGTTGGACTGGTTGGTGCTTTTTTTCTTGTGTGTTTTTTCGGAGATCTTGATCGTGCTCGGGGTCATTGGATTTTTGGGGATGCTGCATTTACCGGCGATGATCATCGGCACGGTGCTGTGTTTTTTGTTGGGGGTGGTGCGATGGCCGGTGCTGGGGCATCGGTTTCAATTGGGTGGTTTGGGGGCTTGGAATAAGCTGCGACAACTTTTTTTTCGGGCTGGGAAAATCGATGGAGGAGACTGGGTATGGGGGATCTTTGGGTTTTTGGTGTTGTTTGGAGCGATTGAACTCTTCAATGCTTTTGTGCAGTATCCCTGGGAGTATGACACCATCGCGTATCACATGCCGATCGTGGTGGAGTGGCTTCAGGCTGAATCCTTGTGGAAGGTGTTTTACGCGGTGTGGGGAGGACCGCTGGGGTATTATCCTTCTCATCATGAATTGCTTCTCAGCTGGCTCATCATCCCGTTTGGCAACGACTACCTCGCGAATCTTCTCAACTTCCCGATCATTGCGGTCATGGTGGTCGTCATTTACAAGATCCTTCGGGAAATGAATGTGGAAGCTTTTTTGGCCTGGATGGCGGGAGCTTTGGTCATGGTCATGCCGATTTTTTTGCGGCAGTTTGGGACGGGGCAGGTGGACTTGCTGATGGCCTTGGGGGTGTTGATTTCCTGGTATTATTTTTTGCGTACGCACAAGCGACGGGATGGGTTGCTGTTGATTCCCTTGCTTCTCAATATGGCCATCATGCTGGGGACGAAGTACCTCTCCATCATTTACATTATTCCGATCGTCGTGGTGTTCTTTTTTCTTCACCAGTCCTGGAGAAAAACACATCGGTGGTGGTGGCTGTGGTTTTTGGTCATTTTGGGGACGCTTGGCAGTATGTGGTACTGGCGCAACCTCATCCTCACCGGTAATCCTTTGTTCCCGGCGAGCGTTCATCTCGGCAATTGGACGATTTTTGAAGGATACATGGGGCTGACGGAGCGTATCCAGGAGCTGTCGATGTGGCATCGTGTGACCCAGAGTGGTGAATGGGGAGACTGGCTGCAGGCGATGATCCAAGAGACGGGTTGGCATATGTATCTGGTGGTGTTTGCTTACGCCCTGCTCTTGATCGAGATGGTGTACAAACTCCTCTTCAGTGAGATGAAGCGCGGGGAAGGGAAGATCTATACGCTGATGCTGTTCTTCTTGCCGGCGTATTGGTACCTCTATTTTACCGCTCCCTACACCGCGAGCATGATGGAGCACAACGTGCGCTACGCGATGCCTTGGTTGATGCTGTCGATGCTGATGGTGATCTATGTGGTGTACAAGTTGGGGACCGCGAAAAAAATGTTTGTGATCGGTCTGATGGGGATCATCTGGTGGCAGTTTTTGACGGAGGTGGTGGCTCAGAGGACGGGGGACCAGATGTTTTTGGATTTTACGGCGGTCACCCAGTACAAGGCTCTCTTTTTCTTGTTATTCCTGGTGTTTTTGACCAGCTGCTTGAGCTTTGAGGCCTGGAGACGGAGGTACTGGTGGAGGTATGGGGTAGGAGTGCTGGTCTTGGTCTTGAGTTATGCTTTTTTCATCCAAGCCATCGAGGTTCGTGCCGCGCATCGCGCGGAGTCCTGGCAGCAGAAGTATGCCTTTCCGATCATGAAGGTGTATGAGTGGATGGATGAGCACGTTCCAGAGGACGCGGTGATCGCGAATTCCCTCAACCCGCTGTACTACCCTTTGTATGGCAAAGCACTTACAAGAAAGGTGGGCTACATCAATATCAACGACTGTGGGTCATGCGACTATTTTTCTTATCATGAAAAGGGAATGTCTCTCCGAGACCAGGCGGATTATTCCTCCTGGAAGCAGAACTTAGCTGCTGCAAAGGTGGATTATATTGTCCTGGGGTATTCCATCAAAGACGGGTTGGAAGATGTGTATCCGTATGAATTGGATTGGGTGCGAGAGTACCCCGAGGATTTTGAATTGGTGTTTGAGGAGGAGGGGGTGGGGGTGTACCGCTTCAAGCGGTGAATTTTCAATTTTCAATGATCAATTTTCAATGGTTTATTTCCAACTTTTTCTCGCCCTGACCTTCAATGCGGTCGCCAATATTTGTATCAAGCTCGGATCAAAGCAGATGGCACTGGATTTGAAACAGTTGATGTCGGAGCCCTTGATGCTCATCAAAAATGGATATCTTGTGGTGGGGCTTTGTTTTTTTGCTCTCGCTCTGGTGGTGTATTCCTTGGTGCTTTCGAAGATGAGCCTGAGCGTGGCGTATCCGATCATGACGGGAGCGGGTTTTTTGATTGTGGTGGGGTTTTCAGTGCTGGTTTTGCGTGAGCAGCTTTTTTGGTGGCAGTGGTTGGGGATTGTTTCGATTGTTATGGGCGTGATTCTCCTCAGCCAAGGCCCTCTTACTTCTTGATCCATGCGTCGTTTTTTGGCTTCAGTTCGGCGGCAGGGTTCGCTCATTGCTATCGCTGGTGCATTGGCCTTGGGTTTTTTGATCTTTCCGGCATGGCTGGTGCTGATTGAGCTCGTGCTGGGGGTCAGTCTTTGGAAATTTATGGATGCCCATTCAGGAACGAAGTCCTGGAAATTTCCTGAGGGTATGTTTTGGGTATTGGTCGTGTTGCTGACAGCCAGCCGGGTTTTTCCATTCCTCTTTTCTTCGGCTCCCCTTGGATATGATACGGGGATTTATCGGTATGAGATCTGGTCCTCGTTCCAGGCGTTGCCTGGTTATGTTTCGCAGCTGTTTTTGGGCCTCCCATTACTCACCAATGTGTTTCAACTCTTTGGAGGAAGCTTAGACGGAGCCATGAGCTGGCTGTATGTGGGGATGGTCTTGTTGGTGCCGCTTTCGTTGCTGATGCTGTCCGAGCGGAGGTGGGGGAGGCAGACCACGATCATGGTGGTGTTGTTGATGTTGATCTCGCTGATCCAGTGGAAGGCGTATACGATGGTGTTGTACAAACAAATGCTCGCCCTCGCGCTCAGTTTTTTCTCGCTTTTTTTGTTTGAAAAACGCACTTGGCTGGTCCTGATTCCTTTGTTGTTTTTAGCCTTGCTTCAGCCTTTGGATGTCTTGCTTGTGGGGCTTAGTTATGGGTTGTACGGGGGTATTTCTTCTTTTTCCTCTCGAGAGGAACGATCGTTTTTTTTCAGCTTTTTGATCGGAGGAGGCATGCTCATGGTGTCTCTACTCTGGCTCGATCAGGGCTTTTGGAGTCATGCTTGGGACCTTTTTTCTCGCGGCATTTTGTATCCGGAAGTTCTGGAAAAATCCCTTCAGTCCGGTGTTTTCCTGTCCTTGTATGACTATGGCTATCAGTCGGCCTTCTTGTTTGTGTTTGGGATGATGGGGTTGGTGCTGGACTGGCAAGTGCAGCGTCGGTTCTCACTCTTGGCCTGGTATTTTTTCGTGCTCTTTGGCTGGATCGCTTTTGGACTGTTTTTTTATGAGAGGCTTCTTATTCATCTCGATGCAGTCTTGCTGCTTTTTGCGGCTTTTGCGCTTTTCACTTTTTCCCAGTCGTTCGCGGGAGACCGGTGGGGAAAAGTCCTCTTCGTTGGGGTTTGTGTGGGATTGTTTCTCCCTATGGCACTGGTCATGGGTCGGTTTCGCCCCGCGGTGAGTGCTTCTGAACTCGAAAAGATTCAACAGTTTTGCCAAATGATGCCGGAAGGCGCATATGTCGCCGCTACGGATTCGTTTTATGGGCCTTGGCTCCGGGGCTATTGCCTCGACCAACGGGTGTTTGGTCCTGGGCTTTTTGTGGATAACCGCTGGTCTTATCCCGACTGGCAGGCTTTTTGGGCGGGCGATCAGAAGGCCATTCCTGAACTCTTAGGACGGTATGAATCGGAAGTCTATTTCTATCGAGGGGAACAACAATTTCAACTCGAGTTTGATTCTGATGTGTTTGAGTGGGTGGAAGGGGGGTGGTGGAGGGGGGCGGGGGAAGGGTTATAAGGGCCGTAAGGAACTTAAGGGTCGTAAGGATGGGAGGGGACGGGGGAAGGGTTATAAGGACCGTAAGGGTTTTAAGGGTCGGGGAGCTTTATTCGCTTTGTTGGAAGGGAGGTTTATTGTTCGGATGGGCTTAAAAAAGCTGGTTCCGATCGAGAGATCAGAACCAGCTTTTTTGAATACATTTCACAGGCATTGTCTATCAATCATCAACTCTCTACGACTTTGCTCCTTTCACGGTTGATGCTTGTTGCAGCGGCTTGTTCAGGTCAGATGGGTGGATGGCTGGGGCGCGGATTTTACTTGTGATCTCGATCGGCAACGAGAATTCATTTTGATAGTACATGGCGTTGAGGGCTTTGAGGGTTTTTGGCCCGACGATCCCGGCTTCTGCGCTATAGATCGAGGAAATGATGCCGTAGTCGACTTGGAATTTTGCAATGGCCTTTTTGGTTTGGGGTCCAAAGTAGTCCGTGATGAGCTCGCCTTCAAAGTATCCTTTTTCTTTCAAGATCGTTTGGATTTTCTCCACTTCTGAGTGCTTGGATCCCAGTCGCAATGAATGGTCAAAGGGATTGAAGATCGGAGCGAGCTTTTCTTTGATGTCGGAAAGGGGATCGGGCGTGTTTGATTTTGCGAGCTGAATGGTTGCTTTGCTAGAACTTTGAAGCTCGGCATTTTCATCAGGGGTGTGTTCCTTGATCCATTCGTCACTCAAGCTCTGGAGCAGATCATACAATTCGTCACGCGGATCGGTTGGTTCGGATCCTTCGATCGGTTCTTTGCTGGCCAATTCTTCAGCGAGGGCGATCGCTGCAGCCCGTTCATCGTCTGCTTTGAGCTTCGCGATGACGGCTTGATCATCTCCATTGATCAGATATTTTTCCAGTACGACTTTTTTAAACTCGGTGATGGTACCAGGTCCGACGTACCCCGCTGCCGGATGGTTTCGGTTTTCGATCAGCTTCTTTTCGACTTGGAAGGCCATGAGGGCCTCTTTGGTTTTTTCTCCGAAGATCGCGGTGGGTGTTTCATCGAGGTAACCCAGGTCGGCCAACAACTGCTGAAGGGTTCTCACGTTCGCGCTGACATCGCCTTCCTTCAGTCCTTCCACTGGGATCCGGTCAGCGGACTCGATGGCGATTTGCTCCAGTTTGGTTTTGGTGTTGGGGCCGATGTTTCCTGCGGATGGATCGGTTTCCGATTCAATGATTTTGTGCCTCATTTGAAAGGCAATTCGGGAAGCCTTGTCTGCGGGATCATAGCCTAGGCTTTCGAGCAATTGTTTGTATCGGGCTGATATCTCGCCTGAAGTAGGGAGGGAGGCGGCCGTTGACTGCGGTTTTTTGAGGAATGATTTTGCGAAATTACTGAGGTTCCCTTGAGGGAGGGTGACGTATTGCTCTGCTGGGCTGTGGCCTGGTGGGTAAACCGTGCAGGTGAGGGTTCTTTTTCCCCAATACAGTGCTGTTTTGAGGGCTTCTTCCCCGTGTCCCGCCCAAAAATCCAAGCGGTCATGAGCATTGTTTCTAACGCCTGCTTTTACGATGGCTCCTCCACGGTCATGAATTTCTCCATCGATGTACCCGGGGCAACTGATACGAGTGCCGAAGGCGTAGGTGCCAGGTGCGGCGATCATGCCGGGATACACTGGGGTGCCATCGGCTCCATGGGTTCCATTTCCATTCAAGCGTTTGTCTCCTGCCAGGCTTCCGGTTACGTAAAAATTTTGACCTTCAAGAGGAGAATAGTACGCCGTGACGATAAAGGTCCTTTGATAGGGTTCGGCGGCTTGTGCCTGGAATACTCCCCATGGGAGGACGCTGCCTATGATGCCGAGGGTGGTGATACTGGAAAGGAGCTGTTTCTTCATATGCAATTTTTATATGTGTTTTAACGACTTTTTTTGTCGTTCTTTTTATTATACTTCATGATTGATGTTCGATGAACGAACTACTCTTGAGAGTTTTGCACAAAGTGTACTATACTATTCTCTCTATTTTCTTGAATTTTTGGCTTAATGGAGGTATATTTAAGCACTTTTCATTTATTCTTAATGTTTCTGAGATGACCATTCATCAAAAAATTGGGAAAAAAATACGAATGGCTCGGAAAAGTTTAGGGATGACCCAGAGTGAACTGGCGAAGAGTTTGGGAAAGACCGGCGCGGCGGTTGCGTATCTAGAACAAGGAAAAAGGAGAATTAGTACCGACGTTCTTACGACGATCTCCGAAGTAACGGGGAAGCCGTTGGCCTATTTTTATGAGGATGAACATGATTCTGATGCTCGGCTTAAAAAACAGCTGACGGATTTAAGGACCCATTTGGACGGCATCAAATCCCTCCTGGACGAAGCTGAAAAAGAAAAAGTTGTGAAAAACCAGGAAATCCTTCTTTTTCGGGCGGTGTTGGACCAATCGAGCGATGCTATTGTGGTCTGGGATCCTGAAACGGGCCGTGCTTTGGACTGCAATGAAAAAGCATGCAGCGCGATGGGGTATACTCGAGAGGAGTTCCTCCAAAAGACGATTATGGAGGTGGAGTCGGGTATTCCCACCATCGATATTTGGCGTGATTGCGTGCGGGTGGCTCAAAAAAACAAGAATTATATTCTTCACACTTTTCCTCGAAATAAAGATGGTGAACTGACACCTGTTGAAGTCAGTGTGAATTATGTCGTGGTCGAAGATAAGCCGTATATAGTGGGCATGGCTCGATTTTTAAACGAACGAAAACATCATTTGGCGATTGCGGAAGAAAAGATCCGCAGAAGTCGTGTTCTCGTGGACAATACCTTGGGGGTATTTTTTACGGATATTACGGGAATGCTTACTGAGGTGAATTCTGTTCTGTGGGACAGTATGCAAGTGCCGGCTTCTTTGAGGACTGAGAATGATTTTTCGCTGATTCAGCAAGCGTTTGAAGCATCGGGTATTGATACCTTTATTCAAGAGTGCCTTCGTGGAAAACAGGAAATGTCTCAGGAATTTCGATTTATTCCTTCCTGGAAAGATCCTTTGGAAATCCAAGTCAAACTTGTTCCAATCCACCATCTTTCTTACTTGCTGGGCGTTCAAGGGGTCGTGGAGAAGGTGAAGAAGAAAGGCTCGAGAGGATAGCTACACTTTCACGATGATGGGCATGATGATCGGATTGCGGTTGACCATTTGCATGATGATCTTGCCGACGGCACGCTTGATCTCGAGTTTGGTAGCATCGGATGATTCCTTCTGAGCCTGACCTTTTTCGTAGGCTTTTTTTGATGCATCTACACATTTGCTATAGATCTCGGGAGAATCTTGTAAGTAGATAAATCCTCTGGAATCAATGCCGGGATTGGCGATGAGCTTGCCGGTGTCCTGGTTGACCCGGAAAACGATGATGACGACCCCGTTTTGTGCCATGACCTGGCGGTCGAGTTGGACTTTTGACATGTGGCCTTCTCCTTCACGGCTTCCGTCGACGAAGATATTATTGGCAGGGACCTTGCTTTTGCTTTTTCTCATGGTGTCTCCGTCGGTTTCGAGGATATCGCCATTTTCTGCCAGGATCACGTGGTTTTCTTCCATGCCGATCTCTACGGCGAGTTCTTTGTGGGCATGGCGCAGCATGTATTCCCCGTGAACGGGGATCAAATATTTCGGCATCATGAGCTTCAGCATGATTTTGAGTTCTTCGCGCTTGGCATGTCCTGACGTGTGGACATCCATGTGCTCATTGGTGATGACTTTCGCGCCTCTTCTTAGCAGATGGTTGGTCATCGAAACCACGGCTTGTTCATTTCCGATGATGGGGTTTGAAGAAAAGACGACGGTATCGTTGGGGAGGATCTGGATGTCTCGATGTTCCCCGAGGGCGATTCGGTTGAGCGCCGACAGTCCTTCTCCTTGTGAGCCGGTAGAGAGAATGACGGAACGGTGTGACGGGTGAGATCTCAGGTCACGGATATCTCTTAAGACGCCTTTGGGGGGATTGATATATCCGAGTTTCATCCCGATCTCGATATTGTTCATCATGCTTCGTCCGCTGACGAACACTTTTCGATCATTTTTGTGGGCAATCTGCAGGATTTGGCCGATTCTTCCCATCAGAGATGAAAAGGAAGCGATGATGACCCTTCCTTTGGCTTTTTCGATAATGTGCTCGAGGGTTTCTGCGACTTTTTTTTCTGACATGGTATAGCCAGGTTTGGTTGCGTTGGTGGATTCTCCCATCAAGGCCAACACTCCTTGTGATCCGATGCGGGCAAGGTTTTGCAGGTCGACTGATTCACCCCAGGCGGGAGTGAAATCAAATTTGTAATCCCCGGTGTGGACGACGTTTCCGACCGGTGTGCGCAGGACGATCCCGTTCGAATCGGGGATCGAGTGGTTTTGAGCAAAAAACTCGACCTCAAAGGTCCCCATACGGAAGGGTTTTCCGTTTTCGACGACTTTCAGTTGGGTTTGTTTGCCCAGTTTAAATTCGGACAGGTGCTTTTCGATCATGCCAATGGTCAAAGCTGATCCATACACGGGAGGAAACCCCAGCTTAGGCAAAATATGTCGAAGTCCGCCCATGTGGTCCAAATGACCGTGAGTGATCAGGATGGCTTTGATCTTTTTTTTGTTTTGTTCCAGGTAGGTCGTATCGGGGATGACATAATCAATCCCAAACATGCCCGGTTCGGGAAACTGCAGTCCACATTCGAGAATCATGATTTCATCATTGTATTCGATGGCATTCATGTTTTTTCCCACTTCGTCCAATCCGGCGATAGGGATTATTTTCAGCAGTTTATCGGTTTTGAAGCGGTGATTGATCTGGTGTCGGGGTTCGGGTTGGTGTGGTTTTTTGTGAAAGTCCTTTCGGTGCTGCTGTTGGTGTTTTCGATGAGGATGGTGCTGTTTCGGGTGCGATTGCTGATGGCCCTTTTTTTGCGGATGTTCTCCCTGTTTTTGATGTTGATGAGCAGGTTGGCCATTGTGCTGTGATGGTTTTTCTCCGGCATCCGTTTTTCGCTTGATCCAGTCAGTGAGTTTATTCATGTTTTTCTTTCAATAAGATATTAAGAATTGTCTCCAATTGGGTATTGGTGAGGGAGTTTTATGATTTTTTTATCAATTTCTTTCACGCGTACCATTTCAGATTCACCTTAGTGTACCATTTTTTAAAAAAAATTACAATGTCGATTTGTTGTTCATTCTAAAATTTCCTTATAAATAAGCCAATATATTAGATAGGAATTCATTTTCTTGAGTTTTTTGGTATACGTTTTATAGTAGAAGCAACAAAAATGCCTTTATGTCCCATCGTTTCTCCATCGTCGCTGGCACCTCTCACCCACAATTGGCCGAGGATATTTCTCGTGAACTTGGAGTCCCCTTGACCCAAGTGGAAATCAAACAGTTTGCTTCGCGGGAAATCTATGTGCGGCTTCACGAAACCGTTCGAGGGAGAGAGGTATTTGTCATCCAAACCGCAACTCAGCGGGTGAATGAAGACTATATGGAGCTCTTCTTGCTCTGCGATATGTTGAAGCGTTCTTTCGCGCGAAAAGTCCACGTCATTTTTCCTCATTATGGATATGCACGACAAGATCGGATCGCGCTGCCGCGGGAAACGATTTCTGCGAAATTGATGGCTGACTTGTTGGTGACGTCCGGGGCTGACCACTTGATGACGATCGATCTCCACTCTGCTCAAATTCAGGGGTTCTTTGATATCCCCGTCGATAATATCGATCCTTCGAAGATTTTTATGAAGCATTTTCAGTCGTCGCTCGATCTGAGCAATGCCGTACTGGTTTCTCCAGATGTAGGAGGAGCGAAATCAGTGAAGCGATTGGCAGATCTGATGGGACTTCAATTGGCGGTCCTCAATAAGCAGCGCAGCGCCCACAACCAATCTGAAGTCACTCATGTGATCGGAGATGTGAAAGGGAAGACCTGTATTATTTACGATGATATGGTCGACACGGCTGGTTCCGTTTGCAATGCCAAGGAGGCCTTGGTGAAGGCTGGGGCGGCAGATGATGTTTATTTGGCCGCAACCCACGCGGTGCTTTCAGGTGAAGCTGTTGAACGGCTCAATAAGGCGCAATTCAAGCAGATTCTTTTTACGGATTCGATTCCACTCCCGAAAGAACCTCCAAAGAATGTCCACGTCCTGGGTTTGTCTCATATGCTGGCGGAGATTATTCGGAGGATTGAGTCAGGAGAGTCTGTCAGCGGGTTGTATCAGAGTAATGGGAGGTAATACCTACGGCAATTATCAATTTTCAATTATCAATTTTCAATGAAGGTTGTGCTCGCGACGGATCATGCTGGCTATGCGCATAAGGAAGAGTTGAAGAGGCATCTGTTGGAGAACGGATTTGATGTTGAGGACTTTGGTACCCATTCAGAGGAATCTTGTGATTATCCGGATTTTATTTTTCCGGCTGTCAGGGCAGTAGCTGCTGATCCCCAGCATACTCGAGGGATTATTTTTGGAGGTTCCGGTCAAGGAGAAGCGATGACGGCGAATCGGGTGAGGGGAGTCAGGGCAACGACCTATTATCATCATGATTTGGAAATTATTGAGCTGTCACGGACCCACAATGACGCCAATGTGCTCTCTATCGGAGCGCGGTTTATTTCCCTCGAGCAGATGAAGGAGGCGGTAGAAAAGTGGCTTTCCCTCACTGACCCGCTGGATGAACGTCATATGAGGAGGATCCGCAAGATCGATCAATAAAAAACCCCGAGAAGTCCTCGGGGTTTTTTATGACAAGGGGAGAGAAGGTTTATCTCCTTCTGGAAGATGTTGTGACGAGATCCTTGATCACGGCTTGCAATGCGTCGTCTTCTGGGGTGTCTTTGTTGTCAAGCAATGGATTTCCATCTGGATTGCTGTCAGGTTTTACACCGATCCCATCGATGCTGATGGGTTCCCCTTTGGGATTGCCGATCAAGTATTCCGCAGTGGTGAATTTAAAAGCTGAAAGCCCTCTTTGGTCTTGAGACTGGAGGCTGACGATGTTTTGGACGGTTCCTTTTCCAAAGCTGGTTTCTCCATAGATTTTTGCGATTCCGAACGATTGCAGGACTCCTGCCAGGATTTCGGACGCGGAAGCCGATCCTTTATTGATCAAGATGCCGATGGGGATATTTTTCACGATGGGGTCGAGTTCTGTGTCCAGGCTGGTTCGCTGATGCTTGTCATTTAAGTAGACGACTGGGGTGTTTTTCGGGAGGAAATAGTCGACGATGGTGACCACTTCGTTGAGGAATCCTCCTGGATTGTTTCGGAGGTCGATGACGATGGCTTCAGGATTTTTTTGGGTGATGGTTTCCAATTCAGCCTTCATTTCTTGAGCGGAAGTATTTCCGAACTGGACGAGCTTGATGACCTCTACGTTTTGTTGATTGCTGACGGAGATCGCAGGAATCGTGATCTTATTTCTCGTGATGGTGAATTCTTGAACGGATCCGTTTCTCCGGATCGTGAGCTTCACGGACGTTCCTTGAGGTCCTCGGATCTTGTTAACGGCTTCTTGGAGGCTGAGCCCCTCGGTACTTTCACTATTGATGTGGGTGATAATGTCTCCTGGAAGAATCCCCGCTTTTTGAGCAGGGCTCCCTTCGATGGGCGATATGATGATGATGCTTCCTTCTTTTTCTTCGATATAAGCTCCAATCCCCTCGAGGTTTCCGTTCAGGCCTTCGGAGAAGCTTTGGAATTCATCAGAGGTGTAGTACTCGATGTACTTGTCTTCTTCCAGAGTTTTTACAGCCGCTTTGATAGCGGCTTCCATGGCGGCTTTTTCATCAAAGCTTTCGTTGAAGTAGCTTTGGGTCTTAATGATCTTGAAGACTTCTTTTAGGATATCCTCGAGTTCCAAGCTTTCAGAAGCAGGTGTGATGGGGGTAAGATTGATGATGGTCGTGTCACTGTGCTGGCTTGTTGCCACTTGATAGAGATAAGCCAGCGCCTCACGTACTTTTAAGGAATTCGACGCAAGCTGTCTCCGCAGTGCCGCGGCTTCGAGCTGGCTGGTGGGTTCAGGGATGAGGCCTTTTTCCAGAGCGGTGGCCAGGGTTTTTAATTCTTCCGGGGTCAAACGCAGTCGGAAGCTTCTGAAGAGTTCTCGGTAGTTCGATTCTGAAAGGGGAGAAATGGTTTCACCGGCGATATCAAATAGAGATGCCAAAAATTCAAGTCCATTGATCGAATCGTTTCGGGTTTTCCCGTTAAAGAGCTTCAATTTTTCGGCTTTTTCCCAGTGTTGGATGATGGTCGCATCACGATCAAATACTTGGAGGACGATACAGGAAGCGGTGAGAGCGGTGATATTTCGGTCCTCTTCATTGCGCCGGAGGCAGCGCTGGGTGATCTGGTTTTCTTCCAGAAAGCTGCTGATCATGTCGAGCTGAAGATCGTTGATCTGTTCCAATTCTTGAGCAGTAGGGATCGTGATCTTGATCTGAGCAAAGGCTGGAGTCAGGCTCTGGCTGAGGAGGCTCAAGCTCAGCAGGCTGATGAGAAGGAGTTTTTTCATAGTGAGAAAGTTATTTCGGGCGTCTTATTTTTTCACTCGCAGGGCTTTTTGTAAACGCTTTTGTTATAATCGGCTTGCCCACACATGCTTCTGGTCTTTACTGTAATTTCTTATTTTAGCGGATTTTGTTTCGTTGTTCAAATTTACCTTTTCATGCTGTCTTTTTCCATTCTCATACCGACGTACAACCGGAAAGCAAAACTGCAAGCGGTTTTGGAACGTTTGGGGTGTCAGGAGGGGATAGAGCAAGGCGAGGTGATCGTCGGGATCGATGGGAGTAGTGATGGGACGGAGGAGTGGATGCAGGGTACGTACGGTACCCGTTCGACGGGCTCAGGGCAGGCTCCTGGTACTGACGGTACGAAGGGGAGGATGCAAAACATATCTTGGTTTCGGATAGAAAATAGTGGCAGGTCGGTGATTCGGAATCGACTTTTGGAACGGGCTCGAGGGGAGATCGTGATCTTTATACAAGATGATATTTTGGTCACAGAGGGGTGGTTGCGGGCTATTTTGCAATTTCATCAACAAAAAAGGGGGGCATTGGTAGGGCATATGACGTGGTATCCTGAAGTGGCGGTGACTCCTTATATGAAATGGCTCGAGAACGGCGGCCATATGCTAGATTTTTCAGGATTTCGAGAGGGTGACGAGATGGATTTTTGGCACTTTTATATGGGAAATATTTCATTCCCACGTGACCTGGTTGGAGACCTTCGATTTCAAGAGTCTGTGCCGAGCTATGGCTGGGAAGACATCTTATTCGGCTACGAGTTTGTGTCCCGTGGCAATAAGGTTTATTATTCGGCCTCTGCGTTGGCGTATCATTGGGATGAGTATCGTGAAGAGGATTTGCGCGAGTATATG
Organism: Candidatus Altimarinota bacterium; assembly: GCA_050246795.1. Classification (GTDB taxonomy): domain Bacteria; phylum Patescibacteriota; class Gracilibacteria; order JAUYGZ01; family JAUYGZ01; genus JBFWVJ01. The sequence continues at coordinate 254,979 of JBFWVJ010000001.1, forward strand.
ATCAAGGTAGGGCGAAGCGCGGTATGGGCTGAGCAACAGTATCCTGGGATCGGGATTGTTCCGCCGTTGTGGAAAAGAACTCTTTTTCGTTGTTTGATCTTTGTTGGGTTTATTCTCCGTCCTTTTCTCTCCCGAGAAACCAGATGGTATCTGGATATGAAGCAGTGGTTTTTGCAGGCGGTGGAGGAGGATAGACGATAAACGATAGACGATAGACGATGGACCTCTCACCTCACGAAGCTCATGAAGCTAACGATGCTAACGAAGCTCATATGAATATCCAGAATACTGCTTTATTGGTCCAGCATGTACGATCGTACACCCATCTCGATACGAAGGTTTTTGAGCAGCTTTGTACCAGTTTTTTGGAGTTGAGGAAGCGGAAGACCTTTGACTTAAAAATTCAGAATGGCTTGATGACTTTGTTGGAGCTTCATGCCGACATGACGACCTTGAGCACCTTTCTTTTGTCCCATCTCTCTGACTCGGCTCGAAAGAAAGTCGTCATTGATTCGGATGTTTCAATGCTTCTCCAGCGGATTGACGGACTGAGGGAGATTACTTCACCCGGGAAGATTTCTGATCAGCAGTCTGCGGATTCGGTTCGGAAGATGTTTTTGGCTCTCTCGAAGGATTTTCGGGTGATTTTAGTTTTGATGGCGATCCGCTATGCCGATCTCTTTGAACTGGATCAGCAGAGCCCAGTCGTGAGAAAGCGAATTGCAAGGCAAACTCTTGAGATCTTCGTCCCTATCACTGGACGTTTGGGGATTTATACCTTGAAGCGTAAGCTGGAAGACCGGTGTTTTTCTTTTTTATCGCAGGCAGAGTACCAAAGTTTGAATAATGCCTTTGAAAAACGACAGGAGCTGCATGAAGAGACTCTTGAGAAGCTCATCCCGTTTTTGAAAGATTTCTTGGAGTCTCATGGGCTTCGGGCAAAGATCTCCGGGCGTGTCAAAGGTCGGTATAGCACGTATGTGAAGCTCAAGCAGAAGGGAGGTGGAGCCATTGATGAAATCTACGACCTCCTGGCGCTGCGAGTCATCGTGGAAAAGCAAACGGACTGTTATACGGTGTTGAGCTTGGTGAACAATCATTGGCAGGCCATTCAAGGTCGATTCAAGGATTACATCGCGATGCCGAAACCCAATGGATACCGAAGTCTCCATACGGCAGTCCTGGGCATGATCCCCGGCTCTCCCAGGCCGGTTGAAATCCAGATACGAACTGCTGAGATGCATCGAGAGGCGGAATTCGGTATCGCGGCGCATTGGTGGTATGAAGAGGACAAAGTGAAAAAACATCAAACCAAAGATGCTTTTGTCGGGAGAGCGAACTATCAGGAAAAACTCCAATGGGTCAGAAATCTCGTCCATTTACAGGATTCATTGTTTGAAACGAAGTCCCAGGTGAGCTTTGATTTTTTCTCTGATCAGATTTTTGTCATGACGCTCAATGGGGTGGTCGTGGAGCTCCCTAAAGGCGCGACCCCTTTGGACTTTGCCTATGCGCTTTCAGACACGCTCGGCAATCATTGTTTTAAGGCGAAGGTCAATGGAAAAATCGTTCCCCTGAACTACGAATTGCAAAATGGTGATAGGGTTTTTGTGGTGAAAAAAATGGAGGTGTCGCCGAGCTTGTATTGGTTGTCGATCGTCCGGACTGACCGAGCTAGGAATTCCATCCGTAAATGGCTGCTCGAGCAAGGGGAGGATACGGTCTTGGACCAGGGAGTGCGATTGGTGAATCGGGTCCTGCGTCAGATGGGACATGATTTGTTGGACGAAGAATACGATTTGCTTCGCCATTATGAAGGGAAGGAGTTGAGTCTGCAGGCGAGAAGACTCTTGTTGGTGGCGATTGGGCAGGGAGAGAAAGACCCGGATCATGTGGTGAGGGCGGTGCTTTCCGAAGAACAGCTTCAGCAACGCCAGTCGCTTCGAGCCACGAGCCTGCTTCGACAAAAAGACGCGATTTTTGTGGCCGGAGAAAGCGATTTTAAAACAAAAATTGCGGCTTGTTGCAGTCCTGTTTTTGGAAATAGTATTATCGGATATGTGACTCGAGGGGGGTTTATCTCCATTCATGAACGAAGTTGTAAGGTGCTGGCATCGCTTGATTCGCAGCGGCTTATCGATGCCTGGTGGGCAGGTCAGGAACATTCGGGGAGGCGAGTCAAGGTCCAGGTCCTGGTCCTGGTATCGATGGCTCACTTACTTGGTCAGCTTTCGCAATTTTTGAAGGCTCGTGAGATTCCTTTGATGGGATTTGCTTACGAAAAGCATGAACAAGGATATTTGTTGTCGCTGGATCTTCAGATAAAGGGTTCTTCTGATCTTGATCAGGTGCTCGCACGCTGGAAGCAGGTTCCGGGGGTTTTAGGAGTTGGATCAGGTGATTCAACTCGGATTTCGGAGGGATAGTCCCGGTGCTTCTTCCTGAAAATTTTCTTTTTCGCTTTTTGGTGTTTAAATAGAAGTACACTTTTTCGACCTATGTCACACCAGCTTTTTGCTCTTTCCCCCCTCGATGGACGCTACAAGAAACACATGGGCCATTTGCCGGTATTTTTTTCGGAAGCAGGGTTGATGCAGTACCGTTTGAAAGTGGAAATCGAGTATTTGATTTTCTTGAGCGAATGGAAAGACATTCCCCAGATCAAGCCTTTTTCTCAGAAACTCAAGGATCGCTTGCGCAGGATCTATGTGGATTTCGGGATCCATCAGGCCGAAGAAGTGAAAGACATCGAAGCGGAAACCAATCATGACGTGAAAGCAATCGAATACTTTCTCCGTGATGAACTGAAGAGTTTGAGCACCTTTCCTGAGTCGGCTTTAGAGTTCATTCACTTTTGTTGTACTTCAGAGGACATCAATAATCTTTCTTATGCCCTCATGGTCCGCGACGCGGTGAGGAAGGAGTACGTGACGCGAGTGAAAGCGGTGCTTTCCAGTTTAAGCCGGTTGGCGAAGACTTGGAAGGGGGTGGCGGTCCTCTCGATGACCCATGGACAGCCGGCGACGCCGACCACGATTGGTAAGGAATTGATGGTGTATGTGAAGCGGATTGAGCGGCAGCTGGAACAGGTGCAAAATATCCGGATTATGGGGAAATTCAGTGGCGCCACTGGGAATTGGAATGCCCATGTTGTTGCGTACCCAACGGTGGACTGGATATCCTTTAGCAAGAAGTTTATCCGATCCCTCAAGCTCGAGCCAAACCTTCATACGACCCAGATCGAATCACACGACTGGAACGCGGAGTTGTTTGACGCCATGAAGCGCTTGAATACCGTGCTTCTGGATCTCAACCGTGACATGTGGATGTATATTTCTCGCGGTATTTTTTCGCAAAAGGTGGTGGCGGGGGAAGTTGGTTCCAGCACGATGCCGCACAAGGTGAATCCGATCAATTTTGAGAATTCCGAGGGGAATATCGAACTCGCGAATGCTCTTTTTTCTCGTTTGTCAGAGAAGCTTCCAGTTTCCCGGATGCAGCGGGACTTATCCGACTCGACGGTCCAGCGATCCATGGGAACGGCCTTTGGCTACACGCTGTTGGCATTGGAATCCCTTTCGAAAGGACTTGAGAAGATCTCATTGAACAAGCAAAAAATTGCCGAGGAATTAGATCAGAATTGGGAAGTCCTCGCGGAGCCCGTGCAAACGGTGATGAGAATGTATGGGGTGAAGAATGCTTATGAAAAGCTCAAAGAGCTGACCCGAGGGAAGCGAGTGGATGAGGCGAGCCTTCACAAGTTTGTGGATTCCCTCAAAATCCCTGCAGAGGCCAAGGAGCGGCTGAAAACCTTGAGGCCTGATGCATATGTGGGGTTGGCGGAGAAACTCGTTGATGGTTTTTAGTTGAGAATTTTTAGTTTAGAGTTGAGAGTGCATCGTTGTTTGGAGTTTCAAGGTCACTTCTTGGGCTAATTCAGCAGAGTTCTTTTTTCCTTGAGCCTGGAATTTTTCGCTGATGAGCTGTTCGATGCGGGCCCAGTTTTTCTGTTCTAAGAAGTCCTTGAAGAGCTGGAAGTTTTTTCCCTGGAAGAAGCGATATCTCGAGACGAGTTCCAACAGGTCTGAGTGATGTTCTGTTGGTGATGGTTGTGCCGGTGGGGGAGTTGAAATATCCTTTAGGCTCGAAAAATCTAACGAATTCAGGTCTGGCATTGGATTGGGGCTGACTGGCAAGGGTGCTGGATTTTTCACTTTTTGTGCTCGTTTCCTGACCGCGAAGAAAAGCATGAGCAGCAGCGCGCAGCTGGAGAGCATCAGGATGAGGATGAGGTGGGGGGACATGGGAGGGGGCGTAAGGGTTATAAGGGGATTAAGAGCCGTAAGGATGCAATGAGGGGAGAAAGCTTTGAGTTTTAGGTGGGGTTTATTGGAGTTGCGATCACGTTGTATCGTTTGCTGAAAAATCCGATGGGGTAGCAGGTGGAGAGGATGAGCTGGTGCTGATCGGTGTTCCCGACGAGTCCGCTGAGTTGGGGGTCGGTGATGCTGGTGGATAGGACCTGGTAGCGGACGAGTTCTTCGCCTCGGGTGATGAGGATTTCGTCACCGTTCTCGAGTTTTGGGAGGAGGGTGAAGATAGTGCCGAAGGGGTTGTTGTTCCAGGGGTAGTCGGAGGAGTGGCCGAAGAGAATGTTTTGGCCGGGGTGCTCTGGTTTCAAGAAGGGCGTGAGACTGACGATGCCTTTTTGGAGCGATTCATCGATTGCTTCGGAGTTTTGCGGGAGGTAGATGGGGCTCAGGATGTTCAACTTGGGGATGCTGAGGAACAGGGATTTCGTTGTGGTGGTTTCCACAGATCCGCGAAGGGTCTCTGGATTCTGAGAAGGGACCGGTTTCCCGAGCCGATGGATGATATTCCAGACCAGGTGGTCGAATTCGGGGAATTCTTTGGCAGCAGCCTGGTAGTGGTTCACTTTTTTGAAGGCTTCGTAGTTTAGCCCAATAAAGCTGAACAGGAGGATGTTCAAGCTGCTGAAGACGCAGATGAGGAGGTCTTTTATCATTTCAGCCTTCTTTTTATTACTGTCAACAAACATAGTGATTTTGGATGCATTTGCAAGCAGGGTTCATGAGATTTTCAGGAAAGGTGTGAGTATAATAGATGTGTTTAGATTTTTTGCATGAACCACTTTCTTGCCGGGATCATGACGGGGATAGGAATGAGTTGGCTCTTTTTTTGGGCGGTGGCCAGGGATCAGGAATTGGCGAGTTCCGCGTCGATGAAGTGGTTCCGGGTGTCATGGGTCAAGGCTGCTGTGGCGGTGATAATGGCTGGGGTATTGGGGATGTTTTTTTGGATGAATGTCCGAGTGGGGCTGAGTCCGGTTGCTTACTTTCATGTCCTGAGTGGATTGCTGATCGCTACGGCTCTCTATGATATGGTCTTTCGGCTCATTCCTTCGTCACTGGTGATCCTGCTGATTTGGGTGGTTTTTCTGGGGACCTTATTCCTCGCTGAGCCACTGCCGGTGAGCCAGTCATCGGTCGGGGCGGTCGTGGTGGGGGGAGTGGTGCTGGTGCTCTATCTGCTTACCAAGGGGAAGGGGATCGGGGAGGCGGACATTTTTTTGGCAGGGGTGACCGGGGCCTTATTTGGTTGGGAACACGGTTTATTAGTGTTTTCAGTGGCGAATTTCTTAGGGCTCGTCGTGATCCTACCGCTCATAGCGGTACTTGGGAAAGCTCGGCTTCGACAGATCCCACTGGTCTTTTTTATCGTGTTGGCGATCTTTTTGGAATGGTATGTGGGCTATTGCGGTCTCATCCTTACTTCTTTACACCTGGCCTAGTATGGAGGTTTTCCTGATTGGACTGATCGTTGCCCTGCCGGCCTTGATGTGGTTTTTCTTGTGGAGGGTGCAGGACAAGGAGCGGGAGCCTTTTCACGCCATGCTCTGGTGTTTTTTCTTGGGAGTCGCTGCCAGTCTCCCATTCTTTGTTTTGAAGCAGGTGGGTATCTCGGTCGGCAATGATTCTTGGCAGATTTTTCTGTTCGCCTTTCTGGAGGAAATCGTCAAGGCCATTATGGTGGTCATTGGGATTGAAATCAGCCGGCACTGGTTTACTCAGATCGTGGATGGGTTGATTTACGGGTCGGCGGTAGCCCTTGGCTTTGCGTTTGCGGAGAATGTTTTTTATTTGATTGATCTGGTCGGTTCCACTTCTTCCTTGGTGACCGTCTACTTGGTCCGATCTTTGGATACCATGTTGGGGCATACGTTGTTTACCGCTCTGTTTGGCTTCTTTTATGCCAGTGCTTATCTGCGTAAAGAGATTTTTCCGAAAAAGAAAAAGGAAAAACCGTGGTATCATTTTTTCTTCAATCTCTGGGAAGCTCTGCCTCTGCATGTGACCCTTTTTCACCTGCTTCCGAATCGGCCTTCGAAGCACGGACATTATCCAGGCAGCTTGATCCTCGAAGGCATTTTGGTCGCTTCGGGTCTGCATGGGCTTTTTAATCTGCTTCACCACAAGACGTTTCTGGGGACTTCCTTGGGTTTTTTGACGGTCCCGTTGGTGTCATTGGTGGTGTATGGGATTTGGAGGATGTTTTTGCAAGGGGTGTATGTGAGGGTGGTGAGGAGGGTGAAGGGGTAGGGGAAGGGGAAGGGGAAGGGTGATAAGGGTGATAAGGGTGATAAGGGGAATAAGGGGAATAAGGAGAATAAGGGGGATCAGGGAAATAAGGGGAATGTGGAGATTTTTTTCTCAGTTGAGTAGTCACCATATTGTTCAAAAAAAGCAAACCCTTCCTCCTCTTTTCTTCGTCTCCGACCCTTGTATCAGGGGTCATTTTTTGATATAATGTTTTGAATGTTCTGATGAAAAAAATATTCGGAACAAACACAAAAATCCATATCAAAAAAAACCATGCAGGAGTCGTACTATCCTCTTCTCGTCCAGGCGGAAGAACTCAAAATGCAGAATAAGCATCGCGAGGCCATCGAAATTTGTCAGCAGATCTTGTTGGTCGATTTAGGGGTTGTGGAGGCTTATGAAGAAATCGGAGATAACTATATTTCTTTGAAAGCGTACACAAAGGCTCAAAAAGCCTTGGAAAAGGCTCTCAAAGTGGATAAGAGAAGCGCGAATGCCAACTACTTATATGGATTCGTTTGGAGCGCTCTTCACGAATGGGAAAAAGCGATCAAGTATCTTGAACTAGCCAACGATTACCAGCCAAATCATCCTGAAGTGCTTCGTTGCCTCGGATGGGCGTACTTCTGCTCTGGACTTCGAAAAAAGGGACTGGCGATCCTCGAACGAGCTCTCGTGCTCGCTCCTCAGGACAGTTATATCCTCTGTGACTTAGGGATTTGCCATCTCAATGATCGAAGCTTCGTCCGGGCCATGGATCTTTTTGCCAAAACCTTGGAAGTGGATCCAGAAAATGTAAAAGCGCGGGAATGCATGAAGATTGCGCAGATGTTTCAGGAGGGAGTACGTTCGTAAATTTTCAATTTTCAATTTTCAATTTTCAATGAATACTCAATGAGTCATTGATGGATTTTATGGACTTGAAAAAAGGTAGTGTAATGGTATTCGGGACCTTCGATGTGTTTCATCCGGGGCACAGGTTTTTCATTGAAGAAGCGAAGAGGAAGGCGGAGGAGAGGGATAAGGGTCGTAAGGGTTTTAAGGGTTCTAAGGGAAGTAAGGATGTGGTGGTCGTGGTGGCTCGGGATGTGACGGTGAAGAAAATCAAGCCGGTGTTGAAGAACCCGGAGGAGGTTCGCGTGAGAGTGCTCCAGGAGGCTTTTCCGGAACTGGAGATTGTTTTGGGGGATGAAGAAGATCCGATGAAGGTGATCCGCGAGTATCGTCCGGAGATGGTGTGCTTGGGATACGATCAGGTGGGTTTTAGTCAGCAGTTGATGCAGCAGTTTCCAGAGATTCGGATTGAGAGACTGGAGGCGTATGAGCCGGAGAAGTGGAAGAGTTCGAAGATGAGATGAATGCGGGAAATAAAGGAGTATGAAGAGTATTAGGAGTATTAAGAGGATGAGGAGTATGAAGAGGATGAGGAGCAATTTGATAAGATTCCAATCCTAATACTCTTTTTGTCCTTAATACTCCTGTCGTTCTCCTGTACTATGCGAAAGCGTATAGTATTTCTATGGCTGCTGATTTCAGTTCGGAATGGAGGTCGTGGCAGGCGGTGTTTGCGCTCAGAAAGGGGACCATTGGTTTCTTTTCGGTTCTGATTGTTTTTTTGGTCACCTTGTTTTTGGTGATGGTGTGGGAGTATCAGATCTTTTCTGCGCAGATTTCCCAGCTGACCAATCAAGTGGAAGTCATTGCGGAGCTCAATGAAGACCTCGGTCAAGAGCAGGTCAACACACTTCAGTCTGAAATACAAAGCCTCCCCATGGTGAGCCGAGTGGATTTTTGGTCTGCGGAACGGTCTTCGCAGTACATCGATCGCCGAATTCTTTCCGGATATACTGATTTTCTTCAGAAAACTCAATCGGACATCCCCCTTCAACCGCTCTTTCGGATCCAATTGGCTGACATTCAGCAGAAGCAAGCGTTGGAAGATGTGCTGAAGGAAAGATATCCTCAGCAGATCTCTCTCGTCCATTCACTGGGGACCTCCGAAGGCGATTCTTTTGCCCAGCAGTTTATTTCGCAAGTCGATCAGTCTTCGCGAGTGTTTCAGGTTGCCATCGTTCTTCTCTTGATCTTATTGGTAGGGATGTACGGGTATTTGGTTTCGTTTATCCTTTCCGAACGCAGCAAAGGGTTTCATTTGACTCAGGTGCTGCATCTCTCACCGCCGTATGAATTTTTTCCGGCATTGGTGATGTCGACCGGATTGGTGTTGGTGGTCGTGCTTTTAGGTACGATAGTGGGTTTTATGGTCGTCGGTGATTTTCTTTGGATGTTGATGGGAGCACTAGGGATTCTTTTCTTTTTGGTGAATATGATTCTCGTGTGGTTTGGGAGGTTTGTGGTGTCGAGATGGAGTTTGAGATAGCAGATCTGTTCTCTGTTCTTTTTTGTCAGCAAAAAAGAACCAAAAAACTGTTGGGGGAAAAAGAGCGTCTGGGATCCTTTGTTGCTACGATAAGGAATCAGACGCTGTTTTTCCCCCAAACCCCAATTGGGTGCTGTTTATTTATTCACCTTGCTCACCCTCCGAAAACCACTTTTTATTTAGTGTTTGTAAGTATGAATTATTCATGCTTAGAATGGCATTGAAGGTTTTTACTTTTTCATTTTCCCCTTATGCCAAGCGTGACTATTGGTACTATTACCGAAATCAAAGACAATGAAAATCGGGTGGGGCTGACTCCTCAGGGGGTGAAGCAATTGGTTGAAGATGGCCACAAGGTTTTGGTACAGCGGCATGCGGGGAAGGGGGCGGGGTTTCATGATCATGATTATGTGGAGGCGGGGGCGGAGATCCGGCTTGATCCAGAATCGATTGCAAAGGACTGCGATATTTTGGTGAAGGTGAAAGAGCCACTGCCGGCGGAGTATCACTTGCTGGAGTTATTAGCTGGGAAGACATTGTTCACCTATCTTCACCTTTCCGGAGTGGAGAAATCTTTGACCGAAAAATTATTACAAGAAAAAATTACCGCTATTGCCTACGAAACGGTGCAGGACCAGGAAGGTGGATTGCCTCTCCTCAAACCGATGAGCGAAGTAGCTGGAGTATTGGCGATCCAGTATGGAGCCGAGTATTTGCAAAAAAAGTATCATGGACGGGGAAAGACTTTAGGCGAAATCACGGGGGTTCAGCGCAGCCATGTCGTGGTGATCGGGGCGGGAGTAGTCGGCCTTAAATCAGCACAAACAGCTGCTGGGATGGGATCTGATGTGACCCTGTTTGATATCCGTGAGGACGTTTTGAAACGTGCTGGAGATCAGCTCAAAGCTTATTTGGGGGATCACTTGATGGGCCATGTGAAGCTGGAGATTTCTACTTCTGAAAAACTCAATGAAGCTTTGGCGACGGCGGATGTACTGGTGGGAGCGGTGTTAGTTCCTGGGACAAAAGCTCCAAAAGTGGTGAGCGCTGAGCAAATTCATCTGATGAAATCAGGAGCGGTGGTAGTCGATGTGGCGATCGATCAGGGAGGGTGTATCGAAGGAGCTCGGGTCACCACCCACAGCGATCCGATTTATATGGTCGATGATAAGATTTTCTGTTGTGTCGCCAATATGCCCGGACAAGCCGCTCATCAGTCGACCTATGCTCTCACGAATGCGACCTTGCCGTACTTGCGGAAACTTGCCAATGAAACCACGCCGTTTGCCAGCTTCAAAGCCGATGCCGGGTTTGCGAGGGGGCTCAATACCTTTCAAGGGAAGATTACTTACAAGGCGGTGGCGGAGGACTTGAAAATGAGTGAACAATACGATGAATTGGTCTGGTAGGGAGGGGAAGGGGGGGAAGGGTCGTAAGGGTCGTAAGGAGCTTAAGGGTCGTAAGGATGGGGGGGGAAGGGTCGTAAGGGTCGTAAGGAGCTTAAGGACCGTAAGGATGGGAGGGGAAGGGGGAGAAGGGTCGTAAGGGTCTTAAGGAGCTTAAGGACCGTAAGGATGGGAGGGGGTGTGAAGATGGTGGGGGGGCTTCTTCATTTTTGGCGGAAATTATGGTATAATTGGATTGATATAAGGGGATTTTTGTCCTTTCAGGATGAAAATCGTACCGAACCCCGCACTACATGCGGGGGACTCTGTTCTTTGTAGGCCCATCCGAGAGTTTTTCTGGCTTATGAAGGACGCAGGAGGCTTATATACTCATTTCTTTCATGCCGGATTCGTTGTTTGTGACCATTCTTCTGGGATTGGTTGCTGCCGTCGTTGCATACCATTTGATCTTCTTTTTCTTTTCGAAACTGATTCGCTCCCGCGAACGTCTTTTTTATGAAAAAGAACCGATGGTGCTGCTGAGGATGAAAGTCCCCAAGGAAGATGAAAAAGCCCCTACGAAGGGTCCTATTGTGATGGAGCAGATCTTTAATACGCTTTATGGGACTTACAAGCCTATTGGATTTTTGTCACGGGTGTTTTGGGGCAAGCCTCAGTCGAAAATGAGCTTTGAGATTGCTCATTTGAATGGCCAAATTTTCTTTTATGCTCATGTGCCCAAAAAGTTCCAAAAGCTGATCGAAGGGCAGATTTATGCGCAGTATCCGGAGGTGGAGATGGATGAAGTGGTGGATTTTATAGAGGAGGCGGAAAGGGGGATGGAAGTCAGAAATTCAAAGTTCAAAACTCAACATTCGACATCGGAAATTCAAACGGTTGCTCTTCAAGAGGAGCCGGTTTCGGATTTGGAATTTCGTGCTTCGAATTTTCAAGAGGTGGGTTTGGGGAAGGTCTGTGTGGCCGAGATGGGACTGATGTCGCCCTTTATTTGGCCGTTTAAAACCTATGATTTTTTCGTCGATAAGGAAGACAAGACGCAGGTCGATACACTTTCTGCTTTGACTTCGGCGATGAGCAAGCTAAATCACGAGGCGGATCAGGCTTGGTTTCAGATGGTCATTCGTCCGATGAATCCGCTTTGGCAACGATTTGCTGGCAGAGGATTTAATACTCTCAAAGCGGGTTATTTCAATCGTTGGGATTGGTCTGCTTCTTGGTTTTTGGGGTGGTATTGCACCACTTCTTTTTGGCACAACTGGATCATCAAGGTCCCGATGACCTTTTTCCTCAAGTTGTTTTGGCGAATGTTTGGACTCTTGAAGCCGGTGGAAGTCGGATCGGTGACTGAGCGTCAAGAAGTGGGATACAGCCAGTGGGAGTTGCCGAATCGAAAGCTCTCGAAAATTGGTTTTGAGGCGGCAATTCGGGTTGGATACATGAGTCGGATGGGCGATGTCGTCTCTGCTCGAATTAAAACTGAAGAAATGGCTTCGAGTTTCAATCAGTTTCAATGGCCCAAGGTCAATGGCTTGAAAATTGCAAAGATAGGTGAACAAAAAGCCCTGCTTGAACGAATGAAGTCACGGTATATCGAGCCTGGGATGCTGTTGACGGTGGACGAATTGGCAACGCTCTATCACCTGCCGATGTGGAACTTGGAGACACCGAATATTGCCTGGGTCAGGGCCAAGAAATTGGAAGCGCCGCCAGAGCTGCCCACTCCAAAGAATTCAGAAGATATCACCCTGCTCGGGCGAACGAATTTCCGCGGGGAATACAAGTCCTTCGGGATCAAAACCGAAGACCGACGTCGCCATATGTACATCATCGGGAAGACCGGTATGGGGAAATCGACCGTGTTGGAAAATATGATTTACGATGATATCCAAAAAGGTCGCGGGGTGGCGGTGGTGGATCCTCACGGTGAATTGGCTGACAAGGTGACGGCGATGATCCCTCCCCATCGGATCAATGACGCTGTGATTTTTGATCCTTCTGATACCAATTACCCGGTGTCCTTCAATATGCTGGAGGTCAAAACGCCGGAGCACCGACCCCTGGTGGCTTCGGGGCTCGTTGGCGTGTTCAAGAAAATGTATGCCGAGAGTTGGGGGCCGCGTCTCGAATATATATTGCGAAACTGTATTTTGGCGCTGACGGAATTCGAGGGAGCGACACTGCTGGGGATCCCTCGGATGCTGGTGGACCCCATTTATCGGGAAAAAGTGGTGGAACGAATCACGGATCCCGTGGTGAAAGCCTTCTGGGTCGAAGAATTCGCCAATATGTCCGACAAGCTGCGAACGGAGGCGATTTCTCCGATCCAAAACAAGGTCGGGCAGTTCCTGTCTTCGCCGGTGATCCGAAATATCCTGGGACAGGTGAAGAGTTCGATCGATATCCGTTTCGCGATGGATACCAAGAAAATCTTTATTGTGAATTTGTCCAAAGGGAAGATCGGGGAAGACAATTCTTCGCTGCTGGGTTCAATGCTTATTACCAAATTTCAGCTGGATGCGATGAGCCGTGCCGATGTGGAAGCTCACGAACGTGAGGATTTTTACCTCTATGTCGATGAATTCCAAAACTTCGCCACGGATTCTTTCGCGACCATCTTGTCAGAGGCTCGAAAATACAAACTGAACCTGGTGATGGCGAATCAGTATGTTCAGCAAATGGAAGAAGAGGTGATGTACGCGGTGTTTGGGAACGTGGGTTCCCTGATCACCTTCCAGGTGGGCTTTGACGACGCGGAGTATTTTTCCAAGCAGTTTGCCGAGGTGGTTATGCCGAATGACATTATTTCTTTGCCGAAGTTCACGGCGTATATCCGACTGCTCGTCGATAATATGCCGACGAAAGTGTTTTCCGCTGTGATGAACCCGCCCGTGGACGTGGACATGAAGTCTCCTGAGCGGCAAAAAGTCTTGAAGGCTTCACGAGACCGCTACGGAAGTGACAAGCTCCAAGTGGAGGACAAGATCAAAAAATGGAGTTCTCAGATCGCTGCCCCGGAAATGAAGAAAGCTTTGGCGGCCAAGAGTGGGGGGATGGGAGGAGCTGGAGTTCGCTGGCGGTATGACCGCAACAGGTCGGAATTTGAAGAATTGATCAATAGTTCGGGAAAGAAGTTTAAGAGCCTTGACCGGAATGATTTTGAAAAGTACGCCGTCAAAGACGCGGTGAATGAGTATGTGTACCATATTCCAGAGGATCAGATGATCATTCATTCGCGGATCGACAACCAGGGCAATATTTTCAACAAAAAAGAGAATAAGATTTTGTTTTTTAAGTACGACAAGAAGGACCCGACCAAGCAAGAGTTGACGGCTGAAGTGGAAAAAGCACCAGGATGGCAGTTGGGAGTCAATAAAGCCATTGGTGGCGGATTTAGAAGTCCGAAGAATAAGGAAGAGCAAGAGGAGGTCTACACTAAAGCCGGCTATTCATTTGAACTCGTCGATCGGAAGAAGTTTGAAGAGCTTGGTTTGGAGAAGGCTTTGAATGAACTGGTGTATTTGATAAAGAAGGGTACGGATGGTACGAAGGGTACGGACGGTACGAAGGAGTTGGTAGTGATAAGCGCTTTGGATCCGCAGGGGGGGTGTTTTACTCGAAATCCCGATCAGGTGATCAGGATCGGGGAGGTGAGTGGAGGGCAATTCAAAGAGCTGAAGACGGTGAAAAAGAGTCTTGAGTGGATGGGGGAGCTGGAGGGGGTGCTGAAGGCTTTGTAGTGCTATCGGCCGAAGAGATGGTCGATGCCCTCGAAAACCAGATCCATGTCTTCCTGATGAAGTTGGCCTGCTTTTCTCTCGAGCCGTGATTTGTCGAGTGTATACATGTGGCTCACGTTGACGACGCTGTCTTTTTTGAGCCCGCTTTTTTTAGCGGGAATCAAAACATTTCCGGGAATATGTTTAAGATCAGTGTTTGAGCTCATGGCAACTACGACCACCGTCCTGATTCCTGTCTGGTTGATGAGGCTTTGTTGCAAGATCAGAGCTGGATGTACCCCGCGCATTTCTGAGCCTGTGGATGGGGAAAACTCTACCCAATAAATGTCTCCTTGTTTTACCATTTTTCGGGGAGTGAGCTGACCTTGAGCCACATTTCAGCTGTTTTTCGTCCTTCTTCTTGGTTCTTTTTCTTTGAGAAAAATTTCTCATATCCTTTGGCTATGGCGATTTGCTGGTACTGCTTGGCGATAAGGCTTGCTCCTTCGCTGAGGATGCTGCTGCGGGATATATTGAGTTCTTTGGCTAGCTTATCGATCATTTCAAGGAGGTTGGTGGGGATGCTGATGGCGACTTTGCGGGTTTTCATAAGGGTTTTTTAAAACTGCTAGTAGTATAACAAATGGTCATACTATTGGCAATACCTTTGGTAGTATCAGGAAATACCTAAAGAAAGGTCGAACAAAAATACTATGGTTGCGAGCGAGCATCCTAGCAAAAAATAGAACGGCAGCACGCTTCTTTCCCGGGAGTGAATTTCTCGTATCATGACATAGGTGAGGGCTCCGGCGAAGATACTTGTCAAAAGGACTTGGATGACCATCGGAATTTGGATCGCATATGCTAAAAAAGCCCCATAAAATGGCGTAGATGAGGAAAGGGTCCTGAGAAATTTTTCTTTCGGGGAAAGGGGTTTTTGATGTTCGTGGATGGCATGAAAAGACAGCGCATTGATGAGGCTGAAAAAAACGATGATGATAAGAAGCATGGCATATTGGCTTGGATTGCCCTCTAATGAGGAATAAGAGATCATCCCTACCAGGATGCCGGAGCTTATAGAGACGGAGGAGTTGAGAAGATCCACCGCGTACCATTTTTTTTCTGCTGCTTTTCCTTGGAGCGCAGCGCGTTCGATGAAAAAGAACAGAATAAACGATGCCGGAAGGATGAGGGTCAGCAACTCATGAGTGGAATGAATGCTTTTAAAATTATTGTTGAGTATCTCCGCAAAGATGACAACGATGGAAGCTCCTGTGATAAACGAAATCACCTTTCTCCCTTCCCTTATGCAGGCGAGGCAGAAAAAATATTCAAAATATTTTATGGCGGACAATCCGGCCAGAAAAATGAGGAAAAAGAAGAGTGTTGGATTCATATGTGGAGTGGGTGTATGGAAAGAGTAAAAGAATTGACGGTAAAGCAATACGGAACGGACTGGCGTAACGAACTCAAAAATGGTAGATTCATTGGGTTCTCAGATATTCTATGGATCAAAAAAAAAGTGTTTGCTACCTGACAGATTTTCACTTTTTTGACGCTCTCCCGGGAGAAGAAATTCATTCCATGGCATCTTCCGCTCATGAAATAAACTTCAAAAAGGGGAGCAGTATTTATTCTCCGCATCAGGAACTCGGACTCATTTACCTTCTGAAACAGGGCGAAGTGTCCCTTTACCATTCTTATAACGGAAAAAGAGAAGTTTTTGATGTGGTTGGCCCTGGAACTCTGTTTGGAAGTTTTTCCATGCAGCCGGAGCTTCCTTCTCACTACGCTGAAGCGAATCGAGATGCTGTTCTTTGCGCCTTCACAGTGCATGATTTTTTGAAGGTTTTGAGTTCCAAGCCGGATCTCCTGGCCCGTTTTATTCAAGCGATGTCGCAGCGACTGCAGGATTATGAACAGAGATTGGGAAACAGCCTTCTTCCCGCGAAGGAAAAAATTTATCGTGAACTCCTGCGTCTTCAGGAGAAGAAAAAGGAAGGATTTTTGAAAAAACTCTTTCAGATTCCTTTGCGGATGACGCACGAAGATATTGCCGATCTGACAGGACTCAATCGGGTGACTGTTACCAGATCCATAAAGGATTTGAAGGAGGAGGGTCGGGTGGTGATTGATTCCAAGAGTGGTGTTATTACGGTGCTGGAACGGACACCGTCCGAGGTGTAACTGAACGTTTTGAGGATGGGGGAGCGGAAACGATTTTCCTGGGTTTTTTTTGAAGTTTTTTTCCCAAAAATCCTCAAAAGTATGGTATAATAAAACGAACTGTAAATAAAAAACATGTTTGACACAGGTCTTAGAGACCTCGAACGCCGCTGGATGGCAACGGGAAACGTCGATGATGAACGGCGATTCCTGGCCGAAAGAGTTCGGCAAGGACAGTTGTCGAACCGTGTGCTTTTGAGGGCGGCGCTGTTTGGAAGCCCTGCTGCTCTGCTGGCGATCGGCGGATCACCCGAAGCTGACGATTCTCCTCTGACGCAGGATGAAATGAATGAAGTCCTTCGGCTCGTCTTTGGCGGAATTGATCTGCCTCAGCGGACGCGAGAATTTCTTGAAAATATTGTTCAGCACGATCGTGAAGCGAGATCAACGCTCACTCACTACGAACTGGTTCAAGCTCGAGATAAAGCACCTCCAGATTCAGCAACGGCTTTAAAAGCCCTCATGGATGATCTCAAAGAGAACCAGAATCATCGTGAAGCGATTGCTCAGATGAATAGACCTGTTCTCCAATTCGTCCCCGTCTACGAACCAGAAGGCGCGGGATTTCAGCGAATGGTCAATGCTTACAATTCTCATATTCCTCAAAGACTGAGAGAGATATTAGAAGAACGAGGACTAGATCCAACCTTTACTTGGCAAGACCTACAAGCTCGCTGGGAAATGAATTCAGAAACTCCTGGCAAAGTTGTTGGTTGGCAAGTGGCGGTAGTTGAGGGTGCCAAAGTATTGCCTCGGGGAAGTAATCCCTATGCTGGACAACCCGTGGAAGAACAACTTACTCAATCGAGAGAGGATGCTCGACGACAAGATCTTCAATTGTGTGATAAGAAGAAATATGATCTTCTGCAAATGAGGGAGATACAACAAGCGACACCTGAAACTCCTCTCGAACAATTAGGGATCGATCCTCAAAACTGGACGATTCTTGAAGATCCCACTCGTGAACACGGTTCGTTTGTTCCGAGCGGGAATTGGAGTGGTTCTCAGGTCTACTTCGATGTGAGCAATCCTGGTAGTCAGGATGAGGATGCCCGTTTCCGGTTCGCGGTGGTGGTAGATATTCCTTGAAATTTGATCTTTGCTTTTTCCTTAAATTTTTTCCTGCTTCGTCACACTCTCTTTCCATATCCACCAACTTCGAAGGACTTCGCCTTTTCTCGTGAGTCATTCAGGAGTATTTTTCAGGTGCGGTGAATAGAAACCTGAGTCGTCCGTCACAAACGGAAAAACCACAGGCTACCGTAAAATGTTATTTCTCACAAAAAGGCCTTGTTCTAAGCCCACATGGCAAAGAACCAACTGGGTTTTCTGGCCCACTGTGAAAATTGGCTGAGAAATGCATTCACAACATATTTACCACCACGTTTGAGCTCAGCTTATCCTCAAACCTCAGCATAGGTTCCAGAGGATGAAACATGCAAACCAATGCAGAAGCCCCGCTTGCGAGCTGGGTGGACACCTGACAAGTTGAGTCAACTACGGTTCGTTTGTTCCGAACGGAAATTGGAATGATAATCAGGTCAACTTCAATGAGAACAATCCTGATAATCAGAATGAGAATGCCCGTTTCCGGTTCGCGGTGATGGTATCTATGTCGGATGGATCTCATCCATCCTCCCAGCATTCTGCCGATCTCCTGCAGTTTGCTTTGGGATTTTTTGTATTGTCATTTCGACCTGAGTTGAGGGGGAATGGGGTGGGACGCAGCGGAGAAATCTGGAGGCTGTAGTTCGTGACCTACGAATATGGTCGTTGTTATGGGAAGTTGGTTTCGATTACAGATTTCTCCACTACGTTCTTCTTCGCTCCACCTCCGACCTCCGGCCCCTTAAAAGGGGAGAGGGCTCACCCTCCAGCTTCGAAGCAACTCCGGTCGAAATGACAAAAAGTGAAAATGTTTCTCAGGAAGGTAGTACGTGCTGCTCGCCAGAAGAAAATTGGAAAAGCTTGTAATGTACATTACATGGGCTTTTTTTCATCCCGTGGATTTCTCCCTACAATTCAATTGTTTCTGAAACAGTCATCCTGTTTTGGAACGAATTTATTTTTTCATTTTTCTGTATGAGTACTCTTCCTGTAAGAAATTGGAGCGGGGGTGTCGTGGGAGGTTTGGCCGGAGGGATCGTTTTTGGGGTCATGATGGGTATGATGGGCATGCTCCCCATGGTGGCTCAAGTCGTTGGCAGTGAATCAGCGGCGGTGGGATTTATCTATCACCTCTTCAACAGCCTCATCATCGGACTCCTCTTTGTCGCGGTTTTTAGCAAGTATGTTGACAGTATGGTTTCTGGAATGGTACTTGGTCTCCTGCATGGATTTATTTGGTGGATCTTGGGGCCTTTGTTGTTGATGCCTGTCTTGATGGGAATGGGGCCTCAGTTCACGGTGGCGGGAATGACCATGGCTTTGCCAAGCCTGTTTGGACATGTATTGTATGGGATCGTCCTCGGGGTGGTGTATGTTTCTGTCAAAAAATAATTTCCCCTCTCCTTGTTCTCCGCCCGACCCCTTGCTAGGATGGTTGGGCTTTTTTAGCATTTATTGATCGATTATGACTGAAGATACCGCTGTGCAGACCGCTCATTCTCAAACAACGGCTGATAAAGACCCTCTTTCCGCCAATAAAAAGGATCAATCCGGAGATATGCGCTTTGAAGCAAAAGCCCAAGGGCTTCTGGAACGGATGTTTCGGGCCAAGGACGATATGAAGGAATTTAAGAATGCCCTGAAAGCCTACAAGGTGACTTCTGAGAAAATGGAGGAACTGAAGAAGGCCCGTAAAGAGTTTACAGATCAGATCAATGATGAAAAAGAACGGATTGAAGCGGAATTCCAAAAGGACAAGACCTATAATGAGCTCCGTGAGAAAGTCCTCGACTGTGAGGAAAAGGTTGCGGTTTCAAAGCAGGACTTGCGTATTCTTCTCAAAGAGAAAGCCATGGAGAATGAATTTTTTGAAATGCAGTTCGATATCAACGGGATCCCGTTCAAGCTGCAGTCTCAGGCTAAGGTGGCGTTGTATTTTAATGGGAAGGAGGAAAAATAGCGAAGGAAAGTGAGGAGTATGAGGAACGTGAAGAGTATTAGGAGGGTCATAATACTCGTGATACTCCTATAGTTCCTGTCGTTCCTATCTGCTATACTCAAACGGCTTTTCATTTCACTATGGCGGAAGCGATCGAACTGAGCAACATACAGGATCGGATTGATGATGAGTTGAAGAAACAGGAGGGAGATGATGACGATGAGGTGAAGATTACGCATGTAGAGAACCTCTTTATTATTTCGTATCTCACGAAGGCGCTTCAGGATATTTTGATCCAAAAATCCCGGGCCTTTCAGTATCCCTTGCTTCTGATCGATTTGCCCTTGGCTTTGGCGATTTTGATGGTCAATGTGGAGAGGATTTTGTATGTGAAAGTGCTTGGCTATGTGATGGCTCATATTCAGTATGATGTTGCTGTTTTAAGGTCCCTGGTAGCAACGCAGGGCGCCGAGGAGGGAGCGACGAAATGGCAAGAACAGGCTTTTGCGTTTGTCAGGAAATTGCTTCGGTTTCTTTGGGGAATGGTGATATTGATGTTTATTCTGCCCGTCTGGCCGTTGATTTGGATTTACAACCAGGTGGTGCAGACGCTGCTCATCGCGGTGATCTATTATATGCTGATGTTTTGGAGCTTTGCTTTTCCAGGCGGTTTCTTGGTGTATTACATTCTTTTGGCAACGGTAACGTTTCTCGTATCGAGTATTACGGTTCCCTTTATTTTTAAGCTCAGCGTGTATTTCAAAGCCCTGTTTTCCCTCGAAAATAAAACTTGGAAGCAGGTCGACAATGAAGCCAAGATGGCGTTTGTGAATTTTTATCGAAGATTGCATGGGAATTACAGTGAGGCAATGGCGAACATCAAAGCCCGATATCCTGATGAATATAAAGCTGAAGGAGGCGTTTATTACATGCTTTTGAAGCTTCTTCATTACTTAAAGGACAAATTTTGGAAATTGAAAGAAAGAAAGATCGATTTGGTGGTTGAGAAAATCCAAGATACCACCGTCGAATTCGTCGATGAGTACTACCATGAAAAAAATGCTTATGACGTGACCCTGAGCTCTCTGAATTCCCGTGACCTTCGCAATACTGTGGTGGCCTTATTGATTACCATTTTGTTTTCCTTGCTGATGGTGTTTGAGGGGTCCAATGGAAAGGGGATTGTGGGGCCTGTGCTCCTTTCATTTGTTGACCAAGAAGTGTCTCAGCAGATCTGGATTGCTCATCGAGATGGAAGGGGATATTACGAAGATATGTTTCATTCCTACGCTTTTTTCCCGAACTTCCTCGAGTACCTGGGCTGGGGAGTTGATTGGTTTTTATACTATTTTTATCAGGCGTTCTATTTCTTGTCGCCGTTGTATCTCGATTTTTTGAGTCGCTACTATTTGGCTTATTTCAACATCTTTTTGACGGGGATTTTTTATAATCTGTGGTGATTAACAATGAACGATAAACAATGAACGATAAAGAATTCTTTCATTGTTTATCGTTTATTGTCATTGTTTTCCTATGACCAAGAAAGAACGCATCAACATCATCGATCAGACGCTCAACCAGCTGTATCCGGATCCTCAGCCAGCGCTTGAATTTAAGACCAATTACCAACTGCTGGTAGCGGTCATTTTGTCGGCTCAATGTACAGATGAGAGGGTCAATCAGGTCACTCAAAAGCTGTTTGCTGACCGGCCGGGGCCGAATGCCATTTTGGACTTGGGAGAGCAGGGATTGATTGGGTATATTCGCAGCTGTGGCCTGTTTAATTCCAAGGCGAAGAACATCATGGCGATGACGAGGGAGTTGGTTGCCCAGTATAAAGGGGAAGTTCCTGAGGATTTTGAGGCATTGGTGAAGCTGCCGGGAGTAGGGGAAAAGACCGCTGGAGTGGTTATGGCTCAGGCTTTTCAGCAGCCGGCTTTTCCGGTGGATACGCATATTCACCGGTTGGCGCATCGTTTGGATTTATCCCGCAAGAAAACCCCCAACCAGATCTCGGCTGATTTGAAGAAGCTCTTTCCCAAGGATCGCTGGGCGGAACTTCATTTGCAGATTATTTTCCATGGGAGGCGGGTGTGCTCTGCGCGGAAGCCAAATTGCGCTGCTTGTCCGTTGTTGCCGGTTTGTCCGGAGGGGAAAAAAAGGATGAAGGTGACGATTGGGAAAAAGGAGACGATTGGGAAAATTCTTTCGTAAATGGGAGAGATGGTGGATCTGTGCAGACTCGAACTGCAGACCTCCACAATGTCAATGTGGCGCTCTAACCAACTGAGCTACAGATCCGTTTTGTGCTCGATGATTTTACTGGTTTTGGCTGTTTTATCAAAGCTTTTTGATCGTGGTAAGATCGGGACGTCCTTTTCTTTTCCTATGCAATCCCTTCGCGAATTTATGAAAAATCTGTTTCGTTGGTTTCTTTCTGGCTTGGTGATTTTGTTGCCTTTGGGGGCAACTCTGGTCTTACTGGGATGGGCATTAAACTTCTTGGATGGGCTCATTGGCGGGCAGAGTTTTTTCGCGCGGCTTTGGCGTGGGTTTTTTGGGTGGTTTTTGAGTGATGGGACCTCGCTGCTGCTCGGATATGTGTTTTTGTTCGCGGTGGTCGTGGCAGTGGGGTATTTTGCCCGCGGGTTTGCCAAGCAACAGATCGTAGGACTGCTTCGCGATTTTTTTGGACGGATTCCACTTTTGAATAAGATTTATCATTCCGTGGAACAGGTGATGGACCTCTGGTCGAAAAAGAAAGAAGGGGATCAGATTTCGCAGGTTGGGGAGGTCGTGGTGGTGCAGTTCATGAATACAAAAGCACTCGGTATCTTGTCGTCCCGAGCTCCGTATATGATCCAGGGTGAAGAACATTATTTAGTTTATTTGCCTTCTTCGCCGATCCCTGCGACGGGTTTTAATTATTTTTTTAAAGCCAGTGATGTGTATTTGTCAGATTTGAAGATCGACGAAATGACCAAGATTATTGTTTCTTTGGGGGTATTGGGACATGAAATCTTGGATGAGCAGATATCGCTTCGTCCACTTTCCCGTTTGCACGGCAAGAATTAGCGAGTTTTTCTTCGTTCGAAGCACCAATAGAGACTGCTTCCAAGGATGATGAAGATGGTCATGACAGCCGCAGCTTCATTCCTCGATGAGGAGTCGAGTAAATTGGCTGAAAATTCTTTGCTGACAGATGGCCCCTCTTCTTTCTTGGCGATCATAAACTTCCATTCCATCTGCTGGTTTGGAGATGTCGGATCGCTGATCACGACGTGCTGACTGCCCAGAGAAAAGGGCTGTTCAAAAATGTAGCGGGTAAAATCCCCACTCGGGAGGGTTTTTCCTGGCGTTTGACCGTTGATCGTGATTTCCAGTGCAGATTTCAATGGATTGTAGATCAAAAGCGTGTCTTCTTGCTCCAGGGTGGTTCCACACAATGGATGGAGGATTTTCACTTTTTGTGTGGGCTCGTTTGAGCAGTCATAGGTGAGCGCTTCATTCTTCTCAAATCCAAGTCGAGTTCCGAACATCTGAACGACCAGTACACCCGATTTCTCGCCCAAAGTCACCGGCTGATAAGCGAAGCCGATCTCCTGAAAGTCCGGGCTGATCATGTTCTCGAAATGCGAAGGGCTGTTTTTCCAGGCTTCACAGATCTGTTCGCTGAGTTCATAGCCGATCGCGAGGTTTTCACCAGCATAAATGTAGTAAAAGCCCGATTCGTCGATGAACTCCCAGGGCAGCTTTCCGGTTGAGGGGTTTTGATGGGCCCAGTACTGGTGCTGCTCCATATCGAGCAGTTTTTGTTGAGCGGCTTGATTGAGCTGTTCGTTTGGATACAGTTTTTCCAAGCCATGTTTCTCTCGGATAGCATTGGTACAGTGGATGAGGATATCGGTGGAAATGGGTTCCAGAGCTTGACTGGCGTGCTGAAAGGCGAGAGCTCCCGAGAGAATGGTCAACAACAGTCCGATCCAGATTCGGTTGATTTCTAAAAACAGTGGAGAAAGGCGGAAATGTGATCGTAAACATTGCATTTTGGTGTTTGATTTTCTTTCTATTATACCAAAAAAACGGCTATTTTTCCATCTCCTCGTGCTCTTTTATCAAAAAACCCGCCATAGGGCGGGTTTTTTTTCAGAATATGCTTTTGGATTTGTTAGAACGCTCGGTCGATAATTCCAGCAGCCCAGCTTCGGGTGACGAGATCAGATGGTTTCAGTTCTCCGGATACTTCACGAAGCCAGTTTTGAGCCACAGCGTATTGAACAATTGGGCAGTACCAGGTGTCAATTGCTACGTCGTCAAATGGTTGGGTGGTACAAGCAGAGAGGGTCGTGATGTTCACCCCTTTCGCTTTTGCAACCAAGGCGATGAAGTTCGCCCGCTGTTCAAAGGTTTCTGGAGAAACGGTGCCCTTGATGATCTTGGCATTTGCCAATGCTCGAAGGATTGCAGAGTACCATTCATCACCGTCTCGGGATGCATCGGCTTTTAGCCCCAAGGCAAGACCAATCAATTTCGATGTTTCAGAACGCTTGAGAGGATTGTTCGGCTTGAAGGTACCGTCTGGGTGTCCATTGATGATGCCGCGCTCCATCAATCGGAGAATCGCTTCATTTTCCACGTCGGCAGCTGCATCACTGAGGATGTTTACTGCCACTGGATCAGTGATTTCGATCACCAAATCCCGGAGGAAGTTGGTGTGGATGCTGAGGGTTTGGTCTTCGGACAGTCTGAAGGCCGTGATCTTTGTGCCGGCATTATCCATGACCCGGAGTTTCTTCCAGTCGCTTTCTCCGATGTTGACGAGATGCAAGGTAATTGGACGCAGAAGGGTCACGTCTTCAGAGAAGTCAACGATGAGCTTGTTGTCTTCACGAGTGACGGTGAAGGTAGGCAAAGCTTCTCCATCGAGGAAGAGGTTGAGGGATGGGTTGACGAGGGTTCCATCGGTTGTTTCCACACGTCCTGCCGACGCGACCATCGCGTTTGTTCGGATGGTGAATGTTTCACCATACAGATTTTTCAATCGAATGGCGAGATCTTGACGTTCTTCTCGAGTGGATGGAGTGGTAACAACAATGTTGCCGGATGCGTCTTGGTCTTCGGTTGTCGTGGTACTTGGTTCTCGCGAGGTGGAGGTTCCGAGGACGCTGCCTGAATCCGTGCTTTCTTCAGAAGAACTGGAGCTTGAACCACCTCCACCACCACCACCTCCTCCTCCTCCTCCTCCTCCTCCTCCTCCTCCACCACCGCTTCCAGGAGTCGCGACGTCATTGTCATTATTGGTTACTTGAACATCTTCAGGATCAATACCGTTGTAGTTGGAATCCGTACTAGTAGTAGTTCCAATTGTGATCGTATATCCAATGTTTCCATCGACGAAACTATCATCTACTCCTGTTATTACAATCGTTTGAGGCGTGGTTGCATTGGTTGGAGTGAAGACGAGTGTGCTGGCAGTGATTGTTCCCTCTGTAGTGTCACTGCTGAAAATATTTAGTGATACTTCATTGGTTGGTAGAGCGTCTAAGTTAATGGTGAAGCTTGCTGATCCTCCGGATTCAGTTGTTACTAGGCCAACTGATGGAGTGATGATTACTTTTTCACTGACTCTTCTTCTGCCTCCTGGAGAGCCGTTTACTGCTGATGCTTGGAGTGCTGAACCATTATTGATAGCGATTACATCATTGTTGAAGACATCATTGATCGTGTTTGATGAGATGATGATGAAAGCATTTGAAACATTGGCCGCGATGGTTTTTCCAATGATGGTGTTTTCATCAGTCGAGCTCAGATCGATGACAATGATCGTTCCATCAACACTTGAAGTGGAGCTGTTCGTCAGCGAATGAGATCTCGTCGCAGTGGCTGCATCCTGGAGTGTGATGCCTGTCACGTCGAGTGATGTGGCTTCCATATCTTCATCGAATGTCAGTGTTATTTGTGCACTTGGAGTTGCTGTGTAATCTACGCTCCAGCTCACAAGAGTTGGTTCGTCGTTGTCGATATTGGTAAATCCTGCCAGGGTAACAGCTCCTGTTAGTTGGTTGAGGGCGTCATCTTTGACGGTTTCGGTAGCTGAGAAAGCGACATTATTGTCGTCTTCTGAGACGATGATGTGCGGTCCAGGGCCGACGATTCCCAGTCCATAGGCGGAGAGGTCAACGGTCCAGTTCACCGTATCACCAGTTCCTTCAGTTCCGGCAGCGTAGGTAATCGTATCTCCTACAGAAGCTACACCGTCGGCTCCGAGGTCAGTCGTGAGGGTAATGGTTCCAGCGGTGGTAATAGTAGGTGCGACGTTGTCGATAGCGGTAAATCCAACGAGGGTGACAGCGCCTGAAGCAGAGTTGCGAGCGTTGTCTTTGACGGTTTCAGTAGCGGTGAAGGCAGCGTCATCGTCACCGACGATCACTACGTAAGCACCAGGTGTTACAACTCCGAGTCCATACGCGGAGAGGTCAACGGTCCAAGGGTTGGTATCGAGAGTATCTAAGGTTCCTTCGGTTCCGGCAGCGTAGGTGATGGTGTCACCTATGGAAGCGAATCCATCGCCATTCACATCAATGGTGAGGGTGACGGTACCAGGAGTGGTGATGGTTGGGTTGATGTTGTCGATAGCGGTAAATCCAACGAGGGTGACAGCGCCTGAAGCAGAGTTGCGAGCGTTGTCTTTGACGGTTTCAGTAGCGGTGAAGGCAGCGTCATCGTCACCGACGATCACTACGTAAGCACCAGGTGTTACAACTCCGAGTCCATACGCGGAGAGGTCAACGGTCCAAGGGTTGGTATCGAGAGTATCTAAGGTTCCTTCGGTTCC
>JBFWVJ010000001.1:281217-380656 GCA_050246795.1 Candidatus Altimarinota bacterium
TGAAGGCAGCGTCATCGTCACCGACGATCACTACGTAAGCACCAGGTGTTACAACTCCGAGTCCATACGCGGAGAGGTCAACGGTCCAAGGGTTGGTATCGAGAGTATCTAAGGTTCCTTCGGTTCCTGCAGCGTAGGTGATGGTGTCACCGATAGAAGCGAATCCATCTCCGTTCACATCAGTGGTGAGGGTGACCGTACCAGGAGTCGTAATCGTTGGGTTAATGTTGTCGATGATGGTGAATCCGACTGCAGCTACTCCTCCTGAAGTCGTGTTTTCAGCGTTGTCGAAGATGGTTTCCGTAGCGGTGAAGGCTATATCGTCATTGTCCACGACCACTACATAATCACCAGGGGCAGCGCTGGCAGAAAGTCCGAATGCTGAGAGGTCGACGACCCATCCTACAGAGTCTCCAGTACCTTCGGTTCCAGCTGTATAGGTGATGGTGTCACCGATAGAAGCCTGACCGTCTCCGTTGACGTCGTTGCTCAGGGTTACGGTTCCTTGGACGGAAATGACCGGGAGTTGGTTATCAATGGAAGTAATGGCGGAAGTGTTTGCCGATCCGGTCTTGGTGTTTCCGGCATTATCGGTCACTGTTTCGATGGCGGTGAAGGCTCCATCATCGTTGTCGGCGAGGATGATATAAGCTCCTGGGGTAGCGGTGGCTGAAAGTCCGAAAGCTGACAGGTCAACGGTCCAAGGAGTTGCGCCAAGGGTATCTCCAGTTCCTTCGGTTCCGACAGCGTAAGTAATTTCATCTCCAACAGCGGCAATTCCATCATTGTTCAGGTCATTGGAGAGAACGATGGTCCCTGGGGTGGTGATCGATGGGGAAAGATTGTCGTAGCTGGTGTTGCTCGTGTCGGCACGAGTGGTTGAGTTTCCATTGTTGTCCGTCACCGTGACGGAAACATTCAAGCTCGGACTGTCGATGGATCCGCTCGGGACCACGAAGGAGTAGGTATAGATCTGGTCTCCCGCGACAGCGTCTCCGAGGGTGCCATTGTCAAAGAGGTTTTGCGTCGAACTTTGAGCGAAGGCTCCAAGATTAACGGTTTGGCTGACGATTTCCCCTGGATCGTTATTGTCTCCTGTTAGACGATTATCCCATGTGACAACGATCGTGTCTCCGATTCCGGCGAGGCACTGTTGCATAAACCTGTGTATGTCATTTGAGGCTACGGAAATAAAAGAGTATTTTAAGGAGATTGATAAGGCTGGCTTTGGACTTCACGCCGCGCATGGTCTTGGTTCTGGCTTTGATTTGGCCATTGAGATTCTCGAGAATGTTGCTGGTTCTCGGCACTTCTCCAGGCTTAAATGAGAGGTGCAAAGTGGCTTCATGGAGGCCTTCCCAGAAATCTCTAAGTTCTCCCAGCTGCTTCTTTCTCCTGAAACAGAACACGATCTTTCGAAACTGATTCACCCGATCAGCAAGAGCTTCGATTGTTTTAGCCTTCCAAATGCCCTTCAGACGACTGTACAGAACTTTGTTTGCTCCCTTTAGCTCTCCATGGGTTACGAGCATTCTGCGAAGGTCTTGAAGCAAATGAAAGACACATCGTTGCTGGGGGAGATTCCAATCCTTCACGGCCGTTCGGATACCCCAATGACCATCAGAAACAACGGCGATAGGTTTGTAGCCTTCTTTTTCGAGCATGTTCAACATCACCGAATAGGCTGTGGCATTCTCTGAATCATCGACCGCGAAGTGAATGGGTCCAAGATGAGTGTCGTACGCAATGTGAACGAAATAACCCTTCCCTCTGATTCTCAGGTGAGTGGCATCTAGCACCAGGATCAGGCTGGCATTCTTCAATTCATTCCTCAACCTTTGGATCGGGTGAGGAATGTGAGCGGCATATTCTTGTGCACGTCGCCATACCTGTGAATGTGACAAACCTTTCTTGTCTTCAATTCTCCTGAGAGTACTTCGATCTAAAATCCAATCTTCAGAGGCAATTCTAAGCACCTTTGTCCTGGATTTCGGCAGACTCCACGTCTTTCCGCACCATCCACATTTTCTTCTCCTACCACCGTATTTTTTTGGCTTCCTGATGCGAACAGGATGGACAAGTGAGTCTGGACATGGATGGAATGGTTAATTATTCCCATCATACAGCCACAAATCCCACTTCACATACACAGGTTTACGCAACAGTGCTTCCGGCGATACCTCCGACTGCGTTATCAGGATTGATCGTGACATTGATATTTGCATCCGTTACGACTGGTGCTTGGTTGTCGACGGTGAGGTTGGAGCTATCGGAAGTCGTGGTCACGTTGTTGGCATCATCCCGGGCTGTTACGACAGCATTTACATTGATGGCGTCGATGGTTCCAGGGAAGATCACGTAACAAGCGGTCCATTTTCCGTCGGCGGCGATATCTCCACAAGCGCTTCCATTGTCATTGGCGGCGATGGCTGGTCCACCTCCGAATCCGCTGAAGTCGACGGTCACTCCACTGGTGACGTCGGCGTTGTTGTCGCCAGTTGCGGCGCTGTTATCCCATTCTACTACTACGGTGCTGCCGATAATGTACGCGCCTCCTGTTCCCAATGGAGTTGGGGAGGGGAGAATAGTGATTTCAGCGTCAGAAACGGTAGGAGGCACATTGTCGACGGAAATCGCGTCAGTGACTTCGGTGATGAAGTTCCCGCCGTTATCGGTGATGGTGCTGGTGAAGGTTTGGGTCGGATTGTCGATCGCTCCGATGATGATCACTCCTGATTGACTTCCATTCGCAAGGGCGCCTTCTCCGGTCAGGGCAGTAAAATCAGTCGTTTGAGAATCTCCATCGTTCAAGGTCAGTGTCATCAAGCTTTGGGTCACACGATCATTCACTTGAGCGATCGCAAGGGTCACAGCGTCAGTGGTAATGGTGAGGGTTCCGTTATTGGTCACGACCGGTGCTTGGTTGTCGACGGAAATGGTGGATCCATCGATGGTATTCGTATCACTTATCACCACATTTCCGGCGTTATCAGTGACGCTAACGGTGAAGGTTTGGGTAGCATTGTCAGTTGTTCCAGCTGTAAGCACCACAGCGGTGTTGTTGGCTATGGTAGGGGATCCAGTGTCGACTGGAGTCGCATTCCAGGTGATGGTATCTCCGTCATTTGCGATTAAGGTTGCATTTACAGTGACTTGATCAGCCGCGATGGCTCCGCCGTTGAGAGCAGCGACACCGATGACTCCAGCGTCAGTAGATATGGAGAGTCCGGAAGCTGCGAATATCGGAGCGATATTATCAACAGAAATGGCATCAGTATCGGTAGTGCTCACATTTCCGGCATTGTCAGTCACGCTGATGGTGAAGGTTTGGGCAGCGTTGTCTAAAGCTCCGGCGATCAGGACTCCTGATTGAATTCCATTCGCAAGAGTTGCTTCACCGGTCAAGGCTGTGAAGTCGGTTGTTTCGGTATCTCCATCGGCTGCAGCAAGGGTCACCACACTTTGAGTGACCTTATCTTGATTGGTTGTTCCATCGTTGAGAGCTGCAATTCCCGCATTTCCGTTGTCCAAAGAAATGGTGAGAGTTCCATTATCAGTGATATTTGGGACGATGGTGTCGACGGTATAGTTATTCGTTCCAGCAAGTGTTACGGCATTTCCTGCGTCGTCAGTTGCGGTAACGGTGGTGTTGTTGTTGATATCGTCTTGAGCTTCAGCTGCTCCCGAAAGACTCGCTGTCCACACATTGGCTGCGTTTACACCAGCGAGAGCGGTGTCTCCCGCCAAGAAGTTGCTGCTGTCGAAAGTGACGGAAGCGATATCGAGGTTGTTGTCGGTACAGCCGGCCCCTGGATTGTTGTTCATCCAAGTGGAAACTGGGCTATCGCCGAACTTGAAGGCACCACCTGTTCCACTTGCTCCGGTGACGGAGATACAGGCGGTCGTTACGGTTGGGGCTTGGTTGTCGACGGAAAGATTGCTGGTATCGGCAGTGGTAGTAACGTTTCCAGACGTGTCGGTGACGGTTACGCTGGCGTTGAGGTTCGTATTATCAATGCTTCCTGCAGTAATGGTAAGTTGTACGCCGAATACACCATCTGCAGCTGCTCCGTCTCCGGAGAGTCCGTCATCGAGCATTGGCGCATTATTAACTCCTCCGAAAGCCGTTAGGTCTGCTGTGACGGAAGCAATGTCCGTATTGTTGTCACCTGCTCCAGAGTTGTTCCAGGTCACGGTGATGACATCGGTAAGACCTGCTATGGTTGCGACGTTGTTGTCGGTCGTAATAGCGGCCGTAATGTTTCCATCGGTGACGGTTGGAGATTGAGTATCTAATACAAAAGCTGCTGAAGTGGCAGTATTCTCATCGTTTCCCGCAAGGTCTTTGGCTCCTGAAGCAGCGGCTATGGTGAAGGTTTCAGCCGCGATCCGTTCTGGAGTTCCATTGTGGGTCATGGAAACAGTGTAGGTATCATTGGTGAATGTCACGGTTGACCAATTTCCAATCACATAGGCTCCTTGGGTCCAGTTGGTGCTCGTCCCGGTAAGGACGGGTGATGTGGCAGGATCCATGGCTTCGTCGTAGGTCACGGTCACGGTCTGTACGAGATCGCCGGTAAAGGTGGGGTCATCTGATACGGTGATCGCTGGAGTTGGATCTGATTCATCAAAGCTTACAGAGCTTGCATCGGTGGTGGCAGTCACTTGTACTCCACTATTTGGGATGGCGTCTCGATAGTCGATACTGAAAGTAATGACCCCTTCTGTGTCCCCGGCTTGCATTGTACGAGTGGCTTCGTAATCATTTCCAGCAGTGTTGGTATAGGTATCAGCGTTTTTCCCATCAATTTGAACATCCGCAGCAACGATGGCATTTAATGGTTCACTTGCTGTGAAACTTATGGTCACGACATTTCCTGGCATGGCCTGGCTAGTGTTCGAGTGGTTAGAGCTAATCGACACAGGATTTAGTACAGGGGTTGCTCCGTCCAATTCGGCGATATCTGCTGTGGCAATTTGTCCAGGAGTAGCTGTGTTCAGAAGATTCCCGGCAAGGTCTGTTAGAAAAGTCGTTGCTCCGCTATACACGAAATCTCCAGCCGCAACAGTCGTGTTGAAGTCATTGTCATCTGTACTTCGGTCAAAAGTTGCGTTGGTGTCGTCTCCAAGATCGGTAAAGGTTCCGGTGGTGGTTCCATTTGTGCCAAGAGTTCCGTCCGCATTCGTGAAGTTAGCTGCTCTCATTGCGGTGTCAAATACGATCACTGCTCGATCAATTCGTCCATTTGCCCCAGCACTGTCAGAAACGGTAATAGAGTTTAGTGTAGGCTTGGTGAGGTCCCATCCTGTTGATCCAGATACTACAGATACAGTAGTGTTCACTTGGAGAAGGCCTCCAGCATCAACTACTTGAGCGCTCGCAACAGGAGTAAAGTTGCCTGAAGGTTCAGTGGTAGAGCCTGAGTCAAAGAATCCGCCCGCCTGATCTGCAAGGTCGATAGTCACAACAGCTCCTGCTGAGGAGATGGTATTTTTTGCCGTTACGGGTACAAATGCATTTCCTGTTGTCGCGAAGTTTCCGAACCCTGCGAGTTGTCCGGCAACGGTCAAGTCTCCAATAGCCGCAGAACTTGCCCCGTTTACTACGCTCATGGATTCAGAGTAGGTTAGTTCGATTCGGTTTCGAGATCCGGTGTTGTTTAGGTTTACTGAAAGGATGATCGCGGCAGCGCCATCGAGCACGGTGATATTTGACTGATCTCCCATGGGGCCACTCGTCAATGTAACGCTATCAGCAGTGGCTGCGTTGGTATAACTGATGATTGGATTGGTAGCGCTTCCCGTTTCATTCGCGTCAGCTGTTACTTGGATGTTGAGGATGTTATTGGTTCCAGTACAGCTGATCCCTGTGATCCCGATGTTCATATCTCCAGCAGTTACGACGCTCCAATCTCCTGCTTCATAGGTACAGGCGGTCACATTTTCATCCAGAGTCCATTGGATGGTTTCTATGGTTCCATCTTGATTCATATCTAGGTACCTTGAATCGGTGATGGTATTCAATGCGTATGCAGTGATACCAAAAACTCCCATCGCAGCTACTAAAAGGAAAGATACGACTCGCGAGTAAGGAAGCTGAGCCAACTTCCTTCGGATGAACTCAATCATTTGAGAATGATAAAGAATATGTGAATGGAAAAGGCATACGAAAATGTGCCTTTTGATTGAGAATCTTAATACATTTTAAATTTTTTGCAAGCTGAATACTTAATTTGTTCTTATTTTGCCCTTATTTATGTAGTTTTTTGCTATTTTATTTTTTTTGGAAGCTTGGGATGCGCTCTTTTTATTTGAGAAGCAGTTCGTTCTTCGGCGGTGGTTGTGAATAATGTATTTGCTGAAATTTTTCCATGAACTGTTTCATCATCGTACCGGTCTATAATGAGGGAAAGGTTTTCCAGGAGTGGTTGCCGGGGTTGTTGAAGGTGGCGGGTGAGATGGGGGCGAAGGTGGTGGTGGTGGATGATGGCAGCGATCCTGCAATTTTCAATTTTCAATTTTCAATTTTCAATGAGGGGATCGTTTTGCTTCGGCATGAAGTGAATTGTGGGGTGGGGGCGGCGATCGCTACTGGGATGGCATACGCGAAGAGGAATGGGGCGGAGAAGGTACTGACGATCGACGGGGATGGGCAGCATGATCCGAATGATCTTCGAGAGCTGATTCGGGTTTTGGAGGATGGAGAAGTGGATGTGGTGAATGGGAGCCGATTTTTAAAAAAGCAGTGGATTCCTTGGTCGAGGAGAGTGGCGAATTTTTTGGGAAATATCATTACCTATCTCTTGTCAGGATTTTGGGTGTCGGACAGTCAGTCAGGCATGAAGGGTTTTTCGAAGAAAGCGTTGGAGAAAATCGAAGTCCGGACGGCGGGTTATGAGTGGTGTACGGATATTTTTCGTGAAGCGAACTGGTATGATTTTCAGCTTCAGGAAGTGCCTATTTCTGTTTTGTACAATAAGTACAGTTTGAACAAAGGGCAAAATTTGGCCATTGGCATTGATATGGTCGTGAGGTTGGCGATCAGGAGTTTGTGGAGGTAAGGAAGGGGATAAAGGTTTTAAGGGGCGTAAGGGTTCTAAGGGAGGAGTACAAAAAAAACCCGCCGTAGGGGCGAGTTTTTTTGTTGGTGATCTTTGTGAGAGCTTACTGAACCGATGCTTCGGCTTCGAGTTTCATTTTGGCTTTTTTCTCTTCGAGAAGTTTTCTTCTTTCTTCTTTTTGTTCGTTTCTTAATTCTTTTCGTTCATTTTTTTGCTCATCTCGTAGTTCTTTTCTTTCTTCTTTGTTTTCTTTTCTCATGTTCTTAAGTTCGTTTCGTTTGGCTCGAAGCTCACGTTTTTTTGCCTTGAGTTCTGCTAATTCAGCTCGTAATGCTTGCCCTTTTTCTTTCATGCAGGCTTTTTTCTCATCCCTCGTTTCGAGCTTTGCGCATTCTTTTCTTGCTCGATACGATCGGTCTCGTGATTCTTTAATGGCCTCATCAACACTTTGTTCTTCTTGTTCAACGGCTTCTTCAGTACTGGATTCTTCCGAGCTTGATTCATCCGATGTTTGTTCTGTTTCGCTTTCTGTGGCTGTGCTTTCGGTATTGCTTTCCGCGGTTGTTTCAGCGCTCGTTTCTTCAGCAAACACACCGGGAGTCACGATCCCCAGCAGTAATGCGAGGGTAATGCTGGCAGAGATGAATGATGAGGATTTCATAAAAATGAAATAAAGAATAAAAGGGTGAACTTCAGTCCCTATGATCATATACGTAGTGTAGGGATCGATGTTTCCAAAAAAACTTTCTTCTGATTGTTCATTGTTCAAAATATTTACTAATATGCTTTTGAATCATTTTCACGCTCCACTATGGAACATTTCTCCTTCGTTGCCCTTTTGACTCCTCTTTTCAGTCTTTTCATGGTGCTCCGTGCGCTCGTTCTCTTTTCAAAAAGGAAGCAGACGTGGCGAGAGTTGCTGTGGTGGATTGTTCTCTGGTCAGGAATTGGATTGGTCGCTGTTTACCCAGGGGTTTTAGACCATTTACCTCCCTTTATCGGGATTAAAAGCGGGGTAAATGTCCTGATTTTCTTTGGATTTATTTTGTTGTTTTATGGTTTTTTTCGGTTATTCATTAAGGTCGAGGAGTTGGAAGAGAAGATCGTGAAGATGAACCGGGAGGGGGCGATTGGGGAGAACGAAAAACGTAAAACGTAAAACGAATAAAGGGGAACTTTTTTACGTTTTACGGTTTTCGTTATACCTTATTCCCATGAAACTTTCTGTCTGCGTTGTTCATTATCATTCAGAAAAGGATTTGGAGCATTTTCTCCACAGTTTTTTCTTGCACCGCCCGGATTTTCTCCATGAGGTAATCGTGGTAGACAATGGATCTACTCATCCTCATTTCCATAAGCACCTTCAAAATCAATTTGGTCATTGGGTGCAGGTCATTCCTTCCGAACAAAATGTGGGTTTTGGGGCTGCGCAAAATAAGGCGGTTCGGCGAGCAAAGGGAGAATATGTGTTTCTCTGTAATCCTGATATCCGGGTTCACGATGCGAGTTTTCGTCGATTATTGCATTTTGCCGATCGATTGGGAGATTTTGGCGTGATCGGCCCCAGGCTCCTTCATCCTGATGGAGAGGTGCAAGCGTCTTGCCGGCGCTTTCCGAGGTTGAGGGATTTGTTCTTAAAAAGAATTCCATTTTTGAAGCGGCGCGCGACTCGGTATCTCATGAAAAACGTTGATCTTCAGCAGCCGATAGAAGTCGATTGGTTGGTGGGGGCGGCGATGCTGATGAAACGGGACCGTTTTTTGGAGGTAAAGGGGTTTGATGAACAGTTCTTTTTGTTTTTTGAAGATACGGATCTTTGCCGGAGGTTAAAGGAGAAGGGCTATGGGGTTTGGTACCATCCCCATGCTTCGTTTATTCATCCGCGGATGAGGTTGAGCGACAGCAGTTTTCCCGGGATGTGGCTGTTTAAAAAAACGTTTTGGATTCATTTGGGGAGTGCTTGGAAGTATTTTGCGAAGTGGGGGGTGGGGAAGGGGCGTAAGGATCTTAAGGATCTTAACGGTCTTAACGGTCGTAAGGATGGAAGGCCGGATGCTGCTTCTAGCTTCTAACGATCAACTTCTGTAAGATGTGCTGGCTTAAGAAAGCGAAATGCGCAAACTGTTTGTTACCGGCGGAGCCGGATTCATCGGGGTGAATTTTGTGAAGTACTGGCGGAAGCATCATCCGGAGGATTTTATTGTGAACTTTGATGCGCTCACGTATGCCGGATGTCGGGAGAGTCAACAGGAATTGGAAGGTCAGGACTTTTATTATTTCGTGCATGGGAATATTTGTGATGAAGCATTACTGCACGAGATTTTCACCGGGGTTTATGAGTGCCTGCCCAAACCGGATATCATCGTTCATTTCGCGGCGGAAAGCCATGTGGATCGGTCGATCAATGATCCGCATTCGTTTGTGAAAACCAATGTGTTGGGCACGCAGACCTTGTTGGATATGGCTTTGAAGTACGGGAAAATAAGATTCCATCACGTTTCCACGGATGAAGTATTCGGTTCGTTGGGGCCTGATGATGCACCTTTTACCGAAAAAACCCCATATGATCCGCGCTCGCCTTATTCGGCATCAAAAGCTGCCTCCGACCACATGGTACGTGCCTATCATGAGACCTATGGTTTGCCGGTGACGATTTCGAATTGTTCGAATAACTATGGACCGTACCAATTCCCGGAAAAATTGATCGCTCTTGCTATTACCAATTTGATCCAGGGCAAGAAGATCCCGGTGTATGGAAAGGGCGAGAATATTCGGGATTGGTTGCATGTGGAGGATCATTGTCGAGCCTTAGAGAAGGTGATTTTGGAGGGAAAGATCGGGGAGACCTATTGCATTGGTGGTGAGGCTGAGCGTACGAATATGCAGGTGGTTCAGGCCATTTTAAAGGAGTTTGGAAAGGGCGAGGAGATGTTGGAGTTCGTTCAGGATCGTGCTGGGCATGATTTTCGCTACGCGATGGACATCTCCAAGATTCGGAATGAATTGGGATGGGAGCCGAGGGTGAGTTTTGAGGAAGGATTACGGGAGACGGTGGAGTGGTATCGGGGGAATGAGGAGTGGTGGAGGGGGGGAGGGGAAGGGTCGTAAGGGTTGTAAGGGGCTTAAGGATCGGGGAGGGAGCGGAAGGTGCTGAAGGTGCGAGGGGCACGGAGAAAGGATTTATTTTCCCATTCCGACCGGAGCCATGTACTCATGGCGCAGTGGAGGAATCCCTCTCCCTACCCTTGCCAGGGGATTCCTCCACTGCGTCCTACTCCAGACACGCCTCAACTTCGGTCGGAATGGGAAAATGGGCATTGTGAAGAATATGAATTTTTCATGAATCATTGTGCAAAAAAGTTTTTCAGCAGATAATTGACATTTCGTCAAAAAAACCTACATTTGATTACTGAAATTGATCATTTCTTCTTTTGAAAGTGGATGTTGAAGGATTTGTAAAAAATGTACTTTTAGTCCTGATGCTTGCTTTCTTTGGCTATGGTCTTTGGTTACTTTTTTATTTTTATCTATGATCTTTCGAACGCTTTTCACTTCGCTTTTGCTCAGCTTCCTTTTTGCTCCATCCGCCTTTGCTCAGCAGATTGATTTTCAACTCCCAGATGAATTGGAAATCGATGCCGAAGCCATGGTGACCATTGAAGTCACGGAAGGTGGCGAGCCCATGGAAGTCGATGATCTTTCCGTTACCTATTCTCCTCAAGACGGAGTTTTTGATGATGTGGTGTACGACTGTGCTGATCCTGCGCAGATGGATAATTGCCGGGTGAACAATCGTGGGGTGGCGGGGATTTTTGAAGCGGTGTTTGATTTGAAAAAACTTCCGCTGACCGTGTTGGTGGATGCTGATGGGGTACAGAACTCGGTTCAGTTGAAAGAAACGCAGGATGCCCCTGTGGTGGAAGAAGCGGCTGTTGAGCCTGCTCCTGAAGTACAGGTGAGCGCTGCAGTTGCTCAGGAAACTCAGAATGCTGCTCCAGGAGGTCCGGTGATGGCTCCGGAGAGTGTCCAGGTGGGGCCTTCGCCTTCTTGGTGGATTATTTTGCTGCCACTGGCGTTGATGTGCGCGGTGGTGAGCTATTTTGTGGTGAAAACGACGGATTAGGGGAAGGGTCGTAAGGGTCTTAAGGGTCTTAAGGGTCTTAAGGGACGTAAGGGTTTTAAGGGATGTATGGAGCAATTCTGTAATGACATATACAATTCAGCTTCTAGCTTCTACAAATGAATGTACAGGAATTGATTCGGCATATATCGACGTGGGGGGAGGCTCAGGTTCAGGGGGCGTCTGAACATTCGGAACAGCCCGAGGAGCAGTATAAGAAGATATTGGAACGGGAGATGTTGAAGAGAGGGAAGGTGTTGTTGAATCGATATCAAGAGTTGCAGCAAAGAATGCAAGGCCTCGAAGCGGAGAAGGCGGTATTGAAGCAACAATTGCAAGACTTTGAAAAAGAAACTCAGCAGATGGTCGATCTTCCCACGGGGGACCAGGTGATGATCGATGTTTCGAAAAGTCCTCGGCTTCAGGAATTTTGGTCTGAAGCTCGCCAGGTTCTCGGCGAAAATGCTTCACTTCCAGCGATTGACCTGGGTGATCTGATGAAGTCGGTTTCGACTCCTGAGACATTGTATGATCCCGCTTATTTGGCTGAGGAATCGGATGATTTGCTGCGTTATTTGTAATGTATGGACCTGAAACATCAAGCTTTGCATGGCATGACGAAGGAGGCGTTGCTCAGTAAGCTTCAGAATCTTAAAAAAACCGTGGAGCAATCGTATGAGCTGAGTGATGCTGCTTTGGTCGAATTGGAGGTCGAAGATGAAAGCCTTCAGGGTCGGATTCACGAGGTAGAGCAACAGCTTCATCAGCTAAAGGTGGACGTGGGAAGTCTCCAGGAACGAATGGCTTCACAGAAGCGTGAACTGAGCAGGTGGGAGAAACAGGGCTGGCTTTTGGAGGATTATGAGGCTTTTTTGAATGGTCGATTTACGCTGGAATCGGCGAAGTTTTTCACCCTCTCATTGGCTGATTTTGCTCATCAATGTGGGGTAGGGGAATTATCGGTGGAGGCGGCGCTGAAGCAGTCTACCGATGCTTTTTCATTTGTTTTCCAGGGGAAAATGTATGGATTTTTGAAGGGGTTGGATGGGAAGTATTTTTTTCATGGGGAGGAGATGAGCTTTCTAGCTTTTTAGGTTCTTAGCTTTTTAGCTTTCTAGGTTTTCTCTTATTTTATGGGATATAGTTTGGAGATATCGGATCGGGTGATGGGGTATTTTTTGCAAAAGGGGATCTTGTCGAATGAGGTGAAACAGCAGTTGCAAGCCCTTGCGCAAGCTCAGAATAAGACGGCGTTGGAGGTGTTGGTGGAGTTGAAGCCGGAGATGGGGGAGGTGGTGGAAAAGATAAAATTCGAAATCGGTGCTCCTTCTCACCCCCCGGCCCCCTTAAAAGGGGGAGAAAATTCCTCTGCCGCACCGGTTCGGAAGGTTGCATGGGAGCTGATCGATGGGGATGCGAATGAGCAGCTGGAGCGGATTTTGGGTGGGGCGATCGATATGGGGGCTTCGGATATTCATATCGACTTAGATGCGCAGGAGGGGAGGCTGGTTTCCCGGATTCGGTTTCGGATCGATGGGGTGTGTCGGGACATGGTGGTGGATCCGAGGAAGAGTATTTATGAAGGCATTGTGAGTCGTTTGAAAACTCTGGCGATGTGCCGATTGGATGAGTCGCGAGTCCCCCAAGATGGGCGGATTCCTTTTGTTCACAACGGGAAGAATTATGAGTTTCGTATTTCGTTTAATCCGGTGACGAAGAAGAACGAGCAGCTGGAAAAAGTGGTGCTGCGTCAGATGGCGGATGTGAACAAGTGTGATCTGAATATGCTGGGGATTCATCCTTATAATCTGAAATTTTTTAAGGAAGCGATTGCTCTTCCGTACGGTTTCAACATCGTGACGGGGCCTACGGGTTCTGGGAAAACGACTACCTTGTATTCGGTCCTGCAAGAAATCGATCGAGGTGAAAAAAATGTGTGCTCGATTGAAGAGCCGATCGAAGCGGAGATTGATCGGGTGAATCAAACGCAGGTCCGTCATGATATCGGTCTGGATTTCGCTCGAGTGCTGCGCGCGCTCCTTCGTCAGGATCCGGATGTGATCATGGTGGGAGAAATGCGCGATCTGGAAACGGCGGAAACAGCGCTTGATGCGGCTCTGACGGGCCACGTGGTCTGGTCGACCTTGCACACGAATTCAGCAGTGGCGTCGATTTCCCGTCTGATTCAAATGGGGATTAAAGATTACATGGCGGCCAATGCGTTGGCCTTTATTATTGCTCAGCGCTTGGTGCAACGGGTGTGTAGTGATTGTAAGATGGTACATCCTGAGGCCCAGCAGTTGATCGCAGAAAAAATTCTTCCGGCCTTCAGTTCAGCCAGTGAAGGGGTGAAAGCGGAGTTTGAAAAGTCTTTCCAGCAGGCCAAGATTTTTAAAGCGAAGCGGAATGGGGGAGAGTGTGGGAAGTGTGAGGGGGCTGGCTACAAAGGTCGGGTCGGGGTGATGGAGATTTTGAAAATGAATGATGCCATGAGGGATATTATTATCCGTGATGAGGGGAATGAGATTCGATTGCAGAAAGAAGCGGTTCAATCTGGGATGATGACGATGCAGCAGTATGGGTATTTGAAAGTGCTGGCGGGGGAGACGACGTTTGAGGCGGTGGAGGCGGTGGTGGGGGGGTAGGGGAAGGGTCTTAAGGGTCTTAAGGGTTGTAAGGATCGTAGGGACCGTAAGGGCCGTAAGGATGGGAGGGTGGGGTTTGTGGGAGAGATCGGGGTTTCCATTCCGACCAGAGCTCTGTACTCAGAGCGTACTGGAGGAATCCCTCACCTTAGCCGTGCCAACGGATGAAGCACCTTGCCCATAGGGCAGGTCACGGCATGCTTCTGCCAGAATGGAAAAATGGGATTGTTGCCCTGGTTACACAGTTTGATTTCTATTTCAGCTGAGAAGGTTACAATAGCTCCGTTGTCTTCTCATTTTTTCTATGGAACTTCTTCTCATTGCTTTCTTCGCAGGGATGATCACGGTGCTGACGCCTTGTGTTTTACCGGTGCTGCCGGTCATTCTTTCTGGATCTTTAGCTGGCACGGAACGGTTCCGTCCGTTGATTATTACTGCTTCGCTGATTATTTCGATTTTTCTTTTTACGCTGCTTTTGAAAGCGAGTACGGCACTCATCAATATTCCGCCGGAGGTGTGGACCTATATCGCGGGCGGGATTGTTCTTGCCTTTGGGTTAACGTTAGTGTTTCCCAATGCCTGGTTCGCGATTTCCGAAAAGCTGGGATTTGAAAAAAGTCAGCAGCTGATTCAGTCGGCTTCGCAAACCGGTGGCAAAAAGGGGATGATTTTTCTCGGGATGGCTTTGGGGCCGGTCTTTGCGAGTTGTTCGCCGACCTATGCCTTGATTTTGGCCGTCGTGTTACCACAAGATTTTTCAATGGGGATTACGGCGATGATTGCGTATTGTGTGGGGCTTTTTGTGCCGCTATTTTTGATCGCTTATGGAGGACGAAGGATTTTGGGAGGCTTTCGTTGGTTTGCGAATCCTCAGTCATTGTTCCGCAAGGGACTTGGAGTTTTGTTAGTGGTGGTAGGGGTGTTGATTCTCACCGGCTACGAAAAGAAATTGGAGGCGGCTTTGCTGGATAATGGGTACTTTGATTTCACTAAGTTGGAGCAAGGACTGGTGGAGAATATTCAAGTGGGGGAAGAGGAGAAGGATATGGCGATGGATTTAGCAAAGGATCCGAAAATGCTGGACGAAATGATGAAGGAAAAAATGGGAGGTGAAGAGTCAGAGGAGGTCAGAAGAGTAAAAAGTTTGCTCAATGAAAACTATCCGGCGCCGGAGCTCGTGGATCCGCAGAACTGGATCAATTCAGCTCCGCTTACGCTGGCTCAGCTGCGCGAGCAGGGAAAGGTGGTGGTGATCGATTTCTGGACCTATTCTTGCATCAACTGTATTCGGACCCTTCCTGCGCTTCGGGCACTGCATGAAAAATATGCGGATGATGGTTTGGTGATTCTTGGGGTCCACAGTCCCGAATTTGCTTTTGAAAAAGTGTTGGCCAATGTTCAAAATGCGGTGGATGAATATGATCTGGAGTACCCGATTTTCCAGGACAATGATTTCAAGACCTGGAGGGCTTACAAAAACCGCTACTGGCCGGCGAAGTACATCATCGATCAGCAGGGGAATGTTCGGTACACCCACTTCGGGGAAGGAGCTTACGAAGAAACGGAACAGGTGATTTCTTATCTTCTCTCCGAGGGTAAATCGGTGGCGAGTGATATGGTTGATTTCTCGATGGTAGAAAGTTCGAAGGAAGGCGTTCAAACGGGAGAAACCTATTTGGGAACTCAGCGGCATGTAGTAGGGGGCACCATGGAAGCGTTTGCGAGTCGGCAGGCGGTGTTTGTTTCACCAGAAGCGGTGACTTCGGATCCCATGATGTATTCCAAGCCTGCTGATGTCGAAAAGAACCAGTGGTGGCTTACTGGGGCGTGGATGTTTGATCAAGAAAAAGTCGTGAGTCAGGAAAATGAGGGATCTATTGGTCTGCGTTACACGGCTTCCCAGGCGAATTTGGTGATGGGATTTCAGGAACAGCCAGTTGGAGTGGAAATATGGCTGGATGGTGAAATGATTCCAGGTTCAGATGCTGGACGGATGGTGCAAGATGGAAAGCTCACGGTGGATGATTTTCAGCTCTATTACCTGACGGATCATGGGCAGGTGGAAGAGCACACGGTGGAGCTGAGGTTCAAGGGGAAAGGCGTGGAGCTCTA
Source organism: Candidatus Altimarinota bacterium (assembly GCA_050246795.1). GTDB lineage: Bacteria > Patescibacteriota > Gracilibacteria > JAUYGZ01 > JAUYGZ01 > JBFWVJ01. Next base: position 297,156 of record JBFWVJ010000001.1, read on the forward strand.
TGCTTGGACGTTTGGGTGAGGGGGAAGGGATGAGTGGGAGCTTTGAGATCAGTAAGACTTGTAGGAATATTCTATTTCAAAAGACTTTTCCATATCGGAATGGCAAGTGTCCGAATTAAGACTGGCTAGTACCCCGAATTTAGGACAGCTTGTATGCAGGAAGTGAATGTTGTGTAGTAAGCTGAGCTGGGGGCATCTTGAGTGCAGTATGGATCTGTTTGTAATTGTTGACTTGTAAATATAGGGCTTCCATGAATTTTCCCACTGTCTCAAATGGGGAGTTTTCACAGAAGTCTATTTTGAATTCGCTGTAGAAGGGTTCCTGTAAACCATTCTGCCATTTTGAAGTTTTGTCGCTGAAAGGAGTTTTAATTGTTTTTTTTCTTCAAAAGTTCCAGGTGCTGGTATGGGGTTAATTCGCCACTCATTTAATCAAGCGGCCAGAGACTTGGCTGTAGATATGGACTCTTTGTGAATGACAAATTCTTTTGGGGGTTTTACACAATGAAAGTCTTTAATACTCATACCCCATCCATACGCACCGGCATCTTTAATTGCGATAACGTCTCCAATTTCAGGTAACTTCATTTCAACTGTATCAAAAGTGTCTAATGATGAGCATGAAAATCCAGAGATAACACAAGTTTCCGTTCTGGTTTGAACTGATTTTGTGCTAAATAACTCAATTCGATGTGGACTTCTAACTAACATTGGCCTTGTAAAACCCACCATGCCTCCGTCACAAATTATATGATACTTTCCAAAGCTTTCTTTAACATCGATAACCTTTGTGTAAAATGTTCCAGCATTTCCTACTAGATATCGACCAGACTCGATGATAATCTCAGGTTTTGCGTTTGTTCCATTTGATATAATGACTTCTTCCAATAATTCTGAGCACTTATCTAAATCTAACTCACTTTCACTATTCTTATAGGGTATTCCAAATCCTCCACCTATATCAAGCATTTCTAAGGTCATAGGAATTTCTTTCATTAATTGTTGTGTTTTTTCAAGTTGTTTCTTAACAGACTTAGCAAGTTTTGTGGGATCTAGGATTTGGCTAGCTGCATAAAACTGTGTTCCCACAATTTTTACATTTTTTAATGTATCAAAGATGGATTTTTCAGATATGAGCCCATTGATATCGAGCCCAAATTGGGAATCTCCTCCCATCATTGATTCACTTTTTTCATTGTAAAGTTCAGGCAAATTAATTCTCAATAAAACATTTACAAACGTATTTTCTTGATCAGCCACATGATTGATAAGCTTTAGCTGATTTATTGACTCCGCGGTAAAAAGCGATATCCCCATTGAGATAGCGTTTTTAATTTGGGAATGAGTTTTTCCAGGGCCTGCAAATAACATTTTCTTCGCATTAAAACCCGATTCTATAGCAGTTTGTATTTCTCCTTCAGTTACGACTTCTGCTTCGTACCCAAGTTTTGAAAGTATTGAGCAAACTTCTGGATTAGGGTTTGCTTTAACTGAGTAATAAACTTGGCGCCCCTTAAATGCATCTTTTAATTTGATCGCATTTTCTCGAATAAGCCGAGCATCATATATGTAAGCAGGAGTACCTATTCTGTTTAATATTTCGATAATTTCTTCTCGTTCATCAAGAGTTTCTGACGGTCGTTTTATTTCGCTTCTAAATGTTTCAATAGTGCTTTTGCCAGGCACGCAATACCAGGGATAGTGTTCGGCCACAACTGTTTCTACCCCTAAGGCCAAATATTCATTTGCAAGATTGCTTCCGGTTTGTGCAAATACAACAACTGGTTTGTTGTATTTCATTGCAGTTGTAATTATTTCGTCTAGAGTGGATGTTGCAAGTGTCATTCCAGTTACAAGAATGATGTCACATTTAGGAATTAGCTCTTGGTTTTGATTTCCATTGTTAATTGGATTTCCCACTTCTTTCTCTTTATTTAGGAGATTGGGATCTAGATCGCTCAAAATAGTGGATAATCCTTCTTTTTCCATTTCTTCAACAATTGTTTGCACAACTCCGATCATAAGGACCTTTGCATCATTTATTGAATATTTTTCTGCTATTTTTTTTACTTCTCTACTTACAATGGAAGCTCTTTGGGAAGCTTTTGAAACAGTGTCTCCTAGGAGGACAAATTTTTCACTTGGTTCTTTGGGGACCGAGGAAAAACAGGCGTCAAGTATGGCAACTTCTAAGGCTTTATCATTAATCGAAATATATCTACCATCTTCTCCTATAAGCCCATCAATATTTTGGGAAGACTCTTGTTGGCGAAAACTAGCCCCTAATCCTGAAGTTGCGACAAGGTAACCTGACTCTGTAAACACCCTTTCGCCATCACGAGGTTGTGATCGCATATTGAAGTCCCAAATACCACGAATAGTAAATTCTTCTGGAGAGAAAGAAGTGGTCTTATTTATTAGAATCTCGCGTAGGATCTTGATTATATCCAGCCTTACTTGAGATGTTATGAGCTGTTCCTTGATGCCGAGTTTAGGGCCCAATACTTCTAATATGTTATCAACATCCACTATGTGGTACATGCAAGTTCTATTTGCAATTCGGCCACTTTCGAGGGTGACTGTATCATCAATAGTTTTGATGAGTGTAGCTCCCAGGTGACTGTGCATACGCAAAGTCGCATCATTATTCATGTCTAGTTCGGTGATAACATCACCATGTGAAAGTGATTTAAGTTTTTCCGCCATAAAAATGATTTTCTTCATTCCTCTTTTTTGAAGTTCTAGAGCATATTGATAATATAAGTGGGCGCCTAAAGAGCTTCTCTGAGTGCTGGGGTGGATCATGAGATCCATGCCATACGCTACTAGGTTTTGCTTTTGAAAACTTTCATACACAGAATATTTATCAGTAGTTTCACCTTCACGCATAAATGAAGGGTAAAAAGGTTCTGAAGTAGAAAAATCATAACAGCCCCAGAGAAAACCCTTTGTTTCACCTTCATGAACAGCTAATCGAAAAAAATGTTTTTGCTGTTTTATTGAACTTAGGATCATTTCTTTTTCAGGTACCTTTAAAATCCCTCCTCTTCTAGGGTAAGAATGGGTATTTTCGGGGTCAATTTTTTTTTCTAGATCCTGATCAATACACAATGCCATATAAATGGCCATAATTGAACCTAAATGATTTTCATTTGCATCAACAAAATCTATGTTTTTATTTTTCAATATATCTTGAGCATTACTCGCTGAGCTTAGGTCTTCGAATGTTTTATTTTCTTCGACGTTAAAAGGGTTGTCATTTCTAGCTCCATCAATTTGTGAGTTGTTTTTCATGCTTAGAATTAATTTTTATAAATCGTTTTAAATAAAGCAAGAATGCTGCCCCATACTTCACTGAAGTCTACTCTATGTACTATTGTGAATTCCGTCAATAATATTTTAATATATTCATTAAACTTTCATCAAAGGATTTGATGAATAGGATTCACCAAATTAAAAGCCATGGTATTCAGGTTTATACTATGATTTTTATTTTTTTACTTTTTTTCTAAATCTCAAATTTATGCACCAAAAACCCTGATGTAATAATAATTGCTCCTCCAAGCATTTGAATTGGTGTCATTAATTCTCCAAAAAGAAGGTAAGCAGAAATTGCGGTTATTACTGGAACCATCATATACATCATTTGCATGTAGGAAGCGGTTGTATACTCGAGCACCTTGTTCATGGCATAAATTCCGATGGCTATGATGAATCCTACGACGATGATCCAGAACCCATTAAAATCCAGATGTATTTCATTTGTGATCAGAAGATATAACAGCAACGAAAGACCTCCAAAGAGTGCTCTGTACATGGAAAAGGTAATAGTGGATATCTTTCTCAATGCTCTTTTTGTGAAAACTACACTAAGAGAGAATGCGACAGCGCTCAAGAGGATAAATAAATCACCGATCGATAGGAGGCTCAATGCTCCATTTGTGGATATGAGATACGTTCCAACTAATAATATCAGCATTAATACTAATTTATATGGCTTCAAGTGTTCTTTGAGAATGAAGTAAGCCAGAACTGGTGTGAAAAGAATAGTCGTTTGTATTAAAAATGAATAGTTCACGGCCGTTGATTTTTGTAAGCCAAGTGATCCAAAGCCGTAGGTAATTCCACCTCCTACAACCCCAATCAGTACAAGTCCCAAAAGAGCCTTGTTGTCTATTTTGGTGATTGCTTTTGGTTCTTTGATGACGGCAAAAATGAAAAGATAAACAGCAGATGCCAGCAAAATCTGATAAGAAAAATTGAGCGGTTCAATTCCTAAATTGAATAGATGCTTTGTTAGCAAAATTAAACTCGCTGTTTGAAAAATTTGGATTATTGTCCAGATGAGGGCCTTGTTTCTAATGCTCATAATTTTTTTTGTTAGTTTCTAATTCTTAAACTTTTTTAAACTGCTTGTTTGTTTCGTTTGGTTTAGAATCTCAGAGATTCTGGACTAAAGATAAGGAGAGCTCCCAAAATGATCATCAGGGTGCCGCCGATAAGGTGACTCCATTTGGTGTATTTCGAAGTGAGTCCCAAATGCTGCGCTCCCCAGAGGGCGATGCCGAAGACGATGAAGTCGTCCACCATATAGAAGAGGATGTAGAGGGCCATCAGGCCTTGGCTTTCGAACCAGTTGAGTTGGTTCAGTTCGATGATCTTGGTGAAGGTTTGGGGGATACCGATGGAGCAGGCGAATTCGATGATGTTCACGGAAAGTGCTAAACCTATGACGCCGATGGCGGTCACGAAGGTAAAAGGACTCATCGCGATTTCTTTGATCTTCCGATGGAGCCTGGCTTTTTGTTGGAGGTTGGTGACCTTGCAGGTGCCGTCGCTCTTGATGCCTTCGTAGAGGAAGTAGAGGCCGGCTGCTACCGCAATGATTCCGACGATGGGAGTGACAATTCGGTCGAGTCCGATGAAGTCCCAGGTAGTGAACCAGACGTTGAGGATCAGGTAGTACATGATGGCTTCGGCTACGATGAAGAGCCCGGCGATGCGCCACATCAGTCGGCGGTCGCCGATTTCGATCAGGATGATCAAGAAGGTGACGAGTACCCACATGGCGCAGGGGTTGAAGCCGTCGATGAAGCCCAGAATGGATGCCAGGACAGGGAGGGAAAATTGGCCGCTGTTCACGGTGCCGAAGAAGGGGATGGAAAAGGTGAGGAAGGTGTCGTTCAGTCCATAGGTGGCGGTACAGGTTTCGCCTTCGCCGTCGCAAGATCCTTCGGCAATGGTTTCGATGGGGGTTCCGGAAATTTCCGCTGCGAGGTATTCGGGCAGGGTGAGAGTGTTTTTTCCGAGGCTTTTGTTCACGAGTTCTTCGATTCTTTTTCCGGTCGTTTCTGCGGTGTCGAAGCCCTGGATGATGGTATTTCCCACCAGGGTGATGGGCGTTGCTTTGGTCAATTTCTCTTTTTCGGTCAGTTGATCGAAGAGGGTTTTTCCTTCCTCGGTGTCGATGTCGTGGAGGATGACTTGGATATCTTGTCGGGTTTTTTTCAGGTCTTCCAAAAAGGCTTTTTCGTCTTGGCAGTGGGCGCAGTCTTCACGGACAATCACGGAAATGGGGACGGGTTGTGGCGCTTGCGCGCTTGCTGAAAGGGACGTAAGGCTCGTAAGGGCCGTAAGGAGTGTAAGGAGGAGTGAGGAGGAGAGTTTTTTCATGCGAGAGGGTAGCGGGGATAGTGGGAATGGCGGGGATTGTGGGAGGGGTAAACCCCCTAGCCCCCTTGAAAAGGGGGAATAGTTAATGCAAAAATCCAAAGAAATCTGGGAGGGGGTACTCCCCCTTTTTAAGGGGGTTGGGGGGTCGAGGAGGCAGTTTGTATATTTAAAGGTTTCACTTACGTTGAAACTACCCCTTTGTAAGGGAGCTAGGGGATCCAACCTTGCTTAACTCCAGATCTTGCCTTACTTCGCTTCCTCTTGCCTTACGCTGCCCCTGGTATTTGCCGCGGTAGGGGTTCAACGTCGTTTGGTCCATTTGGGCAAAGACGAGTTGGCAGATTCTTCGGCCGCTGGTGAGTTTGATGGGGAGTGAGTTGGCGTTGTAGACCTCCAAAGTAATCTCGCCTTCAAATCCCGGGTCGACCCAGCCGGCATTTTGGATGAAGAGGCCCATGCGGCCGATGGAGCTGCGTCCTTCGACGAAGGCGGTCATGTTGTCGGGGAGGCGGATGCATTCCATGGTGGTGGCCAGTACGAACGACTGGGGGGGGATGATGATTTCGTCTTTGTTGATTTCTCGATAGTGGATCGGGTCGTCCATGGTGATGATTTCAGTGCTGTGCTCGTCCACGACCAAAAAATGGTTCCCGAGTCGCATATCGACCGAAGCGGGTTGGATTTGATAGTCTTCGAGGGGGTCGATAGCGATGGTGCCGTCGGCGAGGTATTTTCGGAGAGTGGTGTCGGAGATGATCATGAGGAAGGACCGTAAGGGACGTAAGGGCCGTAAAGACCGTAAGGATTTTGCTCTTTTTTTTGACGTCTGTAAACTCCTGTTGTCCTTTCGATTTATGAACGAAATTCCTGTCCATATCAGCTATCACCGACAAAGAAGCTCTACTGCCCGGATCCGCGATGGGGCGATTTATCTGCGTATTTCAAGCATGGTTTCCCGGCGGGAACAGCAGGAGCATATCGATCACTTGCTCGAAAAAATGAAGGGGAGTTGGGAGCGGCAGCAGTCGAAGATTCAGTTGTCGTTGAGGTCGGTTTTCACCGAAGGGGAAATATTGTTGAGCACGGGGATTTTTTATCAGGTCTTGATGAAAAAAACTCAAAACTCAAAAGTAAAAATTCAAAAAGTGGGGAATGTTTTGCATGTCCTCATCCCAGTTGATAAGCCTGTTGATTTTGAGGAGGCAGAGGAGGCCCTGTGGAAGTTTCTTGAAAGGGATCAAATAGGAGTCTTGAAGCAACGGTTGGATGATTTGGCAGAGGAGTGGATTACGGAGCGATGTGCTAAACTTCGGCTTCGTCGAACGCTGAGCCGGTGGGGGAGCTGTGATAAGCGTGATCGGGTGATCATGCTGTCGACGAAGCTGCTCTTGGTGGAGCCAAAGTTACTGGATTACGTGTGTGTCCACGAGTTGGCGCATTTGAAGTATGCGGATCATTCAGATTTGTTTTGGGATTTGGTTTCAGAAAAAATGCCGGACTGGAAAGTGCAGCGCAGGAGACTCAGGAAGTATGAGTAAACTTTCTTTTGTGCGTTCTTGTGCTATGCTACGGCCTTGTTTTTACATCTATGGATTTCCAGAGAGTTGATTTGGGCAGAAGGGCAAAGGCAGAAGGCGTATCGGATGCGCAATTACCTGAATTGCTCCATCGAATGAGGTTAGGTGAGCCTGTACAAGCCTGGTTTCCCCAATGGAAGCTTTTGGGGGATATTCGTCACGATATGCTTCGTACTTTGAACGCCCCTCTTCGGAATGAGGTCCTTTTTCGAGAGTTTTTAGAAGAACAATGCCTAGAATTAGCGCAGGATCGATGGCAGATCACAGAGCGTGATGTCCCATTGCCTTCGATCGACCGCATACTTTCAGCAGTGATGAACTCTGTGACTCCTGAAATCATGAACGAAGTTTTAGCCTTTAAAAAGCCTGTTCTTTTGCTTGCTCCTGTGGCTGAACTGAGTCGATTGATCTTTGAACTGAATTCTGTACTCTGCCAGATGAGCCTGCATGAAACCGTATGGTGTGGATGGTCTGAACGTTCCAACTTTTCCAATGAATCCGCGGATATGCGTGTGAAACGTTGGGATTTTGTTCTCACCGAAGGCGCTCAGGTTTTTGATCTGCCAGACTGGGATGATGCTCGAGTCACCCGTCGGGAGCGATTGGAGGTATTTTCACAGAGGTTTTCCAACATTGGAATGCGGTCAGTGGATCGGTTTTCCTATACGGCCCTTGCTTTGCGAGGCCTTCGCCACCAAAAGCCTGCGGATTGCGCTTATGAGGGTGGTGTTTTTTCACCCGATGGAGTGGTTTCGAAATGGCAGTATACTCACCTTGAAGTTCTGGATGAACAAAATATAGGGTTTGGTGCCTGGATGCCTAGAAGGCGGCATGTGATTTTTGGAAGAGATGGTTTGGATTCTTTCAGTCAGGATGAAGACGGAGATGCATTTCCTGGAACAGCTGGTCGATTTCGGCCTGCATTTGCTCGTGAAGTAGTTTCTGAAGATCTTTAAAGTCATTTCTGAGCTGTCCCCTGAATATGCCTCGAATGCTGAGTTTTTGAATGATAAGCGGAATATCACTTTCTCTATGAGTCCAGCTCAGAATCTTGAGCAAACTTTTTGATCGAATATGCTGAGAGGCAGTATATTCTTACTTCTTTTTTATGTCTGATGCACTTTTGGTCGTCCAGCTCCTGGGACCGCTTTACCTCGCGATCGCTGTTGGGATGTTTGTTAGTCCGGATCATTACAAGAAAATGTACGATGAAATCATGAAGAACCGGCCGATGCTGTATTTCAGTGGTCTGTTGGCTTTTTTCGTCGGTTTTCTCATTCTCCGCAGCGTTGGTATGTGGGCATCTGGCTGGATGGCGATTGTGTCCCTTATCGGGTGGGCGGCGGTCCTCAAAGGAGCTTGTTTGCTCATCATTCCAGAACAGTTTCTCGATTGGAATAAGTGGGTGACGAAGGCGAATGGGATGATGTGGGTGAAGCTTATCGTCCTCTTTTTTGCTCTTCTGGTGATGTATTTGGGATATGTGATGTAGGTTTACCCCCTTACCCCTTAAAAGGGGAGAGTCGCTGTTGCCAGCGTCACAAATAATAAGCGCGCTCCGCTTCTCTAGAAACGGAGTGCGTTTCATTTTTAAGTCACTTATTGTGGAGTGACTTCCCCTTTCAGGGGGCTAGCGTTTAAAGAGCTTTTTAGGTAATGCCTATTCTTGCCTCAATCTCCTGGTCGACGAAGATCCGTTTTCGGCCGTATTTGAGAGCGCAGTATTCTTTGATAATGGCCGCGCCTTTTTCATTGGCGTTGCTGACATCATAAATGGTTTCGATGCTGAACGGACGTGAAGGGGCGCTGTTGATGCTCATTTTGCAGTAAGCCTTGTAATTGGAAATATTGATCACGTCTTGTTCAGAGAGCACAGGGGCAAATTCTTTCGCCATGTATTCCCCATCTTCAGCACCGATCTTGAAAGAAAGAAGGGTTCCAGCGTTACCGAAGACGGCATCTCGGATGGCGGTGCTGGTTTTTCCGAATTTCGAAACGGTCAATTGCCCGATATACTGGTGGGCCATGATCAGCGCCAGGGCGTATTTACGAGCTTCGGACAAAATGCTGCAGAAGCTGTCGGTGGCGAAGTTTTGGAATTCATCCACGTACATGTAGAAGGGTTTTCGTTCTGATTCCGGCATGTCGACACGGCTCATGGCGGCCATTTGAAGCTGTGCTACGCAAACCAGCCCGAGGAGCTGCGTGTTCAGATCACCGATTTTTCCTTTGGAGAGATTGATCAGCAAGATCTTTCCTTCGTCCATGGCTTGTCGGAAATTAAAGGCAGATTTCGGCTGGCCGATGGTGTTTCTCATGATGGTGTTTGTGATGAAAGGGCCGAACTTCGCGGAGAAGTAGGGGATCATTTCCTGACGTTCCCGTTCACCGGTGTTGGCGTATTCATGTTCCCAAAAGGATTTCACCACGGGGTTTTTGACTTTGGCCACCTTGTACTTGCGGAATTCCTCGTCCACGAAGATTCTGGGCACGTCGATGAGCGTAGCCCCTTCTTCCTGGTCTTCCATCAGGGTCAAACAAGCGTTTCGGAAATAGTGCTGGATACGAGGTCCGAAGATCTCGTCTCCGAAGAGCTTGATGAAGATTTCGGTTGCTTGAGAAGAAGCCATGTCCATTTGGGCTGGGGTCGATGCTTCGAGCATGTTCAGCCCCATGGGGCGTTCGTCGTCGCCCGGGTTGAAGTGGACGACATCTTTGACGCGTTCCTTGGGGACATACTTCAGGACGTCTTCGATCAGGTCGCCGTGGGGGTCGATGACACAGCATCCGTTCCCATTTTGAATGTCTTGTCGGGCCATGAAGTTCAACAGCACCGATTTACCAGAACCGGATTTACCAATGATATACATATGACGGGTTCGGTCTTTTGGCAGGATATAGACGGGAGTTTTTTTGTTTTGATAGAGATTGTTTCCCAAAAGAATTCCTTCGGTCGGGAGGTTTGTAGGGGGTGGCAAGACTTTGTAGTCCAGCCATTTTATGATCGGAGTGTAGTTATATTTACTCGTCGGGATATGGTAGATCGAGCTCAATTCGTCTGGGACCAGGATTGAATTTTTTTCTCCATAGGCTTTGAGGCGATGTCGGAAATTGAAGAGCATCCATGGTGTGTTGATCGAGTCGATCGGAAGCACGCGGCGGTTCTCAAACCAGTTGGAGCCCTGATTGCTGAAATTATTGAAGCCGAGCACGATGGCGTCGAGAATTCGGCTGGCACCCTGAAAGGTGTCACTGCTGGCCATGATCCGAATCGTGGTATCAAATCCTTCTTGATTGGCTTTTTCACCCACACTTTTGAGGGTTTCTTCTTCTGAGGCGAGCATGCGGACGTAGCTGTCTCCACTGCTGGCACCGGGGGCATTTGTGGGTGCTTCTCCACGGATGATCATTCCGAAAATGCCACTGAAGAGTGAGGCAATGGGACCCAGAAGAGGGATTTTTCTCAAGTAGGTGTAATAAAACCCGATTTTTTGTTTTTTGAAGAGTTTTTCTGCTATTTCTTTGGCTTCCTTGCTCCAGCTTCGTCCGCGAGGGTTGATGTGGATTTGGATGGCTGCTGTATCGTTTTCTCCCAGTTTGGAGAAGACATTGGTCATTTCGTTGAGCGGATCGTTCCCCATGTTTTTGTAGGTTCGAATGGGGAAATAGGTGAGTCGCGCCAGATACATGAAAAACCCTTTGGTTTTCTTGCCTTTGGGAGCGATTTCATAGGGTTCTGTTTCAGCTACATCCGCATCGGGATAGTAGGTCAGGATTTGTTTTTGCAGCAGTTCGCTGTAGCGCTTGTGAGTGACGATGTAAAAATGAATCAGTTTTTTGTCGTACACGAGTTCGAAGGAAACGTAGTCGTTGTTCCAGAAGAAGGTACGAATGCGGTTTCCCAAGTTCAATTCTTGGATTTCATAGACCGATCGGTAGAGTCCATCCATGATGGCGACCCGTTCCTTAAAGTCTTTCTCGGTTTGTTCTTCTTTGTCTTTTTTGGATTCGGAACGTGGCGTTACGACCTTGATAAAGACCTTTTCCTTGCTTTCGAGCACGGAGTGGATCATGCGCGCGAAATAGATGATCAGTTTCAAACTGATATAGATCACAAGGAGGAACAGAAACCAGTTCAACAGGGTTCCCCAGAAGTTTGTTTCGAAATTGCCGAGAAAGGAGAGCATGGGTCTTTTTTCTTTTAGTTTTCCTATTATTATAGCGGAAAAAACGTGTTTTGGGGAGTCTTGGAGTGTTGACTCTTTGTATACTTATTGGGAAATGTTATTTTTAGCATAGCCTATAAAACATGGGCTATGGGAGGTTTTTTTATCGTTCATTGTTTATTGTCAATACTCCTTCAAATTGATATGCTTTTACCACTTTTTAAGCACCTTTTATGATCACCGCAGACCAAATCCGGCCGTATCTCAGCCATTGTTTAGAAGGAACCCAGCTCGATGGCTTGGGGAAGCTCTATAAAGGAAAGGTTCGTGACTGTTATATCGATGAAGAAAAAAAACGACGAATTTTGGTGACGACGGATCGACAAAGCGCTTTTGATCAGGTCTTGGGGATGATCCCACTCAAGGGTCAGGCATTGACCCAGCTGTCGACCTGGTGGTTCGAGCAGACCAAGGACATTGTAAAAAACCACATTATGGAAGTGCCGGATCCAAATGTGGTGGTGGCGAAAAATGTGAAAGCGGTGCCGATCGAAATGGTGATTCGCGGGTATTTGACGGGTTCCACGGGGACTTCCTCTTGGACGGCCTACAACAAAGGGGAACGAATGTACTGTGGACATCAGTTGCCCGAAGGGATGAAGAAAAACCAACCCTTTGAAAAACCTTTGATTACTCCAACGACCAAGTCGGATGTTCACGATGAAAATCTCGATTTTTTCACTGTTCGCGAAAGTGGTTTGGTTCGTCCAGAACTGTGGGACCAGATGGTGGAGGCCACCTATGCGTTGTTTGCCAGAGGCCAAGAATTAGCAAAAAAAGGCGGGTTGATCCTGGTGGATACCAAGTATGAATTCGGGGAAGATGAAGAGGGGCATTTGGTCCTCATTGATGAAATTCACACCTCTGATTCGTCTCGGTTCTGGAAGGCGGATACCTATGAAGAACGTCATGCGCGAGGAGAAGAACCCGAAAATTTTGATAAGGAATTCCTTCGTCTGTGGTACACCAAGCAGTGTGATCCTTACAAGGATCCTTTGCCTGAAATGCCAGATGATTTCCGGATCGAAGTGGCCATGCGGTATATCCAAACCTATGAAATGATCACTGGCCAGGCATTTGAATTCCCAGAAATGGAGGTGAAGGGAAGGGTTGAGGGGGTGTTGCAGGGATTGAAAAACCCGTAGAGACGCGATTTATCGCGTCTCACTCTGCGTCATCCTGCGTCATCCTGCGTCATCCTGCGTCATCCTGCGTCATCCTGCGTCATCCTGCGTCATCCTGCGTCATCCAAATTATTTCGATCCATTTCCCAATTGGAGGGATTATCGAAAATATATTTTCGGATCCGATTTAATTCGTATTCGTTTCGGATAACCCGGTCGTGGAAACGCGGTTGCCAGGCGAAATCTGTATTGTTCTGTTTTCTGATTTCAAATGTTGTTCTGCCTTTGAACCATCGGATGATTTTTGATAATGAATGGGGATGTAACATGGGATTATGGTTTTTCGTAATGCCACCGGTTTTGCCGGCGCCCATCGCCGTAGAGACGCGATTAATCGCGTCTCTACAGGGGGATGGTTCGTTCATCCGGCATAGGATTATTATTCCATGAATGTGGTTTGGCATGATCACGAATTCATCCAGGATCGCATGTTCGAAATAATTTGGAATTTCATGCCAGAATTTTTTAATCAACAATCCCATTTCCGACAATTTCATTTCCCCGTCCACAATTTCCCCAAAAAAATGTTCTCGGTTCTGCGTGATAATCGTAATAAAATACCCGCCATCGGTTGAATAATCCCAATATTTCAAACGGGCTGAATCGATTCGATATCTATTTCTGAATTTTTCCGGTTTCGAAATTTCCATAATGATAAAATTTAATTTCTTGCCAACACGAGTCCCCACACCTCCTTGGCCCCGTTTAGTTTCAATATGCTGCAGCATTCTTCCAGGGTGGCGCCGGTGGTGACGACGTCGTCGATGAGGATGTACAGGGCATCAGAGTCTACTTTTCCATTCAGTTCAAAGGCGCCTTTGAGATTTTCCAGTCGCGCTGCGCGGGTGGCTGAGGAGACCTGGGATGTGGTTTCTTTGGGGCGGATGATCAGTTCGGAGTTCGTGGTGAGGAGTTTGGAGAAGGGTCGTTCGATGTGCTTCGCCAATAATTGAGCTTGGTTGTAGCCACGGGATTTGAGGCGTTTGGGGTGGAGGGGGATGGGGATGAGGACGCAGCGGGGGTAATGGAAAATGGAGAGGTGGAAGGCGAGGGTTTGGGCGAGCAGTTCTCCCAATTTTTCGGCGATGTCATCTGGTTTGCGGCCGTATTTCAGGGTGTGAATGGCTTTTTTTAAAATAGGATTGGAGGAATAGTGGGCGGCAACGATCATTCTGTCGAGCTGTCGTTTCGGATCTGGTATCTGGTGGTTTTTGCAGGTTTTTGCTTTTTCTGATGGCCTCCGGCAGAGGTAGCAGACCTGGTAGATAGTGGGTTTGAAATGTCTAAAACAGGCATCGCAGAGCCAGGTGTCCAGTTTTTTGCAGCTGATGCATTGCCGGGGGAAGAGGAGGTCGAGGAGAAAATGCTTGGTGATGGTGAGCATGGTGGACAGGGAAAAGAGGTCGAATCCTTGCGCTTTTAGGAAGTTCTGATATACAGATATCTCCTATTTTATCTTCCCTTCATTATTTTTTGATGATGCGACTCGATATTCCACTTCGGCCTGAACTTTTAGGCATCGACCAATTTGACCATGGGGTTATGGACCGAGTGACGCGATCCCTCACCGAACGGAATGGTCATGTAAAACTCATGATCGCGGCGGTGCTCGACACGCATCAATCGAATCGTGATGATGTCGTTCATCTTCGAGATAAATTTGCAAAAATGACGGTTGGTACGAAACGAGAAGGGACGAATTTTCTGTTGTCACTAGAGCAGGTGCCAAATGGAGTCACCTTCGATGGCAAACAGCTCACCCGGTCTCAGCAAGATTTGATTACCGAAGTGATCCGGGACACGATATTGACCCCTGATCTCTCTCCACGGGCGACTCCTGAGGAAATCACTGCTTTCACTCATGATATGGCTAAGAGAGCTGGGATTCTGGATTTGGATTCAGGGGATTCACGGGTTCGGACGTTTATTTGGGGAGGCCACACTATTCCGCCCGATGAATACGCGTTCGCCAAGGAAGTGGGGTATTGGGATGGGCTACGAGGTATGGAGCTCATCACGGGAAGCGGAGCGGGAGTCATGCGGGCACCGTTTGTTGGAGCGAGTAGTGGATACCGGAAGCAAAGATTGAATGATCGTAAGTTTATCGGCTTTACCGAACAAGGGATTTTAGCGGGAGAGGCCCCCAATACCCTTTTGAGCACTTTGTGTGTTTTCCCGGATATCGAAAAGCGGATGGAAGCCTTTATCAGAGCGTCTCATCGTGGTCGGGTTCATCCTGGCGGGACCGGCACGATGGAGGAGATCACGACCTTTTTAGGCATGAAGATGCACCCGAAGAATGAAGGATTGTCGTATCCTTTTGACTTGGTAGAGCGTCCGAATGGAGAGTACATGAAGCGTCTTCAGGAGTTTTTTCGGATTTGTTTTTCGGACGCGCTCGATGGTCTTATGGACTTTCGAGTGGAGACACCTCAGGACTATCATCGGCACGTGGATGCAACCAATCAGGGGCTTGATACCACCCGGTTGTGGAATCATGAGTTGTATATCCCTCCAGAGATCCAAAAGCCTTTTGAGGTGACCTTTGATTCGATGGAGGCTTTGGATCTGAGTCGAGAGCAGGACCCGTTTCAATTGGTGGTGAATTTGCGTCGGTTCTTTTCAGGAATGGTATACCTGGTCGTGAAGAATCCGAAGATGGTGGATTCTTGGGGGAAGGATCGTCCAAAGATCAAAGGTGATAAAAAGATCATTCGGGAGGTTGACGAGTTAGTTCGTTGGTTCAACGATCAGAAGCGCTTGAAGATGGAGTTGAAATTGACTCAGCTTCCTTATCGAATCGAATAGTTTTTTTAAATTCAAAGATCAAAGATCAAAATTCAAGGTCAAAATTCAAAGGTCAAAATTCCAAGAAATTCAAAGATCAAAGGTCAAAATTCAAAATTCAAAATTCAAAGGTCGGTGTTATGGGTTGTTTGATGCTTTATTGACGATGGAGCCGAATATCTTTGCGAGCTCAAGTGCCTCTTGAACAAGTTTTTGCTGGAGTTCAAATGAATGGCTCTGTTCCTCTTGCACTATGAGCTTTAACCAAAGATGGCTTTCTTTTGCTTCTTTTCGGCAAATTTTTACTCGAAAGAGAAAGTCTTTTTTGCTAATCGATTCGTTTGCTTCAATATAGTTTGCTGCAACAGATCCTGAAGAACGCACGAGCTGTTTTCCGTCCTCACGATTTTCAAGGCTTTTTGGTATTGTTCGAATCAGCTCCCTACATTTTTTTGCAAATTGGAAGGTTCTTTCATGAAGATCGTATGTTTTTTCACCAGAATTTGTCATTTTGAATTTTGAACTTTGAGTTTTGTTTTTCGTCTTTGAGATTTATTTCGATTATACTCAGGCTCGATTAAGAAAAGATTATGATTCTTGGAATCGATTGTTCTCGGTACGCAGCCAGTCAACTCACCGGGGTGGAAGTCTATACCGATCGGGTGATCGAGGGGATCTTGGCTCAGGCCGGGTCTTTGGGCTACCAGGAAATCCGATTGTATGTTAAAAACCAGCATCAGGTGGAGCAGTTGAAAAAGTTTACCGGACAGGTGGGGCAGAGTATTTTGAAGGTTTATTTGATTGAACGCGGGCGGGCATGGACCTTAATCTGGCTCAGCTGGGAGCTGATCCGTCGACCCATCGATGTGCTGTTTGTTCCCTCTCATACCTTGCCTTTTCTGGTGCCACGCAAATCGTTGTTGACGGTGCATGGAGTGGAGGCCTTGTTGTATCCCAAGGCGTATACCTGGACTCAGCGCTGGTACCAGTGGATTTCTATCTGGTGGGCCAAATGGAATGGCGCGAAATTGATGGCCGTTTCAAAAGCTGTCAGGAATGATCTGGCCCAGTTTTTTCAAATCGAGAAGAAGGACGTTGCGGTGGTATGGAATGGATTTGACCGGAAGGAAAAGCGGACCAAGAAGGATTTGCAAGAGCGACGGGATTTGCTGGAAGGGGAGTACGTGCTTCATGTGGGGAGGATCGAGGAGCGCAAAAATCAGCTTCGATTGGTGGAAGCGTTTGAAAAAATTGCTCCGGAATTCAAAAAGCTTCAGTTGGTGTTGGTCGGGCCGGATGGACTGGGAGCTCAGAAAGTAAAGCAGAAGGTGGAAAATTCTCTGGTCAGAGAACGGATCTATATGGCCGGATATTTAGACCGAGAAATCGTTCAGACCTTGTTGGAAAAGGCGACGGTGTTTGCGTTTCCCAGCTTGGCAGAGGGCTTCGGCATGCCGGTCTTGGAAGCCATGGACGCAGGTGTGGCGGTGCTGACTTCCAAGGGGTCGGCGACAGAGGAGGTGGGTGGTGAAGCGGTGGTTTTGTGTGATCCTTTGTCAGTGGACAGCATCGCTGAGGGGCTTCGGCAGCTCCTCGCGGATGAGAAGCTGCGGGGTCAAAAAGTCAGGGAGGGGAAGAAGCGCATTGATCTTTTTTCTTGGGAGCGGTGTGTGGAAGGGGTGGCGGAAGAATTGAAATCCCTTCACGATTAGAGTTCTATGCCTGCTCGCCAGTAGTCCGCTGTTTTGGGGTAAGGGGTGCTGGGGAGAGGTTGTGGTTTTGTATCGGGAACAAGAGCTAGAAGGTCTTTCAATGGCTCCATCATTTCCTTACGACTATTTTTTCCCATTTCCATCGTTTGGTGTTGGTAGTCGAGGATCGCGCTCACTTCTTCTTCTATTCTGCTAAGGAGTGTCCGAATGTCTTCCATGCTGATCTCTTCAGTGCTTGTCAGTAATTCGGCAAGGAGTCTGCGGGCATTGTGGATGGCCAAGTTGATATCCGGTATTTCATGCTGCGTCTTCTCGAGTTTTTGATGAATCTCTGTCAGGGTTGCACGGAGATCTTGGGGTTGGTTGAGGTTTTTCATGAGAGAAAAATAAAGATATAAAAAAACCGCCGGTCGGGCGGTGTAGTTTTCTGTGATTATCGCATACGCTACAGCGCCCACCGATGAGGAGTGTTGACCACCACAGACACGACTTGTACGACAGAGCGTTGCATAGCGATAAATAAACCGCATGGATTCTATGGTTTTTTGAGGTTTTTTCAAGCTGCCTTCAGCACTGCTTGTTGTTGGACTGGTTCGACAATTTATAGCTTTTCCAAGAAGTCGATCAAGAGCCGTACGCCAAATCCAGTGGCCATCGGGACTTCGTAGTCTTTGGGATCTTTGGTGAAGGCCGTTCCGGCGATATCCAGATGGGCCCATTTGGAGTTGTTGACGAAGTTTTTCAGGAAGGCTGCTGCGCGGCTTGAACCGGCGTAGCCGTGGTCCATAGCGAGGTTCGTCAAATCGGCGAGCTTGCCTTTCATCGCTTTTTCGTCGGCGTCGGTGATGGGGAGCTGACAAGCGGGTTCATCGGTGTTTTCGCAAGAGGCTTTGATGAGGTCTACTAATGCTTGATCATTCCCAAACAATCCGGCGGTGCGGAAGCCGAGGGCGACCATGCAGGCTCCCGTGAGGGTCGCTAAATCGATCATGTATCGCGGCTTGTATTTGGTGGCTCCATAGTAGAGCGCGTCGCAGAGGATCATACGTCCTTCGGCGTCGGTGTTCATGATCTCAACGGTTTTGCCGGAATAGGTGGTGACGATCTCTGAGGGTCGGTAGGCCTTGCTACCGATGGAATTATCCGTGACGGGGATGAGGCCGATGACTCGGCGTTTGATGTCCAGTTTTTTCAGCAGTTTGAAAACTCCCAAAATCACGGCAGCTCCGGCCATGTCGAGGTGCATGTCGTGGAGGCTGGAGGATGGTTTCAGACTGACTCCTCCGGTATCGAAGATGATGCCTTTGCCGACGATGATGATGGGTTCTTCTTTGAGTTTGGCTTCATGCTCGAGTACCAGCAGATGGGCGGGATCGATGGAGCCGCGGTTGACGGCGAGGATGCCTCCCATGCCCATTTTTTCCAGCTGGCGTTTGTTGAAATCCGTGAAGCCGTATTTGTTCTCTTTGGCAATGGCTTTGGCCTCACTCACCATGGCTTCGGTGTTCATCTTGTCCGGTCCGGAATTGACGAGGTTTCTCACATAGTTCACCACTTCCGCCAGGAGTTGGGCTTTGTGGATGGTGTTTTCCTGGACCTTCGTCCAAGCATGGCAGAGCAGGTTGAGGGTTTTGATTTCTCCATCTTCACGCTTCTGTTTTTCTTCGCCGGTCTTGTAGAGGACCGGATCATAGTTCCCGAGGATGATGCCTTCGATCATGGGTTGGAGGGTGGATTGAAGTTTCTCCGGGATGATGAAGGTGATTTCTTTTTCTTTGAAGCTCTTCGCAGTGCGGATCATTTTGGAGGCCATATTTCGGGCCTGTTTCTCCTTCCACTCCGACTCTTTTCCCAGGCCGAAGAGAATGATTTTTTGAGTTCTGGTTTTGTCGACCAGGTGTGTCGAGACGGTTTCGCCAGCTTCTGCTTTAAAGTTCTTTTGCTTCAGGTGCAGGTTGATCAGGTTCCATTTGCTGACACCGAAGAGTCCGCGGTCCAGTTTTTGCTCTTGGAAAAGGGCGATGAGGGTAGGGGTGGAAGGGTCGGTTTTGGTCTGGAGTTTGAGGTGCATAGGACGATTGGGAAAAATGAGACGATGGAGATAAAGGAGACGATTGGGGTTCGATAAAAAGAATAATAGATGTTTATCACTTCGTCATGTGTTTGTTTGGTTTATCAGTTGTGATAGGATTTTTTCGTTGCTAAGAAGCTAAAAACTACCCTCTTAACTCATGCAATATGACCATTGGTGAACTCTACAAGAAGGCTGTCGAAATCGGAATGAAACATGATCCTCGCTCGAAACAAGACTTGGAGGCGTACATGAAAGAAAAAAAGGACAAGCTGAAGAAAATGACCAAGGCCCAACAAAAATTGCATGCGGACTGGGACTGGAATCCCTATGATGACACCCGCATCATTTATGGCGATCTGAAGCGAAAGGTGAATGTGGTGTATGTGGGAATAGATGTGGAAGCCCAGGAAATCGCTGTGATCCATCAGCTGAATATGAGACGCGAACAGCAAGGAAAGAAGCCGATTGATTTGGCGATCGCGCATCATCCAGAGAGCTACGCGCTGGAGGGGCTAGCGGGGGTGATGGAAGATATTCAGGTAGCTACCATGAAGGAAGCAGGCATCCCTCCCAATTTGACTGCTGGGACCCTTCGGGATCGGATTGGTGAAGTGACGAAAAGTATTCACAGCGATAATCTTCACCGCACCAAGAATGCTGCTGAATTGCTCGACATTCCACTGATGTGCGCTCACACGATCGCTGATAATGTCGCTTACACGATCGTCAGTCAGCTCATCAAAAAGCTGAAGCCCAGGAAGGTGAAGGATGTGGTGGAGGCATTGGAGAAGATCCCTCATTTTGAGAAAGCTGCTGAAGAGTTCTCCGTGCCCGTTGACGTGCAGACCGGGAGTCCGGACAGTTGGGCCGGCAAAGTGTTTGTAGAAGGGTACACTGGTGGGACGGACGGAAGTGCGGATATTCTCAAGTATTTAAGCCGAAATGCTCAGGTAGGGACGACGATCGCCATGCATAAAAGCAAGGCCCATCGTGATGAGGCCAACAAGCACCACTTAAACAGTATCATTACCAATCACATGGCGTCCGATTCGTTGGGGATGCAGCCCCTCGTCGACTGGCTTCGCTCGAAAAAAGTAGAGGTCGTGATCGGGTCAGGGATGATCGATGCTCCGTTGCCGTAGCGGAAGGACAAGATTAGGGCTCTATTTTCAGCATCAAGCTGGCGAGAGTTTTTGTTTCTGATTCGCCGATGGCTCGAATGGTGAACTCATACTCACCGGCTTCAGTTGGGATCCAGGCGAAGGAGTAGTTTTGGGTTTTTTTGTCGGAATCGATCTGATAGATGGTCGAGGTGCGCTTGAGGTCTTTATTGTCAGCGGAAATTTGGATCTGAGAGGCTTCTTGAAGCTCTTCGGCTGCTATTTGAAAGAAAAAATCCACCGATGTGCTTTTACTCTTGTAGACGGCGCCTGGTTTGGGAAAGGTGAAGCCGCTGCTGATGTCACCCGAGGTCGTGGATTCTTGGATTTTGATGTTCACATTGTCACGGGCGATGTTATTGGCTCCATCTTTGGCGACAATGGAGATCGTGTGGGGAGCGACTTCATCCGGTAGGGTAATGGTCAGCTGATAGGGCGGAACCCGTGAAGACCCCATGAGGCGATCGTCGAGGTAGAACTCCACCTCGTTGATGCTGATATTGTCTTTGGAATTGGTTTGGATCGTCAGGGACGTGTTGGGGGGAAAACTGGCTCCTTCGTCGGGGTAGGTGATTTCCGATTCGGGAGGTGAGACGTCTTTTTCACTCGAGTAGACCACGTTGATCACATCGGATCCTTTGTAGGCGTAGCCGTCGGTCACGGTGGCTCCTATGCGGATGTTATCGCCAGGATTTCGTCGACTGATCCGGATTTTTTCAGTGTAGGGGTAGGTGGTGCTGGTTTTTACCAGGCGTTGGTCGACGAAGTATTCGACCTTGTCGACTCCATTGATTGCTTCGATTTCTACGAAGACATCGAGACCTCCCATGGTGATGTTTGAGCCTTGGGTCGGTGAAACGATTTTAATGATCGGCTTGTTTGCTTCGGCATCAGGCCCATGGATATCATCGATTTCCGTGGGAACCTTTTCCAGGACGATGCTGGCAGGAGCGTTTTCTTCGATATAACCTTTTGCCCAGAATTGGACGGGCTTTTCCCAGTTGGGGTCAGTAGGATTGAGGGAATGGAAGTTTGCTACTAGCGCGTCAACGATGGCTTCTTCCGGAGTGTACTCACTCGGGAGTTTTTTGGAGACCTTGTCCACTTTGACTTTCAAAAAGGTTTGGTCGACTTGGGTGGGGGTATTGAAGGTCGTGAAGAGTTCTGCGATGACATCCGAATCAGCGGTTTGCTCGGAAGGGAGCAATCCACTCCATCTGGAAACCTTCATCCAGTTGATGCCGTCCGGTTTTTTAAATTCTTCCAGATCATGGTCTTTGGTGGCTTCGGTCATGACCGCTTTCCAGATCGGCGCTGCAGTGGTGAGTCCGTCGGCGTTGAAATTGAGCGGCGTGGAATCATTATTCCCCACCCAGACGCCCGTGACGACTTTGCTGGTATAGCCCAGCGTCCAGTTGTCGAGTGGTTTGATGCTTCCCGGTTCGTTGCCGGGCTTCACTCGTTTGTTGGAGGTTCCGGTTTTGGCCCCGTTGATCTGATCCGCGAGTTGGAGGTTGTTGTTCCATCCCGGTGGACGTGCGGTTTTGTCCGAGATGACGTGGTTGATGGTGTAAGCGATCTGCGGGTCGAGCACTTCGATGGCTTTTGGAACGGTGTCTTCATTGTTTTCGATGATCTTTCCATCACTCGTTTCGATCCTCAAAAACGGACTGAAGGCGATTTTCTTTCCATTATTTGCGAACACACTGTAGGCCGTCACCATTTGATAGAGCGTTACTTCTCCCGTACCCAGTCCGATGGAGGTCCCATACTGGTCGGCACTGGTGAGGTCGGTATAGCCCATTTTTTTGGCGAGGTTGACGACATTGTCGACGCCGGCGAGATAGGCCATCTTGACGGCAGGAATATTCAAGGAAGCATTCAATGCTCTCCGTGCCGAGATCGGGCCACGGAATTTTCCGTCATAGTTTTGGGGAATATAATTGTTTCCAAAATCGGTTTCCAGATCATAGATGATCGTGGCAGGGGAATAGCCTTTGGCAAAAGCCGCAGCATAAACGATCGGCTTGAAGGAAGACCCCGGCTGGCGGTTGCGGAAGACGACATTCACGTTTCCATCGATTTCTTCATTGAAGTAGTCGGCTGATCCGACCATAGCCAGAATTTGTCCTTTTTCGATGTCGACCGTCAGCACGGCCGCGTTGGAAGCCCCATAGGTTTCCGGGTAGGTTTTCATTTTTTCAGCAATGGTTTCCTCCGCCTTTTTCTGGAGGACCGGATCAATCGTGGTGTAGACATGAATGCCTCCGGTTTCGACGGCTTCTTTTCCAAATTTATTTTCCAGCAGTTCTTTTACGTAGAGGACAAGATGGGGAGCTTTGATATCTTCTCTATATTGCTTAAAAGTGATTTGAGCTGCATCGTCAAAAGCTTGTTGTCGTTCTTCAGCGCTGATGTATCCTAGGTCTTCCATTCGTTTGAGGACCACATCTTTCCTCCCGGCGACGTAGTTTCCTTCTTCATCGAAGTATCCCATCAGGAGTTCCTTTCCATTTCCGTAGGGGTTGTAGCGTGATGGCGCTTGGGGGAGTGAGGCGAGTATAGCGGCTTCTCCCAGCGTGAGGTCTTTGGCGTTCTTGCCGAAGAAAATCCGAGAAGCCATTTCTACTCCATAGGCGTTGGAGCCGTAGGGGATGGTATTGAGATAGAGAGAAAGGATTTCGTTTTTGCTGTAGGTTCGTTCCAGCTGAATGGAAATAATCAGCTCCTTTATTTTTCTGGTAAGAGTTCGTTCGTTGCTGAGGAGCGTGTTTTTCACGAGCTGCTGAGTGATCGTGGATCCACCGCGACGAGCGCCGATGCCGAGGTATTCCGCCAAGAAACCTTTCAAAATTCCTCCGATATCAAAGCCGATGTGCTCAAAGAATTGATCGTCTTCGATGGCGATGGTGGCGTCGATCACGTGTTTCGGAATTTCGCTCAAAGGTATTTCCTGACGGTTTTCTTCCCCGTGGATCGTGTAGAGGATATTGCCTTCCCGGTCATAAATGATGGTGGATTCGGCATTGTTGAAGCGGGTCGGGACATCGGGAATATCACTGATGATGGTGATGATGAAGATCAATCCCATCAGGGTCCCGGTCACGGCTAGTATCAGCAGGGCTGCGAGGATTTTTCCCAGCCATCCTTTTGGTTTATTGCCGAGGACCTGGTGTTTTTTTCTTAGCACTTGGCTGATGAAACGGGTTTTGAAGGAATTTGGCATGGGGGAGGGGCGAAAGGGTCTTAAGGGTCTTAAGGGGTCTAAGGATGGGGGATGGTATGGGGGGACGAAAGAACTGAAGAATGAAGGAAAGAAGCTACAACCTACGAACTACGGACTATCAACTCCTAACTTTTTATGCTGAGATCGATTCGTGTTCTTCTGAGGCTACGGGAGCTGCTTCATCGTCGTCGCTGATGAAAATGGCTCGTGGCTTGGCGCCGTTGGCGGGACCGATTAAGCCCATTTCTTCCAGTTGGTCGAGGATGCGGGCGGCTTTGGCATAGCCGAAGCTGCAGCGGCGCTGCAGGTAGGAAGCGGATGCTTTCCGGCCTTCTCGAATGGCTTGAATGGCCTTTTCGATATCGTTGTCGCCACTGATCTCATCATTGCGATTGGCGGGGCCGAGGCCTGGGATACGGACATCATTTTGTTCTTCGGTAATGGTGTCGTCGTACTGGATGCCCGTGGGACTTCTGAGTTTAATAAAATGGATGATTTTTTCAATTTCTTTTGTTGAAACGAAAGCTCCTTGTAAACGTAAGGGTTTGGCCATGTTGCTGGCGAGGAAGAGCATGTCTCCCTGCCCGAGCAGGTCTTCCGCACCGATACTGTCGATGATGGTGCGCGAATCGATCCCGGTCGCCACGGTATAGGCCACACGGGTCGGAATGTTCGCCTTGATCAGTCCGGTGATGACATCTACCGAAGGGCGTTGGGTGGCGATGATGAGGTGGATCCCCGTTGCGCGGGCCATTTGAGCAAGCCTACAAATCGTCGCTTCTATTTCTTTGGACGCGGCCATCATCAGGTCGGCTAATTCATCGATGATGATGACGATAAAGGGCATTTTATTTTCAGGGAAGGCAGTATTGTATTCGTCGATATTGCGTTTTCCATGCCGAGCCAATTCCTTGTAGCGGCGGTTCATCTCCGAGACTCCCCACTTGAGCGATTGCAACGCTTTGTCCGGTTCGGTAATGACCGGGGTGAGGAGATGAGGGATGCCATTGTAATTGGTTAATTCCACCCGTTTCGGATCGATCATGATCATGCGAAGGGTTTCGGGTGAGTGCTGGTACAGCAGGGAGATGATGAAGGAATTGATCCCGATCGATTTTCCGGCGCCAGTTTGACCAGCCACGAGCAGATGGGGCATTTTTACGAGATCGGCGACCACTGGCTGTCCTGAAACATCTCGTCCGAGGACCATTTTTAAGTCGCCTTTTTCGCTCAAGAAAGATGGGGAGCGCATGATGCTACCCAGGTGAACGATGGATCGGTCTTGAGCGGGGATTTCGATCCCGACGAGCCCTTTTCCTGGGATGGGGGCTTCGATACGGATGGCCCGCGCGGAGAGCGCGAGGGCGAGATCATTTTTGAGGGTCGTGATCTTTGAGAGTTTCACGTCTTCCGCTGGTTTGAGGGTGTACTGGATGACGGTTGGCCCGACGTGGGCGTCTTTCATGGTGACTTTCACATTGAACTGCTCCAGCTTGCGTCGGATGATTTCCGCGTTTTGCACGAGCTGATCGTCGCCAAAGGATTTGTTCTTGGTGTCGACATTGAGGAGGGCCAGGTCTGGGAGTTGATAATCGCTGTAGTCCACCTTTTCTTCTTCGGACTCGTTCAATTGCATTTCTTCGGTTTTGACGGGGATTTTCTTTTCGACGGCTGCCGCAGGTTTTTCATTGGTTGTTTTTTTACTGGTTTCCAATTTTTTTTCTTCTGCGTCACCACGGACGATGTTGAGTTCAAATTCCTCAGCAGGGTCTTCTTTTCTCGCTTTTGGCAGGGCGACTTCTTTGATCGAGCGAGGTTTTTCGGTGGCGGATTCTGGTTCTTCATCGGACTTCAGCATTTCTCCGAAGAAGCTGACGAGTTCCGCGAAGGAGATGTTGAAAATGAGGAGGAGGGAGATAATGGCAGTAATGGTCAGAATAACGGCTGCTCCGGTTGATCCGAACAGGATGTAGAGGATGAAATTCGAACTAAAGCCGATGTAGCCTCCGAAATTTCCGGATGATTCAAACAGGGTTTCTAATGGAGCTGAAAGCTGAACGAGCCCAAGGGCACTGGTGACGAAAAGGGTCAGTCCCAGGACTCTGCCAAAGGCAAATTCGACCCGTTCGCTGAAGAGCAGGGTCAGGCCTATGACCAGACAAAAGGCCGGGACGATGAAAGCACCGATCCCAAAGATCGGCGTCAGGACATTGGCTTCCCAAAACTGGCCTAAGCTGCCGCCGTTGTTTTGGAGCGCGAGGAAATTCAGGATGGCAAAGCCGATAAAAAAGATGCCGGAGATCTCCCGAGAGACGTGTTCGGAAAGGCTGAATTGAACGGTTTTTCGTGGTGTCCTTCGAGTCCTTCGGTAGCGGACGGTAGTGCGTTTTGTTTTGCGGGTTTTTCTGCGTCGGGGCATGGGGGCGAGTTTAGGAAGTGAGCTTCATGAGCTTCATTAGCTTTTCGTTTTTACGAAAAAGATCCTTTGAATATTATCAGATTTTCTTCACTTATTATCCTTGACTTTTTTCACAAAAAAGAGTATTATGTTTTGAAGCGTCGGATTCCTGGTTCACTTTTTTTCTTTCGTCGCAAGACGTAAGCAAAGTGGAGGGTGACATCCCAAAAGGAAAGATTTTCTTTCCCTCAAGATTCACTCCGTATGATCGCTTATGAGAAGAAGGTTTTCTCACCTCTCCCTCTCACAAGTGACCATCACTAGGGTCAGGCGCTTCTTTTTTGTATTTTTCGGATTCGGCAAAAGAGGGCCTCTGTGGGGAGGATGAGTTGAACTATCCATTGCAGAGGAACTTATTGTCCAATTTCATCGAGGGAGAAATCATTCGCGTACACGATCATCAGCCCTATGAAGATAGAGAAGGTGAAGCTAAGGGGCAGATTTCCGGGAAAAAGGTAGAGATCAACCAATCCCCAAACCCCTCTCCAGAAAATGATGATGCCGAGTCCGGTGAGGAGGTGATACGTAAAGGGATTTTTGTGTTTGTGGTGTTTGAACATTTTGTTTTGAATTCAGCCTATTTTAGCATAAAAATGGCATTTTTTCTAGACTTTTGGTTGTGGACTCCATCTGAGTGATTGTATTCGTGCATCGTCCTTCTTCGTGAAAGTCTGATTTTCCTTTTTGAAAGCCATATTGCTCATCAGTCAGACGCATGGAATCGAGCATCGATATATTTTGTGTCAGTGCTCGGACACTATCTATATTTGGAAGAACGGTAATGGCCTTTGAGTAAATGGCTATTTTTATTACGGCTTCGTCATCATCAACTTGAACCCCACCAGGACATGAAAAACAGATAATTGGTTCAAGTTTTGCTCCCCTTTCGAGATGCTGCTCCTGAAGTCTTTGTTTGACCTCCCCCGTGCTTATTGCGATTTCTGCCGGCGCTATTTTTACTCTTGGTTGGTGTTGTAGTATGCCAAGAATTTCTTCCCGTGTGGTTACCTCCGTGAGTTTTATTCGTAAAGTACACCTGTAATAGTCGTGACCTGGGATTTCAGATACGTCTGTAGATACTTTTGTGTTTGGCAAAAGTTCGCCAACAACGTTTTTGACATAGCTCTCGAGTGTAGGATTTGTGAAGATGTCAAATAGGTTGTCATTCGTTGTGTATTCGTTCAATGGGTTTTGTTTCTGTACTATAAGCGAAATGCTGAGAGCTCTTATATGTTTTTTCAAAGCAGCGAGAATTGGGGCGATTCCAGAAATCAGACAGTCTCCCTGACGAAATTTTTTTATTTCAGATTGTAACGGGGATTCAAACGGGGGAGCAATGGAATGGTGCTCAGGATATGTCCCAGATTGAAAAATGACAGGCTTCTTTTTTGAAAAATGATCGTAAAAGTCCGTCATCGTGTCGCGGCCCCGAACGATAGCGGTATCTATGACGGCGTCACATCTTCCTATTTCTCCAAAGCCTTGATGAAGAGGGTAAAGCTCAAATCGACTTCTTACCTGGTCTTTAAATGCGTTGAATCTCCGATTATCCGCGTCAATGAAGATCTTCGGACAAGGATCATCTTCATTCG
The DNA here is from genome assembly GCA_050246795.1 of Candidatus Altimarinota bacterium. Classification (GTDB taxonomy): domain Bacteria; phylum Patescibacteriota; class Gracilibacteria; order JAUYGZ01; family JAUYGZ01; genus JBFWVJ01. The sequence goes on from JBFWVJ010000001.1 coordinate 324,825, forward strand.
TAAAAATACTTTCGAACCGCCGAAAGCTTTTTTCGGAGGTATCCAGAATGACCTTGCTGACGGTCATGTCACGTTGGCTGGTGAGAATTGTTCTTAACAGCCTATGGCCGAGAAGGCCTCCGGCACCCCGTAGGGTAATGTTGGTAGTTTTATTGGTTTGCATAGTCGAATTTAGATTTCCATAGATTATGACTGGCCCAGGTCGATTTGCAGGTGGTGTACCGTAGCCGCTTTTCATTTTGGCTGTGAACGCAAATTGATGGGGAGAGAGATTGAGGGCTTGAACAGTTTGTAGAGGGACATAGTTGATCTCTGATCGTGACGGTTTGCATGTTGGAGGGTTTATGAATATAAAAAAACCCCGCTGATCGCGGGGTTGATGGAACGAAATCAAGCCTTATCTCTCTTTTATTCGTCAAAAATCCCGCGAGTCATGTCGGACACCACTGGGACGAAAGGGTTGGCTTTGTTGAACGCAAAGAGATGGCTCTTCATAGGAACGGTGAGAGGCCTCGAGTCTAGGATCTCTCCCATGGAAGTCAATGTGTCTGTGCTCATATATCGTGTCTTTTCTTCACATTTTATAGTCTCTTTATCCTGTAGTTTCTCTCCATTTTGTCATGTATGCCTTTGTCCAACTTCATGCCAAAAGCACACCAAGTGATAATGGAATCAGTGATTCAAACAGCAAAAAAAAAGAGCCAAAAAACTTTGATCTATTGATGGAGAAGGTTTTCAGCTCCCTTACTCAGATTTGTTTTTTGTTTCTTTGACTTCTGTGATCATTTTACACAGTAGCTGATATCGGTTGTCTTCGGTGAGGATGTGCAGCGACCACACAAAATTGGAAAGGTCGTGGAGGCCGAGAATACGAATGCCTTGAAGTTGGATCCTGATGAGCTCTTCGATCAGACTTGGAGGCATTTTATGAAGGCTCACCAGAGCGATTTTTTCTTCTCCGGTCAGCTGCTTGAAAACCTCTCGTCTTCTTTTGATGACGAGTTCTTCAAATGCTTGGATATCCGCATCTTTGATCTGACGGATCACGTCGAGAGCTCGTGGGATAGGAGATGACTCGGGGAGAGAAGGTCCCATGGGTTGGCTTTATGGTTGCAGTGTTGCCGAGCTGAAGAGTACTCCAAACGCCTGACACCAGATCACGACGGACTTAAAGCCTTCGTGGTTGCTAGGGAGCTGGTAGTTTTGATTGCCTTTGGAGCTCTTGAGAAGCCCGAGGTCGTGGTAGGTGCCGAGGTCAGCGGAGGTTTTGACATCCGCGTTGCGGGAGAGGTAGACGTGCAGGTCGGGACCTCGGGTCACACTGAAGTCTTCCAGGCGCAGGATGGGGCCTTCGGCCGTTTGAGGGTAAATGAGGGCGCGTCCGGATCCTTTGTGGATGAGGTCGATTTCGGTGAAGAGGCCTTGTCGGCTGATGAAGTTTTCGGCCATCTCTTCCGAAGTCATCATTTCCATGGTTTCTGAGCTCGTGACTTCAGATCCTTTCATCATCATGGTGGCTTCTTGTTCCATCTGTGCCTTTTCTTCCGAGGTCATGACGGTCATCTGGGCTTTCTTCACCATTTCATCGATTTTTTGTTGGGTTTCCGCGGAGAGCTTCTTTTCTTTTTCTGGCTCGTCGGGGATCATTTTTTCCATGCCTGCTTTCTGCAGCAGTTGCCGTTGATTGTTGGATGCTTGCGAGTCAGAAGAAGTATCGTTGGAAGCCACTGGAGCAGCTTCATCCAGGACTACACCGGATTTCGTGTACCAATAAAACCCACCCAGGGCGAGGGCGAGGAGGATCAGGACGGGGAGAAGTTTTTTCATGGTGTTTTAAAAAAAAGAGATCAGGCCGATTATAGGACGCTGATCTCTCCGAGGGAAGCTTATCGGGTTTTTTTCCGCAGAAGTTGCTCACACACCGCTTCAAGCGTTGAAGTCGTGGGATCTGATCCTATGCCGGAGCTGTTGGTCACCGAGGGGACGATCTGAAGATTGTTTGTTTGGCCGTCAGATCCAAGCTCGCAGATGAAAAACATCTCGCCTTGATTGGTCTGGCGACGGAAGAAGAGATAGTGGGTGTTTCCGACTGCTATTTCAAAGGCTGCGTCGTAGAGGCCTTCTCGACCATCCGGATGTTTGCTGCCGTCTGTACAGGTGAGTGAGAAGACTCGCAGATCGTTTCCGGAGACTTGTCGGAGCTCTGTGAATGACCGTCGAATATCTTCCAGATCCCAGCTGGCAAAAAAGAGTACCAGTCGTCCATGTGGTTCCTTGAAGGGCTTCCATTCGGATACTTTTCTGAGTTGCTGGAGTTCACGGTTCAGGTCTTCGATGGTGCTGGACAATGGTGATGAAGCCGCTGCGCGGAGGGGAGTGGTGGCGCTGATAGGGTTGCTCATGTCGGGGTAGAGCAGATCAAAGGCGGTGGAGCTGTTTGGCGTTTTTTGGGGAGCGGGTGTCTGCTGTCGTGGAAGTGGTGGAAGAGCTGGTGGATTCTGAGGATCTGTCCTGAGAATGGTCTCGTTTTTGAGCTGGCTGACCGCTCCTACGATCAAAGCCGCAGCTACCCCAGCGGCGATCGTCCATCGTGAGTTGTTTCGATTGGTTGGAGTGTCTGAGGTCGATGAAGATGAAGATGGAGATGGAGTTATGACTTGTGCAGTGGCAGATCTGGTTTGGCAGACGATATCCATTTTGAGAAGCTCATAGAGGTCTTCATGGTTTCTTTCGGATGAAGTCAGAGAAAGGTTTTTCGACAAAGCCAATTTTTTGAGCCGTTTGATTTCTGATTCCATGGTGAGCTTCATCAGTTCCACTGTGGTTTCATAGTTTTCTGGTCGACCGAGCAAACTCATTTGACCTTTGAGGGTTGTTTTCCTCGCCTCTGTCATAGAGAATGCCTGCCATTCCTCCTCGCTGAGCAGCTCTTTTTCTGCTTCCATATCCGCTATGAGCTCAGGCAAATCATGCTCGTGTTGTTCCCAGATCTTCATCAAAACCGTTTCCCATTCTTCTTGTTCTTCAAGGGGGAGTTCAGGTTTCTTTTGGGCGAGGACTTCCAAAAAGCGATCAGCTACCAGGTCACTCACTTGGATCTCTGGTAGTCTTTTTGATTCGAGGGCGCGCAAGATTTTCCCCAAACGCTGATGTGAAGCTTGGATTTTTTCTTTTTTCAATTTTTGTTGCTTTTTGGCGTCGGAGAGTTGTCCGTTGATGTCCGACCATTCCTGAAAGAGCGCCATTAATTGTTTTTCCAACGCTGAAATTTCGTAGGATTCCATTTGTTTGTTCACCAGGTGGAATTGGTGATGCTTCCCTTCACTTCCTTTGTGTTCTAAAAATTTGGGGGTCTGAAGACTCTTGAAAGAAAGATGATTCACGTCAGATCCAATCCCTTGCAGCAATTTCATGACGGGAAGTGAGGCCTCTATTTGTGTTTGAGTTACCCGATCCATCATGGATTTGATCTCTGGATGCTGACTGAGTTCGAGGCAGACGCTTGATGAAATTTCCACTTTATCCACTTGTAAATGCAGCTCCATGATGAATGGCTAAGGTTTATGAGGAGTGGCATTATCGTCGATATTGTTTGATTTGTCAATCCTTATTGACTTTGGGCGATGAGTTCCTGTTGGGGTGTTTTTGGAGGTAGAGAGACCACCCCAAAGCCTTGGAGGATCCGCTTGGCTTCTTCTCGTTTTTGAGGGAGGGGATGATGGTGTATGGTCGCTACCAAAGCTTTGATTTGGTGCTTTCTGATGGTTTTTTGTACGGCGAGAAGGTGTTGGAGTTGTTGCTGGCTCAGTGTGTTTCTGGGGGCCGGGCAGGTTGTTGGTGTGGAAGGAGATTGCTGTTGCCACCATCTGATCCATCTCAGGGCATATTCAGTGCCACCGAAATACAGCGCCAGGCTCATCAGCATGGCGATCGTATGGAAGCGGAGTTCTTTGGTCCAAGGTTGATCCCGGCCCGATTCGGGTCGTTCTTCCTGCTGGCGATTTGAAGATCGCAATCGCATGAGAACCGTCAGGTGTTTTTACTCTATGCTTGTTCAGCCTCCTTCACCATCAAACGGCGGGGTTTTCCTGCCAAAGGCGTTCGACAACTCGCTGTTCAAATGCTAGTTGCAGCTGATGGATGGTGGACTGACGTTGGTGTTCGGCTTGCCACCACCGAAAAAGGAAACCGGTTAATCCGATGAAGTAAAGCATGAGCATGGATTCGCTAAACCAGCTGATGCCGATGGCCGCGTAGGGGATGTCGGCGGTGAGTTCGATCACCTGGACGATGTATTGCAGGAGGAGGTAGCCTGGGTAAGCGATCAGTTTGGCCAATGGGAGAGAGAGGTAGCTGGCCATGGTGCCCACGAAGCCGAAGAGCATCGAAAAGGGAATGATCGGGCCGGCGACGAGGAGATTGCTGATGGGGGAGATGATGGAGAGGTTTTGAAAATTGAGCACGATGATGGGGAGGGCCATGATCTGCGCGGACAGGCTGAGGTTGATGCTGTCGCGGACGGCCAGCTTGTCTGGTAGCCATTTGAGAAAGGGGTCCAAAATGGGGGAGACATAGACCAAGCCCATGGTTGCCAAGAACGAGAGCTGAAAGCCCACATCGTGGACGAGGATTTTCGGATTGTAGCCGATCATGAGCGTGGCGGTGAGCGCCAGGATGATGCTGATGTTGCTTTTTCTTTCGGAATTCAGTGCTAACAGAGCAATGAGTCCCATAATACAAGCACGAACGACCGCAGGAGAGGCTCCCACAAAGAGCGTAAAAATGATGATCCCCAGCGCGGACAGGAGGATGGAGAGTCTTCGGCCCAGAGGTTTGAAGATCGCCATCAGGATGCTGACGATCAGGGTGATGTTGTATCCGGAGATGGCGACGATATGAGTCAATCCAGTGGTTTGGAAATCCTGGGTGAGTTCTTCGGGCATGCCTTTTCTCGATCCAAGCAATAGACCGGCCATAAAAGAACTCGTCGGTTCGGTCGGGTAGGTGAGGTTGAGGTGGTGTTCGAAACTTTGTTTCACTGAAAAAAGGTACGAAAGGTACGGACGGTAGGAGGGGTTGGAAGGATTTTCTAGAAGCTGGATCTTAGGACGGTACATGACACTGTATATATCAAACCTTGATAAATATCCTGCGTAGTCGAAGGAGTCAAAGACGGTGGGTTTTTGGAGTGTGCCGGTGAGTTTCAAGGTGTCTCCGAATTCATAGGCGGGATACTTTCCTGCGGAAATGAGCGTGTAACCGCTTACTGGAATTTCCTCTTTCGTACCATCCGTACCCTCCAAACCCTCCAAACCCTGCACCCGAATCGTGTAGTTGATTTTGTCGCGACGGACGTCGGGTTCTTCGGCGATGACTCCGATGAGGGTGAGGGGGGAGGGGTTATTAGGAGTATTAGGAGTATTAGGAGTGTTAGGAGGATTGGAAGCGTCATGGGCGTAGTAGTCGATGGTTTCGGGGGTGGGGATATGGATGGTGGATTGGCCGCGGAAGAGCCCAACGAATAACGTAAAACTTAAAACGAAAAAAATAGATGAAACGTGGAGAAATTTTTCTTTTCTGTCATTTCGACCGAAGTTGTAGGTTGTGGAGGAGGACGAAGTGGAGAAATCTCCTGGAGAGGGTTTTTGGGTTGGGAGTCTTCTCAAGAAAAGGAACGAACTTATCGCTATACACAGCAAAAAAATCGCTGATATTCCATACCAGTGTGGGTTGTAAGGAACATACTGATGCATTCCAATTCCCACACAAAAAGCGATGAGGCACGTGAGGAAGATTTTCGATTTGCTCATAGCATGTTTTGATACGACGAAAAGAGCCTACACAAGAGACTTTAAGATTTGATGAAGGGTGAGGATTTTATATTTTTAATACATCCCCCAACTCTTTCTCCAGCATTTCTTTCTTCATCCGTAGCTCCTGCACCATGTTGATCATCATGTCGCTGTTGTTGTCGAAAGAAGAGTGGTAGAAGTCGTAGACCTGACGGATGACAAACAGGGTGGAATTGATGAACAGGTCGGCTTGGGATTTTTTGTCGCCGGGGAGTTGGTCGTAGACCGCTTGGTTTAAAATCGAGCTGGGAGTATGCAGGTTGATTTCTCCAGCTTCGATGCGCTTGATGAGATTTTCTAAAAAGCTCTTGTCGTCTTCACTGAGAGCGGTTTGGGGGTTGCTGTAGGGTTGGTTGAGGGACGATTGGGTATTTTCGTCGATGGCGGCGTTTTGATGTTCTGCCAGGGCTTTTTCAAAAACTTTTTTGTCGCCTGATGGGGAGCTTTGATCGTCCATAACGAAGAAAAAATGGTTGAAACAGGCATAGCATATCTTTTTTCTCTGACGAGGAAAAACATTTTTCTCCGGGAGCGAGTGGGAGCATACTATCGGGGCTTTTTTATTCTCTCTTTCATGCGTTGGAAGACGATTCTCCTATCGACCTTTGTGCTCTTTTGTTTCAGCTTCCAGCTGGTGTCTGCCCAAAACTCCACTTCCGGGACTCAGCATCATCAGTTTTCGCTGCGCTTGGCGGCAGGTGAGGCTCAGGAAATGACGGCGCCATTTGTGTTTCGGGCTTTTGCCCTGGACCAAGTCGAAGGGCTTGAAGTTCGTTTTTGGCAAGAAGGGCAGTGGACCGCCTGGCAGGCCTTGCGGCGCGCGGAACCGGAATTAGCGGCTTCTGAATTGTTGTTTTTGGCGGTTTCACAACGCTTTTCCGTCCGATCGGATATGGATCGAGAGATCACCGCTACGGTCATGAATCTAGCTGAAGAACCAGTGCGGGTGGTGCAAAATGATGCTCTCGTCCTGGATGCTCGGATTAATTCCAACGCGCCTTTTAAGATTATTTCCCGGCGGGAGTGGGGGGCTGATGAGTCTTTGGGGACCTATATTCCCAAAGAAACTCAGGCAGGTGACAGCTCTTCAACGGGTGAAAAAAGCAGCGTCAATATTTGTGCTCCGCTCGAAAAAGCCTATCCAGGACAGTACCAAGTCGCAGACAAATTAGTGGCGTTTGATGAGTTGGGCAGGCCCTTGATCTGGCCCCGACAGTATTCCAATAGAATCAAAAAGATCGTAGTCCATCACACGGCTCAGACGCTGAAAGACCTCAACGATGACCGACGCATCGACGCCCGGGATTACAAGCTCGCGGTCAATGCGATTTATGTCTACCACACCCTTTCCAATGGCTGGGGTGATCTCGGCTATCACTACCTCGTCGATCCAGATGGGAATATCTACGAAGGCCGGGCTGGCGGTCCAGAAGTGATCGCGGCTCATGTGCTGTGTCAAAACTCCAATACGATTGGGATTTCGGTGATGGGGAATTTTGAAGATCAGCAGATCTCTCCCAAGGCTTTTGAGGGACTGTCTAATATCACCACCTATTTGGCTTCGCTTTATGATATCAACCCTTTGGGCAAGTCTTCTTTTCGCGGTACGGTGCTTCCGAATATCGTGACCCATGCTGAAGTGGGAGCCGTGACGAAGCAGTTCATCGGGCAAGGCGCTACCCAGTGTCCTGGAAGTGATTTGAAATTGTCCATGGACCGGCTGCGAACGGTGGTGGCTCAAGGAGGAGTGAAGCCGGAGTATCGTTATGAAGTGGTGAGCCAGCCGCGCAATCTTCGTGTCGACCCCTTGCAAAGTTTTTCCATCGCGCTTCGCATCAAAAATACCGGCAGCCAATCCTGGAACGGTCTGAAAGTGTTTTCTCGAGGAAACAAAGAGCCGCTTTTGACTCTGTCGACGTTCATCAGCTCGGGACAGGAAGTGGATCTGTCCATCCCTTACCAAGCTGAATTTGAAGCCGGTCTGCGCCAGGAATTGCTGTCGTTTGAAGCTGGTGGTTCTTCGCTTCGCAATGACTTCAAACTGTCCTATCGGGTGAACGCTCCGGTATATCGTTATCAGCTTTTGTCCTTCACGGGGAACACCGATCCGCTTTTGGTTGGTGAAACCCGTATGATGGAGATGAAATTGAAGAATGTCAGTAATTTTCCCTGGTTGAATGAAGGGAGAAACGCCGTGCAGATCCGGGAAGTGCGAGCCACGGGATCGGAAGTGGTTTCTGCCGTGAACGGTCTGCAGTTGTTCTTGTCTCAGTCGGTGCCCGTTGGCAGTGAGGTCACCTTGCGCTTTGAACTTCCGGCGCAAAGAAGGGCCGGTGAGATCGATCTGCAGCTGCTGCCCATGATGGGACGTGACCGTGGACTCAAGGGGAGCCCATTGCAGGTGAAGCTTCCCGTCGAGCTTCCGGTGTTTGATGCGAAGCTAGTGGCGGTGAGAGGACAGTCAGTGCAAAAGGGCTTTGAGCAAGCGGTGGAGTTTCAGCTCGTGAATACCGGAAATTTTGCTTGGGAACCAGGCTCGGTGTGGTATCAGCTCAAGGGAGGTCAAAAAATTACGGTTTCAGATGCCGTCGGGATCGGTCAGTCGGTTTCTTTCTCGACCCTCGTTCGAGCGGGGTATGATGATCGGCAAATGATGGTGAGTGGAGCGATCGGTATTGATCGGTTACCAGCTTTTCTCAATACCCGCAGCCTTCGACAAAACCGGGTTTCATTTACCCAGACCTTGACCGCTCGGGGGACGGTTCGTTTGTTGTCCGAAGTGGTGGAGGTCGGCACTTTGCCGTCGGTGGTGGGAGTCCATCCCGTGCGAGTGCTTCTGAAGAACACCGGAAATGTGCCTTGGTATGCGGAGGGTGATGATCGGGCTGTCTTGATGGTCAAAGACCGTGCAGACTTTCTCCACCGGTCCTGGGAGAAACGAACGACGGCTGGATTCCTTGAGTCTTCCACAGTTGATCCAGGTGAAATCGGAGTGTTCGTCCTGACGATGGAGATCAAGAATATTCCCCGAAGAACGACCTTCGATGAGTTCGTACTGGTAGCAGGAGGGAAGGAGGTGCGGACGAAGGGAAAGGTGAAGGTGGGGATCGTGATCGAGGGGACAAGGGAGCTGAGGGAGCGGTCGGCAGAGGGCAGTGGGCAGTTGGCAGAGGATAGTGGGCAGTTGATGGAAGGCGAGGAAGGCTCTGCATTGCAAACGAAGGTTGCTCCGAGCGAGATGACGAAGAGCCATGAACTTCCTCCTGTTCGAGTATGGTTGAGTGATGTGGACCAGCCAGAGTTGGAAATCACGTCCCCGGGGGATTTTATCGTTTGGGATAGTGCCACCGTCCAGGTCCGAAGTTTGAAGAGTGGTCAGGTCTTCACCGTTGGGGAAGCAGATGTCAAAAACGGGACTGTGTTTCGTTTTCGCGCTCAGGGAGAGCCTTATCTCGAACTGAAGAACTGGGGGCTTCCCAAGCAGTTTGGGACCAAGAAGTACCTCGACAACACTTTTCGGAATGTGTTGGAAGTGCGTTGGGAAGCTGCCTCTCCGACCCCCAGCCCCTTACAAGGGGAGAATCCCTCCTCAGCTTCTGGAAAAATGATGGTTATTAATGAGCTTTCTTTGGAAGACTATATGAAGGGGATCGCTGAGGTGCCGGAGACGGATGATCAGCCGCAAGAGAAGCGCAAGACGATAGCAGTGTTAGCGCGCAGTTACGCACTTCATTACTTGATTTCGGGCTATGAAAAATTCCCCGGCAAGCCCTACAATGCTGCTAATAGTCCGGCGATTTTTCAGAAGTACTTGGGGTATGGATTCGAGCAGCGGGCGCCGAAGTGGCAGGAGGCGCTCGAAGCAACTTTTGGTGAAGTTGTTCTCGTGCAAAGTTCAAAACTCACAAACCAAAATCCAAAGGACAGGGTCCTGAGGGCGGCGTATTTTTCTTGTACGGATGGGAGTCGGACGAAGTCTTGGGATGAGGTATGGCCGACCAATGAGTACTTTCAGAGATTTGGAGAAGTTTTTCAGTCGGTTGAAGATCCGTACGGAGATGATCCGACTCGAGAGGGATTGACGGCGTGTGGGCACCAGGTGGGATTGAGTGGGTATGGTGCCACGCAGATGGCCAAAGCTGGAGCTGGTTATCGAGAAATCATCCAGACCTATTATCAATACGTTCTCGTGCAATCTTATGAACCATAATAGCTCGTTCAAACAGAAGTTCGAATATGCGGCTGCATTTACGATTTCGTTTCTTTTCAACACTACGTTTTTCTTCTTCCTGGATGCAAACCCCACCTATTTACAGCTGCGTGAAGAGCATTTTTTTCAGGTGGTGTTCGTCAGAATAGTGCTTGTTCTCGTTTTTTCTTTGGTTGTTTTCAAGTCGGCCTATGGATGGGTCACTTTGCTTCAGATGCATCGTTATTGGCAATTTTTTCATCGATTCCTTTTGACCCTGTTTTTTCTGATGGTGAGCGTTCCTTATCTGCTGATTTTGCTTGGGGCGTACCATATTTTTTGGCAATGATTTGCGTTTTCATTCTCCTGTTGGTCTTTTTATGGTATTTTATCCAAACGAACTCATATGAAGTTTCGTAGCTCAGGAAGTATTTTTCGTTTTTTTATCGGCAAACGCTTTTGCGCTCGCTCGGATAACCCCCAGGAGATACTGGATTTTCCTTGGGGGCTCTTTTTATTACTCCCGATCAGTGGCCAGGGTCTTTTCACGCTGGTTTTTGTCGTCAACTATTTTGCGCTCCAGTCGTCCGATCGATATGATCCAGGATTGATGTATATTTTCCTTGGTGGAACGCTTTTCTTCGGTGTGTTTTTTGTAATCGGTGTGATGGGAATGCGGCGTCGGAGGAAGATTCGCGAGCTGTTGAAGCAAGGGGTGCCAATGGATCAGATCCGGTTTTGAAAGAGTCGCATTTGAATTTGTATACAAAATGCAGTATAATGTATACGGATAGTAATACCGTTTATGAAGACCGTTTCTTTACAAACTCGCATTCCTAAAAAGATGAAGGATGAAGCTGGGAAGATCCTGAAGCGACTCGGGTTGGATTTCAGCACGGCCAATCGGATGTTTTATGCACAGATCATCGCCACGAAAGGCATTCCTTTTGAGCCAAAGCTTCACACTCATATTCCAACGCAATGGCACGATCTTACCGAAGAAGAGGAGAGGAAATGGAATAAACAGGTGGCAGAAGCTAGTCTGGGAAAACTTTGGAATAATCCGGAGGATGATGTTTGGGATACTTTTTACCAGGATATCGATTCAATTCGCTAAAAATGACCAAAGAAATTTATCAGGGAGATATAGTCCTAGTGCCTTTTCCATTCAGTGATTTGTCTGATGTAAAAACCAGGCCCGCTTTGGTTATTTCTAATCATCGTGTGAACTCAACTGCTGATATTCTTTTTGTTTCTATTTCACGAACAAAGCCGTTATTTTTGCCAGTTGTGCCAATTGAACAAAAAAATTTGATAGATGGGACAATACCTGAACAATCATTTGTTCATTTTCACAAAATTCATTTGATTGAAAAATCTCTTGTCCAAAAAGTTGTGGCAAGGATTGAAGCCTCGTTATTTCAGGACATTATTGCTGAAATTGGTGATATTGTCAGTTTTGAGGAAAAATCCTTTTCATCCCGTTGACCCAAATCCTCCTCGGGAGTCTTCTTTGATCTGCTCCACTTCTTCGAATTCGAATTTGCTCACGTGAACAAAGACCCCTTGGGCGATTTTTTCGCCGCGCTCGACGGTGACGTCCTGTTCGGAGAAATTGTACATCTGGATCTTGATCTCATCAGTGGGGCCGCAGTAGTCCTGGTCGATGATGCCGATGCCGTGGGGTTGAGTGAGCCCTTTTTTGCGTGGAGTGGAGGATCGGGAAGCCACTACGAGCATATATCCTGGCGGGGTTTCCACGATGACGTTTCCGGGGATGAGTTCGATCGTTCCTTTTTTTACAGTGGTCGTTTCACGAGCGATCAGGTCGAAGCCTACGGCACCGTTGGTTTCGTATTGGGGCAAGGGGAGCGTTTTGTCGATTCGCTGGATTTTGACGGCCATGATGGTGAGTGAAGAACTAAAAAAGGAAGAGGGGATGGTTCATCCTGCTCTTCCTCTTTGTACACGATTTGAAGATGCTTTGCTATTGAACTTCATTTGGGTTCACGGGGATCCCGGGACCCATGGTGGAAGTAATGGTAACGCTCTTGATATAGGTTCCTTTCACAGCGCTGGGCTTCACTTCTTGGATGGTTTTCAGGTAGGTCTTCAGGTTTTCGCTGAGCTTGTCCGAACCGAAGGAAACTTTTCCGAAGACGTTGTGGACGTTGGCTTCTTTGTCGAGTTTGTACTCGATCCGTCCTTTTTTGATTTCTTCGATGGTTTTGGCTGGTTCTGGTGAAACCGTTCCTGCCTTTGGGTTGGGCATCAAGCCTTTTTGTCCAAGGGTTTTAGCGATTTTTCCGAGCTTCTTCATTTGGTCTGGGGTCGCTACGGCGACGTCGAATTCGAGCCATCCTTTGTTGATCTTTTCGATCAATTCGTCAGATCCAGCTTCGACTGCTCCAGCGCCTTTGGCTTCTTTGACCTTTCCTTCATCGACGAAGGCGATGACACGGACTTGTTTTCCAGTCCCGTGGGGAAGGGCGAGCGTTCCACGGATCATTTGGTCGGATTGCTTTGGATCAAGTCCCAGTTTGAGGTGCACTTCAGCCGTCCCGTCGAATTTTGTGGTCGAGGTTTCCTGAAGGAGCTTGATGGCTTCATCGAGAGAATAGAGTTTTTTGCGGTCGAGCTTCTCCAAAGCCGCTCGGTATTTTTTTCCGCGCTTCTTGCCACGTGTGGTGGACTTCATAGCTTCTGCCATGGTATGGGGGGTTAAGTGGTGATAGCGGTCCGATGTTCATCGGCCTCCCACGAAATAATTTCCAATTTCTAATTTTCAATCAATTTCTAATTCTTCAATTTTCAAATTATGACATTGAAAATTCACTGAAAATTGAGAATTGGAAATTGAAAATTTGTTTTTATCCTTCGACGGTTACTCCCATCGCGCGGGCGGTCCCAGCGATGATTTTTACCGCGGCGTCGAGGTCATTGGCGTTGAGTTCACTCATCTTCTTTTGCGCGATTTCTTCGAGTTGGGCACGGGTAATCTTTCCAACTTTAATCTTGTTGGGTTCTTTGGAACCGGTTTCGAGCTTGATAGCTTGTTTGATCAGGTTGGCTGCTGGCTGTTCTCGAAGTTCAAATTTAAAGGTCTTATCGTCGTAAACATAAATAACGACTGGTACGACCTGTCCCATACGATCTCTGGTTTTGTCATTAAACTGACCACAGAAATCTTGGATGTTGACTCCTGCTTGGGAAAGCACAGGTCCTACTGGAGGAGCTGGATTGGCTTGTCCAGCCTTGATCTGGAGCTTGATTTTCTTTTTGAGTTCAGCCATGGGGGAGGGAGTATTAGGAGTATGAGGAGATAATAGGAGTATTAGGAGTAAGGGGATTCATTCCTCATACTCTTTGCGTTCTTGATACTCCTTTGTTTCCTTTATTGCTGGGTGATTTTACTCATTTTGCTGGAGGGCGTCAATGATTTCTAGTACCTTTTGATGCTCTTCCGGCAGGTATTGGAATCCGTACAGTCGTTCTTTGATGACAATGCCTAGGAAATTGTGGGTTTTTTTCTCTAACGGGACTTGGTTGAGGTAAAACGTCCCGGGGTTAATTTTGTTGAATTGGTATTCTGGGTTTTCTTGTTCTAAGAGTGCTTGGACGAGCTTTGCAGGGTTTTGGGTGGGGAATTCACTGATGGTGATGGAGGTCGTATCGATGTGGTAGCGTCGGGATGAAGTGGCCTCCGGAAGCTGTAGGTAAGGATCAAAGAAGGTTTTGGATGATTCCACATGGGTAATTTCCAAGCCTTCGAGTGAGGTGCCCGTCAAAAGAGCTTCGTCGATTGTTCCGGGACGGATGACCTCTTGGATGATGCTGGTGAGAAAAAAGGAGTTGGCTCCCGCGGTTTCGTTTTGGTAGTCCAGAAAGAGCAGGGAACCGACGACCAGCAAAAACCCGACTACAGGAAGATGATTTTTTTGCATGGTCTCACTCACAAGATGAAGGCTTAGGAGGAAGATGAAGATTTAAGGACCTTCGCTATTTTTTCTTTACTTGGACAAAATCCAATTCCACCGGGGTCTCGCGACCGAAGATCGTGACCAGCACCTTGAGCTTCCCTTTCTTCTCGTCGATCGTATCGATGAGTCCTTCGTAGTTCTTGAACGGTCCGTCGGAGATGATGACCTGTTCGCCCACGCTGAAGTTGATCTTGAACTTGGGTTCTTCTTTCTTGATGTGCTTTTGGATCACGTCGAACTCTTCAGGGCGGATGGGGACGGGGATGGTCCCGGATCCTACGAACCCCGTCACGTTGGGGGTATTTCGGACGACGTACCAGCTTTCATCGGTTACGATCATTTCCACGAGAACGTATCCAGGGAAGAGTCGTTTTTTTTCAGTGACGTGCTCTCCTTTTTTGATGGTGATCGTGCTTTCCTTGGGGACGATCACATTGAAGATGAGATCGTGCATATTGAGGGATTCGATACGCTGGCGAAGGGCTTTTTCTACGGCGTCTTCGTATCCAGAATAGGTGTGGATGACATACCAGTTTTTTCCGGTGTTTTTCGCTTGTTTACCAATGGAAGTTTTGAGGCTGGTTTTCTTCAGATGAGGGTCGAGGATGCTGGTGGGGGTGGATTCTTCAGCTTCATTAGCTTCATTAGCTTCATTAGCTTCATTAGCTTCGTCAGCTTCATTAGCTTCGTCAGCTTCATTTGCTTCATCGGCTTCGGCTTCTTCTTCGAGCGCTGGTTCCTGAGCAGGTTCTGCTGTTTCGAGTGTTTCCGAAACTTCAGGTTCAGTACTTTCACCTTCAGTTACAGGAATATTTTGTTCATCCGTGTTGGTTTGGGTTTGTTGGGTATCTTCCATGGTGGTTAAAAGTTGATGGTTAATGGTTGATCGTACATACCTGCTTTCTCACGAAAGCTCTGAAAATATTTAGCCATTCAAAGAAAGAAGCCAGAGGTAGGCTTGGTTGAATCCTAGGTCGACGAGTCCGAGTACCGCAGCAGCGATGAGCACAAATACTACCGTGATAACCGTGAGTTGGAGCAGTTGTTCTTGGCTGGGCCATGTCACCAGGGTGAGTTCATGGGCGCTGTCTTTGAAGTATCGAAAGAAATTTTTCATAGAAATAACTTTAAAAAGCGCGAGGGTTTCCCTGCGCATCCTTATATTACTCCAGCTGGGGTCATTTGTAAAGATGGACGGGATGACATTTTCCCGATTTGTCATATGCAGATTTTTTTGTTGTGTTTTGATCTTTGCTAAGCTGAGGAAAGATTTTTTCTCACGAATGTTTGCTCGATTTCGCTGGTTTTCGATGGTTCTGACGCTGCTGTGCTTGGTTTTTTCTCTGAACAGCGTCTTTGCTCAACCGGCCCTTCCTTTTGATCCCGGTTTATATCCAGGCATCAATCAAGATCTCATCCGGGGGCAAACAGGGGCCCAGGGAGTAGTCAATACAGTGCGCAATATCTATACTTCAGCCCTCGGCATTCTTGGGCCATTTTTGGTCATATTGATCGCCTGGTTTGGGATTCGCTTGGTCATCGCCGGAGGGAATGAAGAAAAATTCAACGCGGTTTCCCAGCATTTTTTGTACTTGTTGATCGGAGCGTCATTCGTCATCTTTGCCAAATTTTTGAGCGAAACCTTTTTCTTGTATAACGCTCCCCAGGGTGGGACGGCGGTCAGTTTCGTCTCCAGTGAAGGACAGATCGTGGGTGCCGCGACTGCCTTCCAGTCGCAGGTGGAAATCCTTATCAAGTTCATTCGGTATGTTTTGACGGGATTGGCGGTCTTTTTTGTGGTCAAGTCCGGGTCGGTTATCCTTTTCAGTGGAGATGATGAGCAGGTTACGAAGCAAAAAGATGTGTTTATCTATGGGTTTGTTGGATTTCTCCTGATCATGATCTCTTCGGCTTTGATTGATGCCGTCTTTAATCTCAAAACCTCGCCGGATCTCAACTTTGGCGATGTTTTCGTGACCCAGTCGGTGGATGTCGGAGGGGGGATTGCATTGTTGGGGAATATTACCAATCTCGCTTTGGCGATGATGGGAGTGTTGTTTTTATTTATGTTGGTGGCAGGAGGAGTATTGTACGCATTTAGTGCCGGAAATGAGGAAGCTGGACAGAAGGGTACCAAGATCATTACCGGAGCGTTGATCGGTCTGGTGATCTCTTTTTCTTCCTACACCATCGTGGCTGAATTTTCCTCAGGGGGTGGGGCCATTCGAGAGGCGAACCCTGCTGTTACCCCTTTGGATCCTTCTTTGCCTCAAGCTCCTCCAGGTGGCGCTAACCCATCTTCACCATGATGAAAAAGATACTGTTTACGATCGCAGTGGGTGGACTGGTGTTGGTAATGTCTCCAGAGGTTTTTGCTGGAAATATTCAGATACCTTTTGGGCAGGAAACGGTTGAGCACTTGCCCAGGGTTGGGTTGACCGATCAGGGAACGGGTGAAGGTATTCAGGGGATTCGCGAGATCGTTAATGTGGTCCTGGGGTCGAGTCGATTGTTTTTGCGAACCATTGCCATTTTTGTGTTGTTTGTGGCTGGTTTTATCCTTGTCTCTGCTCAGTCTTCGATTTCCGATCAGGTGCAGAAGCAGAAAATGAATGTTGTTTACACCATGGTTGGTTTGGTGGTCTTTGGTTTGGCAACAGATTTTGTGTACGGGTTTTTGTTTCGTGATCAGGGAAGCTATATTTTCACCTCTGAAGAGGCGCAGATTGTTGGTTCGGAGCTCGCGTTGCGGATCAAGGATATCCTCAATCTGTTCCTTTCTTTTTCGGGGGCTGGGGCTATTTTGATGTTGGTGATCGCTGGAAGCCGTACGCTCTTGATGCCTGGAAGCGATGAAGAAATGGCGGCGCAAAAGAAGATCGTCGGGTATACGGTCATGGGGATTATTATCATCGGATTGGCTGATGTCTTGATCAATCAGATCGTGTTTCCCAATGCGGGGTATGAGGGAGTCAATGTCGCGGCACTTGAGGTGCAGCTCCAAGGCCTTTCCAATTATTTGCTCGGGTTTTTGGGGGCGATCGTGTTTGTGACCTTCACGATTTCCGGAGTGGTGATGGTGGCGAATTTTGGCAATGATGAAGTGGTCGGCAAAGCGAAGTCGGCAATGACGAATGTGCTCATCGGGGTTCTGGTGGTGTTTAGCGCTTATACGATCGTGGCGACCTTGTTGAGGACGTTTTTGGCGGCGTAGGGGGAGGGATTTGTAGGACTAGTAGGACTCGTAGGACTTGTGGGACTTGTGGGACTTGTAGGACTTGTAAGACTTGTAGGACTTGTGGGACTTGTGGGAATATTGGGGACGAGCAGTTTTGTTCTCAAATTTGAAAAAAATGACAAAATTCACGAGACGGGGTTTTGTCATTGTTATGTGAATAACGTTTGCTTTTTTTGGTCAACAGGTTCTTTTGTTACACTAAAATGAGATTTTTTATGGTTATGCTCAGGTTTGTCCGCTTTTTGTTGAAGACGTTCTTGCCGGTTTTTGTCGTGCTTCAAATCTTCGTGATGCCTGTGTTTGCCCAGTCTTTTAGCGATATTTTCAACCTCAATAACTCGCCGGTCAATTACGACTCGCCGTATCAGATTGGGAGGGGCTTTAAGGATGCTGATTCGATTGATTCCTGTATGCTCCACAGGGAATTTAATTTCAACGAAGTCCACAATGTCTGGGTCGAAGGATTGGTTCGCTGTAAGTACAACGCGAAGCGTGTTTTGAGCAAGGCGACTTCCCAAGGGGTTTCTACTGATCCAGTGGACGAGCAGGCTTGTTCGGGGAAAAGAGAAGGACAGATCATTGTCCAGGGGACGCCTTCCGAAACCCAGGCCCGTCGATGGTCTGAACGATGTTCGTATTTGGGGGCACTCGGTGGAGCCGGTCCGGTTCAAAACCAAACCAATACCAATACTTCTCAGCAGTATTTTAACCTCACGAATACTTCTCCAGGCACGCCCCGAGTGGCTCAGCCAAATCAGCAGGCAGATCCTGCGACGGGTCCTGTGTACAGTGGTACAGGGGTTCAGGTCCCCAGTGAGAACCTCATCCCCCAGGGGATTTCTCGACGGCGAAGCTTGAGCGAGCTGATTATTTTTTATACCAATGTGACCTTGCCGTATGTCAGCGTGATCAGTGTATTGGCTTTTGTGGGAGCGGGTCTTTTTTACATCTTGTCCTTCGCCAACGAGGAGCTCAGTGGCAAGGCGAAGAATATGATGACCTACGTGGTGATCGGTATCATCATTATTTTTTCCGCGTATACCATCGTCAATACCCTCTTGAATTTCATTACCTTTGAACAATAAATGAATCGACTGGCCCGACAGATTGGCTGGATCTTTGGAATCGCTTGCTTGGTCTCTTTAGGTGTTTCCCAGGGGTTGGCCCAGGAAGTCCGTCTTGATTTGATCCCCCCGACTCAGGTGGGGGGCTATGCTCAGGGTCTTCAGGTGGGAGGTGGGAATCTGACGACTCTCGTCGTCCTCATTACCAATTACGTGTTGGGGTTTTTGGGGTTGATAGCGATCACGGCGATTATCTATGCGGGGATTTTGTACGTGGCGAATTTTGGCAACGATGAGATGACCGGAAAGGCTAAAAATATTATCACGTATGTGGCTGCCGGGATTTTGGTGATTATCTTGTCGTATGCCATCGTGAATGCGCTCGTCGGGGTGGTGGGTCGGAATTCTGGAAATGTGCCCGCGGAGAGTGACGTCGTTACTTTGGACACGCTTTTCGATGTGGAAGGCAAAGATTTTGTGTTCCCGATTGTCACCACTTTACGTGATTTGGGAGACCTGTGTCCCAGCACGCCGATCGGTCTTATCCCGAATAATTCCGGATGTGCTCAGAATGAACTGGTGCCCGATACGGATTCTGATGGAGTGGCGAATGTGCTGGATACGGATGATGATGATGATGGGCTTTCTGATGAACAGGATCCAGATGATGATGGTGATGGTGTCTGTGATATCGGAAGAAGTGATGCTTCTTGCGCGTCCGGTCCTGATCTTTGTCCAGATACGGTCAGTTTTGTGACCTTTAAGGTTTTGGATTTGGAACGCAATAAGATCCAGGTGGATCGGGTGTTGGAAGACGGCTACTTGCAGTACATCGAAGATCACAATGGCTGTGCGGAATACCAGCGTATCGATGACATCGATGGAGATGGAGTTCCCGATCGGGATGACTGTGATCGGGATGCGGATGGAGTGATCGACAATAGCGAATGTGCCAGCGCTTTTTTCAATGCGTACCCTCCAGGAAACCCAGAAGGCATCACCGTTTCTCCAGAGACGACTTTCCGAGGTATTCGAGTGCTTGATGTGATCCGACAGGAAACGGATACCGATGATGATAATGACGGGGTCCTGGATTTCGGGACGAGCTTGCAGCCGGAGGCCCGTGATTTGTTGCTGCGCCAGCTGGCCAATAATTTCAATGAGCTCGAACAGTTCATCCGCATCACCTGCGCTACCTTGCCTCAAACCCGCAGGGTCATCGACTATTGTGGCTATGATCAACAAGGTGTTCCGTTTGGAAAGCTGGTGCGTCGTTTGGACCAGTTGAGTTCTGACCTGACTTTTACCGATTTTGAGACCTTCAATGATCTGTACCAGGAATTTATCTCGGTCGCGAAATCTTTTCCTCGGGTCCAGGTGAGGATCAATGCCAACCCTGGTTTCGAAGGCTCCTTGCCAACAGATAATGCTCCTTTCCGCGTGAGCTTTGACGCCATCAATAGTGTCGATCCTTATCAGGAATTCTGCCCGGCTGCCGATACGAATTACTTCTGGTTTGTGAATAAAAGCCTCAATTTCAACCAAGGCTTGGCGGGGGTATTGGGTTCGACCACCAATCCTCCCGATGGGACCGGGGTGTTCTTCAACTACGATTTTTCGGCGCCTGGAGTGTACAATGTTCAGCTTTTGGTGAGGAGCGCTTGTAAATACAACATCGTCAATCCTGGAGCTGGAGAAAATGGAGATGTGGACGCGGCTATTGCCGGTCTGGCTTCGGCACGGGTCAATGTGTTCCCGGCCCGGGCGAGGTTGGTGGTGAAGGTAAATGATCAGCCAGATACCGGAGCTCTTCCGGTGAGAGTTTTGGCCAGCGCACAGGCGCCGGTTCAGTTTGATCTGAGGGAATCCGTCACGAGCCGTGGCAGCTTTGAATACTTGAATTATGACTGTGGTACCGGTGGTTCCAATACGATCCAAGGCAACCAATCGAATTGGACGTTTCAGTGTTCGTTCGCGGATCCGACCGGTACCAAGGCTGTTCGTCTGCAAGCAAGGGATGGAGAAGGGGATGTCAATCGGGTCGTCAGTTTGCAGTTTGCCAATGTCATTTCGACGCTGCGGGTTGAACCAGGTCTGCAAGGGACGACCAATACCAGCTTTACTTTTGATGGCACGCAGTCGAGTGCGTCTCAGCAGATTACCAATTATACCTACACCATCGAACAAAAGAGGGGGACGGCCTTTGTTGAGATCCAGCGTTTCCAGCAGCAAACGGTGAATTTCCAGTTCCCAGCTCCAGGTGAATATCGGGTTACCTTAGAAGTTTCGACGGGCGGAGCTGCTGACCAAGTGTCCTCCGATACCAAGACGATCGTTATCGGTGAGCAAGAGCCGGTGGCAGCTTTCAAGATCAGCTTCCCGGAATCCATTCGCCCTGCCAGAGCTCTGCTCGATGGCTCTCTCAGCTTCCATCCTGATTTCCCGACCAATCCAGGCCTGAGCTATGTATGGCAGGTGGACGGGGTGGTCCTGCAGCCTCGGGGCGCTACCAGTGGTGGACCGTATGTATTCGAACCGGAAACCGCCGGTAATAATTCAAGGGTTTTTTACGAGTTTCAGTCGGTGGGAGAGCATCAAGTGAGCTTGACCGTAGCAAAGGGCGATCAAAGTGATACGGTCGTGGATACGGTCCAGGTGAAAACCTTGCTGGGGGTTGACTTCACGATCGATACACCGGCTACGCGCGTGAATGAAGTGGTCACCTTCACGCCGGACAGTGATAAGGCACTCGGGTTCTTCTGGGACTTCGGAGATGGGGTGACCTTGGTTTCCCAAGATGAACCAGTGGTTCACAAGTATGCGAGGCAGGGTATTTACGTCGTCAAGTTGACGGTCGAAGATGGTGCTGGAAATACCAATACCCTTCAGAAAAAAGTGATCGTTGGGCTTCAAAATGCGCCAATACCCTTTGTTCAGGTGTTTGTGAACAATATCGAACAGGATTTGTCGCTCATCGATTGTGTTGAGGTCAGCCGCAATGACAATGTCGTCTTCGACGCGGCGCGATCGGTGAATATCGCCGGCCAGACGAGCGGCCTCTCCTATCTTTGGGAAATCGAAGACTTTGAAGAAATCGTACAGACCCGTTCATTTACTCGCATCTTCAAAGAACTGACGAGGGGTGGTTGTATCGATGTGGATCTGACCATCACCGATCTTTCGACCAACGCTCAAGCAACGGCCGAGACCATCAGTATCCGCGTCGTAAACCGTAAGCCTGAGCTGACAGATGTTCGCTTCAACACCACTGAACAAGTTCTCGTCACGCCGGTGACGGTCAATGTTTCGGTAGTCGGAGCGAGAGACCTTGATGGTCGGGTGACTCGGTATCGATGGTGGTACTACGAGGCTGGACAAACACAGCGGAAGCTCGATCAACGGATCACGGATATTGCTCGTACGACGTTTGTGATAGGCCCGAATAATGTTGAAGGGACTGAAACGACTTATTATATAGGGGTGGAGGTCGAAGACAATGATGGAGGAGTGGTTTCAAATGTTGAGAGCGTGGGACCGAGCCAGCCGTTGGTGGTGACCAATGGTCCCAATGTAGCTCCGGTCGCTGAATTTATCACTGACCGCAGTACGATCCAAACCGGAGAGATCATTACCTTCCGTTCCACGACCCGAGATCCGTTGGGGGAATTCATCCCATCCGCGGCTTATCAGTGGGACTTTGATGGAAATGGGGAATACGAACGAGGGATCACGGGAGCTGTGGTGACCCATCGGTATGAGAGCCCTGGACTCTATCGGGCGGTGCTCAAGGTGACCAAGAACGGACTGTCGTCCCAGTATGAAATGCTGATTCGAGTGATTGCCTCCACTCGTGAGCCAGAGGCGGCGTTTATCTTTGTCCAAAACGGAGCGGAAGTGAAGTTCATCAGTAATTCCCAAGTCGATTCTGCCCTGGAAGACAAGCAGCTCACCCATGCCTGGGATTTTGATACGACGATTGATACAGACGGAAATGGGATCACCGATGATGATGCTGATAGCGCTTTGCTGAGTCCTACTTATGAATTCGATGGGAATCGGGACGTGTTTGTCTCTTTGAAGGTTACCGATTCGGTCGGGAATGCGGACCGAGTGACCCGTTTGATTCCTTTTATCAAGCAGGATACGGATCGAGGTGCGCTGGGATCTTCTAAGGTCGTTCGTTTGAAACCCGTTTTGATCACCAATCCACCCCGCAATGAAGTGGACGGGAAGATTTATGTTCGTCCACCATACTCTGATGTCGTCTTCAATCCCAAGCAGTCAGAAGGAAAAATCCAAGAGTACCGGATAGATAGCAATATCTTCATCGACAGCGATGGTGATGGCATCCTCGACAACGATATCGATAATAAGACCCATAAATCCTGGAAAGATGGTTCCTCTTTCAAATGGACCTATCGGGAAAGCGACCAGCCTATCCGGGCCAAGCTCACCCTGGTGGATTTGGGTGGCCAGCAAAAATCCCAGGTGGTGGAAGTGGTGTTCAGCGAAAAGGATCCTGACTTCAGCTTGGACCAAACCACCAGTCCTGAAGAAGTTTTGAACCTGTTTGAAAATGTGCCAGTGGTGTCGTTCACGGTGGATACGCCTTTTGCTCAGCCAGATGACCAGATCGCTTTTGATGCGAGCAGAACGAAGTTTCCCAACGAAAAAGTCCAAGAATACCGCTGGGATTTTGATGGGGATGGTCTGGTCGATGAGATCAGTTTTGAACCTACCTTTACCTATGCTTATCCTCAGGCAGGAGTCTATGAAGCGATCCTTGAGGCGGTCTCCGAACGAGGTCTTTTGGGTGAGTACAGCCAGACCGTCTTTATCCGAGGTGGCTTGACTCTGCCGGAGGCATCGTTTGAATACGCCTTGGCGGACAATCAGCTCACGCTGACCAATACTTCAACGGTTGACGCGAGCTTCAATCCTGAGGAAGTCCAATATGAATGGACCTTTAAACGATTGGATCTGGATGCGGTGCTGGAATGGAAGACCTGGCAGCAAACGGACGAATACATCGTTGATGATCTTCAGTTCAATCAGCCCCCATTGTGGGTTTTGGAGTCGGTCGTATTTGATCCGACCAGTATTTCTTCCGGATTGCTTCCACGAGAAGTGGTCCTCGGATCGGATGAGTTTGTCGCGCGATTCAAAGAGGGAGCCACATTTTTGAGCGCGGGAGCTCAGCCATATACGGGTGAATTGAGCTTCTCTGCGGAGACAAATGCTGAGGTGGAGATCCCCGACAGAGAGCTCATTCAAGTCTATCAGACAGGCGTGAGCGAAGTCTTGGAAGTATCTGATGAAGTCCGCTTGGTCTTCAATGGAGTCATTTCAGATCCGGAACTCTTTCAGCTCTCCGAAGGACTGGATCCTGTTTCATTGGGGCAAGGAACGGTTGAGAACAATCTGACCATTTTCACCCTCCGTTCCTTTGGAGGACGTTATGCCCTGACTGGTACCATTGAGCCAGGATCAGAACAGGCAGGTGAGGTCTTGGGAGTTTCGACGGTGAAAGATCCGGTCAAAGTCTTTGAAACGGCTGGAGTCTATCAGGTGCTGTTGCGAGTCGTGGATCCTTTAGGAGAAAAGAGTGAGATGAGTGAACTCATTACGATTGATGAAAATTTGCAGGTGGTGGAACCTGCTCCTGTCGTTCCGATGGTCCCGACAGAACCGAGTCAGCCGATACCTGCGCCAGAAGTCATTCCGGATGACAATGGAGGGTTCTCGTACTGGTGGTTGTTCTTCATTGTCTTTATCATCCTTGTTTTAGGAGGCGTTGGATATGTGGTGGTGCAAACCATTTTGAAGCGCCAAGAGGAGTTGGATGCCCAAAAGCCAGGTGTCCCTTCTGTTGAACCGGTGGTGAAAGCGGAAGTGGTTTCTTCGACTCCCGCGCCCACGGCTGTTCCCGAACAAAAGGCTCCCCCAGCGCCAGAAAAACCAGCTGAAGAAAAAAAGGATAAAGATGATCAGGGCAAACCTCCCGTAGGCGATGGAGGGCCGATCCCGGATTGGTTGAAGGGGTAGGGGGGGGAAGGGCCGTAAGGAGCGTAAGGGACGTAAGGATGGAGAGGGGGAGGGAAGAGTATGGAGGGTACGGAGGGTACGGAGGGTACGGAGGGTACGGAGGATGTGGACTATAACTGATGAACGATAGAACTTTCCCTAAACATCTCACAAGCTGCCTTCTACGAACTCCCCATTTCCGAAGCTTGAACTCTGACTTCTGGAGGGAGAGCGAAGGAGGAAACTGCTCATTCACCAGCTATAACCTAGTACCAACTAATCGTTTCCAGATTCTAACTTCATTGCTATGTCAAATGGTGAGATAACTCCTCCGAATCCTAACAAGACTCCTTCGGGACAGGGGCAGAATCAGACTCCTCCGAAGCCTTCTCCGAAAGTGAATGGCGCTTCCGTGCAGAAGAGTGTTCCGGTTGCGAAACCACCGGTGCAGAAGTCGAGGAAGACGCTTTTGTTTTCTTTCATCGGGCTCTTTTTCTTCCTGTTTGTTCTTTTCTTTGTGTTTCTGGTGGTGATGCTCTTTCAAAATGGAGGCAATAATCCGATTTTGGGGGCGTTGGGGGTTGAACCGGTGTTGTTGCAGCAGTTGCTCCAAACGCTGATCAGTTTGATTTTTGGGTTTTTGGCTTTTGTAGCCCTGGTGGTGTCGTTGATCGGGTTTTTCCGGAGGTTTACCGCTGCGCCGGCAGAGCTGGAAAAGAAAAAGCAGTCGCTGGTTTTGGGCCTCGTGTCGGGCGCGCTTTTTGTCTTTTGTATGATGGTTTGGCTCGTGCTGTATTTCTATATTTCCAGGCTTCAGCTGGGCACTGCCGGATCAGCAGTGATCTTGAGTGATCCAGCCAATACGGTCAATATGACGGCTCCTGTTAGTGTGACTTTTTCAGCTCAGGAAGTGGAGGTGCTCTACAACCGTGAAGGGATTGTTTCCTATGCCTGGGATCTGGATGGAGATGGTGCTTTTGATGATGGGAATGGTCGAGATATCCAGTATCGCTATGCCAGTCGTGGCAATGCGGATGGGATTTATAATGTAGCGGTGAAAATTATCCTCGGGACAGGTCAGGAGGTCACTGTTCAAAAACTGGTGACGATCGCGAATGTGCTTCCGACTATCGGAGTGGATTACACTCCGAAAGTTCTCAATGTTCCGGTGGAACTGACCTTCAATGCTTCTGGGTCCCGTGATCCGGATGGAAGCATTATTTCTTATGAGTGGGATTTTGATCTGGACGGAGAGATCGATGCCCAAGGCGCAACAGTTCGTCGCAACTTTACTGAGCCCGTTCTTCAGGAGGTTGTGTTGCGCGTGACAGATAATAATGGGCAAGCGGCTGAAGAAAGGATTTCGCTGAATTTCCAGGTGGGACAACAAAAACAAGCCGTGATCGTTGTTCGTCCAGGGGTGACGGGTCAAGCCCCCTACAAGGCTTCCTTTGACGCTTCCAACACCTTTATTGATGAACGTGTCCAGAGCTATGAATGGGATTTCGGGGATGGTTCCCGGCCTGTTTCTGGCCGGATCACTGAGCATGAATACGCGACGGCAGGAAATTATACGGTGTCATTGCGAGTGATAGGAGAAAGCGGACAGCGTTATCAGGCGGAAGAGACGGTGGTGGTTCAGCGGGCTCAGAACGCCCCGACTCCTGTTTTGGAAGTCAAGAATGCCACTCTGAGTTCAGGAGTCATTCGAGGAGAAGCCCCTTTTTCTGTTCAGTTTGATGCTTCCAAATCGGTGGATAAGGACGGTACGATCGTGGAGCATCGTTGGGATTTTGATGGAGATGGTGAGGCAGACGCTTTTGGGGCCGAGGCGAGCTACACTTTTTCGGAAAATAAAACCTATGAAGTCACCCTGACGGTCATTGATAATGATGAGCTTCAAGGGACGTCGAAGGTTTCCATCATCGTGACGGTCCCGGAAGTCCTGATCGACCTTCAGGTAAGTACTTTCTCCGGCCCGGCGCCACTCGAAGTGACCTTTGATGCTTCTTCTTCCCGGGCGCAGGATGGGCAGATCATTTCCTATACCTGGCAATTTGGGGACAATGGGTCGGAAGTGATCGGCAGTGCCCGACAGACCCACGTGTATACCCAGGTCGGAGAATATCAGGCGCAGGTTTCCGTGGTAACCGATACCGGTAAGCGCGCGACCAAGCAAGTCTTGATTGTTGCCAGAGAGGTCGAATTGCAAGCGGAATTCAGCTTCAATCCTCCGGTAGCAAAGGTGGGAGAAAAAGTGTTCTTTGATGGGAGCACTTCACAGGGTCAGATCAGCCGGTACTATTGGCAGTTCGGAGACGGATCTATCAGCCGTGTGGTGAAGCCGGATCATGTTTTTGCCAGTCCGGGCACCTACACAGTTCAACTGGAAGTTTATGATCGCACCAATCGGATTAGTCGGAAAGAGGTGGAGTTAAGGGTGGAATAGAGGGAGGTGGGGGGTTGGGAGTGGGGAGAGGAATAGTTCTTTTTATTGGTTCTGGTATGACATGGTGGTCAATCGTATTGGGGTTTTGGGAAACGGATCCATGGTGGCTTGTGGGCATCATGGTGCTCTTGCTGGTGCAAGCGGGGTTCTACTTTTTCTCTTTCTTTCGACGGTTTCGTTCATTAGTTTGGTTTTACGTGGCGGGTTTGTTGTCAGCTGCGGTGTTTTTTTCGACGATGGTTCATTTGCCAAACGTCTTGGAATGGCTGGCATCGTATCGTTCTGATTGGTCGCTGATCTATCTGGTCCAAACGGTCGGATTAAAAGAGATCCTGACAGAGTTGGTGTTCTATCATCTTTTTTATGGAGCCTTGGCAGCCGGAGTGGTGATCGTTTTGTTGATCTATGCCTTGATCACATTTCAGTGGCGGCGGTTTTTGACGATTGGCACTCGAGTGTATCGACAAAGCGGATGCATTGTCTTTTTTTCAGTGCTTACATGTGTTTTTCAACGAGTCTGGGAAATACTCTTTGAAGTCCGTATGGAGGCCATGGTATCGATGTTGGAACTCTTTGGATTCCTGTTGGTGTTCCAGTTGTTGATTCGGCTGCTGGATAGCGCTCGGTTGGAGTCACCTCGTCTTTTTTTGGAATATTTTTATTCGCTTGGCCTGGGCTTTCTTTTTCTTCGCTTCTTCTTTTTATTGCCGGGATGGATCATGCGGCCGGCGCAAATTCATGGGATCTTTTTTGAACAGGTATTCGTCTTCTTTTTTGTGTTGTTGCTGATCGGTTTGTTGCTTTCTTTTGCTCTTCGCGCGTATTTTATTTCTCCCTTTTTTCATGCCCGGTTTCGCTCATGGTACGGGATGTTTGTGAAAAGGGATGTTTTAACGGAAAAAGAACGCTTCGTTCCTTACCAGCTGATCCAAGGTCTTTTGCTTTCCTCAGTGGTGGGATTTCTTTTTCTTCTCTCGATTTTTCAGGGATGGATATTGCCCTTGGTGCTGTTCTTTTTCGCGGGCTACTTTTTGTTGTTTTACCTGCTGGACCATTTGGAGGACATGAAAACCAAGGGTGATCTGGTGCCCCAAAGAGTGCACAGTGTTCATAATAGGTCCTTCGTGAAGTCCTAGGCTTTTTCTTCTTGGTAGTCTTCGATGGACATTTTTTCCAGATGGTCGATTTTTTCCTGACGCGCCGTCACCGGATTGTAGGACTGATAGAAGAGCTCGATGAGTTCTTTTGAATTCAGTTCCTTGGTACGGATGTTCAGGGTCATCAAGGCTTGTTCGACTTGATTCACCCGTTGGGTGAGCTTCTTTCGTAGGTCTTTGAAGTTTTTTTGACGAGTGCGGAGCTTCGCGATGCTGTCGTCTGGGAAAATGTGCGACAGGAATCGATCGATAAATCCTATTTTTGTACCCGTAGGAGCATCCACAGGGACTACCACATAGAATTTCTTTTCCATAATGTCGGCGTATTCCACCAGTTTTTCGATATACTCCTGGTATTCGGCGGTCTGCTCTTTTAGGAGTGGGTTTTCTTGTTTTTCTTTGATTTCCTGAAGGTGCGAAAGATAGTCGTCGATGTCGAGTTTCTTTGAGCGAACCAGGATTTGGATGGGGAACTCGAGAGAGTTCAAAAAGGATTGGTATCCGTAGATGAGAGCGTTTTGTTCTTCCTCAGACTTGAGATTGAAGTTGATCGAAGTGGTTTGTAGTACTGCTCGGAGTCCACCATTTTTCAAAACGACGGTGTCGTTATGAATTTCCGCGATGGGGAGAAATCGCTGCGTTGCCGCACTTTTTTGTTGTGCGGGTCGGGCTTTGACGGTGTCTTTGACGGGGGATGGCATGGGGTAGGGAGTAGGTTGTAGGTGGTAGGTTGTAGGGTTGCTTAAGGGGATTTTGGGATTTTGATCACTTGGCCTTGTTTCAGTTGGTCGGCGGTGAAGGTTTCTTCGGATTGGAGCGGGTGGGGGGTGGGGGTGGGGTTAGTGGGGATAGTGGGATTTGGGGGTTCGGAAGGACTTGTGGGCTCAGTAGGACTTGTAGGCTCTTTGGGACTGATAGGCTCTTTAGGAGTTGTGGGTTCAGTAGGGCTTGTGGGAGGGGAGGCTTCGGGGATTGTTTGAGTAGTTTCGGGAGGAACGGGTGCTTTGAGTTCTAATTCTGGTTCTGGGGCTTCGAGTTCGAGTTCTTGTTCAGGGGCTTCGAGTTGGAGTTCGGGTTCGGGAGGTTCGATAGCTTGGGTAGCTTCGTTAGCCTCATTAGCTTCGTTAGCTTCATTAGGTTTGTTTGTTTTGGGGGGATTTTCTTGGAGCCAGCTGGGGACTGGAGGTTCGTTGGTTGGGGTAGTTTCAACGGGCTTTGTTGTTTCAACCGGTTTTATTTCTTGAGGTTTTTCGGTTTGAGTTGGGGGTTTTGCTTCGTGTATTTGTTGAACTTTTGGCTCTTCGGTTGCATTTTCTTTCAGCCAGCTTGGGACCGGTGGCTCGGGAGTAAGGACAGCTGGTTTTGTTTCTTTTGCTTCAGGGGCAGGGGACCTTGGAATTGGTTTCGATGCTGGTACAAGAGGTGTTGGAGTGCTTGAAACACTCGCTTCAGTGATTTCTGCTGCTTGTTTTCTTTTCCTTCGTTTCCGTCGACGTTTTCTCTTTTTTGGTTCTTCTGTCGGAGTGGCGGATGCTGTTTTGGGAATACTTTCAGCCGCTTGTGATACAACAGGCTTTCCTTCTGCTGGTGGTTCGACTTTTGGCAATTGGCTGATCGCTTTGATCTTGTCTTCAGTGGTTTCTATTTTCGTCGGAGGTTCTGGTTTTTTCTGCGGTTCCTCTACAAATGATTTTTGCAGCAGGTCTTTGTCTGCCGCTTGATCGATTTTTTCTACTTCTGGTTCTTCTTCTGGTTTTTTCTTCAGGGTGTCGAGAACTTCGGTGATTTCGGAAATGTTCTGCATTTTTTCTTCTTTTTGCTGCTGGAGTTCATTGAGTTTTTTGTTCTTTTCATTGCTTTTCTTTTCTTCCGCCGTTACATAGGGTTCGTCGCTGACGACCCGGTCGCCGCCTTTCACCCAGACTCGTTTCGATGGGGTAATGAAGCGCTCTATTAGGAGGGCTAGGAACTGATAAAAGGGCAGGTTAGCGATTCTTAAAAAGGCAAAGGCCAGGGTAATGGCCGCGATGATAATCACGGGAGGAAGCCAAAAAATCATCGGAAGCCCTTGGTTGTTGAGCGCAGCGTACACGCCGTATGAAATCGCGAATCCGATCACACAGATGATGAGTTGGGGCAGGGTCAGGAAGGATACGATGCGGTCTGCCTGCTGGACGTCTTGGGGGACTTTGAATTGCATGAGGGGGAAGGGTACGGAGGGTTTGTACGGTACCCTTCGACGCTGCTCAGGGCAGGCTCCGGGTACGAAGGAGAAATTCAAAAGAAATTCATATAATTATAGCAAAAAAGGCTGGGTTTTTCCAGTGTCGAGATGACTTTTTGTGTTCTTTACTTCAGGAAGTTTGCGATGTCTTGGGCAATGTTTTTCAGGAGTTTTTTTTCTCGGTTTTGGATCGTTTCTTCCCCAAATTTGTCGTAAAAGATCTCAAGAAGTTTGTCGTAGATCGTTTTTTCGTCTGGTTTTTGTTCTAAAATAGGGAGTAATTCGAGAATTTCTAGGTCGTATTCGTTTTGAGGGGTGCTGATGCCGGGTTGAAAGTCGAGGGGGTCGTGTTTATTGAAAATACTTTCTACTTCGGGGTAGAGGTCGGGGTAGTGTTGTTGGAGTTCTTGGCCCAGGTTCATGATGAGGGAGGGTTTGTACGGATTGTAGGAGAGGGGTGGATGATAAACGATAGACGATAAACAATGAACAATGAACAATGAACAATGAACAATGAATAGAGTTTTTCTATCGTTTATTGTTTATGGTCATTTTTTAGAATTTTTCGATGATGGGGAGGTCTCCGACGAGGGGGGTGAGGTAGGAGATTCCTGCTGGAGTGATGGTTTTTGTCTGAGGATCGAAGAATTCCGGTGGCATGTGGCGGGTTTTGCCGGCAATGTTTTCGAGGTCGCTGATGCCGATGATGGCGGAATAAGGTTCATTGGAAGCACGGTTGATGGTAATGGAGCCTGAGCTTCGTTCTCCTTTCAGGAAGTGTTCGATGGCGGCTTGGCCGACTGCTCGGGACTCTTGCGAGTCGATCGGGCTGGCGTCGGGGTAGGAGCGTTGGGTATAGCCGAAGGTGTCGCTGCGGACTCTGCTGGCGCCCATCTTCTTTTTCAGGTAATCGGTGAGGATATCTCCCAGTGGCAAACTGCTGAGCTGCACATTTCCGTGGGCGTCGACTTCCTTTTCTTGGACGAAGTGCGTGATGATCGGATTTCCGTCTTTGTCCTGCACTCCTTCACTGATGCCAATGACGGCACGGCCGTGTTTTTCAAAGGTTTGCTTCACTTCTTGAGCGAATTCGTCGAGGTCGAAGGGGTGCTCGGGGATGTAGACTCGATGGGCGCCGCCAAGTGCTGCCGCGGCGGTCAAGAACCCCGCGTGGCGACCCATGATGATGCAGAGATGGATCCCAGGGAGGGCGGCGTTGTCGCGTTCGATGCCCATGACGGCCTTGGCGACGAAGCGGGCGGCGGAGGGGAATCCCGGGGTGTGATCGTTTTCCATGAGGTCATTGTCGACAGTTTTGGGGATGTGGAAGCCTTTCATGTCATAATTGGCCTTCTTCGCGAAGTCGAGAACGATGCGGATGGTGTCAGACGAATCATTTCCTCCTATATAAAAGAAGCCGCGGATGTCGTGCTTCTTAAATATGTTCAAAATATTTGTACAATATTCATCATTCGGCTTGTCGCGTGTCGACCCTAATGCGCTTGCTGGCGTTTCGGCGATTCGATTTAATTTCTCGTCATCGATGTCGCTGAGGTTGAGGAAGTCTTCTTTGACGATGCCTTTGATGCCGTGCCGTGCGCCGAGCACTTCGAGTCCGTGTTTTTTGGCTTCGAGGACGGCTCCGATGAGGGATTGATTGATGACCGAAGTGGGGCCGCCGCCTTGGGCGATGAGGATGCGCATGGTGTTCGTAAAGAAGGTGTCTTTTTTATACAGGGAAAAAATACTTTTTTCCATTCCGATGAAATATGGGTAAGAACGCTGCGCGGTGTTTACCCCCTAGCCCCCTTAAAAGGGGGAAGATACTCACGGGAGTATCCTCCATTTAAAGATGCGCTCCGCTTCTCTATTCTTTTCCAGAAGCGGAGCGCGTTTGTTTTGGCCCGTTGGGGCCATGGCGCGAAAGCGCAAGAGGGGTAAACACCGCTTCACATCAATTCTTGCCCTTGCTAACCTGAACTCAGCAAAATACAGTGGAAGTCCATTCTTCCCAATCGTCCCCTAATTCCCAATCGTCCTATGTTTCCCAATCTCATCGGACATGATCGAGTGAAGAAGCAATTGCAACGCGATGTCGAATCTCGCCAGCCTCATCATGCTTACCTTTTTTCCGGGCCGGAGCATGTGGGGAAGATGAGTTTGCTGCGTGAATTGATGAGCCAGCTTCGGGATGGTAAGGCTGCTGAAGGAAATGCTCTGTTGCAGCAGCAGTTGGAGGCTGGACAGGGTCCAGGTTTGATCAGTTTTCTCGACCACGGTGAATCGTTAAAAGTGGAACAGATTCGTACCATTGCTGACGCGGTGTCGAAGAGGACCGCTCAAGATCAGTTTTCTTTTTGTGTGATCGAACACCTCGAGCGGATGACGAGGTCGGCAGCCAATGCGTTCTTGAAAATGCTGGAAGAGCCTTCGGAACGGTTCATATTCTTGATGACTACCCGGAGAGAGAAGAAGTTGCTTCCGACGGTGCTTTCGCGAGTGCAACTGTTTCGCTGCTCGGTGCTGCCTGAAAAACAGGTCCGAGAGTTTGTCGAGCAGCAGGTGGAAAATGCGGTATTGGCTCAAGAATTGATGGAGCTTTCGATGGGACGGATCGGGATGGCGGTATCGATGATGCGGGATAAAGAGGTGCTTGAACGCATGCGAAACCTCTCTGATCGGGCCAGGGTCCTTTTGGATCACGATGTGACGGAGCGCTTTCGGTTGGCGGAGCACTTGACGCAAAAGGATGCTGACCCACAGGAGATTTTTCAGTTTCTTCTCTTTCTCGCGCAAAAACTGCAGCGGGAAGGAATGGAACGGTGGATTCCTCAGCTGGATCGGATTCAGAAACTCAATCGACTCTTTCAGGATACGCAGGTGAACAAGCGGATGTTCTTGGAGGAGTTGTTTTTGTCTTTGGATAGACGATAGACAATGGACGATGGACAATGGACTATTTCTCATTTACCGAGTGGCGTCATTTCTATAGAATGACAGTTGAAATTTTCTCTTTATGTTTCTTCTTTCCACCGACAGTTTGCGAGGCTACGGACTCAATCGGATCTTTCAAATGGCGAAGGATTCTGGCTTTGAAGGTGTCGAGGTGGCTTTGGATCTTCGACAGTTTGACACCCAAAACGCGGAGTACTTGAATGAACTGCAGAAGCAATACAGTCTGCCTATTCGAGTTATTCGCACTTTCCCCAATAGTACGATCAAGCAGACTGAATTGGCGATCAGTATCGCGGACGCGGTGGATGCCAAAGTCGTTGTTATTGAACCTCCGCGCTTGTTTGATTTTAAGTATAAAGATTGGATCAAAAAGCAGGTTCCATTGCTTCGGAAGAAATATCAGCTGAGTATTGCCCTCAAGAATGGCCCCTCTGAATACTTGTGGGGGATTTTGCCGGGCAGGGCCATGAACAATATTCCTGATCTTCAAAACTTTAAGGAAGTGTGTCTCGACGTGTCCAATTTGTACGGAATGAAACTGGATTTGATGCGGGCTTACGATGTGATGAAGTCTTATTTATCCCATGTGCATCTTTCGAATGTGTACCGGGGGATCGATCATAGCTTGTTGGATGAAGGCATCATGCCCCTGGAGAGTTTTTTGACTAAGTTAAAAAGAGATGAATATGACAAGGATATTTCTTTGGTTGTTCGTCCAAAGTCTATCTCGGCTGGTGATGACAAGGCAGTGATGAAGAATTTGCAGAGGGCGCGGAAGTTTTATGATAAATATATGGTGTAGGGGAAGGGACTTAAGGGTCTTAAGGGTCTTAAGGGTTTTAAGGGGTTTAAGGGGTTTAAGGGCTAAGGGTTTTTTTGTGTGAATGTATGTTTTGTCCAGTGAATTTATCCATTCGGCTTCTGGGGTGAGTTTATGGACAATACTCTTTTTTGACCCTGTCAAATTCTTTGTTATACTGGGTTGGCTTTCATGTATCTAAGACTTTAGACCATAAGCTGTCTTCTTTCTTGAAGAGAGAATTGACGCAGGAATAAGCACGCAATCCACTGTTGAAATGAATCGATTTGAACCGAATCTCCTTGTCGCTCTGAACCAAAGAAATACGAAATTTCTTCGATAAAACACTCGGTTTTGTAGAATGCTGTCTTGCCCAATTCAACCTCATGTAAGAAAGAAGATTTCCTTCTTACTTTTTTATTTTTGTTTCCATGGACACCTTACTTGCCGTTTTGGGAGGAGCGGTGGCCTCGGGATTGCTGGTGTATTTCGTGATAAAACCAAAGCTCGACAACCAGGCTGCGGAGATCGAACGAAAGAACCATGAAGCCCTCGAGAAAGCCAAGCTCAAGTCTCAAGAAATTGTTTTAGAAGCTGAAAAACGTGCCGTTCAGACGGACGAAAAGGCTGCGAAAAAGTTGGCGAAAGCCGCTGAAGATGAAAAGGAGATGCGCGTCCGGATGGAGAAACTGGAAGAGCGATTGTCCCAAAAAGAACAGAACATCGACAAGAAACATGATGACCTGGAAAAACGATCAGAAACGCTTCGTGAAAAGGAATCGATGGTTGAAAAAACCCAGCAAGAGCTGGAACAAATGAAAGGACTAGAGCTGAAGAAGCTCGAGGAAGTTTCGAAGCTCAATCAAGAGCAGGCCAAGGAAGAATTGTTTAAACGGGTGGAAGAAATCGCCCAGGCTGATATCAAGAAAAAAATCATTCAAGAAGAAGAAAAGGCCAAAGAAATGGCGAGTGAAAAGGCCCGATGGGTCATTACCCAGGCCATCCAGAAGTACGCTGCTGAAGTGAGTGCGGACTCCACGGCGACGGTGGTGACACTTCCAAGTGATGAAATGAAAGGTCGTATCATCGGAAAAGAAGGACGAAATATCAATGCCTTTGAACACCTCACCGGGGTGGATGTGATCGTCGATGACACACCCAATTCGATTATTATTTCCGGGTTCGATCTCCTGCGGCGATATGTGGCGAAGCAAACTTTGGAACGACTCGTGGAGGATGGACGTATCCATCCGGCCCGCATCGAGGAAATGCTGGAAAAAGTGAAGGATGAAGTCTCAGAAATGATCAAAACACTTGGAGAAAAAGCGGTCCTTGAAATCGGTGTCCCAAACCTCCATCCGAACTTGATCAAGCTCATTGGGCGTCTCCGTTTCCGAACGTCTTATGGTCAGAATGTGCTGAAGCACTCTTTGGAAGTGGGGTTTATCGCCTCTTCCATTGCTGCTGAGATAGGAGCCGATGTCGAAATCGCTAAAGTTGCTGGATTCCTGCATGATATCGGGAAAGCTGTTGACCACGAAATAGAAGGAAACCATGCGTTGATCGGAAAAGATATTCTCGAAAAATTCGGGATGGATCCACGCATTTGTCAGGCGGTGGGAGCCCACCACGAAGATATCCCTCCGGTAAATATTGAGGACTTCATCGTGATGGCAGCAGATGCCATTTCATCCGCACGTCCAGGTGCTCGTCGTGAAAACGCTGAGGCCTTCGTGAAACGTATGAAGCAACTCGAAGAAATCGCCAACACGAAAACGGGAGTGAAGAGGTCGTATGCCATCCAGGCAGGACGTGAAGTCCGTGTCTTCGTCGAGCCAGAAAAGGTTTCTGATATCCAGATGATGGAGCTGTCTCGGGATATTGCCAAGGAATACGAAAAGAATCTGGATTATCCGGGGCAGATTAAGGTGCATGTGATACGAGAAACACGTGCTGTAGAATACGCTAAATAAAGGGTACGGACGGTACGAAGGGTACGGAAGGTACGAAGGATAGAATTCACTCCTCCGTCCCTCCGTACCGTCCAAGTCCTCCCAACCCTTCCCCTCATGATTGATACCCATTGCCATCTCTGGTTCGACCACTTTGATAAAGATCGCGACGCGGTGATTCAGCGAGCTCATGATGCTGGCGTGCACACCATGATTCAGGTGGGATGTGACGAAGCAAGTTCGCGCAAGGCGTTGCAGTTGGCGGAGAGGCATGAAGGCATGTACGCGACGGTGGGGTTGCATCCGAATGATTTTGGGCATTGGAATGAAGGGAAGGCGGTGGGGTGGATGAGAGAGCTGCTCCGTTCGTCCAAGAAAGTTGTCGGGATCGGGGAGACAGGATTGGATTATTATCGTTCGGCTGAGCATGCTGGGATTCAGGAAACGATGCTGAGAGCGCATGGCGAATTAGCCAAAGAGTTTGATCTACCGCTCATCATTCACTTGCGCGCGACTAAGTTGCCGAAGGAGGGTTCGGAAGGATTGAATCAGGTGGAGAATGATGTGCTGCGGATTCTTGATGATGTGGGGGTTGGACCTGGAAAGGCGTTGTTCCACTGCTTTGCCGGTGATCGCCGGTTTGCCGAGGAAGTCTTGAAGCGAGGCTGGATTATCTCCTTTTCCGGAGTGGTGACCTATCCGAATGCTGAGGAACTGAGGGAGGTGGTGAAGATGTGTCCGATGGATCGGATCGTGGTGGAGACGGATTGTCCTTTCTTGTCGCCGCAGGGGCATA
This sequence comes from Candidatus Altimarinota bacterium, assembly GCA_050246795.1. Classification (GTDB taxonomy): domain Bacteria; phylum Patescibacteriota; class Gracilibacteria; order JAUYGZ01; family JAUYGZ01; genus JBFWVJ01. The sequence continues at coordinate 361,504 of JBFWVJ010000001.1, forward strand.
GGGGAGATCGGAATGAACCGTCGTTTGTGGTGGAGACGGCGGAGATGGTGGCGGAGTTGAGAGGAGTTTCTGTTGAAACAATGGAAAGGCAGACTGATGAGAATGCTCGGAAGTTGTTTGGTTTGAAGTAGATAAACTGGAGGAAAAGACTCCCTTCTCACCCCCAACCCCTTAAAAGGGGAGAATTCACCTCTCCAGTCTTTTCTTATTTTTAAAAACTGTGAAGGGTGTTCCCCTTGTAAAGGGGTCAGGGGTCGAGGGGCAGTTTTTTGCAGGCGAATTCGGGGAAAGGGATTCCTCCGCTCCATCATGAGTACATGATTCCGGTCGGAATGGAAAAGGGACTCTGTAAATTATTGACAATTCCTGTTAATGTTCATTTGATGTAAAGTCCTTCCGTGCAAACTTCGAAATACAGCCACCAGAGCCTCGATTTATCCAATCATAACGTCGCCCTTTCTAAGATCTTTCATCTCGTGAAAGAAGGGTCTCGGGTGATTGATTTTGGCTGTTCTTCGGGGTATTTGGCGAAGGAATTGCTCGAGAAAAAAAAGTGCCGGGTGACGGGGGTGGATATTCATGCCGAAGATTTGGAAGTGGCTCAGCAGTTTTGTGAGCAGACGTTTGTGGCGGATTTGGATGGGGATGATTGGCTTGGGAAGATTCAGGGAACGTATGATTATGTGGTGTTTGCTGATGTGCTGGAGCATTTGAAGTATCCGCTGAAGGTTTTGGAGCGGGTGAAAACTTTTTTGGCTCCCGGGGGAAGGATTCTCATTTCCATTCCGAATATCGCCCATGCTTCCATTCGTTTGGAGCTTTTGCAGGGGTCGTTTGAATATGAGCAGTTTGGGATTTTGGATGACACGCATTTGAAGTATTGGACGAAGGACAGTTTTTTACGGATGGCGAATAAGTTGGGATTGTTCGCGGAGCATGTGGATATGGTTCAGAAAGATATACCTCGAAATGTTCTTGAGAAGTATACGAATGAAGAAAGCTTGATTCAGAAACTTCGTGAACCCGATGCTTTGGCCTATCAGTATATTTTTGCTCTGGTCCTGGGGAAGGAGAATGTCATTTCACAAGCTCCGAAGCCATTATGGGAAACGGAAGAGGCGATCAAGCAATTCTACGAGGAAATCAGCGAGAGAGATCGGGTGGTGCAAGCGAGGGAGCGGGCGATTGCGGAGTTAACGGGAGAAATCAATCAACGGGAAGAATCGATCGGGACGTTGACGCAGATCGTTCGTCAAAAAGAGGCGGCGATTCTTGAGTTGAGCCAGCTTATTCAGCAAAAAGAAAGGGATGTCGCGGAGCTGGACCGGAATCTTCAGCAAAAGGAGTTGGAGGTTGGAAGGATCCGAAGATTCCTTCAGGAAAAAGATCAGATGGTTCTTGATTTGGATGCTCAGTTGAAATCGCAAAAGGCTGAAGTGATCGAATTTGAAGTTTCTTTGGAGGAGAAAGAACGGATGTTAGGAGATATGAAGGCGATGGTGGTTCGGCAGGAAGCGGAGTTGGAGGAGGTTCGACAAAAAGTGCAGGATAGAGATTGGGAGCTTCAGGAATACGGGCAATTGATCGAGAAAAGAGAACAGCAGCTTCAGCGCTTGATGGACATCCTTGAAAAGAAAAATACCCGGATAACGGAGCTGAATTCTTCGGTCAAACAACAGGAAGGTCATATTGATTCCTTGAACAAAGCGATTGCCTTCAATACGGAAAAAATATCTTCCGGAAATCGAGAGCTGTCCCAGCTGAAACAAGATATGACGGCGATTCAGCAATCGTTCAGCTACAAGCTCGGGAGAGCGTTCACTTATCCGGTACGGATGGTTTGCCCGATCGGGAGCAAGAGAAGTGTTTTTCTGCAGGCGATGATGATGTTTTTTTCTCAGCCACTGAAGGGTTTGAAAGTTCTCAACCGGATGCGAATCAAACAGTTTTTTCAGTTGATGCAGCATGAGCAACCTCAAAAGGTTCTCGATCAGGTTTCTCAGGCGCTGCGAAATTCAGATCAGGAAAAAAGAACATTTGTGCCAAGAAGTGCGATTCAGCAACGCCCTCGGATAGCGGTTTTACTTCATTTATACTATTTGGATCTTTGGCCGGAGATGCTCGGGTATATTCAGAACATTGATGCTCCTTTTGATTTATATGTGAATCTGGTGGAAGGTTCGGCATCTTCCGAGCAGTTAGATCAGATGAAAAAGCGTATTCAAGAGGACGTGGAAGGAGCCAGGGTTTTTGTTTCAGAAAACAGAGGACGGGATATGGGGGGATTTGTTCACTTGATTCATCAGCTGGAGTTGGAAAAGTACGATGTGTTTTGCAAGATTCACACCAAGAAAAGTTTTCACCGTCAGGACGGTGATGTTTGGAGGAAAGATTTGATGGAATCTGTGTTGGGCAAACAGGAAGTGGGTGCTTTATTGGATCTTTTTGCTTTGGATGATTCGATTGGGCTTATCGGCAGTGGGAAATATTATATGGATTTCGATCCGTCCGTAGGCACGAATCATCAGTATGTGCAGGAGTTGGCGCGAAGGTTGCAGCTTCCGGAGAAGAAAGTAGAGTTTATCGCGGGGTCGATTTTTTGGGGACGGGTTGATTTGCTGAAGGAAATACATTCAGCCGGATTTACTCAGAAGGATTTTACTCAGGAGAATGGTGCTATTGATGGGAATTTGGAACATGCGTTTGAGAGGATTTTTGGTTCCTTATGTTCCAAATTAGGATATCGGGTTCACAAGTTGTCGGACACCGGTCGAGAAACTTCAAAGGTCACTATAAAACCGATTTGTTTTTATTTGCCCCAATTCCATGCCATTCCTGAAAACGATCAATGGTGGGGGGAGGGATTTACGGAGTGGACCAATGTCGGGAAAGCAGAATCATTGTTTGATGGGCATCAGGTGAAGCGACCTCATGCAGATATTGGCAATTATGATTTATTAGAGAAGAAAATTCGGAAGAAGCAGGGGGAAATGGCGAAGCAATATGGTGTTTATGGATTTGCTTATCACCACTATTGGTTCAAAGGAAAAAAACTTTTGGAAAAACCTTTGGAGCTGATGTTGGAGGATGGATATCCGGATCTTCCGTTTTGTCTGAACTGGGCGAATGAGCCCTGGACGAGGACCTGGGATGGGTTGGAAAAAGAAATTCTTCAGCCTCAGGAATATGGAGATGAGGAAGATTGGAAAAAACATTTTGAGTATTTACTGAAGTTTTTTCAGCACCCGAAGTACATCAAGGTGAACGAGGCACCGGTTTTTAGTGTTTATCGGTTGGGGCACATTCCTCAAGCGAGAGAGATGATTGATTGTTGGAGGAAGCTGGCACGGGAGAATGGGTTTCCGGGACTTCATATTGTTCAGGTGCTCGGAAGTTTTGCGGATAGTCAGATTGATCCGAAATTCGAAGGGGTGGTGGACGCGGTGTGTGAATTTCAGCCGAATTTTTCCAATTTCTTTGGCGCGGACATTGATCTTGTTCAAAATATTAGTACAGTAGATATGTCTTCTGTTTGGGAAAAAATTACGGATCTCCCGAAGAGTCATGCTGTTTACTATCGGGGTGGGTTTCCGGGGTGGGATAATTCTCCGAGGAGGGGGAGGGAGGGGTATGTTTTTAGGAATGGATCTGCTGAAAATTTTGAGAAGTTTTTAAAGCAGCAGTTTTTGGAGATCAAAAAAAATCCGAATCAGGATGAGAATTTTTTCTTTATCAACGCTTGGAATGAGTGGGGGGAGGGGTGTGTGATGGAGCCGGATGAGGTGGGGGGGTATGCTTCTTTGGAGGCGTTAAAAAATGCACTTTGGTTTAGTCGAACGGTTTAGTGGTGCCATGATGTCATTGCGAGCGAGAGGAGCTGGTTCTGGTGAGGTAAGCGTCGCAATCCCGTGGAAATCAGCACCGAGATCGTTGATTGCAATCTTCTGATGGAACATGGTGTTCGGTTTTCAAGTACATTCTGCTGAGGTTTATTAGATTGTGTTCGTTGTACTTTTGCTATGTTCTTGCGCCCGGGGATGTTCTTTTTTGCCGCCTCGTCCGAATGGATCTCTTGCAGAGATATTCGGTCGGGCAAAAAGAACCAAAAAAAGATTGGGGTCTCCAAAACCGTATTCGTCATTTTTCCATATTTCAACACCCTGCCTTCCCCCTCCTTCCTCCTCGCCAAAACCCCGGCAGGAAGTCCTCCACCACGAGACGGCATGGAGACCCCAAACCCCGGGGCACTGTGCCGGATTTCAATTGGGAAATAAAAAAGAAAAGACGGAAGGCTGCATTTTCTCCCCTTGTAAGGGGTCGGGGGTCTGCGGGAGTCTTTTCTTTTTTTCCCGTGCTATATTGGAAACGATTTTAAGATTTCCATGGACCTTTCCCAGCTTTCATTTTTCAAACGTTTTTCCCCCGAGCTTCGCGAGGCTCTCCTGAAGGTGGGAGAAGTAAAGACTTTCAAACCAAAGCACAAGATTTTTCAGGTGGGGGATAACGATACGGATTTTTATATGCTGGTGCAGGGGAGGATCCGGATTTTTAAGCTGAGCAAGGGTGGACAAAAGCGCATTCTTCGGACAGTTCAGCCTGGTGATACGTTCGCGATGGTGAGCATGTTCGATGAGCAGCCGATGTTTATCACTGCGGAAGTCGTGGGGGAAAAAGCTCAGGTGTTTGTTGTCGAACGAGCGGATTTTTTTGAACTCATACAGAAATACTATGAGTTGGCTCGATTTGTGATCGACGGGTTGGTTCAACGGTTACGGAAATATGGTGAAGCCTACACGTCGATGACGGTTCATTCGGTCGAACAGCGCTTTATTTCCTATCTTTTGACCATTTCTGAACAACAAAAGAGTTCAACGGTGAGGTTGCCGGAGTCTTTGGTGAGTATCGCTGAGCAGTTGGGGACGGTTCGGGAAGTGTTGTCGCGGGAGATTGCCAAGCTTCAAAAACGGAAGTGGCTGGAGAAAAAAAGGAATTTTGTGGAGATCAAGAATAAGAAGGCCTTGGAAAAACGGCTCGAAGAGAAGGAATAGAGTGTCTCTTTTCCTATTTTCACCGAGGTCATCTGTAGCTTGATTGTGAATTCCTGGGGTTGAGTAGATCGTTGAGGAAATCACGGTCGAAGGTCAGATCGAAAAAATCAGCCGATCGGATGCTTTGGAGAAGGCGTTTTTCGGGGAGTTATCCTAATCCATCTTCACAAACCAGCCTCGTCGTTTGGCGTGCCGGTAGCTGTAGTTAAAAAACAACAGCGCAGCGACTAAGTAGAGCAAAGACACACCGGACGCCTTTGCCCAGTACATGACAGAGGGGATTGTTCCTGATTGCAAGAAATTCCTGATGGCTTCAAAGAGATAGGTGGGTGGCAATGACCAGGCTACTGGTTGGAGGAAGCTTGGCAGGGCAGAGACGGGATAGTAGACACAGACGAGCGGCATTACGATGGCGAGCGCGCTCCAACAAAGAATTTCAACGTTTCTTCCCATTCGATAAATGAAGGCTGCGGAGAGGATCCCAAACACGATGCCAAAGAGGGTGATGATGACGATCGCCCAGGCAATCAGAGGGAAGATGTCGAGGATGTTGAATCCATAGAGGGTATAGGCGCCGATTCCCATGATGACGGCAATAAAGGCGCTTTTTACAAAGGCGACGATGGTTCCACCGATCATCAATTCCGTGGGGAGCAGAGGGCTTGCAAAAATGTTGTAGAGGTTTTGGTCCCAGACATCCTGGATGAAGCTGATGGTAAGGTCACGCTGGATGGTATAAATGAGCGTCCAGAGAATGAGGCTGCCAATGATAACCGAGCTGAAAGAGACGTCAGTGGTGTTGGATTCCAAATAGACGAAGGTCAGTCCCCAGATCAAAAGGTCCAAGACGGGCCAGAAGAAACTGTCCACTACGCGGCCGAAACTATGGGTCATTTCATAATAGCTGCGCAGGATGACGCCCTTGATCCGGAGCCAAGACAGATGGCTGAGATGGTTGAAAAGAATGTTCATAGTTTGGTGAGTTCGAGAAAGAGCTGCTCCAGTGAAGGAGGTTGAATATGGAAATCATAATAAGCGAGTTCGTGGGTTTCGAGTTTCCGCAGGAATTCGTGGAGAGCTGTGGGAGAATTGTCGATGCGGATGTTGAAGCTGTAGTTGTCGAGGGGTTTGAGTTTGTATTCTGCCTGAAGGATTTTTTTTGCTTCTCGGGTGATTTTCAGGGTCATGAACGTCACGGTGATGTATTGGTGCTTGATTTCTTTCACGAGGTTTCGAGGCGTGTCGACGAGGTATATTTTCCCTTGCCGTAGGAAAGCAACCCGATCGCACACTTGTTCGATTTCTGCCATATTGTGAGAGGTCCAGAGGATGCTCGACTTCTTTTTTTCCTGCCATTTTTTGATCTGCTTGCGGATGTCCAGCGCGTGCTCCGGGTCCAGGCTCGCGGTAGGTTCGTCTAAGAGGAGCAATTTCGGATCGTTCAGGAGTGATTTGGCGAGGTTGGCTTTGGCTTTTTGTCCAGCGGAGAGTTTGCCGACGGATCGCTTAAAAATTTTCTGAAGCGAGAAGGTTTCGACGAGTTCATCGATCCTTTGTTGGGGTTTTTGGAGAGCATAATAGTGAGCGAACACTCGGAGGTTTTCTTCCACCGTCAATAAAGGGGGCATTTGGGCGTAGGCAGTGGAGATGTTCATGTATGGTTTCACTGCTGCAGGGTTTTTCAAAAAGTCTTCTCCAAACATCGTCACTGAACCGCTATCAGGACTGATCAAGCCAGCTAGGATGTTGATCGTGGTGGATTTTCCGGCGCCGTTTGTCCCGAGGAGCCCAAGGGTTTCTCCTTTGTTGATCGAAAGGCTCACTCCTCGGAGGGCTGGTTTTTTTTCGCCGGGATACATTTTTTTGAGGTCTTTGACAGAGAGGAGGGACATGGGGAAGGGGCGTAAGGAGCGTATGGGTTTTAAGGACCGTAAGGAACGGAAGTCTTCTTGGAGTAAAACGATTATTTTGCTCCGCTGTGACATAAGAGGAGTGCGGAGAGGGCGATGGCTGCCGTTTCAGTGCGGAGGATTTGCGAGCCGAGGGATACTGGGTAAAAATTGTGTTCAACAGAGAATTCTACTTCATCTGTTGTGAAGTCGCCGACGGGGCCGAGGAAGAGGTTGGAGGTGGTAGCTGTTAGCTTGTAGTGGGAAATGGGTCGCGCTCCTTCGTAAAGTGAGGCAATAAGGTTTGCGTATTGAGACGCAAGATCTTGCGTCTGTACGATTTTTTGGAATGTTATTGGTTCGTTGATGATTGGCAGTTTTGTTCTTCCTGATTGTTCGGCTGCTTCTTTTACGATGCGTTCGAGGCGGTCGAGTTTTCTCAATTCTTTCACTTCCGTTCGTTCGGTGATGAGAGGGGTAAAGCTGGCGACGCCAAGTTCGGTGCCTTTTTCCAGGATCAGTTCCCAGCGGTTTTGGTTCTTTAGGGGTGGGACGAACAAGTGAACGGCGGTTTTCGAACTGATATCCGGTTTCTTGGTTTTTTCTAAAATTTTTGCTTCGCAGCGTGATTTGCTGACCATCGTCAGTTCGGCCAAGTATTCGTGTTCGGTGTTGTCGAGCAGGATGATTTTTTCGTCCACTCGGAGTTTCAAGACCTTGCTAAACTGGTGGCAGAGTTCTTTGTCGTTGGTGCCGTAGGAGTTCTTAGAGAGGTCGGTTTGGGAGATGAAAAAGCGATGCATGGGGGAAGGGGCCGTAAGGATCTTAAGGGCCGTAAAGAGCGTAAGGATAGAATGCGGAATGATGGTCTTTCATGTCGCATCGGTCATCGAGGTTTGGTCATTGGTCATTCTTCCGTTAGTCTTCTTGCGACTTATTTTACACTATGACCACGTTTCAGGCACTGATTTTAGGGGCAGTTCAGGGCGTTACCGAGTTTCTGCCGATCAGTAGCTCAGGGCATTTGGTGCTCGTGGAGGAGTTTTTTGGGTTGAAGGTAGAGCATTTATTGAGCTTCGATGTGGTATTGCACGCGGGGACTTTGGTGGCCTTGCTGGTGTATTTTTGGAAGGATTTGTTGGAGATGCTTAAAGGCTTGTGGATTGATCTCAAGCGAATGTTGAAGATTGAGGCGGATCATTCTTTGCGCGATCCTGAGCATCCTCGGGAACAGGTGTGGTACTTGATCGTGGCAACCTTGCCGATTGTGCTTATTGCGCCTTTCCTCAAGGATTTTCTTGAACAATATTTTAGAACATCTTCGATGGTGGTGATGATGCTGGGAGTGACGGCGGTCTTTTTGGCGATTGCGGAGATTTTTGGAAAGCGGCAAGAGGGGAAGGTGAATTCCATCAAAACGGCTTTGGTGATGGGGCTTTTTCAGGTCTTGGCCGTGACCCCCGGCATCTCGCGGAGCGGATCAACGATCGTCGGTGGGCTCTTAGGCGGTTTGACGCGCGAAGCGGCCGCGAGGTTTTCCTTCTTGATGGCCATACCAGCTATTGGGGGGGCGACCGTATTTATCCTCAAGGACTATGAAGAATTATTTGTCGAGCAGATTTCTCTTTCGGTTTTGTCTGTCGGGTTTTTCAGTTCCGTCGTCATGAGTTTTCTCTGCATGCATGGCATGTTGAAGTATCTTCGCCATCGAAGCTTGTGGGTGTTTGTAGCGTATTTGGTCTTGATAAATGGGGTCTATCTCCTTTTCTAGGCTTTTCCTCTCAGCCGCTGAACTCGTTCGGAGATGGGTGGGTGGGTTGAGAGCAGGCTTGTGAAAAACGATGGTCCGGCAAGATTTTTCTTCCCGTGGTCTGCTCCGTGGCGTGGGTCGGCGATGAAAAGATGAGCCGTTGATTTCATCCGATCAGCGGATTCGATGCGCGAGTCCACGGAAATTTTTTCCAGAGCGCTGGCGAGTGGTTCGGGGTCCCTGGTATAAAAAGCTCCCGTTGCGTCGGCCAGGTATTCCCGGTTGCGGGACATGGCGAGACGAATAAGTTGCAAGAGTGGGGCGCCGATGAGGTAGACGAAAAATCCGGCCATGACGATGCCTCCGGCTTTTTTTCCTCGTGCTCTGATCATGACTTCTCCGGCCATGGAGAGTGCGCCGATGACGGTGATGAGCAGGAGTTCGAGCCGGATATCGTAGTTGGCTATGTGGGCGAGCTCGTGGCTAATGACGGCTTCGAGTTCTCGTTTGTCGAGCTTGTTGATGATGCCGGTAGTCAGGCAGACCACGCTGTGCTCGGGGTTTCTGCCGGTGGCAAAGGCGTTTAAGCTTTCATCTTCGATAATGTAGACCTTGGGATTCGGAAGTCCGGCGGTGATCGCGAGGTTTTCCACCAGGTTGTAGATCTCAAAGTGTGTTTTCCGTTCGATGGGTTTCGCGCCTACAAAGTTCAAAATGAGCTTGTCGCCGGTGTAGTAGGAGATGATGGTCCAGAGGAAAAGAAACGCGAAGACCACCACCGAGATGATGGGGAAGTTTTCGGGAGGGGCCTCCATGATGAGCAGTACCACGTTGACGATTCCCAAGACTGCCAAGGTGAAGAGGACGAGGATGAAGATCGTTTGGCGGTTGTTGGCGGCGATTTGTTGATAAATATTCATAACAAGAGAAAAACCCTGTTCACCCCCGACCCCTTAAAAGGGGAGATGCCAGCTCCTTTTTCTCTTGTTAGAAGGCTGGGAGGGAGTGTTCCCCTTGTAGGGGGTTATGGGGGTTGAGGGGGCGCTTTAGAATTTCACCTCTGGTGCTTTGTTTGCCGCCGCCACTTCTGATTCATCGAGCTCGAAGAACTCCCGCTTGGTGGCACCGGCCATACCCGCAAAGAGATTGCCGGGGAATTGTTGGATGGTCGTGTTGAGGTTCATGACGGTGGTGTTGTAGAAGCGTCGGGAAGCAGCGATCTTGTTTTCGGTGTCGGCGAGCTCGGCGCTGAGCTGGTTGAAGCTGGTGTTGGCTTTGAGGTCTGGATAGGCTTCGGAAAGGGCGTTGATATTCAATCCTTTTAAAGCCACGTCGAGTTGTTTCTCAGAAGCTTGGACGGTGGCTGGGTTTTGTCCTTCGACTTGTTTGGCGGCGTTTCTTGCTTGAATAACTTTTTCCAGGGTTTCTTTTTCGTGGGTGGCGTAGCCTTTGACGGTTTCGACGAGGTTGCCGATGAGGTCATGGCGTCGTTTCAGTTGTACCTGGATGTCGCTCCAGCCTTCGTCGACTTTTACTTTGAGGGAAATGATTTTGTTATAAAAGTAGACGGCGACCACGGCAACCAGGCCGATGATCATCAGGAGGGAGATGAAGAGTTCCATAGGTTTGGTTAAGAGGGTTTAACAGGAATGAGTGTAGTGTCTTGTCGTATCATTATCAATTTTTCTGGTGTGGTGTGCTAGGGGAATTGTTCTTTTTTGATGGCAAAAAAGAACCAAAAAACCATTGGGGGAAAAGCGCGTCTAGGGACTTTGGTTTCTACGATAAGGAATCAGACGCTGTTTTTCCCCCAAACCCCAATCTTTTTTGTTTATGCGTTGTTCTTCCTCATCCTCTGAAATCCACTTTCGGAATGCTTTTTTAGGCTTTTTTGAGGTATAATTTGTGAGAATTCATTTTCTATGAAAACCATTCTTCTTGCCGGAGGCCAGAGCAAGCGGGTCAAGCCGATTGCGGACAAGTGTTTTGTGAAGATCTGTGGAAAGACGCTCATCGAGTGGCAGTTGGGAGCTTTGAAGAAGGCTGGTTTTGATCAGCTTGTAATCGTGGGGAATGCGATGAACCTTGAAAAATTGAAGCACGTGCAAGTTGAGGGGATGCAGATCGAAGTCGTGGAACAAACTGATTTGCAGGCGGGGATGAAGGGGGCGATGGAGGCGGCGAGGGAGGCGGTGATAAATGAAGATCAGATCATGGTGGTGAGCAGTAATGATGTAGTGGAGGATGGTTTATGGGAGAACGTAAAACGTAAAACGGAGAACGAAAAAGACAATGCGGGGTTTTTTGTTGGGTATAAGGTGACGAGGTATTTTCCTGGTGGGTATTTGAAGTTAGATGAGAAGGGTTTTGTGAGTACCATCGTTGAAAAACCGGGAGAGGGGAATGAACCTTCTGATTTGGTGAACTTGGTCATCCATGTGCATCGGGATGTGAAGGCGTTTTATAAAGCCTTAGATGAAGTCGTCCCTTCCACCCCGGGCCCCTTAAAAGGGGAGAAAATTCCCCCGCCCGACGACTTGTATGAAAGAGCTTTACAAAAGCTTTTTGACGAACAAAAAAAGTATTCAGTTTTGGGGTATGATGGCTTTTGGCAGGCGGTGAAGTATCCGTGGCATTTGCTTCGGTTGATGGAATTTTATTTAGAAAAAATTGAACGTTCTGTTTCTAAAAAAGCTCAAATCGCTCCTACGGCAGTGGTCAATGGCAAGGTAGTGATCGAGGAAGGGGTTCGCGTGTTTGATCATTCGGTGATAAATGGACCGGCTTATATTGGCAAGGATTCGATTGTGGGGAATTTTGCGTTGGTTCGTGGGAGTTCGCTCGGGGAGAAATGCGTTGCTGGTTCGTTTACGGAAATAGCGCGATCGCTGCTCCAGGATGAAGTGTGGACGCACAAGAACTATGTGGGGGATTCGATCATTGGTTCCAATGTTTCGTTTGGTTCCGGGACGGTGACAGGAAATCTTCGCCTCGATGAAGGAGATATTTCGGTGATGGTGAGTGGAGAGAAGGTTGATTCTCGGCGAAATAAGCTCGGCCTCATTACCGGTGACAATATTCGGGTCGGGGTCAATAGCTCGTTTATGCCGGGAGTGAAGGTTGGCTCGAACTCCATGATCGGGGCGGAGCTCAATATAGCTCAGGACATCGAAGAAAACTCTTATGTGAAGGGTTCGGGTTCGCAGCTCGATATTCGGCAGAATCAGAAGGGGGTAGGGAGGAGGGGTTAGTGCAGGGTCTTGAGAAAGATCCTTCGGAGTGCCTTTTCCACCATTTCCCATTTTTCCGTGGTGATTTTTCCTGCTTTTTTTGTGAGGCGCTGCTTGTCGATGGTGAAGATTTGAGCGAAGTCAGCATGGCTTTGTGTTGTCAGCCCTTCTTTTTTTCCTAAAGGAACCATTTCTGGCATGTTTACCGAGCCAGAGCTGGAGATGATGGCAATGATCGTGGTGTCCAAGTAGGTGTTGGCGATGTCGTTTTGGATGACGAGCGCTGGGCGTCGGCCTCGTTGTTCACGGCCCATCTTTGGTGTTGGATCAATCCACCAGATCTCTCCTTGGCGTACTTCTTGGTTCATGGACGGTGAATGAGATCTGAAAGGGCAGCTTCCTCAATCTCCGCAAATGCTTTGTGAGAAGTCTTTTTTTGGTACTGTTGGTATGCTTTTGCCATCTGTTCATACTCTTGTTTTTTTTCATGTGCCGCCAGAAAGTGCGCGATGATTTCTTTCATCATTGCCGAAAGTGATCGATACTGTTCTTTTTTTACGATCTTTTCTAGTTTTTCCAGGTCGGATTTGTCGAGGCTGAGGGTCGTCCGTGCAGTCATAATGGTGTGATTATTTTGCATAATAATTGTATGCAATTTTTGATGAAAAATCAATGCTTTTCATTCTTTACATACTCCGTCGCCTTTTGAATCCCTTCTAAAGTTCCGGTATCCAGCCAGGTCCCATTCAGCTGTACTTCGTAGACGGCTTCATCAGCTTGAAGTTCTTTTAAAGCGTCGATCAGCCTGATTTCGCCGCTGGCAGCATGGTGTTGCTCGAGATGGGGCCAGATGGTCGGCGAGAGCAAGTATCTTCCGATGATCGCCTGCGGTAGAGATTGAGACGCGATAAATCGCGTCTGTACGAATTCAGGAGAGGGTTTTTCGATCATCGTTTCGATTTTTCCGGACTCGTCTGCGGTGACGATGCCGTAGAGGTGTGCTTCTTCTGGATTTATTTCTTGGGTGGCGAGGATGCAATGATTGGTTTCCTCATATTTTTCTTGGAGTTTTCCAACGACGTTTTCGCCGGAGTAGAGGCAGTCGCCGAAGAAGACCAAAAAGGGTTCGTTCTCAGGGATGAGTTTTCGTGCTTGAAGCACGGCGTGGCCGTCACCGAGTTGTTCGTGCTGCTCGACGAAGTGGAATTGAGCCAGGTTTCGAATCTTTTCTAAATGTTCGACGTGGTGGTCGTGTCCACGGTTGCCAAGTTGGTGGTCGTACCAGGTTTTTTCAGTGAAGTATTCTTTTACCATTTCCTGTCCTTTGGAGTACACAAAAATAATTTCATTGATGCCCGCTTCGCTGAGTTCTTCCACGATCCACTGCACACAGGGCTTATTGTGTACGGGGAGCATGGCTTTGGGGATCACCTTGGTGAAGGGAAGGAGGCGGGTGCCGAGGCCGGCGATGGGGATGATGGCTTTCAAGGGGAAGGGTTTGTAGGGTTAGTAGGAGGAGGGGAATAGGCTTATAGCATGTGATATTCTACAACCTACCACCTACAAACTCCAACCTAACCCATGGTATGATCTACGGGCAAAATTTGAATTATGAAAAAAGCTGAAATCATTCTTCGGTTGCTCAGAATTCCCTTCGATTTTTTGTCGGTGGTGTTAGCTTTTCTTTTCTCGTATTCCCTGCGAGCGCATCCCGAATTGATTTCTTCGGTTGGGTTGGAAGAGCCCTTGCTGCTGCCTCTTCATGACTTTCTTTGGTTTAGTGTTCAGGCTGGTTTGTTGGTCGTTGCCATCTTTGCCTGGGAGCGGATGTACAGTCTCAAGAAATCCTATCGTTTTCGAAAGGAGCTGCGGCGCATGCTGACGCTGACAGGAGCGGCTTATACGATCATTATTTTGTACTTCTTTTTGGTTGGGGTTCACTTCTTTTCCCGATTTATTCTGGGGATTTCCTTTGTGCTGGCGATAGCGTTCATGCTCTTTTTTCGCTTGGTCCTTCGGTTCGTACAGCACGCCTTTTGGCGCCGAAAGATCGGGCTTCGTCGAGTGCTTTTTATCGGTGAAGGAGCCATTCTTAAGCAACTGTCAGAGATCTGGAAGGAAGCCCTTGGTTTCCGATTGGTAGGGAAATTATCGGATAAGCCAGGAACTGATGACGGATTGAAGTTATTGGGAAAATATGAGGATTTGGAAAAGATCGTGAATCAGCAGGAAATCGATGAAGTCGTCCAGGTCTCTCATGTGAAGAACGCGGCTGAAATCGTCGAGTTTTGCCAGCTCAATCACCTCGAGTATCGATTTATTCCGGATATGCTTGAAGTACAGCGTACGAATACGGAAATTGATTTTGTGCAGGATATTCCCATCATTACGCTTCGGTCATCCGCGATCGACGGCTGGGCCAAGGTGGTGAAGCGGGCCACGGACATCCTTGGATCGAGCATTGGTTTGATGGTGTTGTCACCCGTATTTTTAACCATCGCGCTGGGGATCAAGCTCGGTGATCGGGGACCGGTGTTTTACAAGAGCAAGAGGGTTTCCAGAAATCGGGAGTTTTACATGTGGAAGTTTCGTTCCATGGTGGTGAACGCAGATCAGCTGAAAAAAGAGTTACTCGCTCAAAACAGGCGTGAAGGCCCTCTCTTCAAGATCGAAAACGATCCTCGGGTCACAAAATTCGGCCGATTTCTTCGCCGAACCACGCTGGATGAGCTGCCGCAGCTCTGGAATGTCCTCAAGGGAGAATTGAGCTTGGTGGGTCCTCGCGCGCACCTGCCGGAGGAAATTGCCCAGTATGAGAAGCACCACCGCAAGGTTTTGGCGATCAAAGCGGGGGTGACGGGATTGGCTCAGATTTCCGGACGCAGCAAGTTGGACTTTGAAAAAGAGGTAAAACTGGATGTCTACTACATCGAAAACTGGTCGATTTGGATGGATATCAAAATCCTTTTTCAGACTTTTGGAGTGCTATTGGATGGGGAGTGATTCATTTTGACGGACATTTACAACAGGAGGCATTCGCTTTGCTCTGTTTGGAGGAATATACTTGTTCAAATTCTTCTTATTTTTCATGTATGTCAGAACTCAGAAAAGAAGCAGCCGCTCTTGAAAAAGCCATTATCGATACGGTTCAGCAAGTGAAGCCGTTGACTCCTACGGAAGAGGATCAGTTAAAGGAGTGGCGAAGGAAGTTAGCTCTCATCAAGCAAAAGCTTGGTGTCGTTCTTACGTCTTCAGAGAGACTTCATGTCGTTTCCGATTCAACGGCTCCTAAAGCCTCCGGTGTTGCTGACCCCAACGCCCTTCTTCGTTTTTCAAACGATTCTCAACAGGGTGTTGCCTTTCAATCAGACGGTCATTAGAAAATTGATATGTCCTTTGTTGTCGCTATTTTTCGACATCAATTGCTTTGATCAGCGTAAAGCTCGATTAAAATTTAGGTCCTTTTTTCACCCTATGAATCCATCAGAAAGCCTTGAAGACCGTATAGAGAGATTGCGTCCAAAAACGCCGCCATCAAGTGTGCCTCCAAAAAAACCAGAGATGGTTGTTCTCACGAGGAGCCAATTAGAAATGTTGAATTTATCTGATGCTCAGAAGGCGGTATTGGATCAGATTATTGCTGGGAGGGTGGAGGTTAGAACTCAGGTCGGCGATGTTTTGATAAAGCCACTTTCCTCCTCATCAGATAGGTATTTTCATCAGCCTTTATAGTTCTTGATTCTTCCCGGTCTCTTTTATGATGAATTGCTAAAAAACCCCTCTCATGTGAGAAGGGTTTTTTTAGTGAGGAATGCTAGAGAATCCCATTGGTGGAGAGGACTCCGGCGAAGATGAGGCTCACGATGGTCATGAGCTTGATGAGGATGTTGATGGATGGGCCAGAGGTGTCTTTGAAGGGATCACCGACCGTGTCGCCCACGACAGCGGCTTTGTGGGTATCAGATCCTTTACCGCCTAAGTGTCCAGCTTCGATGTATTTTTTGGCATTATCCCAAGCCCCTCCGGAGTTCGCCATAGAGATGGCGAGCATGATCCCGGAGCAAAGAGATCCCGCGAGGAGTCCTCCGAGGGCTGCGGTACCGAGCAGGTATCCGACTAGGACAGGGGAGATGACGGCCATGAGACCAGGCGCGATCATTTCTTTCAAAGCGGCTTTGGTGGAGATATCCACACATCGAGCGGTGTCACCTTGAGCTGTCCCTTGGAGCAGACCTTTGATTTCTCGGAACTGTCGGCGGACTTCTTCGATCATCGCGAAGGCGGCACGGCCAACGGCTCCCATGGTCATGGCAGAGAAGATGAATGGCAGAACGGCTCCGAGCAGGAGTCCCATGATGACATTCGGATCAACCAGGTTGATGCTCTCCAATTTCGCTGAAGTGGCGTAGGCGGCGAAGAGGGCGAGCGCGGTGAGAGCGGCTGACCCGATCGCGAATCCTTTCCCAATAGCAGCGGTGGTATTTCCAGCAGCATCGAGAGCATCGGTTCGTTTGCGGATTTCTGGTCCGAGTTCGGCCATTTCCGCGATCCCTCCCGCATTGTCAGCCACGGGTCCGTAGGCGTCGATGGCCAAGGAAATTCCCAGGGTTGAGAGCATTCCTACTGCTGAGATGGCGATTCCGTACAGTCCGGCGAAGGTGTAGCTGATATAAATGGCGATGACGATACAGATCACTGGCAAGGCGGTGGATTTATATCCGAGGGCCAGGCCGGCGATAATATTCGTCGCGCTGCCGGTTTCAGATGACTTAGCGAGCTGTTGCACTGGACTTCGTTCGGAAGAAGTGTAGTACTCGGTGATGAGTCCGATCAGGATGCCTACGATGAGTCCGGCTACGAGGGCTATGAAAACGTTTAGTCCATCCGCGGCCAAGAAATACTGGCTTAAGAAATAAGCGGCAACCAGCATGAGGCCAGAGGCTACGAAAAGCCCTGTTTTGAGGGCAGTGTGAATATGTTTTTCACTTTTAGCTCGGACGAAGAAGGTGCCGATGATGGAGCAGACGATCCCCGCGGCAGCAATGGTGAGTGGTAAGTAAATCCCATTCATTTCAAAGGTGGTGTAGCCGATGACCATGGCGGCGATAATAGATCCGACATAGGATTCAAACAGGTCGGCTCCCATTCCGGCCACGTCACCAACGTTGTCGCCAACATTGTCAGCGATCACGGCAGGGTTTCTTGGATCGTCTTCAGGGATTCCGGCTTCGACTTTCCCAACGAGGTCAGCTCCCACATCGGCTGCCTTGGTATAGATCCCTCCTCCTACACGAGAGAAGAGTGCGATCGAGCTGGCTCCCAGAGCGAATCCCGTCAGGAGGTCCAGGACGGACGCGGTTTCGATTCCCAGTGATTGGTTGAGGAGGTAGTACATTCCCGTCAGTCCGAGAAGTCCAAGTCCTACCACGGAAAGCCCCATGGTCGCACCTGAGTTGAAGGCCACTCGCAGAGCGGCGGTCAAACTCTTTCGAGCGGCTTCAGTGGTTCTCACATTGGCAGCAGTAGCAGTTTTCATTCCGAAGAATCCGGCTACGGCTGAACAAAGCGCACCCACGACGAAGGTAAGAGCGGTGTAGAGGCCTTCATTTAATTCTGTTCCGGGTTTGTCCAGGAAAATGCCGAGGATAATGGCGACGACGACGACAAAGACTGCCAGCATGCGGTATTCACGCGACAAGAAGGCCATCGCACCAGTGGCGATTTGTTCACTAATATGGGTCATTTTTTCATTTCCAGTCGGTTTTTTCTTGATGATGGAATTGAAAGTAAGAGCGGCGATCAGTCCGAGCAGACTTGCCAAAAGGGCGGCATAGAGAGGGACCATGGAGAAAGGTGTTAAAAATAATGGATTTCGCGCCCAAATATAGCAAAATCGCGTTTTTAATACTAGAAAATTTTGTGAAATAATCTTTCTTCTGTGTCAATTGTGGTTGACGGGGGTGGGGGTTAGTTGGTAGGTGGTAGCTTTTTAGAGACTTAGCTTTTTAGGAAGTTAGCTTCGTTAGGAGGGAAGTCTATCGTTCATCGTTCATCGTTCATTGTTTATTGTTTATTGTTTATTGTTCATTGTTCATTGTTCATTGTTCATTGTTCATTGTTCATTGTTCATGATCTTGTTTGTCTCGAGAAGGGGTGTTATGTTCTGATTACATTTTGTACAAATAGCCACTCCTTCATTATGCAAGTGTATAGTAAGACCCATGCACGTCAGAACTTTGCTTCGCTTTTCAACTCTGTTCGCTATGCGGGGAGTGTTGTGGGAATTGGAAGAGGAAAGATCAAGATGGGGAATAAGGTGCTTCCCGAAGTTCTGATGGTCAAAATGCCGACTCCTGAGGACATCACGGAATTAAAAAAGAGTCCGCTTGGATTTCATGAGGCGATGAAGAAGTGGTTGTTGGAAAGACTGGTAGAGGAATTTGAGAAATAAATTAATAAGAAGGCGAGGGTGGCTATCCTCGCCTTCTTATTTGATGATTGATGCATTGAGGTGAGAAGATCGATTCTCGTCTTCGGTTATTTTTTCAATTTCTTCTTCACCTGCTTCATTTTCTTGGTGGCTGTTTTTTTGGCTGATTTGGCGGCTTTTCCGATTTCTTTTTTGGCGATTTTTGCATCGCGCTTGATTTCTTTGACGGCCTTATCCTTCCATTCGTCGATTTTGTCTTTGGCCTGGTGGCCGTACTCTTTCCCATATTTTTCGGCTTCTTTTTTTACATTCTTTCCAAATTTTTCTAAGGGGCCTTTTACGGTGTTCCAAAAATTTTTCGCCATTTCTTTGGCTTCTTCGGCGACGACTTCCGCTTTTTCTTCTCCGGATTTCTTGGTGCTGACCTTTCGGCGAACATCATCGCCTTTTTTGCTGGAAAAGAACATGCCAAAAACGGCCCCGGCGACAAAGGTGATGGCGGCAAGAAGTTTCTTCATAATGAGGGAATATTAGGAGGTAGTGCTGGCTTTTTTCATGATACTTTCTGGTGTTGAGGATTCAATGAAATGGAGTGGCGGAAAGTCATAAAGTGTATGTTTAATGATACTCCTTCTGATAGGCCTTTGAACACGGAGTTGACTTTTGTCATAGATGACTGTGAACTAATTACAGACATTTAGGACACCGTAGTTGAGTTTTTGTTTTGTGAGCTGGAATTTCAGGATTCCGAATAGGAGAGGAGGAAGAAAATGTTTGGATTTTTGGGGACGTTTTTCATTGAAGTA
>JBFWVJ010000002.1:0-314077 GCA_050246795.1 Candidatus Altimarinota bacterium
ATTCCGACCGAAGCTGAGGGGTTCTGGGGTGGGGTGTAGCGGAGGAATCCCTTGGCTCGCCCCTGTTCCCATTCCGACCGAAGCTGAGGGGTTCTGGGGTGGGGTGTAGCGGAGGAATCCCTTGGCTCGCCCCTGTTCCCATTCCGACCGAAGCTGAGGGGTTCTGGGGTGGGGTGTAGCGGAGGAATCCCTTGGCTCGCCCCTGTTCCCATTCCGACCGAAGCTGAGGGGTTCTGGGGTGGGGTGTAGCGGAGGAATCCCTTGGCTGGAATGCGGGAGGGATTCCTCCGTTGCGTCTCTCTCCCGGGCTCCCTTCCACTCCAGTCGGAATGGGAGAAATAGATGAATAAAAAAAGAATCACATGAGAAAGAATTACCAATTTTTTGTCTATATTATGGCAAGTACGAGTGGCACACTCTATATCGGCGTAACATCGAACCTAATGCATCGGGTCAGTGAACACAAGAACGAAGTACGAGAAGGATTTACAAAGAAGTACCATTGCAAAAAACTCGTGTATTTTGAAGAATACCAATACATCCATGATGCGGCTGAACGTGAGACCCAGTTGAAGAAGTGGCGGCGAGAGAAAAAGGAAACGCTCATTGCAAGTCTCAACCCAAGCTGGAAAGATCTGGCGGGAGATTGGTATGAATCAAATTGCTAAAAAAGTAGAGGAGGGATTCCTCCGTTTCGTCCCTACCTAAATTCACCCTCGACTTCAGTCGGAATGGGAAATAACCCTCCACCCATTCCGACATTAGACTCCTTTGTTCCCATTCCGACCGAAACTGAGGTGGCTCTGGGGTGGGGTGTAGTGGAGGAATCCCTTGGCTGGGAATGCGAGAGGGATTCCTCCGTTGCGTCCACCTCCTAGGCTCCCTTCCACTCCAGTCGGAATGGGAAACAACACCTCCTCCCATTCCGACCGAAACTGAGGGGGCTCTGGGGTGGGATGTAGTGGAGGAATCCCTTGGCAGGGAATGCGGGAGGGACTCCTCCGTTGCGTCTACCTCCTGGGCTAACCTTCCACTCCAGTCGGAATGGGGGAGAAAGAGTCTGAATGGGAACATTCTATCTACATCACAACCTTTACATGAAAACCCTCCTCACCTCACTCGCGCTGCTGCTCACGCTCCTTGTGATCCCAACTGCTGCCGCGACTTCCTACTACGAAGACCAAACTGGTCTGCTCTTCAGCATTCCCGACCAGTACACCATTCGCGATGTCAGTGCTGAGAATAGGTCGCCAACGGAAGAGAAGGTCGTCCAGATCGAACAAAATGGATCGATTGTATTTGAAATATCGATTTCCTCCGACGCGCTGCCGGTGGTCCTGGAACGAGTGCAGCTGCGGACGATCAATGCCCAGCAGTTGGTCAATCGGGACTTGCTCGGGGTGACGGGCATCGAGGTGATCGGGGTTTCCTTTGTCGATAATCAGCCTCGGAGGGCTTTCATTTTCCCTTCCCAGCAGCGAACCGTGACGATCCTGTCTCTGGGAAGCACTCTTGAGGTCTTTGAACAACTCCTTGAAAGCCTCCAGAAAACGAGAGGGTTTTCCGATACCATTGCCCATCCGCTCAATCCGGAGATCGCCCAGGCTGCCGAACGAAAGATCTTTGGCGGGTACCAAGAAAATGGCGTGGTGGTTTTTAAGCCGAACCAGGTGATCAACCGAGCGGAGTTTCTGAAGGTCCTGGTCTTATCTCGCACCACCCAGGAAAAAGTCGATGCTTTTTACAAGGTTTTCAAAGCGCAACTCCTGAAGGACGACCAATCCAATCCCACCAAGCGGCTTCTCTCCGACGTTGATCGGGACGCCTGGTTTGCTCCCTTCATTTTCTACGCCTTTGACCAGGGCTGGGTGCAAGGCTACCCAGATGGTACTTTTAAACCTGGGAATCCGCTCAATATTGCTGAAATTTCTAAGATTCTTCTTAGCGCGAGAAAGGTCTCCGTCCAGGCGAATGCTGCCGTATGGTTTGAGCCCTATGTCCGCTTTTTTTCCGAGAAGAATGTCGTGGAAAAGAGAGGGGAACAATACCGATTCGTTTTCACTGACCAATGGTTTTTTCCCTATGAAACCTGTAGTCGGGCTCAGGCTGCGGCTTTCCTCTCCCGCCTCGCCTTTCTCGATGAACATCCGGAGGCCAGCATGTTTGGAAGATTTGTGCCTTCTGATGGCCTCGGTATTCGCGCCACCTCTGAGGATTCACTGATTCTGCAGCTTGGGAAGGGTACGGCCGCCAGCAGCCATGACACCTATCTTATTTCTGGAGAGGACTCTGCGTCGGGGGAGGTCCATGTGTTTTATCCGGAGGTTTGGACCGAGTTGGAGCGGAAGGGCGAGTTGAGAGACCAGAGCCTGGTGTATTTAGGCGAAAATAAGTCCATGGTATATGCCATCAAGTCGATCTGCGGCGGCGACCAGGATTGTGTCTCCGAAGCCCGGGAAGGGTACTCCGTGGGCCAGCAGGACCTCATGCGCTTCGAGGATCTCAACCTTCGCTTTTCATTCCTGCATCACGCCGGCCTGCAGTTCGAAAAGAGCCTGGACAATAATCTTCAGACCTTGATCTTGAAGCGAGAAGATGGCAGCCAGCTGCTGATTTTAAGCTACTTCACAGGACAAAGTTCACCGTTTGAAGCCAAGGAGCCTTTGTCCCGCTATGTGATCGGCAACCGCGAGTGGAAGGCGTATGTCGAGGTCGTCCGCGGGGTATCACGCCTCAGCCTCACAACGAACTTCGGCACAGGGACGATGGTGGCCAGTGTTCCCGGACAGGAAAAGGTGGTGAATGTGGATCCGAAGGTGTTTCGGGTGTTGAGGAGTTTGGAGGGGAGGTAGGGGATTACCATTCATTCATTTCAACGATTGCTTTTCTAAGGGCATATTTCACTTCTTCACGGGAGAAATTTTCATGATCAGACTTGAAATAGATGGCGATCGGCACCAGGAGCAGTTCGAGTTCTAAAACATAGACTATGCAGCGAAATGACCCACTTTTTCCTTTTTTGAGATCTGAAGAACGAATGCGGTACTTGTAGGTCCCGTTTCCAAGTGCAATTGCTGACTCTTTGTTGAAGGATTTGAGCGATTCTATCAAATCATCTCTAAAACGCGGAAATTTCTTTAGAAATGGCTTTAGTTGATCATTAAAACACTCGAGAATTCTGAATTGATAGGTCATAGGTCAACAAGTTGATCTTCAAGCGGAGGGAATTTTTTTCCTTTGAGCTTCTTTTTCGCTAAAACGTCCAATTCTCTCGATAAACTCTCTATCTCATCGTCATAGGTGATCACTCCAAAGCCTACTCGATCTTCCTGATATGCTTTAAAAAGTTGATTCACCAGAAAAGTGAGGGTGATTCCCTGCTTTTTAGCTGTCTTTGCCACCGATTTTTTTAGTTTCTCGTCGATATGAACGGTAATAGTAGCCATAATCGTAAGATATTTATATACTCATTTTATACTAATTTTTTTAGTATTTCAAATCATTTGAAAAACAAGTCCTACACCGCGTCTCTTAGGAGCTCGTTCATCAGCTCGAAGGCCTTCGCGCTATCGTAAGGGGAATGCTGGCGGGAAAGTTCCTGAGCGATGAGACGGAGGATGTATTCCGTCAGCAGTTCTTCTTTTTTTTGGACCCTCCGATACATTTTGTGGGAGCTGTTGATAATGATCACGCCGTTTTCGTTAATATGCTCCGGTGAGTCCTCGCCAAGGTCCACGAAACTGCAAGCGATGTCCAGGCTTCCCACCTGAATTTTTCGGGCGTTCAGGATCCTTCCCTCGCTCATCTTTACTCGGACCTGACGAACTTTTGGTTCTTTTTGGGCTGATGACTGGGGAGCTGGTTGGAGTCCTTGATGTTCGCGATGCCGGTTGAAAAGCTCATCGGGAGTGGATGGAGAGACATTGGAGTCTTGCCCCCTCTCCGAACTCATCCCCAGCAGGGTGTCGGACGGCAGCGAGTCTTTGACGGGAGAGCTGCCGGTGAAGGGAGCCAATTTATCATTTCTGCGCAGGGCCTTTCTCATGGATCGCATCGCTTCACGGAGGACCTTGTCGGCCTTTTTATCGGCTTTGATTTGTTGCTCTTCCTTGATGTTTCTGATGACCCCTCGAATCACATGGGACATGGCCTCCTGAAACTGGAAGTAGGGATCGCTGTCGATGATAAACCGGCCACGGTCACTCGTGACGGGCAAAAAATCGGCGGCAATAGAACCGGTGATGCGATTGGCAAGCGTGGGATGGGAGTGCTCTAGCCCGAAGGTCTCACGCCGGATCATGACCCCTTTCACGGTGATTTCAATGCCGGGTTCAGCGATTTTTTGACTGAAGTGGGGGATGATGATTGTTCCGCTGATAATGCCGAACTCAGTCTCCTCGTGCACCGGAAAATTCTTTCCCGGGATGTGATAGGGCTCTACTTTTTTGCCGTTGAGGAAGACTTGGAAGTGCCTGGCTTTCAGCGGGGTTCGTTCACGAATGGCTTTTTCGACTTGTTGGGTGCTGAAGGTTTTTTTAATCCGCTCCAGTGTCACCGTCGTACCGTTGCCCAGCATGGGGTCGAAGTCTCGCTCGTGGACGGGAACATTCCAGTTTTCGAGTTCTCGCCAGAGCAAGCGGTCGAATACCAGTTGACCCGCGAACCCGTCTTTTTGGGTGGTGACTTTGAACACTTCCGCCGCGGAAAAAACGGAGAATTTGCCGATCCCGAACTGGCCGATGCGTTGGCGGCCAAACTTCGGAGAAGTGCTATTGTTGATCTTTTCTTCTGAGCCGATCGTCAAATACTGCTTGAGTCCGCTCAGGTCCATTCCGCTGCCATCATCCCGGACTTTGATCTGGTACGGCTCGATTTCCACCCACACATTCATGGCATCGGCATCATAGGCATTGCACACTAGCTCGCGAATCAGCTCAACCCCTTCCTGATACAGTTTTTCGCCAATGGTGATGAGGTGCGATTTGTCGACGGTGATGGGGAGGGAGATGGACATATTTTCATAAAGAGACACCTCAAAGATAGCAGATGGATGGGGCAGAAGAAAGTGGAGAGGAGCCAACTATTCCTGCCTCTTTTTTGAAGGTTTTTCTTACTTGGTTATTTTCCGCCGATGAGGTCGTAGTGGTCCTAAGTTCGGGGTGCCTGCCAGAGGGGAGTGAGGGGACTATTCTAACTTCATCTTTTTGAAGGATGTTAGGTCGCCTGCTTTTCCTTCAGCGAGGGTTTTGTTATTTCTAAATTTGAGTTGCTTGCAACATTAACCTCTTGCAACTGCAAGTACATAACCAAATGCAAAAGAATAGTTAAATATATGGTCAGATTTATGCCTGTGTTGAGAAAAAAGTAAACAACACCTGAATTCAGTTTTCCGTGAATTAAATCCGCGTATGCAAGGTCAAATTTAATGAGATTTTCGGGCAATTTGATGATCAGGAAAAGTAGTAAAAAGTATGTGAGAATGACCATTGACCATATCCCAATCTGTTTAACTAGATTGCCTCTTGTGAGCTGGATTGATTCTTTGACTGATGACATAAAATATTCCCTTCGATCAATTTGATAATAAAAGCAGAACTGTATCCTGAAAGCCAAATAGAGACCTACAATTGGTATAATAAAAGATAGTGACAGGGCAGTCATTATCAGCAGCATACTGATTGTTATTCTTCCAAAGTCTTCCCGAGTCGACATAAGCAGTTCCCTTATTGAAACATGCCTTTTTTCATTGAAAATCATTCTGACAAATCCGATTGTTAAAATGAGTGACCATATGCTTGCTAAAAAAATCATCAATATCCCCACTGATATACTTTCGCTGTATCTATAGATTAACCACTCAAAAATGAAATCTGTTATGGTTGTAAATATTGTTAGGACTATTATAAGTTCCCAATATGACTTGGACATCTTATGAAATCTCGACAGTACTTCTTTTGTAAATGATTTTTTCATTGACTATTGATTGAAATAGATCTCATGAACTCTTCAGAAATGGCAAAATCTACTTTTTGGTTATCTTTTGTACTCCTTACATAAGTACTTATTTCTTGGGCATTTTCACCATCCATGTAGATTCGATCAAGTTTTTCGACGACCTCCCTTCTTCCAGAACGATAACTGTAAACAGCACGATAGGCGTTCAGTCCATATATTCTTATTTTTCTTTTTTCAATTAATGAAAAGTCATCCAGGTCTTGCGAAAGATTTGTTACTTGATTATCAAAAAATTGATCCGTATTTATTAAACTCTTTTCATTCAAATCGTTATGGTAAATCGAAATTTTAAGACTACTATTTCCTGATCGGTAAAGAACAACACTATTCCGGTTCATTTCGTACAGTCTAGCATACCAGGGGAATTGAATGGGGAACCTCATTCCAGAAGCTTGATGATCAAACGTATTTATGACTATTTGTTCGCTTGATTCTGCTTTTATAGAACTTACCAAATCTAAAAAGTCTTTATGCCACTCTTCTACCCTTGAAGAACTCGATTGGATGTTAATATCTGAATACCAGTAAATGTCGGCTCCAAAATTTCCAATTATTCTTACTACCCCCTTTCCGTAGTTGCTTGAACCTGCAAATTCATACTCATCATCACTTGAAAAACTGTAGACAAGACTCGATTCATCCATATAGTTCGCAACTTCTTTCTTGAAATCTTCAAATGCTGGCACTTGATTAAATTCAAAAAAATTCATCCCAATTGTTATAGGTTCATACTTATGTTTTAGCTCTAGTGAGTTATCATCTACTCTTCCGATCCATTTTATAAGCCATTTATCTCCTAAACTTATTTCAAATTCTGGATTGTCATGGTGATACTCGTTTTCGCCAGAATCGAAACTTTCGAGTCCAATCTTTCTTCTTATCTCCTCCAGGGCTTTTTGATTTATGGAAGGAAGTCTATTTTCATTCTCTGAAATAAAATCATCAATTTCATCAATTGGCTTAAAATATCCAAGTGAATCAAGATCAGAAGAGTTCACCATAGTTGCTATTCCGATGAGCTCACCCTTTTCATTTAGGAGAGCTCCACCTGATCCACCATAACTGGTCTTTGAGTCAAATTTTGTCCAATTTCCTCGGTTATCTTTTGAAAATCCGCTAATTGTACCTGAGGTGACGGTGAGTGTTTCATAACCAATATCGGGAAACCCCACTACTTTAATGTTTTCACTTATTAGTGGTTTTTTATTTGAGATAGGTAATTTTGGAAAAGTTGGGAATGGAACTTCTCCTTCGACTAGTTGAAGGAGAGCCGCATCATGATCTTCTTCATATGAAACAAGAGTTGCAGAATACAAACAATCTGGCACTTGTCTTAGGTCTTCTGAATAGCAAACCTCAAATATGTCTGCAGGACGGGTTGTATCTTCATCACTCACAACATGAAAGTTCGTCAGAATCTGATTTTTTTGATTGATTACAACACCTGATCCATAACCAATATTTCTCAAAGATTGGTGCTTCTCGTCATATAAGTAGCTTACAATTTTTACAATCGAGTAAGGGTTTTGATACTCTTCACCTACTTTCCATTCAGAAGCTACAATCAGGGAGGCAAGGAAGAGTAATATCAATATAATTCTGGAAGCTTGTTCAGATGTTATTTTTTGAAGAAAATTTTTCATGCTTAATTTGAATTATAATCTACTTTTTCGGCTTTTTCTGCGATTTGAATCCCAAGTAATTCATTAAAGGATTTAGCCTGATTCACAGTTAATGTTGAGATCAGTGGGAAAAGTGCGTTCTTAGTTTTGAGAGCATATATACCCTCTTTTAAAGACACATAGCTGAACTTAATTTCACTGCCATAGTGATTTATGAAGTATAATTTGGCTATTTCTTTCCCAGATTCACCCTTGCCCTTAGATTTAAATTTCAAATCTGATACAAATTTTGTCAATATTTTCGATTTTTCTTCACTTAATGGTTGAAAACTTTCTAGGTCTAAGAGATTTTCAATGTATATTAACTCAATTTCACTCACAGTTAGCGCATTAAAGAGAAAAGAGTGCATTTGAACAGCAATATAAAAACCAAATGCAATTACAATAATTAAATAAATCAGCACTCTATTGGTAATTTTCATATCATAAATAAATTACTTTCTGTCTAGTTTGATTGTATTTGCTGGATCAACTCTTTCTTTATTCCCTGGTATGGGGGCATCTGGATTTGTTCCAATGTTAAGTCGATTTATGCTTCCATTATCATTTACAGTCCAAGCATTTATCATTGTACTTGATGGATTAAATTGTGAAGGTTCAATTTCAAAAACTTTAGAGTATTCACCCCCAACTGATAAATCAGCTCCAGCACCCAACCCTGCCTCTAAAGTAACGTCTTTATAAATGTTTTCATCCAATTGATTTTCATTTGGATCGAATCCTTTAGTGATGCCTCCACAAACTCCTGAAATACAATTAGAGCCACCATAATTTATCGACTTACCAGATAGATTTTCAATATCATTTTGATTTGATACGCGCGCATATAACGATGCTTCACCTTTTGGTAGAAGGCTCTTAAGTTCTGTACCCTTATTTCTCTCAACATTTCCAGAAAAGATAATCCCCTTGCTCATATCATCACCAAAAGCCAAACCAATCGAAACTGATACAGATCCTATAAACGGAAATTTTGCAGACAATTTTACCCCAAAATCTGTAGTTGATTCACCTGTTGTATCAATCATTACAATTGGACTATTTATGCTGTAACTATAAAAATTCAACGCCTGCGGCTGCTGCTGGAACTTTTGCATCAACTCCATCACCCTCCACTGCAGCGGATCCCCACTCACAAACCTCCCAATATCCGAGTGATAATACCTCGCCTGGGCGTAGTAGTACCCGGACTCGTCGTCGAACTCGTGTCCCGTGAACTTCTTGGTTTCGTCGAAGTCCTGGTACTGCTCGTCGATGCGTATGGAGCCGAAGGGGTAGTAGTCCAAGGTTTGGACTTGGGCGCCTGTGGAGTCGGTCAGGATGTTGCTCTGGAATGAGGCCGTAAGTATTTCAATGAACTTTGTTTTTGAATGCAGTGAGTACTTGTTTCGGGTGTTGAGGAGTTTGGAGGGGAGGTAGGGGGTGATATGTTCTTTCTACACTAGATTCCCTCAATGTAGTGCAACCAACATTCACTGCCTGCATACAAGCTGTCCTAAGTTCAGGGTACTTGCCATGGTTTATTTCATCCATTTGAGGACATCATTGTAGTTTATACAATTGCGAGATTACGAAGCAAAGAAATAGAAAATTAATCATTGAAAAGACGACATTCGCTATAAATAAGCCTCTTACTTGCTTAATGAGTCTCGAAATCGAAATTAAGGATTGAGATTGTTTATCCATAAGTTTCATAATTATATAAGGCGTGGACTAAAATGAATGTGATCACGTTTTTCGATACGGTCTATTGCTTAATTTCCAGGAAAGAAGATACTGAATCCCCCAATGATAATGAATGTAGGCCCGTGTGATTGAATCTGAAAGAGAATTTCGAGTGTTGAGGGGTTTGGAGGGGGGGGTGACACTTTTTAGAATATCAAGTGCTGAACTGTCTTAAGTTCGGGTTGCTTGGCAATTCTCAATTTTGACTTCGTGCAAACTAAAGTGATTTTTTATTATAAAATGGGTGATTTATTGCACTTGCGGATGCTACGAAGAATACTGTTGAAATTACTACTACTATGAAATTATTCTGTGTGAAGCCCAAGAACAACCACCAAAGAAAAAATACTGTACAAAGTATAATACTCCACTTTTTTCTGTTGAATAGAGCTTTAGATACTTTAAAAATAATTACTGAAAGGAGTCCAAATATCAGTATGTCAGAAATGATCTCAGCAGTTATGTAAACCATAACATTTTCATCTGCATATTCTTCGCTCATCATTACTAAAAGGGGCATGACTATGATTTTGTAGATGATAGTACCAAGCAAAACGAAAGATACTGTATATCCAAAATAACCAATGAGTTTTGTCTGCCTGGGAAATCTGTTTTTTTCATACTGATTTTTGGAATTGATCAACTGTATAATCGAGCTTAGTGCGAAGGTCATTAATACAGCTTTCCAAATCGAATTCAGTATGCCTAAAATTATTGTTGAAATATTGGTTAGGTTGATCTCAACTTCACCATGGTAAATAGAACTTGGTATTTCTCCGACAAAGAAAACAAACAATGCCAATACAAGGCCAGCAATCAAAGAATATCTGAGTGATTTAAATAAAATTTTTTTATTCACGAGCAGGTAAAATTATGATTTGATATTATTTTTTTGATCTTTGGGCACGAATTGAATCCGGGATTTCCGGACCGTACCTAGTTGGCTCTCCGCCATTATTCAATGGTGATGTTTGATTTGTATTGTTCGTTTGAATTGATTGATTGTGAAGTCCTTCAGATGATGATTGTAATGAAGGTGTATTAGAGTGTGCCTTTTCAATACCAATATCGTCAGGTTCTAGTGGAGTTGGTAACGGATTAATCATTTTTATTGCATTCTCGAAAAGTCCTATACCTGCGTCCATATTTTCTTCGATTGTTTCTGACTCTAGTATATTTATCATATCTAATGATATATCTCTACCTTCATGGTATTTTTCTATTATTTTTATGACATATGTTTCACTTGCTAGTGTGCTTACCGTTGTCTCTACAGGGTTAATTAGAAATGACTCCACAATTTCTTTTGATTTTTCTCCAAAACGATATGCTGACTCAGCTCCTTTTTTTAACCAGTATTTTGTTGTCGTTAGACTGAAGTCATTATCCCAATATATCCCATTTTCTCCCGTTGGGTCAGTTACCCGAATGGGGTTATTCATGCTGTAACTATAAAAATTCAACGCCTGCGGCTGCTGCTGAAATTTTTGCATCAACTCCCCCGGCCTCCACTGCAACGGATCCCCACTCACAAACCTCCCAATATCCGAGTGATAATACCTCGCCTGGGCGTAGTAGTAGCCGGACTCGTCGTCGAACTCGTGTCCCGTGAACTTCTTGGTTTCGTCGAAGTCTTGATATTCTTCATCCACCCTGATCGATCCGAAGGGATAATAATCGAGCGTTTGCACCTGTCCTCCACTGGCATCGGTCAGGATATTGCCACCGCCCAGATGATCTGTGTGGGAGAACATGACTCGGCTTGAATCATCGGTATCTGTTTCTACGGTCGCCAAGTGCATGGAGTTTCCACTGATGCTGACTTTTGTTTTTCCTTCAGCTGTCACTTCGTAATCAGCAAAAGGATAGAGCGTCGTTTCGTCCCCGAACTGGTTCGTGACGGTTTTGCTCAATCTTCTTCCGGTATGGTCATAGACGAAGGTCATCGTAGTGGTCGCTCCAAATTCATTCGTCACTTCGATGCTAGTGATTCTGTCGAGCTCGTCCCAGACGATGTTTTTCGTAACGGTCGTACCACCGGAATATGTTTGAACTTCTTGAATCAAATTTCCGTTGACGTCATAAGCGAAGGATTTACTGTTGCCTTGTCCGTCATCAATTGAAGTGACCGCTTGAGGATTCGTTTTTCCTGATTGCGAATAGCTGTAATTCCCTTGGTCAGACTTGGAGAGAATATTCCCCGTTGGGTCGTAACTCTGAGTCTGAATGTAGTCCTCACCAACAATGGTTCCAGTGATGGTGGATGAAGTGAGCCGGTACAGTTCATCATATCCATACTCCGCCGTCTTGGTGGCGGCGGTGCCGCTGGTTTCTTCCAGACGGGTAATATTGCCCACCGCGTCGTAGGTGTAGCGGATGTTTTGTAATTCCTGCACTGCGGGGGCGGTGGGAGCCGGGGCGACGCTGGAGAAGACTTGGCCGTCGCTCCACGGGGTCATGAGACCATCTTCCAACTGGAAGGTCAGTTTCCACGTGGTTTCCAGGGTGGGATCCGTGTTGAGGAGCGTGCGGTCAAAGCTCATATATGGAGTGACTTCTCCAGGCAACAATGGACTTGCTAAATCGATGAGTCCTGAATCCCAGATGGGGTTTCCGTTTTGCTCGACCATCAGCTGATACTTCATGGCCCGTGCAGGGTTCTGCATGGTGTTTTCGTAGCGGGCCTGGAAGGCAACCTGTCGCTTATCACTCGGTCGACTCGGCAGAGGGCCGGTATAGGTGGTGACCGGTTTTTGGACTTCTCCACCGGAGCTGTCTCGGAGCGGGTTCTGGAAGCGGCGAGGAGCTTCACCTCTCAGTGCTCGTTCCAGATCCATCTCATGCCATCGGATAAAGTCCGGGTCAGTGATCTCAACGCTCGTCGCGTCGGTTTCTTCCACCGGCAGGATTTCAAACATGAATTCAGGGGTTTCTTGGGCGTGGGCGAGAGGGAAGGGGAGGGGGAAGGGTCGTAAGGAGCTTAAGGGTCGTAAGAAGCTTAAGGGGCGTAAGGAGCTTAGGGAAAGTAAGGAGGAGGATAAGCCATCGACCATGGACCATCGACCATCGACGGGTGCTTGAAAGGTCACGGGGAGGGCCGCTGGCGCGGTGCGCTTTTCGGTCATGCGGTACATCTGATTCGGATCGTAGACGAAAGTGGATCGCAGGCCGTTGCCATAAGACAAGGCTTCCAATTGGTTCAGCGGAGAATAGGAAATGTGAGTGATGATGCCTCCGGCGGAGCTATTGATCTCTTTGACATTCCCGACCTGGTTGTAGGTATAGGTTTGAACGAGGCCGTTGGGGTGGGTGATGGTGGAGGGTTGGTCGAAGCGGGTGTGGGTAGCTTGTAGTTGGTAGGTTGTAGGTTGTAGTTGGGAATTCGAGGAAGAAGAAAGGGAGATGCTTTCGCTGGTTGTGCGGCCGCGGAGGTCGTAGACGGCGGACCAGGTGTGGTCGGGGCCGGTGACGCTGCTGAGACGGCCCAAGGCGTTGGCGCCTTGGTCGTACTGGTAGGTGTAGCTGACGCTCGGACCGGTTTGGGTCAGAGGTCGATTCAGCGCATCGTAGCTGTAACTGATGACCACTCCGTCGGCTTTGGTCAGGGTGAGGACGTTGCCGTTGTCGTCGTAGGTCATGCTGCGAGTACCGAAGTCTGTATCACTCGGCTGGTGCAGGTCTTCTTGCCGAGTCATTCTGCCCAGGCTGTCGTAGAAGAAATGCCGGACATTTGAGTTGGCATCGGTGATCTTGGTGAGCAGGTCGCGAGGGTCGTACTGGTAGTGGGTTTGATGAGGGGTCGTCCCGATGTATTCGATGACTTTGATCAGTCGTCCGAAGGCATCCGTTTCGGTGGTTTTTTGGTTGCCGAGGGCATCGGTGATCGTGGTGGACCAGCGATCGTAGCTCATGGTCGTCGTCCCATTGGCATCGGTGATGCTGACCGGACGATCGAGGACATCGTAGCTCGTGCTGGTGACGATGCTCGAGCCCTGACTGAGGTTATAGGCCGTGCCAGTAGCAAACACCGGCAGGGTGACTTCAAAAGCTCTTCCCAGGGCATCATATTTCGTATTGCTCACGATGTACTGGTCTGCGTTGCCATCATCTTCAGCTCTGGTTTGAATGACTCGTCCGAATCCGTCGAGGTATTGGTAGTAGTCCGCGCTGGTCTGGTCATCGAGGTGGATTTGGTGGAGCACGCGGTGCGGGAAGCTCGTTTCCCGATAGCTGGTCGTGCTCATCGTCACGAGCTGGTTGCCAGTGTTGGGGTCAGTCATCTGCTGGGAAATGGCCCGTCCGAGACCGTCGAGTTCGATCATGGTTTCCAGACCGTTGGGGTCGGTGATGTGAGTCGCTTGAGTGAACAGATAGTCGTACTCCAGCTCGGTCACATGCCCCAGCGGGTTGGTGATGCTCTCTGGTAAAAGCGAAAAGCTGTCGTAGGCGATGGTCGTTGTTTGTCCGTTCGCGTCGGTAATGACGCTCGGAAGGCCTTCGCTGGTGTAAGAAGTTTGGGTCGTGATGTCGCGGGATTCTTCGAGCAGTCGGGTCATGACGCTGGTGGGATTCCCATAGCGGACACGATTGATGGAGAGTCCGTCGTAGAGGGTCGTTTGTTCGCTCACGAGCTGGTCGTCAGCGTCGAAGAGCTGCTGGCGGGAAGGGAAGGCGTACAAATAGTCAGCGCTATTATCGGCGTAGCTGATGACGGTTTTTCGGTCGTCGTTGCCCACATCGGTGAAGGTCCCGTCATCATTGCCGGTCACTTCGCCGTACTCGATGGACTCCAGCAGGTTTCCGTTGGTAGTGTCATAGATCGAGCTAGTGGCCTGTGATGCCTGTTGCTGAGGGGTCTTGAGAAGAGTGGTGAGCGTGGAGCCGGAGGAGATGAAGAAGCGCTTTGATCCGAGTCCATCTTTTTGCCATCGGGTGATGCTGCGCTGCGTCAGCGTTCCTTGAGCGTCGTAGACTTCGGTGCGGTACATTTGCCCGATCAAGGCCCAATGGTCTTGGACTTCCCCCAGTTGTGAACCGTCGAAGCCACCCCCTTGGTGGAAGAAGTACACCGTCTTTTGGTTCAAGGGGTCAGTCACCGTTGTCCGTCCGAATCCAGCCAGCTCGCGCTCATTCACGGATTCAAAAAAGAAGTGCCCGTCACTGTAGTGATAATGGGTCGTATCACTACGGCCGGTGAAGTCGGACTGGGTCACTTCGCTCACGACGATCAAGGGATAGTGAGGACGGAGGTTGGCGAGGTCGCCTTGGCTATTGAAGAACTGGGTGGAAGGCTTGTAGTCGTAGGTGATGGTTCCGCCCTTGGGGAACTGAAGGCTCTTGAGAAAGCCATTGCGGTGGTAGAGATCACCGGAGTATCCGTCATCTTTGCTGTAGTAGGAAACCGTGATGGTCTGCCGATCGACTTGTGCGCCATTCGTCCCGGTGATCTGGATCGATTTGAGGTCGCTGCGCGAACGAAGGCTGCTGGGGAGATAGGTGAAGTCATAGCGAAGCCGCTCGTCACCATCGACGATGATGCTGATCTGATCCACCAGATGGTCCATCTCCGTCAAGAACCCAGGATTGTAATCGGAACGATAGTCATTTCTGGTGATGGTATGAAACTCGATTTCAAAGGGATGGGACTGACCAACCATACCGCCGTAGAAAATACGGGCAGGGTACAGCACCTGGGAAAGGCGATCGTATTCATAGTCGATGGCATGTCCGATGAGGTCGCGGGTTTGGTCGAGGTGCCATGAGAAAACCTTGCTTCCCAGCTCATCCTGAAATCGGCTTTGAGCGCTGGATCCCAAACGATAGCTCATGCCATTGGTCATGTGGATTTCCCAGCGGTCTTCGGCGCTGATGTAGGCTATTTTGGCGAAGTTTTGTTCGCGCCGGAGGCGGTATTGCTCTATGCCATTCAGATTTTCGATCAGGATGAGCTCCCCTTGAAGTGGTCCGAGATTGATGTGATAGACCGGCTCCTCATACATTTTTTTAATACCGTTTTTGTTAAGCCGTTTGATTTCACCCAGGTCCATGCGCCAGCCGAAACCAAAGGGTCCATTTTGTTGGACCGACTGGCTGGAATACTCCAGGTTCAGCTCGGGTGTCAGGCCACGGATGCCATTGGGGACTTGAAGAGGCAGTCTGATTTCCGCTGATCCGCTGAGCAGGTTCACGAAGTTCTGGTTGATGATCTCCTGATCGTCGAGGGTGAACTGCTTGGGCTTGATGTTGAGAGCTGGCAGTTGTGAAGTGGGTACGGGGAGTTCTGCTGGAGGGAGGGCTTCTTCCGTTTGACTGACACTGTCGGTGGCAGGGTTTTCGGAAGTTGATGTGGATTCAGATGGGTCCTGCGATGGCGCTGGCTCGGCGCTCGGGTCTGTTTCTGTCGAAGATGTTTCAGCTTCACTGCTGACTTCTTCTTGCGCGAAAACAGCTGGCACTGGTCCGAGCGTGGAGAGGAGCAGGACAAAAGCAAGAAAACCGCTAAGAGTCTTTCTCATGGAAATGAGGATTATTGTGCACAGTCGCCGGTGTAGGTTCCATTAT
Organism: Candidatus Altimarinota bacterium; assembly: GCA_050246795.1. Taxonomy (GTDB): domain Bacteria; phylum Patescibacteriota; class Gracilibacteria; order JAUYGZ01; family JAUYGZ01; genus JBFWVJ01. The sequence goes on from JBFWVJ010000002.1 coordinate 15,984, forward strand.
TTCTGTAGCAGGAATATACGAGATCGAAACCCTTTCCGTTGTTCAGCATGACATACTGGTGTAGGTAATTCAGTCCAGCATAGTTTTTATTATCATAAGAATAGATCATGTCTGGTAATCCGTCTCCGTTAATGTCTTGTAAAAGTGGGACAATTGAGATGCGGCTTACATACTTCTCTGCTTGAATTGTACTACCGCTATACATAGTCCCAACGATATTGAAGAGTTCTAGATCAACTGGAAGTGCGTAATCGATTTGAGAGTTAAGATTCACGGCATTGGAACTTCTGTTTGTTTGTTGACTCGCGATGGTGTTAGGTTTCACAAACCTCCCAGAAATCTGCGCCATGACTTCCGTGAAGGAGCTTTCGCGGAGTTGAAAGCCGATGATGAGGGCCATGCCCAGAGCGGTGAAGGAGAGGGATTTGAGGAGGGGTTTCATGAAAAATAAGTAAAAAATAATTAAGGGTATTGAGTGGAGCTGGTGTCGGCGCAAGTGCCTTGGTAGTAGATGTAGTCGAGAAATTGTGAACCGGCGCTTGAATATGAAGTAGTCTTATAATCCCTTTTACATGAATAGCCTATTTCAAATCCACTGCCGTTATTTATTAAAACAAACTGGGTTCCAATCGTTCCTGCACCATAGCTTCCGTTTCCTATGGACGAATAGACTATATCGAGCAACCCATCTCCATTCATATCAATCTGAAAAGGAGCGGCAAAATTGTTTGAAGGTGTGTTGAGTGTAATTGCAGGGAGCCCATAGGGAACAGCAGCATTTTTAATATTCTGGTATTTTGGATATTGATTGATAGTGGCGTAAATATCCTGAAAAGGCAGTACCGTCGTGGTCGACAGCTGTGCCGTCACGGATTTGATGGTGGAGGGAAGGAGATACACACTGAAGAGCGTGAGTGAGACTCCTAGGAAGAGGATAGAAAAGTTTTTGAGGAGTGATTTCATGGTGGAGAGAAGGAATAAAGATTATGGAGCAGGGTAGTTGGGGTCGGCGCAGTGGCCTTGGTATAATGTACCATCACGTCTACATATATAGGCCACTTCAAATCCTGAACCAGTATTCAAAAGCACATATTGATCATAATAACTTGGAGGATCATATGGGTTGATATCTGACATGGAAAAGACCAAATCCAATAGTCCGTCACCATTCATGTCCATTTGCACTGGACCCAGTCTTGGGTATACCGAACTACTTACACTTAAAATGGAAGCAATAAATACATCTGGCAATGCGAAAGGAACTGTCGCCTGATTACGCCTGCTTGAATTTGGGTACTGGTCGATATTTAGGAATGGATCTTGAAGCGGTTGAACCGCTGATGAACTGAGTTGTGCTGTTACGAATTTGATGTTTGACGGGAGCATCGTCGTCGTGATGATGCTGAGGAGAATGCCTAGGCTAATATAGGAGAGGTTGCGGAGGAAGTGCCTCATGAATTTGTGGAATGATTTAAAACATTTTTATTTACCTCATTATTCTCCAATGAGTCAAGGTCTTTGTTGTTTCTTCTTCATAAAATCTTCATGTTTTGATTTTGGTTCCTGTACTACTCCCCCTGCTCCGATTCCGACATTATATCCTTCGTTCCCATTCCGACCGAAACTGAGGGAGTTCTGGGGTGGGGTGTAGTGGAGGAATCCCTTGGCTGGGAATGCGGAGGGATTCCTCCGTTGCGTCCTCCTCCTTCGACTCACCTTCCACTCCAGTCGGAATGGGAAAAAACACCTCGCTCCCATTCCGACCGAAACTGAGGGGGTTCTGGGGTGGGGCGTAGCGGAGGAATCCCTTGGACCCCTCTGTTCCCATTCCGACCGAAGCTGAGGGGGTTCTGGGGTGGGGTGTAGCGGAGGAATCTCTTGGCTGGGAATGCGGGGAGGGATTCCTCCGCTGCGTCCTCCTCCTTCGACTCGCCTTCCACTCCAGTCGGAATGGGAAAAAAAGAAACTTAAAAAGAGAAAATGAACGACCGTTCACAAAAATGCCGCAAAACTGGTTCCGATCAGGAGATCAGAACCAGCTGAAGGAATGCGGGAGGGATTCCTCCGTTGCGTCCTCCTCCTTCGACTCGCCTTCCACTCCAGTCGGAATGGGAGACAACTCCTGATGCAAAGCTGGCGCTTGAATCTTCTGTTGATTCCAGTATAAAGAAGGTACGCATTTTTTATCGAAAAAATATGGCACTTGTAACGACGACAGAATTATTTCAGAAGGCTTTGGAAGGGAAATACGCCATTGGCGCGTTCAATGTGAACAACATGGAGATCACCCAAGCGATCGTGAATGGAGCGGCCAAGGCCAAGGCTCCTCTGATCCTTCAACTTTCAAAAGGAGCCCGTGAATACGCTGATACACGATACTTGATGAAGATCATTGAAGCCGGGATTGAAGCCCATCCCGAAGTCCCCATCGCGATCCATCAAGACCATGGCCCTGACTTCGAGACCTGTAAGTCTGCTATTGAAGCAGGATTTACCTCGGTAATGATCGACGCTTCCCATGAGACCTTTGAAGAAAATATTCGGATCACCAAAGAGGTCGTGGACTATGCTCACTCCAAAGGTGTCGTCGTTGAGGCGGAGCTGGGTCAGTTGATCGGAGAACAATTTGACGAAGGGGAGGGCGGCGGTATGTCAGAAGGGATATACACAGACCCTGACAAGGCCAAAGAATTCGTAGAGCGTACCGGATGTGATTCCCTCGCGGTAGCGATCGGGACGAGCCATGGTGCTTACAAATTCAAGCACGAACCCAAGTTGGACTTTGAACGTTTGAAAGCTATCCATGAAAAACTTCCAGGGTTCCCATTGGTTCTTCATGGAGCTTCCAGTGTGCTGCAGCAGTATGTGGATCTCATCAATGAAACGGGTGGGAAGATGCCTGACGCGCGTGGCGTGCCGGAAGACATGCTTTCTGAAGCACGGCAGTGGGGGGTCACGAAGGTAAACATTGATACCGACCTTCGACTCGCCATGACGGCGGTCATTCGCAATGTGCTTCTCAAGCAACCGGAACAATTTGATCCTCGCAAGTACCTCGGTCCGGCCAGGGATGAACTGGAGAAGCTGGTCATTCACAAGATGGAGGTGCTGGGGTGTGCGGGGAAGGCTTAGGGGAAGGGTCTTAAGGGTCTTAACGGACTTGAGGGATTTAGGGGAAAATAATGATTGTTATTAACGAATATGAACTACAATGAGAAGGCGCTGGAGCTTCACAAAAAACACCAAGGGAAAATCGAGGTAACGTCAAAAGTTCCACTGGAGACACAGGAAGACCTGTCGGTCTCGTATACCCCTGGAGTAGCCGAACCCTGCCGGAGGATCGCGGAAAATAAAGATGAGGTCTATACCTATACTTCGAAGGGCAACATGGTGGCCGTCGTATCTGATGGATCTGCTGTGCTGGGACTTGGGAATATCGGCCCTGAAGCTGCCATGCCTGTGATGGAAGGGAAGGCTATTTTGTTTAAGAAATTCGCTGGAGTCGATGCATTTCCGATTTGCTTGAACACTCAGGATACCGAAGAAATCATTCAGATTTGCAAGGCGCTTGAACCGACTTTCGGGGGGATTAATTTGGAAGATATTTCGGCGCCCCGGTGCTTCGAAATCGAAGAGCGACTAAAGGCTGAATTGAGTATTCCGGTGTTTCATGACGATCAGCACGGAACGGCCATTGTGCTTTTGGCCGGGCTGATCAACGCCCTCAAGATCGCTGGAAAGGCGATGGAAGATATCAAGGTCGTGCTGTCAGGAGCCGGTGCGGCGGGGACGGCTATTGCCAAACTTCTCTTGCAAGCGGGAGCGAAGAACATCGTTGTGTGTGATTCGCAAGGAGCTTTGAGTTCGCGTCGGGAAGATTTGAATCCGGAGAAGAAAGATCTTCTTGCCTTGATTAACCCGAACGATGAACACGGGTCGCTGCATGATGTGATAACAGGTGCAGATGTTTTTGTCGGGGTATCCAAGCCCGACCTGATCGACCGGACCGATGTCCAGAAAATGGGAGAGAAGCCCATTATTTTCGCCATGAGTAACCCCAATCCGGAAATCCTTCCCGATGAAGCGAAGGCTGGCGGTGCTTTCATCGTCGCGACCGGACGAAGTGATTTTCCGAATCAGCTGAATAATGTCCTGGTTTTCCCGGGCATCTTCAAGGGCGCCCTTCAGCTGAGGTCTCAGATCACGGAGGAAATGAAATTGGCGGCTGCGCAGGCGTTGGCGGAAATGGTGAAGGAGCCGACGGTTGACAAGATTATTCCGCATCCGTTGGAACCAGGGGTGGCGGATGTAGTAGCAGAAGCGGTGATGGGAGTGGGGAGATAACTCACCCTGCTCCTCCGTCGCTGTCCCTCTCTTCCAAGAGAGGGACGACGAGCCTTTGATATGTAGTATGAGTTCGATTGAATTCTCACCAGATCGAGCGTAGGATGTCATCCAATCATCTTCTTTTTCTATGCGGATAGTTCATCCGACAGACATTACCAACAAAGTGAAGGAAGCCATCATTCAATCCAACTATGTCTTGGATGACGAAACGCTCAAGGCCTTGCGTTCTTCACAGAAAAAGGAAACGTCTGAAATGGGTCTCTATGTTTTGGATGAAGTCTTGGACAACGCACGCATCGCAGGTGAACAGCAGATGCCCTTGTGTCAGGACACAGGTGTATCCGTTTTCTTCGTGAAGTGGGGGAGCCAGTGCGTGTTGCAAGAGGGGACCATTCAAACCGTCTTGAATGAAGCGGTACGTGAAGCCTATCAGGAAGGCTATCTTCGAAAGTCCATTTTGAAGGATCCTCTTTTTGATCGTTCGAATACCGGTGATAACACCCCGGCATATGTCCATCTGGAGCAGGTGGAAGGGGACCAAGTCACCATTGAATTCTTGGCAAAAGGAGCGGGGGCTGATAACTGCAGCCGAATGACGATGCTGAAGCCGGCTGATGGCCTGCAGGGCGTGAAGGATTTTGTGCTGAAGGTCTGCCGGGAGGCGGGAGCTGATTCTTGCCCTCCCTGGATCATTGGTGTGGGAGTGGGGGGGACCTTTGATACCGTGACCAGTCTGGCGAAGCACGCGCTGATGCGGACTATTGGGAGCCGTCATGAAGACCAGTCCTATGCTGATCTGGAGCAGGTACTGTTTGAAGACATCAATGCGATTGGGATCGGACCACAAGGTCTGGGAGGCAAAACAACAGCGCTGGCGGTTTTTATTGAATCGAACTCCTGCCATGCGGCTTCTTTGCCGGTGGCGGTCAATATCCAGTGCCATAGCAATCGCAAGTTTCAGATCTTGATCTAAGTTGCAATTTGACAGGATCTGCGTAAAGTAGAGAGCTGTACTTTCGATTGATCATGAAAACTCCAAAAAAAATCGTTGAAGTTCGGTTCTATGACCGAGAGTTGAGAAGGAGCCACGAGCCGTCTGATGCGTTTGAGCACGATGAAGATTCGGCTACCACCCGCTTCGTCGCTACCTATGCATTTTCAGTCCGTGAAAGGATTTTGACCGTCAATCTCGGAAGGGTGGTCTTTCACTTCTTTCATCCTGGAGCACTGCTCAATCATTTGGACTACATCGTCAATGTGCTCCAAAAAAGGAGAGGAGACGAGATGGTCCGCTTTCGTGATATCCACGAGCAGGAGCGACAGTCCATTTTGGAGATCCTCCTAGCGACGGTCATCGGAGGTGGGATCGCAGGAACAGAGAATGGAACCATCGGAGTGACTTGGCATTCGGGTTCCATCAAGGATGAACTCGGAAGCAACAACCCCAAAATACCCTCGCCGAAAGTCTTGCAAGACCGCCTGATGCGCAGACTTCATCAGATACTGAGTGTTTAAACCAGGGTTAAGTACTTCTTATACCTTGGGTTTTTTCCGTGAACAACCTCCATGTAGGCCTGTTTTAGCTGAGCCGTAATGGGTCCTTCCTTCCCTTTGTTGAACACATGATCGTCAATGGAGGCAATCGGGGTCACTTCAGCGGCCGTCCCCGTGAAAAAGGCTTCATCGGCTCCGAAAAGATCCTTCGGTTTTAGTTTCGCTTCCTTCACGGCGATCTTGAGGTCTTTCGCAAGTGCTAAGATCGTATCTCTCGTAATGCCATGAAGGATGGTCCCTAGGCTGGGAGTGTAGAGCACCCCTTTTTTGACCATGAAGAAGTTTTCTCCCGGACCTTCGGCGACATAGCCTTGGTAATCCAGCAGAAGGGCTTCTTGATACTTCGTCCCAGCGATTTCCAAAACGGCCATGATGCTATTGGCATAGTGTCCGCTGATCTTCGCGTCGGTGACGCTGGACTTCGGGTGGATGCGGACGAAAGAGCTGATCTTCACCTTAATCGGGTCTTCAGACAGGTACTTGCCCCAGGGCCAGCAGGCAATGGCGACATGAAGCGGAGCTCCGATAGGATTGAGTCCCATTTTTTGTCCGTGGAAAATGATGGGACGGATGTAACCGTGCTTGAGCTTGTTCTTTCGAACCAGTTCGAGGGTGGTCTCGTTCAATTCTTTTTCGGTATAAGGCAGCTTCATTTTCAAGGCTTTTGCTGAATAGAGCAGGCGTTTGGTGTGCTCCTTCAGGCGGAAAATGGCGGGGCCTTGGTCGGTTTCATAAACACGGATGCCTTCAAAAACTGCTCCGCCGTAGTGCAGCGAATGGTTGAGGACGTGGATGTTCGCCTTGTCCCAGGGGACGAATGTGCCGTCGAGCCAGATAAATTTGGTTTTTTGCATAGAGTGATTTAATGAAGGTGAGAATCGACATTCTCGCATCAAATCCGAAGGCGGGGATCGATATTCTCGATCTCAGGCAAAGGATATCGATCCTTTGCTACCTGTGGATTATTTGACAACAATATTGAGAATCTTCCCCGGTACGAAGATCTCCTTTGCGATCTGGACTCCTTCCAAGTATTTCTGAACCTGCGGATCTTGCTTGGCTTTGGCGAGGGCGTCTTGCTGGCCGATCTCGGCGGGGACTTTGATGGTGGCTCGAAGCTTCCCATTTACTTGAACGGGCAAGTTGATCAGGTCTTCTTTGGCCAAACGAGCATCGAACTTCGGCCATTTTTGCTCCATCAGCATTTTTCCTTTCTTCACTTTTGACCAGAGCTCTTCCGTCAAGTGCGGTGCGAAGGGGTAGAGACAGATGAGAAGCATTTCCAGAGCCTGCTGAGGCAGCTTTTCCAAGGACTGCAAGTGGTTAACGAAGATCATCATCTGGGAGACCGCGGTGTTGAATTTGAACTCATCGATGTCGTGGGTCACCTTCTTCAAGGTCTGGTGCATGATCTTCAAAGTTTCTTTTCCGGGCTTGGACTTGGTTCTAGGCGTTTCCATTCCCAGTCTCCAGACTTTTTGGAGGAAGCGGTAGACCCCATGTACGCCTTTCATGCTCCAGGGCTTTTGTTGCTCAAAAGGTCCCATGAACATTTCGTAAATTCGAAGCGTGTCGGCTCCGTAGTCTTTGATAATGCTGTCGGGATTAATGACATTCCCACGAGACTTGCTCATTTTTTCTCCGTCTTCGCCGAGGATCAGTCCTTGATGGCGCAGCTTCTTGAAGGGTTCATCGAAGGTGATATAGCCATGCCTATGGAGGGCTTTCGTGAAGAAACGAGCATAGAGCAGGTGAAGGACAGTGTGCTCCGCTCCGCCGACGTAAAGGTCGACGGGTCCCCATTGGTTCATGAGTTTTTTGGAGGCGAACTCTTTTTTGTTCTTCGGATCCATGAAGCGGAAGAAGTACCAGGACGAACAGACGAAGGTGTCCATGGTGTCGGATTCGCGCTTGACGAGCGTTCGTTCCTTCGGAAGAACCTTTGCCTGTTTCAGTTTCTTCTCGATACGAGCCAAATCTTTCTTGGCATGGAACTTTTTTGACTTCACGAGAGGGGACTCACCGGTGGGATTGAAGTCTACATCCGTGGGAAGCTTGACCGGCAGTTCGTTGTCTGGCACCAAGTAATCTTTGCCTTGGTCATCGTAGACGATGGGGATGGGCGCTCCCCAGTAGCGTTGACGGGAGACCAGCCAGTCGCGAAGCTTGTAGTTCATTTTTCGTTTTCCGAATCCGTTCTTCTCCATGAAAGCATGGAGTTCCTTCAGGGCTTCTTCTGAAGTCATCCCTGAATACTCGCCCGAATGAGTCAGGATACCATAGTCTGAAAGACTGTTTTTCCACTCCTGAAGATCCGGAGAGGCTTCTTCATCCTTGTGCTGAACGATGACTTGAGGGGCTTTTAATCCGAAAGCCTTCGCGAATTGGAAATCACGCTGGTCATGAGCTGGAGTGCCCATCACTGCTCCGGTCCCGTACATCAGGACGAAATCTGCCACATAGATGGGGATTTCCTTGTTGTTGATCGGATTGATGGCAAATGAACCCGTGAAAACACCGGTCTTTTTCTTGCCTTCCATTTGACGGTCCAGTTCTGATTTTTTTTGAACACTCTTGAGGTATTTTTCCATCTCCGCATTTTGGTCTGGGTGAGTCAGGCTGGTGACCTCAGCATGCTCAGGAGCTAATGCTAGGAAGGTCACTCCGAAGATCGTATCGAAGCGGGTAGTGTACACCTTGATTTTCTTCTTGGAATCTTTGACCTGGAACTCCACTTCCGCTCCTTCACTTTTCCCGATCCAATTCGATTGGCCTGCCTTGGTGGATTCCGGCCAGTCGATCTTGTTCAGCCCATCAAGCAGTCCGCTTGTTTTGCCTTTTTTCTCGATGAAGTCGGTGATCTTGAAAAACCATTGCGACAGTTCTTTTTGAATGACCTCACTTTTACAGCGGTCGCACTTGCCGTCGACGACCTGTTCATTGGCGAGAACAGTATGACAACTGGGACACCAGTTCACGGGAGCTTTTTTCTTGTAAGCCAGTCCATGTTTGTAGAGGAAAGCGAAAAACCACTGGGTCCACTTATAATAGTCTGGGGAACAGGTGGAAATTTCCCGGTTCCAGTCGTAGCTAAAGCCCAACTCCTGGATTTGCCGACGGAAGGTTTTGATATTCGCATTGGTGCTCTTGTCGGGATGGATCTTGGTCTTGATCGCATAGTTCTCAGCTGGCAAACCAAATGCGTCCCAACCCATGGGGTGAAGCACGTTGTGCCCCTTCATGCGCATGTAGCGGGAGATGATATCGGTGGCGGTGTAGCCTTCCGGATGTCCCACATGAAGTCCCGCCCCGGAAGGATAGGGAAACATATCCAAGATATAGTGCTTGGGCTTTCGGCTTTTATCCGCGGCTTTGAAGAGTTTTTTTGCCACCCATTTCTTCTGCCATTTTTTCTCGATCTGCTGGTGATTGTAAGAAGTGTCCATAAAGAAGGTGGTACAAAAATGAGCTAGAGATATTTCAGCATAGGACTCTCAAAAGTTCAACCGGGACCCCTTTACGGATATGTAAAAAGGAGCCGAGTGGCTCCTTTTTAAGGTCTATTGCAATGATTTGAGTTCTTGCAGCTTCCATCGGTATTCTTCTTGAGTTAAGCGACCTTCACGCCTCAACTGCTGCAAGTCCCTTCGCAGGCTATTGATCTGAGTCCTTCGACACCTGCGGTCATCTCCACACATATTCCAGAGGAAGCTATCGATTTCATCAATGGTGTCCAACGCAAGGTAATAGCTCGAATCAAAGTCTTCGGAAAAACCATAAGAGATCTCATCAAATCCTGATGGATCAAAACTCGAGCTGGTGATGCCGACCATGGAAACAAACCCATTGATCACTTTGTTTAGATCGATCATGTTTTTTTCGTCCTTCGGCACCACGCTGCTATATCCACGAGTGTAATCGAAGTCCATATTTGCTGAAGCCGTTAACGGAACACCAAGATTTTTGAGGTCCATGTTGAATTCCATCATTTCTACAAACCCTGATCCGATGTCTACCGTCATTTGGAGGTTTGACTGGCTGAGGACAGCGAGTGCTTGATTGATCTGTTCTGCTAATTCGTTGGCAGGAACACCTTGCATTTCCCGTGCCGCCTCTTCAGCGATCGCAGGAGCCACTTGACGGAGGAACTGCATCAAGGTCGTTCGCAATCGATCTGCCTGATCAGCCGTGATGGAGCTCGCCAATCTCAGGACATGGGTTTCGGTTAGTCCGGTACCTGTTCTCCTACGAGGAGAACTTGCCTGGACCTCATCGATGAAAATCCCACTGGCGATGAAGCCGTCCAATGCTTCCGTAAAGGCCATCATGATTTTTTGAACCGACTGTCCGTGCAGAGCGTTCAAAGCCATGAGGTCATCCGAGCTGAGTGATGGAAGCTGACGCATCAAAGCCTGGGACAACTCTTGTGAAGACATCTTGAACGCTTTGCCAGTGAAGAGCTTGGCGATTTCATTCAGCATACCGGTCACTTCTTGGAAACTCCTGCTATCGGTATCTATTTGAAGTTTGTCCATGAGAAGGTAGGTGGTCTGGGTCGCATCTTCGTAGTCGGCTCGATAGGAACCATTCACATCAACGTACGACAGGTCACTCCATGGTTCTGAGGATTCAATATTCGAAAAACGGGAAGTTATGTTCCCCATTTCTGAGTAACGAGTTCCGTTCTTTCCCCCTTCTTCATCCACTCTCATGGAGAAGTCAAAGGGAATGTCCATTTCGGCATTGCTCTCTACATTCATCTGAACGGTAGAGGTGTAGTTCCATTGGTCGGCTTCAAACGTTCTTTGCAGAGCGTCGCCGAGCTCGGCTGCCAGAGCGGATGGTGCTGAAGCCAGCAGCAGTGCCATCGTTAGAAGTGAAACGTGTTTCATAGAGAGTGAAAAAAAGAATTATTGGAAGTGTGACGTTTGAAAGATGCTTTGTCAATTTACTGGCTTTGCAATTGAAGGCTATAGATGATCGGACATCCTCCCGGCAGGACTCCATTCGCTCCGATGGTCAAGGTCGCATTGGTAGTACCACTTGTGGGAAGGGTTCCTTGAAGGTCTATTTGGACATTGTTCACGCTCGCAACCGTGCTAGTACCTGACACCGAAAAGCTGCCATTGTTGGTCCCGGTGAGGGTGAAGGATCCACCAGAAGTGGTGCTCCCCATGATCGAGATGAATGAACCTTCAACCAAATACGTGAAGTTATTGCTAAAATCCATCAAAGGATGATGCGTGCAGGCATCTATCTCCACCGATTTACTGGAAATCATGAAGGCATTGCTTTGGGCCGGTGTGTTGAGCTGGTTGGGATTCAGATAGGCACTACTGATAAAGGCCTCTGATGGAACCCTACCGAGTCCACAGTCGGGGGGGGAAATCTGAACAAGGGGGTCGCTGAGCATGCTCCCATCGAGGGTTTGGAAGGATGCGTTGGCATGCTCGTGAGTGCTCGGGCAACCACCCGGATGTGATGGGGACTGGTAAATGCCTTTTTCACGTGGCATGGCCACACATTTTCCAGCCGGAACGAGCACCATGAGGTCTGTCAGCACGCCGCCCTGCTCGGGAGCCAGGTACTGGGCACCAGGACAGTTGAGGTTATTTGGGTTGGGATTCGTATATGTCGGCTGAGAACGCGGTCTTGAAATCGGCATGCTAGGGAAAGAGTAGCTGACACTTTCTGCGCTCGATGGCGGTTCCTGCTGAAGGACTTCTTCAAAGTAGAACGACTCGTAATCCTGGTCGGGCTCGAGTTCAAGTGATGAACCTTCACAGGAAAACGGATTCGTAACGATCCCAACAAAGGCTGAATAGGAAACCACATCGACGATAAAATTCAGGCCGAATTGATAGCGGACGCGAACCTGGTCATTTGGTTCGATACAGACATATTGCTCCAGGATCGAGTAGTTTTGCTGCCCGGAAAAGAGCGAGGATGCAGGGATATTCGTGGTGCGGCTTGGAATCAACGGTCCAGGAGGAAGGGTATCAATAATTCCGTTGGAAACCCCCCAGCCCTCTCCGATTGGATACAGTTTGTTTTGGTACAAAAATCCTGAATTATTGGACAGCCTGCTGATCTGCGCGACGAAGTCGAATTGGTCACCGTTGATGACCTGATCTGGAATACCCTCAAGAGTCACGGCGAACTCGTTGACGTAGGCTAGCCCTAGATGGCTGAAGTGGGCCAACTGACCTGATAGCAAAGCGGTTTGGCTGCTCTGGTCGATCTCGATGAGCGGATCAGGGATCATGTCGAAGGAGTTACCCGAGACCAGAAATACCATCGGTATGGTGTTTTTCAAGGTCGGGGTTTTGATCTCAAAGGTCACCGGCTGGCGAAACTGCACACCATCTGGCTCAAGGCGGTAAAACACCATCGGAGCTCCATTCACTTCTCTCACCGGACCCTCCCCGACAGGGACTTTGACAATAGAAATAGCGCTCAGGCTCAGTCCAGATGGAAGCGCCTTCTCGGGGATTTTTATGGAAAAACTGCCGTCAGAAGAGGTAACCGTATCTTGAATGGTCCTCAACCGATAAATCACCTCTGCCATTTCTCCCCGAGAGACGAGTTTTAGACCTTGATCGGTTACAGATCGGTGGATAGCGATGGTCGCTGGGACAGCATTTAAAGCGTTCAGCTTTCCTACGAAAGGAGCAAACCAAGGATCTCCTGTGCCGACACTCAGTCCGTAACTGTTGGTGACGATTTTCGCGGCTTCAGCGAAATTGATGGTCTGTACAGGCTTGAAACTACCATCTGGGTAGCCGTCAATAATCTTGTTTTTCTTGGCCACGCACACGTATTTTTCAAACCACACGGCCGGCTCAACATCAGAAAAAATAGCACGCTTGTAAAACCCCTCGGAAGCGACACAGTTTTCGATCTCAACATTGGTAAATCGTGATTCGACGATGATTTTGGTAAATTCGGCACGGTTCAACAGGCGCTCTGGTTGATAGGTACCGTCCGGATACCCGCTTACGATTCCTTGGGATTGAACGAAGTCAATGGCTGATTTATTGGGGTGATTTGAAGGGACATCACTGAAAGCAGCTGAGGTTGATGCGATTTTCTGCCAGGTAAAACAAAGGAGAAAGGTGGCAAGAAAGAGGGCGATTCTTTTCGACATGAATAAGAGGAAAAAGCGGTACATCATTCCCATTGTAAAAAACATTTGGCTTTTTTCTATTGATAAGACTAGCCAAAACCACTTCTTCAACTCCAATATTCGTTTGAAGACTCTTCGCCCGTGGAGTTACTATTGCCCGTCGGTGACAGATAGCGTACAATCGCCACTGTTCATCGCATAATTTGATGTTTTATGGCTAAGAGTAGCGGATATGATGCTTCCAAGATTCAGATTCTTGAAGGCCTTGAAGCGGTCAGAAAAAGACCGGGGATGTATATCGGTTCGACCAGTGTCACAGGTCTCCACCACATGGTGTGGGAAATTTTGGACAACTCCATCGATGAAGCAATGGCTGGGCATTGTGACCGGATCGTGGTCTCTCTCAACGAAGATGGTTCCGTGTCCGTAGAAGATAATGGACGTGGGATCCCCGTCGATAAGCACGCGAAAACCGGGAAGTCGGCTCTTGAAACGATCATGACCGTCCTCCATGCCGGAGGGAAGTTCGGAGGAGATGAGAGCGGATACAAAGTCTCGGGAGGTCTGCATGGGGTGGGTGCTTCCGTGGTCAATGCTCTTTCTACAAAGCTCATCGCTGAAGTATACCGCGACGGAAACCACTATATGCAAACCTTCGAATTAGGCGTCCCAAAAGGTGACGTGAAGGTGGTTGGTAAATCCGACAAAAAAGGAACCAAGATTACTTTTTATCCGAGTCCTGACATTTTTGATACGATCGAGTTCGACTACAAGACAATCAAGACGCGTGTGCGACAGCAGGCCTATCTCACGAAAGGCATTCACTTGTTCCTTTCCGACCTCCGACAAAACCCCGTGAAACGAGATGCGTTCTATTTTCAAAATGGAATCGTCTCCTACGTCAACCATCTCAACCTCGGCAAAGACCGTCTTGGGACGATTTTCTATATTGAAAAAGATGTTCCTGAAGGCCGGATCGAAATGGCTCTCCAATACACCGACACCTATCAGGAATCCATTTATGGCTTCGCCAACAATATTTTCACGCCGGAAGGAGGGATGCATATCACCGGATTTAAGGCTGCCTTGACGCGGACGATCAATACCTACGCCAAGAAACAAGAGCTCCTCAAAGAAAAAGACGGGACCTTTCAGGCGGAAGATACCCGAGAAGGTTTGACAGCTGTGGTATCGGTAAAGCTCGCCAATCCGCAGTTCGAAGGACAGACGAAGTCCAAGCTGGGGAATGCTGAAATGCGGACCGCTGTTGAATCTGTCTTCAGCCAGTTTTTCGCAGAGTTTTTGGAAGAAAACCCAGACAGTGCCAAGGCGATCGTCAGCAAGTGTATGCTCACCTCACGAGCCCGTCTCGCCGCCAAAGCCGCGCGTGATTCCATCGTGAGAAAAGGGGTTCTGGAAGGAATGACCCTTCCTGGAAAGCTCGCCGATTGCAGTAGCAAGGACGCTTCACTCTCTGAGCTCTTCATCGTCGAGGGAGATAGCGCGGGAGGTTCAGCCAAGCAGGGGAGAGACCGAGAATTTCAAGCTATCCTGCCCCTAAAAGGGAAAATCCTTAATACCGAGCAGGCCCGACTCGACAAGGTCCTTGCCAATGATGAAATCAAGTCACTGGTGATCGCACTGGGAACGGCAATCGGAGATGTCTTCAATATGGAAAAGCTCCGCTACCACAAGCTCATCATCATGACGGATGCGGACGTCGATGGAGCTCATATTCGTACGCTGATCCTCACACTGTTTTACCGCTACTTCCGAGAGCTCATCGATAAGGGCTACGTATACATTGCGCAACCTCCACTTTACAAAGTTTCAAAAGGGAAAAAGAGTTGGTATATACAGAGTGAATCGGAGAAAGACAACATCGTGCAGAGAGAAGGCATCGATGTAAAGAATGTTCAACGCTATAAAGGTCTCGGGGAAATGAATCCCGAACAACTCTGGGAGACAACCATGGATCCTGAACGAAGAAGTCTGCTCCAAGTCAGTGTGGCGGATGCCGAGGCAGCTGATCGTATTTTCGATATCTTGATGGGGAACCACGTCCCTCCTCGCAAGAAATTTATTCAAACCCACGCTCGCAATGTCGTGAACCTTGATATCTAATTCCTTTTCTTTCTTTTATGAAATTTATTCCGAATAAAGTCTACTGGCTCAGCCTTTCTGGGATTATGGTCGCCGCGAGCCTGATGGCGATGGCTGTTTATGGATTTCGTCTTTCCGCTGACTTTACGGAAGGGACGCTGATCGGACTTCAGTTTACATCCGAAGCCAACGAGGCAGCTGCTCCAACTGAAGTCACTCAGGAACAATTTCGTGAGGCTTTAAATGAATACACTCCTGCAGAAGGACAAGAATCAATTGCTGGTTTTGACCTCAAGCGTTCTCCTGATGGGCAGTTTATTTTGAGAACGAAGCGGCTTGACGGAGAACAAACGGAATCATTGATACAGTTCATAGAATCATCATTGGGAGATTTCCAGTTGCTTCAGTCTCGAGACGTAACCCCTCTCTTCGCCCAGAATTTCCGAGATCGGGCGCTGCTGGCCATTGCGGTTGCCTCGATCATGATCATTCTCTACATCACGTTTGCCTTTCGAAAGGTTTCCCGGGGAATCAAGTCTTGGAAGCTTGGAGTGACGGCGATCATTGCCTTGATCCACGATATCGCCATCATTGTCGGAGTGTTTGTGTTGATGGGTTATTATCTGCAAGTGGAAATAGACATCCTCTTTATCACCGCTCTGCTCAGTATCATGGGATTTTCAGTCCACGATACCATCGTTGTTTTTGACCGTCTTCGTGAAAATCTCCTCACCAAGCACCATCAGGAATCCTTCGATCAAGTGGCCGAAAAAAGTATTCAGCAGACCCTTGCTCGTTCGATCAACACTTCCGTGACCACTCTCTTGGTGATGATCCCTCTCCTGATCTGGGGAGCTCCGGAAATCTTCAACTTCATCCTGGCACTCAGCTTGGGGCTCGTGATCGGAACCTATTCTTCGATCTTCGTCGCCACTCCGCTGCTGACCTATTTTGAACGGGCTCAACGACGATAGTGCTTTCTAATACTTCCTTATGAAGCGTGTCCTTTCCGGTATTCAACCTTCGGGCGATCTTCATTTGGGAAATTATTTTGGCGCCATACGGCAGTGGATCGCTCTCCAAGAACAGCACGAATGCTTCTATTTTTTGGCAGACCTTCATTCACTGACGACGGTACGGGACCCGGCAGAATTGAGAAAGAATACCTATGAAGCCGCGGTGACTTATTTGGCCTGTGGACTGGATCCAAACCGGTCGGTGATCTTCCGCCAGTCGGATGTACCGCTGCATACAGAGCTCGCGTGGATCCTCGCGACGGTGACGCCGATGGGACTGTTGGAACGGGCGCATTCGTACAAAGACAAAACCTCCAAGGGCATTAGTGCCAACGTCGGTCTGTTCACGTATCCGGTGCTAATGGCGGCTGATATCCTCATGTACCAGGCGCACCTCGTCCCCGTCGGAAAAGATCAAAAGCAGCATGTGGAGATCACCCGTGATGTGGCGGAGAAATTTCACCATGAGTTTGGCGAGGCCTTTACCATCCCGGAACCGTTTATTCCTGAAGAAGTGGCAGTCATCCCGGGAGTCGATGGTCAGAAAATGAGCAAGAGCTACCACAATACCCTCCCGATCTTTGCCGATGAAGCAGCTCTGAAGAAGAAGGTGATGGGCATCGTGACGGATTCCGCAGAGGTGGCGGAGAAGAAAGAACCAGAAGGGAATACCATCTATGAACTGTACCAACTCGTGGCCCCCAAGAAAGCCCCTGAGATGGCCGAGAAATTCCGGGCCGGAGGCTATGGATATGGTGATGCGAAGAAGGAATTGTTGACTGGTCTGTTGGAATTCTTGCATCCGATCTGGGAGGCCAGGAAGAAGATCGAAATGAGAGAGGATTACGTCGAGGAAGTGCTCCAGGATGGGGCTAGCAAAGCGAGAGCCGAAGCGGAGAAGACCATGGAGAAGGTGAGGGAGTTGGTGGGGATGTAGGGGAAGGGTTTTAAGGGTTCTAAGGGTTCTAGGGGTTTTAAGGTTTTTGAAAGTTTTAATGGGAGTAGGGGTATGATATCCTTACGCTCCTTATAACCCTTCCGTCCCTTAAGCCCCTTCCACCATGTATTTTGACCATGCTGCCACTACCCCGATCGCACCAGAAGTGCTAAAGTCCATGGAACCTTGGCTGAGGGAGCAGTTTGCCAATCCCAGCAGTATTTATCAGCCCGGGCAGGTAGCCAGAGCAGCCGTCGACGAAGCACGTATGACTATTGCCGATTTTTTGGGATGCAAGCCAACGGAGATTTTCTTCACTTCGTCTGGAACGGAAAGCTGTAACTGGGCATTAAGAGGCCTGATCGAGCGCAAGATCGTGGATGGGAAGCCGATCCATTTGATCGTGTCTGCGATTGAGCATTCAGCAGTGCTAGAGATGGCCAAGCACTTGGAGAAGTTGTATTCCCTCGAGGTGACCTATTTACCCGTCGATCAGGAAGGGGTTGTGGAACTGAAGGCATTGGACCAGGCCCTCCGTCCAGAAACAGCGCTGGTTTCGATCATGACGGTCAATAACGAGGTCGGCACGATTCAGCCGATCCATGAGATCGGGAAGCTCTGTAAAGAGAGGGGAGTGTACTTCCATACTGATGCCTGCCAAGCGGCGGGGTTGCTCGATCTGAAGGTGGATGATCTGAAGGTGGATCTCCTGACGGTCAATGCTGGGAAAATCTATGGCCCGAAGGGCGTTGGCCTTCTGTACATTCGCGAAGGGGTTCAGATCGACCCTTGGACGGTGGGAGGCGGGCAGGAATTCAGGATGCGGGCGGGAACGGAGAATGTGGCGGGGATTGTCGGGTTTGGGAAGGCCATTGAGTTGGTCCAAGCAAATCGCAGTGCTTCAGACCGTTTGGAAGAGCTCAGAAATGATCTGTGGGAACTCCTCCAGAAGACCATCTCTGGCATCCATTTGAACGGCTCTCTTGAAAAACGCGCTCCCAATAATTTGAATATCTTTTTCGAAGGAATCGATGGGGAGAATGTGGTACGACGATTGGATTTGATGGGAATATATGTTTCTACCGGTTCCGCCTGTGCATCTGGTACAGTAGAGCCAAGCCATGTGCTGCTGGCCTTGGGATTGTCCCCTGAAGCAGCCAAGTCGAGCCTTCGCATTACCTTAGGAAGACAGACAACGAGAGAAGAGATCCAAGAGTTGGCGAAGAAGATGGCTGAGGTTGTAGAGGCTTTAAGAAATTAGCATGCGAACCCTTCATATCACCTTGCCGTTCTCAGAAGTAGACTTGAAATCGGTCCGTGCCGGTGACCGTCTTCTTTTAAGTGGAAGAATGTATACGGCCAGGGATGAGGCTCACCGAAGGATCGTACAATATAAAAAAGAGGGCGCTGATCTTCCGATCAACTTTCAGGGCGAGACCATCTACTACGTCGGACCAGCTCCAGCTAAGCCGGGACAAGTCATCAACAGCGCCGGCCCGACCACGGCCAAACGGATGGACAAGTACACTCAAGATATGCTGGAACTCGGCGTGGTGTCGATGATCGGGAAAGGAGAACGAGGAGAAGAGACTCGTCAGCTGCTCAAGGGGAAGGCCATTTACATGGCAGCCTTGGGGGGAGTGGGGGCGAAGCAGGCACAGACGATCCTCGAGCAAGAAGAAATTGCCTTTCATGATGCCGGAATGGAGTCGTTGCGGAGGTTGGAGGTGAAGGATTTTCCGGTGATCGTCATCAATGATTGGCAGGGGAATGATGCGTATGAGTTGGGGCGCACACAATGGACAATGAGTAGACAATAAACAAGAGACGATAGACAATGAATTCGTGTTCTTTATCGTTCATCGTTTATTGTCATTGTTCCATGTCCTTCTCCCATCTCAAAGACCTCATCCCCAAAGCTGCCAACAAACTTCATCTCCATGGTGAAATGAACGCGGCCTTGGTGTTGAATCGGGCTGGAACAGCTTTACGAGAAGTCTTCGCGGAGCAGATCTCTCGCCAGATTCAGCTCAAGAAGTTTCAGGAAGGCATTTTGTGGTGTGTGGTTTCTCATCCGGTGATCGCGCAAGAACTGCAGATGAAAAGTCCGGTCATTCGCGAAAAGATCAATGATGCGTTTGGTCAGGTAGTGGTGAAGCAGATTCGGAGTTTTCAAGAGGCTGCGGAACCGGAGGAGGCATTTTAATTCCATTGTATGCAACGAATCGTCCTGCTCGGCGCCACCGGATCGATCGGAGATCAGACCCTGAATATCATCAGCCGATATCCAGATCTTTTCCAAGTGGTCGCCATGTCTGCGAAAGCAAATGGAGAAAAGTTGGTAGAACGGGCTGATGAATTCAAAGTGGAACGATTCTTTCTCACGGATGGGGCGACAGGAGATGAGCGACAAGTGAACAAGATGGAAGATCTGGTCGATGAGGCCATCGATCATGTGATCGTCGGCGACCACGGCCTCCAAAGCTTTCAGACGGTCTTAAAGGCCCTGGCGATGCGCAAGCGGGTTTCCATTGCGAATAAAGAGCTCCTCATCGCCCATGGGCAAGACTTGGTGTACTTCGCGCAGGAGCAGCAAGCGGAACTCATCCCACTCGACAGCGAACACAATGGTCTGTTTCAGGCTTTGAAAGGAGAAAGGATCTCCGATGTGCGGAGGCTGATCATCACCGCTTCAGGCGGTCCCTTCCGTGATCGGAATTGGTCGGAATTACGTGAGGTCACCGTAGAACAGGTGTTGAAACATCCCACTTGGACCATGGGCCGGAAGACGACGGTGGATAGCGCCACGCTGGTCAACAAGGCTTTTGAAGTCATCGAAACCCATCATCTCTTCGGCATCCCTTACGAGCAGATCGAAGTACGACTTCATCCCCAGAGTATCATTCACTCCATCGTGGAGTTTCAGGATGGGAATACGAAGATGGTCGCTTCCAAACCCGACATGAGATTCCCCATCGGCTATGCATTGTTTTCTCCGCAAAGGGCCCCTGAGGTGCTGACGGGAGACCAGAGTGGGTATGTGGACTTTGATCGTCCCTTGGAGTTGAGCCAGATCGAAGCAGGACGATTTCCTTGCTTTGACTTCGTCCTGGAAGTTGCCAAAAAGAACCCCTTGGCCTTACGACAGCTCATCGAGAATGACGAATTCGCAGTCCATTCATTTTTGCGAGGGGAAATACCCATGACCGATATTTTGCCACTCCTTCATGAAGGCATTGAACTATGAAAACCTCCATCATCCTTGTCGCGGCTGGGAAAGGAGAGCGCTTTGGTCAGCCGAAGTGGCAGGTTCGACTTATGGGAAAAACGCTCTTGGAGTGGTGCTTGGAAACCCTTGAACCCTTGGAATTTGAGAAGGAAGTGATCGTCGTGGGTGCTGACGGTCTCCCAGGTGGTGAGACAAGGCATGCTTCGGTGCTTGAAGGCTTGAAGCAAGCGAAGGGCGAGCTGGTCATTCTTCACAACGTCGCTAATCCACTCGCAAGCGGGGAAGATTTCCAGCGAGTACACCAGGAAATCATGAAGCATGATGTGGCCTGCTTTGTTGGACAGAGGGCAGTGGATACCTTGAGGCAAGTCAAAGATGGAGCCAGTGCGACCCTCGATCGTTCTGATGTGTGGAGGGTCCAGACTCCTCAAGGATTCAGAAGAGAGAGCCTGATGAATGCGGTGGAAACGAATCAAGATCCGAAGATCACAGATGAAATCCAACTGTTCGAACCGACTGGAAAGGTACTTGCTTTGGAAACTTCCCCGATGAATCAAAAAATCACCTATCCAGAGGATCTTGAAATGATGGAACGATTTCTCAGCAGTGAAACCCTGGTTGGGATCGGAGAAGATTCTCACCCGTTCGATGCTTCGGGAACCATGATGCTCGGGGGAGTAGAAGTGCTAGGACTTCCTAAGCTGAAGGGGAATTCTGATGGAGATGTGATCTTGCACGCGCTCTTCAATGCCATTAGTTCCGCCATCGGTGAACGCTCGCTTGGAGTCACGGCTGATCCCATGGCCGAGCAGGGGATCATTGATTCTTCCGAGTATCTGAAAATCATTTTGGATCAAGTCAAAAAGAACGGGTTTATGATCAAGAATGTTTCCATCAGCCTTGAGTGCGCTCAGCCCAAGATCGAGCCTCTGATCGAGCAGCTGAAGGCATCTCTCTCTGAACTGTTCTCGATCAACCCTCAACAAGTCGGCATCACTGCCACAAGTGGTGAAGGACTCACCCCATTCGGAAAAGGTGAAGGAGTGAAGTGCAGCTGTGTGGTGAGCCTGAAGCGCTACAGTCTCTCCGGGTCATAAAACATCTTCATCGGCTTTTGATCCAGGATGAGTTCGAGACAGTATCCATCTGAGGTCAGCACGAATGCCGGTTCAAAGGACTCTTCCTCATCTGTTCTGGTCGAAATCGGTTCGCATTGGACTTTCGCTTGTTCGGCTTTTTTCCGGAGTTGTTGAAAGGTCAGGGGAGAAGTTTTCATATTCCGAAGTGAGTTTTTGAGAACTCCCATGACCTGACGCGGACTCACTGTTTTTGTCTTTGGAGCCGGAGGTTTTTCTGTCCGGAAAAATGATAAGAGCCCCTTTTTTGGTTTTGCTTGTTCCTTTCTGATCTGACGGCAGATTTGATAAAAGTGCGCCCCGGAGAGGCGGTACCCTTGATCAATAAACCATGCTGTAAATTCCTTCTCTCTTTGCAGATCGGGCACTTGAGGACTGTTCATTCGACTTGGTGCTTTCTCTGATGGTGATGTGAGCGTTTTTTTTACTTCTCCTCGAGTTGTTTGAGATTCCTTTATGAGGTTTTCAGCAGCCTTGCAAAAAGCTAGAAATTGCATAAGCCGCTCTTGAAAACTTCGGTCATCTCCTATTCTTTTGATCACGATGTTTATGAGATCGATCTGAGGGTTCGGAAAGGCTTGGTATTGTTCACCGGGAACACCCAAGAAGTTTCTCAAGTCTTCCTTGAAGCCGGCTTCTCGGCTGAGTCGATGCCGGACCTCGAGAATGAGCCGACCATTGTGGTCCGGGGCATACTCGGGATTTGGCGTCTTGGTATGTTGGTCGAGGGACATAAGAGAAGGTCAGTCTGTATCCCATCTTATGAAGACTCGAGCACGAAGAAAAGCCTTTCATGGCGGACAAGGGCCGATTCTGTTGTCCCGGGTCGCCATCATGGGTGATTACGCGACCAGAAAGTTTCCAATGTTTGTCTCATAAAGGCTGAGCAATCGTTGATCGGTGGAAAGGATCATGCCGAAGTAGTCGATTTCACTGATCTTGGTGGCGATCGCGCCGAACTCATCTCTTGTGAGGACCTTTACTCCACAGTTTCTCGCAAAGCTGATCATTTGTACGAAGCTGGTTGGAAGTGGTTTTCTGGACTTTTTATACATATTTCTGATTTGTTGATGGAGTGACTCTTCCTTCATGGGGAGCAAGGTGTTTCGGGTGATTTCCACGCTGTTTCCCTTCATGATGCGAAAAAACTCAGACTGGAGCTGTTCCTTGAGCCTGTCCAATGGAATTTCTCGGGTTCGACTCAGGACATCTGACATCTCCAGGTCAAATGAGCTTTCCCTCTCCACATTTGGCGCTGGAGGAGCTTGTTTTTGTTCATACAGCAGCCTCTCGATTTGTAAGCGGAACTCTTGCCTGACTGTCATGAGGACCGTAAGTCGAAACAAGATTTCAGCCAACTTGAGATCTCCGGAGTCTTCTAGAGCGTGGTTGATGTACTGAATGAAGTTGTTGATACGCTTCTGGACTTCCTCGCGATCTTGGGATCCTGATGGTTGTTCCAGGTCTGTCATGGGATTAGAATGAGGGTAATGGGTCATTATATCATTTCTTTTCAAGGTGCAGAAAGTCCTCCTCCGATCCCCGGCCAAGATAAATGTCACACTCGATATTCTGGGAAAAGATGAACGAGTGGGGAAGCACTTCGTGAATACGATTTTGTATCGTGATGACACGCTGTTCGATGAAATCGAGCTTCAACCCATTGAAGAAGAGAGCAACCGGCTTCACTGCGATCACCCCGATGTCCCCCTGGGCGAGGAGAATACGTTGCTGCAGGCTTTAAGGGCTTTGAAGGTCTCAGGGTGGGAGGTACGCTTGAAGAAATGTATTCCGGTCCAATCTGGCCTGGGCGGCGGGAGCAGCAATGCGGCGGCGATCCTTCGATACTTCGGAGCGAAGATGCATCGAAGCCTTCACGAGCTCGAGGAAATCGGCCGTCAGATCGGTGCCGATGTGCCTTTTTTTCTCCAAGAGGAGAACCTGGTCTACTGCGAGGGTTTTGGCGATCAGATCGTCCAAGGCTGGAATATCAAACCCCTGCCGATCACGTATCTCGAGACGGGTATTCAGGTTTCGACAGCTGAAGGATACGCCAGGCTTGACCTCGATCTTTGCGGAGAACAATCAGCTCAAACCGAGCTCCTGCTCAAAAAACTTCAGAAGGATCCTGAGTTGCCATCGGAGATCTGGGAGCACTTCATTCACAATGACTTTGAGCTTCGTTTTTTCGAACAGTATCCCGAATGGAAAGGAAAGGGGAATCTGTGCGGGAGTGGGGGGAGGATGTGGAAGTTCGAGGAGAGATCAATGGTGGGCAGAGAGGGATTCGAACCCCCGAAGGCGTAAGCCAGCGGATTTACAGTCCGCCCCATTTGGCCACTCTGGTATCTGCCCGAAATGTGCCCTGAGAGACTATCAAACCACGTCTCAGCAGGCAATAAAATTGATCAAAGAAAGTATATCACTTTTCTGAAAAAAGGTATTGTCGAAATCCATGGCCTTTGCTACCTTACTTGGGCACTCATTGCCACTTTAGCTCAGTTGGTAGAGCAACGGTTTTGTAAACCGTGGGTCGTCGGTTCGAGCCCGACAAGTGGCTCCATTTTTCTCTCGTATCTTCGATTTCTCAAAGAATCAGTGGTGAACTGATGTTTTCTGAGTGTCATTGGAGAACGAAAATCACCTCAAGCACTTTACATTTTTACAAAATGTACTAGAATGCGGCCCCGTTAACTTTTGAAATGAACTATCCTTCGTTTGATCGAGAACAAAACGTCTTTGAAATCAAGACAGAATACACCGAGGAAGAGTGCAATCATTTCTTCCCTTTTCTCGATGAGGGCTTTTACCGACTGGATAGATCTCTCTTCTTAGTTCGTATTGAAGGATTTGGGGCCATCATTCAGTCTGTGAATGAATCAGAAATTGATAGACTCTCTTCAGAAAAAAATATAGAGTGCGACATTAAGAAGCTCCCGCTGCATCTCGCGGCTGTCTTTGAATCACATCTTTCGTTTTACAAACTGAGCCAGATCATGGAATCCATGCATCGGATGATCAGTGAAGGGTATGATCCGGAGATGAACTAGCTTCAGGTTTAGTGCAGTCACAGGGACGCTTTTCTTCCCACTCAAAAGCGACTACACTGAATGAGCTCTGAAATCCCCCATGGACATCATCGAACACAAACCCTTGAAAAGTCTGACCTGGATGAAGGTCGGCGGCACGGCTGATTACTACGTCGAAGTGAGGACACAGGATGAGCTGAGAGCAGCTTTTGACTTCGCGCAAAAAAGAGAGCTTCCGGTGATCTTCTTAGGACAAGGAAGCAACATGATCGTGCCCGACGAAGGGTTTCGAGGTCTGGTGATCCGACTGATGAATGATGAGGTCCGGTACGACATGGACACTTCTCCAGAAATGGCGACCGTGCACGTGGAAGGGGGGAAAATTCTGTCACGACTCATCCATGAGTCTCGAAAACACGGCCTCAACGGACTGGATAATTTTGTGGGCATCCCGGGGGTGGTGGGAGCTGCCGTTCGCGGAAATATTGGTATTCCGACTCAGGAGTTCGGCGAACTGGTGAAGTCCGTTGAAATCTTTGATGGAAAGGATTTCCGCCATCTGAAACCAGAAGAGTGTCACTTTGTCTACCGTGGAAGCGAGATCAAAGATCAGTATTGGCTGGTTTGGGCGGTTGAATTGTTGGTCAGCAAGGGTGAGCCTCCGAAAAAGGACGAACTCCTGCTCCAACGCATTGCCAAGCAGCCCAAAGGACACAGCTGTGGGTCGTTTTTCAAGAATCCTGATCCGAGCAACGGCCTGTTTGCCGGAAAGCTGATCGAAGAGTGCGGCCTGAAGGGGAAGAAAATCGGCGGAGCCCTTATTTCAGAAATGCATGGCAATTTTCTCATGAATGACGGTTCCAGTACGGCCCGGGAAGTGCTAGAATTGGCACGTCAGGTCAAGGAGGAAGTGTTTGCGAAAAAGGGGATTTTGTTAGAAAATGAGGTCTTGATATATGATGCCAATGGCAAGATTGTCGAGCTCTAGTCATTCTTTCATTTGTAATGTTGAACAATGAACAATAAACGATAGACAATAAAAAATCTTCCCATCGTTCATTGTTCATTGTTCATTGTTCATCGTTAATTGTTTATCGTCATCATGCGCTTCATCGTCCGAGGAGAAAAACCGTTGAAAGGGGAAGTCACTGTATCGGGTTCAAAGAACGCGGCTTTGCCGATCATCGCGGCCACTTTGCTGACCTCTGAAGAGTGCGTTTTGAAGAATGTGCCCGATATTCAGGATATCCACAGTATGCTCGAGATCATGAAGCATGTCGGGAGCACTTACACTTTTTCGGACAATGTGCTGAAGATCCAGACGAGCACGATCAAGAATACGAAGATCCCTTTGGACCTGGTGAAGAAAATGAGGGCTTCTATTCTGCTCATCGGTCCGATGCTGGCACGAGCTGGAGAAGTACAGATTGGCTTTCCGGGAGGATGTGTTTTGGGCAAGCGACCGATCGATACCCATCTCGATGCTTTTCGAGAATTAGGAGTTTCTGTGCGTGAAGAGGGCGATGACATTTTTTTAGAATCCTCGCGTTTGAAAGCTGGGAAGGTTGTGCTGAAGGAGATTTCAGTGACGGCTACGGAGAATGTCCTCATGCTGGCATCCGCTATCCGGGGTGAGACGGAAATCCGTCTCGCAGCTCAGGAGCCACATGTGCTCGATCTATGCCATTTCCTGATTTCCGCAGGGGTCTTCATGCAAGGGGAAGGTTCCCACATCATGACGGTGAAGGGAGGCAACCCCATCCATGGGGTCGAACATAGGGTCATTTCTGATTATTTGGAAGTGGGGACGATGGCGATCGCAGCGGCCGGTACTTGTGGAGATGTCGTGATCCATGATGTACGGATCCATGATCTGGATGCCCTCTGGCAAAAAATGCGGGAAGCTGGGATTATTCTCGATTTCATGGACCAATCGGTCCGTGTACGAGGCGTGAAGAGAATCGAACCGATCGCGAAGCTGGACACAGGGATTTTCCCCAAATTCCCCACGGATTTGCAGGCTCCTTTTATGGTGATGATGACGCAGGCCCATGGGGTTTCAAAAGTGTTTGAGACCTTGTTTGAAGGGCGATTGAACTACTTGTTTGAGCTCGAGAAAATGGGAGCGAGGTTTGAATTCCTCAACCCCCATCAGGCGATCATCATCGGTCCCACTCCGCTTCGGGGTACTCCGATCGCTTCCTGTGATATCCGAGCCGGTGCGGGGATGATCGTAGCCTCTCTCATGGCGAAAGGAACCACGGAAATCAGCAGCATCAATTACATCGACCGTGGATACGAGCGACTGGATGAAAAGCTGCGAAACCTGGGAGCGAACATCGTTCGATGTCAGACCGAGGAAGATTTGAACCAAGTAAAGCGCACCTTGACGTCCGTTCGTGTGCCCACGAGTGGAGATTTAGAGCCATCTGTGCCGATAACTTTTTGAGATGAACGGCGCCTTTGTCATTGATAAACCAGCTGGGAACAGTTCTTTCGATGTGCTTCGTGGACTCAAAAAGCGCTTTCTGGAAAAAAAGATGGGCTATTTGGGAACCTTGGACCCCTTGGCGACGGGTGTCCTGGTTGTTTTCGTCGGACAAGCGACCAAGCTGATCCCGTATTTTTCTGAAGCAGACAAGGAATATGTGGCTGAACTAGAATTCGGAAAGACCTCCGACACCTTTGATCGGACTGGACACGTCGAGAGGAGGACTGATGCTGCTCCTCCAACGGAGGAGAAACTGAAAGAGGCTCTACCGCATTTCCTCGGTCAGCAGTGGCAGATCCAGCCCCCATTTTCAGCGATTCACTTCAAAGGTCAGAGAGCTTACGAACTGGCGAGAGCAGGGGAGACTTTTGACCTCGGCAAGCGGCAGGTCATCATTTCCGATCTGCAACTCATCGGGTATGAACCACCGAAGGCGACTTTGCGCGTGATCTGCTCGAGTGGTACCTACATTCGCTCATTGATTCATGAGCTCGGAGAGCAATTGGAATGCGGAGCGATCATGACAGAGCTTCGGAGAACACGAGTGGGAAATGTTGTGATTGAAGAGGCCCATTCATTGGAGGAGATTTCTGAAAACAACCTTCTTTCACCAGAAAAAATTATCTCGGAATATATCGACTGGAAGCATCGTTCACAGCAGGAAAAAAGCTTTCTGCTGAAGAAATTTTCTGATCCGAATAAAAAATAGTGTGCAATATTGTGGGCATAGAGGTCAATGTGTTGTTAGCTCTGTCACTTGCAGGAAAGTACTCCATCTCATAGAATCGGGTGTAGTAACTTTTAATTTTTTCAAGAATGAGTAAATTGCTCCGATCATTCCTGCTGATGAGCGCGATGCTCGTGGTGTCTATGACCATGTTTCACCTCATCGGTCATGAAGCATTTGCTCAGTTCGGTGTGAACCGAAACATCGTTCCAGGAGAAATTGTCACCGCTACGGGTGGTGAAGACAGCATCATTGATTTGGTTCGAACCATTTTGAATTACTTCCTCGGTTTCTTGGGGATTATTACCCTTGCCATCATCATCTACGGAGGATTTATGTATGTGACCGCCGGAGTGAATGAAGCTGGAGCTGATACAGGGAAGAAAGTCCTGACCTATGCTGCCATTGGTATTATCGTCATCTTGCTTTCTTTCGTGATTGTGAACACCTTGCTTCAGGCTGCTGTACCGGGAGCAACCCAGTAGAAGAAGTTGCTTGTGCACTTACAAGACCCGCCGATGGCGGGTCTTTTTGTACCTCCTCCAAAAGGCAAAGTGCTATACTAGAGAAAACTTTTTCACCTATGAAGAACCTGGAAAAGCTTATCGGCACGCCGCTTGATGGAGCTGATCGACTCGGCTGGTTTGGCTTTTCCGCTGATCCACCGACCCTGGCGCACCGGACGATCGTGGACGCGGTCTTGGGAAGTGGACTGGTCCAAAAAGTCATCGTGTTTCCTGCCGGGAAATTACCCTACAAGGACTTTGGTGCCAGTGATTGGCAACGAAAAGATATGGTGGAGCTTTGGAAAGCCTCCTCGGAATATGGAGATGAGGTGGTCCTGAGCACCTTTGATCTTTTGAGGCCAAAAGCCATTGTCTGGCATGAACTGTGGCGACGACTGCAGGAGATATCTTCGAGCGTACGGCATTTCTTCATCGTCGGCTCAGACCAGTATCGAGAAATCCCGAAGACTTGGTCACGAGGCAAGGAATTGTTTGAAAGCGCTTCGTTCATCATCGTTCCCCGAGAAGGATGGGATGTGGTGCCACAGCGTGAAGGTCACCTCCTCCTCCCGATTGAACCGATCCCTGGCTCGAGCACCAGTGTGAGGTCGGGTGACCTGTCCCTGGTTGATGAGCGGGTGAAAGATTATATACTGGAGCATGGACTTTATCAGTCGTAATGGCCCTATCACCCCAGCAAATCGAATCCGTCATCCATGCCGCTTCTCAGAAGCTGGCGGAGTACTGTATGGAATCTGACCTCCATTGCACGGTCACGGGTGTTTCGGGAGGCCTGGACAGCGCCGTTACACTGGCTTTGTCACAAAAGGCGAGCGAGTGGGCCTATCAAAAAGGCTACCGTCTGCAGACGCTTGGATTGATATTGCCCTGTCATTCGGATCCTGAGGACGCCGTGTTGGCCAAAAAGGTCATTCAGGCCGTGGGAGCTCAGCATCTGGAAATAGACCTGACGGGTATTTTTGACGCGATCGAATCAGGCGTGCTCCGCCCTGTAGCAGATGAATTGGTGGACTACCACCAAGAAGCACATACTTCTCGCTACCGGACCGCTCAAGGGAATGTAAAGGCCCGGCTCCGAATGGCGCTGGGCACCTACTATGTCGCGAATTTGGTCAATGGACTGGTGCTCTCGACGGACAATTATTCTGAGTACTGGATGGGGTTTTGGACGCTGCACGGGGATGTCGGAGACTATGGGATGATTCAGGAATTGTGGAAGGGCGATGAATTACCTCTGATCGCTGAAGCGTTGGGGATCCCCGCAGAGGTGATTCAGGCAGCTCCCAAGGATGGCTTAGGGGTCTTACCGGGAGGTGATGAAGCCCAATTGGGGGCCGGATATCCGGTCGTGGACCGTGTGCTCCTGGCCTTGATGAAGCAGGGGATCGATCTCAACGGGAAGCTGGATCAACTCGATCAACTTCCAGAGGTAGTAGACGTTGATACCGGATTGGTTCGTAAAATAGCGGAACGGGCCTTGAAGAATGCTTTTAAGAGAAGGAACCCTTTCAACCTCTCCCGGAGGGAATTGGGATTATAAAAACCCCGCGTTCGCGGGGTTTTATTTGTGATCTGAGAAGGAAGAACCCTTATCGAGTAATTTCTGAGTATCGGATCGCACCACTTTCGGTGAGGAATCCTTTTACTCGTACCGTTCCTTTGAATGCCATCTGGAAGGCTTTTTTCCAGTCTGCTTCGTTGAGGAGGCGTCGGGTGATGCGTTTTTTGTTTTCCATCATGACGAGGTACGCCTTGCCTTCCGCGACTTCGATTTCGCCGGTGAAGACAGACTCTTGGTGCATCATTTTCACTTCAGGAGCAGGAGTTTTGGCCACTTCCGGTGTCTTTTTTGGAGTGCTAGGATTGACGACGAGAGGAACCACTTGGTTGGCGGAGATACCGACTTCTTTTCCGTTGTAGAAAGCCTTTTCTCCGATCAATTGTACTTTTTCATACACGACAGAGTGCATCACTTCCTTGGCGGTCTTGGTACCGTATACTCGCAGTACTCGTGAAGGTTTTTCGTCGGTGGTAATGAAATATCGTCCTCCTTCAGCTCGGCTCACTCTTCCAGTCAATGAGTAGTCGCTGGTTTTTTGTGGTTCTCTGACGGCAGGAGTCGCAGGGATATTGACCTGGACATCTTCCTGAGGCATGACCGCTGGTTGTGAAGATGGTTGTTGGGTCTGGCTTTCCTGACTTTTCAAGATTTCCAAAAACTCTTGATAAAGCCGCTCAGCTTCTGTTGATTGCGCATGTGCAGAAAGGGGAGCCAAGAGAAAGAGCGCCAAAGCGATTCCCAGGAGCCATGAAGATGGTTTTTTCATACGAAGAGTAATAAATGAACGAAAAGATAGTATCAGTTTTTGGGGAAAAGAGAAAACAAACCATTTGTTATTTGACAAATCAAAATAATAGTTATATAATAATATGATTTACCAAATCTGTCACTCTCCCCAAAAATGGCTGAAGAAATCCTCTTGCTGCCGGCGCCTCGCTCTCATGAACCAAAGAAGCCTTCAAGGAAGGTTCATTTTGGCATTCTTTCAGGATTGGTGATCTTGAGTGTCTTGGGGATTCAGCTGGTGAAGCCTGACCAGGAGATCCTAGCTACCATTCCTCTCGAACAGCCCTCGATGGTCAATTCGGAGACAATTCTGCAGGATCCGCAACTCGAACAAAAAAACCAGACCCTGGTCAACATCGTCATTGATCAAAAAGAGTATGGAAAGATGCGGGTGAGTGATCTGGGGATTCAATTTGCCGTTCATAATGCCCCTCATGAACCATTGCTCTTTGGCCGGTCACAGGCTTCAGCTGGTCAGGTCATGAATGTTACCCTGGATTACAAAGTCTGGAATGCATTTCTCCAGCAACTGCGATCCGTGTTTGAACGACCGGAAATCCAGCCTTCGTACCAGTGGGTACCAGGCAATGGTTGGACCCGACATGATGGTCAAACGGCCATTCGTTTGGAAACGGACAGCGTGGAAAGAAAACTCGAGCGGGTGATCGCCCTGGTCCAAGATGGAAAAAAAGCCTCCATTCACTTCAGCACACAAGAAGTCCGAAGCTTTCCCCTCGAACAGGTGAAGGCCTTTGAAGAAGTATCCCGTGCCCTGGAGCAGCTCATTCGTGAACCATTACAACTTCAGATGGGTGAGGAAACGACCGTATTGGACTTGAACCTGGAGGAAGATTTGATCCTGGTTTCCGAAGAGAGCGCGAGCATCAACGAAGAAGCTTTGAAAACCTGGATCGATGGATTTGTTGCTCAGCATAGTCGGCCCGCGAGCCGGGTCAGCATCGTCGGAAAAGAAGAAATTCGTGCCGGGGTCTTCAAAGCCCTGATCGATGGGGAATTTAAGGAAGGGGTTCGTATCCATGCTGATGAACTCCTTGAACAGATCATCACGGCGTATGCGGGAGGAGAGCGCGTGATCAAAGTGAAAACCTACGAAATCCCCGTGAAGGTGTACTCTGAGTTGGAACAAACCGAATACGAACTTTTGAGCGTCGGATATTCGGAATACTCGACTGGGAATGCACCAAACCGAGTCCATAATGTCACGACAGGGCTGAACCGCATGAATGGCATACTTTTCGAACCAGGACAGACCATTTCATTCAATAAATCTGTGGGGAGTATCAATGGTGAATTTCGCATCGGATATGGAATCTACGGAAGCGTGGCTCTACCTGTCCTAGGGGGTGGAATATGTCAGGTTTCAACGACATTCTATCGTGCTCTTTTAAATCTCGGAGTTCCCATCACTCAGCGACAAAATCACAGCTGGGATCTGAGCTATTACCAGAGTGGAGGCTACGGACTCGACGCGACGATTTACCCAGAAAAAGGTTTGGATGTGAAAGCCATCAACGATCTCAACAGTCATCTTTTCACCTACTCATATACTCGTCCCGATACCCAAGAAGCCTTTGTGCTGATCTATGGAAAAGGAGACGGACGAAAGGTGACCTTAACTCCTGAAAAAGAATACGTCCCCTTCAAAGGAGCGAAGACATTGAAGTGGAAGCAAACGGTGGAGATGATGGATGGAGAAGTCAGGGAGTATGAGATCGTGAGTCGGTATAGGTCTTAGGGGAAAGACTCGTAGGACTCGTAGGACTCATAGGACTTGTAGGACTTGTAGGACTTGTAGGATAATGCAGTCCTCTTTCAAATGAATGATGGGTCTTTCACATTCCCAGATCGAAGATCAGATTGCCAGTTGGCAAGCTTCGTCTCAGAAGCCTTTATTGGTGGTGGTCGGACCGACGGCCAGCGGAAAAACCAAGCTCGCGGTTGAGTTGGCCAAGGAATTTGATGGAGAAGTCATCAATGCGGACTCACGTCAAATCTATCAGGGGATTGAGATTGGGAATGCTTTGACGAAGCCGGAGGAGATGCAGGGCATTCCCCATCACCTGTTCAGTAGCTTCCCTCTAGACCGTCACTTTTCGGTGGCCGAATACAAGAGGCTGGCGGAGCAGAAGATTGAAGACATTCAGAGAAGGGGGAAGCTTCCGATCCTCTGTGGTGGGACCTTGATGTGGGTGGATTCGGTGGTGGACAATTATGTGATCCCTGAGACTCAGGCCAACCATACGCTTCGTGCTGAACTGGACCTCTTGTCAGCTGACGAACTCTTGTCTCAGCTCAATGAAGTGGATCCAGAGTCGGCTGAACAGCTCAGCAAGGAACGGAACAAGCGGTATATCATTCGCGCTCTGGAGATCTTTCATCAAACTGGGAAAATCAAATCCGCTTTGGCCAAGAAGGGAAAGCGAAAGTATGACGTCTTCAAAGTCGCTCCGCGATGGGACAGAGAAAAACTGTATGAACGGATCAATGAGAGAACTCGGGAACAATTGGAGCAGGGAATGATTGAAGAAGTGCAGGCTTTGGTGGATCAGTTCGCCGGTGGAAGCATTGAAGCATTCAAGAAGCATCCATGGCCCGGGCTGACCTCAATCGGCTGCAAGGAAGTCATTCCGTATTTGAAGGGTGACCTGTCAAAAGACCAGCTGCTCAGCCAGCTTCAGCAGAACAACAGGAACTACGCCAAGCGGCAATTAACTTGGCTAAGAAAAGACAAAGAAGTCAACTGGATTGAGATGGAATAAGCTCAAAAAAGCATGAATTTTTCGTCATTTTCAGGTATAATGGTTTGAAGGTCAAAAATAAAAAACACATATGGATTGGAAAGAACTTGAAGCCCTTGTGCACGATCATTCGGAAACCCTGGAACCGGAACAGGTCCAGGCTCTTTCCAGTGAACTTCTGAGCAATGTTTCCTCAGATACCAAGCCTTTGCAGGCTGCCAAGGTCGCGTATGTTTTGGTCTTGCTCCAGCTTCGGATGGAACATGCTGATCAAGAAAAAGCCCAGCAGTTTCTTCAGTATTTGACGACCATCCTCCAGCATGAGATCCGAGAGACTGAGCTGAGCACCAAGGAATCCGCTCAAACTCACTTGGTTTATGTCCGAAAAATCGCTGAACACTATTTACATCACCTTTTGATGGAGGCGGAAAGGGTAAAGGCGAAGAAGTTTATGAAGCAGCTGCAAAAGCTTCGTCATGAAAACCATGATGCCCTTTTGAAAATCCAAAACCCTCTGTTGAGCTTTTGGAGAAAAGAGCAAAAAATGATCTCCCGAGCCGTGAGCAAGCACTATGTGTTCGCAGGATTTCTCCTCAGCATCGCGCTTTACTTCTCCTGGACCAGCTTCTGGGAACTGAGTGATTTCGCCATGTCACAGTGGATCTATACTGAATACACGGCTGATAGCATTTCCTTTCTCATGCGAGAAGGTCTTCTCCTCATCTTCGCTGCCAGCTTTGTCTGGGGGTTTGCGAGATACCAGGGGGAAGGGGAAGGGGCGTAAGGGGCGTAAGGGGCGTAAGGGACGTAAGGACCGTAAGGGTGGATAGGGGGTGAACCCTATTCGATTTCATATTTAATCCTCATCGTCACCTGGACCTCCTGAGATCCTGGCTCGATCGGTGGAGCGATATCAGCGTCCATGCCCTTGCTGAAGCTGGCTTCCATCATCGCTCGTGGTTGGTAGGGGGTGGAAATGTAGCCTTCATCGATTTCGAGGATCCTTCCTAGGCTAAAACCGGCTTGGTCTGCGATTTTTTCCGCGCGTTGACTCGCTTTTTCCAGGGCTTCTGCTCGGGCAGCATCCTGGACTGAGGTGGGATCATCCATCGTGAAGGAAAGCTGAGAGACGGTGTTCGCACCGGCTTTCACCACTCCAGAGAGGAGGTTGCTGACTTTGGAAAAGTCTCTTACCTTTACGGTCGCGGACTGGCTCACGGTGTATCCCACAATGCTCGGCGGCGGACATGGTCGTCGTTCGTCATATTCACAAATCGTCGTTTCGTAGCGCGGGTAAATCGAATAGTTCTGGGTGGTGATGTCTTTTGCATCAATGCTCTGACCTTTGACGAATTGGGTGGCTGCGGTCATCTTTTTTGCGTTTTCCTGCTGAAGCGTACCCACGTCTTCCCCTCCTTCGGTGACAACACTAAAGCTAAATTCCGCTACATCAGGGATTGAGACGGCTTTTCCGTCACCTGATACCCAAAAGCTGCGGAAGGAAGATGGTTCGATGGATTTTCCGTAATTGCTGACGAATTGAAGGGATGAATACCCTACGACAACGAGCCCGGCGATCAGGGCGATCCCGAGAAGATTTTTAATGAGGTCGGACATAGAAAGATATGAAGAGTTAGTCTCATTATAAGAGCTTCCAGGAGCAGGAGAAAGTCGAATCGGTTTACAATCCCTTGTTTCTGATCTTTAAAATTTGGAATTCTAGGAGTTTTGTCGGTCTTTGGATATACTTTTGTCGTCTTTTCACTCCTATGCACACCGAACAGCACATCGTCGAGCATTTACGAGAGAAGGGCCATCGGATGACAACGAACCGGAGGTGGATTCTTCGTATTTTTTTGCAAAATCATAAGCACCTGACAGCCCAGGATGTGCATGCGCTTTTAAGTAAGGACGCCATCGAATCCAATCTCAGCACGGTCTACCGCGAACTTCAGTTCCTGACGGATGAAGGGATTTTGAGTTCGGTGCAGTTCGCCGATGGAGTGCAACGCTACGAGCTGAATGAAGAACGGCATCACCATCACCTTATTTGCACCAACTGCAACGGTATCCAAGAGGTGGATATGGAGAATGATTTGAACGCGATTGAACGAAAAATTGACGAACAGCAACAGTTCCAGGTGGCACACCATGTCCTGGATTTCTATGGGCTTTGCGCGAAGTGTCGGTAACTCACCCTGCTCCTTCGTCGCTGTCCCTCTCTTTGGAAGAGAGGGACGACGAGCTACGCGAGTAGGGTGAGTTATGCATGTACCGGAATTTTCTTCTCTTCTTCTTCCACCAATAAGCAGGGGATGAAGGCTGCGCAAACTTCCTGGACTTCGTTTTTGTGAACTTCGAAGATGAGATCGGCTTGATCATCGGAGAGACGAATGCTTGATCTCATCGAGAAGGTAAACTCGGTCGTTTTCTCGTGTCTATCCCGGCATTCGAAATAATAGTTGTTTAAGGCCTTGAAAACTTCTCCCGGGTTTTTGACCAGCCGTTCTAATACCGACGATGGGATCTGGTATTGAGTGGGGATTTCGAAATCACTGATGAATTTCACATAGCGGACAAATTTCTGAAGGAGATTGCCCAAGCTGATCGAATGGGTTTCCATTTCGATGCGAAGGGTCTCCAAAAACTCGGAGCTTTCTTCCTCCGGCAGTTCGTAGAACGGCTCAATATTGACTCCCAAGAGCTCATAGGTTTTTTGCAACTGGGTCAGTCGAGCGCTGCGCTTGAATTGTCGCATCATTTGCCGGCGGAATTTTTCCAGTTCACGGAGTGGGTCTTGTTCTTCCTCTTCCCGCTTCTTCGCTTCGAGAGATCTGGGGTTTACTGCTTCAATTTTTGGTGATGGCTTCAGATGCGTCGATTCATTGTTGGGTTCACTGGCTGCCACTTCCTGGGCTTTGAGTTCCTTGACGACCATCTCTTCTTCATCTGGGGGAGATGAAAGCTCGATTTCTGCCGCTTCTTCGGTTTCGACTTCTTCTTTCTGAAGGGATTCGGAAGGTTCATCAGTCATCAGTTCATCGACTGGTTGTTCTGAAGCTTCATCTGATGCAGGATCTTCGAATGCTGAAACTACTGGCTCGTCCTGCACCTCCTCCGGCATGACCTCTTCTTCCGATTCGAGTGGCTCCAAGAATTGTTCGGGGGCGTTTTGATCTTCTTCCAGGACAGGATCTATCGCGATCTCTTCCGGTTCCAAAGGGGATGGATCTGCGGCTTCCTCCAGCTCTTCTGTTGCCTGATCCATTTCGAGGGGAGGCTGAGGCTGAACTTCGAATTCAGCATTGGTTTCGTTCGTTGACGCTTGATGTTCTTGAAATTCTTCAAAGGCGGCTTCCACGGGCTCTATGGGGAGGGCTTCTTCTGTTGGGAGCTGCTCCAGCTCTTCATCCAGTTCCACCTGTTGTTGAACCGCTTCGGAATCTTCAGAGAGATCCTCAATAGGGTCTGCATCGAATGCTTCATCCAGCTCCAGGAATTCATCGATGGTTTCGAGTGGTTCCATGACTTCGGCTTGGACTAATTCATCGGTCTCTTGGGGATCATCAAGGTCGGATCCTATTTCCATATCTTCTTGTTCCTGTATCTCTTCCATTTCTCCTTCCTCCATTTGGAATAGGCTCGCTTCCGGAATGACTGGCGTTTCTTCCAATTCGACTTCCAATTGCTGAGACGCCTCTTCCTTCAGCTTCATATTGAGCTGCAGCACATCGTTCGACTGGATATTGAGATACATTCTAGAACCTTGAGAGAACTTCAGCCAGGTTCTGGAAGAGAAGTTCTTGATCCGTTTGATGGCTCGTTGTCGTTCCGGCTTCATCGTCATGAGCTGAATCATCTTTTGCGGAGTCATTCCGCGTTTCATCAGTGACATCTTGAAAAGACGGAACTCCGAATCCTTTATCTGCGCGGACCATTCGACGATGAAGGGTTCTAAGAACCGTTTCATGTGGTCTTTTCGGAGCACGTTTCTGAGGAAGGGGAGTTTCTTCAGCTCCAACAATCGAGCCTGGCCTTTACTCATATCCACCACCTTGTCCAACCCTCTCGAGAGGTCACCGTCTTTGGCCTGCTCCAGTTCAGCGGCTGTCATTTTTTTCTTGCCCTTCGCACTGGCGCCGGTTTTCTTGGCCTTCTTGTCTTTCGTTGAACCTGCTTGCTCAGCTGTTGCTGCCACCCCTTGTTTCTTTTCGAGTTTGGCCTGCTTCATTTTTTCCTCTTCTTTTTCCTTCTGTTCTGGTTTTGGCTTCAACATTTTTTGATATTCATCATATTTCTTCGCCAGCTCTCCTTTTACTTTGGCATGTCCCATCAGCTTGGCTTTTAGGTCAGCATGTTCTTTGAGTTCTTCTTGAAGTTCTGGACTCGCGTTCTTGAACATCTTCGCCATCAATTCATCAGAAAACTGTGCTTCATTGAGAGGTGATGCCAGCATTTCAGGCGGGATCTTGAACGCGGACAAGGAAACGGTCAGCTCTTCTGAAAATTTCTTTTCCATGTACTGATCGTGTTGCTTTTCATACGATTCATAGGAATTTTTCAAACTTCCTTGCACTTTTTGATGCTTGAACAGCTTTTCTTTTAATCCCGGGTGCTCTTGCAGCTCTTCTAGGAGTTCCGGGCTGGCATTGCGCAGAACCATTTCAAACCAGTCTTTCGTAAAATGATCTTCAGAAAAGTGTTTCTGGATCATCTCCGGTGGGATAGATGCGGTACTCAGCAGGGTCGAGAGCTCTTCTGAAAATTTCACCTCCATGGCCTTGTCATGCTTTTCTTCGTAGGCTTCGAATTTTTCTGAGAACGCCTTTTGAATCCGAGCCTTCGCCAGCAGTTTTTGGATCGCCTCGGGGTGTTCTTTCAGCAAGTCGTCGCTCAAGGATCCTTTGATGTGCTCAAACCAGGCCGCTTGGAATTCGTCTTTCTCGTAGTGTTTTTGAGCAAAGCTGTCTGGGATATCTTTTGCGAGAATGGTTTTTTCTAATTCTTCCGTGAACTTGTTGTCTTCGGCCGTCTCGTGCTGTTTCAGCCACTGGTCATAGATAGTGCCTTTTAATTGTTCAGACGCCAGGTCTTGAAGGGCTTTGAAGGGCCCCATCTTTTTTCGCAAAGCTGCCGGGAGTTTTTTCAGCATCTCTGCCGCGAAAGCATCACGATTGTTGTGAAATTCATCGTTCTCGATTTCGCCTGAGAAGTCGAGAAATTTCAAGGCTGTCTGAAGTTCTTTTTGAGCTTCTGCCTGGAATTTCTCCTTGTAGAACGCGTAGCGATCGCTCAAAGCAGCATCCATTTCAGGGTCATTCGAAAGAGAGGCGATCATCTGGGCATGTTCCGGTTCCTGCCATTCCTTGTTCAGCTTCTTTCCTTGGTTCAAGGCGTCTTGCCACATGGCTTTTTTGAAATCTTCTTCGCTGGCGAATTCATCTTTCATTCCTTTTGGCGTATGGATTTCATTTCTGTCCCGGATGAGATCCCGCAAGGTGGTTTTGGCTTCTTCCTTCTCTCTTTTTTCGTGCTCTTTCTTCCAATCGGAATAGAGCTTGGTTCGAGCGTGTTTTGAGAGCCGGCTCAGAATTTCTTCCTTCTTTTTATCACCGAGGAAATCCAGCTGTTCGAGCAGCTTCGCAGACAATTTTTTGCTGATCACGAATTTCCCGAACTCCTCCGGATTGTCATGGTATTTTTCTTCTTTGTATTCTTCCTCCGTGAAGGAGACCGATTCTACTTCTGATTCCAAGCCGGTGGCCAAGCGATTTGCAGCTGAGTCCTGGTACTCCGCGTAGCGGGCTGAAATGGCGCTATTTAGCTGATTGTTTTTTTTCAGTTCTTCGCGAAGCTGTTGGTGCTTGGGATCCTTGAGTTCATCGCCCTGGTCTGCCAAGACATTAAAAAACTTTTCGAAGAACTGTTCAGAAGTCAGGTTTTCCTTCGAAAGATCGCTGGGGATCGTTTGGACTTTGGCTGCCTGAAGGAGTGCCTGGGTTTTTTCGTTTTTCTCGGCCTCTTCGTGTTGTTGTTTCCATTTTTGATACAATTTGTCCTTAGCAATCCCGAGTAAGTTTCGTTCTGCCTGACTTCTTTTCTCCGGGCTTAATTTTTCGAGCTTGGATTTTTGGTCTTTCGTGAGCTTTTCATCGAGGATATATCTCGCGAAATCATCTGGTTTTTCATGAAATGCATCGTTTTTGATTTCCTGGTCAGAGAAGGTGATGGATTCCATTTCTACTGAGATCTTTTCTACGATTTGATCGGATTTACTGTCGAGGTATTCGCGATGTCGGGACTTGATGGCTTGGTGAATTCTCTCACTGCTTTTCAGCTGTTTGAGAATATTTTCGTGCTTCTTTTCTTTCAATTCAGTATCCCGATTTGCCAATACTTGGAAATAGGCCTCAAAGAAGTCAGCTTCGTTTAGATCATCTTGTTGGAGAACGGACTCAGGAATTGCTTCGTTTGCTTGCTGGAGCATAGCTTCTTCTTTCTCTTTGACTTCAGCCTTTTCATGCTCACCGAGCCAACGGGGATACAAAACCTTAGAAAGCTGGTTTTTCAAAAACGCTTCCACTTGATCTCCCGCTTGAAGTTTTTCGATTTTTCTCAGTAATTCAGCGGGCATTCTATTGCGGAAATGCGCCGTGAAAGCTTCCTCATTGCCATGAAACTCATCATTCTTTTTTTCTGAATTGGTGAACTCAATCTCTTTTACGGCTGCTTCGATCTGTGTTTTGAGCCGATCAACTTTAACGGTTTCCAATTGATTTATTTTTCTTTGTAATGCAGCTTGAATGTTCGCTTCCTGAAACACCTGTTCTTCTACATTTTGATCCTGATGTTGAGATTTTTCTTTCTGCAAATCACTATTATTCATCGCGACTTTTTGAAAAATCGCTTTTTTTAGCTCTTCGTTGCTAAGATCTTGATCAAGAAATTCGTCAGCTGATGCTGCCTCAATCTCTGAACTTAACCCCTTGCTCAGACGTTCTGAAACTTTTTTTACATGTGCTGGTTCATATTCCCTTCTGTGTTTGGTGAGCAGGGCCCTTCTCAAGGATTTTTGCTGGATGACTTTTCCTCGTAGGTCTAATTCTGGATGTTGTGATAATTCCTTTTGAAAATCCACGTCATTAGCGGCAATAGCGTCAAAATATTTATTTGCAAAATCATCTGCTTCGTAATGTGTCTCGAGAATATCTTCCGGTATTTTTCCGTTTTCCACTGCCTGCGTGAATTTTTCGGCAAATGAAATGGCTTTTTTTTCTACATGCTGTGGTTCATACTGTTCCTTATGTTTTTTATAAAGGACTTTTCTGAGTTTCTTCATCACCTTTCCTCTCAGATCTTGATCAGCGTGTTCAGAGCTTTCTTTTTGATAGTCTGCATCCTGTGCTGCGACAAAATCAAAATACTGCCCGACAAATTCATCAGCCTCTAAGTGAGGTATGAGAATACTGTCAGGAATAACCCCTTGTTCTATCTGCTGTTCCAGACGCTGGGCGAAAATCTCTGATTTTTTTTCGACGTGCTGAGGGATGTAACGCTCCTTATGTTGCTTGTACAACTCCCTTCTCAGACCAGTGTCCTTCAAAAACTGTTCTTTGTACCCCGGGTTTTCTTGGAGAAATTTTCTCAATTCATCATGAGACTGTAAAAGATGATTGAAATAAGCATCCGCAAAATCCGTCGTCTCGAGGTGGGGTATTAAAATGCTGTCGGGGATCTTTCCTGTCCTGATTTTATCTAGCAGCTCGGGGGTTTCTGAATTCTTGAGGGTTTTAAATTTTGTTTCTGTTTTTGTTTGATCAATTTCAGTACCCCCCAAATCTGGAGGTGCTTCACTCCTCTTCTCATAATCATCATCTTCAAATTTTCCTTTTTCTAGATTAGACACTGGTGGCTATTATGAAGAGATAATGATACCATTAAATTCAAAGCCTCTTTCTGTCTTTTTCACAGCTCCATCCATGAGATCAACAGGATGCACGCTCTTTTGAACTAAATATCGAATGATTGATAGAGCCTGCTCTGGAGTACCTCCACTCACTTCTAGGTCAAATCTTTTGGTGTGATCGTGTACCTGACCACTGCAGTGGTCGAGATAGATAGCTTCCAGTTCAGTAGTATCTCCTTTTTCAAAATCGTGCAGGCTTGACTCAGGCGTTAAGTAGGTAATGGAAACGCTGCCTTTTGAAATCGGTTGGGCTACAAACATCTTTCCAGTCTCCGTACCTAGTGCCACTTTTAATGCTCTTTTCACGCCAGAAAATACTTTTTCCCAGTCATGGGAATTTTTTCCTGCTTGATTCAGTTGGTTCGCGAGTTCTTTCAAGGAAGATACGCCTTCTATGACCAGAAGATCTTCAGATCCAGCAT
The DNA here is from genome assembly GCA_050246795.1 of Candidatus Altimarinota bacterium. Lineage (GTDB taxonomy): Bacteria > Patescibacteriota > Gracilibacteria > JAUYGZ01 > JAUYGZ01 > JBFWVJ01. Next base: position 57,700 of record JBFWVJ010000002.1, read on the forward strand.
TTGTATCAATTCCCATTTCTATTGGTTTTAAGACTTTAGCCATATCAATAATTAAGAATAATTTCTATATGCGAATTATATGCATTAAGGAATTTTTTGCAATTAAATATACTTCGATTTTTACTTTTTCTGGAAGTAATCGAGACAATTAGTACTCAAATTCGTACGGATTTTTCGGCTTGGAAATGAGTTCGACCGTTTGAGCGTGAACAACGCCTCGGGCCTGCCCATCGTATTCCTTTAAACTGATCGTCCCATTCACTGCTATCCACTCATTATTTTCCCATTGATCAGCGTCTGAGGTGTCGATCAACAAGCCGAGTGGCCTGGCATCGGCGATGCAGCAGCCCACGACGAATCGGATGAGTAAGAGGGTGTTTTCTTCACTTTTTTCAGGTTTCACGACCATGCCTTCGAGCCGGACTTTTTGCCCGATAAATATTCGGGGATCAGGGTGCTGCGTGAGGATCCGGGACCACTGGATGAGCGTCCGTTCTCCCGAAGGGGTGTTCATCGCTTCCTGGAACTTGATTTCATCGAAGGAAGGCACTCTGGTCTCCACGCCGCGACTGAGGGCTGTCTCTGAGGAAAGGGATTGAAGAGGCAGCTGAAACCCCATGATCACCGTCGAGATGATCACGACCGCGCTGAAGGTATGCGAGGACATGTGTTGGAGCGATCGACTTTTCAAGAGAAGCCATCCTGCCGCTAGGATCAGACAGGCGCTCGCGAAGGAAACGATCAGGTGGTAATGGGGGTTGATAAGCAATGATGTCTGGCCAGTACCACTGAGATAGCTCACAAAGATCCACAGGCCTAATAATGCTATGGCATCAATCCATCGGGAGATCATAACGAAAGAGAAAAGAGGCTATTGAGAGCGAGAATGCTCAGAAAACAGAGCACCGCCGCAAGCGTGCTCACCAAAAGGATGGTTTTCGTTTTAAAAAGCGTCCTCATCATGATCAGGGATTTCATATCGACTACCGGACCGAAGACGAGAAAGCCCAATAAGGCCAAAGGGCTGAATTGCCCGCTGTAGCTCACCGCGAAAAAAGCATCTACCGTAGAGCAGATCGAGACAATAAAGGCGAGGAACATCATGCTGAAGGTCGAGCTGATGACGCCGTCTCCCAGGCTCAGTAAGAGTTCTCGAGGTACGATGACTTGAATCCCCGCGGCGATAAAAGCCCCCAGGATGAGAAATTGCATCATTTGAAAAAACTCGATGATGGCATTTCCTAAAAATCGATCCGTTCCGTCCGAACTATGAAAGCAGGCTTCTTGATGGGCCTCCTTCTCCCTGATGGAGGCCGCTTCAGTCCATGCATCAGCATTCTTCACCCGGCTGAAGAGCCATCCGATGATGACCGCTATCGATAGACTGATCACCACCCTCAAGAGCACCATGATGGGGAGCGTCCGAAAGGCCACGGCGGTGGAAACGATGACAATGGGATTGAAGACCGGAGCGGAAAGGAGAAAGGTCATCACGACGTGAAGAGGGACTCCCTGTGCTAAGAGTCGCCTGGCTACGGGAATATTTCCGCACTCACAGACGGGAAAGAAAAAACCCAGCGCGCTTCCCGACAAACACCCCAGCAAGGGTTTTTTGGGCAGGTACCGCATCAGTGTTTTGTGGCTGAGAAAGTGTCTGAAAAGTCCAGAGATGAGTACTCCCAAAACAATAAATGGCAATGACTGGACGACGATCGCTAAAAAAATCATCCCTCCATCGATGAGCGCACTTTTTGTGATGAAGGGGATGTCGATCATATGCTGTTCACCAAAAATGAATTCAGATTGAGAATAGGTGAGTGAGGTTTTTTCTGCAAATGATTGGCAGTCCCAAGGGGAATCGAACCCCTGTTTTCAGGATGAAAACCTGATGTCCTAACCACTAGACGATGGGACCATTGGAGAATTTCAATGATCAATTTCCAATTTTCAATTGGCGATTGATAGCAACAGAAAGTCTATGGAAAATCTTCAGAAAGTCAAAGGAGTTTTGCTTTCGGAGTGGTAAAATCAAGGTGTGTTTGAAATGCAAAAATTATGAAACCCCTGATTACCGTCCCCATTCAAGCTTCATCACCTGCTCAGATCGAGAAAGCACTTCGAAGTGGACGAAAAGAAGTGGCGGCTTATGAAATATGGCTGGACTGTTTGCTGAAGCAGGATCTCTCTCCAGAGAGGGTTGAAGAGCTCGTGAGGCACTGGAAGAAGGTGGGGAAGAAAAAACTGGTGATCGTATGTAAGGAAAAGCTTGAAAATGGCCATTTTACGGGAACTCAGGCTGAAAAAATTGAAATCTTAGCGGCGGCGGCGAGGGGAGGAGCGGATTACATTGATGTTGGGATGCTGGGGAAAGATGAGACGATTGGGACGGTTGGGAAAAGGAGGAAGAAGGCGAAAATAATTGTCTCTTTCCACGATTTCAACAAGACCCCACAAATGCCACGGCTGTTGAGCTTGGCGAAGAAAATGCAGGAGTGGGGAGCAGACATTGTGAAAATTGCCACCTTCGTGAACACCTTGGAAGATAATCAGAGGCTGATTGAGCTGGCGTTGCGGCTGAAGCAGGAAAAACAAAAGCACATCATTTTGGGAATGGGGGAAAAGGGGATGGTGACACGAATCCTTGGTCAAAAGCTGGGAAATGAGCTACAATTTGTGTCTCTCGACGTTTCGACTGCGCCGGGACAGCTCACGTTGGCACAGGCCATTCAATTTCAAAACGTTCTCAAATAAACCCAGCTGAATAACTCCATAACTCATGACCAATTCTGATTCCCATTTCGTTCGACTCAACAAATACATCTCCCAAACTGGTTATTGTTCTCGACGAAAAGCGGATGAACTGATCGAGCAGGGGAAAGTGCTGGTGAATAATGTTCCGGTAAAGGAACTCGGAACGAAGATTGACCCAGATGTTGACGAAGTACGCATCAAGCAAGGTCCAATCCTGAAGCCATCGAAAAAGAAGGTCCTTCTCATGCTGAACAAGCCCAAAGGATATGTCTGCACCAAAAGTGATCCTTTTGAATCGAAGACGGTGTATGAACTCCTTCCTCCTCAGTACCAAAGCCTCGTGACCATTGGAAGATTGGATAAGGATACAGAAGGACTGTTGTTGTTCACGAATGACGGAGAACTGGCGAATCAACTGGCTCATCCCAAGTTTGGTAAGGAAAAAACCTATCTCGTCACCGCGCGCGGACAGCTGGACGAGAAAGATCTGAAGCGGATTTCCAAGACCATGTACCTGCGAGACTATGTGGTGAAAGGGGCGAAGGTGAAGGAAATGAGCTTTGATAAGGAAAAAGATCGAGCCATTTATGAAGTCACGATTTCCGAGGGCAAAAACCGACAGATCCACAATATGTTCCTGGTGCTGAAGCATCCGGTAAAGCGGTTGATGAGGACTTCATTTGGGGAATATAAGCTCGGAACATTGAAAACCGGAGAATTTAAGCTGTTGAAGATCTAAAGCGAAGAATAATACAGGATGTCATTGCGAGCGTATGGCAGGAAAGTGGAGAGGTAAGCGTCGCAATCCCGTGAACTCCTTTTTCCATTCCGATCGAAGCCATGTACTCATGGCGCAGCGGAGGAATCCTTCTCCTGGACTCACCGCGGGTTCCTTCCCAAAAACTCCTCCAAGGGATTCCTCCACTACGTTCAATCCCCGAAACCTCCAACTCCGGTCGGAATGGAAAAAAAAAGACTAAATGATGAGAAACTCGCTCGCAATGACAGCCACCATTCATCCACGTGTATGACTATCGGCATTGATTGCAGATTGTATTCCCCTCACTACACCGGCATTGGCCGGTATGTGTATGAGATGGTGAAGCACTTGATCGAGCTGGACCAGCAGAACCGGTACGTACTGTTTTTCAATCAGAAAGAATTTGACGAATTTCAAGTTCCGAACGAACGATGGGAGAAGCGGCTGGTGAATATTCCCCATTACTCCCTGGCGGAGCAGTGGAAGTTTTATCGAATGCTGAAGCAAGAGAAGCTAGACCTCATGCATTTTCCCCATTTCAACGCGCCGATCCTCTACAAAAAGCCTTTTGTCGTCACCATTCATGATCTGACGCTGCACTATTATCCGTATAAGGAATATCAGCCGAAATGGACGCTGAAGAAGGGGATTCAGATCTTCTTTTACCGCTTCCTGATGGGGCAGGTAGTGAAGCACGCGAAGCAGATCATCGCGGTATCGGAAAACACCAAAAAGGACCTGATCAAAGAATATTCAGTCTCTTCGCAGAAGATTTCGAAGGTCTTGGAAGGGGTACCGGAGCATTTTCAGAAGTCCACTCCAGACCAGATTGAGACGGTTCGCCAGAAGTTTGGGATGACGAAGACTTACTTGCTCTACACTGGTGTTTGGCGGTCCCATAAGAATCTGCTGAACCTCATCAAGGCTTTTAAACTCTTGACCGATCAAGGACATGATCTTCAACTGGTCTTAACAGGGAAAAAGGATCCGGTGTATCCGGAAATTCCACAATTGATCGAAGAGCTTTTTCCCATTCCGAACGAATTCTCCGAGGAATCCCTCGCCAAAGCCATGCCAAGGGATTCCTCCACTGCGTCCTCCTCCGCTCCAACTCCAGGACTCGACCGATACAGCTCCGGAGGACTCCGGTCGGAATGGAAAAACCACGATCGAGTGGTACTGACGGGATTTGTTTCAGACGAAGAGCTGATCAGCTTGATGTCAGGAGCTTCGGTGTACGTTTTCCCGTCTTTGTACGAAGGGTTTGGTCTGCCGCCACTGGAGGCCATGCAGCTGGGAGTCCCTGTGGCCTGCTCCAATACTTCGTCCCTCCCGGAGGTGTGTCATGATGCAGCTTTGTATTTCGATCCGAAAAATGTGAAAGAAATGGCTGAATCTATCCAAAAAATCTTAAAAAACCCTGAACTTCGACAGGAATTGATCGAAAACGGTCAAAAAAACCTTCTCAGGTTCTCCTGGAGGGGTATGACGAGCCAAATTCTTGACATATACAATAAAGTATGCTAATATACTCGCCAAACTGATTGATCCTTGAATACATAAAGTTAGGGCCCCCTCCTTTTGCACTTGTTCCAAGATCTAAGCTGTGGAAATGGAAGTGTGGAGAAGGGCCCTACGGAACTCATAAGATGGATTAGTACCGCAACAAAAATGTGGCAGTGATTCGTCCTATGAGGTGTTGATCTCGCTCAATAGCTTGAGATTCAACTTTCACGTTCACCTCCGAAGAGATGAAAAGTGCTCCCTACTGTTCTTTCGTGGATTTTACGAGAACACGCTCTCGTCCCTCATATACCACCGCAAAATGATATAAGGCGTGTAGAGCCAGTTTCCGAAGAAGCTAGATACATCAAAGGGAATAGCTAGAGGCCTGTATTGGCAGACCTTATCCCGCCAGGCGGGACAGCCGAAGAGTAAGGAGCAAAGCGGCTCAATGGTGAGACTGTTGGGTCGGTCATTGAGAGCGACAAAGGGTTGATTCTCTCCGGGAACCGCTTTGGCCGTTACTCTTCTGTTGGTTTCTGTTTTTCAAGGTTCATAATATAATAACACTATTTATTTACAGTGTCAAGTATTTAGACAATAAAAAGAGACCCCGATACGGATATCGAGGCCATTTTTATTTGGAGTCGGGCTTGAGTTCCTTTGGCTCAGGAACTAGATCTTTATTCGCACATATTCTGCCACTTCAGCCCCTTCCAGGAACTGTCCGACGGTGACGTTGTTGTCTTTCACGAAGACTTGAGCAGTGAGGGCGCTTTCCTCACGGAACTTCTTTTCTTTGCCCTTAAGGATATTTTCTAACATGTTCTCGGGTTTTCCTTCAGCCTTGAGCTGGTCGATCCAGATTTCTTTTTCTTTTGCCACCAGTTCATCAGACACTTCGGTCGGGTGCTTTACCAAGGGGTTCATGGCTGCCGCGTGCATTGCCACATCTTTCGCTTTGTCTTCCGTTCCGCCGTTCAATCCGACGAGAACTCCGATTTTTCGATTAGAGTGGACATATCCTCCGATGACGGGTGCTTCCACGAGAACGTATTCGCCTAATTGGATATTTTCTCCGAGCGTATTCACGGCCTCTTTCACGGTCATTTCATTTTCTTCCTGGGCGGCGGCTCCTTTTTCTAAGTATTTGTCAGCCAACGACTGAGCAAGATTCACAAAGTCGTCATTTCGTGCCACGAAGTCGGTCTCACATCGTAGGGCAACGATAGCGGCCTTTCCATCTTTGATGCTGATCGCGACCGCCCCTTCACCGGTTTCTCGGTCGGACTTTTCAGCGGACTTGGCTTCACCTCGTTTTCGAAGGATTTCAATTGCTTTTTCTTCATCGCCTCCGGCTTCCACCAGGGCTTTTTTAACAGCCATCATTGAAACACCGGTTTTGTTGCGAAGGTCCATTACGGCTTTTGCGGAGATATCCATGGGGAGGGGGGTTAGGTGGTAGGTGGTAGGTGGTAGCTTGTTAGAGACTTAGCTTTTTAGGGAGTAGCTTGGTTAGCTTCGTTCGCTGTCTATGGTTTATCGTCTATTGTTCATTGTTCATTGTTCATTGTTCATTGTTCTTCCGTTCATGAGTTCATGCGTTCTTCGGTTCTTCAGAAGTGATATTGATCGAGAACTTTTCTGACAGATCGTAGATGAAGGGGAGTTTGAAGTACTTGCCGTTGAAGCTCATGTAGATGGCGTAGATGACCACGATGGTCTTCAGCGCGGTGTAGATCGAGGCCGCAAGCGGCGGGAAGATCTGGATGAAATCGAAGAAGTAGATGAAGATCGCCAGCACCAGGGCTTGTTTGCCATGGTATTGAGCAAACTTGCTGTCTTTCAGAAGGACTAAGGGAAGAATGCAGAGAAAGCTAATATATCCGATCGCCACGAGAAAAGCTTCACTTTTCTTCACCTCGCTGTTGAGCTGGTCCTGAGCTTTCTGCTCTGCCAGTTCTTTGCTTTCCTTGCTCTTTTGGAGTTCCTCTGGAACTCCCTGAGGAGGAGTATCGGCCATGGAAAATGGTTAGGCTTTCTTTTCTGCCCTCTTCGGAACAGATTTCAGGGTTTCTTCGACGACTCCCAAGAGGTAGGTCAGAGATTTCATCGCGTCGTCATTCGCTGGCACGAAATAGTCGTACATGTCTGGATCAGCATTGGTATCACAGAATCCGACCACGGGGATGCGGAGTTTCCGAGCTTCTTTGATGGCGATCAAATCCCGTTTTCCATCGACGACGAAGAGCACATCAGGAGGTCGGCGGAGGTTTTGGATACCTCCCAAAGCGTTTTCCAGTTTCACGATTTCTTTTTCAAACTTAGAGGCTTCTTTCTTGGTAAACTTTTCAAATTCTCCTGTAGCTTGCTGTTCCTTGAGGTTTTTGAAGTAACGGATTCGTTCCTTCATGGTGTCAAAGTTGGTCAAGAGACCTCCAAACCACTTTTGGGTTACGTAAGGGAAATCATGAGTTTCAGCCAGCTTTGGAATGAGTTCAGCCGTTTGAGGCTTGGTGGAAACGAAGAGAATCGTCTTGCCGTCCTCAACCGTTTGCTTCAAAAAGTCGAGCATTTTTTCAAAATGCTTCTGGGTTTTATTCAAATCGAATACATGAACTCCATTGACCTCACCGTAGATGTAGGTCTTCATTTTCGGATTCCATTTTTTGGTGCGATGACCGAAATGCACGGCATTTTGGATCATCTGTTCAACTGAAAGAGACATATCCTTGGGGTTAAACGCCAGTGGTCTTCCCTCTGCTCTTGGCTCCGATGAACATCGGAGAGGATGAAGCAGTCAGACTACTGACTGGAAATAAGAAAGCTTGCTTATTTTACTGAGGAACGATAAAAATGCAAACGAAACCCCCAATCTTGACTGTTCTCAATGGAATATTGCGCCGCAAAACTCAAAGCCTGCCAGGAATGGAGAAGGCCTGCCACTCTGCTCTATGGCGACACTGAAGAAGAACTCATTGCCCATGTAGAGCAGGTAGAAAATGGGATTGCCACCTTTGAACTCCTTGCCGGGCAGGGGATCGTGACCATCGCCCTCGATGATATCCACGATATAACCTATCCTTCATTTGAAGAAGTGAGAAAGGGGGTCTTTAGAGTGGTGAAGAACCCTGGGCCGATGTGTTGAGATGGTACGCACGGCAGGAATCGAACCTACGACCTTTCGGACCGCAACCGAACGCTCTATCCACTGAGCTACGCGCGCATAAAAACTTGCCGAACTACTATAGGTAAGGCATGAAGAAGAGTCAATGATGCGAGTGCTTTATCTCCTCCTTCTTCTTGGTCTCCTTCCATCTCTTCCGGGTCGGGATCTGGCACCTCGAGCTGGACCACGTGATGACGGTGGAGGGAGTTCCTTGCTGAGGATGTACGTTCTTTTCTTATGCTTGGAATCCAGCGGTTTTTTATGTTCGACTTTTTTCCCAGACAAGGAGTACTCAGGCTGAGGTTCAGCAAAGTCCGGGATTTCTTGAAAGTCTTCCCGTTCAATGTCTTCTGCTCTGAAAAATATGTCTGTACAAAGGCCATTGGTAATCTTCAGGGTTTTTTCCTTATCATGATAACGAACGTCGGTTTTTTCAACGGAACCACCTACCAGGCGTTCATCAGTCCATTTAGGCTTGTTCTCTTGGAAGAGAGGTTCTGCGTAGCCGGAGGAAAGCTGGTCTGTTGGAGTTTTTTGAGACATAGGTTTGGTTGAGACGATTGGGACGATTGGGACGATTGGGACGATTGGGACGATTGGGACGATTGGGACGATTGGGAAGGGGAAGAATGGGATCACTCCCAATCGTCTCCTTTTTCTCAATCGTCACATATTTCTCATTACTTCAGCTTCACCAATTCTTCCGAGATTCGTTTCCCTGTCGCAGAAATGGCCAGTCCTCCTGTAGAAGTTTCACGAATGGCAGGAGACATGTTTTTCGCGATGTTGTTCATTGCGACCACGACCTCATCGAAGGGTACCACGGATTCGATCCCGGTGTAAGCCATATCACTGGCGGTCATCGCGTGACAGACGCCGATGGCATTCCGCTTGGCACATGGGACTTCGACGAGCCCGGCAATAGGGTCACAGGCCAGCCCCAGCATGTTTTTGAGAGCAAGGGCTGATGCTTGCAGACATTGTTCAGGCGACATCCCACGGAGCTCGGAGATCGCTGCCGCGGCCATGGCGCTGGAGGCTCCGACTTCGGCCTGACACCCGGCTTTTGCAGCAGAGAAGGTCGAGATACTGGCGATGATCATACCTACACCTGCTGATGTCAAAAGCCCTCGAGCGGTTTGTTCGTCGGTGAAGCCAAAATCTTCCTGCATGGCGAGTAAGCTTCCTGGAATAATTCCAGACGAACCCGCTGTGGGGGCGGCAACGATGGTGCCCATGACGGCATTGCAGCCCATCACACTCAGCGCCCAAGAGGCTGCTTTCACCATCAAAGGGCTCAGCAGCATTTTTTTATCTCCAATGTGTTCATTCATGCGCTTTGCTTCGTCTTTGACCATACCGCTTTTGCTCTGCTTCACCTCCATACCCATATCTCGGGATTTTTTCATCACTTTCAAACGGTCGATGGAATTCGCCAGGATTTCTTCGGGAGTGTGTCCGGTCAGTTCTTGTTCCGCCTTCAACACGACATCAGAAATCGTCTTCAAATCCTCATGCTTCTTAATGAGCGTCAGAAGTCGTTCGCCGGAGTAAAAGAGGAAGGAGTCGGCCATGGGGTGGGAAATAGGGGAGAAAGGGGATGATTGAGACGATTGGGAGGATGGGAGGAGGTTCAGGGTATATCCCAATCGTCTCCTGTTTCCCGATCGTCCCATGATTCTCACTCTGCGAAGTGGTCGTAGTTAGAAATATGGTTGAGAAATCTGGCGTAGTCGATGCCATCCATTTTTTCCAGTTCGTGAATAATTTCTGCAGAAAAGTGTTCTTTGATTTCTACGATGAGCAGGGACTTGTCCTTGTAGGTTTCGACGTCGAATTTTACAAAATGGACATCCAGCTTTTTGACGGTATCGATGATATCCAATGGATTGATTTCCCGGTTGTTGAACATCACCAGGAGGACGGAATAGGACATATCGATCTGACAGTCGACTTTATCGATTTCCCGGATCACGATTTTTCCTCCGCCGATGGATTTGGCACGAACCCGGTGGAAGGATCCATCTGGATTGGTCATTTCGATGCGAACAGAGTTGGGGTGTACCGTGTCTCCGAGATCGGTCGGAGAAATCTCCACTTTCATAGCTGCTTCCTCGGCATATTTTTCCGCGTCGCGGATTTTTTCAGAATGAGGGAGAAAGCCCAGCAATCCGCCGATAATCGCCTTGTCGGTACAGTGTCCGTGATAGACTTTCCCAAAAGAACCGTGGAGGAGAAGCTTCACTTCTGTGGGTTGTTGACCGTTGATAATTCTTGCAAAATAGCCGATTTTGGCAGCTCCAGCAGTGTGGGAACTGGAAGGCCCCACCATGACCGGACCAATGACATCGAAGACGCTCCAGGATTCGGACATACAGTATTTTAGTTGATAAGAGTATAGGGTAAAAATGTAGGTATTCAACTCACTCGGCAGTTTTTCCATTCCGACCGGAGCTCTGTAATCAGAGCGTAGTGGAGGAATCCCTCACCCTGGCCTTGCCAAGGGATTCCTCCACTTCGTCCTCCTCCTGCACACCTTCGACTTCGGTCGGAATGGAAAAAACTAGCGGAACTCGTCCGAGCTGGTTGCTTTTATCCGCTCCATTCTCAAGTTCTTCACCTGTTCCAAGATCCCGTCGTCCAGCTTTACTTTTGGTTCGTAGCCAAGTACGGCGCTGATTTTGCTGATGTCCGCATGCTGGCCTTGGACATAGCCTTCTTTCACGGGGTTTTCGATGTACTTCGGTTGAATAGCTTTTCCGAAAGCCTTCTGAAGCGCGTTCACAATCTCATTCAAGGATGTGGAATATCCCGTGCCGATGTTGAAGACGTCCGCTCCCAGTTTTTTATCGGATTTGATCGCTAAGGTCAGTCCTTGGACCACATCTCGAACATTGGTGAAATCACGGAACTGGGTCCCGTCACCGTAGATCACGGGTGGGAGATCGCGAGCCATATCCCAGGCGAACTGGGAAATGATGTTGGCAAATTTACCCTTGGCTTCTTCATTGGGGCCATAGACGCTCATGAAGCGGAAGCCGATGATGTCCATCTCGGGGTACACTTTTTGATAGGCTCGGGAACAGTTTTCGTAGACTTGTTTGGTGACCGCGTAATGGTTGGGTGGAGTGACGTGCTGGTCTTCAGTGAGGGGCAGGGGATTATTGCCGTAGAGAGATGAAGTAGAAGCGTACAGAACTTTCTTCACTCCATTTTTTCTCGCCCACTCCAGCACGGTGACAAAGGACTGGACGGAATTTACGTATCCTTGAATCAAGCCGTCATCCATAAACATGGGGGCAGAAGAGGTGCCCGCCAGGTGAACAACGAAATCGACTGGTCCGACGGTTTCCAAGTCTTCCATCTTACAGGCATCACCTTCGATGAAGCGAATTCCCTCATCCAGGTTCCGGACATCGCCTAAAAAGAGATTGTCCAGGGCGGTAATCTCGTATTCAGCCCGGTTGATGTTGCAAAAATTGGAGCCAATGAATCCCGCGCCGCCGGTGACAAGAATTTTTTGCATGCAATGTAAAAATACGATGAAACAAAAGAAGGCGAGGATTGATATCCTCGCCTTCGTGAGATCTCTTATTCTTCCGCAACCGCTTCAGCAGGCGCCATCTCTGCTGCAGGAGCTGACTGGGCAGCTTTTATAGAAAGTCCGATGCGGTGTTCTTCGAGGTCAACGCTGATAACGACGGCATCGACTTCTTGCCCCACCTTCACCAATTTGTCGATTTCCTCAACCTTGTCGTGAGAAATCTCAGAAAGGTGAATCAGACCATTGATATCTTTTTCAAGCGTAACAAAGGCTCCAAAAGTGGTGATTCGATTGATCTTTCCATGGATCCTGGTGCCCACCTGGTATTTCTGAGCGGCCTCGATCCAAGGATCCTTTTGCAGTCGTTTGATGGAGAGGGAAATCTTTTCTCCTTCCACGCCGATGACCTGGACGTCGACTTTATCGCCGATCTTGCCGAAGTCAGCTGGGTTGCGGACATGTCCCCAGGCGATTTCTGAAATGTGGACCAATCCTTCGAGACCATCGAAAGCCACGAAGAGACCGAATTTGACGATTCCGGAAATTTTTCCGTGGACGGTGTCTCCCACCTTGAGTTTTTGCAGTTTTTCAGTGCGATTTTCTTCTTGAGCTGCTCGTTCAGAAAGGATGAGTTTTCCGTTTTCTCGATCAAGAGCGATGATTCGCACTCGGAACTTCATGCCGATCAATTTCTGCAGTCTTCGGAGAATTTCCTGAGAGTTTGCTTCATTTACACGAGGGTAGTGTAGAGGAGCGAGCTGGGAAACCGGCAAGAATCCTTTGATGGAATCGATTTCCAGGAGGAGACCTCCTTTGTTGGCTTCATCGACCTTGACTTCAAAGGTTTCACCCGTCTTGAACATCTTTTCAAATCGATCCCAAGCGGTGTTTTGAGCAGCTTTACGTAGAGAAAGCACGAAAAATCCTTCTTCGTTTTCGTCTTCTACCACCACGGCCTGGATCTCATCGCCTTCACCAACTTTTTCGAAGGTGTTGATACTGTCATGCGTTTCACGGCCGGTGATAATCCCAACCGCTCGTCCATCACAAAGATCGACTAAGCACTTGTTTTTGGTTTTGTGGAGAATGATTCCTTTGACCAGATCGCCTGGCTTTGGAAACGGGACGGCTTGAGCGTCCTGGAGAACCTGTTGCATATCCATAATCAATTCGAGTGATCTTTAAGAGTAAAAATGGCTTCTCCACAGCTCCGATCACGAGAGGCATGCTTTGAAGCCAGTCTATTATAAAGAGGAATCGGGTGGTGTAAAGGGGGAAATAACGTAAAACTTCTAACGAATAACGTAAAAAATCGTTTATTCGTTTTCCGCTTTGCGTTATCCGTTAGAACTCGCCAACTTCTGCGCCTGATCCTCGAGAATCAGGGAATCCACGATGTCATCGAGCTCTCCTTCCATGATCACCGGCAGGTTGGACCAGCTTTTATTGATGCGATGGTCGGTGACGCGATCTTGGGGAAAATTGTAAGTGCGGATCTTTTCACTGCGGTCACCCGTCCCGATCTGGGCTAGTCGCTGCTCTCCTCGTTCTTTCGCCATTCGTTCTTCTTCCGCCGCCAAAATACGGGAACGGAGGATTTTCAAGGCCTTGGCTTTATTCTTGATCTGGGATTTTTCATCCTGACAACTGACGACCACTCCCGTAGGAATATGGGTGACTCGAACGGCACTGTCGGTCGTATTCACACTCTGTCCTCCAGAGCCACCAGAACGGAACACATCGATGCGGAGGTCTTCCGGCTTGATGTCGATGTCTACTTCTTCAGCTTCTGGCAAGACCGCCACGGTGATCGCACTGGTGTGCACACGTCCTTTGGCTTCGGTCACGGGGACACGCTGAACTCGATGAGTACCGGACTCAAACTTGAAGATCGAATAAGCTCCATGCCCTTCGACGCGAAAGGAGGCTTCCTTGATCCCTCCCGCTTCCGCATCACTTTTTGAGAGAACTTCGACGTGGAAATCCTTTTTTTCCGCAAATCGCATCAACATCCGCATCACTTCAGCGGCGAAGAGGGCCGCTTCTTCACCCCCGGTCCCAGCGCGAACTTCGATAATAACGTTTTTGTCATCATTTTTATCTTTTGGCAGCAGGGCAACTTTGATCTCTTCCTCGAGCTGCTCTTTTTGTTCTTTGGCAGCCCTTAGTTCTTCACGCGCCATTTCGAGCATTTCGGGATCGTATTCGACTTTGATAAAATCCTCACTTCCCTGGATGGTTTTTAAGCACTGTTCGTACTTCCTTGCCAGGATCACTTTTTCTTCCAATGCTGCCCTCCGCTTGGTCAAATCGACATATTTTTTGGGGTCAGAGGCAACGTTCGGATCGAGCAACTCCTGCTCGATATGCTCGAATTCTTGGACGATTTTTTGAAGTTTTTCTAGCATGAAGGGCAATCAAGAGATGTTTTGTAGCAGTATACCCGAACTCTTCTATCGGAGAAAGCCTACTTCTCGGTTGATCTCTTGGCAAGATGTGGTTGGGAACTCTTGAGAGCCCTCAACAAAAATGATAGGTTCGGTCTATATATCGTTATATATCCTTATGAAAAAATTCCTTGTCCTCCTGTTTGCGGCAAGCTTACTGTCCGCATGCAATACTGCTTCTGGGGGTCCGTATGATGCTTTGGCTCAGTGTATGACGAGCAAAGGCATCAAGATGTACGGCGCGAACACCTGTCCACACTGTCAGGAACAAAAGAAAGCGTTTAAAGGTTCTTTTGATTTCATCAACTTCATCGAATGCAATGAAAATCCTCAGGAATGTCAGAAGGCCGAAATCAAGGCTTATCCGACCTGGGAGATCGATGGAAAAAAGACAGAAGGACGAAAAAGCCTCAGTGAATTGGCAGAACTCTCTGGTTGTCCATTGACTGTGGAAGCTCCAAGCAAAGAAGAGTAGATCCCGATCGCAACCACACGACTCGAACCAGCATGTCATGATCCGTTGCCACGGCATGATAGATCTGGTTCGGGTTTTTTAAATGCCCAGGGGATTGCTCGCGGGTCCTGATTCTGATGGCCCTGTGCTCGCGCCGATACGGCGGATGATTTCCCGGCTGACGAATTCCCTGTCGCGGCCGTATTTGAGCCGAGAAAGCTGGACCAACGCCTCAGCGACCTCTTTATCTGGCTTGTCGTTTGGTGTTTCTTCCCACCACTTGTAGGTCTTCATACTGAATGGGCGGCTGATGATGTTGTTCACGTTGAGCTTCACGCAGGCGTTGAAACCTTCGAGGTTGATGACATCCGTTTCGGTGAAGACCGGCGCCATTTCCTTCGCGATGTATTCGGCGTCCTTCGCACCGATCTTGAGGTTCATCATCGTTCCCACGTTCCCGAAGACCGCGTTTTTGACCTTTTCATCCTTCCCGTCTTTGATGAGCTGATCGATGTACTGATGGGCAATGATCAAGCCCAGCTTATATTTACGAGCTTCCGAGAGAATGGACTCAAAGCTGTCTGTGATGAAGTTCTGGAATTCATCCACGTAAAGGAAAAAGGGCACACGGGAAGTTTTGTCTGCGATCCGCTGCCTTCTCATCGCTGCCACCTGGATTTTGTTGACGAAAATCATCCCGAGCAGATTGGCATTGATATCGCCGACCAGACCTTTCGCTAATTTTACGAGCAGGATCTTGTTGCCGTCCATGACATCGTCAAACTTAAAAGCGGACTTGGTTTGCCCGATGATATTTCTCATCAGGGTGTTGGTGATAAAGCTTCCGAATTTGGCGGCGAAGTAGGGGATCATTTCTTGTTTCTCCCGCTGTCCGGTATTGGCCATTTGGTTCACCCAGAAGCTCTTCACGATGGGGTTTTTCACGTGCTTCACTTTTTCTTGCTGCCAGGCGTCGTCCGTGAAGAGACGCACGATATCGGTGAGGGCACCTCCGTCGGGGTCTTCCATGAGGGTCAAGCATCCGTTCCGGAAATAGTCCTGAATACGAGGTCCGAAGATTTCATTCCCGAACATTCCGATCATCATGTTCATGGCCTCCAGCGCGATGAAGTCTTTTTCCTCCGGGGTGTCGGCTTCCAGCATATTCAGACCGATCGGACGCTCGGTATCGGACGGATCGAACACGATCACATCATCCGCTCTTTCCCGAGGCACCCAGCCGAGGGCCGCTTCGACGAGGTCGCCATGGGGATCGACGACACAGAGGCCTTTGCCATTTCGAATATCCTGCTTGATGAGCGATTCCAAAAAGACCGATTTCCCTGTCCCTGTTTGTCCGATGACGTAGAGGTGACGGAAACGGTCATCGAGCTGCATCGGGATCTCGGTGCGCACTCCACGATGGAGGTTGTACCCCAAAAACAGATCGCCGGATTCCGGGAGGTTGTCTGGAGGAGGAGTGATACTAAAGCGCTGCCAGGCCAGATTGGGGACGTCATTGTACTTGGCTGCCGGCACATGCCACAGGGAAGCGATTTCATCCGAGCTCATAATCATTCGCTTCATCTGGAGCCAAGAGGTGGCATTCCTCCACATCGAACGATAGATGAAGTTCACCAGTAATTTTTTGTAGGAAAAGTACAGCACTTTTTCAAAGGCGTTTCCTTCCGCAGAATTAAACTGACCAAAGGCGTTTCGGATAATTTCGACGATTTCCCTGGCCTCGTTCATGTTTTTGCTGCTGGCGACCACTCGGACCACGGTATCCCATCCCGCGTGGGACGTTTTTTCCCCGATGGCTTTCACAAGCTCTTCGGTTTGCGGATCGGTCCTGTCGGGAGCTTTTTCCGGACTCTCGCCACCAACGGTGAAGATATTGACCACCGACCTGATCCAGGTCAGGGGATTGAACCAGCTGAGGATTCCTCCTGATGATTTATTTTTGTAGAGGTCCTGGATCAAGGACTTGCACTTCTTCTGCCACCCGTCTTCACGAGGACGGATCATGACTTGGATGGCTGCCGAATCGTCTGCCCTGAGCTTGGACATCGCGTTGAGGATGGCATTCATCGGCTCGGTATTGGTATGCAGATAGGTCTTGATCGGATAGGCGTAGCTTTTTTTGAGGGTTAAGTAGCGGCCATATGCCTGGGTACCAGCCTTGAAAAGATTGTATTCTTCGACTTCTTCGATGACCGCGGCAGGGTAAAAGGAAGTAATGATTTTTTGAAAGGTCGATTTCTGACTATAGGGGATGACGACATAGAAATAGATCGACCCTTGGGTAGCAACGATTTCAAAAGAATAAAAGTCCTGTCCGGCGATATAGCGATACCAGAGCCGTTCCGAAGACAGTGTGCTGAGGGATTCCAAACACTGGGTCATGATCCCGATCTGCTTGGTGAAATCCTTGGAAGAGCCAAATTGTTCGCCTTCTTCCTCTTTTTCCTGCTTGCCTTCTTTTTTGGGGACCAGAATCCTCAAAAAAACCATCTCGAGGCTTCTTCTTCGGTTGTAATACCACTCAATAAGGTGTGCCAAAGCCATTATGACGACGATGCCGAGAATGATGCCGAAAATGGTCGCGAGGAACGGATGAGCAGCAATCCATTCCATAAGAGAAAAATTCATGCTTTTTGGGCGCTTTAAATCGTAGCTGAGTATAGCAAGAAGTCAGCTTATTGTAGCAAGAAAATGATGATTTTTCAATGATAGCGGGGGTGGGGATAGTGGGAAAGGGGGGGCGGGGAAGGGGCGTAAGGGGCGTAAGGGGCGTAAGGGGCGTAGGGATGGAATTGGTAGCTGGTGAGTTCGGGGTTGTGTGTTGGGAATTGGAACCAATATCAAAAACAGAATTGATAATTTTTTTCTTCCTCTCTATACTCGTCGGGCAGCTTTGTACGGAAGGGTACTCAAGTGGCTGAAGAGGCGGCTTTGCTAAAGCTGTAGGGGGACGAAAGTTCCCGCGAGGGTTCGAATCCCTCCCCTTCCGCCATTCCGTTGATAGTTTATGGTTTATAGCTGAACGATGATTGTTATCTATCAACCATCAGCTCTCAACTATGAACCAGGTTTTTTTCTTCACCGGTGACAATGCGACCGAGCTTCAGGAGAAGCTCAGGTTTTGGCAGCAGGAATTTATCAAGAAGCATACCGACTCGAATCTTGAAGTCTTTGACGAAGTGACCCAGGAGAAGATTCCCCAGATCGCGAACGCCTTGGAAAGCACGCCCTTCCTCGCGGAAAAAAGGATGGTGATCCTTCGCGGTTTTCCGTTCTCAGCGGACGTGAAGCGAAAGGTCGAAACCGAGTCCTTGGAAGAAGTCTTGAAATCGCTTCCGGACAGCACGCTGGCGATTTTCGTCAGTCCGAATCCAGACAAGCGCTCCCGATTTTACAAGTGGCTGAATACCCATGCCAAAAAAGAGGAGTTTCTCTCGCCAAAAGGCAGGGAAATCGTGTCTTGGATCCAGCAGAAATTCCAGCGCCATCAAAAAGCAGTTACTCCACGGGGGGCAGAAACCCTGGCTTTCTTTTGTGGAGACGACCTCAATCGGCTCTTTCAAGAAATAGAGAAGCTTTCTTTGCTGGAGGCAGCGTCATTTGATGAAAAGGCGATCGAGCAATATGTGACGCCGCATCCAGAAGCGAAGATTTTTAAAGCTTTGGATTTGGTGGGGAATATCCCTCCCGAACAGTTACTGAAAGTGTTCCATCAGCTGATGACCAGTGGGGAAGACGGCATGATGGTTTTTTATATGATCGTTCGTCAATTTAGACTCCTTGTCCAGATAAAGTCCCTGCAGGAGGGAAGACTACCGAGGGACGTGATCCAAAAGAAAATGAAACTCGCTCACTTTCAAATAGGAGCATTTATGAAGCAATCTGAGCGTTTTCGTCTTGAAACTTTGAAAAGGGCCTATCGAGCCCTCACGGAAATCGAATACCAGATCAAAACGGGAAAAACCCCTACTGCTTCAGACCAGTCAGGACTGTTGCAGCTCAGAATTGATCAATTTTTGTATTCACTTTATGAATAATTTATTTGTTCATATTTGAGGAAATTTTCCCAAGATTTCAGTCCCCAGCATCGTGAGAATATTGGCTTTTTCACGGCACTCTTTTTCACATTTCACTTGAATAAGTTTTCCTATCATGTATAAATCATGTGTACGAATGAACAATTGACCAAGAACAAATGACATTTGACTCCAGCTGTCACATGTCAAAGGTCACCTGTCACCTGCAATCTCTATGCTCAAAGAACTCTTTAGTTCTAACACTCGAGTAAAGCTCCTGACCGCCTTCCTCTCTTCGCCTGATGAAGAATTTTTTATACGCGAATTGACGAGAAAGCTGAATGAGCAAATAAACTCAATCCGGAGAGAACTGAACAATTTGAAAAAAATCGGACTTCTCAAGAGCCGCTCAAAAAACCGAAAGAAATACTATTACGTCAATGAAGACTTTTTGATCATTGACGAACTTCGATCCATCATTCACAAATCAACCGACCCCAAGAAAGAACTGGTGAAAAAAATGCAACGACTGGGGGATATTTCCCTCGTCATCTTTTCCGGGATTTTTGTCGACAAGAAGAATAAGGCCCTCGATCTGCTGGTCATCAGCAATGTGAGCAAGGAGGACCTGAGTGACTTTTTGAATACGGAAATCAAAGAGGGGAGAGATGTTAAATTTGGCATCCTCACGAAAGAGGACTTCCTTTACCGACTCCGACTCAACGATAAATTTATCATTGACATGCTGAAGGACCCTGATAATATCGTTGGGCTCAATAAATTGAAGGGTCAGGTCAGTAAGTTTTTAAGCTAAACAAGCCACGAAACACACCCTCGCCTGCTCATCGAGAATATTTTAAATGTCTCCCTTATGCACGCCGCACTCGAACTGATCGCGAAGTCCAGCACCCAAACTAACCTTCCTTCTTTTAAGGTAGGACAGACCGTGCGGATCCATCAACGAATTAAGGAAGGCGACAAACAACGTGTTCAGGTTTTTGAAGGGATTATCATCAAAACTGGACAAGGAACCGGGATTAACGGAACGATTACCGTTCGGAAAGTAGTTGATGGAGTAGGAGTAGAAAGAGTCTTTCCTATCCACTCTCCATTAATCGCTAAGGTAGAAATTACCAAGGAAGCAAAAGTACGACGAAGTAAGCTCTATTTCCTCCGAGAACGGTCTGGAAAGTCAGCTCGTATGAAGACGACCGTCCTGGAAGGACAAGTGTTTCAACCAACTCGCTATAAAGAAGAAGTTCCAGCAGAAGAAGTCGTTGCAGAGATGCCAGCCGCTGAAGCTGAGCCGCCGGCGGAAGCACCTGCTCAAGAAGCTCCAGTAGCTGCGGAAGCAGCTCCCGAGGCTCCAGCAGTGGAGCAAGCACCGGTGGAAGCCGTTGCTGAAGAGGCGGCCCCAGCAGAACAAAAATAATTGTTTCCCAGAAGGCGAGGATGGACATCCTCGCCTTTTTTGTTTCCGCCTTCTCGGCGGTCTGTGGCGAGGATATCGATCCTCGCCTTCGGTATATATGATGGCACCGCCTCTCGGCGGACTGTGGCGAGGATATCGATCCTCGCCTTCGGTATATATGATGGCATCGCCTCTCGGCGGACTGTGGCGAGGTTATCCAACCTCGCCTTCGGTATATATGGATGGCACCACCTCTCGCGGGTCTGTGGCGAGGATATCGATCCTCGCCTTCGGTATATATGATGGCACCGCCTCTCGGCGGACTGTGGCGAGGTTATCCAACCTCGCCTTCGGTATATATCATGGCACCACCTCTCGCGGGTCTGTGGCGAGGATATCGATCCTCGCCTTCGGGTGTGTACCATTGGAACCGGCTCATAAAATTATGCTACTCTGTCTGGGTCTTTCATTCCCATGAAACTCGCGGTTTTCGGAAATTACGGCGTGCGCAATCTGGGGGACGATTTGATCCTGATGGGTCTTCGCGAGAAGTATCCGCAAGATACCCTGACCGTTTTTTGTGGAAACCCGGAACAGGTTCGAAACCAGTTTGGGCTGGAATCCTCTCATTTCTTTCCAGGAGGACTGAGAACCTGGAGGCAGTATTTCTTCTCTGCTGAGGCTCGCAAACGGTCTGAAGAAAGTCTTCGGGCTTTGAAACAGATGGATCAGATTATTATCGGAGGAGGAGGGATCTTGGTGGATCGTCACATCAAGGCCGTTGTACTGTGGTGGTTTCAGCTGAGAACGATTAAAAAATCAGGAATACCATACTCGTTCATCGGGAATTCTCTGGAACTGAAGTCCTGGTGGAGTCGTTGGCTTTTCAAGCCCTTTCTGAAATCGGCCAGGTGGATTTCGGTTCGTGACCAAGCCTCTCACAAGCTTCTGAACTCCATGGACATCGCATCTGAACTGGTGGACGATCTTTCTTCATGGGCGCCCTTGGATCTGGAACCGCGGAAAACTCAGAAACTCTTGGCTGTGGCGCTGTGCCGGTGGGGAATAGGTGAGAGGCAAGCATCAGTTCTTCGCCAATTCATGCAGCAGAAGCAGCAGGAAGGCTTTCAGATTATCGGCCTGGCTTTCCAAACGGTCGGAGATGATGACCGCCAGGTGTTGAAGGAGCTGTTCCCGTCTGTGGAGATCACCTCTGAGCTCCCGGATGTCCTCGAAGTCCTTCGGACCTGTGAAGCCTTGATCGCGATGCGGTACCATGCTGTTTTGCTCGGCCTTCGCTTTCACATTCCAACCATTGCCCTCTCCTATCAGGAAAAAGTGGCCAACCTGATGAGTGACCGAGGACTTTCAGACCTTTGCATTCCCATCCAGAAAATCGATGGGCAAAGTGTACAACAGCTTTTTTTGAAAGCGGTTGAAGGCGGTTATAAATAGTTTATGCTGAGGGGTGTGAAAAGGAATTTTCAATTCTCAATTTCCAATTTTCATTCAATTCTCAATGCTTCATTGATCATTGGAATTTGAAAATTCATTGAAAATTGAATATTCGAAAATTGAAAATTTTTTTATGCGTCTCTTTCGGTTCAAAAAACGGTCCATCGTTCGTCGGGCTCCGATCGTTCGGAAGAAATGGGACACGAAGCCGAGAAGAAGTCGTTTTTTGAAGTTGCGACAGCTGCTGAAGGGCCGACTGTTGATGGTCTTGGGGATCTTGTTGGGGATAGGCGGAACGGCTTATGGGTTCTTCTTCACCACCTTGCTCGACTTGCGTCAGGTGGAAGTCACCACGGCCTACAAAGACATCAACATCGAGAAGCTGCAAACTCATCTTCAGGAGCTTGTGGTGGGACAACACTTCTTTTTTCTTTCGCTCTCAACCGTCGCTCAAGAGATCTATGACCATTTCCCTGATGTTTCCTCCATCGCTTGTTCACGGAATATTTTTACCCGTGCTCTCTCCTGTGAAGCGATCGGATATGAACTGATCGCCATCATTAAGCACGAAAACGAACGCTACTACATCAACGAAAACGGGGTGGTGATCAATTATGACAGTCGAAAGCTCGGACTCCCATTCTTTGACCTCATTCTCAATCCGGTCTTTGCCGAGATCGAAAACAGGAAAACGGCCAAACCGTCGGATACACCTGTCGTTGTCGAAGAGGTCGCCGAAGCGGTTTTACAGCCGGCCCAGCCATCGGCAGAAACACCTCAAGGATCGCTTACGGCCAGTATTCTCAATGACCGATCCACCGGGACGAACCCTGCCCCAGCTCCGGCCACGATCATCACTGATTTGGACGTCCCGGAAACATCCCTGTTCTTCATCCAGCCCGATCAGGCTCCGCCTGTGGAACCTCTCATCCTGGAACCCGAGCGAAAGGTCTTCACGGTGACGATAGGGCAAAAGATCCTTGATCCGGATGAGCTCAAGACCATTTTAGAAGCCATTCAGAAACTCGAGCAGGTGATGGGAAGAAAAGTGATCGAAGCCCAATATGTACAGGTGGCAGGGGAGTTGAGTTTGAAGAGTAAGCCAGGGGGTGGGACGATTGAGAATCAGGAGACGATTGGGATGGAGAACTCTGAACCATCAACTCTCAACCCTCAACCATCAGATGAGGATCCGGAGCATGAGTTTACCGTTCTTTTGAATTTGCGCAGGGATGTGGATGATCAGATCAAAAAACTGAGTAAATCCAAGGAAGTGATTGATTTCAGCCAGGTCACTCAAATCGACCTGAGTATTGATGGGGAGAAGGTGTTTTATCGGTAGGGGAAGGACTTGTAAGACTCGTAGGAGCAATAGGACCTTTAAGAGGGGACGAGAGTGTTTTCCCATTCCGACTGAAGTCGAGCGGGTTTTAGGGACAGACGAAATGGAGGAATCCCTTGGCAAGGGTAAGGTGAGGGATTCCTCCACTACGCCATGAGTACATGGCTCCGATCGGAATGGAAAAATAAACAGCTCGGCACGCTTGGAATTAATGTGGTTTTATGGTAAAATAATAGGAATTTGAAATAAAAATTCATGAAAAAAAACAAAGCACAAAATCCGTTTGCTTATGGGACGAATGACGATCCGCTGAGGATCGGGAAGCTGATTGATGCCATTCAGGATTCTGCTCTTTCTGCTGCCAAAAAATTGGCCTATTTGTACCTGATCGCCGAAGGATCTTTCACTGGGGCGACGATGAAGATGCTGCGAAAAGACATGGAAGACCAGGAAAAAATCATGGTGCGACAACTTCGGGCAAAAGAAAAAGCCCTCCAACAAGTCGATCAAGAGATCGAATCGCTCGAGCAAAGCATCCTGGAACTGACTCCAAAAGCCATGGATGAAACGCAAGAAAATTTGCAGCAGCTCGTAGAAATGGCTGCGCACGAAACCCAAAAAAACCACAAAAACAAATCCTAAATTTTTATGAGACGAGATCTGTTCACCAGTTCGGACTTCTCAGAAAAGCGTCTTCTGTACAAGAATAACGCCTCCAGCAAACCAGAAGGAGCTGATCCCAAGCCTGCCAGTGCTCCGCAGGAAGCTTTGAAAAATGGCGATGATCATTTCCAAGAGGTGAAAGATATCCCTGGATTGGACCAGCCTGGCGAACTAAAAGATGTGAAGGGACAGAGCCAATCCGCGCAGGAAATGATCAAAAACCTGGGCGCCATTCAGACAAAATCGTCGGAAGAGATCATTTCCCAATACCGTGACCGCTACTCCAATTTGATCGGGGATGAAGTGACCTTGGAAGACCGAAAAAACCTTCAGGATGCTGAATTCGAACGATTCAAACAGTTGGCTTCGGAAACCACCCGAAAAGAAATCGAAAAAATCCTCGACAAAAAAGCTCCAAAAAAGTACTCAGAGGCTGTGGACAAAATTGCTTCTGGAGATTTGGATTCGATCGACAAAAAAGGCACCAAGGAGTTGGTAGAAAAACTGAAACTGAAAGAAACCAACCTCAAAAAACTTCATGAAGCCCAGAAGAAACTGGAGGCAGCTCAGAAGAAAAAAGAAAAGCTGGAAGAAGAAGTCGATAAGATGAAAGAGGACTTGGAAGAGCATAAGAAATCCCGAGACAAGATCGAATCACTCCAAAACTGGTGGGATTCTGGCCCTACTATTCTCGGTCAAGCATTCCGATTGGGGTCCTATGCGGCTCTCGCCGGAACGGCCATTGGGACGTTCTATGGCCTTGGCGCAGGTTTTTTGGCGATGAACGCCACTACAGGAGCCCTTGGAGCCGCTTTTTGGAGTCAATTCCAGCCTGCCGCGACCTATACCGCAACCACTCTTTGGAGTACTGCCATGGCTATCCCACCTGCGTTCGGGATGAGTCTCACTGGCTCTCTCGGACTTGTCGGGATGTTTTATGGCTCGTGGAGAAAATGGCCACAACTCATTGCCAATCCAAAACGGTTTTACCATGGGTTCGTGACGGACAAAAAAGAAAAATTAATCCAGCAACGACGCGTCGAACTGAAGATCGACACGGACGTTCAGGAAGAAATCAAAGACGCGGAGGAGGAAATCAACAAGTTGAAAGAAGAGAACAGCAAGGCGCTGGGTGAAATCAATCAGCACTTATCACACTACCGACAGCAACAGAGCGAGCTGACCAACCGCATCAACAAGTCGCCTCGCGAAAGCGCTGAGCATCTGGAGGCATTGCAAAAGGAACTCGAGCAGGTCTGTGAAATGATCGATGCGCTGGAGTCCATTGCCCTGCTCTATGACACGGCGAAGACACCTGAGAAACTCGGGCTGCAGGACCAGTTTGAGCTCGATGCCATTCATGGGCGTATTCAGCAGATGCGGGTGGATGACCAGACCAACGCGAAGCTGGAAAAGATTGCTTCCACTATTGACGCGGAGAATAAGAAGCAGCAGCAATTGATCGGGGACGCGGCCTACAAGCAGGGCGTTCGCAAGGAATTGGCGGAAAAAATCGAGGATGAAGACACCTTTGATGCCATCAAGAACTTTGTCAACAGCCGTGCTGACAAGCTGCCTTCATCTCTCGAACGCTTGAGCAACACCGCTCCGAAGCTTTATCAGACCTTGAAGGCATTAGCGGCTTTGCCAGCTAATAACCTCTATCGAAAGAACACTCAGGAAATGATCAAGATCACCATTAAGGCGGTTCAGCTCGAACCACAGCGAAAAGCGGTAATGAAGGTGTTTGGAAGGCTTGGGGAAGATCTCAGGAACTACGCGGAGAATCGGGCGAGGGTGGTCTATGATGCGTATCAAATCTACGAGCTTAATAAAGACAACCCTTTTCCTGAGCCGAAGAGAGGGCAAAATTTTGAGCGATGGGTCGGGGATTTAGACTTGGATCAGCTTGATGAAATGCTGAAGTTTCTGGAATTCTTGAGGACCAATGCGGCGGTGGAGAAGAATGAGCTGGTGGATAAGGTGAAACCAGTGAAGACGAAAATTGAAGAATTGCTTAAAGCATTTACTGATAGAGATGCACCCATTCGCGATTATCTGGAAGATAAGAAATCATCAGGTTTAGAAAAGATTGCAGCCAAATTGGGGAACGGTCAGACATTTCTGCTTTCCGATGGAAGTTCATTTCTTGATTGTATTAAGAAAACGAATAATCGTGATGAACTCATCAAAGTCAGCAATCTTTTAGCTCAGATGAAAGGAAAGATTGAAATCGATGAAGATATCAAGGAACCAGAATTGTCCAAGCCATTGAATGATGAAATCCATCAGTACTTTATGAAGATCGAAAAGAAAGATCAGAAGCTCGCGAGTAAAATTGCTAATCATCCCGAATTACTTACTGATATATCAAATGATGAAGGAAAAAGCCTTCCAGATCCTGCAGCAGGTCAAAAATATAAAAATTATCGAGAAGGTTTGACGTACTCCAACAGGAAAGTTTTGAGGGATGTTTTAAAGACCGTTTTGGACCAAGACTATGGGCTCAATAAAGATGAAACCGAACTGGTGATAAATACCAAAAAATTGAAAGAAGAAATACGGATGGTGATTGATGAAATAAGTAGAAAAAGTGAAGAGGAAACGAGAGGGACATCATTCGTGAAAAAAACCTTTGAATTGTCGGATTTCACACAGGCAGTCAGTCTATTTACTGGAAGATGGAACGTAAGTCGATTCTCTTTATCTGGTGATTCATTTGAAGGTGCCTTGAGAGACAAAAATAAAACAGAAGAGTTGGAAGAAATTAAGAGGATTTTAGAAAAAATCCAATCCGAATGTTTCTGTAGTGTCATTAGTAAAAAATATCTCTCGAAACAAGAGATTGATGAAAAAATTGCGAATGTGTGGGAAGGTACCCACTCTCGATCCACTCAACTAAGAAAAGTTGTTAAAGACGCTATCTCGAGCGATGCAAGTTGGTTGAGAATTCATGACCCATCATTGCCCGTCGCGGATCCAAATGAAGGTTTTCAAGCTTATTTAGGACGACATAGCAGTAATTATAACATTCATCAAAGGATCCTTCTTTCTCTTCAAAAGTTTGAAAACGTGGCAAATCTTCCATCACCTCCGAGTAATGTCGAGGTATTGGGTGGAGGTCAAACGATTCGTATAGAAACAACTAGGATACCCGCAGGCACTCAACAAACTCTTTTTGAACTCCTTCCACAAACGGATGTTGAGTTCGGTGAGCTTTCAGGCAACCCAGCCTGGATGAAGTTGGACCCGTCGGGTACAAAGATCATTGCTGAAAATCCAGTAGATGATCCTGATTTGACCATATCGCCCAGCGTGATCAAAGTAAGCATTAAAGCCCACAAGATCTCCAATCCTACACTGGAAACGAGAACCGAGATCACTATCAACATTTTGCCACCTTCGATTCCCAATGATGTGGAGTTTGAAGGTGGAGGGAAGTCAAAAAACATTTCACCTGAAACCATCTCAGACGGGACTACAAAAGAACTATTCAATCTTCAGGAACAACCTGGAACTGAGTTTGAATTCGTGAGCAGCACCCCTCCTGGGTTAACATTGGATACTTCGAACAAAAGGGTGGTTGCGGTGGCAACTGGTACGGATTTGAACTTGAAGGATGGAGAGATTTATAAAATAAAAGTACGAGCCAAACGAACCCTGGACGTGACAAAAACGAAAGAAACGGAGCTCTTGATTCAGGTAAAAAACCCTCACACTCCCCCCAATGCGGTGGAGTTTGTCGGGGGCGGAAATACCCTCGAACTTGAACCCAAGACCTTAACAGGAGTGGAAATTCTCGCGAACTTGAAGCCTCAAACGGATACAACCTACGCTTTAGAAAGTGTCATTCCTGCAAATCCTCAGATCACTCTGGATGCTCGTGGAACGAGTGTCTTGGGTGCTGCTGGGTTGGCGCTCACTGATGGACAAAAAATAAAATTAGTTATTAAGGCGACAAAAAATACTGTCCCTCCGGTTGAAAAGACTTCTGAGGTTCATTTTGAAGTTAAAAAATCCACCCTTTCTCCGACTCCAGTTCTAGCTCCTGCTCCTACTTCTAGTCCTACTGGCTCTACTTCAGGACCTACTTCTGGTCCTAGTGGTCCTGCTTCTTCACCTCCTGCGGCTACAGTCTCTGGTCCTGGTCCTGCACCTGCACCTGCACCTGCACCTGCTCCGGCTTCTGGCCCCATTTCTACTCCTGTCGGGATGGTCACCGATGCTTCGCTCATTACGGCTCTTAAAGTATTCGAAAAGAGACTTAAAAAAGAATCAAAGAAAAAGAATAAAAAACTCCGCAAGACCATTCAGGAGTTAGAAGCAAAAATGAAGACGGGTGATTCTTCTCCCGAGGCGAAGCTTATTGAGACAACTCAAATCACCCTTCTCCTAAAAGACTTGAGCAGAGCCCTTACTGATCCGGATTTAAGTGATCGTGAGAGAACAACCATGCAACTACTTTACAACGGTCTTACTGATGCATTGAGTAAACTCACATCACCCCCATCTATACCTTAATATCTCCTATGAAGTCTTTGTTCCACCTCCACTCTGAAGTCTGGTCATGGCAGCCAAAACGACTTCTGTATCTCCAATACAAGTATGTCGATGAGGAAGCCAATGTCCTCAATAGTGACCAAGTCGGGTTGTTAAAAAAACAGAACCTCATCAAGAATTTTCAAGAACAAAAAGAACGATTCGAAAGCCTGAAGTCTAAGCATAGAGATCTTAAAGAAGAGGTGCTTACCCTTCAGAAACGTCGCGATGACATCAATAAAGAGATACAGGAGCTCACATCAAAGAAAGGTATACAAGAAACCAAACTCTCATTTCTCATAGACGAAAAGAAAGTTGTGCAAGAGAAACTGGATGAGATTGCAACAAAAGCTCGCGAATTCCAAGACTTGATCAAAAGCCTTGAAACGGAAATTTCCCATCTTGACAGCACTCTGTCCCAACTCACAAGAGAGGTGGAATCGGAACAGCAAAAAACTCCTGACTTGGAAAAGCAAAAAGAGGAAGTAGAAAAGAGCCTGGAAAAAACGAAGTCGTTTAAGAGGGTTTGGAAATCTATTGCAGGTATTCGAGCCAGTCGGTTTGATTTGCTGGGCATCGACCCGGAACAATTCGCAAAGGTCGCGGAGATCGGAACGATCCAGCAGCGAAGAAATGCTGACAGGATAGCTACCGAAGAACAAAGAATCGCGCAATTGAGCCGAGAGATAGACAAGAATTTAGCAGAAATTGAGAGGATCTCTGTTGAGCTGGAAAGCGTTCTACAAGACAAAAATCGCACATCTAATCTCAAAGCAACACATGAAAATGAATTGAACACATTGAAACTCTCAAAGCAAGCTCAAGAAGCTGTGTCTGAGAGACTCGATGACACCATGAGACAAGTGCGAGATGACATCGAACTAATACAGGAGTCACAGCAGGCCTTGGAGATTGAGTTGGCTGAAAATGCAGGAATAATTGAAAAGAAGAAACGTCTCACGAGCAGAGTTGAGAGTAAAATAGAGAATGCGAAAGATAAGCTCGAGAAAATGATCTCGCGTGTCGAAACCTTGCTCGAGCTTCGAGAAAAAAATGTTGTCCAGATAGACTCTCGAATCGTTCAGGAGTTTTTTGAGGCCCTCCAAGAAATGATGGAAACCTTCATTCCATCTTTGGATGAAATCTGTACCGCCATTCCTCAACTCCAAAAATATGCAGAACCCATTGCCTCAATAAAAAAGTATGTTCCAGACAGTCACGCCCAAAATCTGACGGCGGAAATCGAACGCTATCTGCGAAACAATGTCCCAACGGTGGTAGGGCAAATGGTGGACAGTTTACAAGCACTCCCAGATGACGAAGATATTCAAGGACTGATTGCTTGGCTTGGATCAGTATCAACGGCGATGAAGAAAACAGATGAGATCGGAAAGAAGCTGATGCGAGAAATCAAAGAAAATGCCAATCAAGAAATAAAAAAGTTGACCCCCAAGCAAATGGAAGCCTATCGTGGTCATATCGAGGCTGCAAAGAACCTCATTCAGGAATAATTTTCCGAAACCATCAACCTATTCTATCCCTCATTCATCGCTATGAACACTCTGGAACAACTTCATGAACTCATCTCAGAACCGCTCATCGCCGAAAAACTTCCACATGACCTCCTGGAACGCATCAAGAATGTAGAGGCTACCAATACCCAGGAAATAGAAGCGATCATGCGCCAGCTTTTGATAGAACTGGAGAGCATCATACCCCTCTTGTCTGCTGAAGAAGACTCAGCCTTTGCTGACCTAGCATCGAAAGTCGATACTTTGGAAGCCGCTACGGCCCGTCAACAAGCTGCTTTAGAAAGCCTCCATGCCCAAGAAGCAAACGTCAGGGGTGGTTTACAAAAGGTTGATGATGGTCTCAAAATGGCAGAAGAACTCTAGTTAATAGCAACTGCTTGCATTTTTTTGCTTGTGTTATATAATACCCATCTAGTGATTCAGGGTTTTTTATGGCACATAACACTCCAGAGAGGAAACTCACCGAAGCAGAAGTTGCCAGGCTAAATGAAACACAAGCGTTCTTTCAGGCATCTCTTAAAAAAAATGTGGAGAGGAACAATACTGATCCTGCGATGTTGGCTTTGATCGCCCTCGAAAGAAGGCGGATTAACGAGATCCAGCAGCTTTTAAACGCCAATTCTTCTCATCTATCTCTCACTGCTCCTCCGTCTCCTCCACCTACCACCCCGCCCAACCCCCCTGCCACTCAGGCTGATTTACAGACCATCTATGAACTACTCGGTGAACTGACCGATACCATAGCTGAGAGAGACTCCTTCGTTCGCTTGGAAGAACGCTTCCAATTCCGGAGATTGCTCACTGAGCTATTGGGTGAAGCTCCTCACAATGTCTCTCCGGAACTTCTGCCATCATTCCGAGGAATGGCTGCATCTGGACCTGATGTCGCCGCTCAGACGAGGGGAGATAGTGCTGGGGAAACGAGAACATCATCAGTACCCCTAGAAGTGCCGGCTGCAGATCTCCCTGATATTCAAGCTGCTACTTCGATTCGTGCTCAGCGTCGTCGTGAAAAAAAAGCTCCTGTTATCAATGGCATTGAGGCCGCGCAAGCATTGTTTCTTGAGAAGAAAGAGCCAGAAGCGAGACGAGTTGATGACGCTAAAGATCAGTTGCGGAACCTGTTGGAAACCGTGGAAAAAGAGGCTGGTTTAGCCTATTTGGCTGAATTTATCAAAAAAACACTCAGGCACTTGGAGCTCTTGAGCGGAGAGGAATTAACTGATGAAGAAAAGCAGCAGCTCGATGATATGAACTCTGAAGCGGACACAGTTTCCGAGTCAGCCTCCGATGATCAAAAAGAAGCGATTTTAGCCCTTTCAAAGGCCGCTGAACGACTTCGAGGCGCGAAAAAGGCAGAAACCCCTGAGTCGCTTCGACAACTTTTTACGGCCTATGATCGACTTTCTTCTGATGCGAAGTCAAAGCTCCCCCATGCCAGTATGTTTTTGAAAGGGGAGAGGATCACCACACCAGATCAATCTGAAAGAGCTTTCTTCCAGGAAACCCTTCATGAAATCGTGAAACTCGTTTATCTCGAATGGCCACTCGACCTGTCCGCTCTTCATCACCTCCAACAAGACTTGTCTGCACGTGTGAGAACCTTTGAATCATCAGGACTCATCTCATTTTTCTCACAAGCAGAGGATGTACTAGGTGAAATCGCGGAGCTCAACAAGATCATCGCCCGAAAATTGGAGAAGTTTCATGGGCCAAAGAGGAAGGGTTTAAATCAAACTTTGTCACGGAGTGCCAAGGATATCATCTTGAAAATGATGACCGCCCATGGTCTGTGGGGATTGGATCTTAAAAGAGAAACGGCTAAAATCCTGTATAACGACAGCATCGAGCTGGCTCAGAAGGCTTTCTACCTCTTAGATTGACTTTTTGGTAGAACTGGTGTAGACTCCTGTCTCTTAACCTCAGGAACGTATGTCTCAACCTGGTCATGGCCTCGGCTTGCGGTATCGTTTTGAACACGACGATATTCCCGTCGCTGTCGATGGGAAATTGCAAACACCTCCAACGGAAGCAGAAAAAGCAGCCGTACTTCAACAATTAGTGGAGGGTCTTAATGGAGCATTAGCTCCGTTTACAGCGATTTCTTCTGGGATTGAGTCGGTCAGAAACCAGATCAATCCTGTCCTTGGCGCTGAATTTAGCTCCGTGGTAGATTTGGTGGGGAACATAAATAAAGCACGACAGGAACGAGGGGAGATAGATTCCCCGGTAGCATCGGAATCAACTGATGCGGTGAAGCAACGATTGGAAGGAAAAAAGCTGTTGAAAGATGCCCTTCAGGCGAATCTGGGTGATATCGAACTTGGCAAGGGGCTCCGAACAGCTATTACCAATGCCGTCGCCCAGATCAAAGAAGAAACCAGCTACAATGCCGCTGTTCGACATGAAATCGGGGATGACAATGACCCTTCCGCGATGTTTTTGGACGCGAATATGAAGGCTGAAGAAGCCATTCGTGCTGCCTTAGAAGCTGCATTAGCCGACATACAAAGCGGCTCTGAAGGATCCACCATTGATCTGATCACCGGGAGAGAGGCTGAACTTCAGACCCAATTGGTATCTCTGGCTCGAGAAATAGCCGACCTCGAAAAGATGTATCGGGACCAATCAGACCTTGATGGCCGAAAGAAGGTCGCCGCTGAAAAGTTGGAAAGGCTTCAAAAACTTCTCATGCAGCTCCAAGAGCCTCTGAATGGCCTCAAAAACCTCACAGGTTCGATTGAGGAAGTCCGACAGCACGTGGGTCAGATAGGAGTTGAGTTGCAAATTCTCCAGCAGCCGTCTCAAATCCTGACCCTACCCGAAAACGTTTTGGAAGAACTCGCGGCAGAACTGAATCGGACCTATGATGAACTTTGTGATCTTTTGATCGGGTTTTATCGCACATCAGCCCAGAAATTGTACAAAGCATTTTATGCTGCCGAAACGAGAGACCATAGAGCCGCTGAAGCGAGCATGGACGCCAGCAATGCAGCGTTGCTGAAGCTTCTGCCAGATGCATTGAAAGCCGATCTTTTTCCTTTGGAAGCAGAGCTCCAAAAGCTCAAAGGAAAGCGCATCACCGCTGGGACCCTCAAGCACGGGGAACAAAAGGCGATTGATGCTTTTTTCCAGCGTCATGCTTCTGGAACGCCTTTTGATGGCCTCAGCTTCCCTGAAATCGTTCAGCTCTTGAAGAGAGAGAAATTTGCAGAACTCTCTGCTAACATCACACAAAAGCCAGCTGCCACTGGTCTCTTGATGATTAAACTCCGACAAATCGAATCAGGAAAAAGCGAATTGGAACAGCAACTGGAAGCCCGTCTCCAGAAAGCTGCCGCCCGGTTCAAGTCCTTTATGCTTTCCAAGGTCGGTCCAGCTACTTTGCAGCAAGACCTGCCTGGCAAAATTCGAGGAAAGGATGAAACAGCGCCTCTTCGCACCCAATATCGATCACTTGAAAACCAATTGGTAGAAACCGCTCTACTGCCTTTGATGAAGACCTTGGTGCCATCAGCTGAAGCTGAGGTACTCGAGAAACTCCAGGCAGGCCACGGGACACGTAGCTTGCGCGTAACGCTTGGTGATCAGATCTTTGTCCTCAGTAGTACGGCGCGAAAAGAGGGGGAAGGATTTGCAAGAGATTACCAAATCAACACGAAGCATCCGTCCCAGGCTGGTGATCCGTCTTTGATCTCTGCCATGGGCTCATTGATCGACCATCTCCGACGTGGAGATGCAGCGGCAATAGTCCAGGTCGCTGAAATTACTTCGTAAAGAAGAGCCTTGAATCCCTCTTTCCTTCCCAAGCGTGCAGTCTCGATGACACATCCTGATGGCCTTCGTTTGGGCACTGGTTCAGGAAATCCTTCTTCTCACGGCGAAAAAGTGCTGCAAGGTCTTCAAAGCGAAGTAGAAGGAGCTTTGGAATACACTCGCGCGAACCCTCAATTAGTTCCCAAGTTGTTTATGACCGAACTTCAGGAGTTTTGTGCTGCGCTTTCCGAACACATCGACGAAGCTGAAGACCGACTTCAGGGTTTTGAAAAAGAATACTCCCGACGATTTCAGGTACGCTTGTCCAAGAGAGAGGCTCTTTTGCGTGAACAAAGCTACCAAACAGCGATGGAGGAAGCCCGAGATGATGCTCCTGAACCATTCAAAGCAAAAGACTTCAAAGACCGAATGTTGGATCAGATGACGGAGAGCTTGATGAAGCGTCAGGATGAAGCCGTCAAAAAACTCGAGCAAGACGTCTATCACAGCACTCGTAGAGTGTTGGAATTTGTGACGAATACGAGATTCCGCAAGAGAGAACCCAATATCGAAGTCACTCCAGAACTGATCACAACCATCGATGATGATGGTATCCAACGCCTCGCTCAGGAAGCGCGTCAAGACCTCGAACAGCGACTGGCAGCCTTTCGACAAAAACTTGCTGATAAACGCGAACTTCATGCTCGATATTTAGCCCGTGATCACTCTGCTGTTTTTCGCCCGATATTGGAAAGCGTCCGGAATAAGTTGTATGAACTAACCGAGCTGCTTTCCCAAGGAGTAAGAGATTCAAAAGAGGAAATCAATCGTCAGGTGGCCGCCAGATCCGATCAGCTCGTTCATGAGCTGCAGCACCGCCTGACGGAAACAGCTGCCCTTCGCCGGGAAATCGAACGGCTTACTCATGCTCTCGAAACTCAGCAAGCCACTCATGAACAGGCCACGCAAGCTGCTGAAGAGCTGTATTCCCGTGAACAAGCCAGAGTTCTGGAATTGGAAGTCCTGCTGAAAGACCAAGTCAGTGCGTCTCGCGGCTTTCAAGGTCAGGTCGCCAGTACTTTTAAACACATGAGTGAGCAATTGGCAGATGAACGAATCAAGGCTCAACGGGCTGAAGAGGCGGCAGCTGACCTCCGAGAAGACCTTCAAAGCCAGCAAAGAAAGGAACAGGAAAACCGTCACCACGCGGAAGTCCTTCGCTCACGACTCATTGATATCGAACGTGAATGGAAAACGGTGCGCGAAAATCGTGCCAGCGAAACAACACATCATGCATTCTTAGCCCGAGTACGCAGCATTTTGCCGCTTTTCATGAGCCTTACATCCCAGCAACAACAGCTGTTGCTTTCTGAAACGGGCTTTTTTGTTCGACTTTTGGATCATTTCCAACAATGGTCCATTCAGCAGCAACAACGAGAGTATCAATCGCAAGAACACCATCGAGGATGGAAAGAGCAGATGGAAGTCGTTGACAGGAGGCTGTCGGAAGAGACACAGAAGAGAAAGGATGCTCAAGCTGAAGCAGACCGCCTTCAGGAAGACATTCTGTCCTTAAAGAAGAGGCTTTCCACAGTACTGGAAGCGCATCAAAAGAGCCTGAGCCGGCAT
Organism: Candidatus Altimarinota bacterium; assembly: GCA_050246795.1. Taxonomy (GTDB): domain Bacteria; phylum Patescibacteriota; class Gracilibacteria; order JAUYGZ01; family JAUYGZ01; genus JBFWVJ01. The sequence continues at coordinate 92,695 of JBFWVJ010000002.1, forward strand.
CGCCTCACAGCTGCCGAATCAGAACAAACCATTGCCGAACTCGAGCAATTGGCCGTTCAATCGAATACAAAAATCACCGCTCAGACCAAGATCATTGCTGAACATCGAGCCGAAGTGGAAGACCTCCGAAAACAGATCAGAGATCTTCGAGCGAACCAGCAAACGACCATTTCTATCGTGGAACACCACCAGCGGCTGACCGAGATGCAGGCTGAACTCGATCGAGTAAGACAAGAACGGGATGACGCTATGGCCGCAGGAGACTCGTTGGGAACACAACTGTCTCGACAAGAACAGGCCCATCAACAGCAAGTGACCCTACTGAACCATCGTCAGTCGGGACTGCAACGCTCACTACAAGAGACCCGCGACCAATGGCAAGCAAGCATTGAGCGAGGAGACTTCCTCGAAAACCGGATCACACAGCTTCAATCTGACCTGACGCGACTCCGAAATGATCTCTCATCTGCGGAAAAAGCACGAGAAACTCTCTCACAAGAGCTGATTCAATCCCAGGGGAGAGTCCAAGGCCTGGAAAAGGGCATCGTGGTTCAGCGTGAAAGCGAGGTTCGTTTGAGGAAGCGGTTGGAGACCCTTCAGCGGGAACTGGCCGAAGTGCGTGGGGCTTTGGTGGAGGAAAAAGGTGCGAAGGGCAATGTAGAAAAGCGAGCCTCACATCTCGCCAGTAACCTGGAACTGATCGAAGCGCAAATGGAACACGTTCTTTCGACCACCTTGCGACGGAAGATCATTTCATTGGCCAATCTCGGCCATGCTTTGCAATTGAAAAAAACTGTCTTTTTCAAGCTCTTGAGCGCGGTGCTGACTCCTGAAGTGCTGAAAGACTTCGCAACCTGGGTCCAGTTAAAAAAATACGCTCAACGACTGGAACAGGATGCATACGCCGTTTTTCTCGAATTCGGGGAGAACCCTCAACTCTCTGAGAAAACCTCGCGCAGCCTGTGCTTTTCACTCGAGGGCAGTTTGATCGAAGACCAGTTGGAAGTCGCCCTTCGATCATTCCATCACATTCGAAGTCCGAGACAGGGGACGTTTGATCTGACCGCTTACGACATCAACGAAGACGCGATCCGGTTTCTTGAAGAACGCTTTTCAAAAGATGATTTCAAACAACTCGTGGAAAAAATAATCCGTCTTCGATGCGGGATCGAACATCAGGGACAGTTCTGGATTCTGTCACGGATTCAAAACTTTCGAGAAGTCATTCCCCGTGCCATCCTGCAGGGAGTGGAAGATAGCCTGAGTCCGCTCTTGCGTCAGCGGCAGAACATCGGTTAGAATGAATACTTAACGCCTATAATAGTCCATGTCAACCCCCTCTCCAGACCGTGCCGAGCAAGCGAGGAATCCAGAGCAGCTCCGGCAAAAAATTGCCGCACTGCGAAGGAATCCTGTCGGATTGATCGATCGGCTCAACGATGAAGTCATGGCTGACATTACTGATTTGCTAAAGCGGATAAAGAACTCGAGAATCAGTCCTGGAGTCGTCGTGAACGGGCAGTACTTTCATCATTGTCAGATCAGTGGCCCGATCAATCCGAGCGGGGAAGCTCCACGTACGACACCCCCAGCGCCATCGGCACCTCCTGATCGACCGAAAGATGAGCCAGATAAGCCAATTCCTCCCGCTCCACCCTCGACTTCTTGTGAAAAAAACAGAGAGCCTGAAGCCTCAAAGCCAAGAGAAGCTGATCGACCAGTAGTTGCTTCCTCTGGAGGAAATCCAGAAAGGAAACCCGATCTTGAAGAGGCGGACCGAGTTAGTGTCCTCACCGTACCTACGGTAGATGAAGAAGGAAAAAAAGATACTCTGGGTCCTGAGGCGACTTCATCATTAGTTACACTTCGACAACAAAAGGCATCAAGGCAACTTGAAGACGAAAAACACCAGCAAGATATCGAGTCACTTTTGGAGGACATCCGAGTTCTTCCACATTTACAGGGGTTTTATGAACAGTTGGATCATCGGGATAAACGGGCAGATCTCTTGCAGCGAATGTCCGTGGTTTTTGAGGAGAGAGCGATCGGTGGGATCTCATCTCCATCCACCTTGGCTGATTTTGCAGCTTTTTTGAAAACCCTTGGGTCCGAGGACCTGACCATCTTACGAAGCGCCTTGGAAAAAGTACGGGAGGAGGGGGTGATGGTGCGGTTTGATTTTGAAGCGATCGACGCTGAGCGCCGCTCTCTGCTTGATGCATCAGATATACGCTTCTACTCCAAACAACAGCTCAAGCAATTTCGAATGGATGCGGTCGATGCGATCAAAGAATCCGCGGGAATTACGAAACTTGATGAGTTGCCATCGTTCGGTGAAGGAACTGGATTGAGAGACGATTTAGTTCTACGAGGGTTTTTCTCAGGCATGGTCCCTGAGAATGCCGACTATGAGGTCCTGACCGCGAATGTGCTGGTACTGCAAAAAGCACTTCAAAAAAACATCATTAATCCGTCAAAGCTAAATGGATTCACTCCGGGAAAGTCCTTGGTGTTTTATATCCGAAAAAATCGACACATTTTTGCCCTGCAGCAATCCGAAAAAGGCCCACCTCTCTGCCTCAACCCAGAACATTGACTTTTGACACACTTTATTTCTTACTTGACTATAATTCCTGATCCGTTACAGTAATTCCTTCCATTTTCATTATTCTTTCATTTCTTCTTTATGGCTCCTACTTCGTCTCCTGCCACAATGGCACCGGGTCCTGATCGGGCGGCTGTTCGTGGAAAAATCGAACAAGGTGAGGCCCTTCAAAAACTTCTTTTGGGAAAGGCACAGGAAATCTTGCAACTGCTCAAGACCTTGCAAGGACTTTTGAGAGAAAACATGACGCGAGGAAAAGACTTTGAACACCTTTCTCAGCGTCTCGATGGACTCAAGCAAGTTTTGGAGATTCTCGATCAGATAAATGTTGACCTAAAATCCACCAATGATGAATCAAAATGGGTAAAGGTCGTATTTGATGGAGTAGATGCTATTCAAAAGTCTCTTCAATCCGTGAAAACAAACGGAAATGAAACGTTTTTCCAAGGACTTACGGACATCATTGGTCAAATGGCGGCTGTAGTAAAGGAAAGTGAAACGATTGAGGATGACCTACTCCTTCCTAACAACATTGAGTTTGGGGTTGTCTATCCAAGGGTTCTGACGACCGAAAATGCACTCTTGGAAAAGGGATTCCCCACTGAAGATGTACGATCGGAAGTGAAGAGTACGGTTCTCAAACTCCTCACTGCCGTTGGTGAAGAAGGTGAAAAAAGAGCAGAAACCATGTCACATGGAACTAAACTGATCGGGGATTATCTTCTCCTTTTTGAACACCAACAGGCCCTCATAAAATCCATAGGAGAAGCAAAAAACACCTTTAACATTGATGAAGACAAAATCCGTGCTGAACAAAAAGCCCACTATGATCAAAAACGACACGAAAGACGAGTCCAACTAAAAGATGAATTGGTTGCCATCACCCGTGAGAACTCTAATCCACCTAAAGCTTCACAGCTCGCACACGGAAACTGCCGTGATGATATTCGAAGGCTTGATGCTGAAGAAAAGAAGGCTGTACAAGAAGCCATCGATGAGGCTATCAAGAAAGCTGCTGAAGCCGCTGGAAATAGCGATTATCTAGAAAAAGTAACGGCACTTGAACAAGTGGAAGGAGATATTGAATATTTGCTTCGGTTCTTGCAGGTCGTCGCTGATATGAGCGAAAGTGTCAAAAAGGCAGTAGATAAGGTGCTTAATGGTAATGGCAAACGACCACAGGATCCGAACAGCGAAACGGTTGCCCTTATGCAGAATCTCAATATCCCAGAAGCTGAATTGGCTTTCGAAGAAATTAAGCCTTCAGCCACAGCAAGTCTTGGTACTCCAGTCGATGAAATTGATGTGGCCGAGGTTGCTCGAAAGCTGGGATATACTGAGGATTTGAATAAGAAGTTGGTGGAGATCAGCATGAAGCATGCGCCATCTGATGGACCTTCAGATGCCCCATCTGAAGGGGGAGACATTGCTACGATGGATGAAGTGGCAGAAGCAGCTATGCCACGTCCAACAAGTACTCCAGAACTGTCAGAAGAACCAAATATCACTGATGAAGATTCCGAAGAAGAAGATGAGGAAATTAAAGAGGACGAAGAAGCAGATGACGATCTTCCACCTCAAGTCAAAAGCCCATTTGAGAGTGATTTAGAAGACGATGAAGACGAAGTTGACCCTACGACTCCAACTACTCCAACTCCATAATCGGATCGTCCTCATAAGTTTTCATTTTTTATAAAACCCCCGCGATGCGGGGGTTTTAGGTTCGGAATGGTGTATACTTCCTCAAGAGGTTATTATGAAGCTTTGATGAAGAAAACTAAGAATATTTTTGACTAAAAATTATTTTATGGTATTTATCGATACCGTAATTGTTTCATTTCATGAACACCTCCCCCTTTTCGATTCCTTCCACCATCGGTGACTACCGCATCATCAGAAAACTGGGAGAAGGAGGTATTGGTCGAGTCTACGAAGGAATGCACCCCAATAGTGCGGACATCCACCTTGCGATCAAAGTCGTAAGAAATGGAGTTGAAGATCTCCTCGGTAAAACCGCTGCTGAAATCCTGGGCAATGAATTGGTTATTCACCGAACACTCCGTCATTCGGGGATTGTTCGAGTAGAAAAGGTCGTCACAGATCATGATCAACCCCATTTAGTCATGGAATTGGTCCAAGGAAAAAATCTCACGCAACTCATTGAAGAACAAGGTGGGAAGCTCTCTCCTGATCAAGCGGAAGAAATTTTTCTCAAAATCCTTGAACCGATCGCTTCGGCACACATGAAAAAAATCCTTCACCGCGATTTGAAGCCCAGCAATATCCTCATTGATAACGAAGGGAATGTTAAAATCACGGACTTTGGGATCGGCAAAATGATCGGAATAGATCAGTCTGATGCCTCCTGGGCAACCAGCAGAGTCTTAGGATCGCCTTTTTATATGAGCCCTGAGCAGGTCGAGGGAAAGCCGGTAGACGAACGCACGGACATTTTTTCCCTGGGAAGGATCCTCGGTGAAATGCTCGGAAAGAAGCCTCATCACTCCAGTCCAAACCTTCCAGCTGGGACTCCGAAGCACTTGGAAGAGATATGGAGGAGGTGTTTGGAAGATGAATCCGCTCGGAGATTCCCTAATTTGGAAAAAATACGAGAGGCTCTTCTTTCCCAGAAAAAATCAGGTACAAAATTTTCTGTATTAAAGCATTTCAACCGTTCACGATTTGCTGACGGGGTTTCTGTCATTGCCGCACTCATTACCTTGTATAATCCAGCAACAGCTATAGGCGCTATTGTCGGTTCTTTCGGGCGTCTATTTGAGCAATTTGCAAAAGAAACCACTCCTGAAACATCTGCAGCAATATCACAAGAATCCGTCGATAATCTTACACTTCTCATTCAGAATATTTCCGATGATATTCAAGACCTAAAGGCACAGTCTTCCTACGAAGTCATTGACGAACCTGATGAACATCATCAAGATCAATTGATAAATAAACCCCCTTCAATTGGGACGGCGGTGCATATTCGAGAAGAAACTCCTCAGCTTGAGCATGATAGAGCAAAACTGATTGAGTTACTGCAGCAGCTTCATAGGCAGGCAAACCTTTTGCGAACTGTTTTTGAAGATCTCATTTCACTCAAGCATCAAATCAATAATGCGTTGGCATCATTAAAAATTCAAGAAATCCTTTCACCTGGCCTCCGAGACATGTTAGACCTACAAGAAAGAGTTGCATCTTTGATGCAAAGAGCAGAGAAATGCGGAAGCGATTTCGGAGTGATAACACATCAGGAAACTATTGACCATAGACTCCGTGAACAACAAGCTCAGGAAATGCAAATAGAACTTGAAGCACTGGCTCGAGAGGTGCAAAATGCCACAAAATATTTCCAAGAGATAGAAAACTCTCTCATAAAAAGCAGAGCTGAAGCTTCGCGGGAATTAATGACTGATCACATCCCGAGCGTTTCAAGTGAACAAGCTTCATTTGAAGAGTATCGACAATCCTTTGAAGGTTATCGGGATCAATTTGTTGATTGGGCAGCGCAAGAGAGCCTTAGAATAGCCGACCTTTCAGCCGAGCTCGATGCTCAAAAAGAGCAATTCTTTCATCAGATGCAAAGAGAACGAGCCGAAATTGAAAGACTTAGGAGTGATGGCGAATCGGATCGTCTTGAAGCTGAAATCGTCCTCAGTGAGATCCAGAAGGCACGCGATGAAATCACGGAAATTCGCAGCCAGAACATTGAATTAGAACAACAAAAAGAAGCTGTTATCAAGGCAATTTCCATGGCTGAATCTCGGTTAAGGACGTTGGAAGCACATGTTTCTACGGCTCAAGATAAAAAATCAAAGTTGGATAGCCAACTTACATCTACGAATGATCAATTTAATAACACTGTGAGACAGTTTGAAGAAAAAAAAGAAGCATTGGCTCGAGTCGAAAGTTCACTTACTTCACTGAAACAGGAGTTCGAAGAACTTCAAGGCAGAAAATCAGAGCTATCAAGACAAATTATAGAACAAGAGCAAATTTTGGAAGCTGCTCGCACAGAATACAAAAATTTAACTCAACAAGTTCTTCCCTTGAAACAGGGCCATGCCCCCCTCCCGGAACCTCCAAAACCCATCCTAACCCCTAGAGAGCAGGCGATAGCTGATCTTCTCCGAAAGCTTTCACCTCAGCAATTACAGGCAGTGAAAGAAGCGACGATTCAACGTGCGCTAAAGGTGATAGCACAGGGGGAGAATCCTTCACCCCTGCCCAATGTATCGATCAATATTTACAACCATTCTCCCGGCGGGTCCTCATCGGTGAGTCTGCAGCCTCCGCCATCTGCTCCTGATTCGTCTGGAAAAATTCCCGGGACTGAAACTTCAGGTTGAGGTCATGGAAAAGCTTCAACATCAACAGAAATGGGAAAAAAGAGGCCAGACGACGAAGATGAAGGAGATGTAACTCCCGCAACTGAAGCAGAAAAGAATCAACCAAATGAACCAAAAGTCGAAGCTTCAAAAGCCGATGAAGGCGCAGAAGGTAAAGACGAAGGTGAAGAGGATGAAGAGTCGAATGACAAGGAGCAAAAAACTCCAAAAGCCTAAGCACCACTTGAACAGCCTTAGAAAAACCCCCTCAATGCGGGGGTTTTTTGTGCTGAGATCAATCTGCTTCCTCACTTTTTCCTCGACTCCTTCGCAACGTTGATAGCGTCAACCAAGAGAGCACTCTGTATGCCATCAGAGCTTTTCAAGATACTTCTTCGCGCTTTGAATGGTCTTGATCAGGAGAGGAGTCATTTTAAGAGACTCAGCAAAAATTTCGTAGAGATGGTCGGGGTCGGCGTATTCGTGGGAAATTTGATTGCGCAGCTCCCGAATTTTTATCAGGTCATCTGCTCTTCGAACGATTCCCAACTTTTCAAGGAAGTGACTCGCATCCAGAAAGGTCAGAATATTCTCCTGCAAGATCAGGAAGAGTGTCTTACAGACCTTCTGAGTAAAAATATCCGATGTTCTCGCGAACCTGGCCGTCAGAGCTTCCCACACCTCTTGGTCTTCCGGTGTTTTTGCCTTCTTGGGGTTCAAGCCTTCGCACTTCTTTTGAGAATACTCAAGGGCTTCCAAAGAAGCATCGAGAGAAGCGAGGTGTTCTTTGAGCTGTTGGTGCAATCGCTTTTGAGTGGGGTTCATAGGGGGAGAGCAGTAGAAAGAATAAGGTCTTTAAAGGTCGAAGCTTCTGTTTCCCGATAGCTGACAATGTCGATTTTCTGTTGGCCAAACGCTTTGTAGAAGCTCACCTTCAGGTCGATCTTTTCGCTTAACCTGAGCCTTCGTTCCCCAATCACCAGCACATCAATGTCTCCACCTTTAGCTTGGTCGTTGGTCCTGGAACCAAACAAAAAAACTTTTCCGTTGGGCAAGCGCTGCTTCACCATCCGTTTTAAAAACGCTCTTTTTTCTTTTGAAAGCCTCATGGGAGATCAAATGAGTCGTTTTTATTGTAAAAGAAACCCCTCACATTTCCAACTGGATGAGGAACTTCTGGATACCCCACTGCTCACTTTTTCCTCGACTCCTTCGCAACGCTGATAGCGTCAACCAACTCGGCAAGAGCTCTCTTTTCATCGTCTGAAAGTCCTCTCGAAAACAGTCTGGTCACACCGGAGGCGGTGGGGGATTTCCCATTCCCGATGAGCTTGATGAGAATGGGGAGGGCTGCTTCGGATTGGGAGAGAAGGCCGCGGAGCGGAGCCATTTCGCGACTGTGTTCATCTTGCAGTCTGGCCGCTTCCATCGTGCCCGCACGTTCTACTCTCTCCTGAGTGACAGAGAAAAACTGGCTTTGCTCTTCGAGGACCGCCTTTGAATCCTCCACCTGTTGTCGAAGTTCGGCGAGTTGATGTCTGAGCTGTTGGTTTTCCTTGGCGAGTTGTTGTGCCCGAGTTTCAACCTCTGACAGTCGCTGAACGGTCATCATCGCATGGCTTCTTTGGGAGAGTGCCTGCGCGATCTGTACGAACCCATCGATGAGCTCCACGCCTCCGATCATTTGTCTCAGGGCTTGTTGAAGCGTCGATTGAAGCCTTGCGTCAGAATCCTTTCGGGACAGTTGTTGACGGATCTCGGGATCTTGGATCATGTCGGAGATCTGATCACCAGTGGCGATCACTGATAGCAGCTGACGAAGGACGGATTTGGGAAAGCGGAAGCCTTCCAGCTGCTGTTCGATCGCGGCGATGAAGGCCAGGCTGGTACGTCGCATCGTTTCAGACTGACTGATGACCTCCGGACCGGCTTGAAGACCCTCGATCATTTTTTGCTGTTCTTCCAGGGTTCGTTTCAAGAGCTGGAGGTAGGACAGCAGGTCTTCTGATGGTCTGAGGGGCGCTTCTGGGCGGTCTTGCCGACTGCTCCTGTTGAAGGCTTGAGAGGCCGCTCGGATGAGGTTTGGGTCATCGCCTCCCAGGAGCTGGATCATTTCTTGTTCTTCGGTGTTTTCTGGAGTCAAAGACAGGGGCGGGATTTTGCTGACCTTTCCGCTCATCGATTCGATGTCTTCCGGAGGCATCGGTTTGCCGATGACCTTGAAAATCTCCTCAGCCGTTTCTTCCACGAGTTTTTTCCAGGGTGCATGGTCGAGGTTTTCCAACATGCCTTGGAACAAGGGGGATTGATGTTGGAGGGAGTTCAAGCTCTTGGCGGCTGTTGTAGGGGCTCCTTTCATGAGGAGATGGAGGGCGAGTTCATCATGCAGGCCTTTCTTGTCTGGATGCCCGAGGGTTTGCCGGATTTTTTGTTGGGTCGCTTCCAGCGTCGAAACAACCTCTGGGGTCAATGGTTGAGTCTCCAAGAGGTTCCAGAACTGATGCTGAGATTCTTCTAGATAGGTGCGGTCCAAACGACGTCGTTCTAAAGATGGGGTCATGAAAAAAAAGAAAAGGTCGCCACCTTATAGCATGGGGGAGGGGGCTGTTCAAGTTCTCTGTTTATTCTTCGTCCCAGTCATCAAACACCCCGGAAATTTCTCCCGAACTGGAAGCGTCGATCTGGATCTTGGCCATGGATTCTTCATGGTAGAGCTTCCTCGCGGTTGACTCAGCGATGCTGTAGGTGGGTTGTTGATGAAACTGCTCCTTCAGGGCCTTGAGTTCATCCAGGACTTCTGGATGGAGTTCGACTTGAGTGAGGTCGCGGGTGTCGATCTGACCTTCCAGCCAGAGTAGGGATTTAAGCATCAGCTTCAGGGCCTTAGGGTCCGGCAATCGTTGGTGAATGTCTTGCGCCATGCTGGTGTGGACGAGCTGAACCACAAGCTCATTTGGAAGATTCTCTGGAGTCATACGAAACATTTCGCCATATATGGACGAAGGGGTCCCCGTCATCAAATACGCCAGGCATTGACCAAGGGAGTACACGTCAATCTGCGGGGTGTAATGCGTACTGTCGATCACATATCCGTCATTTTTCTCCTTCATAAAGGGCGTCAATTCCGGCGCGAGATAGTGGTTGGTGAAGATAAATCCAACTTCAGTCGATGGGCTGATGTCTTCTCGTCGTAATGCGGAACCGAAATCGAGCATCACTGGTCCGCGAGGACTGATCCTGATCACATCTGGCTTCAGGTCGCGGTGATAGAAGCCCAGTGCGTGGAGTTCTTCCACGATGGAAGCAAAATCGGCCATGGCTTTGAGGACGGCGATCCTGTAGGAGGCCATTCTCCTCTCTTTATCCGGATCCGAGAGCTGATCCCAACCTTCTGGATTCCAGTATCTTTTCAAAGGACTGAAGGTTTCTTTTTCTTCATGGGTAAGCGGATGATCAACCAGCATTTTTCTGAGAGCGAGGAGCTGGTCGAGTCCCGGTCCGCTGATTCGTTCCATTTCGACGAACTCACGGTTGTCAGTGTCCGGGAGAGATCGGACGTTTCCTTCGGCTTCCAGCACTTCAATGCCTGTAGAAGGGGTTCTGCCGATGCGAACAAAGTGAGGGAAGCGGTCGGACGGATGTTTCATGAGCGCTTTCGCTACCTGAGCTTCTGAGCGGATGCTTTCGCGATGCGCTTCACTGAGCAGTTCTTGGGATTGATAGACCTTGATGGCCGAGTGATCGGTGAAGTAGACCCTGCTGGTGATGCCCTGTCCGGTGATGGAAGGGTCGAAGTGAAGGAGGGGACGGCTATTGTCGACTGAGTAAGCATCGAATGCCTGAAAAAAGCTCTTGATGGGCATCCAATAAGGACTTCTTTTGACCCAGGTAATATCCATGAACCTCTCGACAAATCGATTGCCGAAATGAGCGCGGATGAGTTCGATCGCGGCATCCGTATCGATTTCCCAGTTGCCGGCGTTGATTTCCCGAAGGGCGTTCGGATTGATTTCCTCTATCAGCTCCCTGCGCTGGAACTCGGCAATCAGTTCAGGATTTAGGCTTTTTTTTTAAAGGAGTCGATGTCTTCAATGGTTACTTTGCCTGCCCGCTCTTCGACTGGATTGGTTGGAGGTGGGGGAGAGGGGATGTTGTCGTCGTTTAGTCTGGATGCAATTTTTTCGACTAGATCCATGAATGTTGAGGGCATTTCAGTGGAGTCAGAGCTGTCACTATCCATGAATGTATTTATTTGAGTGTCTTTATCATCTAACTCGTCCAAAAAAGTCCTTGCGGCCGTATATTCATCTTCAGGAGCTTCGTTTGATTCGTCTTCTTGACTGTCCTCATCATCTGAGACTTCTGATAGCTCCACTCCTACTTCTTCATCCTCATCAATATCTAAAAGGAAAGGATAGCTCTCATCAGAACCTACAAAAAGAGGTTCATCCGGAGCATCGGTGGGTTCAACAGATTTTGGCTCTTGAGCACTCGTCGTTAACAATAATGGTTGAGGAGTGGAACTTTCAGTAGGTGTTTGTACAGGTTTAGAAGGCTGAACTTCAACGATCTTTTCGATCTTTTTCTTTACTTCAGCCACTACTGGCAGAGGCTCTTGTTTAAGTTTTTCGATTCTGTCTTTGTGCTCACGTTGAATATCGAGAAAGTACTTCTGGAAATCTGAGAAGTGTTTTTTAATTTGTTCAAACATCGGTCTCATTTTTTCCTGGATCTGGACATTCGGATTTTGGAGTTGTTTTTGTCGCTTGTTTTCGAGTTCCCCCAGAAGCAATACCTTCACGGTATCCGCATCGTAGCTTCCTTTCTCATCACAAATGAGCGTGTAAAAAACTTGTATCGCGTCCTTCTTTAAGACGGGAAACTCTTCCATGATCCTTTTATGGGCAGTCACTGTCTGTAACCAAACCTCTCGCCAAAGATCCTGATCTTGTCGATCATTGACGTACTTTTTTAGAAGTTCAGAGAACTGAAGCCCCATTCTCTCACGGAAAACTTTTTCATGAATTTTTCCAAAAGCAGGGGATTGCTCTAAACGATTCTCTTCCGAATTGTTCTGGATAGGCTTTTGTGACATTCTGTGATGGAATTATACGGAAGTAGGTTTCATTTTGAGTTCAAACTGTTTCTTTTTGGCAACCAATCGATCGGTGTCTTCTTGGATTTCTTTGCCCATCACTTGAAGTTCTTCGAGAAGATCTGTTCGTTTTTTTTCAGCCTGGAGATATGCCTTGGCAGAATCCTCGACTTTTTTGGTTTGAACATCTAAGGCCTCCTGTACGATCTGGACTCCTTGTTGGACATCTTCTGCTGAGGGATTCAAACCAGATAAAGCCCGAACGATGCGTTGAATCTCAGCTGATTTCTCTGGAAGGATGATGCTTGCTTCGGTCAAGGCTGAAATCAGCTGAGTGATCTGCTGCAATGCTTGAGAAAGGGATGTATTTGTTTTCATTTTGTAAAAGTTAAGAATGTATGGCTAAACAAGTGATCCAAAATCTACTTCTTCATCGGTAGTCCCTTGATTTGAGTTCGCTTCTTGCTGCTGTGAAGGATTGTTCTGTTGACCTGGTGCGAGTGCCGATGTGTCTTGACCTTGAGTCATTGCAATTGCCTGAACAGTCCCTTGATCCACTGCTTGACCTACTTTTCTTCTTGTAAGCCCGAGGAGTTTGATCGGGTCATGTTGTGACCAATTGCCACCTTCGAAATCTGACCCTACCTTTTCTTTGACTCTCTCGGCATCTTCCAAAAATGGAAGGATCAAATCCGTGTAGACCTTTTCAGCGAGTTCGAGTCGAAGGATTGCCTGTCCGTGTACGCTTCCGAAAGCAACGGTTCGAGGTCCTAGAGATTTCAACTTCGCGAGGAATTGAGCGACATGCCCGATGCTCGCCATTTCTTGACTCGCCATGACTTCAGCCATATCAGCGGATGTGTAGAGAGCTCGTTGAGCATCCAATAGTTTCGCTACCGCATTGACCATGGTCGTGAAGCGTTCTTCAGCTGCGTGGAGTTGAGCCCGTGCTTGTTTCCATTGGATGTTTTTTTCTTCCGCTTCTTTTGAAGCTCGCTGGAGCACGATGTCCATGTCTTTTTTCACAATCGCTTCTGCCCAGCTTCTGGCTTTTTTGCCAGCATTGCTGATCATGGATTCTAGTGTCGGGATGGTTTCTTCATTGAGCTTTCGAAGCTGCTCTTCTTTTTTGGTCAATTCAGGATCGAGATCAACCTGTTGATTATTTGCATCATTATTATCATCCTTCTTTACTTTGCTTACTCTTTTTGTATGATTACTTATCTCATTGGTAAGTTTATCTCGAAGTGCTGCTGTTTGTTCGAGCATTCTCAGGACCTTCTGGAGAGGATTCTCCGGGTGCTGTCCTTCCAACAACTTTCGTACTTTGTCTTCAAAAGCTGTTCCTACCAATGCTTCTTCGGCTTTTGCGAGTGCTTCAGCACTAGCTCGAGCTTCTTCATCTCTTCGATTGACCAACGCTCGGCCTTTTTCGAGTTCGTTTTTGAACCCCTGCGCGTCCTGGCACATTTGAGATACCGCTCGGATGACTTCCGTCAAGAGTTCGTTTACATCTCGGTCGATACGGCTCACGTCTCCGTGCAAGGTTTTGCTCACAACAGCTACTGCTGTTTGCATGGAGCCTACCATTCTGGCAGCATCCTGTTCGAATCTCCGTTTTGTTTGTTGATCCGCTGAAGCAGGTACCAATGGAAGTAAGGCCGATCGCAGTCGGTTTTGTTCTTCTGCTAGGGTTAATACATTTTCAGCAGGGGCCTGAGGATCATTGAATTTGTCTTCATCAATTTTTGCAATATTTCCCTGAGCTGTCGCATTTTGGATAAGAGCCAAGGCCGCCATCGTATTTCTGCCGATATCTTCGGTTTTCAGCTCGAGTTGAGCTCCTACCGCAGCGGCTGTACGAGTCAACTGTTCGAGATCTGAGAAGAATCTCGCAGCGGCTCCGGTCGCGAGATCCTGTACATCTGCCAATTGGTCACGAATGAGATCACAGAATCTCATGATCTTCCCCACCAACATTTCCACGTCAGAATAAATGCTTCGTTTCTCTGCATCAGATGCCTGTTCGGCTGCCATGATGGATCGTCCGATCTCCATCAGCTGTCCTGCTAATCGATCTCGGTCGAATTGCATTTTTCGGTCTCGGAGCTCGATCTCCGCTCGATCTCTTGCCTCCTTGAGAGCGGCAAGCTGGAATTCAAGCGCTTCCTGGTGTACATTGCTCGCCAGCTTTTGATTTGTTTGATCCAAAAGATCAGTAAAGTACGTCGCTTTTCGACCCATCATTGTAATGACGGTGTTTTTCGGATTCCCAGCTTGCGCCAGCAATAACTGACGTAATTCTTCCGGCATGAATTCCAAGACCATCGGGGTGCTCAATGCTTCAGTTACATGGGATTCGCTCATTTTTTGGAGCTTCGCGATTTCCTTTCCAAGGCCGATCAGCATGGCTTTGGCCATCTGCTCATTTTCGTTCAACTGCCTAAACAGATCTCTTCCAGGACCATTGGGACCAACAGCTGCTTTAAAATCTGCCTCATATGCTTTGAGTTCCGCTTTTTGTACATTTAATGTCCCTAAAACGGCACGCTTTTCATTTACCTTCTGTTCTTCATCAATCAATTTTCCTTTTGCTTCGTGCAAAATAGAAGTCTGTGCCTCACCAATCGGTTCAAATTGCCACACCAAATCAACATTAGCTGTATTATTCTTCACCACTTGATCAAACTGTACGTAAAACTTCTGTCGTGACAAGAGTTCCACCGAAGCTTCCAAAAGCTCTTTGATTTCCCGAATTAAAGCCACTTTTGCAGCAGCTGGCCTCATGTTTAAAAGTCCTGCTTTCAGGTTAACCGATGGGAATTGCTTCTGAAACTCAGCAACGATTTGTGCCGGCTCTTCAGACTTTTCAATCGCTGCAGTCACTGTGCTAAGCAGTTTTGTCGCTCTTTCGTAACTTACCTCCAGCGTGTGAATCAGATCTCCCATGTTCGTTTCACCTGATGCAGCCTTCTGGACCTGCTGTCGAATACTGTCAAAGGGCATGAATTCTCCATCTGATATTTCTGGATCATCAAAGAAGTTCGTGCGAGATCCTACGCTTCCTTTTACTTTCGGATTTACATGATCATTGATGGCCTTTTCTAGTTCCGCAAGCTCACCCTCCATTAACGGCTTCATTTCAGCTGCAAAGTCTACATGAGCCTGTGAAAGCTTTTTTTCTGCCTTTTGGATTTCTTGCGCAGCAAATTCAGGAGTTACCTGGTTTTCTCCACCTTTTTCGAGTAATTCAAGGGTTTTAATGGTCAGCTGAACTCGCTCAAAATCGATCCCTTCTTTCGACCCCGCCTTGAGAGGAGTGCTTTTTAATTTGCTCTTTAATTCCTCCAGGCTCGTGGCAGCATCTGCCAGCTGCTTTAAAGCCGGCCGGAGGTGTGCACCGTACATCACTTGCGCCTGAGCGAGGCGATCCTGATATTGGGTTTTTTCAGACTCTTTGTCAGCTACTTTCCGAGCTGCTTCTTCAAACGCCGCAAGCGCGGAAGGGGTCCCTTCGCTCTCGACTTCGGCTGCGATCATGTCTCTCATCCTCGGATCGATCACCAAATTTCCGACGAGGACATAGTCCTTTCGTCGCTTTTGATCAGCTCTTTCCTTTTCATTCACCTCCAACCCGGTCCCCAGTTTTTCATCCAATACATCCAAGAGCTTTTGTGCGCGTTCTTGCTCGGCTGCCAGCATGCTTAGACTGCCACCAGCATTCCATCGACTCTGCAGGTCTCTGACTCGTTTGCTGAGAGCCCCCACCGCAGCAGGCACACTTTGCATCTCAGATTTGTATCTTCGACGACTTTCCGCGTGCTGTCCTGCCTGTTGGTCAGGGTTTTGAGAAGTCGGATTTCTATTGGGATCACCAGAGGAAGCATTATTTGATACAGATGGGTTTGATCGTGCCATAGGAAAGAAAATTATAAATGGGTGAAGTTTTTGTTAGGCGTGTATTATAATGCTAATTTAAAAATTGTCAATACTTATTGTTGATAAATGGTTCAGTCTTAGGTCACTGGATTTCCATCCATGTCGAACAAGATACCCTCAAAGGTACCGCTACTCGCAATATCGACTGAACCGGCTGGCGCGGGTGAAACTGAAGGAGCTGTTGGAGGAGGTGAGGTGGGAGTAGGTGCACCGAGTGCTCCCGTACCAGTCAATCCCGCAGGACTCATATTAAATCTCAGAACATCAAGCGTCAGCATGACATACGGCAATCGATGTCGAATGGAAGGATCATCAATTGATTTACCATCGATTTGGATACTCCCACCAGCATTCGTGATCCCTCGGGCGGGTCTCAAATCCCTCCCGGAGTCGCCCTCTAATTTATTAATCTTGGTGATATCAGCAACCGTAGCAAACTTTAAAATAGCTTGAAGATCAGCTTTGATGTCTCTTTTGACCGCTTCCAAGCTCCGGAAGAAATAGTCTTCAGGTGCCAATTTGGCACTCCTAGCAGTAGGACCTGTGGTGCTAAAATCAAAAGGAATCGTAATGATATGGTCTTCCATGAGCTTTAACACTTGAACTAAAAGCCCTCTATCGTCATCACGTTTGAGAGCATTGAGAAATGCTTCTGGGTCGCTAAAATGGTTACTTTTGATCGAATTGAATTCTGAAGAGAATGAACGCCCTCCTATAAGTCCGTCCTTTTTAAGGAAATCCAGAGCAAGCTCTAATCGTTCTGGATGATGAAGGATGGTCTCCACCGCACCATCCAATCCCTTCGCAGTTGGGAATGCCTCTATTTTCTCTAAGAGATCGATCGCTTCGAATTTCTTCACATCGGCGAAGTCCACCACGCGTGACGGGCCATAAACGGCTCCACGACGCTTCAAATGTCTCAAAAACTGTGTCAAAAGACTTCGCTGAGCAGGGTTGCAGAGCTCCCCGTATTCATCAAAGCTGCTCACCAGGGAGGCATCGGGAAGTGGTGAAATATCGAATGGATCTCCCTTATCATCTCGAATTTCAACCGAGGTGATTTGACCGAAATCGTTCTGAAATGCGGTTTTAATATTGCTCGAAAGGGAACTGTAGACCGCTTTTGCTTCGTTTTTCAATCGTTCGGTGACTTGTTCGGATTTTTCGACAGTTCCATTTGCTTGCATGACGTAGGATGGAGAAGGACCTGAAATTGCGTCAACCATGGTGCGGATCAGGCGAACTTCAATGAGATTTAAACCTCTATTTACCAGGCCAATTAATTCATTTCCCGTTCGAAAGTCTTTCGGAAAAAGAGCTTTTAGATCAATTTCTTCTGCTCCATCTACTTCACCCATCACATTTCTCGCAAGTTCTCGCAGTGTTTGAGCATTGAGAAGTGCAGTAGAAAATGGGGCACCAAGAGCTAGAATAGCTATCATTTGGGATGTTAAGGTACCAGATGTTGAAGAAATTTCTTTATTTGCATCAAGTATTAATTTCCTGATGTCAGGATAGAGAATGCTCTTGTAATCGGGTTTACCGGCCAATTGTGCTATATTTTGCATTACTTTGTAGAGAGAGGGGGCAGCATCTTTAAGACCCGCAAATGATCCAGCCAACTCTTTTGGTTCTGAGGAGGGGGTTCTGCCATTAAAAAATCGAGTAGCTACTCCCAATTGTTTTCTTGAGAGTTTCCATACATCAGATCGAATATCTTCATAGTGCAGACTCCCCAATTCTTTTTGGGCTTCCTTTGTCTTTTGATCCGTTGTGGCGCTAAAATTTTTATAGGCTTTGTCAATCCCCTCATCGTTCGAATCGTTCCAAAACCTCTGCAAGTCTTCTAGTGAAATATTCGCCGAACCGCTGTCTTTCATCTTCTTGTAGCTTTCGATGTGAGCCGTCAGGTAGCGTTGGATCTCTTTGAGTTTTTGCTGAGATTTAAGCTGTTCATCGAGCTCCATTTGCTTATCAATATACCTCTGGTCTGTTGTTAACACCCCGTCTGCAACCAGTGTTGCCAAATCTCTCTGCAGAGTTTGAATTTGAAATTCAGACCATTCCAATTGTTTGTTAACAAGATTCCGTCCTTTTTCAAAGCTTTTTATCTCATTCCCAAGTTTTTCATTGTGAGTATCCAATCGCCCTTTGACATCATCAAAATTCGATTCACTTGCCAAGGCTTCCTGTGTGGCTTTTCTCAGGCCACCTCTAACAAACGCTCGTAATTTTCTTGATTGATTGCGTACATAATTAATTCCTTTTCCGGTCCCAAAAACTATCTCAGGCAATGCACCAATTCCCACAAAGGCAGCGGTCGTTACCCCGGGAGCTAACGCCAGCAGTCCTCCTGATAAATAGGTGGCAGTTGCGATACCTCCGACGGCAATGAGCTTGGTGAAATTGTTTCTAAGGACACTCTTCCACACTCCATGCTGATCATCGAGCCATTTGTTACTGATCTGCATATTTTCATGTTCTTTTTGAAGGCGGGCAAGTTCTTCCTTTTTTAGATCAAGGATAAATTGTTTGCTTTCGAATTCTTGTCGAGTTTTTACGTATTTCGTGATTTTACTATCTTCCATCCCAGCAGTAGTGGCAAATTCTTTGAGAGCATCTTTCACATCATCAGAAAGACCACTATCTGAGATAGCGGTCAGTAATTTAGTTTTGATATCCGAAAAATCGATTCTCGCTGACTTCGAAAGAAGCTTTAATTCGGCTAATGTTTCATCGTTTCCTAATTTTTGTAGTTGTGTGAACAGTTCTGCATTTTTTTTGACTCTTGACCTCTGTAATTCTGCGCTGTCTTTGGGAGGATTAGGATCATCAGGATATGCACGGATGTATTGGACGGTCGTTGTTATTTTTGCGAGGGCAGCTAATTCCTGGGCAATGCCTTCAGCACCGGTTGGTTTTCCACCCTGCAGAATTCTTTCAGGCTTTTCTAAACCCTCGGTCTCCTTGAGAACACTCGGTTCACTTCCGTCTGAAGTGCGGAGATACAGAAAGCGATGGGGGAGTAGATTGATTTTTTGGAATTTATGCATTTCCATTTTTTTTCTTTAATATTTGTTTGATATTTTCTATTTCTTTGGCTTCCGAGTCTTTCATTTGCTGCTCTATTTCTGCCTTGGCCTTTTCAAATAGGTTCGAACGAACTTCATTTGCTTGTTGAATGGCATCTGGGGTGAGTTGAATGACCCTTTCCGCCAACTCAGCCTGACTTTTTTCCATAGCCTCTATTTCTGCACGAATGGCGTCTATGTTTTTCTGTTTTGAATTCAGTTTTTCATGGATTTTTCGTTGCATTTCATCGAAGAGCTCATAGGTAAATGTGCCTTGTGCAAGCGTCGTGAGATAGAAGAGCTTGTCCGTTTGCGGAAGCGATGAATGTTGAACCTCCTGCATTAATAGTCCAATATCTTGGGCAGTTATGATTGATGGGCTTATGTGATTTTTATTTTTTGTATCCATTTTTTAAATAACATCATGTAATTATACCAAAAAATGACTCTTTTTACAATCAACTGACTTGTTTGGACATCTGTAACAGATGTTGACAAAATCAATTTATTATGTATTATGCACTCCAGTATTTTTAAACATTCAATATGAATACCTCTCCAGAAGCTTCAAACGGCCCGAAAGAAATTAGTAGAAGACGGGTTGAAGCCAAGCGTGACCTGAATTATCCACTTATTACCGCTGTTGGTTTGTCAGTGGCGGGACTGATCGGTGGTGGTGCCTACGCAACCAAAAATTATCTGGAAGCCAGAGAGCAACAAGCTATCGCCGCCAAAGCCAAAGAAGAGGCCGATGCGAAACTCGCCCATGAACGTGCGGTCGAGCTCACCAAAGCACAGTCTCTGGCCGAAATCGCTCGGTTGACGTCGGCGACTGAGGCGGCTATCAATAGTCAAACCATTGCCGAAAATCAGGCACTTCTAGAAACTGCTAAAAGAAAAGAGGCCAGCCGAGGTCGGTCTGAAGGTGCTGCCTGGGTGAATGTTTTGGAAGTGCTTCCTGAGAACTTCGATGAAGCCCTGCGAATTGAAACTTCCCAACGAAGAGAAACCGTACAGGTTGATGCTCTTCGAGAAGCTTACACGACCGGCTTCCAAGAAGGAGCTCTCACTCAAGCACAGACCCGACGTGCTGAAGAATTGGCTCTGAAGGAACGTCTGGAAAAAGAAAAACTGGCTGGAGAACTCCAGGTGAGCCGAGAAGCTCAGGATCGACTTACCGGCGAATTGACCAGAGCAGGTGTCGAATTGGAAAACGCGAAGAAGATCGCTGCGGGAGACTATAGTGTACTCGGCGACAATGCCAAAAATGTGCTCATCAGCTTCTTCGAAAAAGAAATTCCTGAATTCCGAGAAGCACTGACTCCAGAAGAATATCAAGCCATGGTCGATCATACCGCTGGAGGCTGCCGTGCGTCCCAAGGACCGAATTGTACTAGCTGCAACAACATCGTCATGTTTGAAGAAAGCTATCTTGCTGCTGATGATGCTCGCAAGACAAAATTTGCTTCCATCCGACTTGATGGGAAAATCACCCACGTCCCGAATCTCGATCCACTCACGACCCCTTACGTTAACTTTTCTAAGATCGTGGCGGCTTGCTACCCAGATGATCCAGAGAAAGCCAAAGGTGTCCGGCAGTTCGCAGCTGCTCTCCTCGAAGCACGGAATCGATAATGATTTCTGAGTTTATTTGATGGAAAGCCCTCCGAAGGAGGGCTTTTTTGATGTTTGTAAGAGCTTCCTCACCTCCTCCACCACCAAAATACTCAGCCCACTCACGAAGATCACACCCCAATCGCTCCAGCTGAGGCCAGTAGTATGGAAGAGCTCTTGAAGTACGGGAATATACAGTAACGAGAGGACGATTCCCATGGAGATCACACTAGCACCCCAGAGCTGCCAAAGAGGCCTGAGCCCGAAGACGGAATGCGTGGTGCTCCTGGCGTTGAAGGCATTGTAGAGTTGATAGACCACGATGGCGGCGAAGGCAAAACTGGAGGCGGAGATGAGTGTGGGATCCACGGCATCCAATCGCTGACCATACTCCCATCCAAGCGACTGGAGCTTCCAGATGAAGAGCGCGATCACCAGCACTCCGATGAAAAATCCCATCCAGACGAAGTGGGACACAAATGAACGGTTCATGATCCGGAGCTTGGGACTCCGAGGAGCTTTGCTCATGACCCCTGGCTCGCCATGATCGATGCCTAAGGCAATAGCAGGGAAGATATCGGTTCCAACGTTGATGGCGAGGATGAGGACGGCCGAGAGGGGAGTGGGGAGCTGGAAGAAGATCGCCGTAAAGACGACCACCAATTCGCCAATGTTTGTGGAAAAAATAAACCAGGTGAATTTCTTGAGGTTCTCATAGATCTTTCGTCCTTCTTCGACGGCCGACACGATACTGGCAAAAGAATCATCGAGCAGGATCATGTTGGCAGTCTCTTTGCTCACCTCTGTGCCGGTGATGCCCATGGCGATGCCCAGGTCCGCGCGCTTGAGCGCCGGGGCGTCGTTCACTCCATCTCCGGTCACGGCCACGATTTCTCCCATGCGTTTCAGGCGGTCAACGATGCGGCGTTTGTGTTCGGGATTGACGCGGGAAAAAATGAGGGATGTGCCCTGTACAGACGCGATTAATCGCGTCTGTACGGGCATATTTTTTTGCAATATCTTCTCCAATTCCTTATCCGTCATCTCCTCCAATTCCGCGCCGGTGATCACCGGGGTGTTCTCATTCGCCAGTCCGATTTGAATGGCAATGGCCTTCGCCGTCAGGCCGTGGTCGCCAGTCACGACGATCGTACGAATACCGGCACGATGGCATGATTCCACCGCGTGGAAGACTTCTTCCCTTGGCGGATCAATCATACCGGCCAAGCCGAGGTAGACTAGTCCATGTTCTAATTCATGGTGATCTTTTTTCAGATCTGATTTCGATAATTCCTTATAAGCAAACCCAATCACCCGCAAGGCTTCCGAAGCCATCTCTTCGTTGGCCTTCTGCACCTTCTTCTTCATCTCCGCCGTAAACTTTTCTGTTTTCCCGCCTTTTAAAATGTGCGTACATCTCTTTAGCAGCTCATCAGGCGACCCCTTCGTCAAAAGTTCCATCTCTTCACCCTTCTCACCCTTAAGTCCCTTAGAACCCTTCCCCACGATCACGCTCATCATCTTCCGGGTACTGTCGAAGGGAATTTTATCGGTTATTTTTATTTCGGGGATAGGAATCGTCTTCTTGCCCACCTTTTTCTCAGCCAAGGTCAGCAAGGCTCCCTCCGTCGGATCGCCGAGAACAACATATCTCCCATTTTTCTTTTGCAATTGTGCTTCCGAACAATAGTTCGCAATGAATCGAAGTTTTTGAAGATCGGAATTGAGATTTTGGGATTTGTTTTGAGTTTCGGATTTAGAACTTAGAATTTCCCCTACATGTGGGCTATATCCTGTCCCCGTCACCTCCAATATTTCGTCCGTTCCAAGCAAGATCTTCGTCACCGTCATTTCATTCTTCGTAAGCGTCCCGGTTTTGTCACTGCAGATGACCGTGGTGGAGCCAAGGGTTTCCACGGAAGACAAGCGTTTCACAACCATCTGTCGTTTGGCCATGCGTTGTACTCCCAGAGCCAGGGCCACGGTAATGGTAGCAGGCAAACCCTCAGGAACTGCCGCCACGGCTACGGAGACGGCGAAGAGGAGAGACTCCAAAAAGGGTTTTTCCTGAAGGAACATTCCGGCCAGGATGAGGATCCCTGAAAGAACGATGGTGACCTTGGTGACGAACAGGCCGATATGGAACATTTCTTTCTGAAGAGGGGACTGGTCCTGGACCGTCTTGGTCGTCAGGTGCGCGATGCGGCCGAACTGCGTTTCCATTCCGGTTTTTTGGACTTCCATGATGCCGGTCCCGGCCACGATGGTGGTGCCCATGAAGAGTTCGTCCTTGAGTTTTTTGTGGACCGGGACTGATTCACCCGTCAAAGGCGCTTCATCCGCCTTTACTTCCGAAGTTTCCACCAAAATACCATCGGCAGGGATCTTATCTCCGGCATTCAGGACGACCAGGTCACCCGGGACGATGGTTTCAGCATCGATTTGGATCTTTTCCCCGTCTCGGATCACGATGGCTTGAGGCGAAATGAGTTTCCGGAGCGCTTCCAAGGTTTTCTCGGTTTTGAACTCTTGAAAAAACCCGATCCCGGCATTGAGCAGGACGATCCCCAGGATGATCAGCCCGTCAAACAAGCCTTCCTGATCGCCGTGCAGCAGTCCGGTGCCCACCGCGATGCCCGCCGACACGATCAAAATGATCACCATTAAGTCCGTGAACTGCCGGAAAAGCATCTTCCACCAGGGATTATCATTCACGGCTTCTAATCGGTTGGGGCCATATTTTTGAAGTCTCGAACCGGCTTCTTTCTTAGTTAATCCATTCATCACTTGAGAGAAAAAGATACCTCTATTTTTTCATATTTGTGAATGAATCTGAATCAGCTGCGGTTGAGAAAAGGGAAAAATATGGACGGAAAAGAATGTGCAAGAGCGTCAATAGAGGTCGTTGGATTTTCTAAGAAAAAAGCGTAGGGTGGGAAGTCCTTTCACAAGTTCATTTTCCATTCCGACTCCGTTCGACTCCGCTCAGGACAAACTTCGTGGAGGAATCCCTCACTTTCACAATCTATCAAAACACCTGTCACATTTTGTCCACTGTTTTGAATTGATATATATGTATTTTTGTATATGTTTTTTCTGAATTTATTATTTCATTGACGAATTATGGCTCCGACAAAAAAAGAAATCATTGAAGTCGCTCAATTATTTAATCAAGGTTTCGAACAAATTTTTTTGCCAATTTTAAAGGAAGAGATGAGAGTGCTTCGGGCTGAAATAAATAATCATGTTGATGGTTTAAGTTCGCAAATAAGTGAAGCAAATGAAAATACTGGATTCTACTTTCAAAAATGCGCCACAAAGGAGGAGGTTGAGGCACTCGAAAACCGCGTCAAAAAACTCGAGCTCTCACGAGCGTAATGCCTTTTGTTTGAAATCACCTCCATATATATTTTTAACTGATGAATTATGGCACTGACAAAAAAAGACCTTCATAAAATCTCTCTACTTTTTAACCAGGCCTGCGAACATTATCTCTTTCCGAGGTTTGACCGCATTGAATCAAGATTAGACGGAGTGGAGTCACGGCTGGACGGGGTGGAGTCACGGCTGGAGAAGGCTGAAAAAGTCGTCAAATCAATTAAAAATGACCTTCATGAGTATGTCCAAAACGCAGATGACAAGTTTAAAGAAGCCAACCAAAACATCGGATATTACTTCCAAAAATGTGCGACAAGGTCTGAGCAGGAAGCACTTGAAAAACGCGTCAAAAAACTTGAACTCTCCCGTTCATAAAAATTTCTTGGCAACTCAGATCGGAGCTGTTAGGTTTTAGCGTGTTTGTTGCTCGCGAGAGCGAGCCCTAAGAAGCTAACTCCTCATACCTAAGAAGCTGCCCCATGGCCTACGTCATTTTCGACACGGAAACCACTGGTTTAAATCCTTTATTGGGGGATCGGATCGTAGAAATCGCCGCCGTGAAGGTGATCAATGGAGAAGTGCTCGAGCCGAGTTTTCATTCCCTGATCAATCCGGGAAGAATGATCTCTCCCGAAGCGGCGCGGGTGAATGGCATTACTCAAGAAATGCTCCATGATGCTCCACCAGCTTCGGTGGTCATTCCTCAGTTTTTAGACTTTGTCGGATCAGACATCTTGGTAGCGCACAACGCGGAATTCGACATGACCTTCCTCAAGCATGAGATGGAGCTCCTGGGGATGGACCCGACAAAGCTCCCAACGTATATGTGCACCCTCAGCATGGCTCGGGAAAAGCTCCCCCAACTCGGACGACACAATCTCGACGTGCTCATGCAGCACTTTGGAGTGACCATTGAAAACCGCCACCGCGCCCTCGACGACGTCCTGGCAACGGTACAGATTTTTTTGGAAATGCATCAGGAAGAACCAACATTGTTTTAAGGAAAGGGTTTTAACGGTTATGAGGGGCTTAATGGTTTTAAGGGATTCTGTTGAATGCTCCTTACGTCCCTTAAGACCATTATTCCCCTTAAGCCCATTCCCCATGAAAGCCCTCGAATACGCCATCCGCTCCTTGCTGCGCAAGCGACAGACAGAACAAGAAATCCGTGAGCGCATCAAGAAAAGACATCCCGATGCGAAAGTAGAGGAGGTGATTTCGCGGCTCAAAGAACTCAACTACATCAATGATGCCGAATTTAGCGAGGCTTGGATCCGCCATCGGACCCTGAGTTCACCGAAGGGAAAGTTCAAGCTGGAGCAGGAACTCAAGCTGAAGGGAGTTTCCGGGACAAACCGACAGAAAGCCCTGGAAGAATATGATGAAAAGGCTGTTTTAGAAGAAATTGCCCAAAAGAAATGGCAACAGCTTACGAAACATTTTGCGGCGGAAGGTCAGTTCCCCCTTTCAAGGGGGTCAGGGGGTGAAGGGAGCCGCAAAACCCGCGAAAAACTCATGAGATACCTCCTTTCAAGAGGTTTTGCCATTAGTTCCGTCCTGGAGGTAGTTAAAACAGTTGCCCATTCGGAGGAAAACTGATAAAATGGTGACACAAAATGTGAAAAAGTGATGAATACGAACGTAAGTTTGTCTCTTTTTTGCATTTTACATTTTTCATTTTACATTTTTTCGATGCAATCTAAATTCATGGCAGCCATCAACCAGTTGGCCACCGAAAAAAACCTCCCAAAGGACCGGGTCCTGGAAATCGTCTCCCACGCTCTGCGCGCAGCGTATCGAAAGGATTATGGGAACCGCGACCAGAACCTCCGCGTCGACCTTGATCCAGATAATGCGAACCCGACCGTTTTTGTCCTGAAAGACGTCCTCGAAGACGGCGTTGAAATGGAGTCGGATGAACGACAAATCTATGTTTCAGAGGCCAAGAAGTACAAGAAAGACATCAAAGTGGGGGATGTTTTGGAAGTCGACGTGACTCCGGCTGACTATGGCCGTATCGCTGCGCAAAGCGCGAAGCAAGTGATCATTCAGCGGATTCAAGAAGCAGAAAAGGACATTATCACCGACATGTACAAGGACCGTGAGCATGAAATCCTCAATGGATATGTGAATCGAGTCGAAGGACCGAATGTCTACATCGACCTGGATCGAACTCAAGCGATCCTGCGTCCACAAGACCAGATTCCTCGAGAAGGCTATCAAAATGGACAGCGCATCAAGGTCTATTTGGAAAAAGTGATTTCGACCCCGAAGGGTCCTCGTTTGTTGATCTCCCGATCTCATCCGAAGCTGGTGAACTGCTTGCTCGAACTGGAAATCCCCGAAGTCCGTGAAAAGGTGGTGGAAATCAAAGCCGTTGCTCGTGAAGCTGGAGTGCGAACCAAAGTCGCCGTCACTTCCAATGACAAGAATGTTGATCCGATCGGAGCTTGTGTGGGTCAGAAAGGGGTTCGTATTCAAAACATCATGGAAGAATTCAACGGCGAACGCATCGACATCATCGAATGGTCTGAGGATGCCCTCAAAATGCTGACGGCAGCCCTCGCTCCAGCGAAGATTGCCTACATCGACCTGGATGAACCAAGCCGACGAGCCCGTGTGTACGTCCCTGTGGAAGAGCGCGCGCTGGCGATTGGAAAAGGTGGTCAGAATGTTCGACTCGCTTCTATGCTCACCGGATGGGAAGTGGACATCATCGACCTCGACAAATTGGATACGACCAAACTGGATGAAATCAAGAAGCAAGAACTTGAACGGGCGTTGACGACTGAAAAGAGCAGCAAGAAAGCCGAGAAAAAAGTGGAAATGCCAGTGGCTGCGGAAGACATTAAAGACCTGCCTGGTCTCGCAGCTGAGATTGCTCAGAAATTGGAGGCTGCCGGATTCGTGAAGAGTATTCAGCTCATGGGTCTCAATGCTGAAGCCCTTACCGCGATCGAAGGCGTGAACCAGGAAGAGGCAGAGATGATTGAGAAGGCTTTGAAAGGGGAATTAGGGAAGGGTGATAAGGGTGATAAGGGTGATAAGGGTGATAAGGGTGATGAAGGTGATAAGGGTGATGAGGGTGATAAGGCTGATGAGGGTGATAAGGGTGATGAGAGTGAAGAATCTGTAGATGAAGCTGCGGAGTCGGAAGGTCAAGATACGGAAACAGAAAAACCTGTGAAGGCAAAAAAGGAAAAGAAAGCAAAAACACCAGTTGAAACTCCAGTGGATGAAGCTCCTGCCGAATCTCCGGCTGAAGAACCATCTGAAGAGAAAGCCCCTGTCGACGAAGCGGGTCAACAAGAAGGAGCAGAAAAAGCTGAATAATGGCTTGTATCCGCACTTGATATTCTTATAATTGGGTTCTCAATTTCCTCCTATGAACTTCCAAACCTCTCAGACCATGATGTCCATGATGATGTCCATGCGTTGCCCACCGCGGTAGAGAGTGTTTGCTGACCTGAATCCAGAAGCTTCGCTCCACCTCGGTGGGCGAAGCTTTTTTTGTGCCTGACCTGGAGTTGCACTCCAGGTCAGGCCCCTCGGAGTTTAACTCCGCCACCCACTGTCCAGGAGTGGAACTCCTGAACAGTGGGGAAGATTCCCTCCCTTTTACTTTTCAATTTTTCTTCCATGCCAAAAATCCTCTCCGGACCTTATGGATCCCTCATCCACGACATTCTCACCAGCGAAGGTGTTGATGCTCAGACTCGAGCGACCCTCACCAGTCCCAATGCCATTCTTCATCATGATAGGACTCAACAACTCGTGCATCATGTGGCCCGATCCTATCGGGACCATGGCGCGCAGGTGCTGACGACCAATACCTTCTCGACTCGTCACCTGCTGACCAACCACCCAGATGAGTATACCCCCGCGCTTCAGGCTCAGCTTGAGATCACGCAAGCCGTCGCAGAAAATGACCGGGAAATAGCGGTTTCGTTTGGCCCCTATGGGGACTGTTATAAGCCAGAAGAAGCCCCATCTTCAGTGGCTGAAGGTGCGGATTTTTGGGAAGCCGCTTTTGAACCGCTGATTTCTGCCCCTGGAAACCTCCACTATGCCCTTGCTGAGACGGTAAATAGCGAAGTCGAAGCGCTCTCCATCGCTCGCGCCTGGAAAAATATCCGACGGCATATCCGTGGACAGGTCGACGGCGTCATCAGCTTCATCCCTCAGCAGCAGGGGAAAGAACTGCTCAGCGGTGAAAGCATCACGGAGGTCATCCGGGCGATCCAAGCGGAACTCGGGGTCTTTCCCATTCTTTTGGGACTGAACTGTTGCTCCATCAAGGCCCTTGAACCCACTCTCATCGAAACTGCTGACCTGACACGAAGGACACCTTTTCGATTTCTCTATCCCAATGCTTCGGACATGGATCCGCTCGCGCTGGAACAATCCCCTGAAAATCAGGTTTCTCGTGAACCCAAAGAAGTGGCAAGCCTTCTCCATGAGCTCCTTCACCGCTACGAAGCTTCTCTTCCTGGCGCTACCGCACAGGTGATCATCAATGAGTGCTGCGGTGGGACCCCACAGCGAACCAAGATCATCTCCAAAAAAGTACGAGAAGCTCGCCCCCTTTCATCCGTTGTCTCATTTTCATGAACCCCCATTCCTTCCCTCCACCTCAACCAATCACCTCTGAAGTCGACCTCCCAGAAGGCTTCGGTGGCCGACGACTGGTCGTCAGTGATCGATTTTCTATCCCCGGAACTCAACAAATCATCGATCTGAAGCGGGTCTATTCTTTCAATGGCCAGGGATGCCGGATCGATCAGATCCTCCATCATGTTGATATCGATCCGGACGATCGGTTTTGGGGAATGGTGGCGGTTCAATTTCTTCGTACCAGAGCTCAATTTAGCTATGTCCTTTCTCCGGAATTCGTTGCTCATTTGAAACCACCAAGAAAGAAGCCTTTTTCTGAAGATTAACCATGGTATGATGTCCGCACTCACATGGCTTTATGAAGCTTCTCACCGTTACCAAAACCTTTGAATTCGCCGCCTCTCACTTCCTGACCAAATATCATGGAAAGTGTGAGAATTTGCACGGGCACAATTATCAGCTCGAAGTGTCCGTCATTGGCGAGATCGGGCCGGATGATCTGGTCTTCGATTTCGTCGACTTGAAGAAAGTGGTGAAAACCAAGGTGATCGATGTGCTCGACCATACCCATTTGAATGATCGCTTTGAAAATCCTTCAGCGGAAGTCATGGCGGTGTGGATTTGGGAACAATTGGAAGGAGACGTGAAGCTCTACGAAATCAAGCTCTGGGAGACGTCGACGTGCTTTGTCACTTATCGAGGGCCACATGGATTTCATCGTCCTTAGTCTGGGAACGAATGTTGGTGATCGCGAAGCGAATCTTGGAAAAGCTCGGGAGCTTTTGAGCGGGCAGGGGATTGCCATCGAACAGCTTTCATCTGTCTACGAAACAGAACCTTACGGCATCGCCGAACAAGGATATTTTTTGAATCAGGTGTTGAGCGTGGGCACGGAGAAGAACCCTGGAGAACTCCTGGAGACGTGTTTGGAAGTGGAAAACGCGATGGGGAGAGTGCGCCATGAGAAAAATGGACCCCGGATCATCGATGTAGATCTGTTGTTTTATAGAGATGAAGTCATCGATTCGGAACGATTGCGGATCCCTCATCCGGGAATTCCTGAACGGCGGTTTGTGCTTCAGCCCTTGGTGGAGATGGCTGCTGAGCAGATTCATCCGGTGCTGAAAAAAACGGCGCGGGAACTGTTGGGGGAATGCGCAGATACGTTGCAGGTTAAAAAATATTCTTGAAGGCGAGGTTGGAGAACCTCGCCCCTCCTATGGCGAGGATATCCATCCTCGCCTTCGGATATTTTGGATATCCATCCTCGCCTTCGAGGATACAGAAATATCGATTTTTGCCTTTGATATGGTATCATTCTGGCCTCATTTTCATTATGAACCCCATCACCCCTGATATTTTTTCCGCCTGGATCCGTTCCTTCGGCGACGACCCCGAACGCGAAGGCTTGACGGACACCTATCGAAGATTCATTGAGAGTCGTCAGGAACTCTTTTCCGGGTACCACAAAAACCCGAATGAGGTAGTCACGTTGTTTGATTCCGAGGGCTATGACGAGATGATTATTTGCCGGGACATTGATTTCTTTTCCACCTGTGAACACCATATGCTGCCGTTTTATGGCCGCGCGCACATCGGCTACATTCCTTCAGAAAAAATCATCGGGATTTCAAAGTTTGCTCGGGTCACCGACATCTTCGCCAAGCGGCTTCAGAACCAGGAGCGATTGACCACCCAAATCGCTGAATTTTTGAATGATACCCTGAAACCTCATGGATTGGGGGTGATTTTAGAAGCGGAGCACCTCTGCATCAAGTCCCGCGGAGCGGATAAACAGAATTCCACGGTGACGACGTCCTCCTTTAAGGGGTCGTTTAAGAGGAAGCCGGAAACACGGGCCGAATTTTTAGATTTGATCGCAAAGATGAAAGGTTAAGAGTTGATAGTGATGGAACATGCATTTTCTCTGAACTCTAAACTCTGAACCATGAACTATGAACTCTCAACCATCAACCACTTATCACCCCTTGAGGTTTTTTTGAGGATCCCGAAGGAAGCCAAGCATCTGGCCTGTCTTTTCAGCGACGGTTCTGCTGATTCACGTTGGAGTATTTTGGCCTGGGATCCGGTGGAAACGGTACGAGGGAATGGGCAATGGTCCATGGTGAATGGTCAAACGATCCACCAATCGATCGGAATCGTATTGCGTGAAAAATTGAAGAATCGCAAACAAACCCGCACCAAAACCCTGCCCTTTGTTGGCGGGGCCATTGGCGCGCTGGATTATGAATATGGATACGAATTGTTGGGCCTCCCATATCCACCAAAACGGGGTTCTTTGGTTGAATTCTCGTTCTATGATCAGGCCCTGATCTATGATCATCATCAAAACCAATGGTGGGGGGTGAATATGTCCGCCGGTAGAGACGCGATTAATCGCGTCTCTACGGCGTTCACCCATCCTGTCCTGAATTTAGAACCTGTTTGGGATTTCGAAGAATACAAAAAATCTTTTGATTTCATCCACGAGAATATTCGAAAAGGGGAAATCTATCAGGCCTGTTTGACCTTTCCCTTCATCGGCAAGCCGGTAGATGATCCGCGTGTCCTCTTTTATTCGCTGGCGAAGAAGAAGGCTGCGCCTATGGCCGCTTACCTCGAGCAAAGCGATCGAACCATCATGAGCCTGTCGCCGGAACGGTTTATTTCCTGGGATGGGGAGAACCTCGAAACGAAACCGATCAAGGGAACGCGTCCGCGAGGAGCGACTCCTGAAGAGGATGAGCGGTTGAAACAGGAGCTTCTGGCAGATGAAAAAGAGCAGGCTGAATTGTGCATGATCACGGATCTGCTGCGAAATGATCTGGCCCGCGTTTCGAAAGCTGGAACAGTTCAAGTGCTTGATCATCAAGCCCTACAGGCTACTCCCAGCGTTTGGCACACGTTCTCCCGAATTCGTTCGCAAACCAAAGCAGGAGTTGGCGCTTGGGACATTCTCGAATCGATGTTTCCCGGTGGGTCTATCAGCGGTTGCCCGAAGAAACGAGCGGTGGAACTCCTGGCGGAAGTGGAACCTCATCCACGTGGGATTTACACGGGATGCATCGGG
The DNA here is from genome assembly GCA_050246795.1 of Candidatus Altimarinota bacterium. GTDB lineage: Bacteria > Patescibacteriota > Gracilibacteria > JAUYGZ01 > JAUYGZ01 > JBFWVJ01. The sequence continues at coordinate 124,409 of JBFWVJ010000002.1, forward strand.
TATATCAGCGACCAGGGCACCATGGATATGAGTATTGCCATTCGTACCCTGGAACAAACCGCACATGAGATTCGTGCCGGATTTGGCAGTGGCATCGTGTATGATTCTCAAGCGGCAGCTGAGTATCAGGAATGCTTCGATAAAGCCCGTGTCTTTCAATCCCCATGATCAGTCTCAACGGACATATCGATGCACGGACTGAAACCGACATTTTAGAACAGGATCCAGACTACCCTCAATCCTCCGTTTACACCTCGGTACGGACCTATCACCTGAAACCCTTTCGTCTCGAAGACCACCTTCGTCGACTGGAAGAATCCGCCCGTCTGGATGGATTTGATTTGCCATTTTCCATCGAAGTGATCAGCCAATGGGTCTCAGACATTTTGCAACAGGAAACACGAGGAGAAAGATTCTTGAAAATTATCTCCACCCCAAGCCATATCCTTGTCCATTCACGTAATTTGGTGATCGATGAGAAGGTGTATGAAGGGGTAACCGTCGTTTCCAAACCAGTGACAAGGTCGAATGTGAAAGCCAAAATTTCCGATCGCGCAGCGCTGGACCGAGCCTATCAGCAAGCTCTCGACGAAGGCGCCTATGAAGCCCTGCTCCATGACGAAGGTCGTGATGTCATCACCGAAGGGTCTCGATCCAATCTTTTCTGGGTGAACAACGGCATTCTTTTCTGGTGTGACGATGCCCTCTCCGGGATTACTCAAAAAGTTGTGCTGGAATTTGCTGACCAGATGGGAATCCAAACGAAACCATCTGCTCTGGCAATGGGGGATATCGCACATCTTGAGGAGTTGTTTCTCACCCAAACCAGCCGCGGAATCGTTCCGATCGTTGCTGTGAATGGAATTCCGATCAACCAATCCCAAGTGGGACCCATCACTCAACGGCTGATGCAGGCTTTTGAACACTTCACTCGTGACGCATCATGACACTCTCCTTTGAACAACCACTGATCATGGGAATCCTCAATTTGACGCCGGATTCGTTTTCGGATGGAGGGAAATATTTCCCCGCCTCTGAAGGCGAGGTTGGAGAACCTCGCCGTAAGAAAGGCGAGAATATCCATTCTCGCCTTCAAATGAGGTTTTTGGAATTGATTTCAGATGGCGCTGACATCATCGATATCGGCGCGGAATCCACCTTCGGACCGGAATCACAGGTGTCGGCGGAGGAGGAATGGAGGAGGCTGCAGCCGGTATTGAAATCACTGGTAGAGACGCAAGATCTTGCGTCTCTACCAGTGATTTCCCTCGATACCTGGAAATCCGAGGTGGCGCACCGCGCGCTTCAAATGGGCGTCCACATGATCAACGATGTCACCGCCCTGCGCGGCGACCCGAGAATGATCGAGGTGCTGTTGGAATACCAACCGTATGTCTGCCTGATGTATTCGGCTTATGACACACCTTATGCCGGGCGGGAGGAGAAGCAGTATGAGGATGTAATGGCGACGATCCAGGAATTCCTGAAGGCAAGAACGGAAGAACTCATCAACAGAGGGTTTCCAAAGGAAAAAATCATCGTCGACCCAGGGCTTGGGTTTTTCTTGTCCAGTGACCCGCAGGTGAGCTGGGAAGTGATCGAGCGCTTGGGAGAGCTGAAAGATTTGGGATTTCCGATCCTCATCGGCCCTTCGATGAAATCCTTTTTAGGAGGCGAGATCAAAGATCGACTCCAGAATTCGCTGGAAGCGGCGAAGAAATGCTTGGAAAAAGGAGCAAGTATATTGAGAGTGCATCATGTAAAAGACCATGCTCCGCTTTTGCCGCGGGCTTAGAAATTCGGCTCATTGTCTTGTAAGACCGACCGCACGATTGAACGCGTTTCTAGTACAGGAGGCGTTGCTTCTGGATTGCTTTCCTCAGAGAGCGGCTTCCCATCAAGATTTTTTTTCGGGTCAGGCTCCTCAGAAGTGCCTGGCAGGAGTTCGTAGGGATTTGGAACGCCTTTAAGTTCGAGGTCACTCATGTCCAAAAATAAAAAATATCAGGGGTTTTATAGCAATTCGGTCAAATGTCTGTCAATTGTCCCTTGTTGATGAGGTCTTTAGACAGTAGAATTCGGGCTGATATCTCGTTTTTCATATGAGCCAACAACGCTTTTCCATCACTACCGCGATCGCCTACGTCAACGGTGCTCCCCACATGGGGCACGCCCTGGAGTTTGTCGAAGCCGATGCCATCGCCCGCTATCACCGGATGATGGGGGATGACGTGTTTTATCTCACTGGAACGGATGAACACGGGACGAAGATTGTGCAAACGGCGGAAAAAGAGGGCGTGCCGGTGAAGGAACTGGTGGATCGGAATGCCGAAAAATTTAAGGATCTCATGAGGCAGTACAGGATCAGTCATGATCGATTTATCCGTACTTCAGATCAAGAGATGCACTGGCCGGCCGTCCAAAAGCTCTGGAAAAAAATGGAAGAGAAAGGGGACATTTACCTCGGCGAATACAAGGGCCTCTACTGCGTCGGCTGCGAAGAATTTAAGATCGAAAAGGATTTAGTTGATGGCAAATGCCCCAACCATCCCCATCGTCCTCTCCAAGAACTTGAGCAGAAAAATTATTTCTTCAGACTCTCGAAGTATTCCCAACAGATCGGCGACATCCTCAAAAGCGGCCAGGTAAACATCGTTCCGGCGTTTCGTGCGAATGAAATCATCGCCATGTGCGAATCCGGTCTGGAAGACGTGAGTTTTTCACGACCGAAGGAACAGCTGTCCTGGGGCATTCCTGTCCCCGGCGATGACAGCCAGGTGATGTATGTGTGGTGCGACGCGCTGGCGAATTATATTTCCGCGCTGGACTATGAGCATGAGGGCGAACTCTTCGAACAATATTGGCCGGTGGACTGCCATGTGATCGGGAAGGATATCCTTCGTTTTCATGCCGGTATTTGGATCGGCATGCTGCTCTCCGCTGACGTGGAACTCCCCAAGTCCGAGCTGGTCCATGGTTGGATCCATTATCAAGGCGGACGGATGAGTAAATCGGCGGGGAATGTGGTCGATCCGGTCGAGCTGGCGAACCATTATGGAGTCGATGCCGCTCGATACTATCTGCTGGCGGAAATTCCGGTCGGACAGGACGGGGATTTTTCCTATCAACTCTTTGAGAACAAGATCAATGCCGATCTGGCGAATAATCTGGGAAACTTCGTGAACCGAGTGCTCTCCATGGTCGATCGCTACGCGGGGGGCAAGGTGCCGCAGAAAAAACTGGACGTGCCTTCAGAGATCGAAGATTTCTGGGAGGACTATCATGCTGCCTTTGCCGAGTACGATCATCAGCGCGCCTCGCTCGCTCTCATTCGCCTGGTAGACTTCGGCAACCGATACATCGCTGAGCGTATGCCCTGGGAACTGGCCAAGGATGAAACCAAGCAGGACGAATTGGAGGAAGTGCTCCGCATGATGCTCAAACTCCTGCTGCACGTGACCTTCATGTTCTTTCCGTTCTGTCCTGACAAGGCCCAGGAAATCGCGATGGCGTTTGACCTCGATGATCAAATCGATTTCACCGAATTGAAAAAATTACAGGCAAACACCTTGCTCGATCAGGTGAAATCCATTCGCAAGCCGGAGACACTGCTCTTCGACCGCATCGAGGAAGACCGAAGCTTGATCAGTCGTGATAAAAAAACCGTGCGTGTGCCCACCTTGCCATTGCCTGTCACGAAGGAAGCCGCTGAGTTGAACCTTCCGGTGGTGGCCTTCGCGATGACCGATCTGAAACCGCTCGGGACGGGAGTGCAGAAGCGGTTGAAGAAGGAGTGGGAACAATGGGTGGGGGGACTGAAGAACCGAAGGACGGATGAACTGGGGAACGTTGAAGACATTCTTGAGAAAGCTTATCAGCTGAATGAATCGTTGGGAGTGGGACGAGATGAAATTCCTGGGAATGCTCTCCTTCAACAGTTTTTGGCGGATCCGAACAAAGAGTTTCCGTTTATCAATCCGCTGGTGGCGTTTTACAACTACGTTGAAGCGAAATCGGGGTTGTCGATTGGCGCCCATGACCTTTCGCTTTTGAAGGGGGATGTGGAGCTCAAGATCTGCGACGGCAGCGAAGAATACTGGCCGCTCGGTTCGGACAAGCAAAAAAAAGTCCCCGCCGGGACCTATGCCTACTGTGATGATGAAGGAAAGCGCGTGATCTGTTGGCTGGAAGTGAAGCAAAGCCGAGATACTTCGGTCAGCAATAAAACGACGGATGTGCTCTTCATCCTCCAAGGGTATGAGGGCATCTCCTTGGACTATGTGCAAGCAGCAGCTGATGAGTTGAAAAAACTGGTCGAGACATGGATGAAGGTGAGGAGTGCCAAACAGTAATCCCTTTTGTCATTTCGACCGGAGTCCTGTACTCAGGACGCAGTGGAGAAATCTGGAGCCTGTGCCATTTTCAGATTTCTCCACTGCGCCCCTCTCCACACGCCCTTAGCTCCGGTCGAAATGACAAAAATGGGCTCGTAATGACAGTGCTTTTTCTCGATATTCTTGTGTATTTTCCTTTCTTGAATCGCAAGATTTTTTTCCCATGCTATAGTGACGGAGCACCATTGCTGAGCCATTTTTTGTATGAAAACACTCTACGTCGACATCGATGCTGAGATCACCGATTTGCTCGGGAAGATCTCCTCCCTCAAAGGCCATCACATTCTTTTGGTGATCCCCAAAGGGGCCCATTTGTTCCGCAATGCGGTGAATTTCAAACTGCTGAAACAAAAAGGCATTGAAGAAAAAAAGGACATTCAGATATTTACCAATGACGAAAACGGACAAAAGCTCGTCGAGAAAAATGGCCTCAAACTTTATCAGGGTCACTTACGAAAACGCACCACAGTCGTATCCGCACAATTAGGGAAACTTCCTCCAAAAGAAGTCAAAAAACAAACCTATCGCAAGATCTCGATCACCGAAATTTCCGACAAGGCTCGGAAGTCCATCCCAACGCCTCCTTTATCCAAACCTCAGCAGAAACAGCAAAAGAAAGAACAGCGTGAATGGACACAGTTTTTTTTGTTCAGTACCCTGCGAAAGAAAACCATCCTGGCGTTTAGCTGCTTATCGATCCTTTTCTTCGCGGTAGTCTTCTACGTAGCTGTCCCATCCTCGGTCATCTATCTCACTCCTTCTTCAAACATCCTTGAAGCGACGATCAACATTATTTTCGCTGATCCAAATCGTGAACAAGGTCTTTTCCGCAATCCAAGTAGTCATGTGATCAGCACCATGCCATTGGAGCTGACCTTTGAGAAAAGCATACTTTATAAACCGACCGGGAAGGTCTTCACCGGGAGTTCTGCGCGGTGCAACCTCAAAGTGCTCAATGAACGTACGACCGCCTGGACCCTCTTGCCGAACACGAGATTTCAGGACGCGTCAGGAGTGGTGTTTCGGAGTGGAGACCAGGTGGAGGTCCCAGCCGCTCGCTTTCAGGTCGTGAAAGACGCGGACGGGAACCCCACCAATGAAAAAGTCCCGGGAAGCTTGATCGTCAGCGTGGAGGCCGATGAATTTGATGATAACGGCAATGTCATCGGTGCCCGCGGAAATCTGCCGGCAAATACTGCTTTTGTCCTGCCAGGGCTCTCGAAGTTCAATCAGGGCTTGCTGTCCGCCACCAATGAACGTGCTTGCCAAGGAGGGGTTACGGAGTTTTATTCCATTGTGACCGAGGACGATGTGAAAGCTTCTCAACAGAAAATCGTGGATGAGCTGGAAAAAACGGCTCGCCAATACTTGGTCGATTACGTCGATGGTGAAAATGTAAAACGAGCCGACCAAGAAAAATCGGGCGCCTTTGTCTCTCAGTTGTTACTCTTTGATCATCCCCAAGCCATTCGATACGAAGTCTTGGACACTCAGGTTCCGCCCAAATTGGAGGGCCAGAAGCTGGATGAGTTCAGCGTTCTGGGGAAGATGAAGGTCCGTGGCTTTGCTTACGAACAGCAGTCGTATTATGAAATCCTCGAGCAAGGTCTCCTCGCAAAGGTCCATCCTGATAAGGTCATTGAAAGCATTGATTATAATTCCACGACGTCCAATCTCGTCTTGAGTGATTCAAATCTCGAAGCCCTCAGCAGAGTCAAGCTCAGCGTCACCGTGAGGGGCGTGGAAGAATACAACTTTGATCCGCGCAGTGAACAAGGCCAGGAACTCATCAATAGGATCTTAGGATATATTCCCGGAAAAACTGCTGTTGAAGCCAGTTATTTCATTTCCAACCTGGAAGAAATTCAGAAATCGAATATTTCTATTTGGCCTTTTTGGAAAAACACGATCCCCGAACGGACGTCGAGCATTACGATCAAGGTGCAGTAAGGGAGGTTATTTCCCCAGGGTACTTACCATCCCCAACCATTTTTTTCGGAGGAAAAGAAAGGTCGAAATACCGTAGACCGCCATTCCCAGGATTGTCAGGACCATGATCTGGAGAAACAGCCCGAGGGTGAATTGAGAAAGATCGAAACGGGAAAGCACCTGATCGACCAGAGATGTCATGACGGCTGAAGAGATGATAAAGATCAATAAATGGCTCCAAGAGATGAAGCTCAGCTTTTGAAAGTACTTCCATTTCAAAAGAATCAAGAAGGCCACCATCGACAGGGTACTGCTGACCGCGCTCGCAAGCCCGACTCCAGCGATCCCCAGGGTTTTGGAAAAATACAGCGCCAACCCGGTATTGACCACGACAGATGCAATGGTAATGACGAATGGCCAAAAGGTGTCATGGAAGGCGAAAAAGATCCTGGAAAGCATGGGGATCAGGGCTGATGCGACCAAGCCGATGCAGAGATAGCTGAGCGTATTGGCGGTCAAGAGGATCGCCTCTTGGCCGAAGTCTCCACCCCCCAAGACGAGTTCGATGATAGGCACCCGCAAGACCCATAGTCCAAAGGCAGCCGGAATCATCAAGAACAACAAGTGATCCAGCTTGTCTTTGAGGTATTGCGCCAGTTCGGAAATTTTTTCATCAATCACAAAGTGGCTGATGATGGAAAAACTGCTAATAGCCATAGAAAGCCCAATGATCCCGATCGGGAAAGACTGGATGTCCTGAGCATAGCGAAGCACGGTGAGGTTCCCTAAGGCGAGCGTCGTCGCGATGACGCCTTCGATGAAAAAATTGATTTGCGTCCCTGCCATGCTCAAGACGCGAGGGATCGAGAGGGTAAACATTTTTTTAAACGCATCACTCCAGACGAAAACGGGCTTCCACTGCAAACCAAGCCTGAGAGAGGGGATGAGCTGCACGAACGCGTGAAAAAAAGCACCGATGACGACTCCGTACGCAACCCCATAAATACCCATTTGAGGAGCGAGCACAAAAATGCCGAACAAAATCCCGAGATTGTACACGATCGGTGCGAGCGCAAAGCCCCAGAAGCTGCGGAACGCATTTTCAATACCTGAAAACACCGAAGAAAGGGTAAACAGAATGGGGGAGACCATCATGATCCGCAGCAAGTGAGAGGTCAGGGCTTGTAATTCGGGCGTGAATTCCGGGTAGAGAACCCCTACCAGACTGCCCGCGAAGAAGAACATGACCAGTGCCAACCCCAACACGAAGAGCAAGAATCCATTCATCACCGAAGAAACGAACGTCCAGGCTTCTTGTTCATCATTTTTCTTGAGTGACAAAAAGAGCGGGACAAAAGAGGCGGAAATTGCACCAAAAACAAAAAGTCGGTATAGTGTATCTGGTATTTGAAATGCGGCAAAATACGCATCGCTTACGCCAGAAGCCCCGAAGAGATTCGCTAACTCATGGTTGCGGTAGACACCAATCAAACGGGAGAGCAGCGATGAAAGAGCCAGTAAAAGTGTCACGTGTGTCTATAAAGCCTTCGGATTGTACCACAGGACAGATGAGGCTTATAGCTTGAGAGTAAGCGAAAAAAAGGGTATAATAATCAGAATATTCATTCTATGGCGGATTCCTCGAAAAACCACCTCGAAAAGAAAGAAGCTGTCCCATCGGCTCCAACACCTGCAACACGCCCCAGTGTAGAGACACCAAAAGAAGTGTCGAGCAGCCGTGTGGAGATCGCTGGCACTTTGATCGAAGGTCAGGACACTGGTGAATTCGTAGAATCAGGAGAGATCCGTGAAGTCGCTGGAGAGAGCAGGGAAGTGAAGGGGGATGGAGTCGCGGCGGGAAAAAAGAAGGATGATGGTCAGGCTGCAGCTCAAACCGGAGCGGCCGCCACCACCACCTTTACGTTTGATGAACACAATCTGCCGCCAGCTCCGGTCATGATCAAAAAAATCGAAGAAACGCTCCGTTCCGAGATCCGCAAACTTGAAAAGGACGCCAGACGCTATCAGGGAGGTATTTTCCGACAGCCGAACCCTGAAAAATTCAGTGCGACCATGATCGAAATCCGCAGAAAGAATGTCCTCCTCAAACGACTTGTCACCATGGCTTCCGAAGTCCTCAAACGCATGTTCTTGCAGATGTTTGGATCCAAGAAGTAACTATTTGCCCATATTTTCCACATCTAGCATTAAGAATCTCCTGCGCAGGAGAAAACCATTTGTTAGTATTTTGTTGATTTTTCTTTCTCAATTATGAAAAAAGCGAACCTCATTCCTTTAGCACTTTTTTGCATCGTTTTTCTGGCCTACAGTGTCTACTTCGTCAAAGTCATTAATACGAGTGAGCATTTAGAGCCGAATTCCATCGCGAAGAATGTCCAGCGGGTCCTGGATCAACGGAGCTTGGAAGCCGGAAAAAATGGTGACCAAATGGCATTGCCATCAGAGAGTCTGCTCAAGGAACCGGTGACTCGCTATGTGAACTATACCTGGCTCAATGTTCGGAAAGAACCTAGTCTTGCCAGTTCCGTCGTTGAAAAAATCGTTAAAAATGACCAAGTCCAAGTCATCGGGTATCCCTCTTCTAGTTGGGCACACATTCGCACCAATGCCGGGACTAAAGGCTATGTGGCACGAAGGTATTTGAGTGATGCCCCGCTTCAGGAGGACAAGCCTATCGCGGCTGTTCCCACACCTGCTGTCCCCAAGGCACCTGAGGCTCCGACCATCCCAACACCTCCCCCAGCAGCTCCGGTCGAGCAGACTCCCGCTCCAGCGGCGAGTGCGACCGTTATCTACGACGTGCCTGTCATCACCTATCATCACGTCTCAGATGATGTCGAAAATTACTCTCGCAACCTCGTCCTGCCTGAGATCAATTTCAATGCCCAGCTCGACTACTTGGTTGCCAATGGATTTAAGACCTACACCTTCTTTGACCTGCAAGCGGTCACTTCTGGCAAAAAAAACGCCGATCCAAAGGCCGTGATCCTGACCTTCAATGGAGGATATGACGATGCCTACATCGCCGCCCAGCACTTAAATGGAAAGGGAATGAAAGGGGTTTTCTTCATCACGACCGACAAGATCGGTACGGAAGGATATCTCGACTGGCGTCAGGTGAAGAAGATGCGCAGCTGGGGAATGGAAATCGCATCCCAGGGCGTCAATGGAGCCAATTTGTTGTCAGCTGGGGAGTTTTACAGAGAGGATGAAATCCAACGCTCGAAGAAAATTATCGAAGAGCAATTGGGCGAAGCCATTATCAGCTACGCTTATGCTGATGGAGGATACAACAAATCAATCGCAGACACGGTAAAGGAAGCAGGATATGTATTCGCGCGCACGAGCGAGAGCGGTAGCCGGTATTCCAACAAGCAGTTGTACTGGATCCCAACCCTTCGCGTTTTCTTCCCCGCCGGGGCGAACCAATTTAGAGCTTGGCTTGGTGAGTAATATATACTTTTGTATATAATCTCTCCTTGGAAGTTTGCTTCAAAAAAGTAGAATACCACTGAATCTATCAGTGGTATTTTATGATGAATCTTCAAGAAACTGCGGCACATGCGGCATTCCTCGAGCTGGGGCTCTCCAAATCTTCGCTGAAAAAACTCCTGCAGCGCTTTGGCTCTGCTCTCCTTGCTTGGCAAAGCCTGCCTTCAGATGTGCTGCAGGTCGTCGATGAAAAGGACAGGGCGAACATCCAGGAGAAAGATGAAATGATCTTTTTTAAACACCTCAAAAAATGTGAGACGGAGTCCATCCATTCCGTAAACCTGCAGGATGCGGACTATCCCATTCTGCTCAAGGAAATTAACTCTCCACCGTTTGTGCTGTTTATCAGAGGAGATCGTCATCTGCTTTCAGCACTTCACCCCATAGCCGTGGTTGGCACCAGAAAGATCTCGGCTTATGGAAAGCAAGTCCTCTATGAGTTGATCCCAGCTCTCGTCCGAGCCGGAGCAACCATTGTTTCCGGACTGGCCTACGGCGTCGATAGCCTGGCTCATGAGATCGCCTTGGAACATGGCGGGAAATGTGTCGCCGTCCTCGGCAGCGGAGTCGATGTCATCTACCCGGCGGCCCATCGGAATCTAGCCGCGAAGATTATCGAAAGTGGAGGGACTATCATCTCCGAGCTTCCCTTGGGCATGCAGCCGCTTCCTCAGTTTTTTCCAGCGCGCAATCGGATTCTTTCCGGACTTTCGAAGGCAACGCTGGTGATCGAAGCCCAAGAGCAGTCGGGATCCCTGATCACCGCCCAGTTCGCCCTGGATCAAAACCGTGACGTGTACGCTGTCCCGGGCAGCATTTTTTCCGAAGGGCAACGCGGGACCAATCAGCTCATCTCCCAGGGGGCGACTCCGATCCTTTCCGCCCCGTCGCTCTTGCAACAGCTTCACCTGAGCTCGGGAAAAACTTCAGAAGTGGTGCAGCAACTACAGTTCGACGTCCCCGAAGAAAAGATCCTCTACGAGCACCTGCGGGAGCCTCGTTCATTGGATGAATTGGCTCAGTCCAGTTCACTTCAGATTTCTCAGATCAGCCAGCTGCTGTCGATGATGGAGCTGAAGGGCATGGTAAGGGGATTGGGACAGCGGTATGTGCGGGTGTAGCTTAGGTGTGGAACGACGCACAATGAATAACCAATCCATTTCCGTGAAGCTGAAAGGTTCTCTGAAGGAGAAGAGGGGAGTCGAAGCAGAGTGGAGCCACGAACGGGAATTGAACCCGTGACCTCATCCTTACCATGGATGCGCTCTACCAACTGAGCTATCGCGGCCTAAAACACAGCAGAAAGATTCTACTGGTTTTCTGAGGTGAATCAAGTAAACAGGTCTTCATCTTCGCAGACACGCTTCTGGGCGGATTTGTTTCTTGTATCGGGTGAAGGTGTGAGGCACTCCCGCACGGATTTTTCGTTGTTCTTCGATGGGAAGCTGGGCTATTTGGAGGCACTCGTCACTGCAGGTGTTTTTCATCGTTTCCGAACAAGACTGGCACTGGATGAAGAGCAGATTGCACATGGTGTTTTTGCAATTGGTGTATTCATCGCAGGTTTGCTGGCATTGGTCACACTGGGAGAGGATGTCATCCGTGACTTTTTCGCCGATGCGTTCGTCGAAGACAAAGTTTTTTCCTAAAAACCTGGGCTTCAAACCCTTCTCTTTGATCACATGGGTGTAGTTGATGATCCCTCCGTAGAGTTGGTTGACGTCTTTGAAACCATGATGCTTCAGGTAGGAGCTGGCCTTTTCACAGCGGATGCCGCCAGTGCAATAGAGCAGGACTTTTTTTTCTTCTTGTCCTTTGAGCATCTCTTTTACCATGGGGAGTTCTTCCCGGAAGGTGTCCGAATCCGGACAGATGGCTTTTTCAAACTTTCCCACGCGGCTCTCGTAGTGATTGCGCATGTCGACGACGACCACGTCGTCACGGTCTAAGGCTTGATGGAATTCCTCCGGAGAAAGATGGTTCCCGACCTGGGTGACATCATATTCGTCTTCGGGTAATCCGTCCGCGACGATCTGCTTGCGGACTTTGATCGTCAGTTTCCAAAACGACAGGTCTTCTTCGATGGCCATTTTGAAAGGCACGTCTGAGAATTCTTTGATGTTGTGAAGCTGTTCGACGAACTGGTCCCAGTGCGGCTCTGGTACGCATATCTGAGCATTTATCCCTTCACGGGCTACATACACCCTGCCCAAAACACCGAATTGATCCCACTGCCGGTACAGTTCATCTCTCATTTTCTGAGTCTCTTCGATCCGGACGTATCGGTAAAAAGAAACGGTCCGACGAGAAAAAGTTTCCTGGGCGATTCGTTTGAGAGCTTGCTCTTTGTTGTATCGATTGTGAAGGAGTGCCATGTGAAAAGAATTCAGACGAGGCCATTGTAGGCGAAAAATGGCCGGTCTTCAAAGGGATTCCCACGCTGCTTATGACATTTGTCTCTTTGTGAGGCGTTTCATCTTCGATAGTGTCGGTTTTGTTTTTACACGAATTCATGAACGAGTCTCTTTCTTTCGGTCGATCTGAAATCCCAGAAAACGACCGCTCTTTTTCCCCATCTCTGCCGGTTGACCTGAAGTCAACCCGTGAAGAGATAGGCCAGGTCCTTGCACCAGACCCTCTGACCATTTGGTCCACTTTTCAGGAATGGATGCAACAGGTCTCGCGACTTCCGGAAAACCTCCGGAAAATGGGGATGTATTTGCTGTGCCTCGTCCTGCTGGCATCGCTCCAAGGCTGTATGTATGCACCTCGATATGAAGACATTTTTCGTCGTTCATCACGGCCTCTGACGGAAATCGAAATTCAAAGTCGAGGACAGCTTGTTCGGGATTTACTGGCAGATCCTTCGGTTCAAACGGCCACCCCAGCGCTTCAGAGCGGGATAGAACCTTTTCAGAGAGAAAGGATTTGGAATAATTTCTCAGACCTCGTTCAGAAGGTGGACTCGGTGGATTTCGATGCCTATGTAGCACTCTGCAACAGCGCGAAATCCACCCTCGGTATCATGAATCCTGATCGCTATGATCCGGACTTCCTGAGGGCGGTTTTGGACAATTACAACAATCCGGAATTACTGCGTGACAAACCAGTCATCCTTGCTCTCCTGGCTCGAAAGGATCGGCAGAGCATCGGAGGGATCCAGGCGCTGAATGTAGAGACCTACCGCTTGCAGGAACTCGCTCGGGGATACAAGGTGCTGGTGGTGGAAACGAGTACGGTGAATGAAATCCTGCACCATGTGAATTCGCTGAGCCAACGAGGCATTTTGCGGCTGGGCAATCTCCAGGGCATCCTCATCGCCGGGCATGGCAGTACAGGGATGATCGATGTGGGGCTTACGGTGGAACAGGACTTCATGAAGATTTCCCGATTGAACTGGTACCTCATGAAAAATAGCCCTTCCTATGTCGTTTTTGCTTCGTGTGAGTCGGGCGATGGAGGGATGAATGGGTTCGATGGGTTTAGCAATTTTGCCAACCGTGCCAAGTTGCTCTTTCCGAGCAGTGATGTGCTGGCTTGCAATGGCTACGTGGTCGGCATAGATTTCCAAACCGATGATCATGGGAGGATCCGCGACCATTCGATCCGGCTGAAGCGCCTTTCGGATCTGTTTTCGTCCAGTGATACGACCTATAAACCCCAATATGATCGACTCCTTGATCATGCGATTCAGGTCTACCGTCCTTACCTACCACAGCACATCCCGGATCAATACCTCCGCTTTGCTCTTCAGGCTGGCCTGATTAATTCCCAGGATATTGTGAGGGCGTTTCAAACAGGAATCGATCCCTTTGAGTTCCGGATATATTTAGACTGTGGTTTTTCTTACCAAGAAATCGATCATTTCTTTCAATCTGGCATCAGCGCACCTCAGGTATTCGAGTACATTCAAGCCGGGGTCTGGTCTCGTCCATTGATTCTGGATTTAGCACGGAATCGAATCCCTCCCGAACGGTTCAGGTCTCAACGACAGGGTGGAAGATAATCTGAGTTTGGATATAATAAGGTGGCTTTGCGACCCCATGAAACACCTTACCATCCACATCTACGGTCAAGTCCAAGGAGTTTTTTTTCGTGCTCACGCCAAAGACCTGGCGGACAAACTCAACATCGCTGGTTTCATCCGCAATGAGCCGGATGGCTCGGTGCACGTGGAGGCAGAAGGAGAAGATCCAGCTTTGAAAAGCTTTGTCGAATGGTGCCATCAAGGACCTGCAGCGGCCAAAGTGCAGCGAGTAAAATCGAGTGAGGGGCGCGTCGAAGGCTATGTGGAATTTGAAATCCGCCATGACTGAGATCCTGGGGACATCTTTTTCCGAGCGGCCTGCTCTCGTCGTCGCGCAAGAGCTTTTGGGAAAGTCTCTGGTCAGGCACTTTGAGGACCGTGAAGAACGATTGATTCATGTCACACTTTCTTGACATTTTTAAAAAATCAAGTATGATATGTAATCTTGTTTTTCTTTTATGCAAGTTCTCCGAAACAGTCCACAAAAGAGTACATCACCTGAAAAAATTGGAAAAATACCACTGTTGATTGCGCTTCAGAGATCATTGAGGGGCGCTTTGTTGGCGTTGGCCCTTTCGGGGTGTTCTTCGCCTTCATCTCCCATGCTGAAGAATGCTGATCAAGCCCAGCAGGCGAAAGTTCGTGTTTCCCCAGCGCTTCAACATACGCCTCCTCGCGAGGTCGAGGTGGGGTCTGGCTCGAACTGTCCTTCCGAAGAACCGGATGTTGATGGATTTTCGGTGCCTGCGGCAGGCTTCGCCACATCAAGTCGGTTTTTTAACGCTTCATTTCCTGTATCCCAGCATGTTGAACCGGTATCACCGATTCCTTTTCCAGACACGAATGAAAACGACGCTGATCCATCCGAATCCGTAGCACCAGCACACTCCGCACATGAATCGTCTACTCCGTCACTCACGCCAGCGCCCATGAGAGCGTCTACAGCAGCCGCTATCAGAACAGCGTCTGAACATACTTCCCCTGATCAGTGGCGGCAAGCCCCAGAAATCATCATTCGAGAACTGAATTACTTTTATGCGGTGATGGCATTTTTTAGCCTTTTGGCTGCGGGAACCATCGCTCATGATCGAATAAACGCTCGAAAGGTTCGGAGCATTATGGCTGAATTGGAACAGAGGCGGTCACAGCATGGTGGGCTGTAAATGGGTGTCGCCACACAGGTCTTCTTCGTCGAGATAGGTTTCGTTGGCGAGGGCGGTTTTGGGCAGATCGAGAGTCACCGTGATCGGGCAATGGTCGCTTCCCATCACATGGGGGAGGATCGTGGCATCTTTGATGCTTTTTTTAAGATTGTCGGAGCAATAAAAATAGTCGATCCTCCAGCCGACGTTCCTGGATCGTGCTCCTGACCTCATGCTCCACCAGGTGTACTGGTCCGGCTTCTCGGGATGGAAGAGGCGGAAGGTATCGTGGAACCCAGCTGCTTCGAAGCGGTCCATCCATTCCCGTTCCATGGGCAAAAATCCGGAGATATCTTCGTTGTCTTTGGGTCGGGCCAGGTCGATGGGGTGATGGGCGGTATTCACATCGCCGCCGACGAGGACTTTTTTGCCTTTTTTGACTTCAGCCATGGCCCGCTTTTGGAAGGCTTCGTAGAACTTCATTTTGAAATCGAGGCGTTCCTGGCTGGCTTTGCCGTTGGGAAAGTAGATGTTGAAGATGATCAGGCTGTCGAATTCGATGGCAATGACCCGGCCTTCTTGGTCGAACTCAGGATCTCCCAGACCACTGGAAACTCTGACGGGTTTGAATTTGGTGAAAATAGCGGTGCCACTATAGCCTTTCTTCCGCTTGGAATTATTCCAAAAGGTAAGGTAGCCTTCCGGCATGAGCAGATCTCTCGTGAGCTGGGCTTTTTCAGCTTTGGTCTCCTGAAGCATCAGGATGTCAGGGTCTTCCTCGTACAGCCAGTCGAAGAAGCCTTTCTTTTGCACGGCACGGATGCCATTGACGTTCCAGGAGATGATTTTGAGGGGGTGCATGGGGAAGGGGTCTAAGGGACTTAAGGGACGTAAGGGTTTTAATTTTTGAGCCACTCCCACCCGAACCAGTACCAAAGATAGGCCAGGTATTCGCGAGAAAGCCGTTGCTTGGTATTCGGCTTGGTTTTTTCAGCAGGGATCAATCGATTCACTGAAATGCCGAAGTTGTCAGCCGTCATCTTGATCCTCGCCAAATGGAAGTCATGGCTGACGATATCGAGCTTTTCGCATCCTGCGGCTTCGATCAAGGGCTGGCTGTAGAGGAGGTTTTGGTAGGTGCTCGTACTGTTGGTTTCGAGGAGGATTTTGTCTTCATCGATTCCGCTTTGCACCAGCATGGATTTCATGGCTTCGGCCTCGCTTACTTTTTCATCCACGGTGCCTCCTGTCAGGATGACGTGCTTCGTTTCCTCAGAAATATATTTTTTCGCCGTGTTGATCCGCTCCCTCATCATCAAATCCGGTTGATTGTTGCTCAACACCTTGGCTCCCATCACCATGAGGCAATCGGCGGGAGGTTTTGTTTCCCAACCAGATTCGTAAAAATTGACCTGATAAACGGTCGAACTCAGCACGAGAAAGGGACTGAGCAAGAGTCCCAAGAAAATGGCTTTCAAGACGTTCATAAAAAATGCAGTACGGACATCATACTCGATTTTTTTTCAGAATTGAAGGGTCTCTATGCCGCTGGAGCCAAAACTTTTAGAACGTCGAGACGAATGAGGCTTCTCGCGCTTTCGAGAGGTGATGTCTTTTCAGGAAGGATTCTTTTGGAGAGTCGAAAGTTCATTTTGTATCCGTTTTTATTCAGAACATTCGTGTTTTCATCGACTCGGTATTGTTCCAGGTGTTCCAACGCCTCGCTGCCTGCTGAAACTTCCATGCCACATTTTTTGCCAAGGTTGACCACCGAAAGCTGACTGGTTTCGAGCATGAGATGAGTGGGGGACTGCTGGGCATTCGCTAACTGTTGAGCCCGCTCTTCGATGGCCTGCATCATCTGGGTCGCTATCCCTTGCCCCCGGAAATCGGGATGAACGATGCGGTGCGTAATGTCGATCAACCCGTCGACTTCCGTCCATATGAAATGGAAGACGTCGATGCCTTTGTAAGACAGCAGAGCACTGTATGACTGCTCCGGCATGGGGATAAAGCGGAATTCCAATTCATCCGAAAACTGGACCTTTTGATACTCCCATTCGGAAAACAGAACGTCCTTCATCCGTGCCCAATGGGATGGCAAGAGTTCAAGAACCGATGGATTTTCTGAAACTCGATGCATTTTTTGTTTTTATTTCACTTCATTATAGCAAAGAACGATGGAAATTGCTAGCTAAGCAGAATTACAGTAAAATATGGGGGATTTGCATGCAGGAGTATTAAGAACGTAATGAGTATTAGGAAAAATCCTCATACTCCTGATACTCTTCATACTCGTACTACTCCTATGAAGCTCCTCGCCTCCAACAAAAAAGCCTACTTTGACTACGAAATCGTAGAAAGCTTTGTAGCAGGGATCAAACTGGAAGGGCGGGAAATCAAATCGCTGCGCAGCCAAAAGCCAAATTTCGCCGGGAGTTATGTGACGATCCAGCAGGGGAAGCCTTTGTTGAACGACTTGAATATTCCCCGGTACCACTACGACAGCAGTCCGGAGTATGATCCGAAACGCAAGCGCCTTCTTTTACTAAAAAAATCCGAAATCGACCGCATCGAAGGGAAGCTCTCAGGGCAGGGAATTACGCTCGTTCCTTTGGAAATCGGTTTGGATCGGCAGTGGGCCAAGGTGAAGATCGGGCTGGTGCGCGGGAAGAAGCAGTATGATAAGCGGCGAACGATGAAAGAGCGGGATGAAAAGAGGAATGTTCAGCGTATAATAAAATCACATCGTTCATGATTTATGAATATCTTTGAAACCATATTCGATTCCCTGAATAAAGCTCAGATAACTTATGCAGTTGTTGGTGGTGTTGCAGTGATACTTCATGGGTACGGAAGGTATACGACTGATCTGGATCTCATTTTGCTGTTGGATAAGGACAATATCGATAAGATGGACATGGTAATGACATCCATGGGGTATCTACCGAGACAGCCGATTCGATTTAAAGATCTTAAAGATCATTCGACCGTAAAAAGATTGGTCTCAGAAAAAAATATGAAGGCCTTTACCTTCATGGGACAGGGGAGGAACCTCATGTCAATCGACGTACTCGCTGATGCCTCGCTTGATTTTGACAAATTCGAGAAAAACATCGTCTTACAGCAACTGTATGATACAGTGGTTCCAGTGATAGGTTTCGACGACCTGATTGAAATGAAAAGGCAAGCAGGCCGCCCCCAGGATTTAGCCGATATTCAAGCACTCATCGATGCAAAACTCCTCTGAAAAATCACCGCAAAAGCTCTATAATGCTGATCTAGAAATGCTCAGGAGATGGAAGCATGCTCCAGCTGGGGACAAACTCCAATGGCTGGCAGATGGCATTGAGTTTTTTTCGCGTCCAAGAAAGACTATCAAAAAATCTCAGCACTAAGGCGTCAACCGATTCAACATCCGTGGGAACGGGATACTCTCCCGCACATGCTTGAGCCCACAGATCCAGGTGACGATTCGTTCGAGGCCGTAGCCGAAGCCGGCGTGAGGGACGGAACCATATCGTCGCAGGTCGAGGTACCATTCCAGGCCTTTTTCGGGAATCTTGTGTTCGGCCATCCATTTTTTCATCAATTCTAAGTCGTCTTCACGCTGCGAGCCGCCGATGATTTCTCCGTAGCCTTCCGGTGCGAGGAGGTCAGCGCAGAGGGCTCTGGTGCCATCTTCCGTCCGTTTCATGTAGAAGGCCTTTACCTTGGCAGGGTAGTGGGTCACGAAGATGGGCTGCTCGAAGCTTTGGGTGAGCATGGTTTCATCGTCGCCTCCGAGATCATCGTCTTCTTTGATGTCCGAACCGAGCTCGTGCAGTTTTTTTACGACATCGGCGTGGTGCATGCGAAGGAAAGGAGCTTTGATTTTTTGCAGCGGTTCGATCGGTCGTTCCAAGGTATTGAGTTCCTTCACTCGGTTTTCCAAGACCCGTTTCAAGATGTGACAGATTAAATTTTCTTCGATTTCCAAGATGCCTTCAAGATCGCAGAAGGTCGCCTCCGCGTCCATCATCCAGAATTCGGTGAGGTGACGACGGGTTTTGGACTTTTCTGAGCGGAACACCGGACCGAAGTCGTAGCCTCTGCCGCAGCTCATGACGGCTGATTCCAAGTATAATTGTCCGGATTGGGACAGGTAGGCTGGTTCGCCGAAGTAATCAATCTCAAAAAGGTCTCCGCTGCCTTCGCAGGCGTTGTTGGAGAGGATCGGCGTGTCGATTTTTAAGAACCCGTTGTCGTGGAACCACTCCACGGTGGCGCGAATGATTTCGTCACGGATGCGAAGGATGGCGAGCTGACGTTCGGAACGCAGCCAGACATGACGGTGGTCGAGCAGGAAGTCGGGGCCGTGTTCTTTTTTTCCAATGGGGTATTCTTCAGCGATGTGGACGATCTCGATGTCGGACACCTGCATCTCGAACACATCTTCATGCTTCGGATGCTTGCTGATCTCACCAGTGATGCGAACGGAGGATTCGATGGTCAAGGCCTCTGCTTTTTGTATCACTTCTTCGCTCACCTTGGCGGCCTCTACCACAGCCTGCATCGTGCCGGTACCATCTCGGAGCTGGAGGAAGTAGATCTTCCCGGAACCTCGCTTGTTGTACATCCAGCCTTGGATAGTGACGGATTTCCCTACTTGGCCTGCAGAATCTTTAATGAAGAACACCATAGAAAAAAATTAAAACAAATAGCTTCGAATGCATTGGATAACCTGGAGGACGGCTTTTGGAAGAGGAGCAGCTTCGTCAGATTCTGGCTTCTTGGCTGCTTGAAACCCACGCTGCATCGTTTCGAAATAAGGAGTGATCTGATACAGGGCATTCATAGGACTTAAAAAACGGTTAGGATTTTGCCAATTCCTCTTCGATCCTCAACAGTTGGTTGTACTTGGCGATGCGGTCGGTACGGCTCAAGCTTCCCGTTTTGATCTGTCCACAGTTCAGACCAACCGCGAGATCGGCAATGGTCGTGTCTTCCGTTTCACCACTGCGGTGGGAGGAAATGGCGTTCATGCCATGTTTCTGCGCCAATTGGATCGCGTCGATGGTCTCCGAAAGGGTCCCGATCTGGTTGAGCTTGATGAGGATGGCATTGCAGGCTTTTTCATCGATCGCTTTTTGCAAGCGTTTGACATTGGTCACGAGCAGGTCATCACCGACGATCTGAACCTTGGATCCCAAACGTTCGGTGATTTTTTTCCATCCTTCCCAGTCATCCTCGAAGAGGGGATCCTCGATGGAGACAATGGGAAATTTGCCGCAAAGGTATTCGTAGTAGCTGATGAGCTGGTCAGCCGTGGTCTCTTCCCCTTCGATGACATAGACCTTCTTTTCTTCGTTGTAGAATTCTGTCGCGGCCGCGTCGAGGGCGAACTCCATGACGGCTTCATGACCCGCTCTTTGAGTGGCCTCCCACATCACGCCCAGGGCTTCTTCGTGGGTGGTCAGATTCGGCGCGAATCCTCCTTCGTCTCCTACGGAGGTGGCCATGTTCTTTTCCTGGAGCAGTTTTTTCAAGTGGTGGAAGACTTCGGTCCCGATGCGGAGGTTTTCAGAAAAGGTAGAGGCTTTGGGAAAGAGCATAAACTCCTGGATGTCCAAGGTATTGTCGGCATGTTGTCCTCCGTTGATGACGTTCATCATCGGGCGAGGCATTGATGGCTTTTCCGTTCCTGAAATGCGCGCCAAATACTTGTAGATCGGTTCGCCGCCGGATAGTCGCGCATAGGCTAAAGAGGCTCCTAACATCGCGTTTGCGCCCAGGCGGGATTTATTGTCCGTACCGTCGAGTTTGATGAGAAGTTCGTCGAATTCTCGTTGCTTGCAGAGTTCCATCCCGATGACTGCCTGGGCGATCTCACCTTTGACATTTGCAACAGCTTTTAAGACGCCCTTGCCAAGATACTGGGTCTTATCTCCGTCGCGAAGTTCGACCGCTTCGTGCGCACCGGTTGAGGCTCCACTGGGGACGATCGCTCGGGCTACCATATCGTCGGCATACATTTCGACTTCGACGGTAGGATTGCCTCGGCTGTCGAGGACTTGGCGGGCTTTGACTTGGGTAATCTTCATGAAGTGGGAAATAGGGGATGATTGGGAGGGGGTGAGACGATTGGGAGGGGGTGGGACGATTGGGACGATTGGGACGATTGGGAGAATGGGGAGGATGGTGACTATTGAGACAATTCGACTTCTCGCTGACAGCGGGCCCGGTCGGACCTGCGCGTGATCTGCAGGCAGATCGTACTGTTTTGTTCTCGGACGGCGATGCCTCGTATACAGTCGGATGCCAAGCGTTCTGAAAGCTTCTTACACTCATCGACCGTCCTTGGCTGTTGTTGAGTGGTTGAAGGTTGATTTTGCTCGTTGAGCAATTGCGTCTGCAGACTTCCATTGCTGTAAAGGGCTACTGCAGTGATCACGACGGCTGCGACGATGAGCAATGGGAGTATTTTTTTCATGGGAGAAAAAATAAAGAGTGGATTACTTTTTCTTTAGTTCCGCTTGCGCGGCCGCTAGGCGAGCGATGGGCACTCGGAAAGGAGAACAAGAGACGTAATCGAATCCGAGCCCAATACAAAACTCAACTGAAGAAGGTTCTCCGCCGTGTTCGCCACAGATCCCCAGCTTGATGTCAGGACGGGTGCTTCTTCCTTTTTCCACTGCTAATTTCATCAGTGCTCCGACTCCTTCTTGATCGACCACCGCAAAGGGGTCTTCTTTCACGATGCCATTTTCTTGGTAAAATCCGAGGAATTTCCCGGCGTCGTCTCGAGAATATCCGAAGGTCATTTGGGTCAGATCATTCGTGCCGAAGGAGAAGAATTCTGCCTTTTCAGCGATCTTGTCCGCGACGACGCAAGCACGTGGCACTTCGATCATGGTCCCGACCTTGTAGTCGAGCTCCATACCGCTTTCAGCGATGAGTTGGTCAGCGAACTTTCGGACCATTTTTTCGAGGTGTTCCAATTCCTGAGCGAGGGAAACCAACGGGATCATAATTTCCGGAGTGACGATTTTTCCGGATTTTTTTACTTCCAGGGCGGCCATAATGATGGCCTTCACCTGCATGACGGTGATCTCAGGGTAAGTAATGCCCAGTCGGCACCCACGGTGTCCCAGCATGGGATTCACTTCGTGGAGGGCCTTGATCTTGGCCTTCACATGATCGGGGGTGACGTTCAACTCTTTCGCAACGGCGGCGATTTCATCTTCTTCGTGAGGAAGGAATTCGTGCAGGGGAGGATCGAGCAAGCGGATGGTGACTGGTAATCCTTCCATGATTTCGAAGATTTCGACAAAGTCGCTTTTTTGATAGGGGAGGAGTTTGTCGATGGCTTTCACCCTGCTTTCCAGGTCATCCGACAAGATCATTTCCCGGATGTGGAGAATGCGTTCCTCATTGAAGAACATGTGCTCGGTACGGCAGAGTCCGATCCCTTCGGCACCGAACTTGCGGCCATTCTTGCAGTCGAAGGGCGTTTCAGCGTTGGTGCGCACTCGGACCTTTCGGATGTCATCGGCCCAGCCCATGAGTTCTTCGAAGTACTCGTCCAAGCTCGGAGGGACGGTCTTGATTTCGCCCAGGTACACTTCTCCGTCATTTCCGGATAGCGTGATCACCTCTCCTTTTTTGACCACAGTGCCGTTCACGGTGAACTGCTGTTGTTTGTAGTCAATTTTCACTTCGCCAGCTCCCGCGACACAGCATTTCCCCATTCCTCGGGCAACGACGGCCGCATGGGAGGTCATCCCTCCGGTGGAAGTCAAGATCCCCATCGCCGAATGCATCCCGGCGATGTCTTCCGGAGAGGTTTCATGGCGAACCAAAATCACCTTGTGGCCCAATTTGTGGGCTTCCACGGCTTCATCGGCGGTGAACACCACCTCCCCACAAGCTGCTCCAGGGGAAGCGGGCAGGCCTTTGGTGATCGCGTTCTTTTCGGCATTTGGATCCAGTGCCGGGTGAAGGATCGGCTCTAGGGAGCGTGGATCCACTCTCAGGACGGCGGTGTTTTTGTCGATCACGCCTTCCTTTACCATTTCCACGGCGATGCGCACGGCGGCTTGTCCGGTCCGTTTGCCGTTACGGGTTTGGAGGATGAAGAGCTTGCCTTTTTCGATGGTGAACTCGATGTCCTGCATGTCCTTGTAATGGTGTTCGAGCTTGTCGAAGACACCTGTAAGCTCTTTATAGACTTCCGGCATCTGGGCTTCTAGTTCGCTGATCTTTTTCGGGGTGCGAATCCCGGCGACCACGTCTTCACCTTGGGCGTTCATGAGGTACTCTCCGTAGTATCCTTTCTCTCCCGTTGATGGATTTCGTGTGAAAGCAACTCCTGTCCCGCTGTCATCTCCCATGTTTCCGAACACCATGCTCTGCACATTCACGGCAGTGCCCCAGTCGTGGGGGATTTTGTTGATATTTCGGTAGGTGATGGCTCGCTTGTTGTTCCAGGATTCGAAGACGGCATTGATAGCCCCCAGGAGCTGTTCCCAGGGATCGCTTGGGAAGTCGTGTCCCAGTTTTTCCCGGACGACGGATTTGTAGATGGTGACCAATTGCTTGAGGTCATCCGCTGTCATGTCGAGGTCTTGTTCGTAGCCTTTTGAAGCTTTGTATTCCTGAAATTTCTCTTCGAAGTAGTGGTGGTCGACTTCGAGCACCACATTGCCATACATATTGATAAAACGACGATAAGCGTCGTAGGCGAAGCGCTCGTTTCCGGTTTGCTGAATGATCCCCTCGATCGTGGTATCGTTTAAACCAAGATTGAGGACCGTGTCCATCATTCCCGGCATGGAGGCTCGGGCTCCTGAACGGACCGAAAAAAGCAGAGGGTTTTGGGCATCTCCGAATGCCTTGCCCATTTTGTGCTCTACTTTTCCTACTGCTTCTTTGACCTTGTCCATAAACTCTGGCACGTGCTCCTTTTTGTTCTGATAGGTAATGCAATATTCCGTGGTGATGGTGAACCCAGGAGGTACTTGCAATCCCAATCCGGTCATTTCTGCCAAATTGGCGCCTTTCCCACCGAGAAGGTTCTTCATGTCCTTGTTGCCTTCTTCAAAGGCGTAAATGTATTGGTCCATGGATAAGGTTTAGTTGGTCGCGATTACTGTAGCAGAAAGTAAAAGGGCGTAAAGGTTGTAGGGGGTTTTAAGGCTAAGGGACGTAATGGTCGTAAGGGTTTTAAGGGTTATAAGGAGATTGATGGGCTTTAAAAAAGCATTAAAGTAGGCTTTAATAGAAGCCACTTTGTTCACTCCATTCTCTTCATGAAGAGATGGTACCAGGTATTGAGCCACCGTTAAAACCCTTCCGTCCCTTAGCACCCTTACAACCCTCCCCATGTTTTCCTGGTCCCAGTACTCCAACGCCCATCCTGCCGTCGTCCAGTCTCCCATGGCGGGCTATACCGATAGCGCCTACAAACAGATCGCCCGGATGTGCGCGCCGGAGGCCATCGTGGTGACGGAGTTCTTGTCAGCGGACGCGATTTTTTACAAATCGAAGAAGACCATGCAGATGGCGGCCTTTGATCCCTCGGAACACCCGGTCATTCTCCAGCTCTTCGGCAAGCATCCCGATCGCTTTGTGTATGCGGCGAAGGTGGCGGAAGAAATGGGCTATGACGGAGTGGATATCAATATGGGTTGTCCGGCGAAGAAGGTGATCCACAGCGATCATGGTTCGGCCTTGGTGAAGATCGAAAACCGATGTACGGCGATGAAAATCGTGAATGATATGGTCAAAGCCGTGAAGATCCCGGTGACGGTGAAGACCCGATTGGGTTGGGAAAACGCCGATGATTTGATCCCGTTTTGCAAGGAACTCGAGCAGAACGGAGCCGCCGCAGTGACCATCCACGGTAGAACCACCAAGCAGGGCTATACTGGTTTGGCGGATTGGGAGCCCATCTACGAACTGAAGCGTCAGCTGAAGATCCCGGTCTTCGGCAATGGAGACATCACCAGTGTCAGCGCCTTTCGGAAAAAACTGGGGAACTTGGATGGGGTCTACGTCGCCCGTGGGACCTTCGGCGACCCCTGGATCCTGGGGGACATTTTGGAATTCGCCAGAAACCGTGAGAAGTACGATCACCTCAGCGATGAAGAACTGGACGAACGGTTTCCTAGGACTGACAAAATCTCCTGGGAACGAAAAAAAGAGGTGGTGCTGCGCCACTGCGAGCTGTCCGTGCAAACGAAAGGGGAGCGGGTGGGCATGCTCGAAATCCGCAAGCATTTAGCGGCCTACATCAAAGGACTTGCTGGAGCCCGCGAACTGCGGGAAAAGCTGGTGCGGGTCGAAAACCTGGAGCAGGTGAGAGAGATCCTCTCGACCATTGATTAAAGTCCGGCATCGCTCTTCATCCATGTCTTGAGCGCTTTTTGACGGGTGTCGTTATTGACCGAGAAATCCGCCATTTTACTCTGGTCCAGAGAAGCCTTGATCTCGTCGTACATCCCTCTTGCCTTGGCCTTTTCCAAGACATCTTCGTAAAACGCTTTCACCACCTTTGGAAACTCTTCAGCAGGGTAGTATTGGTCAATGGCGAAGTTCTCGGTGGCCATCGAGTTATGCTTGCCTGTTTCGGGATCCACTCCGAGTGAATTGACGAATTGGTAGCCGGCCATTTTCTTGAAGCTCTTTCGGAGGTTGGCGCTCATGGAGGTATTGTCGAGACTTCCTTGGCTTTCGAGCATGCGCTGCTGCGGACCGGTATTACCGAGGATCAGTTTTTCAAAGTTGGACGTTCCCACGGATCCACGACTTTCTTTGGTTTTTTGATCGAGGTTGGGAGAGGCGTCATTGAGATTGAAGGTATAGTCGTAGGGCTTGGAACGGTGGCGAGACAAGAAACCCGCATAGGCTTGGGTTTTGCTGATGGCCAAGTAGGCTTGCCAAACGACCTGCTTGAATTCGGTAGGCTCCATGGGAACACTCGAGTCCCCCAGCGCTCCCACATACGAAGCGAATTCTTCATGGATCCCGCGGTAGGCAGCGACGATATCATGCGGACGAGCGTCGATATTTCCGTTTTGATCTGGTCTGAGTCCGTTTTCGATCTGGTCCCAGGGATAGGCGGCGGAGAAAATCCCGATCAGTCCGTTATCCATCTTTCGATGCCATTCCGGCTGAGCTTCACGCATTTTCTGGAGCTGGTGCACGGTGACAATGGCGGTTTCCAGGGCGCCGGATTGCTCTGCATCTTTATGTCCTTGGTAGGTTTTTGGGAATGCCCATTTCCCATCGGCACGCGTTCCCTTGAGTGCAAGCGCTTTTTTCCCCTGGTAAAACTGGATGATCGGGTTCTCTTTCATATCATATTTTTTCCCTTCATTAAGGGCTTGGTCGATATGTCCGGCAAGTCCGCTTAGTTCCGCTTGGATCGGTTCTTGGAGGGCGAAGATGGGCAAGTCATTGGTGTGGCCGTCCTGGAGACGGACGACGTGTTCCAGCTTGATATAGCCGCGGCAGATCAAGGCCTGCATGATGGCAAAAATCTCGCCGGAATCACGGTTGCAGCGCTGCATGTCGTTTTCGATATTTCCAACCAATTCCGCCGGGGTGATCGACTTGAGTTTCTGGTCTCCATCGGGTGTCTTCAGCCATTCCCAGTACTGGCTAAAGGTCTTCATCTTTTCACTTCCCGTGAGGTTGTTGAAGTTGTCATTGGCGGACTTCCGGTTGGATTCGTATTTGGACGCGCCAGCCGACCGCCAGCCCACCCAAGTCCCTCCTCCCCAAAACTTGTCGAGGGCTTCCCGGACGTGATTGGTCATTTTGGCCTTGATATCGGGATCCTTTTGCATTTCTTCATCGGTGTAATCGAGGGGGATCACGTAGCCTCCCGGATGAAATTTGTTCACGAGCTTGAAGAAGTCATTCTTCAAAATGTCTTCAATGGTAAACAGACCACGATGTTCAAAGCCTTCGATGAGCACGGCTTTTAATTCGAAACGGTCGCGGGCGTTGTAGAGTTTGTCGATGATGTCTTCATTCCCGTACTGGGAGAAGGCTCCCTTAAACGCGTCCACTCGTTCGTTCTCTTTGGACTGCAAGAGCTTGTAAAATTCACTCCCGATAATGGTCCCGGCAAAGGTTTCTTTCAGCAGGGTATAGGCGCTGAATTTTACTCGAAAATCCATCAGGCTTGAGAGGTGTTCGTAGAGTTCGGGGATGGCCGTATAGATGCTCATGCACGAGTAAAACCGCAGACTGCTCCAGTAGGTATTGCCAAAGCTGGCCATGGCCTGAAAGGGCAGTCGGGCTATATCCGCGGCTTTTCGTCCGGCGGTTTCGAGTCCCGCAATGGCTGTACCGCGGGCGAGGCTGTTGAACTGCGCCGACCGCGCGGCGACCAGCGGGTGATTTTTCATCAGCTCTTCGATGGTTTCTTTGGAGATTTTGAGTTGTTCGGGCGGAGTTGATCCGACGCCCTTCACATCCCCTCCAGTTCGTTGGAACACTTCAGGATGAAGCGATCTCAAGTCCTCTCGAAGTTCTGGAGGAAGGTTTTGATACCCTTCGGGCGTGACCGTCAAGGAACCGTCTTCGTGGAACTCAAGGCCGTCTCGAGTCCTGGATGGACCGAAGGCTGTTGAGAACTCCTGATCGTGCGCGAGGGTATCGGGGAGATCTTGCAGTTCTTTGTCTTTCGAAGCGGCTTCGAGCTCTTTGGCACAGGCTTCGGATTCGGGATCTTCGAATTTTTTAAAAAGGCCGCGACGAGCTTGGGGGATTTTGGAGGTCATCACCTGCACCTGCTGACCGCTTTCCTTTCCGGAGACCAGGGTATCGTAAAGGATGCTGTCTCGATTGGCCTTGTTGGTAATGGTAGAAGTGGGGAAAAACAGCGAGTCCAGGTAGAGCCGGTCTGCTTTTTCTCCGCTTTCAAACAGTCGGTAGAGCTGGGCATAGTCACCTGACCGGATCAAGTCCTGCACCTGCTTGAGCAGGACCGCTGCTCGGTCTTTGTAGGTGGCCGGCTGGCCGTTGAGCAGGTGAAAATCGTAGATGCCTCGTCGGGTATCAAAGGGCTTTTGATTGGAAGCATTGAAGTGAATCGAGGTGATCGGGTGATCGAGCGTCATCACCTTGCTGAGCTTGCGCATCTGCTCGGGTCGTCGTCCTCGGGTTTCGAAGTAGTCGCTGAAAACGGCTGTGAGGCCTTTTCGAAGCTGCTCTTCATTGCTGAAGTCATGGAGCTCCAGGATCTGCTTTCTGGTGGTTTGAAACCGATCGACATGGATTTTCAGGTGCTGGATCGCATCATATCTGGCCTGCAGCGCCGGAGGGAGTCGTTGGGGAAGCTCGACTTCTTCCATCGATTGATCTCGGATGTCTTGCTCTCCAAGCTTCATTTTTGCAGATCCCATCCATTCACGTGTTTTGTAGGTGGATTTTTTCAGAATTTCTTCCAGCCTTTTTTCAGCCTCCTCGAAGCGCTTCATATCATTTGCCGGAAACTGACCCGCCGCGATACCTTGCATCACCATCAGGGCTTCTTCGGCTTGTGCAAGCGCGTCGCCTTCGAGGTATTCTCCTGGGGTCGACGGGGCAACCGGGGGGCGGTATTCAAACCGTTGCTGGTGGTTGACCAGGTCATAGATGTTCCAGCGAAGATCATTTTTTCGAAGCATGACCAGGTCTTCCTCCGAAAAAGCCGGTTGGCATTGTTCGCGCAGGTACTGCTCCGCTTGTTCTTCACATTCGACTAGGAACGCTCGTACTTGATCAGGGGACTGGAGTCCGCTGAGCCTCGAACGGACTTCCTGCCGGCTGGCACCAAGCTGGTCGCGGAGAAAACGAGCAGCGCCGATCAGCCGAGTCTTGGTTGGCTCGTCCGCTCTGTCATTTGGCATTTGCTCTACCAGATACGTGATCGTGAATTGTTCATCCCGAAAGGCGAGAATAGCCTGGTGGAAGGCTTCCGCTTCTTGCGCGATGGTATTTTCGTAGCGCTGGAGAATGCTTTGGTTGGGCTCCGGCATCATTCGTTCCAGTTCGATCTCTATGCGCGCTCGTTCGATCTCCTCCATTCGCCCTGCTATCAGCTGTTCGTAGGGCAGGCTTCCTTGATCGATCCCAAACTGACGCATCATTTCGAGTTCTTCCTCTTTGATCCGCACCTGGGGAACATATTGGCTGATGATTTCTAAAATATGCTCATCACGACCTTCATCAGTGATCTGCTCAGTGCGTTGGATCAGGTTTTGAATGGATTCACGAGCGAGTTGAGAATCATCGTCAATCAGGTACCGCTCCTGATAGAGATTGCGAATGTATTTCCATCCGTCCTTCGAGCGAAGTTTTTTATAGAGAGCAGCCCTTACGTACTTTTTGGATGCCTCTGTCAGATCTGACTGGGAGACGAGAAACTGAATCAAGTTTATGCTTTTTTCCAGCACTTCCCGGTTTTCTGGACGCATCCCATCGGCGCCTTCATCCATGGCTTGAATCGCCTCGATTTGCTGTTTGAGTTCACTTCGAACCAGGTCGATAAACTCGAGAATGGTTTCATCATCGATGTCGATGCTTCCGGCAAGGATCTCTTCGGAACTCATGTTTCTGATATCGCGAATCGATTGCTCAAAGCGTTCTTCGGTCGGTATGGCTTCTAGGGCTCCTTCGAGTTGATCCCGCGTGGAGGCAACGGTTTTTTTAATCCGGCGGTCCACTTTTGTGGAAAGGCTCTCCTCGAGTTCTTTGAAATAGACCAGGTCACGGATCTTTTGAAGGCGGTCTTTTAGGGCTTTTTTAAAGTCTTCCTTTGGGTTGTCTGTCGAGAAATGGCTGCTGATGACGGTGGCATACCGGTCAAAAAACTCATCCAATTGTGGAGGTGCCGCCTCTTGCTCGTCCAAGTGCAACAGTCTTTGGATTTCCTGGGCACTAAAGGACTTGTTGAGGGATTGTTCGACTTTTCTGAGGGACTGAGGGTTCATGCTGAATGATCAGGTTTTATGAACGAAAAATCTTTTTATTATACCAAAAATCAGCCATTTTCACAATGGTCACCCGTGGTTTTTGGAGGGATTTACCCGGGTTCAGTAAACCTCACCACAGCCGCTGTGTCGATTAAATTCCGTAACTAAAGTCACGTTTTAATAATCATCGTCGTCATCATCGTCATCGTTTCTCAGTGGATCTTGGCTCGGGTCGGGGAGAAGGCCTCTTTCTCCGGCTAAATGATGGAGTCTTTTTAGGGTATCTCGCCAAAACAGCTCGGAAAACTCGCGGATGCGCTCGAATTCCACTTCCTGGCCAATCTCCTTGAAATAGTCCTGGATCATGTAGGCGGTGAGCTGGATCATATGGTGGTCCACCCCGTGATGGTGCGCGAGGGCGATGATGGACTTCATCGGGTGGAATGACGCATGAGTGAATATCCTTCGCGTCCACTGGGAGAGCGATTGAGCCATTTCCTGGCCATACTGGACCAATGCGGTGGTGCTCGCCTCCAGCTGGGCATCAGACGCCCCCGCATCGGGAACCACCTCGCGTTCTTCTTCCAGGAAGTCCTCCAAAACGGGTACCACGTCCTTGAAGTTCAGGCTTAAAACCGCCAGAAGAATATCCGCTGGAGTATTGCGGTGCAGAAGCCGGCTCAGGAGGATCGCCAATCGATCATCTTTATGCCCCTGGATGAAGAACTTGATGATATCGGCCAGTTTATTGTCCCGACGCTTGATTTTCTTTTCTTCTTTTCTTTGCTGCTTAGCGGCAGCAGCAGCCTGTCGGCGTTCTTCCGCAGCCCGTTCGGCAGCAGCTTCCGAGACCTGGGTCGGACCTTGTCCGCTTTCAGATGGTGCGAAGCTTTCGGGTCCACCACCATCGCCTGCGAAGAAGATGAAGCGCTTTGCGAAGAGGTAGTTGCTTGTGGGAATAAAGTGGATCATGATTGAATTTGAATTCTCTTTTTTCCATTCCGACCGGAGTCGAGGAGGTGTTCCCCTTTTTTAAAGGGGTAGAGGTGGACGAAGTGGAGGAATCCCTTGGCGGGGTCCCCCGGGAGAGGGATTCCTCCGCTTCGCCCTGAGTACAGGGCTTCGGTCGGAATGGAAAAAGGGGACGGTTTACTTCAAAGATTTCATCTGCTCCTGATACTTTTCCAATTCCTCCCGCGCCTTCTTCTGCTTATCTCGTTCCGCTTCTACTATATCAGGCCTGGCGTTGCTGACGAATTTCTCATTGCTCAGCTTGGCATCCAGGCTTGCCAGATAGGATTCGAGTCGTGTGATCTCCTTTTCTAAACGTGCTTTTTCTTTGTCGGCATCGACTAATCCTTGCAAGGGGAGGTGGATTTCGACATCGCTAAGAATGGATGAAACAGTGTTTTCCGGGGCTGTTCCAGAGCCTAAGACCGTCAAGGACTCGACACGCGCTAAAAATTTGATGACTTCGGCATTTTCGTCCAGAGCGGATTGATACTTTTCACTGATCAAGGTCGCGCTGATTTTCTTCGCGGGTTCGACTTGGTATTCGGCTCGAAGATTTCGAATCGTGGTGACGATATTTCGCATCAGTTCGAAGTCTTTTTCGGCATCAGCATTTTCCAACGTTTTTTCCTTTTCCGGCCATGATTCGGTAATCAAGGCTGTTCCGGTTTCGACGTGCTTCCAAAGTTCTTCCGTGACGAACGGCGTGAAGGGATGCCAGAGCTTGAGGAGATTTTTCAAAAGATAGCCCAAAATTTGATCGGTATTCTGCTTCAGTTCCTCACTGCCTTGTTTTTGGACTTTGGAAATCTCCAGGTACCAGTCGGCGAGATCGCTCCAGGTGAAGGCGTAGAGATCTTCGGCTGCCTGAGAGAATTTGTATTCAGCAATGGATTGGGAAGTTTTTTCAATGACTGTCTGGAAACGGCTGAGAATCCAGCGATCGGCAAGCGTGATGGGTACAGGCGAGGATGTCCATCCTCGCCTGCCGTCAAGATCAACGGATGTCAGGATGTATCGAGCCACATTCCACAGTTTGTTCACGAAGTTGCGATAGCCTTCGATTTTTTCTTTGTAGAGGCGTGTGTCGTTCCCAGGTGTGGAGCCGACGAAGAGAGAGAGTCTGAGCGCGTCGGCGCCGAATTCTTCGATCATATCGAGGGGATCGATGGCGGTTGAAGGATCGGATTTACTCATCTTCTTTCCATCTCTCGTGCGGATCAATCCGTGGAGATATACTTTTTCGAAGGGAATCTGACCCGTCATATAGGTGGTCATGAGGATCATGCGGGCGACCCAAAAGAAGATGATGTCGTAACCGGTTTCGAGAACGGACGTCGGGTGAAATTTTTTAAAATCCTCGTCTCCATCGATCCATCCCAGAGGGGAGAAAGTAAATAGACCTGCGGAAAACCAGGTGTCGAGCGTGTCAGAATCACGCACCCATCCCTCACCAGGACTTTCCTCCTGAACCTTTAAACTTTCCTCCGTACCTTCCGTACCCTTCGTACCTTTCGTACCCTTCCCATCCTTCCCCCGATACCACACCGGGATCTGATGTCCCCACCAGAGCTGCCTGGAAATACACCAGTCGCGGAGGTTGTCGATCCACTGGAAATAGATTTTGTTGAAACGATCCGGAATGATTTCAATTTGCCCGTCGCGCACCACATGCTGCATGACTTCCTTGAGCGAATAGGCACGTCCTTTTTCGAGTTTCAACCCTTCGTGGTCCCAAGAATCTACCGGGTGATTGACATCGATGAACCACTGTTTGGAGATGAGGGGTTGAATCGGCGTTTTGCACCGGGAACACACCGAGAGGTTTTGGCTGATTTCTTCTTCCTTGGAAATGAGCCCGGCCTTTTCGAGTTCGGCGACCACTTTTTTCTTGGCTTCTTCGACGTTCATCCCTGCAAAACCTTCAATACCTGCAGCAATCGTTCCTTCCTCCGTAATGACTTGAATCCTTTCAAGCCCATGCTTCTGCGCCATCTGATCATCGACGATGCTGTGGTTCGGGGTGACCCCAAGGGCTCCGGTTCCGAACTCCATGTCGATGCCTTCGTCGCCGATGACGGCGAGTCGGAGGTGTTGTCCGAGGAAGTTGGCTTCCAGTGTTTTTCCGATGAAGTGCTTGTATCGCTTATCCTTTGGGTTGAC
Source organism: Candidatus Altimarinota bacterium (assembly GCA_050246795.1). Classification (GTDB taxonomy): domain Bacteria; phylum Patescibacteriota; class Gracilibacteria; order JAUYGZ01; family JAUYGZ01; genus JBFWVJ01. The sequence goes on from JBFWVJ010000002.1 coordinate 157,536, forward strand.
CGCAACAGCCGTGTCACCGAGCTTGGTTTCGGGACGCGTCGTCGCGATTTCGATCGGGAAGTCTTGGTCGTAGCGGAAGGTATAGAGCTTGGCGGTCGTTTCGATGTGGTTCACCTCGTCGTCGGAAATGGTGGAGAAACATCGAGTACACCAGTTGACGATGCGATTGCCACGATAGATAAGGCCGTCTTCAAACATTTTTTTGAAGGTGGCGAAGACTGTCCGATTAAGACGATCGTCCAGCGAGTAGTATTCCCTGGACCAGTCGCAGGAAGATCCCATTTTTCTGGTCTGGTTGCGAATGGTGTTCTGCGAACCGGCGACGAATTCCTCGATCATTTTGACGAATTTTTCCCGCCCATAGTCGTGACGCGTTTTGCCTTCTTTTTCCATGACATCTCGCTCCACTTTGTTTTGCGTGGCGATCCCAGCGTGGTCGGTGCCGGGGATCCAGAGGGTCGGGTGGCCCTTCATCCGATGGTAGCGAATCATGATGTCTTCCACGGCGAGCATCACCGCGTGGCCCAAGTGCAGAGTCCCCGTCGCGTTGGGAGGGGGCATGGTGATCACGAAAGGGGAAAGCTCTTTATCACCTTTAGGACTGGTATGACTCGTAGGAGAGAATGCACCGGATTTTTCCCAGGTGGCATAGATCTGGTCTTCGTAGTCTTTGGGGATGTAGGCTTTGGGGAGGTCTTTCATGGGGTAGCTGGTTAGCTTTCTAGCTTCTTAGCTTCCTAGCGTTTGAGACCCCTAAAAAGCTAGAAAGCTAAGAAGCTAACACCTGCCCAGATTATATGACTCATGATGTTTTTTCAATTACAATGCAGGGGATTAAAGCTCCACTGAATGACCATCCTCGCCCTCGAAACCTCCTGTGATGAAACTGCCTGCGCCATCGTCGAAGATGGTTGGAAGGTGCATGCCAATGTGATTTCTTCTTCTCTGAATTTGCACCAAATCACCGGTGGGGTTGTGCCGGAAATTGCCGCGCGCGCGCAGATCGAATCGATTATTCCGGTGATCCAGCAGGCGATGGGGGGCGATCGCCCCGTCGGCACCGGTAGAGACGCGATTAATCGCGTCTCTACGGTGCGGCCGTCGATGGCGGACACCATCGATGCCATCGCCGTCACCGCCGAACCGGGATTGGTCACATCGCTGTTGGTGGGAACCGAAACGGCCAAATGGCTGGGGTATTTGTGGAACAAACCAGTGATCAAGGTGAACCATATTCGCGGACATGTGTATGCCAACTGGCTGGAACGAGATCCCCAAAAAGACCCGATTCAATTTCCCGTGGTGTGTCTCAGCGTGTCAGGAGGACACAATGAATTAATTTGTCTCAAGAACCATCAAGAATGGGAAATCATCGGCGAATCGCAGGATGACGCGGCAGGGGAGGCCTTCGACAAAGTGGCAAGGATTTTAGGATTGGGATATCCGGGTGGTCCAGTAATCGAGCAGCACGCTAAGCTCTTCACCCAAATGTTCATGAATATGGAAAGCAACAAGATCGTTCGCTTCCCTCGCGCGTGGCTGAACAAAAACGACAGCAACAAATGGGATGGCACGAGTTTTCATTTTTCTTTTTCGGGATTGAAGTCGGAGGTGATCAGAGAGGTGCAGCGTCGATCCACCGCCGAAGTGACAAGTCGCGACCTGTCACTATCGGACGTGGATCGAGCCGAGATCGCCTATGCCTTCCAAGATGCCGTGGTCGATGTGCTCGTCACAAAGCTCGTGGGTGCCGCCAAAAAATTTCAGGCGAAGGAGATTCATATCGCTGGTGGTGTATCGGCCAACCAATTTTTCCGAATGCGACTGGAGGAATCTTCAAAAACCCTCGGCGTGAAGATCCGATGGCCGGAGAAAATGATCTACTGTACCGATAATGCCGCGATGATAGGGGCAGCGGCTTACTACCGACAAAACCCCCTCTAGCTATTCATCCGCACCAATTTTTTCCCGTGCCCATGCAGTCCAGCATGCTTCAGACTGTCGTCGTTTCAAGATGCCCGCAAGGAATTTTGGTCACTTTTTAGAACAAAACCGCTTTTTTTAGCTTTTCCCAAAATCCCAACTCGATCGTTCCTGAGCAACTGCCGGGATCCGGATGTTCGTTGTGCTCGTGCGCGTCAGCCGCCACCACCGAGAACTGTTCGGAAAGGACTTGATCGACAGATTCATCGCCATAGCTGATGAGAAAGCGGTCCTCACTTTGCATAAGACGATTAAAGGGATTGTTCACCTGAACTCCGTTCAAGATGTACTTCACGGTGCGTCCGTTTTCGTTTCGGAATATTTGGTCTTCGTCGGTGATCAGATAGCTCGATCCAAACGCAAAGCCGATATTGGCCATGAAGTGTCCCCAGGTGACCCCATCGTCATGGACATGCACCACATCGTGATTGTTTTCGTGCATATGGGTGCGTTCTTCTGGCTGGACTTTGATGTATTCCGGCTTGCAGCCTTGGACATCCTCCATGTATTTATCATCCGTCAGATCGACTCGTTCACCATTGATGAACATCGCAAAATTCGCATGGAAATGCGTCACGGCATGCCCCGGCATGAAAAAGAACCGAACCAGGGATATCAGCATAATTCCCAAGATCACGCCCCCGAAAAGAACCTTGTGTGAAGTCTTCATTGAAAAGAAATGAAAAGAAAAATTAAAGAGCCTCTTCCGCCTGCGTCAGCACTTTTACCATGCTTTCATAGCTGAGCGCGCCGTCGTAGTACATGCCATTCACATAAAATCCTGGCGTGCCCGAGACGCCGGCGATCCGTCCGTCCTCTTTGTCACCCTGTATTTCTGTCATCAGGCTTTGGTCGGCACTGTCAGTTTCGAATTGGTCAACATCGAGTCCGAGCTCGCGCGCGTAGTCGCTGAAAAATTTCTTGGGATTGGTCGCTGCCTCCCATTCTTGTTGTTTGGCAAAGAGCAGATGGTGCATTTCCATGTACTTGCCTTGCTTGGCAGCGGCGTTGGCTGCGAGATGGGCGGGGACACTGTTGAAATGAATGGAAAGCGGGAAATCTCGGTACTGGATTTTGACCTTTCCGGTGTCGATCCAGTCGGCTTTGAGTCGTTCGAGGGTATCGAGAAATTCACCGCAAAAAGGGCATTGGAAGTCCGAATAGACAACGATAGCCAGAGGGGCACTCGCGTCACCCACCACTGGATCATCTTCGGACCACAGTCCAGCGACACTGACTTTTCCTTGAGGAGCTGATGGGTTCTGAACGTCGGGTTTGGCGGATTGGTCTGGGGCAGGGGTGTCACAAGCCGTCAGCGTGAGAGAGATCATCAAGGCCACCACCAGAGATACAAATGTTTTCATAGGGAGAATAAGAGTGGTCTCATGGTAGCGTTTTTCACGAGTCGAACAAGTATTCGGACTCGATTTTTAGCCCATGATAAGGCATGATCACGTAGGCACGCGCCGCGGAGCGCACCTACGTGATCATGCACCATGAAACTCCCTTTTGGAAAAAACATTCATGTCGTGGGATTCGCCGGCACCGAAGGAGCCGCTTTATTGGAATACCTGCACCAGCGAACGCCTACCGCCAAGATCACCGCGCATGACTATTCGCCCCAGGAGTTGTTTTTGAAGCACTTCAAAGAAGCCCATGTGGCCTTGGAAAAAGAAGCCATGCGACAAAAAGCCGAAGAGGTCCTCGGTTATGAGAATGTTACGTATTGTTTCCGTGAGACGTATTTGAATGGCATTGAAGAGGCCGATTCCATTTTCGTTCCACAGTCCTGGTATTTGTATGAACAAAATGCAGCATTGAGGCCCTTTCAAGAAAAATTTCGCTCCATTACCCGGCTGTACTTCGACCTCTTTCCAGGAAAAATCATTGGCGTCACCGGCAGCAACGGGAAAACCACGACGACCAATTTGATCGCTGACATCATGAAACGAGCTTTTCCCAGGACCCTTTTTTCCGGAAATGATCGACGCGCTGAACAGGTGCTTCAACAACTGGAATTCGCGACGAAGGATGATTGGCTCGTTCTAGAGATTTCCAATCGGCAGCTGATGATCGATCTCGGCAAGAGCCCGGATGTGAGTGTCATCACCAACATCACCCCGAACCATCTGACAGAGTACAAAAGTTTTGAAGAATATGCTGCCGTAAAGGCGAGCCTGTTGAAGTATCAAACCCTAGATCAGTGGTCGGTGCTCAATGTGGATGATCCTGAATCCAAAAAACTTATGGAACGAGACGGGGGAGAGACCATGCCGTTTTCGATTGAGGAGGTGTTGCCGAAGGGGGTGTTTGTTCAGTTTGGGAACATCGTCATCAAGCACGCGGACAAGGAAGAAATCGTCATGCCAGTCTCTGAATTTCCCCTCAAGGGCAAGCACAATCTTTCCAATGCTTTGGCAGCCGTGGCGGCGACCTATTTAGCCGGCGTGGATATCGAAACCATTGCTCAGACACTTCGAAGCGTGGAACCCATACCTCAGCGGATGGAGTTGGTGAAGAAGGTGAATGGGGTGGAATATTATAATGACAGCGCTTCGACGGTACCGGAGTCGACCATTGCGGCAATAGAAACCTTGTCGGAATCTTCTAAGCATTTGGTTTTGATCATGGGAGGCAACAGCAAAGGATCTGATTATCGGCCATTAGCAGAGGAGATCAAGAAGCGAGTGAAGACGTTGATCTTGCTGAAAAGTCCCGTCGCTGATGAAATCGAAACCCTTCTAAAAAATTCTTCGGGAACGATTCTTCACTGCGAAACGCTTCAAGAGGCCGTTCAAGCCGCTCATCAACAAGCGCAAGCAGGTGACAGTGTTCTTTTTTCTCCTGCCGGTGAATACTTCGTCTATTTCAAAGACAAAATGCCGGGGTATAAGAACTTTCGGCATATGGTGGAGATATTGGGAACTCAATCGTAGATGTCATGATCTCCGATTTGATAGAATCGGACGGTCTTCTCATCTTGAAAATCGAAAATGATTCGATAGGAATGATTGATCGAAAATGCCCAAAATTCCGACAAACCACCTTTTAATTTGTGGGTCTTTAATCGGTGATCAAAGGGGTTTTCACGAAATATTTTTTCTTTCTCCTGAGCTAATTTCTTTAGAGTCTTTGGAAGCTTCTTATATTGTCGGATAAATCGAGGAAGAACGAAGATTTCCATAATGCTTAGAGATCAGCCAGAGAGGTGAGTTTTTTCCCTTTTCCCTGTTCGAATTCTTTTCGATCCTGAATGAGTTCATCCGACAATTGTTTGGTTTTCCAAAGTCGCATGAGATGTCGAAAAAATTCACTCGTGGAAGCAAACCCCTGCTTTTTAACAATCTTCCTGATTTCTTTCGCCATGGACTCAGGCACCGAAATGTTTAAGACGTTTCTCATGAGCTGTAATACAATGTATTACAATACTATCATTTCTCTTGGCACGAAGCAAGAATCTATTTCTCTTCATCGATCAAGGACGCCTTCGGCGGTTCGAGTGAGCTGAGGATGAGTTCGCAGAAGCATTTATCACATTCGAAATAGTCACCGACTTCTCCTCCTTCGATGTTGATTTGATAATTGCAGTCTGGACACTGAACGACATTTTGCATGGTGTGGCGGTTGAGGAACTTTCAGTGCTTATACTTAATTCGAGTTGCTGTAAAAGTCAAATAAAGGTTGGTTTACGGCTTCTTTACGCTATACAAAAGAAAATTCTCCCGTAGAATATGAGGCAGCTATGAATGAACCCCTCACGCCCATTTTCCGGTTCCCAGACGATTCCCCGTTCAGGAATATCTTCATCAAACGGGAAGATCTTTCGGAAACGGGATCGCACAAGTTTCGGTACCTGAAGTCCCAGATGAAAGCATTGAAAGAGCAGGTGATTCAGCGAGTGGTTCTTTCGACCACGGGAAATGTGGGCATTAGCGCCAGTCATTATGGAAAAAAACTGGGCATTGAAGTCGTGTGCCTGATGTCGGACAAGGGTGATATGGATCGGGCAGCTCAGGTGGAAAAGGAAGGAGGCTTGCTGATTCTGAGTTCCAGGCCGAAGCGTTTTGCCCAGTACCTGTCTCGAAAATACGAAGTTCCATTGCTCAGGGCTTCCAGGGAAGAGGATTCTCTCGAAGGGTATCGAAGCCTGGGGCAAGAATTGATCCACCAAGTGCCAGATGCCCAAGCGGTGGTAAATTTTGCGACTTCAGGTACTTCGAGTATGGGCCTGTTGAAAGCGTATGAAGGAAAACGAAGTCCGGCCTTGCACATCGTCCACGATGAAGACCATTCCATTGTTCGCGGGGAAGAGTTAGCCGAGCTGGTTGAACAGAGTGGCGGAGCCTTTCACACCGTGTCAAAAGGAGAACAGGAGGCCGCTGAAAAAACCTTGGCAGAATATGGTTTGGAAACTTCCTATGAGGGGATCGCCAGCTTTGCCGCTGCGCTGAAGATCATGGATCGGTATTCGTCGATCGTAGTGATTTTTTCAGGGAAAAAGTGGCCGGCGGCTGAGATCACTTCTAAATACAAAGCAAACACACTGGAAGAAGTGGATAAGCTTTTTGTTGTCACTTCGGCGGGCTCAGTGCATGCATTTCGACCGGAGTGAACAAAGTAGGTTCTGGAGCGAGGTGATTCCTTTTTGTTGTCATTTCGACCGAAGTGAACGGGGTAGGTTCTGGAGGGAGGTGATTCCTTTTTGTTGTCATTTCGACCGGAGTGAACGGAGTGGGATCTGGAGGGAGGTGAGCGAAGCGGAGAAATCTGGAATCTCACTCAACGAACCTGATATATTCGGTTCATAAATACGAAGAACATGAAGAGAAATTATCAATTTTTTGTATACATGATGGCGAGTGTTAGCAGGGTTCTGTACGTTGGAGTAACAAATAATCTTTTTGAAAGAGTTCAACAACATAAAGCAGGTATAAATGAAGGATTCACGAAACGCTATCATTGCCATAAACTGGTGTACTATGAAGAATATCAATACATTGATGAAGCAATCGCTAGAGAGAAGCAGTTAAAAAAATGGAGAAGAGCGAAAAAAGAAGCATTGATTCATGAGTTTAATCCGAATTGGAACGATCTTGCTTTTGAATGGTATGTGGTGGATACAGATTTCTCCGCTACGCCCCACCCCATTCACTCTCAGCTCCGGTCGAAATGACAAAAGGGTCCCCATCCCATTCACCCTCAGCTCCGGTCAAATTCATTGACTGAGCTTCATACCCCTCATTCACTTCAGTCGGAATGGAAAAAAGAAAACTCCTCTACATTACCCTCGACCTCAGACGAGCCCTCTGGGTCCCGGAAGCAACCGGAGCCATGGTGGTGTGTTCGTATACATCTGATCTGCTGCCCTGGATGAGGGAAAGGGGGGCGGAGGTGTGGTGCTTTGAAGAGCAGTTTCCGAACGACCCGCTGCCGCGCAGCACTTCGGAGCTGATCGGAAATGCCAAGTCCTTGAAGTGGCTGCGCTCGCTCGGGAAAGACCTGACATTTTTGGTGTTTAAACCTTCGAATAAAATCCATTCCTTCATTGAGAAAGAAGGCTGGAAACTGGTTTCAGCGGATCCGGCGGTGTGCCGCCAGCTGGAAGACAAGGTCTCCTTCTTCGACTTAGCCCAGAAGTATCAGCTGAATATTCCTCGCAGTGAGATCGTGCTCTGGGATGAACAACAATTGCCGGAGTATTATCGAAGCTTTGGAAGTCCTCTGGTCGTCCAGGAACGCATGGGCCATGCCGGAAGCTGCACCCATATCCTCCGCCAAACCGAAGGTCAGATTCGACAACCTGACCTCCAGCAGGGGACCAGGGTGAAGCTGAGTGAATTTATCAGCGGCCCTACCTATACTTTTAATGGATATGTCAGCCCTGGAGGGAAATTGATCGTGAGTCGTTTGTACCAACAGCTGATGGATGTCCCGCAGTGGAATGAATTTGAGATGGGGACCGTCGGGATCAGTCCTGAGCTGAACTTCGGCCAGGAGGTGTATGAGCCGCTCCGCGAAGAACTCCTCAAAATGGTACCGCTCTTTCAAGAAGTAAAGTACAGCGGATACTTCGGCATGGACCTCATTTGGAATGGAAAGCAATGGTATGTGATCGAGTGCAATCCTCGTTTCACCGCTTCCATCAGCCTCCAATGCCTGAGCGACGTCTCGATGGGAATGCATCCGATGCTCGACCATCATGCCGGAGAGAAAGAACCCGAAGATCATGAATTTCGGTTTTTGAATGAAGAGCAACCGGCGTTTGGACATATTGTGTTAAGAAATAGCAAGCCACGACCCTGGAAGATTCCTCGCACGCTGAAATCTGGGATTTATAAGAAGAACCAGGAAGGAAACTGGGAAATGAGGATTCGTTCGTACGATGCACAGGAGATGCAAGAAGGGGAGATCCTCTTGGTCTTAGCTCATGATGCCGGGTCCATGATCGATCCCGGTTCTGATTTCGGTGGACTGCAATATAAGGGTTCGGCCTATGTCGACGGGAAGATCGATGATCGGTTTTTTGATTTTTATGACCGCGTGGTGATGGGGTATCTGATCCGGCCGCAGGATTTTTGGGAGGATCGATATCTTCGCTTTAAAAGGAATAGAAACGAAAATCTTCCAAATAGCACTTATCCAATTCCAGAAAATTTATACATTTGGAATAAACCTACAAATTCAATCTTTTCTCATTCAAACTTAAATAAATACCGTGTAACTGAAGCAGAAGATGGTGAAGTTCTTCAAATCTTAGGAGCGAATGAGTCGTTTTATTTTGTTAAAAGAGCTGATAATACATTCGGGTGGATAAAAAAGAACCATCCCCTTTATGATGAAACGGATGCTCAAAAGCTGGACTTTTCTCTTCCAAATAAATCGACAAAAGACTCCGAATCCTTCTTCGCTCACTGGAACGGCAAACCCTATCTCTACGGCGGCAATAGCGAAGAGGGGATCGACTGTTCAGCCTTCGTGCAGCGTTATTTCTGGGAGGTGAAGGGGATTCTCTTACCAAAGAATTCTCAAGATCAAAAGGCATTTTGTAAAGAAGACGTCCCCGTAGAAACGCGATTCATCGCGTCTCTACGGGACGATGATCTGGTATTTCTCCGTCACAAGAAAACCAAGATCCCCCATGTTGGCATCTATTATAAAGGGAAATTCTGGCACGCGGGGGTCAGCAAAGGCGTGCGTTCACAAGATCTGGATGAATTTGAAGAAGAATACCTGTTTGAAGCCTTTAAACGGCTATAAGCCTTGACTTTTGTCGCTTTTACAGTATCCTGGCGCGGCCTCAACCCTTGCAGGAGGATTTTGCATGAGTAGGCAACAGGAAAGCCGTCGTGTCCGGCGTGCGGCCGTGGCGAAGGTCCGCCACGATCGTCGGGACTCCCGGCGAAACCTGAGGACCCTCGCGGCTCAGTTCGATGTCGATCCAGAGATGGACGACGACGAACTTGACCCCGAGGCGGCCGATCAGCCTTCGACTTCGGAAGAAGGCTGATCGGTATCCGGCGCCCCCGCACTTCAATGCGGGGCGCCGGTCTCATCACTCAAAATCAAAAATTTTGACCATTGACTTTTTTTTGACCCCTCACTAAAATCCCTCTGAACAAAATTCAGGATATCTTAGGAGGCTAAGGTATTCTTTTTCTTTATGTCCGAATGAAACCGTCTGACCGAGATAAATCTCGAAAAACCTCTGAAAAAAAAGCAGAAGAAATGATCGAAAGCACCTTGATGTTTAGGAAGCATTATCACGTGAGCATGATGGTCGCATTGATCACCATCTCCTCCGTCGTACTCTTTGGTTATCTAGGACACCAGATCGACCTGTTTCTGGGGACCAAGAATGCTTTTCTTGTCATCGGCCTCGTCTTTTCCTTTCCATTTTCCCAATTTGCCCTTTACAAATGGGTCAAGGAAAAATACATTCCCAGTGTTAAAAACCTCAGCAAGCATAAAAAATAAATCGCCATATGGCCAATATCCCTGAAATCACGCTCCCGTCGAAACCTGTTTTTTTCCTTTCGGAATTCAACATCAATGACAGCGCTTTAGGGACCATCATCGTTGTACTGCTGATCGCTCTTGGAGCCATTGTCCTCAAAAAACGACTCAAGCTGGTACCCAGCAACTTCCAGATCCTGATCGAAGGCTTCGTGGAGTTTTTTTATAACCAGCTGAAAGGATCATGGGGGTCTGAAGAACGAGCGAAAAAATATCTGCCGTTTGTTTTGTCTGTTTTTCTGTTTTTGCTCATTGCCAATCAGTTTAGCGTGATACCGTTAGCAGCGAGTGTGGTCGCAGAGGGGCTCCCTGCCCTTCGCACTCCCAGCTCTGACCTTGGCCTTACCGTCACCTTGGCAGTAGTGGTGATTGTGGGATCACATATTATTGCTTTGTTGAATCATCCGCTCCGTCACATCGGCAACTACATCAAAATCCATGAATTTTTCAAGGTGAGAAGCTTCGGCGATCTCTTCAATGCTTGTCTCGCCTTCTTTCTCGGCCTGCTCGACATCATCGGTGAATTCGCCAAGGTCATGTCGATGTCTTGTCGTCTGTTTGGAAACATCTTCGCGGGTGAAGTTATGATTGCCGTTATTACCGGACTCATCACCTATATTATTCCGATGCCATTCATGCTGATCAGTATTTTTTCCGGAGTCGTCCAGGCATTTGTGTTCGCGCTTCTAGCGGTGAACTTCATGCCCGGGATCGTCAAAGCCGCTGAGCCATCACCGGCCCAGGCGTAATTTCCTTTATTTATTATTTTTTTATTTTTCTTTTTATGGACCCAGTAGCTATCAAATACATCGCCGCAGCGATTTGTATGGGAATTGGATCAATCGCTCCAGCGCTTGCTGAAGGGATGGTGGCGAGTAAAGCTATGGAAGCAATGGGACGAAACCCTGAAGTTTCCGACAAAATGTTCTCCAATATGATCGTGGCGATGGCGGTTTGTGAATCAACTGGTATCTACTGTCTCGTGATCTCTTTGATCATCTTGTTCGTTGTCTAATTACTCTTAAAACCCCTGTTGTATGGAAGTTCTTGCCAAGCTCGGCATCGATTTCAATAACGTCATCATCTACCTCGTCAACTTCGGCATTCTTTTCGGAGTCATTGCCTACTTCGTGACCGGCCCCGTGTTGAAGATGCTGGAGAAGCGTCGGGATACCATCCGTGACAACCTGGAGAAAGCGGAAGCGATCAAGCAGGAGTTCATGGAGGAAAAGAAAAAAGCTGATGCCGAACGAGAAGCTCTCAAAGCTGAAATGGCCGAGCAACTGAGCATGATGAAAAAAGAACTCGACTTGCGCCGCAAGGAACAAGAAGAGGCTCTTGCTCTTAAAAAAGCGAACATGCTCGAGGAAGTTCGTACTTTGGTGGAGGATGAAAAAGGCAAGATCCTCAAAAAAGCCGAACAGCAGACTCTGGATCTCATCGCCAAGGTCGTCATGCATATTGTTTCCAATAAAATTCCTCAAGAAGTCGTGAAAGAAAGCGTTTCTGAAGCCTGGAAGACGTATAATAAATAAGTATGATGTTGTCTCTCTTTTCATCGTTCATTCAAGACTTGCTGATCTTTTTGAAGCAAGAGAAAGGCTTTTTCGGGCAAGACCCCGAGAAAAGGAAAGAAGCTGCCGAGAAATTCTTCGGATTTTCAGCAGTCGCTGAATACTTGGCAAAGGCAACGGAGTCCGACTTCGTTGATGACCTCAAGGATGCTTTGAAACTGCTCAGAGAAAATCCCGATCTACAAAGCAAACACCTTGCTCATGTTTTTGCTCAGTACTTCCTGGTTCAGTTCCCGCAGGGATTCGACCAGCTTGATGCAGGCTTTTATAAGTCTTCAGAAGCAGCCCAAAAAACCAAGCTCCAGGAGCTTTTTCCCGGTAACACACTTTTTTTCCGTCAGCTAAGAAACGCTGTGGGAGTGAATTCGATTCAAGAAACTGCTGAGGAAATCGTCGCCTTCTTAAAAGAATTGTACGGCAGTCCACGAATCATCGTTCAAAGCCCGCTTGAATGCGATCGAGCGACGAAAGCCGATATCCGAAATCATTTTCAAACATCCTCTCCGAACAGTTTCGTCGTCTTCCACGTGAATCAACAGCTGATCGGAGGCATTCGCTTCTTTGTGGACGGAAAGGTGAATGACCTTTCTTGGTTCTCCAAAGTCCAAGCCATCCAACACCTTTCCGTAAAACTATAACTTTATTTCCATCTTTATGGCCGAAACTACCCTTCAACCCCTTCTTGACCAGATCGAACAAGCTCTTTTCAAGGATTCAGGAAAGGAAGCCAGTGAAAGCAATTTCGGAGTGATTACGTCGTTTAAAGACGGAGTCATCCAGATCAAAGGGCTTCAAAATCTCAAAATGGGAGAAGTCGTCACCATTCAGGGTACCGAAAACCAGGCCCTGGTGATGAACCTTGAAAAAGATCAGGCGTTCGCGCTCGTTCTTCAATCCGGTGAGGGAGTGCGTGAAGGACTCTTCGTGGAATCCAAGAACCAATTTTTGAAAATGCCCGTTTCCGACAAGATGATCGGCCGTGTGCTCGACCCGTTGGGGAAACCCATCGACGGCGGAGCGGAGATCAAAGCGGAAAAATACAATGATCATGAAAAAATCGCACCTGGGGTAATCGAACGAAAATCAGTCGATACTCCGGTTCAGACGGGAATCGTGGCGATCGACGCCCTCATCCCTGTGGGTCGTGGACAACGTGAATTGATCATCGGAGATCGTCAAACCGGGAAAACAACAGTGGCGATCGATACTATTTTGAACCAAAAAGACCAGGGCATGATCTGTGTCTACGTGTCCGTCGGACAACGTGAATCCAAGACTGCTCAAGTGGTGGAAACACTTCGCTCACATGGAGCCTTGGACTACACGCTCGTAGTCTCTGCTTCGGCAGCTTCTTCCGCGGTGCTCCAATTCTTGGCGCCCTATGCCGGATCAGCGATAGCTGAATACTTTATGGAAAAAGGAAAGGACGTATTGATCATCTACGATGATCTTTCCAAGCACGCGGTGGCCTACCGTGAAATGTCCCTCCTGCTCCGACGACCTCCGGGACGTGAAGCGTACCCTGGAGACGTTTTCTACCTCCACTCGCGCTTGCTCGAACGCGCCGCGAAGCTCAATGAAGACCACGGAGGTGGAAGTATCACAGCGCTTCCTATTATCGAAACACAAGCCGGTGACGTTTCAGCTTACATCCCAACCAATGTCATCTCCATCACGGATGGACAGATCTTCTTGGAAACCGATCTCTTCAACCGTGGGATCCGTCCGGCGATCAACGTCGGTATTTCCGTTTCTCGTGTAGGAGGATCAGCCCAGACCAAGATCATGAAAAAAGTCTCAGGATCGGTAAAACTTGAGCTCTCCCAGTACTACGAGCTGGAAGCCTTCTCCCAGTTTGCTTCCGACCTCGATGAAGCGACGAAGAAAACCCTGACCCGTGGACGCCGAATCGTAGAGGCTTTGAAGCAAAAGCAAAATGCTCCTTACGCGCTCTGGCAGGAAGTCGTGGTCCTCTCGGCAGCTACCGGAGGATACCTCGACAAGATCGAAGCGGCTGACGTGGGATCTACCATCAAAAAACTGCTCGCTCATTTTGAAATCGAAAAGAAAGATTTGGTAGCAGGCATTATGAAGGAAAAAGCCCTCACTGATGACATCAAAGAGGGAATGGATAGTACGTTGAAGGCCTTCTTTGCATAATTCATCTTACCTCTTTTTATGGCTTCTTTGCTCGAAACCCGGAAAAAGATCAAAAGCGTCAAACAAACGCGAAAGATCACCAAGGCCATGCAGCTCGTCTCCGCGAGTAAGATGAAAGTCTTCCAACGCAAGGCTGTGTCTGCCCGACAGTATGCATGGGATCTTTTGGAAGTGTTGAAGCACTATGTATCGGAAGAAGCTGTTTCTCAGTACATGGAGAAAAGAGCAGAAGGAAAAATACTTTTTGTCCTGTATTCCTCCGACAAAGGACTTTGTGGTCCTTTGAATACCAAGCTGACGAAGGCTCTGTTTACTTCCTCTGCGTGGAAGAACACTCCAGCTGATCAACGGCTGCTCGTGACCATCGGTAAGAAAGCTTATGATTTCGCAACCTACAATGAGATTCCCGTGGAAAAGAACTTCAAAGGGATGAAAGAAAACCTGTCGACGCTTGATGCTCTTGGCTTTATCCAGCCGATCGTAAACTACTGGGTGGAAGGGACGGTGAAAGAGATCTATATGGTCGCTCCTCATTACAAGAGCGCACTGGTGTTCTATCCGATCGTGAAAACTTTCCTTCCGTTCTCCTTCAGCATGATCGAAGAACACCTCAATGTGGAAGGAGAATCAAGCCGTGAAGACATTGCTTCCAGTGGTGATGACTACATGATTTATGAACCCACCAAGGAACGCGTTCTGGATATTTTATTCCAACAGGTCATCCACATGCTGTTCATCCAAGCGTTTTTCGAACTCAAGGCCGCTGAATACTCCAGCCGTATGATCGCCATGCAAAACGCGACTGATAACGCGACCGAACTCGTGGCTCAGCTTACTCTCGTCTACAACAAAGCCCGTCAGGCCAAGATTACCCAGGAGTTGGCGGAAATGTCCGGAGCGATGGCGGCGATGTAGGGGGAGGACCTTAAGGGACGTAAGGGTTGTAAGGGTTGTAAGGGTTGTAAGGGTCGTAAGGAACATTCATATCAATAATTCACTCATTCTTAATCTCTCATCATATGTCTACAGCAACTGCTGACGCACCAGCTAAGAACATGAAGACACTCCCCGTTGGAAAAATCGTCCGTATCATCGGGGTGGTCGTTGATGTCTATTTCCTCGATCATATTCCAGATACTTACAATGCGCTGACTGTGAAGATGGAAAACGGAAGTGTGTTGACCCTGGAGGTGCAAAGCCACTTGGGAGCTGGGGTGGTCCGAACAATTGCCATGAGTACCACCGATGGTCTCTACTGTGGACAGGAAGTGACGGATACCCTTTCTCCGATCACCACTCCGGTAGGAACGAAGGCTCTTGGACGAGTATTCGATGTCACTGGACAGCCGATCGATGGAAAACCTCTTGATAAAGACGTGGAACGACGACCCATTCACGTCGATCCTCCTTCGTTTACCGATCAAAGCGGAAAAGTCGAAGTATTCGAAACCGGGATCAAAGTGATCGATCTCCTCTGTCCGTTCATCAAGGGAGGAAAAGTGGCGCTCTTCGGAGGAGCGGGAGTCGGAAAGACCGTGATGATGCAGGAATTGATCAATAACGTAGCGAAAGCCCATGGAGGATACTCTGTGTTCGCTGGAGTAGGGGAACGATCCCGTGAAGGAAACGATTTGATCCATGAAATGAAGGACTCTGGAGTCATCGACAAGCTCGCGATGGTGTTCGGTCAGATGAACGAACCTCCTGGAGCTCGTATGCGCGTGGCGCTAACAGGACTGACGATTGCGGAAAAATTCCGTGATGAGGGGAAAGACATCCTGATGTTCGTCGACAACATTTTCCGATTCACCCAGGCCGGTGCGGAGGTTTCCGCGCTGCTCGGTCGTCTGCCATCCGCGGTAGGGTACCAACCAACACTCGCAACCGATATGGCGGCCCTGCAAGAACGTATTACCACGACCAAGAAAGGATCTATTACCTCCGTACAAGCCGTGTACGTACCGGCAGATGACATCACCGATCCGGCTCCGGCGACGACCTTCGCCCACTTGGACGCGACCATCGTCTTGAGCCGTGCGCTCGCTTCTCTCGGTATTTATCCAGCAGTGGACCCATTGGATTCCAACTCGCTCGCGTTGAAGGCTGATATCGTCGGTGAAGAACACTACCGTATCGCCAATGACGTGCGAAAGATCCTTCAACGGTACAAGGAACTCCAAGACGTGATCGCCATCCTCGGTCTCGATGAGCTTTCAGAAGAAGACAAGGCAACCGTCAACCGAGCACGACGTATTCAGAAATTCTTATCACAAAACTTCCACGTGGCGCAGCAGTTCACGGGGATCGAAGGGCAGTACATCAAGCTCGAAGACACCATCCGCAGCTTCGGAGAAATCCTCGATGGGAAGCACGACCACATCGCGGAGCAGCACTTCTACCTCGCTGGAACGATCGATGAAGTAGTGGAACGGCATAATACGAAGAAATAGGAAATAGGGGACGATGGGGAGGGATCCCATTCTTTCCCTTCCCAATCGTCCCAATCGTCCCAACCATCCCAATCGTCCCAATCGTCCCAATCGTCCCAATCGTCCCAATCGTCCCAACCATCCCAACCATCCCATATGACTAAAACCTTTCAACTCAGCGTCCGAACCCCTGAATCCGAAGTCGTCTCCCAGGCGGTGCAATCCGTGAAGGTGAGTACCGAAAACGGTCCGATGGTCATCTATCCTCATCATTCGTCTCTCTCCGGTACGATCCCGTTTAGCCGATTGTTCGTTCGGTCAGAAAAAGGAGAACAGGAGTATTTGGTGAAAAACGGCGTCATCTTCATTTCCGTAGAAAGCAATGAAACTCGTATCCTCTGCTATTCCTGTCAGGAAACGAAGGATGTGGAATACCAGTCAGCCGCTGAGTACCTGACCTATGTCGAAGAACAGCTCAAGAATGGTGCTGATCTGAACCAGTTCCAGATCCAATTCCTGGAAAACGAAAAAATCGCGATGGTGAAGCAGATGAAGGGAATGAAATAAGAAGGGTCGTAAGGGGCTTAAGGGACATAAGGATGAAGGCGGAATTCTAGCTTCCAGCTTCTTTTGTTTACTGTTCCTGGAAGATCGGCAGATTCACCCCTTGTGTCGGCGCCACGCGGATGCCTCCGGCGAGGGCTTGGAAGTTGGCTTCGATGGCCGTGATGAGTTGGTTGAGCTGGAGGTTTAAAGGCCCGAGGCGGTTCAAGAGCTGGCCGGTGGAACGGATGGTGACGGAAGCCTGATCGAGCTGGTTTCGGGCGCGAAGATAGGCTTCGAGTCCTTTATCGTCGGTTGGTTCGAGGGTGTAGATGAAGTTTTCGTCGTATTCCTCAGCGATCCCCGTTTGCAGTTCGGCTTCGGTCTGAGCTTCTTCGATGACCCGTTGCATATTCGCGGACTCAATGGCGGCTTCTGCGGCGAGTTTCTTCAGGTTGTCGAGGTAGTCTTGCAGCACTTGTTCACGGCGATTGCTGTTGGCGGCGAGGAGTTCTTCGAGGTTGATTTCCAGGGCAGACTGGATCTGTTGGATCAGGCGAAGCTGATAGGCCTGGGATCCTCGCTCTCGTTCGGTCTTGCTGCTCTGTTCCGCCGCCATGACTCCTGCGGAGATGCCGCGCACGCGGAAGAGCTGTTGGTCGAGGTTGTACCAGTTCTTGCTGGCGAGCAGGGCGGTTTTGATGCCACTCTCGTAGCCCTTGATTTGGGTCACATTCAGAGGAGCATTGCTTCTCATCGACGCCCGCTGGGAAGCGGTCATGCCAGAAATGATCCCTCGAACAAACGGCGCGATTTCTTCCGAAGCATCAGGTGGTTCTTTCACGACTTCAGGCGGGGTTTGTGACTGGTATCTCGCGATCAGGAGCGGGTACATCCGAGTAAATCCGAAAAACACCCCCGACAAAATGATCACAAATACCACCACCGAGAGGAGGTTGGGAAAGAAGCCGGGAGCAGGATGCTGAGATGAGCTCATTTACGGGCTAAAAAGCGTGAGGAACAAGTAGACCAGGGCGTAAGCGAACATGGTGAGCAGGAGTCCGGCCACCACATACAGAGCCGTTTTGATCGCTTCGGAAATCTTTTCTTCTTCCCCTCCGGCAATGAGGAACTGAATACCGGCATAGATGAGGAAGATCACGGCTAAAGCCGCCAAAAATCCAGCGATCCAGCGGGCGACTCCGGGGAGGAAAACATCGACTACTTGAGCAAGATCGTAACGCCCCTCTCCTTGGGCGTTGAAAAAACCTCCCTGATAGATTTCTGAGGGCTTTGTACGAGTTGCCTCAACTGCTTCTTGCACTGCGTCTGTGACGGATTGCGCAGCATTCTCGACTGCTTCATCAACCCCATCAAAAACAGAGTCAAAAGCCTGTGTGGGAGGGACTCCCATCATGAATGCGCTCAATGCCGCCAGGATGATCAGGAATTTTTTCATCAGCTAAAAAAGGTAGGATTAATCGAGTAGAGGATGAAGGCGGAGAGGAAGAGCACGGCCAGTCCGACCAGCGATCGGGAGACGCGTTCTTTGGCAGATCCCACTTCGTCAGGACTCAGTCCTCCGAGAGAGATCTGGATCCCACTGACGACGATGATCAGGATACAGATCGACCCCACGATCCCGGCAATCCAGCCATAGACCATGCTGGCGTAGTTATTCAGCAAGTCCAAGCCGTCACGTCCGGAAACGATGCAGGCTTGGTAATTCGTCTGAAGAAGGTAGTTCTCCAGTCTCCGAGCGGTAGCGCTGTCATACTTCCGAGTGCCATCCTCTTTTTTCGCTCCGGCAATTTCATTACGAATGCACTCGACCACTCTTCCACACGATAGGGCGAGGCCATTTGACCTGATGCTTTCGGTCAAAATAACGACCACCTGATCTTCCGAAGCTTCTAGGTTCACGTCGGATGGGATTTGAATGTTGAGCTGAGCACAAGGATCTGTGGATTCGGCAGGGGCTGGCTGTCCGGGGGGGACAACGGGCTGTTCGCCTCGATTTTGAGCAAAGGCTGGAAGTACAAAACTCCAGCACAAGAGAAGGGTGATCAAGCCGCGAAGCCAGAGGGATTTCATAGAGAAAGTTGGTTTGTAAAAATTGTAGGAGAGGGGGTGGGCAGAGGCTAGAGAATGACGTTGCGAAGAAGAGGGAACTATGGACGATAAACAATGAACGATGAGCGGTAGGGAACGAATTCTCTTTCATCGTCTATCGTCTATCGTCTATCGTTATTGTGTTTTTCCCTTTGGGAAAGCGAAAAGTGGTGCTAGAATGGCCTTTGCACTAAAATTAAGCTGATTTGTATGAGTGAAAGCAAGATTGTCGTCAAAGGCGCTCGGGTGCACAACCTGAAAAACGTGTCCGTGGAGATCCCACGAGATAAATTAACGGTGATTACCGGGCTGTCCGGTTCGGGGAAATCATCTTTGGCGTTTGACACGATTTTTGCGGAAGGGCAGCGACGATATGTGGAAAGTCTGTCGACCTATGCTCGGCAGTTCTTGAACCTCATGGAAAAACCGGAGGTGGATGAAATCAAAGGGCTTTCTCCAGCCATCGCCATTGATCAGAAAACAACCTCGCGAAACCCCCGTTCCACGGTGGGGACAGTCACGGAAATTTATGACTATTTAAGACTGTTGTTTGCGAAGATCGGGATCGCGCACTGTCCGAACTGCGGCAAGAAGATCGACCGGCAGTCGGTGAGTCAGGTGATCGACAAAATCGAAGAAATGAAAGAAGGGACGAAGTTTATGATCCTTTCTCCGGTGGTTCGCGGCAAAAAAGGGGAACACGCGGCGGTCTTTAACCAGATCAAAAAAGATGGTTTTGTGCGCTACCGTCTGGACGGAGCGATCTATAGCGTTATCGATGAAATCACTCTTGATCCCAAGAAAAAGCACGATATCGAGATCGTCATCGACCGTTTGGTGGTGAAGGATTTCAAGCCGAAGGTGACGACACTGAAATCCGGTCAGCAGATCGAAGAGCCGAACCCCGACCGCACCCGTTTGGCGGATTCTTTGGAGCTGGCCTTCAACCATGGAAATGGGCTCCTGACGATCTTTAATGTCGATGAAGAAAAGGATGCGCTGTTCTCTGAAAATTATTCTTGCGCGGATTGTGATATCAATATTCCGGAAATCCATCCGCGTATCTTTTCGTTTAATTCTCCTCATGGGGCCTGTGAAGAATGCCATGGACTCGGAACGAAGCTGAAGATCGACCGGAAGATGGTCATCCCCAACGAACGCCTGACACTGGCAGAAGGTGCTATTTTGCCCTGGAGTTCTACCAATTCGAAGATGACCTGGTACAACAAAATGCTCGAACAAGTGGCAAAGAAGCATGGGTTTTCACTCCATGTGCCAGTGAAGGAATTGGAGGATGAGCACATCGATCTTATTTTGAATGGGGACCCTGAAAACACCTATTCGATGAACTTTAGCTCCGACCGTTTCGACGGAGAGATCAAGACC
This sequence comes from Candidatus Altimarinota bacterium, assembly GCA_050246795.1. GTDB lineage: Bacteria > Patescibacteriota > Gracilibacteria > JAUYGZ01 > JAUYGZ01 > JBFWVJ01. The sequence goes on from JBFWVJ010000002.1 coordinate 177,736, forward strand.
AGCTTTGAAGGGGTGATCCCCAATCTCGAACGGCGATATACTGAAACAGACTCCAACTACGTCCATAAAAAGATCGAGCAGTTCATGAGTGTCTTGGACTGTCCGAAGTGCGACAAGAAGCGATTGAAACCGGAATCGTTGGCGGTGAAAGTGGGGGATCGGGACATCATCGAAGTGACGGATTTGTCCGTCAACCGCATCTTGGAGTTCTTTCAATCACTCAAACTGTCGGCTTCGGAAAAGAAAATCGCCGAAGGGATTTTAAAAGAAGTGCGAGAACGCCTCCAGTTTTTGATCGATGTCGGGCTGGAATACCTCACCCTCAGTCGTGTGGCAAACACGCTCTCCGGCGGGGAAGCCCAGCGTATCCGTCTGGCGACTCAGATCGGGTCGCAACTCCAGGGCGTGCTCTATGTGCTCGATGAACCTTCCATCGGTCTTCACCAACGGGATAATGACCGACTCATTGCCACACTGCTCAAGCTTCGCGATCTGGGGAATACCGTCCTGGTGGTGGAACACGACGAAGACATCATCGCCCAGGCCGACTACATCCTGGATGTGGGACCCGGCGCTGGGAAGTACGGCGGAAAGATCATCGCCGAAGGGACCCCCAAGGAAATCATGAAGCATCCTGACTCGATCACGGGACAGTTTTTGAGCGGCCGTCGAAAAATCGAGATCGCGCACGAGCGTCGAAAAGGCAATGGCAAGCACTTGGTCATCAAAGGCGCCCGGGAACACAACTTGAGGAACCTCGACGTGGAAATCCCCCTGGGGCTCTTGACTTGTGTCACCGGAGTATCCGGATCTGGCAAGTCGTCCCTCATCAACCATATCCTGGTAAAAAAATTGAACCATGATCTGAATAAAGCCAAAACCGTCGCTGGGGAGCATGATGAGATCCTCGGGATTGAAAACCTCGATAAAATCATCAATATCGACCAGTCTCCGATCGGAAGGACGCCGCGTTCCAATGCGGCTACGTATACGGGACTCTTTTCCTTCATCCGTGATCTCTATGCCAGTACGCCAGAAGCGAAGCTGCGCGGCTACAAGTCTGGGCGGTTTAGCTTCAATGTGAAAGGCGGACGCTGTGAAGAATGTCGGGGAGACGGGCTAAAGAAAATCGAAATGCACTTCATGCCCGATATCTATGTCGCCTGTGAAGTCTGTGGAGGTAAGCGATACAACAAAGAAGCTCTCGAAATCACCTGGCGCGGCAAGAATATCTCCGATGTGCTCAATATGTCCGTGATCGAAGCTCTGGAATTTTTTAGCCACATCCCGGACATCAAGAAGAAGCTGGAAACGCTGACGGCGGTGGGGCTCGACTACATTACCCTCGGCCAACCGGCAACGACCCTTTCCGGAGGAGAAGCCCAGCGTATTAAATTGGCCAATGAGCTGTCCAAGCGTTCGACGGGAAAGACTATTTATGTCCTCGACGAACCGACCACGGGTCTTCATTTCGACGACGTGGCTAAGCTGCTCCATGTCTTGCAAACCCTCGTCGACAGCGGGAATACCATCGTCATCATTGAGCACAACCTCGACGTGATCAAATGTGCCGACTGGATCATCGACCTCGGCCCGGAAGGAGGGGAAGGGGGAGGCAACATCGTGGCCATCGGGACTCCTGAGGAAGTGGCGAAGAATAAGAAAAGCCACACCGGGGTGTATTTGAAGAAAATGCTGGAAAAGTAGCTTGTAGGTTGTAGCTTGTAGGTTGTAGGAATACAATACTACAAGCTCCGTTCCTACCAGCTACAAGCTATGAGTCAAAAGATCCTCCTCATCGAAGACGACGAAGATATCAAGACCTTGTACAGGATTGCTTTGGAGAAAGCGGGGTTTACGGTTTTGACAGCTGCGAATGGGTTTGACGGGATAAAGACCTCGCTCGAACACCCGGTAGACTTGATCCTGCTTGACCTGATGATGCCGTTGGCTGACGGCAGAGAAGTCCTGTCGATGCTTCGCTTGAATGAACGGGTCCAAGCGATTCCGATCATTATCATCAGCAATGTGAACCCGGGGACTTTTGAGCTTTCTGAGCTGGACGAACAGGTCATGGACTACTGGGTGAAATCGGAGCTCACGCCCAAGGAGCTCGCTTCGCGGTTGGTTACGTATTTTTCATGAAACACCATCAGCCCTTTATCGGCAGTTTGGACACCTATCGCGAACTGTTTGAAGAAATGGAGGATATTTTGCTCATCATTGACCAACAGGGCACGGTCGAGTACGTCAACCGGTCGTTGCGGAAGCATTTGGGGTATTCGACCAAGCGGTTTACTGGGAAAAATATCGACGAATGCTGCTTATTTGACGGTCGAGTGACGCGACAGCAAATGATCGATCGGATTTTTCAGGAAAAAGATTTTTCGACGCGCATCAAGTATAAAGGGCGGTTTCTTTCATTTTCCTGGAGGACAAAGACCTTTCATCATGGCCAAAAAAAATTGGCCATTGCGGTCATCCGAAATATGACCAGCCATCTGGAGCTCCAGCAAAAGGTCCAGGACTATACCAGTAATCTCGAAGAAATGGTGTACCAACGCACCCAGCAGTTGGAAAAAGAAAAGCAGAAGGCCATCGAACTGCATCAGGCGAAGGCGGCCTTTCTTTCCAAAATGAGCCATGAGCTGCGCACACCTCTGACAGCGATCCGAGGGTTCGCTGAACTACTGCAAGAAGAACAGGACCTCTCTCCCGAACAAAAAGATAAGTACGTGTCGGTCATTGAAAAGAACGCCGTCCATCTGCTGAACATGATCACCGAAACCCTGCAGCTGATCCAAATGGAGCAGAATAAATACCAAATCCACGAAAAGTCCTTTTCCCTCAGTTCCCTGTTGAACGAACTCATCGAAACCTATCGCGTGCTCGCGGACAAGAAGGGCCTGAAGCTCGAATGCCAGATTGCCGAAGAAATCCCCAAAAAACTGTTTTCTGATCCAAACGCGATCCGTCAAATCCTCACCAATCTCATCGGAAACGCCATCAAGTTTACCGAGGAGGGAACCATCGTGCTCTCGATCAAATCCCGGACCTTGTCCCACAAATTCTCGGGAAAGCTCTATTTTTATATTCAAGACAGCGGGGTGGGTATTCCCAAGCATCAGCATCAACGAATCTTCAAATCGTTTGAACAGTATTTGGGACACCAGTCTATGCAAACAAGAGGAACGGGGTTGGGGCTTCCCATTAGCCGTCAGCTGGCAAAATTGCTCGGGGGTGATGTGAAGCTGGTGTCATCGGTCCCGTACAAAGGCAGTGTGTTTGTTTTCTCACTCCCGATCCGCAGATCAAAGCATTCTCAAAAAAAAGAATAGACCTTTTTTCGCATGCTTTCACAAGGTGAAGTTGATCCTATTCCAGGCGATGTGCTTTACTATACGGGAGAATAAGCTCCTTTTATGGTTTCCGAAGAATCCATCCGATCCGGAAAACTGGTCTGGAGAAACATCACCAATCCGAACATTGAGACCCTGGAAGGCCTCCAAAAGGAACACGGGTTTCACGAGTTGGACTTGGAGGACTGTCTCTCGAAAACCGAATCTCCGAAAATAGAAGAATACGATGACTATGTGTTCGTGGTGTTTCATTTTCCAGTGCGCGATGCCAGGACAGAAAACATCACCATTGCCTCTTTGAATGTCTTCATAGGACAGCACTTCATCATCACCCTCAGCAATGGAAAGCTGAAGCGCCTCGATGATTTTTTTGAAACGCTGGAAGAAAAAAACGATGAGAAGCGGAAGATTTTTCGCCGAGGTTCGGGATACTTGCTGTACCTGCTGATCGACGAACTCTTTGATATCTACAACATTTATATTTCCCAGCTGATCCGATCCATCCGGGAAATCGAAGAAGAGATCTTCGAGGGAAAGATCATGAAAGATCGTCTCTACGACATCATGTCGGTCAAACGGCAGATCATTAATCTCCGCCGCGCGCTGCTCCCGCATACGCCGATCATCTTGGCGCTCGAACATCTGCACAAGCGGTTCATCAACAAAAAGCTCGAGCTCTACTTCGACAACGTCGCCGACAAGATCAACCGCGCCAAAAACAATTTGGAGTCCATGAGTGAAACCATTGATACCCTCGATGACGCCAACGAGTCCCTGACCTCCCACAACACGAACCGGGTGATGAAGATTTTGACGATTTTCTCGGTGACCATGCTCCCTCTCACCCTGCTGACAGGCGTGTATGGGATGAATATCAATCTGCCCCTAGCTCAACATCCGAACGCATTCTGGATCGTCTTGGGAACGATGGTCACGACGATGATCGGGTTGCTGGTGATTTTCCGGATGAAAAAATATTTGTAACCTTCTCCTCATCCCAGATCTGAACCCCCAGCTCCTGGGCTTTTTTCAGCTTGGAACCTGGCGCTTCGCCGGCGAGGAGGACATGGGTTTTCGAAGTGACGCTTCCGCTGACCTTGCCGCCTTTACGGAGGATGATGGATTTTAATTCCTCACGGGAAAAAGCATCGAACGATCCGGTGATGACGAAGGTCTTGCCGTCGAAGACGGGGTCATGCTCATTCACGAAGGTTTCTTTCATCAGCCGTACTCCGTATTCGCTGAGTTTTTTGAGGACGTGCTGGTGTTCGCGGGCCTTGAACCATTCCCGCATAGACTCAATGACCTTGGGGCCTATTCCTTCCACGGTGTCGAGCTTCTCCCAGGTTTCCTGATCGTGCTGGATGGAGTGAAGCAGGTCTTCAGGCGTGATGTATTCCACTGATTCAGCGGCCTCTTCTTCGCCAAAGAGTGAACTTTGTTCGGTGGAGGCGGATGCCTTTTTCTTTTCTTTTTTGAAGTGAAGGGTGCGCTGGAGTTCGGGGACGAGGTCGCGAGCGGTTTTTTCACCGAGGTGGCGAATCCCCAAAGCGAACAGAAAACGGGACAAGGGGATATGTTTTGAAGCCTCGATGGCGTTGAGCAAATTCTCCGTGCGCTTTTGTTCGAATAGGTCCAGGGAGTAGATTTCTTCGTAGGTCAGATGGAAGATATCGGCCGGGGTGACGATGAGGCTGCGGTCGATGAGCTGGTCGATGATTTTTTCTCCCAGGGCATCGATATCGAAGCCTTTTTTGGAAACGAAGTGGTATAACTGTTCACGGGTTTTGCCGGGACATTCGGGATTCACGCATCGATGGGCTGATTCTCCTTCGGCACGGACCAGATCGGTATCACAGACCGGACAGTGCTTGGGGTAGTGTACCTTCTTCTCTTTGCCGGTGCGGAGTTCGGACAGGACCTGGACGACCTCGGGGATGATGTCGCCCGCTTTGTGGATGATGACCGTATCGCCGATGCGCACGTCCTTGCGGATGATCTCGTCTTCATTGTGGAGGGTGGCACGGGAGACCGTGGAACCATCGAGAAAGGTGGGGCGGAGCTCGGCCACCGGGGTCACTGCTCCTGTTCTTCCGACCTGAAACACCACATCTTCCACCACTGTCGTCGACTGACTGGCCGGGAATTTGTAGGCGACGGCCCAGCGCGGAGCTTTGGCGGTAGAACCGAGTCGGTCCTGATGTCCGGCGTTGTTGACCTTGATCACGATCCCGTCGATCCCGTACGGCAGGGAATCCCGTTTCTTCGTCCAGTGGTCGATGAAAGACTGGATGTCTTCCAGCTTTTTGTGCAGCTTCCAGTGGGCTTCCGTGGGCATGCCCAATTGTTTGAGGGTGGTGAGCACCTCGTCTTGGTCGAGGTTTTTGTCGCTCATTTTGAGGTTGTAGAAAAAAGCGCTCAGGTTTCGACTGGCCGCGATGGCGGGGTCGAGTTGGCGGACGGAGCCGGCGGCGGCGTTGCGGGGGTTGGCGAATGCCCCTTCCATCCCCAGCCCCTTAAAAGAGGAGGAAATTCCCATCTCAGCATTCGCTCCAGAATTCAATTCCTCAAATGCCTTTTTACTCATAAAAACCTCGCCGGAGATTTCGGCGGTGATGGGGTCGTCGAGTTCCAGGGGGATGGACTCGATGGTGCGGATGGTATGGGTGATATCTTCGCCGAATTCACCGTCGCCGCGGGTCAAAGCGCGCACCAACTTGCCTCCTTCGTACCAGAGGCTGATGTTCAGCCCGTCGATTTTCAGTTCGCTCACATATTCGAAGTGTTCTTTGGGCAAAATCCGCTGCATGCGGTCTTCCCATTCTTTGATTTCTTCCCAATTAAAAACGTCTTGGAGGCTTTGCTTGCGGTACTGGTGGCGCACCTTGGCGAGTTTGCCTGATAAAGGGGCTCCCACACGCTGGGTAGGGGAGTCAGGGGTGATAAATTCGGGGTACTCCCGCTCCAAATCCTCCAGTTCACGCTTGATTTGGTCTCTTGCTTCCTCGGAAATACCGGTTTTGCTCTCGATAAAGTACTCATAGTTCCATTTCTTGAGGAATTCTTTGAGCTTTTCGATGCGTTTTTGGGCTTCCTTCGCCCCTGCAACCCCCGACCCCTTCAAAGGGGAGTTATCCCGCTCAGCTCCGGATGAATGGTCACTCTTTGACATTTAAACGAATGTGAGATAATATCCCTTGGCTTTAGGGTTTGTTTCAGATTTAGATTACCTCTACTCCCTACAAGCTACAAGCACCTAATACCTCTCTATGAGCAATAAAAGTGGAAAGGCCCGCCAGCATGGTTTGGTCGGGATCAACCCTCCTCATTCTCCGATGTACAAGCGACGAAACAAGGCCAAAGCGAAGGCTCGAAAGGCTGATGCCATGGCGAAGTTTCAGGATATGCTCAAAGGAGCGTAGTTCTTTTTCGTTTTTGACTTTTCAAGGAAAGCCCCTGATGGGGCTTTTTTTGCAATGCTTGCCAAAAATCGACGGGGAATTAGAATACCCCTGCTTTTTCCACCCCTCATGAGTGAAATCAACCGACAGCGTGAGTATTTTCAAAGAGTCGTCGACTGGATGGATCCGGGATACTTTGTGTTTGATCCTGCCTCCAAGTGTTTGTATCGCTTGAAGGAGCGTCATTCTGGAAACGGCCCGGAACGGTTTGGCATGAGCTATGTTTTTGACAAGGTTTTCGGCGATGAAGGAGGGGATATGACGGTGGATTCCGACTGGCTTGTGCATGGTTTGATGGATGATGGGTGGATCCTCAAAGATGGCGTCCAAGGAAAGGATTTCTTGGCTCAGCTTCAGGTGGCTTCCCTGAAGCCCGGTCAGACCATTGTGAACCTCAAAAGCGGAACAAGGCGGGCTGTCGCGGGGATCTGTGGCGAAACGTCGTTTACCCTGGAAGTCACCGGTGAAGGGGATCGATCTGGTGAACAACAAGCCTATCGGGATTATCAGATCTTCCGTGGTCTGACCAATGGGATTATTACGATTGAAGAACGGTAAACCCGCGGTTCGTTTGACCTGGGGCTTCATTTCTCGATACAATGGCTTTTGTTGTTCTTTGCTATGGTTAAAACCTATAAGGTCGTCATCCCCCTCCTGGTGTTCGCAGCAGCCGTACTGGGCAGTGTTTTTACCAATATGGGTCTGGAAGACTGGTATGTGAACTTGCAAAAGCCCGAACTGACTCCGCCAAACTCGGTCTTCGGCCCGGCATGGACGATCATCTATGTGTGTGGAGCTTTATCCGCTCTCACGTTTTGGGGCGTGTTCAATATTTCGCGCATGCGACACTGGGTGATCAATGGCCTCTACCGTTTCAACCTGATGCTGAATGTGTTCTGGTCTTACCTTTTCTTTGCCCAACGACAAGTCCTGGCGGCGTTTATCGAGATGAATGTGCTCAACCTGACCACGCTTTCATTGATCGTACTGCTCTGGCCGGTTTCCAAAAAGGCTTCGCTGTTGCTGTTGCCGTACTTTGGCTGGGTGAGTTTTGCGACCTATCTCACGTATGGGGTGTGGGTGATGAATGGGTAGATGGTTGTCGGTTGGCTGGTGGGTATGACCACAAGAGAAGATCTCGTTATTCTTTTTGTCGAATGTCGGGAGGGCGAATTGTCTGAAAAAGCAACCTGTTCGAAAATGGAACAAGTTCAAAAGAAGTAGGTCATGGTCGGTTCTCATCCCTGAAAGTGCTCCGAAAGAGAAAGACCGAGTGGTAGGATGAGTCATGCTGATGATTCAAAGACCCTAACTGGATCACATGAACCCCAAGCGCGCCCGCAGGCTGAACACCATCGATTATGCCCAAGGGCCACTCCTGTATTGGATGGACCGGGACCGGCGCGCGCATGACAACTGGGCGCTTCTGTATGCTCAGGAGATGGCCAAGAAGCATGGGCAGGCACTGGCGGTATGCTATGTGTTCCCCGAGACTTTTTTGGATTCCGCCTGGCGGCAGCACCATTTTATGATCGAGGGGTTGAAGGAGGTCGAGGAAGAGCTGAGGAAGAAGGGCATTCCCTTTTTTGCCATCCTGGGTGATCCCATAGAGGAACTGCCGAAGTTCATCCAACGGGAAAAAATCGGCGGCGTGGTGACAGATTTCACTCCCTTACGCTTGCCGAGGAAATGGCGCGAGTCGATCGCGAAGCAGCTGAAGGTGCCGATGGTCGAGGTGGACACGCGCAACATTGTGCCGGTCTGGGAGGCGTCTCCGAAGCTGGAGTTTGGGGCTTACACGCTGCGGCCGAAGATTCACAAAAAGTTGGACGAATTCTTGGAGGAGTTTCCGAAGCTCGCGAAGCATTCACCGGAATGGCAAAAGAAGGTGAAGGCGGTGGACTGGGCGAAGGTCGAGCAGTTTTTGGAAATGGATCGGAGCGTGGAGCCGGTGGACTGGATCAAGCCGGGAGAGAAGGCGGCGCATCGGATGCTCAAAAAGTTTTTGGAGCAGAAATTGCCGGACTATGAAAAGCGCAACGACCCCAATGAAGACGTGCTCTCGAACCTCTCGCCCTACCTGCACTTCGGGATGATTTCCGCGCAACGGGTGGCGCTCGAGGCGCAGGCGTTTGAGAAGAACATCACCGCTCAAGAAAGCTTTCTCGAAGAGCTCATCGTTCGCCGCGAACTGGCCGACAATTTTTGCTTTTACAATCCGAATTATGACACTCCGAAAGGGTTTCCCGACTGGGCGAAGAAGACGCTCGATGAGCATCGCGGTGACGACCGGGAGTTTGTGTACACCTTGAAAGAATTCGAAGAAGCCCGCACGCATGATCCGCTTTGGAACGCCTGCCAGCGGCAGATGCTCCAGACGGGGAAAATGCATGGCTACATGCGGATGTACTGGGGCAAGAAGATCCTCGAATGGACCAAATCACCTGAAGAGGCGATGAAGATCGCCATCAATCTGAATGACAAGTGGGAGCTCGACGGGCGCGACTCCAACGGCTACGTCGGCATTGCCTGGTCTATCGGCGGCGTCCACGATCGTGCCTGGGGCGAGCGGGAGGTCTTTGGGAAGGTGCGGTATATGAATGACAAGGGCGCGAAGCGGAAGTTTGATGTGGAGGAGTATGTGGGGAGGTGGGGGGGCTAAATTTAAGATCTATCAACGCGTGGCAGATCAAACGATACATTTCCCAGATCAAAATTCACTGTCACAAAGGGGATTGGGACTGTCGGAGGAGGCAGCGGCAGGCGGTGATGAATTGGGGGGATGGGGGGGGGTGAACTAGTTTAAAGTAAATTTTTTCTCTTTTGGCTTAAAAACAATTTTATCGAATTGATTTATAAAACCAAAAAAACCTAAAATAACCGGTTCCTGTTTTTCAGCATAAAAAATGTGTGTTTTCCAACTTTTGGCACGAAAGCCATCTTGTGAGATAGTGATTTGGACCGGCTTTGGTGAGGGATAAATATAAAATGTATCACCTCCAGCAGCACTAGTTTTCATTTTAGACTTTAGATCTATTTTGTGATTAAAAATTTCTGCAAATTCTAAAGAAAAAATGCATTTATCTGAACCCGTATCTAACAAACACGGGCCGACTGTCTGTCTTGTCTTATCTGCTTCTACTAAAACTGAAACTTCAGGCCTATAAACAATCTCGCCACTTTCTAAAGTGTATTTTCTGTATAAAAATTCCATTAACCAGCAAAAATATGTTTCCCAATAGGTCCAATTTCAAGCTTTTCTCTATCCTCGACTTTATCAAGTTTTTTTAACAAGGCTTTTAATGAGCTCGCGTAGGCTACTACCTCTTTATGGTTTCTCACAGCAAGCCATTTGCCTGCATGTTCTTTGGTGTATGTCATTGGAATAAGTTTGTGCTTCATATTTAAGTCTAGCAAGGTTTTTAATACATTTCTAGGCTTGGTGTTTCATCAAAAATTAACAATAGCTTTTCATTATTCAATGGTTATTATGTTTTTTGATGCATATAAAGACTCGAATGATTTCTCTTTGGTGGAAAAAACCAACAATTATAATCGGTATACTTGGATTACTATTAACAGCTTTAGGTTTGTTTGTATCTTCAGGATACTCTCAACAAGCCAGCATAGTTGGTGACAACAATTCAGTTCAACAAATAAACGGAGACAACAACATTATTCAAAATGTAGATTTTGGTGATCAAGAAAACAAGCTTTGGAAAGATGCATCTGTTCCTTTGCAGAGATTTGTTACTGAATTAAACAACAGAGATTTTGGAGGCGCCAGGAATTTGCTGGATAGAGTCATAAAAAATGAACCTGTGTTCTCAGAGAAGGAACTGGAGCATTTTATGAATCATGTAGATGGGAAAGTGACCATCAGAGATTTGGCATATGATTCTTCGATCAATAAAGATGAAGAGTTTGTGTCGAGTAGGGGCTTCTATTTTTTCCTCCGCTATTTAAAAAATGATCGGCAAGTGATTGAAAAATGGAGAGCGACGAGCGTGAAAAAGAATCAGGAAGAGAATATATGGCTCATTGGTGAATTGAGATGCGAAGACAAGAAATGCGAAAATGGAAGCCTTCTCGCAGAAACGAATTTTTAGAGAATCATGAGTTTTATGAAAAATTGATGAAGCGCCCCTCATATCAGGGGGGAATTTCAATTGTCTAAAAATTTCAAACCCCTACAATAAACTCACCTAACACCCCCACCTCATGTCCGAAGAACAAAAACGACTCTTAGAAAAACAGCTCTGGGGGGTGGCCAATCTGCTTCGGGGGAAGATGAACGCGGATGAGTATAAGAATTATATTCTCGGGTTCATTTTTTATAAGTATTTGTCGGAACGGTTGGAGCGGTATGCCAATGAAAAACTGCTGGCGAGCGATGATGTAAAGTACGCTGAGATCAATCAGAAAACTGCGGAGGGAAAGGAAATGATTGAGGAAGTAAAGATGGCCTGTCTTGGTCATTTGGGGTTTTTCTTAAAGCCAAAGGAGTTGTTTTCGTATCTTGTCAAAAAGGGGAGTGGGCAGATCAAGGGTGATGACAGTACTTTTATTTTGGAAGACTTGAAGAATGTCTTGAACTCTATCGAGCAGACATCTATGGGGACGGACAGTGAAGATGATTTCAAAGGTCTTTTCGATGATGTTGATCTGACTTCGAACAAGCTGGGGTCTCGTGAGAATCAGAAGAATGAGGTGATTGTGGACATCCTCAAGCACTTGAACGAAATTGATTTTCGGTTGGAGGACGCGAAGGGTGATCTCCTCGGGGATGCTTATGAGTATCTTATTGGGGAATTCGCGGCGGGGGCGGGGAAGAAAGGGGGAGAGTTTTACACTCCCGCGCAGGTGTCTCGTCTGTTGGCTCGGATTGTTTCTCTGGATAAAAAACGTCTTCGCTCGGTGTACGATCCGACCTGTGGGTCAGGGTCTTTATTGCTGCGAGTGGCGGAGTATGCCGATGTGGGCCACTACTATGGTCAAGAGCTGAATCCGACGACCTACAATCTCGGCAGGATGAACATGATCCTGCACGGGGTTCATTATGAAAATTTTGATATTCGCCATGGGGACACGCTCATGGAGGACATGCATGCTGATCTGAAGGCGGAGGCTATCGTGGCGAATCCACCATTTTCGGCGAACTGGAAGAGTGATGTTGATCCACAGCTGGTACATGACGACCGATTCTCTCAGTATGGCCGTCTCGCGCCGAAGAGCGCCGCGGACTATGCCTTCGTGACACACATGCTTCATCATTTGGCGGACAATGGGACGATGGCGATTGTGTTGCCTCATGGAGCCTTGTTTCGGTCTGGTGCTGAGGGTCATATTCGCAAGTACATTATTGAAAATCAAAACTCTCTCGACGCGGTCATTGGACTGCCTCCGAATCTCTTTTATGGTACGTCCATCCCTGCCACGGTGATGGTGTTTAAAAAGTGCCGAAAGGAAGACGAGGATATTTTGTTCATCGATGCTTCACGGGAATTTGAACGGGGGAAAAACCAGAACCGGCTCACGGATGAGAACCTTCAGAAAATTTTTGAGGCCTATGCGGAGCGCAAAGAGATCGAGAAGTATTCGCATCGAGCGAGCATGGAGGAGATTCGGGAAAACGAGTACAACCTAAATATTCCGAGGTATGTGGATACCTTTGAGGAAGAGGAGGCGGTGGATATACAGGTGGTGGCGAAGGAGTTGAAGAAGTTGAATGATGAGGAGGAAGGTCTCAAGAAAAAAATCCTCACTTTTTGTGATGAACTGAAAATTGCTCACCCTTTTTAAGAATGGCTACTGTTACAAAAACATCGGGTGGGAAGAATGTACCAAGGCTTCGGTTTCCGGAGTTTACTGGTGAGTGGGAGGAGAAGAGTTTGGGTGATATAGCAGAAATCACTTCTAGTAAAAGAGTTTTTTTGTCCGATTACGTGCCTGATGGCATTCCGTTTTTCAGGGGTAAAGAAATTTCTGAATTGAAAAGAAGTCGAGTTGCTTCTGATGTTTTATTTATTAAACCAAGCAAGTTCTTCGAGTTTAAAAAAAAATTTGGAGCACCTCAGTCAGGTGACATACTTATTACTTCAGTAGGAACACTAGGAAACATATTTAGAGTAAACCTTGAATATGATTTTTACTTTAAAGATGGAAATTTAATTTGGATGAAGAACCCGATAGTTAATAGCATTTTTCTTGAATTGAATTTAGATTTTCATCGCCGAGATTTACTAAAAGGGGTAATTGGTTCTACACAAAAAGCACTGACCATTATTGGCATAAAAAGTGTACAAATTCCTTTTCCCACCCTCCCCGAACAACAGAAAATCGCAGACTTCCTCTCCACCGTGGACGACTGGATTGAAAACCTCAAGCGAGAAAAAGAGCAGCTGGAGAAGTATAAAAAAGGCATGATGCAACAGATCTTCAGCCAGGAGATTCGATTCAAGGCTGATGATGGGAATGATTTTCCCGAGTGGGAGGAGAAGAAGTTGGGAGAGGTAGCGAAAATTTATGACGGCACACATCAAACACCAAAGTATGTTAAAGAAGGTGTCCCTTTTTATAGCGTAGAACATCTGACTGCAAACAATTTTTCTCAATCAAAATATATTTCTGAGGAAGTTTTTGAAAATGAAAACAAACGAGTAAGACTGGAAAAAGGAGATATATTAATGACTCGTATTGGTGATATTGGTACTGCCCGATTAATTGACTGGGATATAAGAGCTTCCTTTTATGTTAGCTTAGCTCTTATAAAATCAAACTCAGAAGTGATGTCCCGATTTTTGACTCACTACATCCATTCAATGAATTTTCAAAGAGAACTTTGGAAGAGAGCAATTCATGTCGCATTTCCGAAAAAAATCAATTTGGGCGAAATCAGTCACTGCAAAGTAAAACTTCCATCTTTACCCGAACAACAAAAGATCGCCAACTTCCTCAGCTCCATTGATACATTCATCGAAGACCGAGCGAAGCAGATTAAGAAGGCGGAGAAATGGAAGAAGGGGCTGATGCAACAACTTTTTGTTTAAAAAAATCATCTTGGACAAGACTAGAAAATTAATTAACGAGAACAAAGAGAGATTTCCTGAATTTCAATACTATCATAGTATAATTGACAAAATTGAAGAAAATATTGAAATAATGCCTGATATTTCTATAGAAAGTTGTAAATCATTAATTGAAGGAGTTTCTAAGACAATTTTAGATAAATTAGGTATCCAATACGTAGAAAAAGGTAGAGACGCTCATGAGCCAAGAAAATTATTTGAAAAGGCGTTAGATAGCATTCCTCAATCGGAATCTCATGAACAAGAATTTCTTTCAAAAGTATCTAATTTAATCTTGCGTATGACAGAAATTAGGAATGCAAGAGGTGATATTTCACATGGAAAGTCTTCTCCTAAAAAAGAGTGCAGTAGTATCATTCTTGCTGATTTTATAGCTCAAGTTACAGATAGCTCAGCTCAGTATTTGTTAAAAATTTACTTCAGTGCAGACTTGAGCCCTTTCGAAGAAACAAAGTATGAAGATAATGCCGAATTCAATCAAATCTTAGATGACGAATACCCTTTAGATGGCATAATTTCATTCAGCAGGGCATTATTCGAGCAGGATCCCATTTCTTATAAAGAACAATTGAAAAATTCTATCGAAAATAACATCGGTTAACTTGTCACTATGGCTCATCAATCGGAATCGGAATTGGAAAAAACCTTAATCTCTCAGCTCAATCGGCTGGGTTTTGCGTCGGTGAAGCTGGAAGGAAGTGTTCAATTGGAGGAGAATCTTCGGACTCAACTCGAACGGTTCAATAAGACGACTTTTTCAGATACCGAATTCAAACGCATTCTGAATCATCTCAAAAAAGGCGACCGGTTTCATAAAGCTAAGACCCTTCGTGACCGTTTTATGTTGGCTCGTGACAATGGTGAGACGTTTTACGTACGGTTTTTTAACATGGAGAATTCTTGCAAAAACGAGTACCAGGTGACACAGCAGATCACGCAGACGGGACGGTATGAAAACCGATATGATGTCACCTTGCTCATCAACGGTCTGCCGCTTGTACAGGTCGAGCTCAAGCGCCGGGGGATGGAGATGAAGGAGGCGTTTAATCAGATCCAGCGCTATCATAAACACTCGTTCTCGGGGACGCTCTTCGAGTACGTGCAGATCTTTGTGATCTCCAATGGCGTGAATACCAAATATTTTTCGAATAATCCCCAGCAGAGTTTTGAGCAGACCTTTTATTGGACCGACAAAGAGAATCGGAAAATTACCAAGCTCGAAGACTTCACTGAAGCGTTTTTGGAAAAGTGCTTTGTCTCTGAGATGATCGCTGAACATATCGTCCTGGCGGAGGCGACCAAAATCCCGATGGTGATGCGTCCATATCAGTACTTCGCCGTGAAAGAAATCGAGAAGCGGGTGAAAGAAACGAAGAAGAACGGATATATCTGGCATACGACGGGGTCGGGGAAGACTTTGACCTCTTTTAAAGTGAGCCAAATTCTTTCGAAGATGCAGGAGGTGAAAAAGGTGCTCTTCGTGGTGGATCGGAAAGACCTGGATATTCAGACGACGAAGGAATTTAATTCTTTTTCTGATGGATCCGTCGACGGTACCGACTCCTCGCGCAATCTCGTGAAACAACTCAAGGACAAAAAAACCAAGCTGATCGTGACGACTATTCAAAAGCTGGATATCGCCATCGGACGAGAATCCTACCTCAAGCAGTTTGAATCCTTGGCGAATGAAAAGGTGGTGATCATCTTCGATGAATGTCATCGCAGTCAGTTCGGACTGACTCACGCCCGAATCAAAGGGTTTTTCCAGCAAGCGCAGCTCTTCGGCTTTACCGGCACTCCCATCTTCGCCGACAACAGTAATGGCGGTGTCACCACCAAGGACGTCTTCGGCGACTGCCTTCATAAGTACATCATCACCCATGCCATTTCCGACAATAACGTGCTCGGCTTCGCGGTGGAGTACGTCGGGAAGTATAAGCAAAAAAATCCGGATACCCTGGACGCGGATATTTTTGCGGACACGCTGGTCGAAGGGATCGATACCAAAGAAGTGCTGGAAAGTGATGCCCGCTTAGAGAAAATTACCGACTACATCTTGGAAGACTGGAAACGAAAGACGAAAAAAGGAAAGTTCAACGCTCTCTTCGCCGTCTCAAGTGTCGCAGTGCTGAAGCGATACTATAAGCTCTTTAAAAAGAAAAAACCGAAGGACTTCAAGATCGCCACCATCTTCACCTATCAAGCCAACGAAGACGAAAGCTCCGACATGCTGGACGTAGATGTGTTTGCCGGAGAGGGGACTCAGGGGAATAAGCACTCCCGGGATTTTTTGGAGAGCTGCATCCAAGACTACAACAAAAACCAGGACACCAACTACAGCACCGATCGTTTTTACGATTATTACAAGAACCTTCAGAAACGGATTAAGGACAAAGAGGTAGACTTGGTGCTGGTGGTGAATATGTTCCTGACCGGTTTTGATAGCCAACGATTGAATACGCTGTACGTGGATAAGAATTTACGATTTCACGGACTCATTCAAGCCTACTCACGAACGAACCGCCTTTTCAATTCCGACAAGCCTCATGGAAATATCGTCTCCTTCCGAAACCTCAAGCTGGCAACTGATAAAGCCCTGGCTCTCTTCGGGGACGAAAACGCCAAGGAGGTCGTCTTCAAGAAACCTTACGAAGACCAAAAACGTGAATTCAAAGAAAAACTCGAAGAACTGCGGGAGAAAACTCCGACCGTCGCTGACGTTGATTCCCTGATGGGCGAAGAGGAAAAAGCGGAATTTGTAAAATCATTCCGAGACCTCCTCCGGGTGAAAGCCTCGCTGGAAACCTTCGCGGAATTCTCATTTCAAGACGTGGGGATAAATGAGCAGGAGTTTTATGATTATCAAAGCAAGTACCTCGACATTCATGAAGAACGCAAGAAAAATGAGAACGAAGCGGAGTCGGTGTTGGATCAGATTGATTTTGATCTAGAGCTGACCGTAAGGGATATCGTGAACTTTGATTACATCATCCAGCTCCTGGCTGGCTTGAAGAACATCAGCTCCAACGCAGTCCGCAAAAAGAAAACCGATGAGATTTTGAAACTCTTTGACCGCGATGTTCAACTCCGAAAAAAGAAAGAGCTCATCAAAAAGTTTATTGAAGAAAATCTGCCGAAGGTGGACAAATCTAAAGACGTAGAAAAAGCCTTCAACCAGTTTTGGGCGAGCGAGCGTTCGAAGAACCTCAAAGAGATCGCCGAATCGGAAAATATTCCGCTGAAGAAACTGGAACACGTCATTTCCGAATACATCTACACGCAAAAGCTCCCCCCGAGCCAAGACATTGCGGATTTACTTCCCCAACAGCCGAAGATCATGGAGCGAAAGACCATCGTTGGACGGATTAAGAATGCGCTGCAGAGTTTGGTGGAGGTGTTTGAGTGGTAGGAAGTATTTTTCGAAAGAAGCAGTCGGTCCTTCCTCTTAAATTTGTGTAAAAGTAACAAACTCCTGCACTCGTCAATACTTCTTAAATCTTTTGTTCAAAAGTAGCAATAAAATCCTGGCACTTGAAAGTTCAATCTGCTAATTTTCGGAAGCCTCTTTTATTTCCATGGACTTTAAAGACCTACGACTTCGAGAGCTTGGAATTGATACCAGTAAACTGGGTCGTATAGTTACTTTTGTAGATTTTGGAAACGTAAATAAATGGTTTTCGGAAGATGTATGGAGACCAGATGGAACGCTCATGTCCGAAAATGAGCAATTGATGATAAACATCGAAAATCTTTCTTCATTTATTGATCAGTTTTCTTCAAAAAAATTCTTCTACTACGGTATCGATCCAAGTAATCCGGGTTCTCTTCATATTAAGGTGCTTGCGGAAAGATTTGGTTTTCGATACGTTACGAAGACTATTCAGTGGATAAAACACCATCTTCCCTTGGAAGAGAAAGATGCGTATCAAACGGTCTACAAAAAAGGTATCGGGAGAGATGATAAGGGCATATATATCAACATTCCAAAATGCAATTTTGATGTGGAACTCTGCTTGGATGCCATGAGATTGATTGATGAGTATGACACCATCTGCCTTTTTTCCAGCGACAGCGATTTTCATCTCCTCTTAAAATATTTGAGAAAAATGGGCAAAAAGGTAATCCTCATAAAAGGCGGACACATCTCCTCTCATTTAAAAAGTTGTGCTGATATCCTCATCAACGCGCAAAGAATAAAATCCGATATTGTTTCAGTTAAACAGAAGAAACCAACGGGTGATTCGAGAAAACAAAAAGGGCTCTACCTCAGTAAAGCCCAGATATCGGACCCGAGTCCTCGGGCAGGGCAAGTTAAACTTGCTAAGGAAGCATAATCTTCCGTTTTTCATAAATCAAGTTCATTCTTCATGTGTCAGATATCGACTTCCAAGTTCGTCAATATCTTAGCGTTTCAAAAAGTGTACATTTGTATATAATGAATTCGATTTTAGATTTTCACCCTCGATCATGAAAAATGACCTCATCTACTCGTTCACCAGCACCTTTGAATCTCATGCCAATTACGAGGACAAAGCCCTCTTCAATCGCACCACTCAACAAATGAAAGAGCGCTGGGACGTCCCACCGGCTCGACCTCTTGCAGACTTTGCCCCGACGATCATCCTCAAAGCCAAGGATTTTGCGACGGAAATAACGATCTTCAATACCAAGGAGAAGAACCTTTCACGAGAAAATGACATTTCACACGAACATGAAACCAACCATAAAAGCGTTCGGCATACCTTGATCAGCCGAGGCATCGTCC
This sequence comes from Candidatus Altimarinota bacterium, assembly GCA_050246795.1. Classification (GTDB taxonomy): domain Bacteria; phylum Patescibacteriota; class Gracilibacteria; order JAUYGZ01; family JAUYGZ01; genus JBFWVJ01. The sequence goes on from JBFWVJ010000002.1 coordinate 196,409, forward strand.
CCGAAAACCTTCCAGCGGAACCGGATATCAAAAAAGTGGAACGGAAGCTTCACACGGAGGTCAGCAAGGGACTTAAAAATCCAGACACACTATAAATATGACCTTCACCCCCTCCCTCTTCTACCTCTACAGCAAAACGCCCCTCTGGATCTGGCACGACTGCTTCAGCGATCCCGCCGAGAAAGGGGAGCTGTCGGAGCTTGCCCAGAAGCTGGTCGAAGAAGGAGTGCTGCACGAACAGGAATACATCAATGGCTTGAAATTCGAAGCCGTTGAAGAAATCGACCCGATGCTGGCTTCCATGCACACCTTGGAACTCATGAAGCAGGGGACTGAGCTCATCTACCAGGGTGAACTCCAGGGAACTAACTCCGGCGTGAACTACCGCGGTCGTCCGGACCTGCTCGAGAAAGTGCCTGGCTCTTCGAACTTCGGCGATTACCACTACCTCCCGGTGGACATCAAATCCACTACGGAACCAAAGAAGGAACACAAAATGCAGCTCTGCCTGTACGCGATGCTCCTGAAACAAGTCCAGGGCGTCTTTCCCGAAAAGGGGATCATCATCAACCGAGACGGCGAACGAAAAGACGTGCTCTTCGACACCAAGCTTATCGCCCAAACTGAAACCTGCATTGAAGAGATCCTGGAGATCATACGCGGCAAAAAACCGGATCTGGAATGGAGTCGGGCGGTGAAGGATTGCCCATGGGGCGACAAGGTGTTGAAAGAATGTGAAGCGGCTCAAGACCTCTGCCTCATCTATCACGAACACCTCCATAGCTCAGGACATGCGAAGCTGCGGGAACTGGGCATTCGCACAGTTCAGGATGTGGCTCAGATGGACGTGAAGGCCATGCCGAAGATTCCTTACAATCCTCCGGAACGACTGGAACGAGGGAAACTTCAGGCCCAAGCCCTGCTTGATAAGCAAATCAAATGGTTAAAACCTCCTGAGATCCCCGAAGCTCCGCTTCAGCTGTTCTTCGACATCGAAGGCGACCCGCTCCTGGACATCGATTACCTGTTTGGATTCTGGGTAGCCGGTGATCCCGAGAAGAAGTTCGCAAAGATCGGCCATGTGAAAGATTTCCCTGCCGAACAGCGATATTTTCTTTATTTCCTGGCAGAAAAACCAGACGATGAAGCAGCGATGTGGAAGCAGTTCCTCGACTGGCTCGAGCTGATCAAAGACGAGGAATACCTGGTGTATCACTACGCGATGTACGAGAAGGTGCACGTGAAGGACCTGGGTGAGTATTACGGCAGCTCAGAGGCTCTGGAAACGTTTCAAAGCCGATTGGTGGATCTCTTCGAAGATGTGAAGAAGAGCGTTATCTTTCCGCTCTATTTCTATTCCATCAAAGACCTGGCGAAGTCCAAGTTCATTGATTATAAATGGCGCAATGCTAAGGCCGGAGGAGCTCAGAGTATCTTCTGGTATGAAGAATGGCTCGAAAAAGCAGACCGTCGCATCCTCCAGGACGTGATCGACTACAACGAAGATGACGTGCGGGCGACGGAGGCGTTGTATGAGTGGATGAAGGCGCAGGGGGAGGTGAAGGTGGTGATGAGGAAGGCGAAAGCAAAAATTTCTAAAAGATCCTAGAGATCAAAGTGGTCTTTTAGATATTCTTTTATTGCATTCATTGTTTCCTGATCTACTTCACCAATGTATTGAAGGATTCTTTTTCGATCGAACGAACTGATGTGATGGACTTTAATTGCCGAGTCATGTGCCAACCTATTTATATTGTTCTTTTCGATTAAAATATCTTCATCAAGCGGCATCCCTGATGCGGTTATGGCCATAAATGTCACGAGCTGGGATTTCTGAATGGTTTCATTGCTTGAAATTACCACACCAGGTCTAGTTTTTTGGAATTCGTGACCGATTGCTGGATTCCATTGAACGAGATAAATTTCACCCTGTCGCGGTTCAATCATTTCTTATCAGGTAAAGACATATAATAATCGTATTCTTCTTTGGTGATCGGGCCTAAAGAACCAAATGTATCGTCCGCACTCGCTTGCATCCATTCTTCCCAATCTTCCGCATCTGGATTTTTCATGACGAGAACTACAACACCACTTACTTGGTACTCCTGATAATCCTCTTCATGGATATAGATGGGTGGAATTTCTAAGCTGGATTTAGAAACCAGCATAATTTGCTTCTTTTTCTTATCATGGAAAAATTGTTTTATGTTAGCGCATCCTTCAATGATCGAGACCACATAATCACCATTTTGGGGTTCTTGGGAATTCATAACAATGACGAGATCACCATCATCGATTGATTCTCCTTGAATCTCTGCACGATTCATCGATGCTCCAATAGCACGCAATGCAAAAAGATCTTTGGTTTTTTGAATCAGCTTGTCTCCCAAAACTTTAGGAGAAACTTTCAAATAACCTTCCGGGTTTTCATTCGCGAACTGGGTCGCAATCCCGCAATTGGCTGAACCGAGGATCGGGATAGATATGAGACTTGATCCTTCATTTTCTCCTGCACGGATTCGTTCTATTTTTTCGTTTTTCTTGTCAATTTTAATTAAGCCTCGCTTTGCGAGCTGATTCAGATGGTGTTTGATATTTTGCGGGCTGTTCGCACCACCGACCAGCTCTCCGATTTCTCGGAGGGTCAGCGCTCCTAAATTATGCTGTTCGGTAAGGGACAACAGTTTTTCTTGAAGTGGGTGCATAGAGAGAATTATGGCTTCTCAAGGTCTTTAATAGATTATCAGCAATTCTTTTCTGTGTCAATAGACAATGTTTAAACTACTTATCTCTTTAAATCGTTTAAAAATATGCTTTAATGGAAATACTTCTAATTTTTAAAATTCTTTATGTCTAAAAGAAAAGTGGTGCACGTCGTACCAAATGATGGTGATTGGGCTGTAAAGGTTAACGGAAAGATTGTTTCCAATCATCATTTAAAACAGAGAGCTCTTGATAACGGCAAAAAAGTCGCTAAATCATCTGACCTGGGCCAATTGGTCATCCATAAAGGCAACGGCACAATCCAAACTGAGCATACTTTCGGAAGTGACCCAAACCCACCAAGGGGTTAGCTCAATAATTTAACCACCCCCTCCACCTCCTCCTCCCTCATCTGCACATGGGTCGGCAAATTAATCGTCTCCTCCGCCGCCTTCTCAGCCCGGGGACAAGAGCCCAGCGGGTATTGAAAGTATTCAGAGGGACAGCCTTCCGGCGCTAAAACCGTTCGATACCAGTCGCCAAGATAAATGCCTTTTCCGGCGGCACGCTTGAGGATTTTCCCGGCGTCGGGGGTACGGATGGTGTAGCGGAGCCAAGCGGAGTGAGGGTTTGAATTTTGAATTTTGAATTTTGAATTTTGAAACGCTTCGCTATAGAGCTTGGCGAGTTTGAGGCGATGCTGGTGGAAACGTTGAAGTTTTTTCAACTGGTGCAGGGCTAAGCGTGCTAAAATATTCGACATTTTTTGCGGGAAGAACTTCGGCTTCATGCCTCGCTTTTCTCTTGGGAAAATGACCCGTGGGATGAGCTGGATTTTTTGGACGAAGACGAGGGCGGCTTTGCCGAGCTTGAAGCGATAGAAGGGTTTGATGAGCGCGAACAAGAGCGGGTGACAGAGCGCTTGCTTGATCTGGAGCAGGGTCGGGGAGGGGAGTTCGCTGTGGAGGGTCTGGATCTTTCGAGCCAATTCTTCATCGTCCGTGGTGATCATGCCGCCCCAAACGCTGGAGATGATCTTATCGCGGCCGAAGCTCCAGATGGCGGCATCGCCGAAGGTCCCGACCTTCTTGCCCTTGTACTTGGCCGAAAGCGCGTGGGCGCAGTCTTCAATGAGATAGAGGTCGTGTTTCTTGCAGATCTTTTGAATCTTTTCCAAGTCCGCCGGTTCGCCGAAGGTGTGCTGCACGATGATGGCCTTGGTGTGGTGAGTGATCCTTTCTTCAATGAGATCTGGGTCGATGTTGTAGCCGTTTTCTTCAATATCGACGTAGACCGGCACCGCGCCGTTGTACTGAATGGCATTGGGCACCACGATGCAGGTGTAGGCCTGGAGGATGACTTCGTCGCCGTTGTTGATATCCAACGCTTTGAGCAACAAATTCAGAGCATCGCGGCCGCGCTGAAAAGCAAAGGCGTTTTTGACGCCCAAGTATTTTTTGAAGGCGTGTTCCAGCTCCGGCACGTCATCGCCCGTCTTCCACTTCATCCAGTTCCAGGGAAGCACGAGGGACTTGAAGGCCAGCCAGAGGTCGTCGCGTTCGGTGTTGGGGGAGAGAGAGGTGTGGATCATGGGGGAAGGGTCGTAAGGGTCTTAAGGGTCTTAAGGGTCGTAAAGTGCGTAAGGATTTGTCGAGAGAGTGGGAATTTTCTCCCCTTTTAAGGGGTCGGGGGTGAAAGGGGCTCGCTCTAATATTTAGCAATAAACTGCACCACTTCCCGCGCGAACTCATGCGGTATCTCATACGGCAGCTTGTGTCCGACGCGGGTGAAGATCTTGAGGTAATTATGAGGAATGATCCGGTGCATTTTTTCAGCGTCGTAGATCGGGGTCATCTGGTCCTTCGCGCCCCAGACGAGGAGCGTGTGCTGCTGGATGTTTTTGGCGTCTTTGCTGAGGTTTTCTTTGATCACCTTGAGAAAGGTCTGCTTCATGACGCCTTCCACCTTGCCGAAGTCGCGGTCAGCGTAGAATCGGCTGCGGAGTTTTTTGACGGGAGGTAGGAAAGAAAAGATCTTCGAGAGCTTCGCCGCGGTCCAGTAGGCGGCGCGTTTGCCGCTGCGCTTCCAGTGGAATTTTTCAACGCCCGCTGCTCCCGTGAGGATCAGCAGTTTTACCAACTTTGGCTTTTTGCTCGCCAGCTTCATCGAGATACGTCCGCCGAAGGAGTGACCAAGAAAAATAGCTTCATCGATGCCCAGTTTTTTCAAAAAGCGAATGACTGCTTTGGCGTAGTCGCTGACGTCGTAGGGCTTTTTGGCCGGAGGAGTCTTCCCGAAGCCGGGCAAGTCAGGAACGATCACATAAAAATCTTCGGCGAGGAGCTTCGCCAACTCGGTGTACTGCTCACCGGAGTTGCCCCAGCCGTGAAGGATGACCAGGGGTTGATGACTCTTTCTGCCAAACGTTGAGAAATTCATGAAGGAGTTGAGGCAGGGTTGAGTGTAGCAAAAAAAGCTGCGCGTTAGAACCCCCTTACCCTTTCAAGGGGGATAGGGGGTCACTACCGCGCAGCGCTCTAAAAAATCCTGCAAGTGATTTTTTCAGTCATTCGTATATAATGCTGGATAGCAGAATATTCTTTAACGATGTGCTATGAATCACGAACTTTCCAAAAAAACTTTCGCAACCCTTACCGCCATCGCCATCGTTTCCGGCTTGGCTGGAGGCGCTTTGAGCGAACGGTTTTTGGACGATGACGCGACCGTTTCCAATGGTGACCTGGTCCAGCCGGTGAAGATGGAACTGGTGGACGAAAAATCCCAGGTCATTGACGCGATCCAAGCTGTCTCGCCGTCGGTGGTCAGTATTGTCATCACCCAGGAACTGAAAAATATTCGCAGCCAAGGCATGAGTCCATTTGACCTGTTCTTCCAGGACGATCCATTTTTCCGCGATTTTTTCGGAGGACCACAGTTTGAACGCCAGCCGGAACCCCAAGAAAACGATGAGCCGATCAAACAAAAGGTCGGAGGCGGTTCGGGGTTTATCGTTTCCAAAGAAGGCATGATCCTCACCAACCGTCACGTGGTCGCGAGTGATGAAGCCGAGTACACCGTGATCCTACAGGACGGCACGGAGTTCAAAGCGGAAGTGGTGAGCCGGGATCCATTTAATGATATTGCAGTGATCAAATTGGTCGCGGAAGACGGCGAAGACCTTCCGGAATTGAAACCCGTTTCTTTTGGTTCTTCCAATGACCTAAAAATCGGACAAAGCGTGATCGCCATTGGTAATGCCCTGGCGGAATTCGCGAATTCAGCGACGAAAGGAATTGTCTCCGCCAAAGGCCGACAAATCCTGGCATCTGATGGCAGTGGCCGAGGCGAGAATTTATCAGGCTTGATCCAAACCGATGCTGCTATCAACCCGGGAAACTCTGGTGGACCGCTCATCAACCTCGCCGGTGAAGTGGTGGGAATTAATACTGCTATTGCTCAAGGCGCGAACGGGATCGGGTTTGCCATCCCCATCGATGATGTGAAACCCGTGCTCAAGAGTGTGGAAACCCATGGAAAGATCGTCCGTCCGATCTTGGGCGTGATGTTCACCATGCTGACCCCGGAACTCGCCAAGGAGTTGGGATTGGAGGTCGAAGAAGGCGCCCTTTTGAAGGGAGACGGCCAGAGCTTCGCGGTCTTGCCGAATAAGCCGGCGGAAAAAGCGGGGCTTCTGGAGAAAGATGTCATCACCGAAGTGAACGGCGTGAAGGTCACCGTCGACAATCCTCTCCAGCGGGAGATCATGAAGTATGCGCCAGGTGACAAGCTGAAGATCAAATATTTGCGAAATGGGAAGGAGATGGAGACGGAGGTGACGCTGGGGGAGGCGGAGACGGGGGTGGGGGAGGAATAACAATGAACGATGAACGATGAACGATGAACAATGAACAATGAACAATGAACGATGAACGATACATGAAATGAAAAAGGCTCGGATGATCTCCGGGTCTTTTTTGATTGTGAAGATGGTGCGCGAGAGAGGACTTGAACCTCCATGCCCGTTAGGGCGCTACCACCTCAAGGTAGTGCGTCTGCCAATTTCGCCACCCGCGCATAATAAGGTGCGTTTCCCAGGGGAAAGCCATACGATTATACGGTAAAAGACCCTCCTTTCAAGGCTTTTCATCATTTCTTTTTACATCATCGCCTTCTTCTCGATCGGATGCTCTCTCTCATCCGCCACCATCTTCTCGAGTTCACTTTTTGGATCGGGCTGTTGGTTGTTTTCTGTACTCTCCGGCATCAGAAACCCTCCCGCCTGAATGTCCCAAAGACTCTTGTAGATGCCGTCTTTTTTGCGGATCAATTCCTGGTGCGCTCCCATTTCAGCGATCCTTCCTTTTTCGATGACGATGATGCGATCGCATTCCATGATGGTCGACAGACGATGAGCAATGATGATGGCGGTTTTCTTTTTCAGAAGCCGTCGCAAGGCTTGTTGAATGAGCTTCTCCGAATGGGAATCAAGACTGGAGGTGGCTTCGTCCAGGATGACCAAGGGGGCGTTTTCTAGGATGGCGCGGGCGATGGCGACCCTCTGTCGCTCTCCACCGGAGAGCTTCACGCCGCGTTCACCCACCAGGGTTTTGTAGCCTTTTTTCAGGCCACTGATGAACTGATGGCAGTTGGCCTGTTTGGCGGCCTCGATGACTTCTTCTTCCGTGGCATCGCGTTTGCCATAGGCAATGTTTTCGAAAATGCTGCGGTGGAAGAGGATCGGCTCCTGCGGCACCAAGCTGATATTTTTCCGAAGGCTTTCTACAGTAACCTCCGAGATGTTTTGTCCGTCGAAGAGGATCTCCCCATGCTGAACATCGAACAGCCGCATGACGAGTTTGGTAATGGTCGTTTTCCCTTCACCGGAATGTCCCACCAAGGCGATCTTTTCTCCCGGTTCGATCTGCAGGTCGAAGTGCTTGAGCAGGGGTTTGTCATCGTAGCCGAAGTCCACCTTTTTGAACTCAATACGCCCACCATCGACTTGTAATGGCTTGGCTCCGGGACGGTCGGTGATTTCGTGCGGCGTCTCCAAAATTTCGATCATTTCCTCGGCATCGGCAAAGGAGGAAAAGAAATCATGGATCATGCGCCTCAGGTCCCACATCCGACTGAAGAGGCCGAGGAGGTAGGCCTGGATGATGATGAAAAACCCGGGAGTCACAAGGTTTCTGCGCCAGAGGACGATCGTAATGGCGATGACGACGATTTCCAGGATGAACATGAGCGCCGACTGGATACAATTGATGATGGATCCCACATCCCAGGACCATTTCGTTTTCTTGTACCAGTCTGCTGTTTTCTTCTCATAGTTTTCCAGCTCAAATGCCTCAGCGGTGAACAGTTGGACGTTATTGCTGTTCATGATGACATCCGCTAGATACGCGGACATTTTACTGTCAGCCTTGTTGGAGGCAATTTCGAGCGGATATTTCCAGCGGGCGATGAACACGTTGGCAATGCCAAAGAGGACAATCCAGACCAGGACAATGGCTCCCAAAAGAGGGCTGAAATAATAAATGATGGCCAATGAGCTGATAAATCGGATTCCGAGAGAAAGGAAGTCCCAATAGATCCTCCCCAGAAAGATTTCGAATCCCATGACCAGGCGGTGCACCTTGCGCACCAGTGCTCCCGAGAAGTGGTCGGTGAAGAATTGGTAGGAATGATGGCTCAAGTAGGCGAAGGTGTTTTCATACATCCGCTTCACCACCTTCGCCAGTAAGTAATTATTGGCAAATTCACAGGCCCTCCAAAAGAGGAACACGAAAAAATAGAACAGCGCGACCATCTTGACGATCGAGAACATTTCAGCTGCAACCGTCATCCGATCTCCTTCATCCAGCACAAACAGGTCGAACAGTTGTTTGTAATAGAGGGGGACGATCATCTCCGCGGTGATCCCGAGGACTAAAAAGAGGCACATCAAAGCAAAGAGCCAGCGATATCCTTTCAACTGGTCGAGAAAATATCTCAAGGTTTTCCGAGTCAGGGTTTTCATCAAAAAAAAGTCAGCAGGGATGGGTTATTATAGGGGATATTTGGCCTGAATAAAAGGGGATTGAGAGCAGCTGATTTTGGAGGGTCGGGGGTTGATTTTTATTTCTCACAGGTCTAAGATCAGCTCGTGATTGAACCTATGAACACTTGCAACAACACCTTTTCTTTTTATTTTTACCACTTCTCCGCCTGAGAAGCGTTGTTTGGAATAAAACTTTCTAAGCCAACCAAAACTTCTCAGCTCGAGAAGTTTTTTTATTACCTTCCTCTCTCTATGCAACTCAACTCATTGGATCACCACCGCCAAGCCATTGACCAGATCGATGCCAAGATCATCGAACTCCTCGCCGAGCGGCAACAAGAAGTCGAACAGATCGGCGCCTTGAAAAAAGAACAAGAGATGGCCGTCTACGATCCGAAACGCGAACTGGACCAGCGCACCATGCGCCGAAAAATGGCGAAAGACTTGAAACTGGACCCGCTGCGTTTGGACGTGATCTTCGAACAGATCATTAATCTCTCGCGAGTGACGCAAAAGAACATGCAGACGGTTGATTTGTCGAAGCAGGGGACGGTGAAGGTGGGAGTAATGGGAGGTATCGGAAGTTTTTCGGAGGAAGCAGCGCTGTTCTTCCTGAAGCGTCATGCAGTAGAAGGTTTTGAACTGTCCTACCCGATTTCCGCGGAGAATGTTTTGAAGGCTCTGTCGGAAGAACAGATCGATGTGGGGATTTTCCCGATTGAAAACTCGACGGCGGGGATCGTCGAAGAAAGCATTTATGCCGCCAGCCACTACACCTTCGACATTGAAGAAATCTTCGAGATCGATGTGCGGCATTGCTTGCACGTCTTACCGGGAGTGAAGAAGGAAGAGATCACGAAGATCATGTCGCACCCTCAGGCGCTCCGGCAGTGTAAGGGATATCTGACAACGAACTTCCCTAACGCCGAGCTCATTGAAGCGACGGATACGGCTGAAGGGGCGCGCATTCTCGAACAAAGTCCTGACGAGCGGCATTTGGCCGTGATTGCCCCGAAGAGAGCGGGGGAGATCTATCATCTCGAGACCCTTGAAGAGGGGATTCAGGATTTGAAGGAGAATTATACGCGATTTATCGCGGCGAGGGGAAGAACCCCCTAGCCCCCTTACAAGGGGGGAGTTGGCAATTGGCCAACCTAAATAAAAAAAACGCGCTCCGCTTCTTAGAAGCGGAGCGCCTCACATTACTTGTCGTCTCTCCTGTGGAGAGACTTCCCCCTTGCGAAGGGGGGTAGGGGGTTAACACTCAACCATGAACAAACCACCCATCACCATCATCGGCTCCTCGGGAAACATGGGGAACGCTTTCTCGGGACTGTTCGAATCCAAAGGCTTGCAAGTCTTGAAAGCCGATCTGAATACGGAACTGAAACCTGAAGAAGCCATCCCTCAGGCAGACATCATCATCTTCTCGGTTCCCATTCGCCAGACCTCGGACATCATCCAAAAACTCGCTCCGCTTGCAAAACCTGGATCCTTGATCACCGATCTGACTTCAATCAAGTCACCGGCGGTGCAAGCGATGATCCAAGCGGCTCAGGATTCTTGCGAGGTACTGGGACTGCATCCGATGTTCGGACCGAACATGGTTGAAGACTTGACGAAACAGGTCATCGCGGTTTGTAAGGTCAGAACAGGAAGTCTGACGGACTGGTTGCTCAAGTTTTTTGAAGATCAAGGTGCAGTATTGAAAGAAACCACTCCTGAGGAACACGATAAAATGATGAGCATCATTCAGGGCTTAACGCATCTTTCCTCGATTGCAACAGCCATGGCTCTGCAAAAACTTGGGTTCAAAGCCGAAGAAAGTCTAGAATACTCCAGCCCCATCTACCGACTGCGTTTGGACATGGTCGGCAGAATTCTCAGCCAAAGCCCAGACCTGTATGCGGACATTGCCATCCAGAATCCGTTGACCATTGAATCGCTGAGGGTCTACCAGCAATCCATCGAAGAACTCGCCAGCTCCATCAAGAATCAAGACACCCAAGGCTTTATCCAGGAATTCCAGCGGGCGGCAGAGTACTTAGGAGACTTCAAAGACGATGCCTATCGACGAACGACGGAGTTGATCCTGCGCACGAAAGACATTCTATGATTTGTCATTTCGACCGAAGCAGAAGGGAAAAGGAGAGAGGCGAAGTGGAGAAATCTGGAGCCTCCACAATGGTGCGTTCAACACTGTCCTGTGCAAAATCACCTGTCATCCGGTAAAAGATTTCTCCGCTCCGTCCACCACCAGAACTCAACGACTCCGGTCGAAATGACAACAAAACTCTCTTTATTCATTTAAATTCATTACCATGAAAACCCCTAAAATTTCCCACTCGTCCAATAAAATAAAACCCTTCCAACGCTTCACAAAAACACCAACCCACTCTTGTCTTTATCGAAGATAAAGCCCTAAAACCTAACCTCCTAACCTCTAACAAGCTACCCATGATTATCTGTATGAAACAAGGCGCTCCTCGAGAGAATGCCGACCACGTTATCAGCGCTGTGAAGAACGCAGGCCTTGAACCCGTGCCGCTGTTTGGAACGGAGCGAACCGTCATCGCCGTGATCGGTGATGAACGTGAAATGGACATGAAGAAATTTCAGGCCATGCTCGGCGTGGAAAAAGTGTTGGCGGTCTTACGACCGTACCGTTTGGTTTCCCGAGAGTCCCATGAAGGGGATACCGTGGTGGATTTCGGAGATGGTGTGAAGGTGGGAGGGAAAAACCCCATGGCCATCATGGCCGGCCCCTGTGCTGTCGAAACGGAAGAACTCATGATGCAGATCGCGGAAAACGTGAAGCAGCGCGGCGCACAGTTTCTCCGGGGCGGAGCCTTCAAGCCGCGTACGGCACCGTACTCTTTCCAAGGCCATGGTGAAGAGGCGCTGAAGTGGATGAAGAAAGCTGGAGAAAAGTTTGGGCTGAAAGTCGTCACGGAAATTTTGGACACCCAGCATGTGGACATGATGGAAGACTACATCGATATGTACCAGGTGGGGGCCCGCAATATGCAAAATTTCGAGCTGCTGAAGATGCTGGGGAAGAAGAGAAAGCCTGTGCTCCTGAAAAGAGGCATGGCCGCTTCGCTGGATGAATTCCTATTGGCAGCCGAGTACATCGCCAAGGGCGGAAACTCGCAGATCATCTTGTGCGAACGGGGCATCCGAACCTTCAACACCTACTCCCGGAACACGCTCGACTTAAACGTCATTCCTTGGATCAAAAAGCTTTCGCATCTGCCGATCGTCGTCGATCCGAGTCATGGAACCGGTGCCTACGATATGGTCAAACCCATGGCTATGGCAGGAGTCGCCTGCGGCGCTGACGGAGTCATCATCGAAGTGCATCCCAAGCCCGAAGAAGCCTGGTCGGATGGCGATCAGTCGATCACCTACAAGACCTTGGATGATGTCTTGAGCGGGATCCAGGCAATTGCATCGGCGGTGGGGAGGTAAATAATACCAGGTAGGGACAAGTCGCGACTTGTCCCTACCTGGATAAAATGCTATTTTCTGTCTCAGCAATTCTCCATTTTGAGAAATGAGGCATTCGATTAAAACCAAACTCATCTGGGCCTTGTCCGCGCTGACCGCGGGGGCTTTGCTGGTGGGAGGAGGCTTGCTGATCTGGCAAAACACCCAGCAAATGCAGCGGGAGATCTATCTGGACGCCTTGTCCTTTGCGGAATTGACCAACGAGAAAATCGTGACCGGCTTTGAGCAGTTTTACGAAACCGAGAATTTTCTCCAGTTCCGAAAAGAGGCAAACCCTTTATTAGCAGAAAACACCGACGTGCAGCAGATCGAGGTGGTCGACAAATCCAACCTGGTGCTCTACGACTCGGTGACGGAATCGGAAGTGTCGTATCTGGGACTTGAACGGGTCAAAGACTACAATCTCGACCGTGTGCGCAATGTAAAGCCGTCCTTGCTCTTCAGCAATGGGGATATCGTGTATGTGAAGAAAAACGTCGATAATGAATGGGTAGCCGTGACCAACAACGAAGAAATCCGCAGTTTTCCAGAAGGCCAGGTGGTGAATGTGATCTACCCTCATAAAAACGCCCGACTCTCTCTGGTCTACCATTTGACTTATGATGCCCTGTGGCAACGAATCTATGACATGGCGCTGAGCATCGCGGCCGTCATCGCCATCAGCATTCTCATCGTCATTTTCTTCGCCAACTGGATTTCCAATCGGCTGGTGCGGCCGATCAAGCACTTGGAAGAAGCGGTGGTGAAGGTGGGGCAGGGGGCTTTGGGCACGCAGGCGAAGATTGAGACGGATGATGAAATCGGCGTCTTGGCGCAGAACTTCAACCAAATGAGCAAGACCTTGAAGAAAAACACCGAAGAACTCGTAGAAAAGGAAAAACTCACCAAGGAACTGGACATCGCCCGGGAAATCCAGGAAAACATGCTGCCAAAGACGTCTCCAGAGCTGAAGAACCTCGATATTTCCGGTTCTTTGAAACCGGCGACGAGTATTGGGGGGGATATTTTTGATTATTTATCGATGGGCGCGAAGGGAACGTACATCTTCATCGCGGATGTGACGGGTCATGGAGTCCCTGCGGGAATGATCGCGAACATTACCCATTCGACCTTGTACAGCTTCAGCAAGGTCTACGAAAAGCCCGACGACATCATGAAGGCCATGAATCCCGTCATCCATGCCAAGTCGAAGCAAAATATGTTTGCCACCGCGCTCCTGGCCAGATGGAATGATACCAGCCGAAGCCTCAGCTACTGCAATGCCGGCCACGAGCAGATCGTGTACTACGATTCGGCCACCAAGACAGTTCAGCTCGTCGGCAAAGGCGGGATGGCTTTGGGGCTGATGGAAAGCATCGATAAGGTGCTGAAGGAACAGTCCATTCAAGTCAAAAAAGGCGATGTGCTCGTACTCTACACCGATGGGATCCCGGAGGCGTGGCGAACGGAGAAAGAAAATCTGGGCATGGAGCGTTTCCAAGAGATTGTCCAGAAGGTGATGGACCAGGATCGCGACGCGAAGGGGATTCGTGAGTCAATTTTGAAGGAAGTGAATGCGTTCCGGAATAATTATCCGCAGCAGGATGATATTACGATCGTGGTGATGAAGGGGAAGTAGAAGGGGCTTAAGGGTCTTAAGGGCCGTAAGGACCCTAAGGAGAAATGCATTCCATCCCAAGGATCCCACCAGTCCCACACTTCCCACCCTTCCCATTGCATTCCCAACGACTTCTCAGTATGCTTTCGACGCCTATTTTTGTGTGCCCTGCCTATGTACCGACCGAATGTATCGCTCATCGTTTTCCGCAGGAGCGATGGGAAATTTTTGCTCGTGCACAAACCTCGTAAAACCCATGCCTGGCAGTTCCCGCAGGGGGGCATCGATCCAGGAGAGACTCCGGAAGAAGCCGGACGAAGGGAACTCAAGGAGGAGCTGGGATCTGATCTGTTCGGTGATTTTCATAAGAGCGATCATCTGTTGTTCTACAATTTCCCGACGGATTACGTCCGTGATTACCAGTACACCGGCCACAAACAGTCCTATTTTCTGGTGGAATTTACCGGGAGCGACAACGATATCCACTTGGATACGGCAGAACTGGATGAATTCCGCTGGGTGTATCAAAATGAACTCCCGGAATACCTGGAATCGCCGGAGTATTTGAAAAAAGTGAACCAGGTCATTTTAGAATTCCGACATCTTTTGTAATAGAAACACCTATGCTGGGAAGAAAAGTACCTGACGAAAAATCACTGCTGTGCTTGGATATTGGGACCGCTTTTATCCGTGCCGCGGTATTTCAGCAAGAAGACGACCTCCTCGAGCTCAAAGGCTATAGTACGGTCCCTCAGCAAATGGGGAACATCCAAGGCGGGTCGATTATTCACCTGGCGCAAACCATCGCCAATGTGCAGGAAGCCGTTAAAAAGGCGGAAAATATGGCAAGGAAGTCGCCGAAGGACGTCGTGGTCGGGCTTTCCGGTGAACTGGTGAAAGGAACCACGGTGAACCTTCAGTACTTGCGGAATAGACCGGAAAAGAAAATCGATGCCCAAGAACTCAAATCGATTATTTACGAACTCCAATGGCAGGCCTTTGATATCGTTCGCAAGCAGATTTCCGAAGAGATGTGTCTTCCGGAGATGGATTTGAAACTGGTCAACGCTTCCATTGTCAGCATCCGGCTCGATGATTCGGTCGTGATCGATCCACGAGGTATGAGCGGTACCAAGGTGGAAATGGAAATCTTCAATTGCTTCGCACCTGTCCAGCATTTTGGTCACATTCAAACCATTGCCGTGGAGCTGCCGTACCATGAATTAAAAGGCGTCTTCATCCAGAGCTTCGGCGTGGCCCACGCGATGGCGCTGAATAACAGCCTGGAGAGCGCGATCGTCATCGATATCGGCGCCGGCACGACCGATGTGTGCGTGATGGTGGATGGGAAGATCATCGGCAACCGTTCTTTTGCCTTTGGCGGGAATTCGCTCACCAAGCGCATTTCCTACGAACTCTCGATGTCCTTCGCCGAGGCAGAATCGATCAAGATCAGCTACTGTGAGGACGAATTGGAAAAGAATTCGAGCAAGGTCATCGGCGATGCCTTGCAGTCGGATCTGGATATCTGGATGAGCAGCTTGGACTTTTGTTTGAAGGAGCTCCCGATGAAACGTCTGCCTCATAAAATCCTCCTCTGTGGAAAGGTCAGCCGTATGAAAGAATTTAAAGAAGTGCTCCTCCACCACGATTGGGAGCATCATTTCCCCTTGGATGGAGAAACATTGGAAGTCCATCAGCTGCAGTACTCTGACGTCTTTGAAGGCGAGGAAAACGAGAAGTTTGATCGGGAATTTCTTCCGCTCTTGGCAGTAGCGAGCACGTCCTATGATTTGCTTTATAACAATAGTTCGGTAGAGGCGATTTTGAATTCGATTATTGCGGATAAAGGAGTATAGAAAATTTTCAATGATCAATTTCCAATTTTCAATCAATGGATCAATGATGCATTGAAAATTCAATGAAAATTGTGCCTTGGAAATTGAAAATTAAGCGTTGACATCAAGCACATGGTAAAAATAAGAGTTTCCTGCTAGAATCAGGGCTCTTTTTTGAATATGAAGTATTTGGTCGGCATGTCGGGAGGGATCGATTCCTCAGTCGCAGCGGTGAAGCTGAAAAAAGAAGGCCATGAAGTGGTCGGGGTTCACATGATCCTGTGGGCGGAAGACATGCACAAAAACAAGTGCTGCAATACTTCCGATCTCATGTTCGCTCGGTCGGTGGCCAAGCGGTACGATATCCCGTTTTACACCATGGACTTCCGGGAGGTGTTTAAGAAGCGCATTGTTGAGGATGCTTATTTGAAAGTGTATGAACAAGGCAAAACACCCAACCCATGCGTCAGCTGCAACCGGAACATCCGCTTCGGGGCTTTGCTCGAGAAGGCAGTGGAACTCGGAATGGACAAGGTCTGCACGGGACATTATGCGAAGGTGATCGAAGAAGACGGGATTTTTAAGCTGCGAGCTGGAGTGGATACTTCTAAAGACCAGAGCTATTTCCTCCATCGCGTCACGCAGCAGAAGTTAGCACGGATGCATTTTCCTCTCGGTGATATGCTTAAGGCTGATGTTAAAAAGCTAGCGGAAGAATGGAGGCTGGTGAATGAGAAACGGGAAAAGAAGGAGAGTCAGGACTTGTGCTTCCTTCCCGAAAAAACTCCGGAACCCTTCTTGAAGCGGAACTTAGAAAAAACGTGGAGCGACGGGGATATCGTCACCTTGGGAGGAGAGAAGGTCGGGAAGCATCGTGGTCTGCCGTTTTATACCATCGGCCAGCGCAAGGGATTGGAGCTCGGTGGACAAGCTGAACCCCTGTTTGTAGTGAGCAAGGATGAACAGAACAACCAGATCGTGGTAGGGAAGCGTGACGAAGGCTTTCAGAAACGGATCCGACTTCGGAATCTCAACCTTATTCACGACTTTGACGAATCGCGTCCTTATGGAGTCAAGATCCGCTACGCGGGGCAAACTCTGCAGGGAAAGGTGAAGCGAATAGGGGAGCCGTACCGGGATGATTCCGGTGAGCTCTGGGATGGGGAAGTGGAGCTGGTGGAAGCGATCAAGGGGGTGACGCCGGGACAGTTCGTGGTGATCTATGATGGGGAGTTTTGTTTGGGAGGAGGGGAGATTGTGGGGTAGGGGCAAATGCAAAATGTAAAATGTAAAAAGGGATGGCGAAGTTGTAGGTGGTAGAGATTCGGCCATTTTTTCCATTCCGACCGGAGTTGAGTGTTCCGGAGAGGGACGAAGCGGAGGAATCGCTTGGGCTTCAGGGAGGGCCCACTCTTACTCTAACTAGAGAAAGGGATTCCTCCACTACGTTCCCTTTCGCGTCCCCAGAAAACCTCCATTCGCTTCAGAGAACTTCGGTCGGAATGGAACAATGAAAGTATGTTAGGATGACTTCATGACAGACTTTAAGAATACTTCTTTGCGAACCGTTGCTCTGATGGCGATGTGCATCATCGTTCTTCAAGCCTTGGTCCTCTACGCCATGGGCCGTTTACCGTTTTGCGAGTGCGGGACGATCAGCCTTTGGTCTGGAGACATCAACAGCGCGGAAAATTCCCAACAGATCTTTGATCCTTATACCTTCAGTCATATCACTCACGGCCTGCTGTTCTTCCTCTTTTTTAACCTGTTCCCGATTCCCTGGTGGAAGAAGCTCCTCTTCGCCGTAGCTGCTGAATCCGCTTGGGAAATCTTGGAAAATACTGATCTGGTGATCAACCGATACCGAGAAGGAACCATCTCCTTGGGATATTATGGAGACAGCATCCTGAACTCTGTCATGGATACCCTTGCGATGATCGCTGGGTTTTTGTTTGCTTCGAAGTATCGATGGTGGCTGACGGTCCTGGCCATCCTGGTCTTGGAAGTGTTTCTGTTGTGGCTGATTCGCGATAACCTCATCCTGAACATTATTATGCTCATCTATCCGTTTGAATATATTAAGAGCTGGCAACAAATGCTCTAAAGCTGGTTCCGATCAGGAGATCGGAACCAGCTTAATCGCATTTCATGACCTTTTTCTTCGCCATCACGCTCTGCATCCTGCTCGGTTCACTGGGGAGGATCAGCATGAAAAAAGCTTTGGAACATAAGCCGCCATTGATCTGCGCTTTTATTTTTGAAGTGGCGCAAGTGCTCATCGCGCTGCCGTTTCTTTTTTTGTACGAAGTGCCATCAACCCTCCACTACAGTTTTATATCCGGATCGATCTTTGCTTTTTCTCTTTTCTTCTATTTTCTTTCCTTTGAAGGGGGAGAGGTTTCACTGCTCAGTCCCTTCCGAGGTCTGAGGGGTGTCATCGCCCTCTGTTTGTCGTTCTTCTGGTGGCAAGATGCGCTGAGCTGGGGAGAAATTTCCGGTATTCTCATCATCGGACTGGGAGTGCTGTTCCTTCAGCGTGGAAGTGAATTTAAGAAGTTTTTGCACTTCTTCTTTCACAAAGAAGCGGTCTTCATGATGATCTCGGTGACCTTGGGAGTGATCTCTTCCTGGTTTGACAAACTGGGGTCAGCGGAGCTGGGGATTTACACCCACTATCTGTGGACCTGTACCGCGGCCATGGTGGTGCTCCTGTTGGGAGTGCTCCTCCAGTACGGTCAAAAGACCTGGAAGACGGTGAGTTCCAATGTTTCGGTTCACAATGTCGCGGTGGGACTTATTTTCTCAGGGGCTTATGTCACGCACCTGCTCTCGCTTCAACTCGAACGGGTCACCATCGTCAACGCGCTCCTGCCGCTCGGCACTTTGATCACGACGTTTTTGGCTGCCTATTTCCTCAATGAACCGATCCGGGAAAAAATACCGGGAACAGTCTTGATGGTTCTTGGCACGATTTTTATTGCCTTGTCATAAGGCGCACCGTCGTCCCCGCTTCGCGGGGACGACGGTTGGGCTTTGAGAACAGGAAAGAAGAGTCCTACCCGGGAGGCGCCGTTGGCGTCTGAGGAGTAGGAGTGGGCGCGGGAGGAATGGGAGGAGTAGGGGGCTGGAGGCCCTCTTCCCGGTCCCTTCCCAGGGTGAGGTTCAACTGGCGGATCTCGTCCTCCAGCTGAGCGATGCGAAGTTGCCAGCCTCGGATCATCTCATCCCTGCGGGGATCGCTGATGTTTTCCTGCCACTGACGCAGGGCTTCACGGGCCTGTTGAAGCTCGTTCAACGCGGCATGACGACGGTTCGCGGCCTCAGCTGTTTGACCTCGCTGAGCAGCCCGCTGACGAAGCAGTTCCTCAACGGCCTCTCGGTCCTCGGCGGGCACCTTCATCTCCACCGTAGGGGTTTCCATCGGCGTGGACGGCTGCTGTTCTTCACTCCAGGGGAGGTTGGAACAGCCGATGGACATCATCGCTGCCATGAAGAAGACATGACGAACACGGGAATGAATCACAGATTCTCCTCTCGGGGTGTGAATGAAAGACACGGATTCCTTTCTCAAAACCCGTTGGATCACGATGTGATCCTCCCTGAAGTGGAGCACGTGCTGCCACTTCAAGAACATCACACCGAGTGCGGATCCTTTTTCAAGGGGCTGAATACTAACGATATCACCCCTGAATAAAATACTGAAGTGATCAAGCTCACGGTCGGTAAAGAGAGAAATATCACTTCTTGAAGCCGTTATGTGCTTACCTCTTCTGTACCTATACCACTCTTTTCTTGTCACAAAATCTTACCAAACAGCTAGCATTATCTGGTTTCACATCAAGTCTTAAACCTTCTTCTGTACCGTGTAGCTCCATTCGTTTTCGAGCCTCGCTCATGAAGGCTTCGCAGAGACCCTCGGTAGAAGCATGCTTTCGTGCCAGCTCGACAAATTGCGGAAGAAAATCTTGATCAACTCGGGAGGTTTTTAAATTATCTGAGACACCGTCGGAGCAGAGGATGATAAAAACGGGATGAACCGAATCTCTGAGATCAAATTGGACCACCCCGAGGTTTTCGAGAAGCTCCTCGACTGGGGCACGATGGAGATAATGAGTGAGCCGAAAACGATGTTCGAATTCCGGCGGTTTATGATCCGAAGTACGAGTCAAGACTTGATTTGCTGAAGGATCAAGAATCATCCCAGGACTATCTCCGAGATGGAGAAGCGTGATGTTTGAACCTCGAGTTACAGCTAAGGTCATGGTTGTTCCCGTTTCTTTACTAAAGTCTTCTTCCTCGTATCTTTGGAGGGTGGACTTGATCAGATGATCGGCAATTGCTACTGGAAGTTCGAGTTCTTTATTCAAGGATGTGGATCCCGTACAGATTTCAACAAATGCATCACAACAGAGCTGCGCTGCCTGTGAACCATTTTCATACCCCCCCAAACCATCACAGATGAGATCGAGAGTTATTAATTCCCCATGGTGAACCAGAAGTCCTGTTGCAACTCGGTCTTGGTTGGCTTTTCCTTCACGGCGATAGGCTTCACCTCGTTCCGTTGCCATTGAAACAACCGTTTGGTTGGGAAAGGGAATGGAACGAATGCTTAGGTCATCGTCTGAACCGATAATTTCAGCTGAATGAAATGGCATGAGAATATTTCCGTACTGGTCTTGCATGAGAAAACTATAATTTCTTATGACGGGCCACGAGGACATCTTTTTCAATTTGTTTTTGCAGGGCTTCAGTGGAATCAAAATGCATCGGCCCACGGATGAATTTCCCGATCTGGAATTTCACTTTTTTCTCATAGAGATCGCCTTCGAAATCCAGCAGTGTTACTTCACAGACGATGTTTTCCGGAAGGCCATCCGTTTTGCGCGGTCCGAAGTAGAGGAGCCCCTTCCTCTTCATTTTATCAACTTTCGCGTGCACCACATAGACCCCGTAAGGCTTTTCCAGCTGCAGGTCGAGCTTGATATTGGCCGTCGGGAAGCCCAGGACTCGTCCCATCTTGATGCCATGCTCCACCTTACCAGAGACCAGGTTGAGGTTTTGAGCGATGGTCATCAGGGCCCCGATGAACCAGAAGTTGTAGGCCAGATCGTTTTTCCAATAGAAAGTATCGATCAAACCATGCGCCAGGTAATAGAGCAGGGGAGCGGTGAGCACCCAGCGCCATTCTCGCGGGAGAGGAATGATCCAGATGCAAATGAGAAAGAGGAAGCTCAGCAGTCCCAAGAGTCCATTGGACAACCAAAACATCAAGAAGGTGTTGTGGGGATGCAAAGCATGATTGATTTCCTTCCGACTCACCTCACGGCCGAGCGTATCCGGAGCCTGCCGCTCGAAAGACCGTTGGAATTGACCGGGACCTACTCCCCAGATGGGGTCGCGTTCCAGCAAGTCCTGACTGACTGCCCAGATATTCATGCGTTCTTCTCCGCTGCCGATCACCTGCTCCTCGGTATCGAGGGCAAACTGGAACTTCTCGGTGCTTTTTTGGTCAACGTACAGTCCAACTAAGAGGAAGAGTGCGAGGAAGGGGACTCCGATCCATCGTTTTTTCCCTTGAAGCACAAAAAAACTGCATAAGGAAGCCGCGCCAATGATGGCGATCCAAGATCCGTAGGATTTGGTAAAATAGATGGCCAACGACAGGGCCAAGATACAGGCGCCATAGAAGAGGGGATCGATCCATTTTCGAGTCGATTCTCGGAAACTGATGAGTCTCAGCACCGCCAGACAAAGGAAGGGCGCCAGAAACAACGCTGGATAATTACCGCTGGTACCCAGTCCTGAGAGGGGATCCAGGTAGGGCCAGACCAGCCTGCCGTCGTACGTAGCTGTAATCTCTGAAAACATCCCCGTGAAGTACTGGACGACCATCAAGACCGCTGTCAAGGACGTGAGCCCCAAGCTGGTATCGATGAGCAGATTCAGATCCTTTTTCCCGCGGAAGCTACTGATGAGCATGAGGAAATAACACGCCGGGGCCATAAACCAGCCTTTCCAGATGCCCAGCGGGACGGATCGCCCCATGGTCAGGTGCAGGACGATTTTGGCAGTGGCGATGGTGGCTGCGAAGAGAAACAGTCCGACTGCAAACCCATGCCAGCGGGAACTGAAGACGGGCCTGGGAAACTGCAGTTTCCAAATACCGATGAGCCAGATCAAGAACAGCACTCCGGTCGTGAATTCGAGCGCATTGGTCGGCAAGGGATAGAGAAACCAGACCCAGAAGCGAAGCAGATAGAGCAAAAAGATCGCTGGCAAGGCCATCAGCGCAATGCGGAAGACGGAAAACAGTCGGGGATCCTTCATTTCCAAGCGGATAAGAATTGCTGGACGACTGAGGCCGGGTCTTTATCTTTGACCACACCACTGGCCACCAGGACGCCAATGGCGCCTAACTTTAGGCTGATTTTGATATCCTCAAGGGTCTTGATCCCAGCGCCTACCAAGATCTGTCGCTCGTGGGAAACGCCCACCACTTGCTCGATGATTTCGGGCTTCGCGCTCGCAACGGAAATATCGCCGCCAATGAGTTCCGGCGGTTCGTAGGCAATCTTCTTGGGATCGAACTTCCGGTCGAGTTCGACGGTGGATTCGTAGGAAGGGGTACAAACAATCGTGTAGTCAGGAAAATGGACCTGCGCCAAATCGATTAGCTTTCCGAGTTGGTCAACAGGAACGGGATGCTCGGAATGGTTGATCAAGGTTCCCACCGCGCCGCGCGATTTGACTTCTTCAGGAAGAATATGTCCCGTATGCGCCCCGTATCCAACCCCATCCACATGCTGTGCGATGACTTTGACATTTTTTACCGATTTGGCAACAGCCTCCAAATCCAGGATTGGTACGGCGATCAAAACGTCTACCGGCGCGTTTTCAGAAGCTTCATCGATGACTTTTGCTAAGTGAATCGCATGAGCGCCTGTGGATTCCTGATAGGTTTTAAAGTTGATAACGAGCATGGGGTTTATGGATTATGGTTGAGGGTTGAGAGTTGAGAGTTGAGGGTTGGGTGATGAGGGTTGATAGATAACGAGCCTTTAGGATTCGATATAAGAGGAGATGTGATGATCGCATGGGGTAGATTACCTGACGTGGTGGGAAAGATGAAGGTTGAAAAAGGAGACGAGTCCATGATGTGGAAGAATTGCAAATAGTGAGATCTGCGAAGCGATGCGAATTTTACGAATTCATACAAATGATACGAATCATGGAGAACAATGATGAAAAGTATTTTGAAGATTGAACATTGATCATTGGGAATTTCAGCCCACCTCCCC
The DNA here is from genome assembly GCA_050246795.1 of Candidatus Altimarinota bacterium. Taxonomy (GTDB): domain Bacteria; phylum Patescibacteriota; class Gracilibacteria; order JAUYGZ01; family JAUYGZ01; genus JBFWVJ01. The sequence goes on from JBFWVJ010000002.1 coordinate 219,395, forward strand.
TTTTGAAATCCATATTACTTCTTACAAGATATATTGTGCGAACTTTAGGTTGGATAGAAATGGCTCCTTCCCTACGGGTTTTGGCTTCCATATACCGTGACCAATTTTCACATATCTTCCATCCGCATTCCCATATTTTTCCAGCATTCCATCCTTACGCTCCTTACGCTCCTTACGCTCCTTACGCTCTTTACGGTCCTTCCTCTCCCCCTCCCCTTTCCGCCCCTCCATACCCTAGTATTCTCTCTTATTTTATAGTATAATATACAAACGAATTATTACTTTTATGGGACTTTTCCGAAGCATCGCCAATTCCACAAAAAACATGGCGGTAGCCGTAGCTACTGCGGCCAAAGGCTTTGCAAAGCCGGTGGTTGACTTCGGAAAACAGATGACCGAAATGATTGTTCCCGGTGGGAAGGCCATCACTGATTGGGTATCCACAAAGGTTGATCAGACGCTGAACCTTGGCGAAGAGTGGCTGATCAACAAGCCTCTGGGAGTTATCCAGGGAGTGCGCGACAAGATCAGCGAGATCTTGAGCCCGCTCGACCGCAGATCGATGCGAAGAGGAGCTGAAGATGACAAGGTCGTGGCTGATGTTCTTCGTGATCTGAAAAAACAGTATGGCGAAACAGAACTGGGAAAAATCCAGGGACGTGGACCTTTTGTCGACCAACGAATCGAGTACAGCCAATGGATCGACAAGGCTGTTTCCGCCCTTGATCGATATCCACCCGATATGGATTCTGATGAAACCCTGATCAAAAGCGCCCGGCGTGACCAGCTCCACTTCACCCCCAAGGTAGAGGCTGTGCGGAACGCGGAGCACAAAGTTCCGTCCGAATCAGACAAGAAAATCATCTCCTCCGTGGTAGGGTCGATGAATCGAAAGCGGCAGTCCCTGAATAAGCCTCCCTTAATGATCAATACCGATCTCACCTATTTAGCCACCCAGCAATCTGATTTCAATATCCACCAATCAAAGGCGGCGCCAGTTGATCTCTTTTTCTTAATGAATCCGCCCATTCAAGAAGAACCCGTCACGAAAAAAGTGAGGGTCGTCGGTCGGGATAAGCAGGGTCGACCGAAATTTAATCTCACCCGTGAGGAGGAAGAACTGTTTGTGAAAGACAGTGAAAAAGACCTCAACGACGGCACTTATGAACTCACCTTTAAAGAATCCCCTGCTTCATTTGCCAAGCGGGCCCGGGAACAGTACCAGAAAATGCAGCGGACTCCGTATGAACAATTTGAGATTTCCCTAAGCCATGAGAATCGCAACTATATCTATGAAGGCGATACTCAGGCTATCTTTGATTTCATTTCAGAACATCCAGCCTATGAAAAGGCCCTCATGGGTGACTACAATGAGATCGGGATGGGAATCATGAGGGCTGGCTCGAAGGTGGTAATCAATTTCTTTTTGATGAAAAAGGACCAGCCTCAGCAGGATGAAGTGTTTACCGAACCGACGGAAGTGGAAACCAGCAGCAACTGGTGGTTTCAGCAGATCCCAGCAGGCGAACGAGGTCCGGACAGCCTGTTTCACAAAGCCTACTACGGTGAAGGAGATCCGAAGAAACGCTTTGACAGTGGATACAGCCTCTATCAACTCTACTTGTTTCAGAAGCGGCTCGAGGAATTGGGCGAAGGCTATGAGATCAGCCTCGTGCCAGAAGTCGATTTCCATCCGCGCGAAAAGATCCTTACCCGACGGATCCCGATGCTGCACATCAAAGTGAAGGTCAATAATGAAGTCCAACTGCTGAAGTTGGTAAAAGGAACGGACTTCGTCGATGTCCCCCAAAGAAAGTCATCCAAGAATGATCCTGATGCGGAAAAATCAGTCGGTGAGTACATTACTCTCAATGAGTACTTTGAAGAGATCAAAGAAAAGCCCGTGGCCCGGCATTATCATTTTTCCGGAAAGGGTTCGCCGCAGAAACCTCAGCATGCTCATCCGGAAGAAGACACTGAACTCCCTCCTCAAAAAAAACCCACCCTTCCGGTGGAAGCACCAGATGAGGAGCTGTCTTCCAGAGTTAAAAAGTCCCGTTCCAATATTTTAGATCTTTCCCAACACCGCGCTTCGAGAAACCGCGGTGGAAGAAAGGCAGCCTAATTATTCCTTCCTATGGCCCTCCTCAATCTCTTTTCTCAAGAACCTCAGCCTTCACCTGAAGCCGAACAAGGCCTTCAGTCTTTTCCCCTCATCCAAAAGATCCGGAATTCAACTCATGAGAAGATTTCCCATCTGCTGGCGCCGTTGACGCAGATCAAAGGATGGCTGAAAAAAAACCTTCACCATTATCTCCCGGGGATTTTTACCGACGACAAGCCTGAACAAAAGGCTGCAGAAAAAACCCCTTCCCCAACACCATCGAGCAATCAAGCCCCCGTACCAGCTCCTGCTTCCGCTCCTGAGCTACCAGCAGAAGTCCAGCAGCTGTTCAACACGGCTCAACAGGCTCAAGAGCAGGAAATGAAATCGATGGCGGAAGAATTCGCCGGACTTGCCAACCTCTATCGAAAGAACGCAGGCATCCGGGAACTTCAGCCAAGGGATGAACTCCACGCCCTCGCAGGACAAGTCGCCGACACTCAGGTCCAAAAAGGAAAGCTGGAACACACCACGGATGAGTACCGCCAGAAGAACTCCATCCATGGGGAAATCCTCGTGAGCGGATTTTCATCTGCTGAAGAAGCCCTGCAAACATTCATCGATTCGGCTGACCACTATAAAAATCTGATGGGAGATTTCACCCAGTTTGGATACGCCATTCGACCAGGAATCGAAAAGGAGTCTGGTGAACGGATGTACTTTTTGGCCGTCGTTTACCGCGGCGGGAAACCTTTGGAGAACGAAACCCAAGTCCCCAAAAAACCTCTTCCCACATCCGCCTCCCCCGAATACAAGAATCTCGAAGACGTCTTCCAACAGCGGCCCGTGCTCAAGTCCTATTTTCAAGCCCTCGATGGATTCATCGCCGCGACCGATCCGGAAGTAACCTATGAGTTTACGAACCAAGTCGTTCCTTCAGAAAAAGAACGAGCCAAGGGTTCCTTTGCGGTTGTGGTGAAGAAAGGAGCCAAACAGGCAGTCTATTTCGTCAGCCATTCCCCTGCCCTGCTGAACCGAATGGAAGGTGACACCCTTCACCAAATTTCGTTTGAGCATTTGCTGAAGGATTTTTCAGCAACGCCGGAAAAACCTGCTTCTGAGAAAGCGCCGGCAAAACCCTCTCCAACGATCCCAAGCGCAGCAGAGCTTCAGCAGCCATTCGATCTGCCGTCCGCGACGAAGGGTATACCGGAAGCCGAAAAGGTGAAGGAAAAAGAACCCGAGGTGGTGGGGTTATCATAAATTTCCAAACCCCTGAAGGCGAGGTTCGACAACCTCGCCACACCTACGGCGAGGATATCGATCCTCGCCTTCGGAAATGATATCGATCCTCCCTTCGGAAATGATATCCATCCTCGCCTCCGTATTTATCCCTGATTGGCCGACACGATCGCCTTGATGCGTCTCACGCCCGCTCCGCAGGACTCTTCTTTGGTGATTTTAAATCCGCCGAGTTCACGGGTGTTGCTCACGTGCGGCCCTCCACAGACTTCGGTGGAGTACTTGCCCATGAAGTAGACCTTCACGGTGTCGCCGTACTTGTGCTCGAAGAGGCCGATAGCGCCGGCTTCCTGGGCTTCCTCGAAGCTCATTTCTTTGAAGTAAATATCGACTTCGTCTTTGATGGCTTCGTTGATCCAGTCTTCGGTTTGCTTGATCTGTTCAGGAGTCATTTTTTCGCCATGGGTGAAGTCGAAGCGAAGCCGTTCCCGGGTAATGTTCGATCCACGTTGTTCCACATGCTCGCCCAAGAATTTTTTGAGGGCGGTGTGCAGCAAGTGGGTCGCCGTGTGCAAGCGTTTGGATTCTTCACTGTGGTCTGCCAGACCTCCCGCGAACATCCCGGCGGTGGCGGTACGAGAGAGTTCTTGATGCTTCTCAAAGGCTTTTTGAAACCCTTCCAAGTCGACCTGCAGGTCATTTTCCTTTGCCAAATCCTGGGTCATTTCGATGGGGAATCCGTAGGTGTCGTAAAGGTGGAAGGACTTTTCTCCGGAGATCATCTTCTCTGCCTTGGACTTCAATTCGTTCACCACTTTTTCAAATTCTCGGAGTCCTTGAGTAATGGTCTTGCTGAATCGATCCTCTTCTTCTCGGATGGCCTTGAGCATCTCCGCTTTGTTGTCTTCGAGCTCCGGGTAGATGTCCTTGTATTCGCGAATGACGACTTCGGCAAGATCGGTCAGGAAGTGCTGCTCGATGCCGATTTTTTTGCCGTGTCGGATCGCGCGGCGCATGATACGACGCATCACGTAGCCTTGTCCCATATTGGAAGGTCGGACATGATCCGCTGCCATGAAGGTCATGGTGCGGCTGTGGTCGGCGATGATGCGGACCGAAGCCAGGTCGTCCTGATCCTTGGCCAGTTCTCGGATTTTTTGGATGATGGGTTGGAAGAGTTCGGTTTCGTAGACGTTGTTGTAGCCGTTGATGACGCAGGTAATTCGTTCCAGACCCATCCCGGTGTCGACATTTTGTTGGGACAAGGGCGAGAAGGTCCCCTCTGCAGACTTGTTGTACTGCATGAAGACGTCATTCCAGATTTCGACCATGAGCTTTTGGTCATCGGCTTTGCGGAAGCCTTCGCTAGTACCCTGTGCAAGCTCATCGAATTTTTGTGGATCGAAGATATAGAACATTTCCGTATCCGGTCCGCAGGGGCCGGAGGTCCCGGCAGGCCCCCACCAGTTGTCTTTTTTGGGGAGGAAGAAGATGCGGTGTTCGGGAACGCCCAGTTCCTTCCAAATGCCCGCTGCTTCTTCATCTTTCGGAGCGTCAGCATCCCCTTCAAAACAGGTCACGGCCAGACGTTCGAGTGGGATTTGCAATTCTTTCGTCAAAAATTCAAAACTCCAGCCGATGGCTTCTTTTTTGAAATAGTCTCCCAGCGACCAGTTCCCCAGCATTTCGAAGAAGGTCAAATGGCTCGCGTCCCCTACCTCATCGATGTCTCCGGTTCTGACGCACTTTTGATAGTTCACCAAGCGGACTCCCATCGGATGCTTTTCCCCCATCAAAAAAGGGACCAAGGGGTGCATACCCGCGGTGGTGAAGAGCACGGTCGGGTCTTCGGCTGGAACGAGCGAGGCGGATTTGATCTCTTTGTGGCCTTTTGAGACGAAGAAGTCGATGTATTTTTGACGGATGGTTTTAGCGGAGAGCATGGAAGAATTTTGAAAATTGATAATTGAAAATTGAACATTGCTCGCAAAGCGAGCTTATACTATATCAAGCCTTTTTCCACTGACAAGCCGTCCCACTAGAAAAAATCTGGATTCTTCAGTACAATTGATCCACGTTCACTTTTAAACCCTTTTTACACCAATGGAAACTAGTTCGAGTCTCGAACTTCTCGTACTCCTCGTCCTGCTTTCAGGACTTTTTTCAGCATCTGAAACCGCTTTGATCTCCCTCTCCCCTGCCCGGGTCCGGGCCATGGTGGAGCAAAAAAAACGGTTTGCCAACATCATTGCCAAGCTCAAATCTCATCCGGACAAGCTCCTGATCAGTATTTTGATTGGGAATAACATTGTGAATATCTGGGCTTCTGTCCTGGCGGCAACGGTGGCGGAAGACATGTTTGGAAGTGATGTTTTAGGGTATGTCGTCGGAGCGTTGACCTTGATCATTCTTATCTTTGGGGAGATCATCCCCAAGACGCTCGCGCAGCGGTTTCATGTGGTGTTTGCTCAAGTCCTCAGCCCCATGCTCAGATTGTTGGGGATTGTTTTGTACCCCTTGATTCTCTTGCTCGAATGGATCGCGAAGTTTTTTATCTGGATCCTTGGCAAAGAAAAATTCAAGTCGGTCACGGAAGACGAGGTGATCGCGATGTTGAACATTGGCCATGAGGAAGGTGAATTCAACAAACAGGAAAGCGAGTTCATTCAGAACATCTTCGAGTTCAGCGACACCACGGCGGAAGAGATCATGGTCAACCGCAATGAAATCGAGGCGCTTTCAGAGGACACCACTTTGGAAAAGGCCCTGCGCATGGTGACGAAGAGTTCCCACTCTCGCTTCCCCATTTACGACACGAGCATTGATAATATTATTGGGTACACGACGGTAAAGGACGTGATCAAGTATTCTCGACGAGGAGGCAACATGAAAAAGAAACTCGGCGATCTACGACTGCACAAGATCCTCTTCTTCCCCGTCACCAAACCCATCAACAGCATTTTCAAGACCTTTCAACAGAAGCGCGTGCACATCGCGATCATCTTGGATGAATTCGGCTCCACGGCGGGATTGATCACCATGGAGGATGTTCTGGAAGAAATCGTGGGTGACATCGTCGACGAATCGGATGTAGAAATCCAGCCCATCAAGAAGGTTTCCAGCTCGCTGTACCAACTGGAGGCAAACACCACCCTTGAAGAAATCTTTGAATACGTGCCCTTCAAGGTCGATCTCCCCGGTCATAAAACCGTCGCTTTCCTGATCATTCAAAAACTCAAAGCCTTCCCCCGCGAAGGTGAGAAGATCAAGCTGGAAGACGAAGGCATTGAGTTCATCGTCGAAAAAATGGCAGGCAAGACCATTCAGAAGGTGCGGATGGTGGTGGGGAAAAAGCCTTCAGAGGAGAAGAAGAAGTAGGGTTTGAGGACAAGGGGTTCGCGGCGTATGCGACGTAACCAACGGTATAATGTTCGCTGTACGACACCGCTGAGCTATGTGGATGAAGCGTTGGTTTCGGAGTGGGTTCTGGCAGCGTAAGCGTATACGCCGTTGTTGTTCGTTGTCTCTATTTGGGAATCATTATGAATCTAGAATGGGCGCTTTTTCCTCTTAGTCTCCCCTAAAAAGGGAGGGGCCCCTGAAAACGATTTCCCCTGTGTTTTTTGAAGTTCTATTCCCAAATTTCCCAAAAAATATGGTATAATGTAATGAAATTCAAATGCCATCATGACAAATAATCGATTTGAAGGAATACCGAGAGTGCCTGAAGGTCAAGGTCTCCGTGAACTGTACTCAGAACTACTCCGCAGTAGACAATTGGATGTCCGAGTAGCTCTGATGGCAGCGCTCTACGGCAACGATGCAATGCGTGCGGCGACACATGGGTATCAACAGCTTGAAGGAGCTCCCCTTACTTCAGAGCAAATGGATCACGTCTTTCAATTGGTCTTTGGTCAAATTGTACTTCCTCCGAGAACCCGAGAATTCCTCAGCAATATCGTACAGCACGACCTTGAAGCGCGAGATACCCTGAATCACTATGAACTCGTCCAAGAAGGTGATATGCCACCACCGGATTCAGCAACCGCTCTGAAAGCCCTCATGGATGATCTCAGAGTGAATTCCAATCATCGTGAAGCCATCCATCAGATGCACCGGCCTGTCTTTCAGCTTATCCCCATTTACAAACACGAGGGGGTTGGATTTCAGCGTATGGTAAATGCTATTGATGCTCACAGAATCCAAGCGCTGGGCCAACAGGAAACCAGAGTTGTTGATGAACTTTTTGAAGGCTGGGGCATGGATGCAGAAGTACCAGGAGACATTGTTCGCTGGCGGGTGGCGGTGACGGAAGGGGCCAAGTTTTTAGGTTCTGAAAGGAATCGGTTCCCAGTAGCAACAATTGGACGTTTCCAGCAAATAGGAGATCCAGTCCATGAATGGCAACAATACTGTGAGAATCATGGACTACAGCTCTGCGGAAAAGAAGCCTATGCCTTGCTCCAAATGCAGGAAATCAGGCAGGCAATTCCGGGGGTTGTTGTACGCTCATTGGGAGTCGACCCTGGGGATGTGACGATATTGGGAGATAAAATCCCCTCTGAGGACTCGTTACTTCCCTTAGGTGGTTGGATACGCAACTCGGTCCACTTCAGAGCTGTACATACTGATTATAGGAATCATGCTTCTTACGATTTTCTGTTCCGCCCCTCAGTGGTGGTAAATCTTCCTTGAACGGCAAAGAGCTCCCCCGTTTTTGTTTTCTTGGAAGAGTTTAAAATGCGCCCATCAAGAAAACGACAAAAACAGAGATTCCTGAAGCTTCCATGCTTAATAAGACGTCTCCCAGTTGGGATCTTGTGAGTCTGGTGTGATGGAGCAAGAGTTCACACTTCTATTTCTGTACGAAAAAATATAACGGCATTACCCCCGATCTGAACTTGCACCGGCTCGTTCTTTTCTATTGTAACTTTGACCTCCACAATTCCCGGACGACCGATGGCTTCACCTTGTTTCCCTTTGAATTGGAATTGATTTCCATCGTGCGGAACTAAACCATGATGAACCAAGTAAGCACCAAGTGGCCCATTGGCATTTCCAGTGACAGGATCTTCGTTGATGCCGATGGCGGGAGCGAACATACGGCCATGCGTCAGGATTTCTGGATCATCAGATTCAAATGTGAATACGAAGTACCCATTGCAGCCGATTTTTTTACTGAGATCAGCGAGTGCTGCCATGTTAGGTGTAAGTCCATTCAGCACCGAACGACTTTTTATCCCAATCATAACTTTTGAGTGGCCAGTAGATGCTATCTCTACAGGACAACGTTCATCCAAGTCGAGTGGTGAGATGCCAAGTGCAGACACGAGAGTTTCTTTGTCCGCGCCTTCTAGGGTGCTCCCGAACACTGGCTTCCCTTGAGTCATAATAATTTTGTAGTCATCACCATCTTCCACAATATCAACCGGCAGTATACCGGCCCCTGTTTTTTGCAAAACACGAGAAGTTCTTGCCCTTGTTTCTACGGCGCGGACATAAATGGCTGCAACGGTAGCATGGCCGCAGATTGGCACTTCTGTTGTTGGTGTGAAAAACCGAATCCGAGCATGATGATCATCTGCATCAGGTGAAAGAACAAATGCTGTTTCCGAGCAATTCATTTCTCGCGCGATTTTTTGCATTTGCTCTTCAGTGAGTCCATCGGCATTTGAAACTACGCCGGCCGGGTTTCCGGTACATTTCTCTTTGGTGAACGAATCAACTTGATAGAGATTGTGTATTCCCATGATGGATCATGAAGAGATCACAGTATAGTGAACTATTGCCATTTTGCACAAGTTTTCTCTGCTAGAGTATGCGGGACTATAACCACTGAACTTCCTATGAAGTACTGAACTTTAAAATTTACTAAATTCCTGTCTTACGAAGTACAAAGACCTTACTTGCTCCAGCCTTGTCCCTGACGTTCAGGTGCGATAGCAACGTCTTATATCGTTCGCGGTATATCTGACGTCGTGAGGGAAGTGGAGGCAGTATACTATTTCCCACTGCCGGAACGACGAACGATGTGGGTGAGGCGTGGATTCTTAGCGTGGGTTCTTTTGAGAGAGCGATGAGCGAGTGGAGGAGGGGTAGGGATCGGGGAGTTGGTTGGATGGTTCTTTGGATGGGTTAGGACGATCCCGTGCGGTCTGCCGAACCAGATATACCGCTGTCCCGCGAAGTACATTTTTCCTATTTTTCCCGCAGTCTGCTGTGCTTTTTTCTTATGAATCTCTGGGGCGAATTGATTCCTCAATTGGCGAAACGGCAGAGGGTCGGGGTGAATGCCGTGAAGCCAAATCTATTGGTTGAGACGGTTTATTTATGACAGACTTCGTTATATGAATCTCCCAGAATTTTTCAATGCTTCTACTCTGTTCACGAATTTGCTTGGATTCGGAACATTCTCCAGCTCAATCACTCCTTGTGTATTGGTGAGTTCGACTTGAACGACTCCGTAGTTGAGAAGATTTCTTATGAGACCGTGTTTTCTTTTTTCAATCTTGTTAATTTTGGAAATATCAATATGCACGATGTCATCTTTAATGAGAGGTATAAAACGAACATCGATTATACGTTTGTTCGTAAGAGTTAAACCTGAGATTTTCCATTGCAGGAGCATGACAAAAAAGAAATGGTGCACCACTACCAGCATGATAAATCCCAATAAATGCAGTATGCTGCGGACAAGAGGCGAAACCGACAAAGCCAGGTCGGCGCTAAGAAATACCACAGCAAACAATACCCAGCCGAGCAGAAGAAAAAGAAGAGGTCGGATCAACACCACCCAATGGTCGTCAATATTGAATATTATATGTTCTTCGTTTTTCACCAGGAATGACGAAAGATAATATATGATGCCACTATCAATGAAACCACACTCATGCCGTGGAGAATTTTAATGAATTTCACTGAATTTGTTTCAACCAGAGAAGAATTTTTCCTGTCGATAATACGGGAATGACTGGCAATGACATGATTTGTGTTTCTATGAATTGCGTAGAAAATGACGAGTGAAAGGACGTTCAAGACGGTGATGGTGATAAAAACAGAGACTGTCATTTGAATAAAAATAAATCTAGATATCTATCTCGTCTGCTGCTGATTCGGTATGCTTCTCTTCCAGCTGAAGCGTTGTAAAATAAAATCCGTATGTGTCTTTTAGCATTTTTTCAGCTTCCTTCAGGATTTTTTCTCCATTGTTGTGATTTTTGATTTGCAGGTGGGATGAAAAAATATTTTTATTTGAAGTGAGTACCCAGGCGTGTATGTGCCTTATTCCTGTTATTCCATGTATTGAGAGCAGATCCGACTTCACTTTTTCAATGTCTACTTCTTTCGGAACGGTTTGCATAAAAATATTCAATGCATCCTTTATGACTTTATAGGAAGCCCATAATAAGACCACTCCAAAGCTCATTCCGAGAATTGCATCAATAGGATTGTAGTCTGTCAACCAGATCACGACGGTGGCAACAATGATAAGAATACTTCCTATAAATGTTTGCATGATATGCCAAAATGCTCCTTTCATATTGATATTACTTTTTTGCTGTTCATAGATGAGCTTGAAGGAGATAATCTCTGTTATCAGGCCGCCGGTAGCGGCAACCAGCATGATTCCCGTTGGCAGGTCGTATTCCATGCCAAGCTTCATATAGCCCATGTACAAAACATAGAGCGCCATAAAAAGCAGAAAGACTCCGTTCAGAAGTGCCCCCATAATCTCTGCTCTCTTGAAACCATAAGTTGCGTATTGGTTCGCTTCTCTGCTGGAGATTCGATTTGCCACAAAGGCGATCAAGATTCCCCCAACGGCGGAAAAAGTGTGGAACGCGTCTGAAACAACGGCGACAGAGCCTGAATAAAAGCCTAAAGCTAATTCAATCAAGAAATACACTCCCGTAAGCCATCCGGTTATTTTCAGTATTCGGGCATTTGCCTTCACTCCATGAAAACTGCTCCCAGTGTCCTGATGTTCTTGATGGTTGTTCATTTTGAGAGATATATAAGTGGGAGTGTATTCACGCCTTCATAGGATACTCGCGTTCCGTATTTTTCTGAAGAAGAGAAGAATTTTTTTTGAATTGTTCAACCGCCTTCATCAAAGGTTTTTCACCAAACATTTTAAACATGCCCGGTCGAATGATGATTTCTACGAGGGTTGATACTATGAGCCCACCGAAAGTGGTGACTGCTAAAGGGTAGAGCAATTCTTTCCCAGGATCATCGGGAGATAGTAGGAGTGGGATCAGTGCCAGAAGTGACGTCAGAGCGGTCATGAGCATCGGTACAAGGCGGTTTAAAGACCCCTTCACAATGAGCTCCTCCCCGAAAGGAACCCCCTCTTCAGTTGCTTGATAAAGCCAATATTCTATAAGCAAGATGCCATTCCTTGTGGCAAGTCCCAGCACTGAGATGAGTCCTACGAGGCTGGCCAAACTCATGACATTCCCGGTCAAAAGCACACCGATCATGGCTCCCAGGTACGTCACGGGGATATTGGCAAGGATCTGAAGCACAAAAGAAACGGATCTGAATTTATAGTACAGCACGAGGAGGATCGCGATAAACGCGAAAAAGGTAAAAAGCAGCAAACGTTGGGATGATTCTTGTTGGCTTTGATAGGTCCCCTCGTAGCTCAGGAAGTATCCTGGGGGCAAAGAGAGTTCGTCGTGCACTCGTTGTTTCAAGGTTTCGATAATGGTGACACTGTCTCCATCCAGAATTCCTGAAGAAATGACCAAACGTCGTTGGCCGTTGTCGTGGCTGATGCTATTTCTCCCTTCTATTTCGCGGACGTCCGCCACCGCTGAGAGAGGGATGGTATTCCCTTGAGGGGTGTACAAGAGGAGATGTCTCAATTGGCTCACCTCTTGTAATCGACCTTCATCGAGACGAACGACGAGCTTATAGGATTTATTTCCTTCCAATATCCGACCGATTTCTTCTCCGGCGAGAAGCGTTTCAATCGTGTCGGTCAGCTCTGCAAAGGTAAAACCGTATTGTGCTGCCCGTTCTCGATCTGGAGTAATCGTTACTTGAGGAACTTTTACTTCTTGATCCACGACCGGATTGAGTGTTCCGGGGATCTCTTCGAGTATGTCACGGATTTTGTCAGCGTAGGTTCTTAATTCGTCCAGGTCGGATCCGAAAAGTTTTATAACCAAAGGCGCTCGCACTCCGGATAGAATATGTTCAATGCGATGCGAAATCGGCTGGCCAATGGTGACATTTGCTTTTTGCAGGTCTATTTTCGCAAGAGCGGTCTTTACGTCAGCGATGATCTGGTTTTTTTTTCGTTCGGACAGATCGATATCAACCTCTAATTCGGACACTTCTACCCCATTGGCGTGTTCGTCTTCTTCCGCTCTTCCTGTGCGACGCGCGGTACTTTTAATCCCGGGTATTTGCAACAGCGCTGCTTCGATTTTCTTTCCGAGTTGATTGGAAAGATCGAGAGACGATCCCGGTGGGAGGGCAACTCCGATGGTCAGGGTTCCTTCATTGAAGGGGGGGAGAAATTCTTTTCCCGCCTGGAAGATAAGCAACGCGCTGAGGACAATAGAAACGGCCCCAATAATAAGCCCTATTTTCGCATTACGGATATTCCAACGGATGATTGGTTCCGCTTTTGTTTTTACCCACTTCACGAATCTGGTTTCCAAGCCCTCCGTTATCATTCTCGTGCCGGGAAGGAGATAGTAGCACATCACCACAGAAATGGTCATCGCCACAATCGTTGAGGCAATGAGGGCGACGATATAAGAAATCGCGAGTGGGGCCAGGAGTCTTCCTTCAATATTGCCAAGGGCGAAAAGCGGGGTAAAGACGATGACGACCAGCATTGTTGAAAAAATAATCGATCCTCTCACTTGAGAGCTGGCCTTGAGGATGACTTCGAGGAGGGTCATGTGTTTTAAATGGGCTTCTTTTTGATGATCTTTCAGCCAGCGAATAGTGTTTTCAACGCCGACAACAGCATCGTCGGTGAGTTCACCGATCGCCACCGCTAATCCTCCCAGGGTCATCACATTGATGCCAATGCCAAGGGCCTGCAGGATGACAATAGCCGTCACAAAAGAAAATGGTAAAGCGACCAGGGTGATGGCAAGAGCTCTCAAGTTCCCGAGGAAAAGAATGAGAACGAGGACTACCAAGATGGCTCCGTCGCGAGTGGCACCGATCACATTATCGATGCCGTTTCGGATGAACTTTTCCTGCTTGAAAAGGTCGGTATGAACTTCAATGTCTTCCCCCAAAGCTGGGCCAAGACTCGCTAGAGCCTCTTCTATTTTTTCTGTTAACTCGAGGGTATTGATGCCGGGTTGTTTGGTAATACTTGCGATCACTCCCGGTTGGCTGTTGATGCTGGCGTCTCCACGGGGAATGGCTTGGGAGCCGATTTCGATTTTGGCGATATCGCTCAGCAGGACAAAAGTATTTTCATGTTGAGCTACTACGGTGTCGGCAATGAGTTTGATATCGCTTGTTCGTCCAATGATCCGTACTGGATATTCGACGGTGTCAGTGGTGATGTAGCCTCCGCCCTTGTTTTCAACGATGGCTTGGATTTTTTCTTCCACCTCGTTAATGGTCAGCTGATAGTTGGAGAGTTTTATAGGGTCGATTTTGATCTGATATTCCTGGATTTCTCCACCTATGAGCGTTACGGCAGCCACGCCAGGGACTGTCAGTAACTTGGGGCGGATGGTCCATTCAGCGATATTCCGAAGTTGTCGAGGGTTCGTTTCGCCAATTTTGCTGGAAATGCCGATCAATTGAATTTCCCCCATGATCGAAGAAATCGGGCCCAGCTGTGAGCTGGCTTCGTCGGGGAGGGCAGCGGCTTGAAGTTTTTCTGAAACGATTTGCCGAGCGATGTAAATGTCCTGACCCCATTCAAATTCCACAAAAACAAGGGAAAGGCCAGCTGCAGAGATTGATCGAACTCTTTGTACGCCGGGCGCACCGTTCATGACCGATTCGATCGGGGTTGAGACGAGCAGTTCTACTTCCTCGGCTGCAAAACCTTCGGCTTCCGTGAAAATGGTAACCGTCGGTCGATTGAGGTCGGGCAGGATATCCACTGGCACATTGAGCATCACGTAGGTCCCATAGATCATCAGTGCAGCTGACCCCAGGAGCACAAACATGCGGTTCTTTAGGACTTGTCCGACGATAAAATCAAAAATTTTCATACTGTTCTGAAAAAGATATTATAAAGTCGTTTCTACTGCCAATCCTTCCCTCAGTTCGACAGGCGATTTTGTCACAATCCAAGCGGCATCGAGATCGTTATCTACATAGGCATATCCGTCATGAATAAATCGTACCGACACCGGGCGTTTTTCAATTTCCACTTTTTGATTTACGGACCATACGCTTTGACCGTCGGAGAGTTCGAGAGCTTTTTCCGGAATAATGCTTAGGGAAGCGTCGTTACTGACAGGTATTTGCACTCTTACGCTCATATGTGCCAGGATTTTTTCATTTCTCTCCGATGGTTTGAGATCTGCTTCTATAAGCACGGTACGAGTTGCCTGATCCAATGAGGGGGCTATACGCGTTACCTGAGCCAGTATTTGCAAAGAAGCAGCTGATGTGGGAGAAAAAATTATTTCTGCATTCTTCTCAATGAAAACGAGATCAGACTCTTTCACAAAGAAGCGGATGAATTTCTTTTCATCGTTTACGATGCGGTATACAGGTCTTTCAAAGTTCACACTGTCACCTTGATTTACATATCGCCGCGCGATGGTTCCACTAAATGGTGCTACGATAGCCCTTCCAGCCCCGATTTTTTGTTGTATGCTCTGAACCTGCGCATTTTTTACTGTCAAGTCGAGGTCGCTTTCCAGGAATTGTTGTTCGGCCTCATTTGCAAAAGAGAGTCTTTCGGTAAGAAGTGTATTTTGTTCGGCTAAACTTTTCTGTTTCCCTTGCTCAAGTTTTTGTTTCTCTCCCGCAATACGCACGATTTCCTGATCCAAATCAACCTGCAAACGAATTTTTTCAGCTTCTGCATTTTTCATTTCACTTAATGCATCAATAATTCCATTCGAAAGTTCGACGAGATGATCCGTGTTCTCATCAACTCTTTCTTTTAATTCAAGAATTTCTCCTTCTGTTTCTCCAACGCTGGCTGCTTTTGTACTAAGAATTTTTACATCTTTTGCGATATCAAGAGCGCGATTGAGAAGATCATCGGTTTTCTCCAGGTCATCCGCTTGTTTTCCCCTCCCCAATTCTTGAAAGGAAAGAAAATCTTTATAAAAACTCCTCACCTCTCCTTCCAAGTTATAAACCGAATTATAATTTCTTATGCTCACCGCCTGTCGGTATAAATTTTGAGGGCAAGTATATTGTCCCGTGATACATCCTGATTGGGTAAAAAGAAGATTTTCTGTCGTGGAAATAAGGTCGGAGATCCCATTAATTGTCGAGAGCTGGGCCTGTTTCAATCGTTGCTGAGCCGAAGAGATCTGCACATCTATTTGAGCCCGTTTTGCCTCTTGTTGGATTTTGGTTGATTCAGCGTTCTTCGTAAGGACTTCCACCTCAGTATCGATTTGGGAAAGGGTTTTTTCTTTTATTTGTTGAGCCAGTTCGATGTTTTTTTGAGCAAATGAAAGAGGGTTTTCTCCTATAAATCCTTCCTGATTTGGTTGTCCTTTCAAGAACTCTCTTCGTTTCTGAGCGGCGTCTTTTTCGGCATTCGCGAGCGTTAATTCAGCGTTCAGGATGGTTTGTTCCACGTCTGCATATAAATACCCTAAAACCTGTCCCTTCTGCACCTTGTCTCCTGTGTTGACGGAAAGCTCTTGAACAATCCCTTCTCGCAGAGCGAAGACGTCGCTTTCTTGGTAAGGAATGATTTCTCCGGAAGCTTCTATGGTTTGGTTCAATTGATCTGCCGATTTTGCTTTCTCAACCGTTACCAGCGGATATGCAGATGATGATCCTGAGATGGTTTCTTCATTGTGGCCACCATCGTGTCCCGGGCTGGCAAATACATTCGCCGGAATATCCAAAATCATATTAAGTATCAAAACAAATCCCGTGAAAACCGCGCAGGATGCTTTTACAAATGTTGCTTTTCTCATCGAAGCCAACTGGAGTCGAAATCGGAAGAAATATTGGATAAATTTGAGTTTCATAAATATGAATTAGAAATTAATGTCGGTGAGGAGGTTGGTCGGAATCGTCGTGTGGCTGGACTGGATCATGTCCATGAGGTGCTGTGCCTTCGTCGTCGTGAGTTCCGGAGGTGACGTTATCGTCATGGGGAGCTGTCCCTTCGTCGTTGTGTTCTTCGGTCGTGATTGGATTATCGTCATGGGGCGCCACATTCGTTTCACCTTCATGGTGATCCTCCTCTTTCTGGACCGTTTTATCGATCTTGCCCTCTTCGAGAATCGAAGCGGCAGGTGTCGCTGAACTGGAACAAGCGGAAATGAGAGCAGTAGAAAAGGTAAGCGCGAATAAAAAAAGAAATTTTTTCATAATAAAAAATAGGGTAATAGAAAAAAGAGTTTCATAAAAACTCCTAACGATATGTTAGATATTTAGAATCTCATCACGACAGACCTGATGTGTCGTTGAAGAGAATTGTTGGTGAGAAGTGTCCTATCAGTTTTATAGAGTGGTTCATAAGCGCTGCTCTCGACGCCGACTTGAACGCTAAAAAGAGCCCCCAGGGTGCTCGAAATTTGATTTTGTAAAAGGTTTATCGTCTGAAAAACAACTGTATCATTGGTCTCGTTCTCATCCGTACAATGTTCATCTCCTGGATGACTCTTGTCTTCAGCATGCGAATGAAAAGCATCTTGCACGATATTTTCTCGCTCGCTTGAAAAAGCAGATGAATGTTCAAAAAATCCAGCAGCACAGATGCCTGAAATGCTGATAAGGAATGCCATTACAAGCGCGATTGAGCTCAAAAATATATTTCTCATGTGCAAATGGTATGTTTTTTCTCTTTTTTGTCAATCAATTGACCCCGAAGAATGGAAGGCAAACTATATTTTCACGGGCATTGAATGCCGCTGACGGATGCTATAAGTCAGCATAAATCCAAATGATATCAGAGCCGCCGTAAGCCCAAATGGTTCAAAGTACGCGCTCGGAGAGAATTGGGAGGCGAAGTGAGGATACGAGTGAATCAGAATGAAATAGGTTCCAAGGGTGAACACTCTGGCTTGAAGCCATCTTTCTTTCTTTAAAAAAGCAATAACCAGGGCTGACCCGAGGACGGCAATATGCTGGATGGAGCTTTCAAGTCCAAAATTCAGGTACACAAATACCCAGTTCCAGATCGTGTATCCGATAATCCAGGGAAAGGTCATACTATCCCAATACAAGTCCTTGTATTTCTTATCGATGTGGATGGTGCCTACCTTATTCAAGGTGACGACCAACAAAATGCCGGCTGCCGCGTTCAGATAATTTGCCAAGTCACCCGCTTGAATATCTTTCAGGACTGCTTCAAGTATGTTTACCACTAAAAAAACATACACGATCCACCGACACCATTTGGTATTTCCTAATTTTGTGGTTCTGAAAAGAGAAAGCACGATAATTCCAATCGCGATTGAGAGCACTTTCAGCCATGAGAACCAGTCGTCAACTCCTATCAATAATACCCAACAGGGCAACAATATGATCGAAGCGATGATGAAAAACCACAATGAAAATCTTGCATACCGATGAAACAGCTCCTGCGTTATGAAGAGTCCGAGAAAGAGAACTAGAACGGAGAGGAATGAAATGAAAGTCATAATTTATCTGGGTTATAGCGCGGGTGATTTATATGAGTTTCCCTTTCTTTTCGAGCATCATGTGATGAATCGTGGCGATCTGAATCCAAATGGCGGCAAGAAAAGAAGTAATGGAGCAGAACATCATGATTTCCTTCGTCGCTCCGAACCAAACGGCCCCGTCTGGCCAGTAAAGCAAGATCCAAGCCCACATGGCCATACCGCTCAAGCCAAATAAAATGCTCACCACATGGAGTATTTTTGAGAGTTTCATAGAAATTTTTAATAAGGTAAGGAGTCCGTAAGAAATTATTTTTTCTTGAGAAGACTATAATTGTGCATCCAGGCGATATATGCCCCAACGATCAATGAGATCACGAACACGCTGATAGCCCCTAGAATCAATCCGGTGCTGGTACCCCAGGTAAAACCAGGTAAGAGTTCAAACAGTGCATGATGCAGCTCCGCAGCTGTTCCGCTCAATGATTGTCCGTAAAGGATACAAAGCACATAAAATACTTCACCTCCCAAAATGCATAGCAAGACGTAACGTTGGAGTGAAAGCATGGAAATGGATAAAAAATAGAAAAGCAATTACTAATGTTATTTATATCACATGCATATCTTTCCTGTACAGGCATCGTATTTCTTCGATGTTATTCCAACTTGGCGCGGCGGAGGAGCAAAGCGTTCAGTGCCACAATGACCGTCGAGAGCGACATAAAGATAGCTCCGAGAGCTGGTTGCAGGAGAATGCCTTTGGAGGCCAAGACACCGGCGGCGAGCGGGATGGCAATGATGTTATACCCCGTAGCCCAAAATAAATTCTGTAGCATTTTCCTATAGGTCAGTCGTGAAAGTTTAATGACCCTTGGAATATCGCGTGGATCATTTCGAACCAAAATAATGCCCGCGGATTCGAGTGCCACATTGGTTCCGGCGCCAATAGCAATCCCCAGGTCTGCCTGAGTGAGCGCGGGCGCGTCATTTACCCCGTCGCCCACCATAGCGACTTTTTGCCCCTTGTTTTGCAGGAGTTTTACTTTTTCAGACTTTTGCTGTGGAAGCACTCTTGCGAAGTATTCATCGATGCCCAATTCATCAGCGACCCATTTGGCGACATCTTCAGAATCCCCGGTGATCATCGCTGTTCGAATTCCGAAACCATGGAGCGTCTTGATGGCCTCGCGTGATTCCTCCCGAATGATATCGGCGAGGGCTATTGCCCCGATGAACTCTTTTTTTGAAAGCACAAAAATGACCGTTTTTCCTTGAGAAGAAAGAGCATCGACTTCCTGTTGGACTTTTTTATCCATGTTCATTTTGCTCTCTTTTAGAAGCGCATCACTTCCCACTAAAAACTCAACTCCCTCCAGTTCCGCTGAGGCTCCTTTCCCGGCGATCCTTTTGAAGGACTTGATCGGGCTGAGCTTCATGTGTTGCTGTAAGGCTTCTTTAAGAATCGCCCTTCCGATAGGATGTTCGGATTCTTTGTTGATGGAGGCGGCGATTCGCAAGACCTCATCTTTTTTATTCTTCGACCCCGCCAGGACCGTATCGACTCCAAATTCCCCTTTGGTAAGCGTTCCGGTTTTGTCGAACAGGACCGTGTTTATATTTCTGGCTGCTTCCAGAGCAAGGCGTCGTTTGACGAGAAATCCGTTGCGAGCGGCCTTCGTCGTCGAGATCGAAGCGACGAGGGGAATCGCCAGACCGAGCGCATGAGGACAGGCGATCACCAGGACGGTGACCATTCGATTGATTGCGAAGGCGGGAGTGGAAAAAGCTAGCCAGGTGACGAGCGTAGCGCTTCCGGTCACCACCGCAATAATGGTCAAATAATAGGCAGCACGGTCAGAGAGCATTTGGAGCCGGGATTTTGAACTTTGAGCTTCGGTGACCAGCCGCATCACACCGGCCAAAAAGGTTTCTTCACCGATTTTGCTGACCTGAATTTTGAGAGATCCGTCCCCATTGGTAGTTCCGGCGATGACTTCGTCTCCTTTCTTTTTAGGGACCGGTTTTGATTCGCCGGTAGCAATCGATTCGTCCACCTCAGAAATTCCTTCCTGAATAATTCCATCAGTTGGAACCCTTGCGCCTGGTTTGACCAATACGATATCACCTTTCATCAGCGCGGAGAGAGGGACTGTAGTTGTTTTTCCGTTTCGGATCACTTCTGCTTCATCGGGCAAAAGTTTGGAAAGTTCTTTCAGAGCGCTTTGTGCCCCCGACACCGCGCGCATTTCCAGCCAGTGGCCCAGGAGCATGATGGTGATGAGAGTCGCCAGTTCCCAAAAAAGCGTTTCTCCTTTGCCGATGAGTATGATGGCTACGCTGTAAATATAAGCCGTGCTGATCGCGAGCGCGATCAGGGTCATCATTCCCGGCATTCTTGCACGCAGTTCGCGATAGGCCGAAGCGAGAAATACCCAACCGCCATAAAAAAATATGATTGAAGAGAGAATCACAGGAAGATATTCGGAACCGGTGAATTGGGGAGGGGTATACTTCAAAAACTCCTGAATGATTTCCGCATAGGCAAGGATAGGGAGGGTGAGGATGAAGCTTACCCAAAACTTTGTTTTAAAAATATTCGTTTGATGTCCTTCGTGTTTGTTGAATGAATTATGGTCTTCATGCTGAGCGGACTTTTTCACCGGTACCAAATTCATGCCACACTCCGGACACATACCTGGTTTGTCCTTGATAACCATCGGATGCATGGGGCAGGTGTAGAACTGTGTGCGTGGAGCTTCAGCCGGGGGAGTATGGTGAGAATGATCTTTCATAGAGGGTTGATAGAACAAAATTAAAGAGATTTTATTTTTTTTGAATTGAAAGAATCGCACCAGCCGACATTCCTCCAATTCCGCTGGAAATAACTGCCTGGAGAGCTTCTGCGGTAGAATACTGAAATTGTGGATCAAACCAAATACCTGCTAATCCATATAAAATTGATCCCCACAAAATGCCCCAAACGGTTCCCTTGAGCCATAAAGGTTTATCGCGCAAAAGGTCGATGGCCAGTGCCGGAATCAGCAATGAAAAAACGATGATCCAGCTGTGAGGATGATCGTGAGGCGCGATATTCAGGTTGGGTGATATTTGTTCACTAAAGTTTATGGCTTGCAGGGCAAGAATAACCAAGGATGTCAAAAAGGCAGCTCCGAAACCAGAGATCCATCGCTGTGCTGAAAGAATGACCATTCCTAGCACTAGGGACACTATTCCCGCCCCCCAGAAACCGAGGAGGTGGTGAACATGAAGCGGCTCAAACGGAGCTATTACAAACAGAAGAAGATTGTAAATGGCTGCAAATATCAAAGCTCCCAACATGGTTCTGGCCTGACGATCGGGATCTTTCTCTATCAAGGGGAGGAGAAAAATGAAACTTGCCAGGATAGATCCGATTAATACTAGGTGAGGTGGGCTCCACATGATGAGCAAGCTGTTGACCGCTTCTTCTCCAAATATGGTATGCCAAAGTTCATCGAAAGGAGCCGATAAGGGGACGAACACGAGTGCCATGGCAAGATTTCTCCAGATTGATTTTCTGGTTTTGTACCATGTAGAAAGGCCCAGAGAAATGGCAAGGATGGTGCTGAAGTAGAGCAGGAGATGCGGAGGTGACCAGAAAGACTCACGGCCCAAAGCAACGTGCCACCATGCATCCCATGTGCCGGCAGCTACGGCTGTGAAAAGAGCACAGGCGATGATTCTCGTCATGAGTATTTGAGAGGAGTCTCGTCTGGATCGAAACCAAGCAAGCATAGAAAAAGTATTAGAGTTTTGAAAGCTGATCAATCACTTTTTTCAGTGTCTGTTCAGCTTGATCGGCTACTTCGCAAACCAACTTATTTCCCGTTACGGACATCATCGTGCTCGGGAGCTGAGCAGAGACTCTGGTCTGATCCTTGTGTTGGTATACGAGCACATTGCAGGGCATGAGAAGGCCAACTTCTTTTTCCGCCTGAAGAGCATGGGCGGCAAGTTTCGGATTACAGGCTCCTAAAATGAGATAGTCCTCCATATCGAGGTTCATCTTTTCTTTCATTTTGGCTTTGACGTCAATAGTCGTGAGGATGCCAAATCCTTGTTCTTTCAGAAGTTCGATGGTTTTTTGAACGGCGTCATCAAAGCTAAGTTGAACGGTGGTGCTGTAGCCGTAAGATGTTTGAGGATTCATAGAAAAAGCAAAAAATTAAAATCTTTGAAAAATAGACGGCTGGTCTTTTCCGGTGACGATGAGTTCAGCTACCGCACCTTTGTTCAACCTAGCTAGGGCATGATCTACTAATTTATAGGTTCCCGGTACATCTACGGTGAATTCAACCATAGTGGCTCCACCGGCTGGGATGACCGTTGTTTGGATATTCTGCTGGGTGGGAGTGCCGCCTTCCGGATAGACGGTGTCAAAAATTTCTCCAATGACGTGAAAGCTGGAAATTTTTGAAACCCCGCCGTTCCCGACGAAAATCCTTATTTTGTCACCAACTTCAGCTTGAAGAGCCCTTTTTCCGGTAAGTGAACCGACCCGCCCATTCATGACGATGAATTCCGGTTGTTCAGCTTTGAGCTTTTTCCCGGAAAATTGGGTGGAACCTTTTTCTCCTTTGTCGAGGACCGAATAAAATTCTCCTTGAACCACATAGAATTCCTTATCAACCGGTGGCAGGTCTTTTTCCGGTTCGATCAGAATGAGTCCGTAGGCACCATTGGACATGTGCTCCGCTACCTCCTTCGTACCGCAATGATAGATGTAGATGCCGGGATTGAGGGCTTTAAAAGTGAAGGTTTTTTCTTGTCCTGGTTGAACGTCCATGGCTCCTCCGCCTGGTCCATTCACGGCGTGGAGGTCAATGGAATGGGGCATGTGATTTGAAGAGGGATTTTTCAATGTTACCTCGATCGTTTCACCCACTTTTGCCCTTAGAAATGGTCCTGGCACCACTCCGTCATAGGTCCAGTAGAGGTAGGTCATGCCTTCGTCCAGGCTGGCGTTGATTTCTTTGGCGGTAATGGTAAATGATCGTTTTTTTTCGGTATTTTCAAGAGGTTGGACGGATCCATCGTGTCCGATTTCCTTGATGGCATCATGGTCTTCTGGACCATGACTTTCACCCATTTCAGCGGGCATTTCGTCCATATCGTCATGGTCGTCTGTTGGTTGATCCTTATGTTCATCTTTTTTTTGACTGAGCTCGAAGGCTTCTTCTCCCAGATCCAAATCGATTTGTTGCCATACCGTCACTTCCGGGATCGGATTGAGAGCTGGTTCGGTCATGATCGAGATGGTTTTTGAAAAGCGACCTTCTGGTTCGGCATGTAAGTTGGGATGGAAAGAAACGGTCAAGGTCACGGTATCTCCCTTTGTGAGTTCTTTCTTGTCTACCTTTCCGGTGGTGCAAGCACAGCTCCCCGGGGTGGAAGTGATGGTGATGGGGGTTTCGCCTAGATATGTCAGTAAGAAATCGTGCTGAACGATGCCACCAGATTGTTTGATGGTTCCGAAGTCGAATTCTTTCTCTTCAAAGACGAATGGTGAAGAAAGTGGTGTGGAAGGAGCTTCTTTGAGAGCATTATTACAACCCGTCAACAGCAGGGAAAATGATAAAAGGAGAAAGAATTTTTTCATCTGTTTCGTGAAAAATGATTATTTTTACAAGGCTTGGTAATCTGATTCTGAGAGGACGTTCCCTTTCACATCGATACGGGTATATACAATGCCTTTCCCGTTGACGTCTGGTTTACTGATGACATTCACGGTTCTTATGATTTGTCCGGTGGCTGTCGGCCCATGGGCCATAGGGTCATAGATGACTGTTACTTCAAATGATTCTTCTGGTTGAACTTCATAAGACCATTCTTCACCTCCTTGCATCCCAAACGCTGGCGATTTTGAACCATCTTGGAGATTGAAAACTGCTGTCGTGCACATACAGGAGGTCACGGCTCCCGTTAAGAGCAGTGGTTGTTTTTCATCGTTTCTCAGGGTAAAAGTTTTTGTGACATTTCCTCCGGCGATGTTGATATTCCCCCAATCAAAGCTGAGGGGTTCAAGAGAGGTGAATGTTCCCGCGGTGGGTGACAAAATATCTTTCGTTGATCCGCAAGCGCTGAGAAAAAGTGAGAATGCAAGAACCATGGTGAGAAGAATCTTTTTTTTCATAAGAGTGAGAAAAATTATTACGGAAGAACTTCAAAGCCCAGCATCATATCCGCTTCTAAATGTTCGGCAATGTGACAGTGAATCATCCATTTGCCGGGGTTGCTCATATCTACCAGGATGTCGACGGTGTCGCCCGTTTGGATCAGAGCAGTATCCTTCCAGACGAGGTTTTTATTTCTCTCACCATTGGTCTCCAAGACCAAAAATCGTTGTCCATGGAGGTGAATCGGGTGCTGCATCGGATGATTGGAATCCGGATTGTTGAAGAGACGGATTTTTACTACCTCGCCCTTCTTGAAAGTCCAGTCAATGTCCATGTTCGATTTCCCTGTCGCTTGATCCACCAACTTCCAAGTGATCATATCCGGGGTTGAGTTGGCGTTCATGTGTCCCATTTCATCCTCCCATTCGATCTTGTGAGATTCATTTTCCATCATCATCCCCATGTTTCCATTCATCATTCCCATCTGGAGCGTCATTTCCAGGCTTTTATCGATGGGTCGATCGAAATACTTTCGGAATGGATCTATCTCGGCGATCACGTCCTTATTTGTTCTGGAGGTATTGAATTGGTCGGCATAAGAAATATCAGGCTGACCATCTGAAACGATTATTGTTCCGAGCTTCATGGTCGATTCCGGGTTTTTATTCAACAGCTGGTATTCTCCGGCTTCAGGAAAGAATACTTCGAGAACGGCCCTTTCTGAAGGGGCGATGATCACGGATTCGACAAACGTTTCTTGTTCCATCTTGCTAGCATCACCTCCCACGAACTTCATTCTGATGCCGGGAATGGTGAACTGGTACGGGCGGGCGTTCGAGACATTCGTGACATACCAGCGAATCACTTCTCCTTTGGTGAGTTCCAGTTGGTACTCAGTTTCGCCGTTTACCAGTACCGTATTTCCATATCGTCCCATGAGAGCGTGATCGGCTTGGTCTTTGTAAAAAGGTGCTATTTGTCCGTTTTCCAAGATGAGATCATCGATCACCAAAGGTAGTTCCCGATTGACGGGTGACCAGTAGTCCGGGTCTTCCGATTGAACCAGGTAGTTCCCGTAGAGTCCCAATTCCTGGGTGTAGTCTTCTCTTAGGTGAGGGTGATACCAATAGATGCCCGTGTCCGGAAAGGTGACTTCATAAGTAAAACTTCCACCGATAGGAATCGGTTTTTGAGTGAGGTTTGTTCCATCGAAAGCATTTTTCAAGCGAACACCGTGGGAGTGAAGCATGGCTTCCTCATCGGTTTCATTGGTGAAGTTGATCGTGATGGTAGAGCCTCTGGCAACTTTCAATAAAGGTCCGGGAATCATGCCATTGTATGCCAGCATTTTTACTTTTTTTCCGTTGATCTCTTTGGCCACGATTTGGGCAGTCATTTGGTAGTTATCGCCATTGTTCAATTCGACTACTTGCGATTTTTTGGCCAAAGGAAGATTCGTTGTAACCTGAGAATATGGGTTCTTTTTCGAATCCATCATTCCCATGTTGCCGTTCATTCCTCCCATGTTGTCATTCATCATCGAGTGATTTCTTGGTTCATCTTTGTTGTATATATTTGAGACCGATGAGTTAGAACAGCCGATGACAGCAGCAGCGATGAGAACGAATAAAATAACTGTGATCGAGCTTAAAAATGTTTTTCTCATAGCCTGTGATAATTAAGGAATCACCTTGAATTTAATACCCCCTGGGGGTACTATGTCAATATGAAACCCAGCATCAAACGAAAAGTCAGTCAGCGACTCAAAATTACTCAAGGGCAAATGAAAGGCCTTCTGCGCATGATTGAGGATGAGAAATACTGCGTTGATATTATTATCTTGTCCAGCGCCATTAAAGAAGCGCTTTCAGGTGTAGAACATTTGATTCTCGAAAATCATCTTTCAACTCATGTTATTGAGCAGATCAAAGGAGGTAAAGAAGAAAAAGCCATACAGGAAATACTAAAAGTATGTAAATTATTTTCAAGAAAGAAATAAAATATAAGTTTTTCGAAGCGAATTCGGAGAGCGGAGAAAATCAAATCCCCCCCCCTCATATAAATAAGGAATCAATTCGCCCCATCCCCTTTAAAAAAGAAAAAAGCGCAGCAGCAAGGGAAAATAGGAAAAATGTATTTTGTTGGGACTCCTGAATAAACGACGTGTGAGATGATGAATAGCGAAAATCTGTATGTTTTACGAACTCAGGAACCAAAAAAGACCCCTTGCGGGGTCTTTTTGATTGTTGGAAGTTATTTCTTGGAGGCCTTCTTTTCTTCGGCCTTTTTTTGTCGCTCCAAGAACTTGTTGACTCGTCCGGCGGTGTCGAGCAGCTTGGTCTTCCCGGTGTAGAAAGGGTGGCAAGCGCTGCAGATTTCTACATGCTGCTCTTCCTTGGTAGACCCGGCGACGATCTCGTTCTTGCAAGAACAGATGGTCTTTGCCTGTGGGAAATAGGTTGGGTGGATGTCTTTTTTCATGACGGGAAATTAAGCGGAAATAGTTTTGATCTTGCTTTTCACTTCAGCAGACTTGTCGATCACCATGCGTCCTCGGTAGAACCCGCAGTTTGGACAAGCGTGGTGAGACATTCTCATCCCTTTGCAATTGGAGCATTCCACGAGGTTTACGCCATTTTCCAATCGTCTTCGAGCTTCGAACTGGAACTTTGAATACCGAGCCTTCGCTCGTGATTTAGGATGTCTTCGTTTAGGGGTAGGTTTCTTTGCCATGAGATAGGTAGTAGCTGGTAGGTAGCTTGTAGCTTCAAGCTAAAAAGCTTGTCTATTGTACTGATGTTTGGATTGATTTCAAGCTTTTTATGCTGTTTTTCTCCCTTAGAGACCTTCATCCTGCACGACGTATCGAACGATGTTTCCAGCGGGGTCGAGGATGTAATCACCGTGGATGAGGTCGTCTTCTGTGACTGGGATCCAGTCTAATTCTAGGATTTCGTAGGTGTTTTCAATGGCAGGATTCCCATAGGCGTCAAATCCCCCGCCCTGTTTTTGCAGGCTTCCCAAGACGAGCTTTTCCGGAGGAAAGGGAAAATGGCTCCAGCCTTCTCCAGAAACTGACGGAAAGGCGCCGCCGAGATCTTTGATTTCCACCCTTGTCTCTCCGGTTGCGGGATAAAAGGCGCTGTGCTTGACCTTCCCGACGATGAAGCGATACTCGCCTTCTGCCGGGAGCTCCTGAGACCGTGGCGGGAGTCCTTGATGGGCCAGGTCCTCGGTCTTGGAACAAGCAGGAAGGCTTACGATACTTACAGAGATCAAGAGCACGGCGATGAGGCGTTCAAGTTTCATAAGGGGACTCGTTTTAGTCTCGATTGAGAGCGCTCAGGAGACGGAGCATGCTGGTGAACAGATTGATGAAGTTGAGATAGAGGCTAATGGCCGCCATGAGTGGATTGAGGACTTCCGAACGCTGCAGGCGCTGGACGTCGTACATGGTAAATCCCGCGAACAAGAGGATCGTGAAACCGGAAACACCGATTTCCATGCTGTTATTCCAGGGGAAGAAAATGCCGAGGATGCTCATGATGATCACTCCGACGAGGGCCATCATCAGAAATCCACCCATTCCCTGCAGGTTTCGGTGGGTAACCCATCCATAGAGCGCCGCGGCCGCGAAGACAGAAACGGAGCTGATGAGGGCTTTGACGATCAGGGCTGCTCCTCCGGCGGCTCCCGCGAACACCAGGATCGGCACCAAGGTGAAGCCGGACAAGAAAGCGAAGAGAGAGAACATTCCGTAGCCAAAAGGGAGGTTTCGGCTCCAGGCGTGGGACGTGAACACCAGGATCAGCTCGGTGATCACGGCTCCGTAGAAAATGAGCGGATTGGCGAACACGGCCGGGTTTGAAGACATCAGGTAGAGTCCGGAAAAGGTGCCTCCGGCGGTGATGAGCAGGGCCAGGGCAAAGAACCCGAAGGTGGTGCTCATAAATCCAGGGTCTTTGATTTCAGCGACGTGGGAGGGGGTGGTTGGGAACATGGGGGGTGGGATTAGTGGGAGCTTTGGGAGCTTGGGGAGAGTTGGGAGTTGAGAGAATACTAGCTGAATTTGGATAAATTGAGAAGAGGAGCGCGTTTTTTACATCTTGGGTCGCTCCAGTGGAGCGTCTTCCCCCTTTCTAAGGGGGTTAGGGGGTGCATTCGCATTCCTAGAATCCCCTCCTCCATTTCCGGAACTTCTCGACCCCCCAGTTGAGATAGTATTTCGGATGGATCACCAGGTCGTGGCAGGGCATGAGGTCCATTTGTCGGCCGCCGAAGCCTGTTTTGAAATGGGTGATGCCGTAGAACGGGTGCTGGGAGTTCGCGCTCGGAGGAGCGATGCCCCAGAAATTGTAGACGCTGCATCCCCTTCTCTGGGCTTCTTTGATGACCTCCCATTGCAAGAGATACGAAGCAGGGATCTTTCGGTGCTCAGGACGGGAGGAAGATGCTCCGTGATGGTAGGCGCCGGCTTTTCCGTAGTACATGATGATCGCAGAAGCGAGCAGATCGTTTTGTAAAGAGGCTTCGAAGACGAGGACCTGGTCATTCTCAGCGAAGATCCGTACTTGATCGCGGAAGTATGATTTGGGATAAGGAGTGAACTGATGGCGGCTGACCGTTTCCCAATGGAGATCGATGAAGCGCTCGACCGCTTGCGGATCAACGGTCGTTTGGATCGTTACTCCATCTTTCTCCGCCCGGCGAACGAGATTTCGATGCTTTTTGTCCATGCCCATCAGCAGTTCCTCTTCGGATTTTTCTTGAAGATCCAGCAGCCAGAGGGTTTCGGCCAGCATATGGATCGGAGCCTGGCGAAAGCCGAGCTCGGCTAAGAGCTCCTTGTTTTCAGTTGTTTCCAGCCAGTAAGGGCTGACCCGGATAAATGACGCTTTTTCTTCATGGGCGTTTTTTTTGAGCTCATGAAAAAACTGTTTCAATCCTTCCCGGTCAGCGAAGTCAGCCATCATCGGACCATAGGGCAGGTAGAGAAAAGTCCCGCGTCGGGCTTCCACCTTGGTCACCAGGGAATGGATGGGATTGGAGCCGTTGGTGAGTTCGAAGAGCCAGGTTTTTTGTCCCATGGACTCATAGAGTTTTTTTTGCCCAATGGATTGCAGAAATATCCCCTGCTCTTTCAGAGGAGGAAAGGATTCCCAAGATGACGGTTCGGTTATTTCGAGAAAGGTTCCGATAGCGCGCGAAAAAAGTCTTTCCGAGACTACCGTTAATCTCGACTGATTTCCAGATCAATCCGGGTTGACTTATTTTCTTCCAATTCAATGACCACCCGATTGGTCGAGACATCATCTCCGCTGACGGCTTCCACGTAGTATTTGGTGCGGATGGGGAGCGAAACCGAAAAACTCCCGTCACTTTTGGTGACCGTTTTGTAATACAGATCCCCTTTTTGGATAAATCCACTCGTTCCGTTTTCGCCTTCTTTCTTTTCTTCCACGGCTTTGTAAATGTAAATCTCAGCCCCGGAAACTCCGGCATTCGTCTTCGTATCCCGAAGCATGCCGTTGAGATAGCTTCTCTTTTCCAAGAGGTTAATGCTTTCCATACGATAGATGATCTCGGCGAATTCCGCCCGGGTCAGCGCTTTGGAGGGATTGATGTTGCCCTCCTTATCGACATCGACCAGGTTGTATTTTTTCACAAAAAACAAAGAGGGGGCATACCAAGCACCTGCTTCAGCGTCGGGATACGGTTTATCGGTCGTATTTTGATAAGCGTCGAGGCTCATCTGATTGGTTTGCGTGATGATCTTCAAGGCTTCCACCAAAATAACCTTGTCCGCGGGACGGTAGAGTCCATTGTTCCCACTGACGATGTTCATGGTTTTGGCGAGGTAGACATAGGGAGCAAACCAATGCTCGGGTTTTACGTCGACGAATATTTCTGTTTCCAGGCTTTGAAGTTCTTCGGCCGTCGGGATTTTTTGCCGCTTGTTTTCAAAGAGTGTTTTGAGGATTTCGACCCTGTTAATCGTATCGTCGGGACGGAAGAGGATTTTCCCGGTTTCTGGATCTTCCGATCCCTTCATGACATTTTTTTGGTAGAGGTAGGTGATGGCGAGATTATTGGGGTGCTCCGCCGGGACGTCGGGGAAAATAGCGATCGGCCTCAGGTACTTTTTCCCAACATAAACGATCACTTCATCGAGATTGCTCTTTTCACCCTTTTCATCGGTGATCTGGAGCGTGAAGATGTATTCGCCGTCCACGAGCGGGGTGAAAAGCGGTTTGACGATATTGGTGGAATCAAATGACACTTGGGTCACTTCCTTTCCGGCCTCGTCTTTCGGGCCTCGTACCAGGGTCCATTCAAAAATGTCTCCTGTCTTGTACTGGGACTTCGAGCCATCGAGCACGACCGCGATATTTCCCAGCACGCGCTGGTCTTCTCCCGCATGAGCCAGGGGGAGAAGCTGGTATTCGTTTTGATAAGGCTTGGATTCCCACCAGAACTGGTCCGGTTTGACTTCAAACGCGAAGGGAATCAAGAGCTTGCCCGATGCGTCCGTACTCGTGGACTGCTGAGTCTTTACCGTCGTTTTTTGATTGGCTTCGGGTTGTTCGACCTGGACCTCTCCTTCGATCACTTTGATGATCTTCTCCGTGCCATCCCCGCTGACGAACGCTACAAAATCTGCTGATTGAAAGCTCAGCTTGAGCTTTCCCAACCAGATCGTGCTGCTCCCGCTGGGAGTGCTGTTGGTCCTGACATGAATGCTTCCGGTTTCCAGGGCCAGCTCGGAAGTCAGTTTCAGCTTTGATTCGCTCTTGATATGGACTTGATAGTTTCTGGAAAAGAGGCGAAGCCCTGTCGTCGTCTTGGAAACGGTGAGCGCCTCTTCCTTTTCTTTCTTGAAGATCATTTTTCCTTCACTGGTCGATTCATTGAGCACCGGCTGCTGATTGACGGACATCGTTTGCTCGGGAGGCAGTACATAATAGAAGTAGTTCCCACTCACCTGGGCGAAGGACTGAGGGCTGAGGAAAAACAAGAGGCCCAACGCGATAAACAAACGAGAAAAGAAAGCCATGCATGGAAAAACAAACCAGACGTAGTATACAACGATTCTCGCCGTTTTTTATTACATTTTGATGAAAATTGTCAAAGCATTTCATTTTTAAGTCAAAATTGAAGTGATTTATTTGATTTTTCTCAATTTTTCTTTATTCTTGGTGTACTTTTCACTTCTTTTACAGTTGAAAATGGAGTTGCTCGATGGGAAAAAAGTCTCGATGGAGTTGTTTTCGGAGTTGAAACCTCGTGTGAACTCGTTGAAAGAACGTGGAATATCGCCAAAATTGGTGTTTTTTCTGGTCGGAGAAAATCCTGCCTCGGTCGCTTATGTGAACATGAAGCACAAGGCCTGTGAGGAGGTCGGGATCGTTTCAGAGATCCTGCGCTATGGAGATGACGTTTCCCAGGAAACCATCCTGAACAAAATGGAAGAGCTCAATAAAGACCCGAGTGTGCATGGCTTGATGATCCAACTCCCCCTCCCTTCCCAACTCAGCGTGCCGCTCGTGACCCGTGCGATCGATCCGAAGAAGGACGCGGACGGGTTTCACGCCTACAATTTCGGAAAAATGGCCCTGGCAAAAGAGTATGAAGACCTGCCTCCCGCCACTGCCCTGGGGATTATCCGGCTCTTGGATGCCTACAACGTCAAGGTCGAAGGCATGGATATCGTGGTGATTGGGCGTTCAAACCTTGTCGGCAAGCCGGCGGCCATCATGCTGATGAACCGGGGCGCGACCGTGACCGTGTGCCATAGTAAAACGAAAGACGTCGCGGACTATTGCCGAAAAGCCGACATGATCATCGCCGCGACCGGTGTCCCCAAGCTCGTGCAAGGTGATTGGGTCAAAGAAGGAGCGATCGTGGTCGATGCCGGATTCGCGAAGGTGGACGGAAAGGTCACCGGAGATGTGGACTTCGATGCGGTGGCTCCGAAGTGCTCGTGGATCACCCCTGTCCCTGGAGGATGCGGACCGATGACGATTTACGCGATCGTGGAAAATACGGTGCATGCGGCGGAGAGGATAACTGAAACGTAAAACGAAAAACGCAAAACGTAAAAGCATTCCCTTTTTACGTTTTACCTTTTACGTTTTAAATTTCCCCCTATGTGCGGCATCATTGGCATTATCGGCAACCAGCCTGTAGCCCAGGACCTCTATGACGGGCTCACCATTCTCCAGCACCGCGGACAAGATGCGGCTGGGATCGTGACCTATGACGGGAGCGCTTTTCATCAGAAGAAAGACGTCGGTTTTGTGCGGGAAATTTTCCACAAGGGCAATATGATGCGCCTCAAGGGAAACACCGGGATCGGCCATGTGCGGTACCCGACCATCGGTGGCGTGGGAGTAGAAAACGCCCAGCCGTTTTATTTCGACATGCCCTACGGGATCACCATGTCGCAAAATGGGAATTGTTTTAATTTTTATGACCTGAAGAAAGAGGTGATGGAAGAAGACCTGTGCCAGGTGAACTCCGAGTGCGATGTGGAAGTGATTCTGCATATTTTCCGGTCTTCTCTCCTCAAGCAGCTGCACAAAAATAAGAATGTTTTCTCACTCGATCATGTCTGGAAAGCGATGAAGCGGGTCTTCATCAAGGCCAAGGGTGGCTATGCGATCGTCGGCTATTTGGGAGGCAAGGGCTTGTTTGCCTTCCGAGACCCCCATGGGATCCGCCCCTTGATCATGGGCAAGCGAAGTACCCCTGGCCAGCCGGATGAATATATCTTTGCTTCTGAATCGGTGGTGTTGGATATTTTAGGATTCCAGATCGTCGGCGATGTCCAGCCGGGAGAAGTGGTCTTCATCACGGAAGACCGTCAGGTGCACCGGCAGATCGTCCTGCAGAAATCCTTCCGGCCCTGTATTTTCGAGCACGTCTATCTCGCCCGTCCAGACTCGATGATCGACAATATTTCCGTGCACAAAGCCCGCATGAGAATGGGAGAACTGCTCGGGAAAAAAGTGAAAAAATCCAAGCTGCCCATCGACGTGGTCATGCCGGTTCCGGACAGCGCCCGCGAATCAGCCTTGGCGGCGGCTTCGGTGCTGAAAAAGCCGTATCGAGAGGGACTGATTAAAAACCGATACATCGGACGGACCTTCATCATGCCCGGACAGGAAATCCGCAAGAAGTCGATCCGATACAAGCTCAATCCGATCACCTTGGAAGTAAAAAATAAAAACGTGCTGCTCATCGACGACTCCATCGTGCGAGGCAATACTTCCGCGGCGATCGTGCAAATGCTGAAGGCAGCCGGTGCCAAACGAGTGTACTTCGGTTCAGCTGCTCCAGCTCTCCGATCTCCTTGCTACTACGGCATCGACATGCCGACCCGGGAAGAATTTATCGCCAACAAGCTCACCGAAGAAGAGATCTGTCAGAAGCTAGGTGCCGATGCGCTGTTCTATCAGGATTTAGAGGACTTAAAGAAGGCTGTCAAAGCTGGAAATCCCAGCATCAAGCGTCACTGCATGGCCTGCATGGACGGAGAATATCCGACCGGCGACATCACCGGAAGCACGATCGATGAATGGGAAAAACAGCGCAAGGAGAGCCATGAGAAATTAGAAAAGATCAAGCAGGGACTGCCCGTCGTATCGTGATTTAACCGCCAACTTCATGAGCCTCGGACTGACTTCTTTCGCGCTGACCTTTGTGCTCCTCATGGGAGGGTATGGAGTGTTCAAGAAGGTCCATTGGTTGGATAAGCCCTATCTGTTTGGCTATACGCGGGCAGCGGTCCCCTATGGACTGGGGATCGTTTTTTTTCTGAATTTTCTGCTCTTAGCCCTGCTGTACTTGCCACTGGATTCGAAGCTGATCGCGCTCCTCGTGTCCGGCGGCATCCTCACCGCGACCTGCTTTTTGGACGATCGGATCAAATTGCCCGCCGTGCCGAGATTGATGATTCAACTCCTCTGCGCAAGTATCATCGTTTTTGCCGGAGTCAGCGTGCCTGCGATCAGCAATCCGTTTGGCGACCCCTTTGTGCTGGACGCGGTCCGTTGGGAATTCTTGGGGATGACCATCATGCCCATCGCCCAGATCATCGCGGTCTTGTGGATTGTGTTTGTGGTCAACGCGATGAACTGGCTGGACGGAGCTCCGGGGATCGTGAGTGGCATGTCGACCATTGCCTGCATGGTCATCTATTTCTTGGCCACCATGAGCGACCTGCACGTGATCGACCAGAGCACGCTGTCAAACATGGCGCTGATTATTGGAACCTCCTCTTTCGCTTTTCTCTTCTTCGATTTTCCAGTGCCCAAGGTGCTGATGGGTGATAGCGGGACGATGTTCCTCGGACTCATGATCGCCGTCATGGCCATCTTCAGCGGCGGGAAGTTTGCCACCGCGTTCATCGTGCTGGCCATACCGATCCTGGATGCCGCCTGGACGATTGTCCGGAGAATGCTCAAAGGCCAGTCCCCTTTTAAGGGCGACTTTCAACACTTTCACCATGAGCTGCTTCGAGCGGGCTTGAGCGAGCGTCAGGTCAATCTCTTTTATTACGCGGTGTCTCTCAGCTTTGGGTATGCGGCGTTGTATTTGCAAAGCTTCGGCAAACTCATCGCGATCCTCCTGCTGTTCGCGCTGATGGTGGTGATTCGAATCGGTTTGATAAAGAAAAAAAGTGGAAGGACCTAAGCGATCACATGCTCCTTCGCCTCCTCAAGGCTTTTTTTTTCTATGCTCGATGGTTTGAGCTTGGAAGATTCTACCAAGACCTGCTTTGTCACCGAGCCCTTGCCCACCAGTTTCACTCCGTGACTCACGGAATAGAGGAATCCGACAGCTGAAAAAAAGAGTTCCTTGAGACGAACCATCACCATGACCGCTATGGCTGCGCTGGCACTGTATCCGAGCAGGACGAACATCCCCGCCCCAAGTCCTTCGAGCACTCCAAACCCTCCCGGGATGGGAAGCAGGTAGGCGAGAGAAGGGACGGTGGCGATCAGGAAGCTTTCGTAATTGGAGAAATTGAAGCCCAGGAAATTTCCGATGAAGTAGTATTCGAGGATCGTGGCTGACCATCCCAGAAATGATAAGAAGATCACGAAGGGAACGGTCGTTTTTTTGTGGTCAGTGTGGGATAGAAAATCCATCATCAGCTTCTCTGTGCGATATATGCGTTCTTCCAAGGCTTCGAAGCGCTTGATTTTCTTAAAGCCCAGGACTTTGAAAAGCGATGTCATGAAGCCGGAATTATCCAGGAGTTTTTTGAACACATAGGCGAAAAAGCCGATGAACACCGACATGGTGACGAGAATGATGAGCCCACTGTTGTCGGGTAAGAGATTGTTCAGGCTGGCGATGAAGACCCCGGAAGCAACGAAGAGCGCGAAACAGGAAAGTTCGATCAGCTTGTCCAAAAATACCGAAGCGGTGGACTCTCTTAAACTGATGCCATGGTTTTCGGTCAGAAAATAAATCCGGACGGGTTCTCCACCTACGGGGGTGGGTGTGAGATACGAGACCCCGTATCCAGAGGCACGGTAAATCCACAACGACCAAAAAGAAACCTCGTGACCATGGCTGCGCAAAATAATCTGCCAGCGCCAGTTGTGGATCGCGTAGCTGATCTGAATCACCCCCAGAAAGAGGAGGAATTTCGCAAAGGTCATTTGGTACAGCAATGCCCAAATCTCCCGCCAACCGGTATTCACCAGGACAGCTACGAAAATGCTAGCGCCTAACAAGGCCAGAGTGAGGACGGCTATTTTCTTTTTCATGAAGCGCTGAGTTGACCATCTCAGAGGGTAACATTCCTGGAGAGATCAAACAATCCTATTCAGTCGCTTTCTCGGAGATGTTCTTCGAATATTCCTTTGGTCCGCTTTCGAAAGGTCTGGCATCCTAAGTAGATCTTGAAATGCGGCAACAAATCTTCATTCACCCCGTATTGCAAAAATATTGGAGCCGCCAAGGACTTTGCACCTGTTTCTAAATAAAAACTTGGTTCAGGAATCTTTATTCCTTCCGGCAGAGCTGGATCACTGTGCCCGTCATCGGATCGTAGAATGTGTCCCATGGTCAAATTTTATTGGCTCCCATTGTATTTCTTTTTCGATCTTTGTAAAGAGCGACCCCATGTCGCCGAGGTAGCTCGACATGAGTTCTTTTCTATTTTCCACATTCTTGGTCATGATGAAGTGTCATTGTGAATTGTATGGCGTTTCATTTTGAAGACCGAGACTCCTTGGGCAGCGAACCTGTTCCTCACTTGAGGATATTGAGCGAACCGAATGCTTTTCAAGGAACGATCAGCGATCTCAGGATCCGCGTGGGTTTTCTGCTTGGCCGTCCGCTTGAGCAGCTCTCTGCATTTCTCCAGGTCTTGCTGTCCCGGGCCGAATGGAAGGTTTTGGCTGTTCCGTTTTTATTTGCTCTGATGCTGAGTTCTCAGGGGTGCAGCATCATGTATGAGCCAAGGTTTGATGAAGAGAGTGGATTTCGGGAATCGCCTTTCCCACTTTCAGACGAAGAAGTTGTCCGCCGAAGCAATCTGTTTCGAGAGCTCTTGTCGGACCCAAAAGACCAGACGAACTTGGCGCTTCTTTCTGGAATTTCCCTCGAGCATCAGCAGCGGATCCTCGGACACCTTGAAGAATTGTTTTCTGAAACGCATCCTCATGATTTTTCTGAATACCTCGATGTCTGCCGACTCGCCAGGGAGAAACTGGGCATTCTTCATTATGATCGCTATTCAGCCCATCTCCTTCGAGAAGTCGTCGCCAACCATCAGGATCCTGAGCGACATCGTGACCGTCCTCCAGTGGTGGTGTTCATGGCGCGAAAAGACAAAAGACGCTTTGGTTTCGACGCGTTGAATGTGGAGGCCCATTCGATCGAACGTCTCACAAAAAAGTACAAGGTGTTCCTCTTCGAGACGGACTCCATGACCGAAATGCTCTTTCATATCGACTCTCTCGTGGGCCAGCAGTTCATTCAACGAGGGAAGCTAAAAAGCTTGGTGCTCGGTGCACATGGAAATGAAGATGAAAATCAGACGGGTGTGGATAAAAGCACGCTTCACTCGCTCCGAGTGCTCGATGAGTATTTTGAAGATGGCGCGATGGTAGTGTTGGCGAACTGCTATGCCGCAGAAGGTCTGGATGAAGCGGACAATCTCGTTTCACGACTGAGCCTGCTCTGGACATCAGAAAAGAAGATCCGGGTCTTCGGCTGTGATGAACTCCTGATCGACGTTGATTTTGATCTTCAGGAAGACGGGACCTTTCTTGAAAACTCTCTCCGGCTTCGTTCACCGGCAAACACCCTCAGCTTGGGCATGATCACGAGCACCCATGAAGGACATCCCGAACGGATTGTTTCAGCGCGTTTGCTGGCGGTTGGCCAGATGGATGGTATCCAGCCTTCATTTATCCGATCCGCGGTTGAGGCTGGTATTTTTGATGCGGTCAGCATCCGAAGTCTCTCCGAAGCCAAGCTTTCTGTTCAGCAATTCAGCGATATGAGCCACCAGCTCGCTCTTCGAGGCATTTGTCTGGCCCCGTCCACCCAGATCGAATGCCTGAAGCGGAATTTTTTACCAGATGAGATCCTCGCGTATGTTCAGTCAATCGGAGGCCTTCATAGGGTTTCGAAGACTACGAGTGCAGATGAAATGACCGGCTTTATTTCACAAAAAAAACATCGAGAAAACCTCGCGTCGATCAATCCGGGAGAGCTCAGCATGATGGAAGCTCGGAAGTAATCAGGCAGATTTTTTCCATACTGTTTTGCCGTCTTTGTCGATCAGCTCAATCCCTTTCTTTTTCAATTCGTCCCGAATCTGATCGGCCTTTTGAAAGTCCTTGGCCTCACGAGCTTTGTTGCGTTCGCTGATGTATATTTCGATTTCCGGATTTTGCTGTTTTTCGATGTCCCAACTGAGCACGGCGAAGACCTGGTCGAAGTCGTGGAGAAAATTTAGAACTTCGAGGCGGTTCTTGATGCCATTCGATTCGTGCAATAACTTATTCCCCTCTTTAACCATTTCAAAAACTGCAGCGAGTGCTCCTGATGTATTTAAGTCATCATCAAGTGATTGCTCAAATTGACTTCGATAAAGTCCGACATTAACTACAGGCCCATTATCATTTGTATTCTGCATTTCTTCCAAGAAAGTTTGTAAACGATTGATGGATTTCTGAGCGTCTTCCAGGCTCTTCATGGTGAAGTTGGTGTTCTGGCGGTAGTGGATGGAAAGGATGAGGTAGCGGAAGGCCACGGGTGAAAATCCTTTGGCTTCCAGGTCGGCGAGGGTGAAGAAATTGCCTTTGGACTTGCTCATTTTTTCCCCGTCGACGAAGATATGGCGTTTGTGCAGCCAGTATTTGGCGAAGAAGGGTTTGCCGGAGACAGCGCAGGACTGGGCGATTTCGCATTCGTGATGCGGGAAGATGTTGTCCTCACCGCCGGTGTGAAGATCGATCTGGTCACCGAGAAGGGCCGAAGCCATGGCCGAACATTCGATGTGCCAGCCGGGGAAACCGGGGGATGGTTGAGGGTTGAGGGTTGAGGGTTGAGGGTCGAGGGTTAATTTTTCACCAGTGTTGAAATCCCAGCGGAGGATGTGGTGGGCGTTTTCACCGACGCATTTTTTCCAGAGGGCGAAGTCGGCCGGGTTTCGTTTTTCGTCTTTTACTTCTACTCTGGCTCCGGCGTTGAGGTCTTCGAGCTTGTTTTTGGATAACTGTCCATAGTTGGGAAACTGGCTGACATCGAAGTAGACTCCGTCGGAGGTTTCATAGGCAATCCCCTTCTTCAACAAATCTTTGACCATCGCCAATTGCTCTTGGATGTACTCACTGGCGCGTGGATAGGCGATGGCGTCTTTGATTCGAAGTTTTTTTCGATCGGCATGGAAGGCTTCTTCGTACTTGCGAGCGATTTGAATGGGGTCGAGCTTTTGTTCCTTTGCGGCTTTTTCCATCTTGTCTTCCCCTGTATCACTATCTGATACCAAATGACCGACATCGGTGATATTCATGACCTGTTTCACTTCGTAGCCTTTGTACTCCAGGTAGCGGCGCAACAAATCAGCCATCAGATAAGAACTGAGATTCCCGATGTGCGCGAAGTTGTAGACGGTGGGTCCGCAGTTGTACATGGTCACCTTGCCGGGCGTCATCGGCTTCAGTTCTTCGAGTGTATTGGTGAGGGTGTTGTAGAGGTGCATGGGGAAGGGACGTAAGGGTTTTAAGGGATGTAAGGGTTTTAAGGGATGTAAGGGTTCTAAGGGATGTAAGGGTTCTAAGGGACGTAAGGAGTATAGTGTTCTTCAGAAGAAGAATCCATTTTGATCATGGTTAAACGCTCAGACCATATACAACGAAGGCGAGGATCGATATCCTCGCCTTCGTTATAAGAGAAGGACTTCCTTATAATTTGGTCGAAGGAAGTTTATTCGGTTTGTGCAAAGGCTTTTCGGGCTTTTCCGTAGAAGTTCAGCATGATGACCGACAGGATAATGAGCAGGTAGACCTCAGGGCCTGAGCTGGTGTGCCGTGCTGGCATGGTTTCTACTCCAGCTGAAGGCTTGAGATCTGTTGATGATATCATTTCTTCAGGCGTTTGTGAAGTCCCCGTTGAAGTCGGAGCTAAGGCTTTCAAGGCCCGGCTTTCCGTTGAAAGCGATAGCACTTCTCCTGCCGCATCTTTGGCCACGACCGTGAAGACATAGCTCACGTCTGGAGAGAGGTTTTCGATGGTGATTTTCGAGGTATTCGTCGTCAGTACCTGCTCACTGGAACCGAGGAGAGACTCATAGGTCACTTCATAGACCGAAGCGCCAGGGACTGGCTCCCAAGAAAGCGTCATGGTCCCCAATCCAGGGATCCCGAAGAGATTGTTGATCTGAGACAGGGCTTCCGTGACCGTAAGGGTCCCCACGGCGGTAGTGGTATCCATATTCCCCACTTTGTCGGCGATCTGCAGGGTGATGGGGAATTGCCCGACATCGAGCGGCGCGTTCGCCTTCAAGGTGTAGGTGGTCCCCTGTCCGATGAATTCGTAAGCTCGGTTATTGATGAATGCTTTGAGGATACTGTCTGCTTCCGCTTCAACGGTCATGGTGAACTCTTCTCCGGCCCGTGTCGGAGGGATATCTGCATTCACTTGTTCGATCACCGGAGGGGTTTTATCCACTTCGATTTCGACCGTCGTCGTAGTCTGAGAACCATCTACCAAGTAGACCGCCATGATGTCGAGGGTGTGCATACCGTCGGCTAATTCGAGAGGGAAATTAAAGCGTCTCTGTTCATTTACAGCCACTTTCTTGAGTTCAACTGGGCCTTCTTTGACGGTGATCTCGGTATTATCGGTATTTACCATTCCTTGCACGCTCATGGTGCTGGAATACACGCTGTTGGAAACAGGTGAATCCAGAGTGAGGATGATTTCAGTATTGTTCAGGCTTTGGATCCCTGCCAACTGAGAAGTGATGTTTACTTCCCCTTCGAGCTGAGGATTCGTTTTGTCTCGAACCGTCAGGATGTAGTCGCCAGCCGGTAATACCAAGGCCAGTTCAAACAAGGCCATGCCCTGGTCGACCCCCGTGAAGGTGTAATCAGGAGGAAGGAGTGGGCCGCCGGGTGCGATTTCGAATTCGATATCGCCCGTATAGCCGAGAACGACTTCTCCTTGGGCATCAACTGCCTTGATATAGAAATCGAGCGCTGAATTGGCTTGGACGGTGGTTTCTTCTTCAAATTCCGCGTCTTCATCGGTTCCAAAAATGATCTGAAACCCTGCAGTCCCTGTTTGTTGTACAAGGGTATTGGTCGTTTGTGCCTGGGCTAAGAAATTTTTGCTGTCGCTCAACAGATCGGCTCCTAGGGAATCAAAAAAAGAATCGTTGAGAAAGCGGTCATCATTTCCCTGAGCGTCAAACGTCGCCTGAGTTGGATCGAGAACGGGAATATAGTCGAAGTTGGAAGGGGCGTAAGGAGTCGGGAGGGAACCATAGGTTTGGTAGGGATTGTTGAGCACTGGCGCCTGCACCTGAGGGATGAAGCCCAGGTCTTCCTGGAACACTTTTGATCCGGTTTGGACATCCAGGACCGTGAGTTTTTTGAGTCCGGCTTTGTGGCTGTTCACCGAGAAGTACAGCACACCTTGTCCGTTGGTGCGGCAGTTATTCGCGCAGCTCACGGTAGCATTGCCCTTATTTTCGAGCTTGAGCTGCCGTCCGGAAATGAGATTTCCATAATGGTCCTTGAGGACGATTTTTCCTTCGATTTTTTCACCCACGAAAGCGGTATAGTCTGTCAATTCCAAGTCGGACTTCGCTGTGTCAGGCAGGGCCGCCTGGACAGAAAAAGAGGTGATCTGGTCTTTGTAGGCCACGATGTACTCCCCTGCTACCACGGCTTGAGGGTACCAGTATTGCAGTACTCCCGCTTCATTCAGCTGGAAGTTTTGGCTAATGGTGGACTTGAAGGGGTTGGTGATCGTCAGGGTGACGACTTCCTTTGGTTCCCCGCTCACCATGATCAAAGCTGGTTTGCCAGCGGTCGTGTCCATGACCCGAAGGCTTGATTCAGCCGCGAAAACCGCGTGAACACTCATCAGGTTCAGTTGAAGAGCGATCAAGACGGCAATGGTTTTTTTTGCGAATTGGAACATGTTTTTTTGTTTATTTTCATATCATTATAGCAGATTTGGGGTGATTTTGGAATACAAAAGAAAGCCGAGGTGAGTATTCACATACCAGGCGCGGTTGGATATTCAATACCGAAGGCGAGGTTGAATATTGAAATACCGGTCAGGTTGGACATTCAATACCGAAGGCGAGGTTGGAGAACCTCGCCGCGAGATATTTGTTCATAAAAAAAGGCGAGGATATCCATCCTCGCCTTCAAAAGGGTTTCGGCTCTCCTTATTTCAACTCTACAGAAGCCCCAGCTTCTTCGAGTTTCTTCTTTATTTCTTCTGCTTCTTCCTTCTTCACTCCTTCCTTCACCATCTTTGGAGCGCCATCGACGAGGTCTTTTGCTTCTTTGAGTCCGAGACCGGTCAATTCACGAACCACCTTGATCACGTTGATCTTGTTTCCTCCACCGGAGGTGAGTTCAACGTTGAAGGAAGTCTTTTCTTCTGCAGCTGCAGCCGCAGGAGCACCACCACCAGCCATCATGACTGGAGCAGCAGCGCTGACTCCGAATTCTTCTTCCATTGCCTTTACGAGTTGTGCCAATTCCATTACTGGAAGCTCTTTGACCAAATCCATGATCTTTTGAGCATTAGCAGAGAGAGTTACTTCTGACATAGTTTGAAATTAAAAATGCAAAATGAAAAATGCAAAAATGAGAATGCTTACGCTTTCTCAGAAATTTGCTTACAGACTTGAACGAATCCGCGGAGGGTACCGTGGAGGACGCCATGGAATCCAGAAATCGGAGATTTCATTGATCCCACCAATTTCGCGAGGAGTTCTTCCTTGCTTGGGAGTTGAGCCACCTGGTTAATGGTTGCTTTATCAACGACCTTGCCTTCGAAGATCCCACCGACGAGCTTGATCAGCTCGTTTTTCTTGCCGAGCTTGTAGAGCTCTTGAGCGGCAGCGATTTCGTCTTCCATTGAGAAGGCGACGGCGATTTGACCATCCAGAGATTCTTTCTGGATTTCATAGCCGTTCGTTTTTCCCGCCAGCATGAGAAGGGTCTTCTTTGCGACTTTCGTCTTTACCCCTTTCGCACGAAGCGTTCGGCGAAGTTCGGTCATTTGCTCAACGGTCAGCCCGTGAAGGTCGACGAAAACAACGCTTTTAGCGTCTTTCATATCGGCCGTCAGTTGCGCGAGCATGGCTTCCTTTTGAGCGCGAGAAGTTGCCATAGGTTAATATAAAAATATCCATCTGACAGAGATGGACGGACATCAAGGAGTATCGTATATCGACCTTCGTTCTCAATAGAAGCCTGAGAACTATACAACTTGATTTGATGTCTCGGCAGGAGATTAAGTCCAAAGGACACCTGCTGTCTCTGACGGGAGATAGTTTAAGGATTTTGGCTGGGGAGTCAAGGATTTTAGTCCTTCTTCAACACCGCCAAGAAGGCCTCCTGTGGCAAATCAATTTTCCCCATCGATTTCATACGCTTCTTCCCTTTCTTCTGTTTTTCGAGCAGTTTCTTTTTTCGGGAAACATCTCCTCCGTAGAGATATCCTGTCACGTCCTTGCGCATCGCTGAAATCGTTTCACGGGCGATGATCTTGCCGCCGATGGCTGCCTGGAGGGCGATGACGAATTGTTTCTTGGGAATGATGTCTTTGAGCTTTCGGCAAATCGATCCTCCTGCATCATGGGCTTCAGAACGATGGATAATTTGTGACAGCGGTCCGACAATATCTCCGGCGACCAGGATGTCCATTTTCACGAGGTCGCCCGTGCGGTATTCCATGAACTCGTAGGACATGGAGACATATCCCGAAGTAACGCTCTTAATCACATCGTAGAAATCGACGATGATCGAAGAGAGCGGCATTTCAAAGCTGATGATCACGCGTTTTTCATCGACATAGCTCATGTTTTTGTAAGTCCCCCGGCGCTTGGTGCAGAGCTCGATCAGGTCCCCGATGTACTGGCTGGGGGTCATGAGCTCCACCTTGGCCCAGGGTTCCTGGATCTCATCGATGGTTTCCATCGGCGGCAGGTCGGAAGGATTGGAGAGGTCGATCACTTCATGCGTGTTCGCCATGATCACCTTGTAGCTCACCGAAGGAGCGGTGATGATGAGGTTGAGATTGTATTCCCGTTCCAGGCGTTCTTGGACGATCTCCATGTGCAACAGTCCGAGGAACCCGCATCGAAACCCGAAGCCGAGCGCGCTGGAACGTTCCGGGGTGTAGACCAGGGCGGAATCGTTCAAGGAGAGTTTTTCTAGCGAATCTCTGAGGTCGTTGTAGTCGTCGGCTTCGACAGTGAAGATGGAGGCGAAGACGAACGGGGTCACTCGTTTGTATCCCGGAAGGATGGTTGATTTGGTGATGTCTTGATTGTCTTTTCCGGGTTTCCAGAGCGTGTCCCCTACCTGGGCTTCCCCGACTTTTTTCAATCCCGTCACCACGTATCCGACCTCACCTGCTTTGATTTCATCCGCGGGACTGAACTTCGGCCGGAAAAATCCGACTTCGGTAATGTCGATGCGTTTTTGCGTACTGAGAAAGAAGGCCGTGTCTCCTTTTTTGAGCGATCCTTGGTAGACGCGGACGTAGGAAACCACCCCTCGATAGCTGTCGTAGGCGGAATCGAACACGAGGCCTTTGGTTTCCAAATGCGGAATTTCTTCCATGGTGACATTTTTTTCAGCTAATTCTTGAGGCATGCGCGGAGCCGGAATTTTTTCAATGACTCGATCGAGTACTTCTTCCACGTTTTTTCCCGTTTTTGCGGAGATGCAGATGATGTCTTCTTTCTTAATTCCCAAGATCGCTTCCATCTCACGAGCCCGAGCCTCCGGGTCGGCGGCAGGAAGGTCGATTTTGTTGAGGACGGGGATGATCTCCAGGTTCTGTTCCAGAGCTAAGTAAACGTTGGCCAGGGTCTGGGCTTCGATGCCTTGGGAAGCGTCGACGACCAAGATTGCCCCCTCACAAGCGGCCAGAGAACGGGAAACTTCATAAGTAAAGTCTACGTGGCCAGGGGTATCGATGAGGTTCAAGGTAT
The DNA here is from genome assembly GCA_050246795.1 of Candidatus Altimarinota bacterium. Lineage (GTDB taxonomy): Bacteria > Patescibacteriota > Gracilibacteria > JAUYGZ01 > JAUYGZ01 > JBFWVJ01. Next base: position 264,380 of record JBFWVJ010000002.1, read on the forward strand.
GATCTTTCCATTGCATACGCACCGGACAGAGCTTGATGGTAATGCCTCGTTCTCGTTCGAGGTCCATCGTGTCCAGCAGCTGATTCTGCATTTCCCGTTTCTGGATGGTTCCGGTGATCTCCAAAAGACGATCGGCAAGGGTCGATTTTCCGTGGTCGATGTGGGCGATAATGCAGAAGTTTCGGATGTTCTTCATGGGGTGTATTTAGCTGGTTCTGATCTCCTGATCGGAACCAGAATTGCGATGGATTTCTATCAATGATGACATCAAGGTTCCAGTCAGGAGACCTGGAACCATCGTCATACATAACATCAAAAAACCAATCGGGATGATTGTAGCGGAAAACTTTTAAGAAGAAAGGAGGAACTGGGGTGCGCGTTACCCCCCCTACAGCGCCTTCTTGGCGTCTTCCTCGGTGTCCACGATCGGAATGATATTCGCGAGTCCAACGACATCAAGGATGTCGAAGATGTTCTCTTTTGCGCCGACGATGACGAGTTTACCGCCTTTCTGACTGATTTTTTGCTGCCAGTCGGCGATGTAGCCGATGGATTTAGAGTTGAGATAGCTCAGTTCTGAAAAATCAAAAACCAGGTTTTTGACGTCCCCTTCCATGATCTGATAGATCTTCTGTGCTTGGTCTTCGATATTGGTTTCGTCGAGCTGGCCAACGAATTTAACGAGTTGGGTACCGGCGACGAATTCGGAAGCGGTGATAGAGATGTCGGACATGGGTAGAAAGTTAGGAATTAGCTTTTTATCTTCTTAGGAAATGCTTGAGCAGAGGGGTGAGTTCTCCCCTTGTAAGGGGTCGGGGGTTGGCGGGGCGAAATTATTTTTTCTTCATCACCGCCACCGCGCTGATGCCGCCTCCGGATCGGTCACTGAGATGAAATTCATCGGCGAATCCTTTCACGATCATGCGGATCCCCCTGCCACGCGGAGCGTCGTTTGCGACGGGCTGATCGAGGAGTCGGGTGATCTCTTCGGCCCTTAACTTATTGCCATGGCCTTGGTCGTGACAAGTGATTCGGATGGCCTGTTCGTCAGCATAGATTTCTAACATGACTTCACTGGTTTTTTGGGAACCGTATTCGATGGCGTTGTTACAGAGTTCATCGATCACCGCTCGGCAGTATTCCGCCTGTTGTTCGGAAAAGCCCTGGAGTTTGGCGACGTGGTATCCCAGGTCACGAAAAGGGGCAATATTCTTGTAGTCCGCCGGAAAAGTCATCTTGTAGTTCACAGTCGAAGGAAAAATTCATGACACCAGAGGATGCAAGGGCAAAACAGGCAATGAAAAGACATTCAGAATTCTTGTTATTATAGCTTTTTGTTGCTATAAAGTCAAAGCTTTGAATGCAGGCTACGAACGGTACGAAGGGTACGGACGGTTTGAAGGAAGATCCTCCGCGCCCTTCGTACCGTCCGTACCCTTCGTACCCTTTTTTCTCTTTCCCTATGCCCCACCAATATACCCTTTCTGACCTCGAGCATTCCCGAAAGAAGTTGCTCATCACCGAAATCGATGCTGAAACTTTGAAGAAAGCTGAAAAAAAGGTCCTCCAGGATCTTTCCAGCAAGATGAAGGTAAAAGGGTTTCGTCCTGGAAAAGTCCCCGAATCCATGGTGCGCGAACAAGTGGATCCCCAGTATTTCCAGGTGAGCATCATCGAACAAGCCATGCCGATGGCGGCCAATGAAATCTTGTCCGAGGCGAAGGTGCGGGTGATCGGTACTCCTCAGGTAAACTACGAGAGCCTGGATCCTCTGAAAATTGATATTGAATTTGACGTACTGCCAGAAGCAAAAGTGGGCGACTACAAGAAAATTTCCGTAAAAAAGGAGAAAAAAACGGCTTCAGACAAGGAAGTCCAGCAGGCCATCGACGAAGTACAAAAACGAATGACGGATTACAAAGAAGTGGAACGGGAGGCCAAGATGAACGACCGGGTGGAAGTGGATTTCGAAGGGTTTACCCTCGATGGAGTACCCCTGGAAAATACCGCGTCCAAGAATCACCCTGTCGTGCTCGGGAGCAATATGCTGATCCCGGGATTTGAAGAAGAAGTGGTAGGAATGAAGAAGGACGAAGAAAAAGAGTTTGAAATCACCTTTCCCAAGGACTACCACGCCAAGCACTTGGCTGGGGAAAAAGTGAAGTTCAAGATCAAACTCAACCGTGTAGAAGCATCCCATTTGCCACAGCTGAACGAGGCGTTTATCGAACAGGTGTCTGGCAAGAAGCAAAGCCTGGAGGAATGGAAGAAGCAGCTCCTGGAGTACATCCAAAAAGAACACGATCGGCTGTTCAAACAGGAACTGGAAGAAGCGTACTTCGATGAACTGGTGAAGATCACGAAATTGGAGGCGCCGAAAACCTTGGTAGAAGATGAAAAACAGGCCATCCTCCGTGAGATCAAGGAACGGATCCTCTATCAGGGGCTTTCCTATGAACGATATCTTCAAGCCATGGGCAAGACGGAAGAACAGCTCCTGGAGAGCTTTGACAAACAAGCCGAAGAACGTATCAAGCTGCGCATGGGGCTCCAGCACATTGCCGACCAGGAAGGCCTGGAAGTGACCGAGTTGGACGTGGAAGAAAAGCTCAACCAACTGCTCGCGGCTTATCCAGAAGACCAGAAGCAGAAGATCAAGCAGCGCTATCTACCCGGCAGTCAAGAATACACCGCTCTCGCCTACCAGCTGAAGATGCAAAAAACGCTCGAGAAAATTCTGCCGAAGGTGTAATCTTGGTCTGATTATTTGTTTTCGTCCTTCCTATGAGAAAAACGTTTTTTCTCTCGGTTACCCTGATCCTGGCAGTTCTCGTCCTTATTTTGGGATTTGAGAATATTACCAGTTCCCAATCATTTTTGCTGTTGTTTTACGAAACAGAACTGAGAATGACCTGGGTCGTTTTCCTTTCGGCCTTCTTGGGGTTTTTGATCGGGTTTTTCGCGATGCTCTACTCCTATGAAAAAGGGAGAGAGAAAATGGAGGAGGAAGACCGTGAAGAGATTGCTTCCGCTCCAGCCGCTACCGCTGAAACTCAGAAGTCCGATGAACCGGAAAAGAAGGTGGAAGAAAGCATTGACCAGTTTGATGAGGAAGATGAAATTCTCGAATAGCCATGAGAAGAAAAATGCTGTACCGAAGGCTCGTTCATGAGTTTCCTGAACAGCTCTATTCTCCTGGAAGTCATGACGAGTCCTTTCCGGAGTGGCTCGACCGGTTGAGGGGCGGCAAGGAACTGGTCTTGGAAATCGGTTGCGGGACCGGGGATTTTTTGTGCTCCCAAGCGCTAAAGCATCCTGAGCTTTTCTTCTTAGGATTGGAAATGAAACCAGACCGGGCTTACAAAGGCTATCACAAGGCCAATGAACTGGGACTTCAGAACATCGCCTTTTTCCAAACTGAAGCCATTCGAATTCCGGAATTCCATTTCCCACGTGTGAAGAAAATATACTTGTTCTTCTCTGATCCTTGGCCCAAAAAACGGCATATGATCCGACGACTGACATCCGAACTCTATTTGCCGATGTATGAGGAGCTGCTCGAGAAAGATGGTCAATTGATCGTCAAAACTGACAATCAAAAGCTCTTCGAATACTCGATCATGTCTTTGAAGTCTCGCCACTGGAAAATCCTCGAACAAGATCACCATTTTGTTACCCCTGCGGACGAACAAACCCAATACGAAAAACGTTTTCTGTCTGAGCAAAAACCTATTTTCTACCTTCGGGCCACGCACCCTTCCGGAAAGGACTAAGATATTGTATATCCTCGGCGCTCTGATAAAATAAGAAGGCTTAACTCGAACCCTCAAATGGCTCAGAAAACCACGAAATCGAATCTCGTTTATCTCCTCATCGCGGCGCTTCTTTTTGCAGCGGTGTACACCACCTTCTTTGAAGGAAGCACCCGGACGATCCCCCAGGAAGTGGCCATCAGCCAAATCCAAAATGACTACCGGGAAGGCAAAGTGGAAAAGCTCGTGATCGAAGAAAACACCGTCATCGCGACCCTTCAGGATGGCACCGAGATCAAGGCTTTCAAGGCTCCTGGTGAAAGCGCAAAGGACTTGGGGTTTGATCGCCCTGACCTGGTCCCCCTGGAAGTCAAAGACACGACCTCGAATGCCTTTTGGACGGAATTAGCGCTCTCCCTCATCCCTTTCTTTTTAATCCTCGGCTTACTGTTCCTGATGATGCGTTCGGTGTCTTCGAGCAACAAGACCGCTCTCAGTTTCGGCATGAGCCGAGCCAAAGAGTTTGATAAAAAAACATCTGACAAGGTCACCTTTGATGACGTGGCCGGATCGGAAGCAGCGAAGCAGGACCTCACTGAGATCGTCGACTTCTTGAAGAGCCCGAAGAAATATTTGAAAATGGGGGCGAAGATTCCTCGAGGAGTCTTGCTCTTCGGTCCTCCCGGGACGGGGAAAACCTTGTTGGCGCGCGCGGTCGCGGGTGAAGCGGATGTCCCCTTCTTCTCCATTTCCGGTTCTGAATTCGTCGAGATGTTTGTCGGGGTAGGCGCCAGTCGAGTGCGAGACCTTTTCTCAAAAGCGAGAAAGAATGCTCCCTGCATTATCTTCATCGATGAGATCGACGCCGTCGGACGACATCGTGGCGCTGGGCTTGGTGGAGGTCATGATGAGCGAGAACAAACCTTGAACCAGATCCTCAGTGAAATGGATGGGTTTGAAAAAGATACGAATGTGATCGTGATGGCGGCGACGAACCGGCCGGATGTCCTCGACCCTGCCCTGCTCCGACCAGGACGTTTTGACCGACGGATCACCATCGACAATCCTGATCTGAACGAACGACTCGCGATCTTAAAAGTCCATGCCCGCAATAAACCTTTTGACAAGGATGTAGACATGGAAGTCGTCGCCCGTCACTCCCCTGGATTTTCTGGAGCTGATCTTGAGAATCTGTTGAATGAAGGAGCGCTCCTCGCGGCGCGTGAGAACAAAAAGCATATTGATCAAAAAGACTTGGATCGAAGTTTGGAAAAAGTCCTCCTCGGTCCGGAAAAGTCAGGGAAGCTCATGACGGATGAGGAGATTAAGATCACGGCTTACCATGAATTGGGACACGCGATCACCGGTTACGTCCTCCCCCACACCGATCCAGTCCACAAGATTTCCATCGTGTCTCGTGGGATGGCGCTGGGGGTCACCTGGTTCTTGCCGGAACGAGATCGGCTCTTGGTGTCCAAGGAAAAGTTTGAAGACGAGCTGGTTTCTCTGCTTGGCGGACGCGCAGCGGAAGAGTTGATGTTTGGCGAACAGGCTGTCACGACTGGTGCTTCGAATGACATGGAGAAGGCAACCAAGATTGCTCGAAACATGGTGACGAAGTATGGGATGAGTCCACTAGGACCGATCACCTTCGGTGAGCACCATGGCAATCCGTTCCTCGGCAAGGACCTCATGCATGAGAAGACCTACAGTGAGGAGACGGCGAAGATGATTGATGCTGAAGTTTCTAAGGTTTTGCAAAAATCTCTGAAGACGGCCAAGGAAATTTTGACGAAGTACAAGAAGTTGCTGGTGAAGATTGGGGATGATTTGATCGAGAAGGAGACCATCACTCGGGAGGAATTTGAAGCGTACTTTAAGAAGTTTCAGCCGCAGGGGTAGAGCTTCTTATTTCAGCTGATGTAGAAACGCGTAAATAACGTGTAAACTTTGTGTATATACTTTACATGTTGTTCTTTGTTGCTGTTTAAAGTGAATGCTCGAAGAAGATCATTGCAAGGTTTAAGACGAGCCTTGCGTTCTTTTCATTTGCATATTCTTTTTTTGGATGTGGATCGCCTTTTTCTTGCCTAGTTCTCATGAGGTAACTTTCTAGTTTATCATAGAAAATAGTTGAAAAATCATCACTAGGAATAATTCCTTTCTTTTTTGCCTCAGGTATAAGTTTTGAAATCTCTCCTTGTCCAGTTTTTCCATTTATGCTGATTTGTAAATATGCTTGAACACTTGATATTACGTGAGTTATCGAACCACTGTAATCTTTTCCTCTAAAATCTTCAAATGCATCCGATAAATCACGATTAACTTCAGACCATTTTTTGTGAGATAGTTTTTTTAAAACTGGATTGTATACTTCTTCTTCGATGATTTCCTCTTGTTTTGGCACATAACCTATACGTTTCAGATGGAGATTAAGACAAAAGTGATCAAAAATTTCATTGAGTCGGCTAGTAAAACTGTCAAATGTCTCCCATCTCCATTCTTCGAGTCTTTCAATATACTTCTCATCTGATTCCTCTTCCTTCTTTTCAAATCCTATCTGCTCTCTCCTTTCGAAAAGAATCATATCTGCGTAAATTGAAATTAACTCCAGAGCTATATTTTCGGCCCCCCTTGTAAATAAATTATAAAAATCTGCACAAGCTGCATTGTATGTTTTGTCTTCAAGAAAATTAGGGGTGTAATTATTGGCTTTGTACATTTCGTTAATTCTGAAGATTGTAAAGTAGACTCTTTTTTTCTTGTGCTCCGCATCAAATGTATCAGACCCAAAATCATAGAAATAATTTTCAACTCGCCCCATAAAATCTTTTTTACTTTGGATGTCTTTATCAAAAAAATAACTTTCTAAATGCTTCCATATATTATATTTCTCAAGTTCGCTTAAATTACTCCACATTCTTAGGCCTAAATCTGGTCTTAATTCAGTATATGCTTTTTTGTTTAGTTGACTCCAGAGCTTAAACATATTTGTTCTTTAAAATACTTTTTAAAAATCACTCCCCATTCCTCACCTCGAGGCGAACGGTGTTCGAAGTGGAGAGCGTCTTCGGCTGGCTGATGACGAAGGCTTGGAGTTGGGGGGTGGTGAAGATGCCGGCGTAGTCGAGTTCCCATTCGAAGGGGATGACGGTCTCCCCTGCCGGGAGCTCTGGGAAGAGGTACCAGACTTCGTCGTTGGCGAAGGTTTTGGTTTTCCAGAGTTCCTGATCCGCCAAGGACCGGATGGGTGTAGCGCCGGAGAGGTAGGGGTGGGTGATGACGACGTTTTGCAGAGGCTCGGGGGTGATGATGCTGATCTGACCTTTCACGGATCCGCCTTGCTTCAGTTGAGTGTCGTCGAAGGATTGGTAGAGGGAGATACCGTTGTTCACGGCTTTTTGGCTGCTGCCGAGTTTTTTCCAGTTGGCTTCGATGAAGAGCGGTTGGTCGGTGTCGGTGGAGAACTCGATTCTGTTCAGGGATGAATCGTCGTCGGTTTGAGTAAATATCTGCTCGATGGAAAAGGACTGGAATTGTTGTTCCGGGGTCAGCTGGAAGATTTTTTCTTCTCCGTCTCCGATCTTGACCTGGATCTGACTGGCGGTCACCTGCTCCTGATAGATGCGGAGATAGGATGCCATCGCTTGGAGGTACGAGAACTGGTCCTTTGGAGATTGGTACTCCTGCTGATACTTGTTGCGCGTCAGCCAGGTAATGATGGCGGGGATATCGTCGCGAGCGCTGGCTTGTCGGACCAGGGCTTCCAGATACCAGGAGGTCACCAGATAGTCGGAAGCAATTTCCTGTTCCTTGTCTCCTGAAAGCCATATCTGACTCTGGACCTGCTGCTGCCGGGTTTTGAGAAGCTGAGTGAGCTCTTCTATCTTAAATTGCATGCCGCTGATGCCGGCGTCTCGATAGTCTTCTAGGGTAAGGAGGAGGAGCACTAATGAATGCGTTGGGAGTTTTTCCGCCATGCTATACCAGGTATTCGCGTAAGGGATGCCCGAAGGATTCAACGAAGAAAGACCGTTCAAGATTTGGAGCTCTTCAAAGATTTCCTTCTCAGAGAGGTCGGCATTTTGTATTTCGTCACGGAGTCGGAGGTTTACCCTGCGGTCGAGTTCAGATTTCAAATAATTCACGGTCTTTCGCCTCATGTCCTCCGCCAACTGGAGCTGGATCTGTTCGAGGGTCGAGAGGCTCTTCGCCATCCAGCTGGACAAGATCGGATCGCTTTCGGATTGCTCGGGATACTCAGACCAGCCGCCATCGTTTTTTTGCCGGGACTCGAGGTAGTAGAGGAGGTTTTCACTGCTGAGCATTTTTTGCTGAAGGGTTTTGATCATATCATTCTGGATCCAGGAATCCTTCATGAGGTGGGCGTAGTTGGCTTCAACGATGCGCTTGAAAACACTTTCATCGAAGCTCAAGGATTCCTTTTGCAGGAGGTTTTTTACATTTTCCAAAACATAGCTCAGAGGGGATGTCGAAAGGATGATGCGGCTCTTCCAGTGGCCGAGTCCTTCGGTGGAAAGCTCGACTGACCCCGAACCATTGGGGCTTTCGTGGACGAGCAGATGAGAAGGGTACTCCAGCGATCTACCTGACAGGAGCGGTAGCTCATCGACCACATGCGCTTCTACAAATCCATCACTGACTAACTGAAGATCAAGCGAAATCGTTTTCTGGCCAGGCATCGGCTTGATTTTCGTTCCAAGCAAAAGAAGCTTTTCCTGCTGAGCTGGTACACCGATGAGAATTTGCCCACCATTAATGAATTCCAATCCAGTGGCTGTGGAAATAAGCTGCACGTTTTTCAGCTCATCAGAATTGTTTTGGATCGTCACCGGCAGGATGACTTGATCGTCCCCCCTGATAAAATCTGGCAGTTCGACACTCATCGCCAGTGTCTTTATTTCTCTTTTTTGAGAAACTGTCATGCTTCCGAAGCGTCCTTTCTCATCATGCGCCAATAAGTAGTATGGATGCTCTCCGAGATTTTTTTCAGAGGAAATGACTCCATCGACGATGATCGAAGCCGGTATCTGATCGACCACTAATTGATCGTTTTCTTGGCTGTGTTGGACGAAAGGGAAATCCCCAAACGCACTGGTGATAATACTCGTGCCGTACCGCGGATAAAAAGAGTCGAACAAAAGCTTCTCTTGGTAGACTCCATTTTCTCCGAGCTGGAAGATGACTTCGGCGATCTTTTGCTCAGGTTTTCCGTCCGCATTCCAGTTTTCCAACTTGGGATCGTAGATCAATTTCTTGGCCTGTTTTTGGACTTTTATTCGCTGGAGATCATAGACTGATTTTCCAGTGTTCAGCTGCGAAACACTGACCATCATCTCGGGCACCATCTCTTCCTGGATGGTGATCGTCATGCTGTCTTCGGATGCTTTCGGGAATAGGATTTTTTTGAAAAAAATACGATCTCTTTCCACTGTGACGAGGGCTGGCACGTTGGGAATCAACCCCTCAAAAGCAATCGTCTGCTCTTTTCCAACCTCCACCTCCTGAGAAGCGTCAAATCGAATGTGCGCGTGGTTCATCTCTTTGGCTTTTGGAACTGGGTGAACTTCTGGTGCCTCCGCTTGTACGCCTTTCTGAAAGGTCGTCCACAGATAGGTCCCATGGCACACTCCTTCGTACAAGCCCAGGCAAACCCCGAGCTGGTATCGACCATCGAGCAGTGCATGCGGTGTCTGCACTTCGAAGAAAAGATTCCCGTAGTCGTCAAAGGTTTCAAACTTTCTTCCCAGCAACTGTTCGCTTTCGTCGTAGAGGGTGACATTAGCTCCTTTGATGTTTGGAGTGGTCAGAATCCCCTCTTGTTTTTCTTTTAGGATAAAGACTCCTTTGACGGCGCGGTCGTTGGCATTGGGGTCTTCGAAGAAGAATTGGTATAAATAGGGACTCTCCTCGGAATCAAAAGGGACTGAGTAGCGATGCGGTTCAAACCCGTCTTGAGAAAAAACATTGAGTAAAACTTCCTCTTCGCCCTTTTTCACCAGCACATATTCGTACGAGATGAGGTTCTTCTCTTGAAAGAACACTCCCTGACGGTCAGTTTTTCCCGACTCCAACAATCTTCCGTCACTTGAGTAGAGATTTACGATGGCATTTGAAACTGGTGCTTGGCCTTCCATGACCCAGACCAGGGCACTTTTTCCTCGTTTGGAGAGGACATTCCATCGGGTGTAGTTGAGGACTCCGCTGGCGTTCAACGTCCGGCCGTCTTGATCAAAAAATTCGGTACTTGCCACCTGGATGTAATAGAGTCCGAAGTTCTGCTCGTCGAAGGTTTCCCGAAGGTCAACTTTCATTTCCTGTTCAACCCCCCAGGTTGGCTCGATGTCCACATAGTAGGATTTATACTGAAGGCACTTCTCCGCCGAAGGTGCAAAGCTGTTCCATTTTTCTTCATACCCGCCCTCAATGCGCACTGCCAGCAAACTGTCGATCTGACATGCCTGGATGAGAACTCTGGAAAGATTGGTGGTCCTGTACACGAATTGCATTTTCTCAGGTGTCGCGACAGCCGTGTAAAAGGTCGGATGCGTCGACGAGATCTGCACCTGGTCGACTTTCAATGAAGGGGTCGAGATCGTGATCTGCTCCTCAGAAGCTTGCCCGAAGGTATCACGAGCCAGCAGATTTAAGGTCGTCTCACGGCCGGGGGGAAGGAATCGTTTTTCGAATTCATAGGCGTATTCCCCTTCCCGCTCGCAAGCCTCAGCCGCAGTCTGTGGCAGCTTCCATGAAGCGCTTTCAGCGTTGATAGAGGTTTCTTCAGCCAGCGGGTAATTGGACCGGATGCAAACCACGGCTTCTTGTTCTTCCATCTCCAAGCTGAGTTCATCGACCGTCTGAAGGAAAAACTTCACCGGTCTGGCGATGTAGGTTCTCGTTTCGGAGTTGATATCAGTTGATACGTACATCTCCATATTTTCTCTTTTTTGAGAATCAATTGGAAAGCTGATCTCAAATGTTCGCTCCTCTTTCTTTATGAGTTCAAAGGATGCGTCAGGGATGAAGCTGATGCTCTTGCGAAGCGTCTCCACAGAAAAATCCTCCTTTAAGGTCAGGGGAATTTTCTCGCCATTCCACATCAATGTACGATCATCAGAACTCAAGCGAAATACTTCTTCATGAAAAATCGATTCGGTTTTGAAGACCTGCTCGACTCCCTCCTCCAGGGAAAGGTTCCCCTGAGATGGCATGAGCTCGGGTGAAACAGAAACCCTATACTCATCATTGTAGTTCCAAGGAGTTTTCTTTTGCAGAGAGTAGGTGGCACTCGTCTGAGGCACGAGAGCGACATCCATATCGGTCAGTGGTTCGCCGAATCGGTTTTCAACCGAAAGAAAACGAAGGAGCTGCTTGGGATCCACCGGCTGGTTGAATCGAATCCTCATAGGCTCGTTGATCGATATCATTTGTTCATCGTCGACTTTTTCAAAGGCAAGGCGTTCTGTTTCAAATTGAAGGGATATGCGGTCTTTGAGAAGCGCATTGTCATAGGTGCGGATTTCCTCCAAACTTTCAACGCTTATGCGTGAGGAGAGAGGAAACCCTCCTTCCGGTGAAAACACCAGCACCTTGGTATCTCTCCACACCCAAGATCCCGGAACGAATGGCGACATCTTTAGAAATGGCGGCATTGAATTCTTCGCTACTTCGCTTTCACTCACCATCGGGTGAGAAAAAATCATGATGAGCTTCTCATCCGGCTGTATCTGCTTTCCTGTTGGGAAAATAGCTGCGATTTCCGGCTCTTTTCCCTTTTTGAAGTGGAGCACATACTCCTTTTCCAAGGGCTTCCCCAGGATGCTATGAGCGGAACGGCCGATCGAGACATAATACAAAATGCCCTCCTGCAAGGGGCGGTCAGGCGTGAGGAAGAGGGTGTTTTTCTTCCAAGAAGTCGTATAGCCTGTTTCCGGTTCTATCACGACCGCCTTCTCCACACTTGCCTTGTTCATGCGCTGGTTGAACTCCAGTACAAAAGATCCCCCTTGCCCAATGAGATAGGGCATCTCAATGGTATCCGAAAGCACAAGCGCCGGCATTTTGAAGTGAAGCAGCTGCACATATCTCACAAATCCTCCAACCAGAATGAAAAGGACCAAGGCCACCCAAAAAGCAGCCATTGGAGATACTGTTTTCTTTTGGCTCTTCTTCACGGTTTTCGATCCGATAGCATCAGGTGAGGTCACTGCGTTGCAAACTTAATTCCTCGTTAGTTTATCAGGACTTGGAAGGCACCTAAAGAGATCAAAAGCCCTTGTTTCTTATTTGTTTGACACAAGCACGTTTTAGTGTTATTATAATAGTGTCAGAGATTCTTCTGGCGCACAGAAAAGAGGTGAGAAAGCGTATTTTCTTAATCCCACCTCTATGATCATGACATAAAATCAATCCACCCTCACCATTCACCTGAGGTTTTTTGCTGTAACAACAGCGAAAAATCAGAAGGATGCATAGGTGAAAAAACCACTCAAACCTCTAGCCGCCAGCTAGTATATGAGAAGTTTTTCCACGCTTCATATTATACCAGTTTTGCTGCTGTTATTCAACGGCCCTCTCTCCGCTTGTTTCGCGTAGGGTTGTTTGAAGTGGCTCTGAGTGGCGCAACCGTTTTATTTGTAACTGTTGCCCATGTTTTTCGATATTGCCATCACGGCAGGAGGGATTCTCCCCTTTTATTTAGGGCTTTTGGGAATCCTCACCAAAGAATACGAAGAGAAGTTTTCCCGACTGTTTCGTATCTTTCTGATGGCCGGACTTACGACCGTTCCCTTCTTTGGACTGCGGTCCTGGGGAGTCGAAAAAGAAGCGCTTGATTCCCTCTTCGGCCCATTGTTTTCGATTATCACCCTGGCCTTTGCTGAAGAACTGGTGAAATCGATCGCGCTGTATTTTGATCGTGAATTGCGGAAGTCCTATTCCTATCCGATCGTGGTCGGGTTGGGCTTCGCGTTCTTTGAAAATATTTCATATTTCTTAGGATTTGATTTTACGGTCGCCTTTTTGCTGATCGCCCTTTTCAGGCTCTTCATGGTGAGTACCGCTCATGCTGTGTTTACCTCCCTGATTCAGCACTTCATCCGAAAAGGCGGACATAAAACAAAAACGCTGTACTACTTCTTGGGGCTTCTGATCGCAGGTTCAGCCCATTCACTTTTTAACCTTTTGCATCATTGGGAGATGTCCTACCTCATCATCCCGCTGCTGGTGGTCTTGATCGTGTTCCTGCACTTCGATGAACCCGCATCGGTTCAATCCTCCCGTTCACCTTCCCATCGACCAGCCCGTTTGGCGCCTGCTAGAGCCCACTAGAAATGCTTTGAATGAGTCTTTTCATTCCTTACCTTCATTTCTATGATTCAGCGCTTTGCTGCTTACCATTCTCGTGCGATCACGTATTATTTGTACCATTACGACTTCTTTAGCCTCGCGCTTGAGGCGGCCAAAGAAGTCGGCCATCTCTACCATGTTCTCCATATCGTCTTGTAATGCTGCTTCTTCGCTGGAGGTCCATCTGCTATACTGGAGGCCTTCCTTAACCCCTTATGGAATCGGTCCTCGACCACATTTCGGCATTGGATCTCCCGGGATACCGAAAGCAACAAATCCGAACGGCTTGGTTTGACCCCCGCGTCCGCGGCTGGTCGGATATCAGCACTCTTTCTAAAGACTTGCGCGCTGATCTTCAATCGCGCTTTTCCTGGTCGAGCCTTCAGGTCTCGCAGCTCCAGCACTCCCCGACCGCTTACAAGGCTTTGTTTGAACTGCACGATGGGAAAAAAATCGAGTCGGTCCTGATGATCAATTCCAAAGGCAACTGGACGGGGTGTATTTCTTCTCAGGTGGGATGTGCTATGGCCTGTGATTTCTGTGCTACGGGGACCATGGGGTTTATCCGTGACCTTAGCAGTGATGAAATCATTGATCAGGTTCGCTTCTGGCGATCTTTCATTGTTTCAGAAAAAATTGAAGGACACTTGAGCAATGTTGTGATGATGGGAATGGGAGAGCCCTTGAACAATTATGAACGGGTGAAGAAAGCGCTGATGGCATATATAGAGGAGATGGGCATTGGCCGCACGAAAATCACCCTCTCTACCGTGGGAGTGAAACGAGGGATGGATATGATCCTGAAAGATCCTGAATGGCCGGATGTCCGAGTCGCCATTTCCCTTCACTATGCCGACCAAGCCAAACGAAAGGACCATATGCCGGTGGCCAACCAAAGAAGCATCGATGAGCTGAGGGACTGGTGCTTGAGATATTTGAAGCAGTATGGCAATCGGAAGCATCACATCACCTTTGAGTACTTGATGCTCGAAGGCAAGAATGATGGCGAAGAGGATATTTTGGCTTTATTGAAATTTTTGAAAGGCATTGACCGCTTCAAGCTCAACCTGATCCCCTGGAATGTGGTGGGAAACTTGCACTACAACCGTGCTTCAAGAGAACGAACCGAACGGTTTCAAGCGGAACTGAAGAAGCATGGCATCGTGTGCACCATCCGAAAAAGCCTAGGAATCGAGATCGATGCCGGTTGTGGTCAACTGGCGGTGAAAGAAGAGCTGGTCACGCTCAAATGATCAAGAATAGCATTTGATTTCTTTCCAAAGCTGCGATAACCTTTGCAAGCAGTTTTTACATGGCCTGGTAGTTCTCCTTCGCCACCCCGAGAAAACTTTGCGGCTTCGGAGAACAGGCTCAATGCTAGAAAACTTATGAACCCATGTATCGGTTCAAAAAATGGCCTGGTAGCTCAGTGGTAGAGCAGAGGATTGAAAATCCTTGTGTCGGTGGTTCAATTCCGCCTCAGGCCACCACTTCATCAACGCATGTGATGTTTATCAAGAAAAACTCTTGAAACAGTTTTCACGCTCGCTGCGTATGAAAGGGTGTGACGAAAACAGATCGGTTTTATCTCTTCTTTTCTTTAATTATTTGCTATGAAGCCTCTTCAACAACCCTTTACCGGACTTCTCATCGCTGTTGTATCCTTTGGCATGGGATTCGGATCGAGCTTTCAGGTAGGAGCTGTCAGCAGTTTCTTACAAACCGCTGAAGAAAAGACAATCGTCGAGGTCGTGGAAATGGTCGATCCGGCCGTGGTCAGTGTGGTGATTTCCAAGGACCTCCCCGTGATGGAGCAGTCGTTTGAAGAAATCGAAATCTTCGATGGAATCACTATCCTAGCGCCGAAATCGCGGGAAATTGGGAAACAAAAGCAAAGAATTGGCGGCGGAACCGCTTTCTTTATTTCCGAAGACGGCTTGATGGTCACGAACCACCATGTGGTCAGCGATCCCGATGCGGATTACACCGTTGTGGCGAATGATGGAAAAACGTATACCGTTGATGTGCTGACCCGCAACCCTGAACTGGACCTGGCGCTCTTGAAGGTGCGTGAGAGAGGTCAGTTCCCCATTATTCGCTTGAGCAGCAGCAATACCGTGGAGCGCGGCCAGACGGTGATCGCCATCGGCAATGCGCTGGGAGAATTTCGCAACACCATCAGCAAAGGGATCGTTTCAGGGCTCGAACGAAGTGTCCTGGCGGAAAATAACCGAAGCTTTACTGAGATTATCCAAACCGATGCAGCCATCAACTCCGGGAACTCCGGTGGCCCTCTCCTGAATACCAAGGGCGAGCTCATCGGCGTGAACTTCTCGGCTGTGATGGGAGCGGAAAACATCAGCTTTGCCGTCCCGGTGTCCCACGTCAAACAGCTGCTGCAAAGCTATGATGTCAGCTTGATCAAGAAAAACAATCCGGAAGCACGTCAGCAACGCCTTCAGCAGGTCAGAGCGGAACGAGAAGCTCGCCGGCAGCAGCTGAATCGATAAGTCTTATTCCGGCTTTGAAATACTCTGTCCCATATGATCGATGATGCCACCGAGTCCTGGTTCGCGAGCGCACACCGAGTAGGTGGTGTCATCGATGGTTTTGGTAGCGGTATCCGTACAAGAGACCGAGAGATTGCCCACGACGATCAGAACACGACTCGTCTCTTCAGTGATTTCTTCACTATTGGCCTTATAGGTCGCGTCATCCGTGAAGCCGTATTTTCCATCACCCAAGTACGTAAAGTACCAGAGCTTCGGATAGTCGAATCCAAGGGTTCTTCCCTGAAACGGTGAAAAGCCTTTTTCCAGAACCTTGTCGATGTCTGACTGGCTCAATGGTTCGAGATTGGAAAAGCTCTGACCGGACTCCTCCCCTTCTTCGGACGGTTGCTCAGAAGAAGGTTCTTGCTCAGGAATGGATTCTTTTTCCAGGTCTTCTTCAGCAGGAGCTTCTTCTTCCTCAGGAGTTTCTTCTTCTCCATCAGGCTGGGGGGCTTCTTCTTCCTCTTCAACCGAGGTTTCCGCTTCTGCTTCGGGTTGTTGTTCGACCGTGAAGCTGGTCTTGAAGAAATCAACAATGGAAAAATACTGATTTCTGATGACTTCATCTTGAGAGACGAGACGGACTTCATAGGCATTGTTTCCTTCCTTTACATAGGTTTTGATGATCACCTGGTCTCCGTTTTTTACAGTGCGGCGCACGCCGGTCGATTGCCCCACCTTTACCTGCGCTTCTTCATAAAATAAGTTTTGATCTCGGTTCTTCAGCCAGGTTTCCAGGGTTTCTTTTACGTTCTCGTATTGGTAGACGATGAGAAGGGTTTCATTTTCCTCTTCTTTTTTTCGAGTAAAGGTCACTTTGTCCGCTTCCTTTTTTATCTCCCAGTCTGAAGGATAAGAAAAGCCGAACTCATAGCCTACTTCATTGAAGTACTTCACTCCTGCCTCAGCGATTGGTTCGAGGTACGCGACCTCCATGATCTTCTGCCCTCCCTCCACCGTGTCACGTACAAAACCACGCACCTTGACTTCTTTCCCTTCGAAGTCGAGCAGGTTCACCTTTTCGCTTCCCAAGATCAGCACCAGCTTATCGTCTTTTTCAAGTCGATGAGTGCCTTCCTGGTAAATGGAAAGTCCCAGTATTTTTACCGTTCCTTCGTATTGTTTCAGCTGTTTGCTATAGACATCATCGATTTCCAGATGTTCGTCTTCATGGTAGGTCTCCCCCAATTCCGGTTCGGTACTTGGGATGAATTGTTTGATGGCCACTAACGCTACCCCTGCTATTGCCAGCAAAACGATCGTCGTGACAAGGATTTTAAACGTTCTCATAATCGCTAAAAAAGATAACAACGCCCATGATATCGCTTGTTCACCGGAAGGGCAACCTTTCCGCAACCGTTTTTGGCCTCAGAAATACCTGACAATCCTGGAGAATATTTTTATTTCTCTTTCAGGGGACTTTATTTTGGTTAAGATAAGGCTAGTCTCTGATTATGCTCATGGGTCGCTCCACCCCCCGAAAAATCATTGAGGATTTGCAAAAAGCCTATCGTGACATCGCGGACGACTTTTCGCACACCCGACAGCGGCCATGGCCCGAATTTACGGTTTTTACTGATTTTATCCCTGACGGGTCAAAAATTTTGGATTTGGGCTGCGGAAATGGGAGGTTTTATGGCTCCTTGCAGGAGAAAAAGAAGACGGTGGATTATACGGGTGTTGATTTTTGTCCGGAGTTTTTAGAGATTGCCCGAAAGAAGTATCCGAACCAAGAGTTTTTGGAACAGGACATCACCCGGCTCAATGTGCCGAGAAAGTTCGACCGCATCATCAGTGTGGCCGCTTTTCACCATATTCCGTCGCGAAAGCTGAGAAAACAGACGCTGAAGCTGATGTTTGATCATTTAGAAGACGATGGGATGCTTTTGCTCTCCGTGTGGAACCTCTGGCAAAAGAGATACTGGGAGGCTCATCTTAGGGCTTTTTTCCGATTTATTGGCTCGTTTTTCCGGCGTGACCCGAGAGACCTTTTTATCCCCTTCGGCCGTAAAAAGGTTCAGCGATACTACCACGCCTTTGTCCCCTTTGAGCTCAAACAGCTTCTCAAGCAGGCTGGATTTCGCGTAGAGGTCAGCCAGGTTTCTCGGCACAACTATCTGTTTGTCTGCAAAAAACATCTGCTCTCCACCAGAAGCCAGCCGTTGTTTGTCCGGGAGAAGCGCCTCACGCCGGAGCTGGGCAAAGCTCCTCTCACCAGTTTTTTTCATCGACAGCCGTGAAACAAGCCATTTCTCTTTTACAGGTCCCCTTTCAACCGATCACCCTCACGGAAGCGGTGCATGCCCTGAATGCTGCCTGCGACCAGCAGAAACCGTTTTTTTGTGTGACGCCAAATCCAGAAATCTGTCTCCAGGCGTTCCGAGACCCTTCCTATCTTCGCATTCTCAAGTCGGCTGACCTATCGCTTCCGGACGGATTTGGGATCTTGTGGGCTGCACGATACCTCGATGGAAGCCGGCATTTTTTTCGCTGGGCGTGGACCCTCTTGACCCCTTGGAAGACTTTGAAGGAGAGTCCACTGCCCGAACGCGTCACCGGAACGGATGTGATGCGACGTTTTTTGGCGGATTTTCCCCAGAGAAAAGTGTTCCTGCTCGGCGCGGCTGAAGCGGTGAACAAACGTTTAGCCAAGCAGTTAGAGTCTTCGAGAGTCCAAGTCGTGGGAAACCTGAGCGGAAGTCCGGCTGAGGACCATGATCGCCCGCTGCGCGAGAGCATCAATGCCTCCGGGGCGGAAATTCTCTTCGTCGCCTATGGCGCTCCGAAACAAGAACAATGGATCACCCGAAATCTTCCCCACTTGAAATCGGTCCGTGTCGCCATCGGGGTCGGCGGAGCGTTTGATTTTCTGACCGGTCATCGAAAAAGGGCGCCGAGTTGGATGAGGCACTTTGGACTGGAGTGGCTGTATCGACTTTGGCTCGAGCCCAAGCGCTTCAAGCGCATCATCAATGCCACGCTCGTTTTTCCGTGGGTTGTCTACCGTCATTCACGTTGAGGGTTAAATATCCTATTCAAAGGGGATGGATTCTGGTACCCTTCGGTGGAATCTAAAATTTCCCATGCTTCAACACTCCCTCGTCCTCATCGCTGGCCTTATTGTTTTAGGTTTTTCGGCCCATTATCTCGTCCATGCGGCGATCAAAATCGCTTTGAAATGGAGGGTTTCTGAGGCATTTATCGGTTTAACGATCGTGGCTGCCGGTACATCCGCTCCTGAGATCGCCGTCTCAGTATTGGCGGCTTTAGACGGACAAGGGGCGCTATCAGTCGGGAATGTCATTGGTTCGAATATTTTCAATCTGGGTTTTATTCTCGGACTGGTGGCGGTGATCGCTCCTCAGAAAATCCAGCACAAAATGGTGTACCGGGATGGGATGGTGCTGTTGGGATCTACCTTGATTATTTTACTGATGCTGTCCAACCAGTTTATCAGTTTTTACGAAGGAGCTCTGCTCCTGTTTTTGCTCGCGACCTACAACCTCTATCTGTGGTTTAAGAAGGATATTCCAGAATCAGAAGAAGAAGTGGAAGGGAAAGGCACCTGGGTGGACTATGTGATCTTTTTCGTCAGTCTCTTCTTCCTCGTGAAGTCAGCGGACTATGTGGTCGAATCCGCCGTAGCAATTGCCACCTCGTTTGGACTCTCTGAATGGGCCATCGGAGCCACCATCGTCGCTGCCGGCACCAGCCTGCCGGAAATCGCCACCTCCGTGATCGCAACCTTGAAGCGGAAGTTCGCGCTTTCCATCGGGAATGTGGTCGGATCGGATATTTTTAACACCTTGGGAATCATTGGCGTGAGCGCGGCTATTAGCCCGCTGACTCTTGAACCCGGAAACATTCTCTTCGGGATGCCAGATAATATTATTTCCATGGTCCTTCTCACTGGAACCATCCTGCTCATCCTGCTTTTTATGAGAACGGGTTGGGTGCTCAGTCGATTGGAAGGAGGCATTCTGTTGCTGATAGCTGTCGCCCGTATGGGATTTGAAATTTATCTCGGACAATGAAACACACTTCTTTTGAACTGATGCTCCCCAAGGGGATGAAGGACCTGGATCCCGCTGAGAAAATTTTGCAGATGAACGTATTGGATACGATCCGGTCTGTTTTTGAATCCTACGGGTATCTGCCCCTGGAGACTCCGATCGTCGAACGAATGGAGGTGCTCACGGCAAAGTTCGCCGTAGGTGATGGCACCGATGTCTCGAAAGAAATTTTCCGAGTCATGGACCAGGGTGACCGTGAGCTCGGCCTGCGCTTCGACATGACCGTCCCTCTCTGCCGCTATGTGGCGATGAACCCAACCATCAAGCTTCCCTTCAAACGATATGTGATGGGGCAGGTGTTCCGGGATGGCCCGATCAAACTCGGGAGGTATCGAGAATTCTGGCAGGCGGATGCTGATATCGTCGGGGTTCCCGGGCCGCTGGCCGACAGTGAAGGCGTGCTGATGGCTGCTGATGTCTTCCGAAAAATGGGGTTGGAGGTCACCATCTACTGCAGCTCGCGAGAACTCCTGCAGGAATTGATGGACTTGATCCAGATCGAAAAAGACCTGCGAGGGAAAGCGATCATTGCCCTCGATAAACTCAAGAAAATCGGATCGGCAGGAGTCGCGGCAGAAATGAAAGAAGCTGGCCTGAGCCAAGAGCAAATCGAACGATTGCTGGAACTCACCAGCATACAAGGGACGAACGAAGAAAAGTTAAGCAGCTTGGAAGAATCCTTGCCTGATAGCCCGGCGCTCAAGAACCTTCGCTTGATCTTGGGATACCTCTCTTCGGTGAAGAACGTGGTCTTCGATCCGAGCTTGGCCAGGGGTCTCGAGTATTACACCGGATTTTTCTTCGAGTGCTTTCTCAATGACAGCAAGATTACTTCGTCCCTGGTGGGAACCGGAAGATATGACAAAATTATTGGTCAGTTCATGGACGGAAAGCAGGATTTCCCGGCGGTGGGGATTAGCTTCGGGGTCAGTGTGATCTGTGATGCCTTGAAAGAAAAAACTCCGGAACTCAAAAAGAGTCTTACCGACGTCTATGTTGTCCCTGTGAGTCGAAATGAACTCAGCTATGCCATGGATGTCGCCCGACAGTTGAGAG
Organism: Candidatus Altimarinota bacterium; assembly: GCA_050246795.1. GTDB lineage: Bacteria > Patescibacteriota > Gracilibacteria > JAUYGZ01 > JAUYGZ01 > JBFWVJ01. The sequence goes on from JBFWVJ010000002.1 coordinate 285,182, forward strand.
AGCACGGCATCAGAACAGATATGGATTTAGTGGAACGCGGGATCGGCAAGAATTTCGCTTTCGCCGACGCACTCGGCATTCCTTATGTGGTGGTCTTGGGAGAAGAGGAGCTGTCACAACAGATCCTGACCGTGAAAGATATGAAAACCGGCGAACAAAATAAGATGAAGCTAGAGGAGTTGGTGGAGATGCTCTAGATCCTTCTTACCTTCAAAGGGATCCTATTTCTTGTGCTTCTTCTTGTGGTCCGATTTTTCGTGATGCTGTTTTTCCTTCTTTCCGCAGTAGGGGCACACCACATATCGGCTGAGATAGATATGGTCGCAGTTCCAACAGCTGTTTTTTACCTTTTCAGCACACGTAGGGCAATACAAGAAGTCTTGGTCGATTGCTCCTTCGCATTTAGAACACTGTTCGGATTCAGAAGCTTGCTCAGAAAGAAAATTGTATTCCAGCTCTTCGTAGTATTTTTCCAGGAGGGTTTTTGAAGGCCTGATGATCAAGTACAAGATGAGTCCGAATACCGGGAGGGCGATATTCAAAAGAATAACGAGGACCTGAAACAGAATATTATTTGTGCGGTTGATGATGTCCCTGCCTACCCAAATCACGATGGCAAACCAAAGGACTCCCAAATAGATCAAGGCCCCTTTGAGGATCCACGCGAAGATGGGTGATTCATAGAGGGTGATGATTTGATCGAGGGTGTCCATAACGTGAAAAGGTTAAGAAGCGTTCCTTCTTTTATTGAGGAAGATAAGAGAAATGGAAAAAATCAGGACGATGATTTGCAAGATCTGCGTAAAACGATGGTTGAAGTAGAGAATCATTTCATCCCCTCTAAAGTACTCTGTGAAAAATGCGACGAACGCGAACATCGCTAATCCGATCAACCCGACCAATGATTCCCTCATCATTCTTCGGTGCAGGACTTGGATGATGATCAGCACCAACAGCAGCCCGCACAGCAGGTAGAGCTGGACCGGATGGACGGGAATGGTGAATGGGACTTCGGGGTTTTCAAAGACGATCCCCCATGGCAGTTCGGTCGGTTTTCCATATTGCTCACCTCCCAGAAACGCGCCAAAGCTGTCAAAAATAAAGGCTATGACCGCCGCAGGCACGATCACATCCAACCACTGGCCGATCTTTTCTTTTTGTTTGGAACAATGGTAGAAAAAGGTGATCAGAAAGGCCACCACTCCTGCCCACATCAAAAACCCTCCATCCCAAAAGTACAGTATCGAAAGGGGGTTTTGTTCGTAGCGCGCGAAAAACACGTACACGTATCCTAGCCGCGCCCCTACGACACTCCAGAAGATAAGAGAAAAGAAATGGTCTGCGATGAACTCCAGGTGCAGGTGATTTTTTTGAGCAATCTTTAGGAACCAAAGGATGGCGATCATAAACCCGATGGCCTGGAACACTCCGTGCGAGAACAAAGAAATCAGACCGACTTCAAATCCAAAGAGTTGGAAGGCTTCGATTTGGAAGAGGATGGGGTACATGGGGAAGGGTCGTAAGGAACGTAAGGGCCGTAAGGAATGTAAGGAGAGAATTAGAGGCCGGTGGCGGCGAGTTGGACGAGGTTGACGATGGCGTAGGCCAGCAAGGAAAGCACGAATCCGCTGATGGCGTAGATCAGGGTGGTCTTCCCCTGCTCTCTCATATCACTGTAGATCCCGCCCACGATGTACTGGTAGCCCCCGACGATGATCATCAAGAAGGCGATCATGCCTGCGAAAATAATGGCGATCTCGATGAAGTAGCTAATAAACGCTGGAATATCTGAAAGATGAATATCGCCGGAACGGATTTTGTCCGCCAGATTTCCAGAACCGGGGAGGAGGCTCAAATTGTTTGCTAAGGCTTTGTTGATCATTCGCAAAAAATACTTCCTTAGTGTAGGGTTCTAGAAGGCTGGATTCAAAACTCATTCAATGGCTCAACCACATCAAGCCGAATTTTCAATTCGGACTCTTCTTAGAAGAATGCCAAGGGATTTCTCTTCACGCCATTGACGATGACTTCCATGTGGAGATGGATGCCTGTCTTTCCGTAGACTCGTCCAGTATTCCCCATTTGTCCGATAGCCACACCTCGAACCACCTGCTCTCCGACGGTCACGTGGATCTTTCTCAAGTGAGCGTAGAGCGTTTTAAATCCATCACCGTGATCAATGATGACGTGACATCCGTATCCCCCATTCCACCCGCACTGGGCTTTTTCGATGAGACCAGATTCAGCAGCGACCACCTCGGGGGATTGGTTGTTGGCGATGTCGACGGCGTAGTGACCCGGTCTAAAGTACTGGGTGTACTTTCCAATGGTGGGAAAGAGCAGTTTTCCATTGCCAAGCACGGAGGGCATTTCTCCCGGCCCCACCGCGATATTGCTGCTGCGATATGGACTAGGAGTGGCAAAGGTTGGAAGAGCTTTTTTCGCGCCAACAACGACGATTTCCATGCCTGCCTGCAATTCTTTTTCTAGGATTTCATTCGCTGCCAAGATTTTCTCTTTCTCTACACCGTAGGCCTTGGCAATGCTTTCTACCGTTTCAGACTTCCCGACCTTGTGGATAATCCCGTTGGCGATGGAAAGCTTTTGACCCAATTTAAGGATTGGGTTTTGAGGAAGGTTGTTGTTGATGATCAGATCTCGAACCGTCACCCCATAACGCGCGGCAATTCCTGAGAGGGTGTCTCCTGCGGCTACCTCTACGGTGAAAATACCACTGGCTCCCTTACTTTCTTCAGTGGGGGTATAGGTTTTTGTTAAAAATCCATCGATGGAAAGCAGGATCGACTCGGCGTATTCATCTTCAAAGGAAGCATTCACTAAGGGGTACTGGAAGGCAGGGTCCGCCAAAGAGAGAAAGTTGGGAGACAAGGACCCAACCGTGAAAATCACTAAAAAGACCGCTGCAGACCGCATCATAAGCCTTCGTTTGATCTGGTTGACGAAGGTGCGATGGGTGCGATCGACCAGCTCTTCTTCGAAGTCTTTGAGAATGGCTTTTTTCCTCGATTTTCTCGCAGAAGAAAAGAATCGATTGTAAGCCCTTCTGAGCCAGAAGAATTTAGATCGCCGTCGATGAAGCTGGTGGATATACTGTTCTATAGAGTTCTTTAGGAACTGGACAAAGAAGCCCGCGAGGACCTTTCATCCATCTCAGGGTAGCTGAAACTGTGATTTTTTTCAAGTGTTTGGACGACGAAAAACCACTCGTGACAAGGTCTTCGCTTTTGGCTTCCTTTAGCCAAATATTTAGTGCCGAAAGGCCCTTTTTCCGGTGAAAACCATAGGAATGCCCAATTCGAGGGCTTTTTCGACAACTTCAGCATCTTTTACCGATCCTCCAGGCTGAATAATGGCTCCTATGCCGTTTTTGGCCGCTTCCTCAATGGAATCCGGAAATGGGAAGAAGGCATCTGAAGCCATGACCGCTCCTGAAGCTCGCTCCCCTGCCTTTCTCACGGCTATTTCAGTGGAATCAACCCTCGACATCTGTCCGGCCCCGATCCCCACGGTAGCCTTGTCTTTGACGAGAACGATGGCATTGGATTTGACGTGCTTGACGACTTTCCAGGCGAAGAGGAGGTCGGCGATCTGGTCGGGATTCGGCTTATTCGCCACGGTGACGAACTGCAGCTCGTCTTCGGTGATGATCTGGGTGTCGACGTCTTGGGTCAGGTACCCTCCGGAGATTTTTTTAAGGTCGAAGTCATGCTGGTCGAGTTTTCTGATCTCGCCTACTTCGATCAGGCGGATGTTTTTCTTTTCGGCGAGTTTCTCCATGGCTGCTTTTTCGAACGAAGGAGCGATGAGGACTTCCACGAACATGGATTCCCGCTCGATCTCCTGGACGATGTCGAGCGTGACCGGTCGGTTGACGGCGATGATGACCCCGAAAGCGGAGCGAGGATCACAGGCGTAGGCTTTTTTGAAGGCGTTGAGGAGGCTGGTATCGGCAGCGAGCCCGCAGGGATTGGCGTGCTTGACGAAAACGGCTGCTGGCTCATCGAATTCTCGTACCATGGCCAAGGCAGCGTCGGCGTCGTAATAGTTGAGGAAGCTCATGTTCTTGCCATGCAACTGCTTGGCACTCGCCATGCTGGAAGCCTGGTTTGCCCGAGGGTCCCTCCATGCCGCTCCTGTTTGGTGAGGGTTTTCGCCATATCGGAGTTCTTCGATTTTTTCAGCTGGGAACAGATGGCGATGGCCTCCGGAGAGGTAGCTGGAGATAGCGGCATCGTATTGGGCCGTATTCCAAAACACATCCGAAGCTAACTCTTTGCGCGTTTCAGCCAGGATTTCGCCGTTGTTGGCCTTCATCTCGGCAAGGATTCTTTGGTACCAGTCAATGGTGGGGACGACGATCACGGATTGAAAGTTTTTGGCGGCGGAGCGCAGCATGGAAGGTCCCCCGATGTCGATTTGTTCGATCACTTCATGGAAAGGCGCTCCACTTTCGACCGTTTTTTGAAAAGGGTAGAGATTGACCACGACCATGTCGATCAGACCGATCTGGTGCTCCACCAATTGCTCCATATGCCGTTCATTTTCACGCAGCGCCAACAAGCCGCCGTGGATCATCGGGTGCAGAGTCTTCACCCGTCCATCGAGCATTTCAGGAAATCCCGTGTAGTCTTCGACTGCCTTCACTTGCAACCCCGCTTCTTTTAAGGCTTTTTCAGTACCCCCCGTCGAAAGGATTTCATATTCAAACTCTTCCTGGAGCGTTCGGGCGAATTCAACGATTCCGGTTTTGTCGTACACGGAAATAAGGGCGCGTCGGATAGGCATGGGAGACGAATGTTAAGTGAGCGAACGAGGTCACTGTAGCGAATCGTCGCTAGCATGAAAAGGCTTCTTTGTCATTTCGACTGAAGCGGCAAGGATTCTGTTAGGAGCGGAATGGAGAAATCTCTCAGCTGATATCTAAGGGATTTCTCCACTTCGCTCGCCACCTCCACAAAACCCGTCAACTCACTCCGGTCGAAATGACAAAAAGCCCCCCTTACTCTCAAAAACTTCCCCAAACTCCTACCGCAGCTCCTTCATCGATACCAAAGCCCCGCCATCTTTGTCGATCTCAACGAACTGCCGGTCTTTGGACTGCCAGGAGCCGGCATTGAAGTACAAGCCGTGGTTGACTTCCTTGAAGCTGGCCTTGGAGCTGCGACCGAACACCACATACGCGTAGTGTTTTTCATGAATGATGTCCTTCGCGACGGAGAGCAAAGCACCGTCACTCACGGGATTTGAAGACCCTTTTCGTTCCAAATAGTCGATGATATGAGCCATTTCCAGCTGGTATTTTTCATTGTTGACGTCTTTGAGGTGCTGCTTGAGAAGGGCCACGTTCGGGAAGCCTTTTTTACTCATTTTGCCTGACTTTGCGGAAGAAAAATCATCGAAAATATGCCCAAAGGAAGCGTAAATCCCAAATTTGGGGTGAACGTACTCCTCATCAAAAACGATTTTAGCGTCGAAAAACTTCTTTCCTTCCCCATCTCCGCAAAGAATGCGCAGGAGGTAGTCCTGGTCTCCGATCAGGTAGGTGATCTTGAGGTGGTGGGACAGCTCTACGATCCGGTCAAAAACCGGCTTGTGCAGTAAATAGGTCTGAAAGACATTTCCAGAGAGGGTGTCGAGGATATTTCCCATAAAAACGATCTCGCTGGCGTTTTCCTGGGCGTAGTCGAAGAAGAGTTCAAGGTCTTTTAGGAGGTCTTTTGGGGTCTCAGTGGACAGTTGAAGATCACTGATGAAGAGGACCCGATTGGCCTTTTTAGCCGGAAAAATGGTCTTTTTGAGTTCGAAGAAGTAGGGATGCTGGGTGTTTAAACGGTACATGACGAGGGCTCCTTCTTTCTTTTTGGTAATAATCCCCTGCTCCAACATGGCATTGAGCTCTCGGTGAGTGGTGCCCGGGGACGCTTTGAGGGTTTGGGCGATTTCTAGACCATAAAGAGGCGCGTTGATGTCTTTAAAGAACATCTTGAGCATCTTTTGTCGTGTTTGCGAGTGAACAAGCCATTCGAACATATCTCCTGCGGTTAGACGTCTAGAAAACCCATTTCGGGGGCAACCGCAAGTGTATCATTTTTTCTTTTTTGAGAAAAGGGAAAAACAAGAACCCTTTTTATAGGCTTATTGTCTTGCATTTCTGGCCCTCACGACGAGGGCATCTATTTCGTTCACCTCCTGGACGATTTTCGCGTCGAGGGCTTGCTGGACCTGGATGATGTTGGCTGACATTTCATTTCGAATGGCCATGGGACTCCCTCCCGACCGAATGGCTTGTTCGGCATGCTCTTGAAGCCCTTGAATGGCTGCATGAGCCTCGTCTTTCCACTGGTGAATCATGAATTCTGAGACCGTACGAATGAGATCTATCTGGTCATCTGTAAGAGGTTTCCCGTTTCTTGCCATTTGCTTGAGCTCCTGCGCCCATTGAAGATCTGCCAGGGTGATAGGAGGCCCTGGTCGAAGGGCGTGGATTTCCTGGCGCAGTTGCTGGTTTTGCTGCTCCAGTGTGCGAACCCGGCTTTCGACAGAAGCGATTTCTGACTGTTTCGCGGCCATGACTGTGGCCAGGACCTGTTTCTCGGCTTGGAGTTCCTCAATCTTTTGGAGGAGGTTGCTTGTCCGTTGCTGGCTGGGAAGGCTGCTGATCTGACGTTGGAGATCGGCAAGTGCTGCTTGTTGCTCGGCCAATCGCTGATCTTTTTGCTCATTTTCCTCCCGGAGCCCTTTAAAACGATCTCTCAATGAACTTTTTGAGGTGACAGTGTAGGCCACGGTGATCCCAGAGAGGACCACAACCGCCGCCAGCGCCAGCAGGGTTTTTTGGTAGTTTCCTTCCATTCGATTGGCCTGTGTACGAAGGGCCAGTACGATCTGATTTCTGGCATCGATTTGTTCCAACAGGTGCCCGGTGTTCAAAATCAGCATCGAGGGGTCCCGGTGGACGAAGCGATAGATCTGTCTCAACGCGTCCTCCCGGAGGCTTTCAGGATGAGGGACCCCCGCCCTCAAGGCCTCTTGATAGTCTCTTACCTGCTGTTCCAATTGATCTCTTTCTGGCGTGGTCACGGTGGCCTTAGCTTCACGCTCCAGAATCAATAGATCCAGCTGGCGCTTGATGCCTTCAATGACCGCATGGGCGTTGTCCGCCCTCCCCGCCCTGTAGGCCTCTTCAAGACGGATAAACAACCGATGAAATATCCTGATTTCCTCAAGTTCCTGAGCTATGCCCGGGTCCTCGACAGGCTCTGCTTTCCAGAATTTCCAGCGAGATGGAGATGAAGGAAGGGTGGGAGTGGTCATAGAAAAGAGCAAAAAGAATAAAAGCTTAACGACGGTGAGGAAGGGCGTTGATCAGGGCCCTTATTTCATCGGCTTGCTTGTTGAAGGCAGCCCTTCTTTGATCGATCAGCTGCTCTAAGGCCGCATTCTCCTGGTCTTTTTTGGCATAGAGGAGCTCACGGCTTCTGAAAATGCTGCGATCCAGTTGCTGGCGGGCACGGTCGATGACGAGCTCATGAAACGTGCGCACCCGATCAATTTGGTAATAACTGAGCGGTTCTCCCCTTTCTACTGTTTGGAGGAGCTCGGAAATCTCTGGATTTTCGGCCACGGTCCGTGTTACGAGGGCTTTTACATCTATCGCTGGAAGATCACTGAGAGCCGTTTCATGTTCCTGTTCTGAGGCTGAAAGGGGTCCTTCTGGCTCCGGAGCAGACGGCAGAGCTGTTTCACCCGCAGACGGAGTCGGCACCGTCATGGATGCTTCATCAAGAGGCCGTTCTTCATTTCTAAAAAATGTCCTGCCACCAGCCCCTCCTAGGACGAGAAGGAGTGCTGCTGCCGCGCTGTACATCCCGACTTTTTTTCGCGGCGATTCTGAAAGGGCCTGTTGTCCATTCCCTTCAGAGATGGTTCTTCTTGCCTCTTCCCATTGCTGCTGGAAGGCGACTAGCTCAGCGTCCTTTTCTCGCAACTGCGCTTCTGATGCTTGGACGGTCGTCGTGAGCTGATCTCTCTCTTCGAGAAGCGTTTTGATTCGTTCTTTGAACCGTTGTATTTCCCGAGTGGTCAGGTCACGGTCGCTCAACCGTTCAAAAAATGCCTCCAGCATTTCTCCGTCTAATGGTCGGTCATCCGGGAATGGGAATGGTTGGCGTGGCGGCGCCATGGAGGACCTGGGCGGGGACGGTGGCACTGGTGTCATATGAGGAAGAGTACCGGCTTGGTTTTCCTGGTCGGGCTGGTCCGAAGGTGAAGGTATGCGTTCCATGGTGAAAAATAAAATGATAAAAAAGCGGTCTGGATTATTTAGGGGCTTGTTCCTCTTGCCCGGATGGCAACTCTTCAAAGAAGCCGAGCTGACTTTGGCGAATCTCACGCAGGAGATTGCTCAGCTGAGTTTCCAACTCCTCTCCTTTCGCTTGCCAGTTTTCGATCTCTGTTTGTCGCCGAGGGTTTTCTTCCGGGACGAGTTTCCATTTCTCCTGCTGAAGCCTGGCTTGTGTGAGCTGTTCGGTTACCTGGAACAGCTGCTCTCTTTTTTGACGATGAGCGACTAAGAACCGTCCTTCATCCGGAGTGACCCACATGCGCTGCCAGCTTCCATCCGGTGCGGGATCTTTGTCTTCGTAGCCCAGGATGCCCCCCAGGAGATTTCGCATCTTCTGCTTCATTTCGTGGATGGTATCGGGAGTGATCTGAGGCTGGGCGTAGACGACGACTCCATAGCTCACCACTCCGATCAGCACCCCTCCGAGTAAGAGCCGAGAGATCCGCTTGCGTCGATTTGCCCTCATCATCTGTATTTTTTGTGCTTCTTCATCAGCGATCACTTCCCGAACGACGCCCTTCATGATTCTGCGAATGATCTGCTGTTCTCCAGAAGCCCGGTCGATTTCGCTGCCCATTTGTTCCACCCGATGGGTGGCCTGATCCACCAGTTGTTCAAGCCTTCTGATCTTTTCTGCTGATTCAGAGCGAGAAGGTTCGCGGTCTTGACCGTTTCGGATTTGGTCCATGGGATGAAAATAATCTTTTATTCTAAGAGGTGCGTGTCGGATCGTCAATGATCGGTGATGTTTATCACATCGAAGCCCGCGGCCCTCCTCGTGGGAGGGCCGCTTGGCATGGGCTTCAATGGAGGTCTCACTTCCTCGGTGGCTGGAACGGCATGGGACGAACCGTTTCCGGCTGCTGCCCCAGCAGGAGCGACAGCTGTCCGAACTGCTCCTTGAGCCGGTCCCTCTCCTCAATCCACTGGCGCAGCTGGCTGTTGCGGTGGGGAGAATCGGGCTCCGCCGTCCAGAGACGCACCTGCTCTTCCGCGTAGTCCAGCTGTCCCTTCAGGCTGGGGAAGGCGGCTGAAGCCTGACGGAACTGCGCGATCTTCTGCAGCTCCAGCGGCGACAGCCATATGCTGACATGCTGCAGGCTGGGCTGGGGGCCCGTCCAGATGAGCAACGAGTCAGGGGTCATGCCATCCGGCATGGGCGGGGCGTGAAGCACCTTGCACTCGGGATGGGGCGTGACGGCCGTAGGGACACCTGGGACCGACTCCGTCTGCGTTGTCGCGCAGCCGCCGGCGAGGCCGAGCGGCGCGATCAACACCATCAGAACCATTCGCTTCAGGAACTCCATCGAACACTTCTCCTTCTCCTCCGCTGAAGCGAAGGGACTCATAGGGTGGGCACGCGCAAACAGACACGTGGGGAAAAGACACGTTTCATTGAAACCCATGATGATCCAAACCAAGCTGAATCACCAAGAGCCGGTATGTAGAGAATCAATGAATATACCTCTTTCTTTTTTTTGAGTCAATAAAATTGTGTGATAGAAGTTTCAGGGTTTTTCACGAACAGGATGTTTCCCATTCCGACCAACGCGGAGGAATCCCTCTCCATATCCTTGCCGAGGGATTCCTCCGTTTCGTCTCCCTCCTAAAATCACGTCGACTTCAGTCGGAATGGAAAATTTGTTTCTGGAGACCTTTATTTCCTTCTCCCCGCGTCGTCCTGATGGGCCGATCCCAGGAGTCGAGTGATGACCGCCCGCTCCCCTTCTCGGGCTTTGATCTCCGATTGATAATGGTTGATCCAAGCTCTTCCATTCAACAAGGACTGCTCTTCTCCAGGTGTACGAACGAGCACAGCTTCCAATTGCCGGACGCTGTCTTGCATGGAGCCGAGGTTTTGCTGAAGCTCGCTGATTTCCCGGTCGAGTTCGGTGACCCGTTGTCTCATGGCGGACTCTTCACGGAATCCGAGGACACGGCTGAGCATGGCTTCTGTTGTTTGATAGCCTGCTTGTTCGGTTTGGAGCCTTTGTAATTCCGCTCCTTTTTCAGCAAGGGCTTGTTGGCGTCTCTGGGCATCTTCCAGGACGAAGTGATTTCTCCAAGCTGCGATTTCCCTCTCAACTGCTTGAATGCTTTGTTGAATCCTTGCCGCATCGGCGCTGGCCTCGGCTCTCTGCCGTTCCAATTCACTGACGACTGATGGAGTTGCAGGTGCTGTGGGCGTGGGCTCGGGTGGTTTTGAAGCACGGTTGGCGTCAGTGATGCGCTGCTGAACTTCGCGCAGCTGAGCTTGGGCTTGAGTGAAGGTCGGCGAGCTTTGAAGACTGGCGCTGGTCATCTCGCCGATGAGTTGTTCGAGGGCGGTTTTCCTGTCTTCATCGGAGCTGAGGGTGTCGACTGCCTGCAATCGTGGCTCGAAGGTTTGGACCATCAAGAGACGTTCCTCCACCTGCTGAAGCAGTTCTTGGATGCGTGGAAGTTCGTCAGCGAGGTTATCGGTTCGACCAATGTATTCCATCAAACCCTGAAGGGCCGCTCGCTTGGCGTCGTCGTCATTGAGCTCCATCACCCCCTGCAACCGGTCTTCAAAATCTGTCTTGAGTCGAGCTATCTGAGCTTCATTTTGCTGATGAAACCTCTCAACTTCTGCCAGGAAAGCCGGGAACTCATTCCCTGTTGCGAGATCCGTGATCAAGGCTTCGAGCAAGGGTTTTCGCTGAAAAGATGATCGCGTATCTTTGATGGATTCAAACCTCATTCGAAAATCCTGCAAACGACCGAGCTGTTCTAGGGTTTGATCCATATCCCGTATTTTCGCTATCCACTCTTTGAGGTCTGTAAAAAGATCATCTGTTTCTCGGGAAAGATCTGACTCAAGGGCTGCCAGCTGTCGTCGTTTTTCTTCTCCATTGGGCATTCCAATCATCGGATGAAGGCGCTCCGAATACTGCTTGTACCGGGTTTGAAGTTGCTCGCTCCGAAACCGTTCCTTCATCGACTCAGCCTGTGCCAAGAGATCTTCCATGCCAGGTTTTCCTTTCAATTCATTGATGAGCTTGTCCAAGTCGGCATTTCTCTGATCGACATCAGAAGTGTTTTGCAAAGCCGTCATTCTCTCACTGATTTCTTTGCGAAGGTGTTGGAGTTCCTCGAGAGCGAGCTGCTGCGGATCGACTGCTGGGATAGGTGGGACAGGAGGCAGTGGTTCTGGTTCAATGATCGGGGTTTTTTCAGGCTCGTTCTTTTCTGCCGCCGTGGAAGAGTTTACGACAGCGATCTCTCCACCATGTCCGGGATTGGATCTTCTCGACATCCAAACACCGCTAGCAAAGAGGGCGACTACCGCGGCAGCAGTCCAAGCTGCGGTGCGGTTGATAGCTCTGGAAGGGGTGGAGACTCGTCTTGGTGCTTCATTATCAACAATGCCATCTTCTGGGAGTCCTGCGTCAATCATTCGATTCAATTTCAACCGTTCAAAAGCCTGAGTGTCATACAAGCTCAATTCACGACCTTCATCATGGGTTGCGACGAGCTCCGCCATGATCTTCCTGCTTTCGTCGCTCTCACCGGACTTTTCTCTCCCTTTCTCCAATAAACGCCGGACTTCTTGGAGACAATCGTCGATATCCTGATCCACAAGTTCTAAAAGCCCTTCACCAAATTCACGAGCAAAGTCTTTGCTCTCCCTATTGGCTTTCTGAATTTTTCCTTTTAAAACATTCAATCGATGCGTCCTCAGGTTCAGCTCTCTCTCAAGCAAGACTGTTTCACGTTCATCACCCAAATCATCTGCTTTTTCCGCGGGTGATCGATGGTCTTTCGGTGACTCATCAGGATGCTTTCGCTCATCAAATTTTTCGTCGAAATTGTCGATGGTTACCACTTCGTCTTTTGAACGCATGGCGACCACCAGGAGTTGATGCCGAAATTGGTATTCTAGTGACCCTTTGTCGAAGTGATCCTTCAAGGCTTGAACCCGATCTTGGTCCAAGGATCCGTCCTCGCGGAGAATCACTTTTCTCAAAATATTCGCTCCTCGTACCAAGTGGTCTTTTTTATGAACTGGGTCTGACTCCTCGACGGAATCTCCCCAAGCGATCCCAGCCTCCACAGCTGCTCTCCTTACGGATTTGGCGAGCTCTCTTTTTCGTTCATCTTTGGCTTGGATCTCTTGTTCAATTTCCTCTAATACCTGCTGTATTTCTTTTATCAATTCATCGCATTTTGGGACTTTCTCCAATTCTGTCCTCAATGCTTCTAGTTTTGCTTTGAGAGATTTCGGAGTTTCTTCGTCCGATTGAGCCAGTGCTTCAAATTGCTCTGTCAGCTCCTCTCTTTGCAGGTTCCCTATACTTCCTTGGACATCATTTGAAATATCTTTGAGGTCTTCCGCCGTCATACCAATCTCCGCAGAAATCTTTGTTGGCGCATCCTCTATGTGTCGTGAGAGCTGGTAGAGCGCAGCAAGCTTCTCTGCTCGTGTGCTTTTACCCATCGCTTTTTTGTGCAGAGATGCGAGTTCCGTCAGCACTTTTTGGATTTTGGAATACCTCTTTGTTTCCTTTTGAATGCTCTTCTCTAAGCCCTCCTGTTGAGCTCTGATATCTTTTAGAATCTGATTTAATTTTGCCGTACTCTTGCCCATTCGGTCAAACTGCAGCCGCTGGTCTTTGAGAACCTTTATCAACACGTTGAATTGTTCATTCTTGACTTTCCTTTCCTCTTGGGTCACTTCGGGAAGTTCTTGGATTTGTGAGAACTTCATTTCAAAATACTCATGCGTAATCTCCACGCTATTGATCTCCGAATGATCCGGAGTGATTTCAATCCTGTCTGCATTTCCTGGCCTGGATGAATCTTCAAATTCCCCCGGGCGATTGGTTGGAGCGTGATTCATAGGAGCATTAAAAAATCATCCACTATTGTGCAGGTGGGGCTGGGATAGCAGGGGTGGCTGGGCTCACTCCCAGACCTGAGCGGTGCGAAGATTGGATTTCCTCCACCAGCTGGGAAATCTGGTCCCAAAAATCACGAGGTCGCTCCTGATCTTCTCCCCAGTTCTCAGCGAGGTAGGCCCCATTGATCCCATCCTGCTGGGCGATCAAGCGTTCGATCTCGGCTTCTCGAGTAGCTATTTCTTGTTGAAACGCTCCGCCTTGGAGTCTGGTGATTTCCTGACGAAGGGCGGCGATGCGTTCTCCACGTTCACGGGATTCAGCTTTGAGACGATCGATCAGCGGCTTGACGGCATCAGGAATTTCGAATGGTCGGATCCCGGCAGCCCTCAGAGCGACCAATACTTCGAGATAGGTTCTGTGAGCGGCGTCGGTGTGTCCTAGCAGCATTTGAGGAACTCCGGCGGCTGAAGTGTCTATTTGACGTCGCAGCACAGCAGCTTGATCTAAGAGTTCTTTTGCCTGAGTTGGATTGCTCTGGGCCAGCTCACTCGCTCGGGTTTTGAGGGCTTCTTCCAGTCCCAGGAGCTGTCCGATCCGGACTTTGAAGTCTCGTTGGATTCCGGGAAGCTGTTGAACTCCCTCTAATGTTTCCGCTCGCTGCTCAGGGGTGATGGGTGGGACAGCAGGGCCGCTGGCACATCCAGCCAGGGCAAAGGCTACGGTAGCGCTTTGAAGGAGGGGTTTGAGCATAGGAAAAGAAAAAGGGAACAAGATCATCTTGTACTCCCCTTTGATTTTTCTGTCAAATTGTTTCTTGATCACCAACTCGGATATACCAAAGCCGCGGCCCCCTGTGAGAGGGGGCACGCGACTTTGGGTTTCGATGATGCTGCACCCCCGCCTTCGCCGCGGCGGGGGTGGGGGGGTTACCTTTCCCCACCACCGCTCTGCTTGGCTTCGAGGGCCCGCACGCGGACCTCGAGGCGATCGAGCTCCTCGTACAGGTTCCTGCTCGCCTGCTGCGCGCGACGCAGCTCATTCTCGGCCGCGGTGACGGTCTGAGCTGCCACCGTCGCCTGGCGCCGGGCCTCCTCCGCACGGGGGCGGAGGTCAGGGAGGAGGGCCGCGGCCTGTTCGGCCTTCCTCGCCTCGTCCTCGAGGCGGGACTGCTCGGCCCGCGCGTCGCTGAGGCGACGCGCGGCCTCTTCGAGCGACAGCGAGGCCGGGATCGGGGTCGGAGGCGTCGGGGCCTGGGGCGTCGGGGCCTGGGGCGTCGGGGCCTGGGGCGTCGGGGTCGAGGTCGCGGTGGGGTCGGGGTCCTTCTTCACCGGCGCCGAGGGGCAGCCGGTGACGGTCACGACCAACAAGGTCGCGGCCAGGATGTTCAGAAACTTGCTCATGAGTACTCTCCTTCCCTGCTTCTTCTTTCTCCCGTTTGACGATTGAAGAGCAGGGTTTGGGTGGTTTGGGGTTGTGCGCACAACGGGAGCAGGAAGGGACTTTTAGAGCTGGTTCCCATCTCTGATCGGAACCCCATGCTGTGGTTCGCATCGGAGATGTGAACCAGCATGTCTGGCTTGAGTACCCTCTTGTTCCCGTTGTGTTTCATCATCGAAACCCATGTTGTTCACCGAGAGGCAAACAACGGATCGTTGCGTGATCCAATACAGATTCTTCGGGGAGGTATTCTCCCCTTTCAAGGGGTCGGGGGTTGAGGGGCGAAGAATCCACATCACATCACGCAAGGACGATGGGTTTCCCATCGTTTTCAAAGAGCGAGTGCGTATTAAACACTTATTTTTGTAAAAAGTCAATATTAATCAACTGTCCTGACTTCTCTTTTCCATTCCGACCGGAGTACTCCGAAGCTGGAACTGTGGTGAGCGGAGGTGGAGCGTAGGAGTACGCAGTGGAGGAATCCCTCCCATTACCCTCTCCGAGGGATTCCTCCATTTCGTCCACCTCCTGAAACCCTTCCACTTCAGTCGGAATGGGAGAAAAAAGGTCGGAATGAAAAACAGGGGCTCGCTATAAACCCCATTTTCTGCTATAATAAGAGGATTTAAAGCCAAAAATGGATGAAAAAACGACATCCCGGGATGAGCTGGTGCAATCGATCCAAAAGCTGATCGAGGAATCCCCTGTTTTGGCTGAGCAAGGAGAGATCAAAGCCTCCCTTCTCTCCGTCCTTCCGAACCTGGATGAGGCTCGTCTGCAGGAGCTTCAAGCGTTGCTGCGGGCCGAAAGCACCGACTGGGAAGCCTATTTTCAAGATTTAGAAGCCAAGCGTCAGCAAGTCTTGGATGAAGCCAGTCGGGAAAGCCTGAGCATTCAAAAAGAAGCCCAGCATGGATTCTTGCAGCAGCAAGAAGTGTCTTCCCACGAAGACGATCAGTCCAGGGCCGATGATCTCCTCAATCAATTCTAACCATGTCCCTCCTTCCCAAACTCTTTCGGTTGGTAGAAAAGGCGCTGTTGCGGCAGAAGCGCTTGGTGATGAATGGTCCTGATAAGAAGATGGAAGAAGCCATCACCAACATGCATGTCGAAAGCGCGAAGAAGTCACTCGCTGAGCAGTTTCAAGAGTTGAGCAAAGCCGAAAGCATTGATCGCACCGCTGTTCAGGCGAAGTTCCAGGAACGCATTCAGGCCATTCGTGCTTTATGGCAGCAGTTTATTGATCAGCAGTTTGATCAAAATAAAAAAGACTCTTTGGTATCAGGAAGAGATGCGGTGATTGTTCGTTTGCAAGCACTGGAGGCCAAGGTGAACACGGAGTTGGATCGGATTTTTGATTCTGCTACGCCGAATCTCATTCGAGTACAGCACACGGAAAAATATCAGCAATTTTTGCAGGCACTCCACGGTGAAGGCCTTCTCAAGGAGGCTCCGCCGGCACCGGCACCTGCTCCAACTCGAACACCTGCTACCGGACCAGCAGCACCAGCACCAGCACCAACGCCTGCTCCGTCCCCTGCTCCAGCAGCACCGGCACCAGCTCCAACTCTTCGACCAAGAAGGCGAACTCGTCGTCCCGCCACAAGGGCGGCGGAACGCGCACCGGAAGCAACTGGCTCCTCTGACATCACCGATGTGATGGATTTGCTGCGCAAGGACCGACCGGCTTCTCGCATGGATGCAGGACCTATCGACCGTGTTGAGCGAGAACGGGAACGCCAACGACTTTCTCAAAGTTTTTACACGCTTGCAGATCAATGGAGTGGCGCACCCGCGGCGTTTACCAAAGGATTTGTCGACCGCGCGCTCTACCAGCCGAACCAGCGCACGCTGGATTTTATGAAGACTAGCCTGGATCATCCGGACCAGTTCAAAGACCTCGTCCGATCCATGTACGAAGTGTTTCAAAGCATGGGGTATCCCCGAGTGGCCCCCACTTCTTCGACCTACCCACGACAGCTACAGAACTTTTTTGAAAATATCGAAGGGAATCAATTTTCCCAGGAGACGATTCGGAGTGCGATGAGGGGGTTGCTGGATTCTATGAAATGGCAGAAAGAAGTCGAGGCACTCACGAGCGCTCCTGACAATGACGGAACCTGGCGGCTTCTTGATGAGCTCGAAAGCTCCCTGAACAGCAGGAAATTGCCGACACGTCAGCAGCTCTTACAGATTCAAAACTTGGTAGGGTATGTTGAACGGAATTTTTTGAATGGAAAACGACTGACATGGAATGATGTTCGTTCGTTTAGAGGTTCATCGAGAATTGGCACAAAAGATATTGTCACGCTTCAAGGCCACAGCATGGAAGTGAAAAATGAACTGAAAACTGGTCTCAACGCTCAATCCCCCAGATTCACTCAATCCGTAACCACCGTGAATGGGATAAAACATGATTTCGATCTCCCTGATCTGCTCTCGACCCTGCAGCATATTTTTAAAGAATATTCATCATCCACAGAAAACAATGCGAATGTTGATCTCTCCATACTGGCTTTTCTGGTCCAGGAACGACGGAGTGAAGTCATGGGTCATTTGAATAGAAAACGACACAGCGATCTCTTGAAAGAACTCAATGTCTCAGCAGAAAATCAAAGGCGCTTCGAGAATTTTCCTCAGGCCTTAAGTGAGCTGCTCAATATCCGGACACCAAGCTTGAAAAAAACACCTGAGCAATGGCAGGCCGATATCGAAGCGTTTCGAGTTCAAAGAGATATTTCGGATGATGCCTACAAACTGCTCTGGTTGACGCGGCTTTATTCACGAACTCGAGAAGTGAATGGTGGTGTCATGACGATTACCGAATATGCAAACGCTTTGATGAATAGTCAGGATTTTCAGGTACTCACTGCACCTCGAGAAAATTCTTCAAAAATCATTTCTCGACTCCCTGTAGGAGAACGAGGTGGACACTTATTCGAATATGACAAATACAAAGAAAAAATTCCTTCTTTGGCTCGTATTTTTACTTTTATTGACTCTTTGATGAATATCACGCTGAACCCTCCTGCGGCAAATGCTTCAAGTATGATCCGATATTTGGAGGAAGCCGATCGAGAATTTTCCACCTCTCCTAATGTTGATACTGGTGTTGGCACTACACCACCTGCTGCTCGACCTGTTTTCGATATGGGGTTAGTAGAAAATTACCGTGCTCTTAAGGAAACCAATGGATTCTTTCGTGAATTGATCGAGTTAGCAAAACACAACACAACACTCTCTTTTTCAGAGTTAGCTCACTCTATCTTCACTCCTGAAAGAACCACCAACCATCGACACATACGGAATCTTCCAAAAGTCAGCTAAATATAAAATGGCGCGGGCGGGGGGAGCTTACTCCCCCGCGCCCTGAGGTATCCGTCCACCTCTCCGCGCACCAGCACCATCCCTACTCGATGAGGCCGTTGACCTGCTTGAGCGTCTGGGCCCGGTTCACCGCCTCGTTCAGGGGCACCGGTCCGCTCAGGCTCTGGTTCAGACCGTCGAGGAAGGCCTTGGTGTTCTCCGCCTGCTCTCGCCGGACCCCCATCAGGTTGTAGGCCCGGGTGACCGTGTCGATGTCCTCGACGTTGAGCCCGTACTGCCGCAGGAAGTCCATCATGGGCAGGTACTGGTTGGGCGTGTTGGTGGTCACCGAAGGTGGGTTCTGGACCTGACGCGTATCGTCGGGGGCCCAGCCATTGGCCGTGAGCTTGAAGTAGACGGTCTGCCCACCCGACGTGATCCACCCCTTGGTGGCGTCGTTGGGATCGACGTTGAGACCCACCGGCGGCGGCGGCGGCTCGCTGGTGACGCGCACCGGCTCGACGACACATCCGGAGACCATCAGCACGAGGATGAACAGGAGACCACACAGGAACCGAATCATGACAAACCTCCATGGGTGAGGGTCCGGGAAGAAATCGTGGCAACGCACCACGGTTTCTTGTTTGGACGAATACCTCGGGATAATCGTTTAGAGTTCATAGTTTATAGTTGATGGATTATGGATTCTCATGAACCATCAACTAACAACCTTCAACGGGTATTCCGAGATATTCGGATATTTCAAAGGTCGGCACTTCAGACACTTGACTTTTTAATAAAAAAGCGTAATGTCTAAATTGTGCCGACGGGATTTTTACGGATCTCGTTGTGCTGGTCGCGGTCAGCAGGGGGCGCTATGCACCCCCTGCCGACCGCTTTTTAGGTATTCCCCTGCCCAGGGCGCGGCGACGTACACCGCGCCCTGGTTTCACGCACGCGCCCCCCAGTTCGGACCGACTAGTAGCCGTTGTTGAACTGGTTGTGGAGCGTGCGCAGCTGGCGAGCGCCCTGCACGGCCTGGCCCAGGTCCTGGATCTGGGTGTTCTGCACGTGCTCGTCGACGGAGCGGAGGTAGTTCACCTTGCTCCGACCGAGCTGATCCAGGATCTCGGTCTGGTTGTAGGCGTTGCCCAGGGTGTTCCAGTCGCGGAGCGACAGGTTGTGCCGCTCCAGGAAGGTCACCATCGGGTCGTAGCGCCCGGGCGTGGTGTCCATGATGGACCGGGGCTGCGAGTCGTTCGTCTGAGCGGCCTCCCAGCCGTTGACGCCGCGGGTCACCGCGATCATGCTGCCGCCGACCGAGACGAACCCCTTGTTGGGGTTGGACGGGTCGGCCACGAACCCCTGCGGGTTCTGGCCGAACTGCTGGGACGGCTGCTGGGTGGGCGGCTGCTGGACGGTGGCCGTGGCCTGGATGGGGCTCTCGGGCTCCCGGTTCGGGGACGCGAGGCAGCCCATCGTGCTGAGCGACAGCGCACCGACGGCGACCAGGGCGAACAGGTTCTGCTTCTTCATGAGACGATCTCCTCAACTGTTGTGCCCCGACGCATCGGGACGGGTGGATGACTCAGAACAGACTTTGGGCCGGGCTTACGCCCGTGAATACCCTCCCTGTCTCGCCCTTGAGCGAAACAAAGAGGGTATCCCAAGCGCCATGTCAAAGAACCGTTTCCACGGAAAAGAACGTGCTACAAGCAGGCTCTGGCCAAAAATTTTGACCAGTTATTATTTTCTCTTTTCTGAGAAATCCTTTCTTTTTCTTCTTCCTCAGAAATTAAAACGATTACTCATGATACCCAAAACCACCCCGTTGGTCAATTGACCGGGGTTGACTGATGCCTCAAGATTGTTTCACAATATTATGAAACTTATGTCACACAAAGCTCGTGCATTCTCAAAAATGAGAAATAGATTCGAACTCACCTGTCCGCGCTGGCGGACCGTCCTCTCTTATCCAAGAGAGTCAAATTTTCATTTCGATCGGCGTCATGTACTCATGGCGAAGTGGAGAAATCTCTCGACTGTACAGCCTCCGGATTTCTCCACTTCGTCTACCTCTGAAACCTTGCCACTCCGGTCGAAATGACAAAAAAGGGGCCGCCTCTGAAACCCTGACACTCCGGTCGAAATGCATGCGCTGTGTCCGCGGTGGCAACAGCGATTATTTCTTCTTCGAAGCTTTTTTCTTTCCTCCTTTCTTTTCCCCATCCCCTCCTCCCTCTTTCTTCTTTTCTGCTTTTTCGGCCAAGCAGACTGGGCAGACTTCCTGAAGCTTCTCTTCTCCCTTTAGCTTCTTTTCTACCATGAGCTGCTTCGGCCCGTGGACGGGGCAGGATTTTTGAATGGGTTTATCCCAGAAAGCTGCCGTGCAATCAGGGTAGTTGTTGCATCCAAAAAAGATTTTTCCTCGTCGGGTTTTCTTTTCCACGATTTCTCCAGGCTCGCACACGACACATTTAATCCCTATTTTCTTTTCGTCTTTTTTAATATACTTGCACTTCGGATACGTGCTACAACCGACGAATTTTCCGAATCTCCCCTGACGCTCCACGAGGTCCGCACCACATTCAGGACATTTTTCTCCGGTTGGTTCGAGCTTGATCGGCTCACCTGGGGTGCCATCAGGATTCAATGGCCGAGCAGCTTTACATTCCGGATAACCTGTACAGGAGAGGAATTTCCCAAACCGTCCGAGCTTGATTTCCATCGGTCTTCCACATTCCAGACAGGCGATATCGGTTTTTTCACTGACCACCTCGTCTCGCTTGATTGCATCCTTTTTCGTTTCCAGCAGTTTCGCAAAAGGGGTGTAAAACTCCCGAATCATCTCGACCCACTTGGTGTTTCCGTGGGCTACTTCATCCAGTTGTTCTTCCACGCGGGCTGTGAAGTCGTAGCTGAGAATGTCCGCGAAGTGCTTCACGAGAAAATCGTTGACGACCATTCCCACATCTGTTGGATGGAGTTTTTTATCTTCTCGCTTCTCCACGTATTTTCGAACGATGATCGTGTTGATCGTCGGAGCGTAGGTCGAAGGACGACCAATCCCGAGGGACTCCATTTTTTTGACAAGCGAAGCCTCCGTGTACCTCGCCGGCGGCTTGGTGAAGTGTTGTTCCGGGATCAATCCTGGGACCTGTGGCTGGAGTTTGAAGGCGGTCATGAGCAGTTCAAACTGTTTCTTTTGCGCATCTGTCGCCTCTTCACCGGGCTCTTCTGGTAGCTGTGGCTTGATATTGGCCAGCTTGAGCACTTGCCCTACCTGTACCTCAGGCAGGATTTTTTCTTTGTTGGACAACAAATCGCTTTTTCTCGTCGCGCCTTCGTTGTACACCTTCATGTATCCCGGGAAGGCGATCACCTGACCTTCGGCAGTAAACTCATGGGGCCCAGCAGCAATGGTCACGTTCGTCTTTTTTAATTTTGCCGGCGCCATCTGGCAGGCCATGGTCCGTTTCCAAATGAGGGTATAGAGCTTCAACTGAGAGGAATCCAGGAACTCGGCCGCATCCTTTGGCTTCAAGTTCAAGTCAGTGGGACGGATGGCTTCGTGAGCTTCTTGTGCTCCTTTGGATTTATTCTTGAAGAAGCGGGGTGTTTCGAGTGCGTACTCTTCACCATATTCACGAGTGATGACCTGCTTTGCTTTTTGCAGCGCATCTTGGGAAAGCGTGACGGAGTCGGTACGCATATAGGTGATAAACCCTCCTTCGAATCCTTTCTTTTTGACATTCCCTTCGTAGAGTCGCTGCGCGATCATCATGGTTTGCTTTACGCCAAACCCCAGCTTGGTGGACGCGTCTTGCTGCAAGGTCGAAGTGGTGTAGGGGGCTGGTGGTGATGAGCTGGCATCCTTTTGTTCGATATGGGTGATGCTGTGCTCCTGTCCTTCCAGTTCTTTGAGCACTTTGCTCATTTCTTCCCCAGAACCGATCTTGGTCGTCTTGTGGTCAATCTTTTTCCCGTGGATTGCCGAGAGCTCTGCTTCCAATTCCGGTTTTTCGTAGACACTCCCCAGCTTCCAGTATTCGTCAGACTGAAAGGCTTCTATTTCCCGTTCACGCTCAACGATCAACCGCACGGCCACGGACTGGACACGCCCTGCTGAAAGCCCGTAGCGGATCTTGGTCCAGATGAGAGGTGAAAGCTTGTACCCGACCAAACGGTCTAAAACCCTTCGTGCTTGCTGGGCGTCGAAGACACTTTCACTGATTTCCCTTGGGTTTTCGATCGCTTCCAAAATCGCTTTTTTGGTAATTTCGTGAAAGACAATTCGTTTTGCTTCTTTTTTCGACACCTTTAATATTTCCATGAGATGGTATCCGATCGCCTCCCCTTCGCGGTCCTCATCCGTCGCGATCCAGACCTTTGGATGGGTTTTCATCAACTCTTTCAGCTCATTCACCACCTTTTTTTTCGTGTCTTTAATCACATAGAGCGGCTTGAAATCATGCTCGATGTCGATCGCCAGGCTCGCGTACGGGAGTTTTTGTTGAGTGGGAGACAATTCTGCTTTTTTATCAGGCAAATCACGAATATGTCCCATCGAAGCACGGACGACGTAGTCACGTCCCAAATACTTTTGGATGAGCTTGGCTTTGGCCGGTGATTCAACGATAACAAGATTTTTTGCCATGATTGGATTTTTCAAAAGGGTTTTAAAGCCTCAAGATCGGCAAGGATAATGCTTTTTCAGAATTAGTCAATCAAATCAGTATACAAAATGTATACAAGAATGACAAGCGTCAGGGTATAAGCAAAGTTTTTTTTCGACAAATGATTGGACGTTGCGAAGCTCACTTAAATTCTTGACAGTATATTTTTAATCGACTCTTTTTCTCTTTAATAAGCCATATTTATCTTTCTGTTCCCAAGCTGCTCAAATAGTTGGGAGATGATATTCCAAGACCAGCCTTCTTTGACTTTCATTGAACGAATGGTATTATTTATATTTCCCTCGGATTCCATTTTTGGCTGTCTTTCACACTGTCATGAGTGGGCTTCGAACTCGGAACCTTCACAACACAGCAACCAAGGAGGATGCCATGAGATCCATTGTTCTGACCCTGCTGATGCTCGCGATGACCTGGAGTATCGGCTGCGTGAGTCAACCGGACAGACCACCCAGCCCCCCGATTCCGCCAGTGGCAGGAGGTACGACTATCAATGCCCCCACGGTGGTCAATCCACCGCCGGGAGGGGGTCAACAGCTAGGACTGCAGGTGACCCGTGACCCGAACAACCCCAATCGAGGTTGGGTACTCCTGGGAAACCAACCTGTCCCGGTGCGGCTGGAAGGTGGGGCCTGGATGTTTGATATCGACCTGTCTCGATTCCAAACTCCTGCTCAACCGCCACAGCCTCTCCCTCAGCCTGGTCCGCAACCGGCACCCGCTCCGCCACCTTCCACCCTGAAGTCATCTCAGTTTCAGGTGCCACCGGGGTACATGTCTCCGGCCTTGGCTCAGGAGTTGCTGCTCATCGACAAGATCGAGCTCTATCGGGTGCTCCTCGAACGGATGAAGCAGCTGGCGACCAACGCCCAGATCAGCTCGGTGGATGAGTTTAACCTTGTGATCAACCGGCTGGAAAGCCTGATTCGGGAGATGGAACGGCTCCAGAGCCTCCAAGCTCCCCCGCCCCAGCAGAATGTCCCCTGAGTCCGCGAAGCTCAAGGCAGGCCGGCCCGGAAACGGGTCGGCCTGCTCGTCATGATTTCTTTTACAAAAATGATTCGTATCCCAGGTTTATATACAAAAGGATAATGGTCCAAATGATCCCGAGAATCCAAAACAGCAAGTTCAACCCAGAAGGATCAAATCTTTTTTTGATCTGTTCGTGTAGTGCCGCTAAGGCGTACATCCCAGCGGAGAAAAAGAACGGCATGTCGAAGGTCTGATAGATCAGGTCGAGTGTCTCAGACTCTAGGCTGCCTTGGTGCAACAGAAAGTCCGCTCCTAAATAAAAGATCCCGAAGCCGATAAAGAAGAAGAAGGCGATGTTTTTGAAGGTGCGATTCATGAGGAAGGGGGATTAGGATCTTGAGGAGTATTACGAGTATTAGGAGTATTAGGAGTTCCTCATACTCTTTTAGTTCTTGATACTCCTTTCTTTCTCGACTGACCCAAGATATACTTCCAGTGCTTTTTTGAAAAATATTCCCCTTTAAAATGGCTTTGACAAGAGATGATGTTCGGCACGTAGCCAAACTTGCGAGATTGAATCTCAGCGACGAAGAAGTGGATCGGTTCACGAGTCAGTTGGGATCGGTTTTTGGACATCTCGATACTCTTTCGGAGGTGAATACGGACCAGGTGGAAGAAACAGCACAGGTAAATGGACTTCAGAATTCGATGTCTGCTGATGTCATCAAGCCTTCTCTTGATCGTGAAGCATTTTTGAAGACTTCCCAACGTGAACACTCGAGAGGAATGATAAAGGTAAGGAAGAGTATTTAATCTTTTTGAGGATGAAAACACTTCGACAATTGAGTGACGAACTTCGATCTGGAAAAATCACTTCTGTCGCATTGACGGAACAATACTTAAAAGTCATCGATGAAAAAAATCCTGATCTCAATGCTTTCATTTCCGTGAATCGGGAAGGAGCTTTGGAAATGGCTCGAAAAGCTGATGAGATGATCGCCCGTGGCGAGGGGAATGAACTGACGGGAATCCCCCTGGGGGTCAAAGATAATTTTTGTGAATTGGAAGTGGAGTCTTCCGCGTGTTCCAATATCCTTCAAGGATTTGTTCCTCCTTATGAAGGAACGGTTTTGAAGAAATTACGAGCCATGGGCGCCGTTTTCTTGGGCCATACGAATACCGATGAATTTACGATGGGCTCTTCCACCGAAACGTCACGGTTTGGCACCACGAAAAACCCTCTCGACCCAACCAGGACTCCAGGAGGATCTTCGGGTGGATCCGCTGCCGCGGTGGCAGCTGGGATGTGCGCATGGGCATTAGGAACCGATACCGGTGGAAGCATTCGTCAACCTGCTTCCTTTTGTGGGATCACCGGGCTGAAAGTGACCTATGGGCGCGTTTCCAGATACGGGGTCATGTCCATGGCGAGCTCGTTGGATACCATCGGCCCCATCACTTTGACTGCCGAAGACGCTGCCATTGTTTTGAAGTATATCGCCGGACATGATGAAATGGATTCAACGACTCCGAGAGAAGAAGTACCCGACTACCCTGCCCTCCTGGAATCTTCTTTGAAGGGAGTTAAGATTGGTATTCCGAAAGAATATCTGGAAGGTCTTTCCGCCGAAGCAAAGGCTCTTTTCGATCAGCAAGTGGAACAAGCCACCTCTCAGGGCGCGGAAGTGCTGGAGATTTCTTTACCAATGACCAAGTACGGATTGGCCGTCTACTATATTCTATGTCCCTCGGAAGTGAGCGCGAATATGTCGCGCTATGACGGGATCCGCTTTGGCCCGAAAAGTGACGCTTCAACTCTGGTCGACTCCTATTTTGAAGCCCGGACGAAAGGATTTGGCGATGAGGTAAAGCGACGGATCATCATCGGGACCTATGCCTTGAGCGCGGGATATTATGACGCGTATTACAAAAAGGCCCTCAAGGTCCGGACGCTTATTTTGGAAGACTTCCGGAAGGCTTTTGAAACGGTCGATGTCCTGTTCACGCCGACGACCCCTAGCACCGCTTTTTCTATAGGGTCGAAAGGCAGTGATCCAGTCGAAATGTACCTGGAAGATATCATGACTATTCCAGCGAGTGTTGCGGGCGTGCCAGCCATTTCTATTCCGAGTGGTGAACTGAATGGAATGCCACTTGGGCTTCAGATTATCGGCCCTCATTTTGGCGAAGCGAAGATTTTGAACGTAGCCCATCAGATTCTTGAAGCGAGAAGCTAGAAGCTGGAAGCTGGGATGCTCGTGGAGTTAATTCCCTTCCTACTCGTCCTACAGTCCTTACAAGTCTTACTGGCCCTTCCCCATATGCTTCAACTCAAAAACCTTACCCTTTATCGCGAGGGAAAAGCGATCTGCAGAGATCTTTTTTTTGACGTCCCGAAGGGGTCCTGTTTTTTGATACGAGGAAAAAACGCCTCAGGAAAGTCATCTCTCATGAGCTGTATCATTGGTCAGCTCTCCCCTACTTCCGGTCAAGTTCTGTTGGATCACCATGATGTTCACCGATTCGAAAAAAAAGAAAGAAAAATGTTTTTTGATCACTCAGGGATTGTACTCCAACAAGAATCATTGAGGCCATTTGATACCGTGAGCTCAGTTCTGTCTTCATTTGATAAAAAAGAATCCGCTGATTTATTGGCTTCATTTCGACTGCCTTCGTCTTGCCTTGTTCATGAACTTTCTTTTTCACAAAGAAGAATTCTTGAATTGATGGCATCAGTCCTCAAGCATCCGAAACTCCTTT
The DNA here is from genome assembly GCA_050246795.1 of Candidatus Altimarinota bacterium. Classification (GTDB taxonomy): domain Bacteria; phylum Patescibacteriota; class Gracilibacteria; order JAUYGZ01; family JAUYGZ01; genus JBFWVJ01. Next base: position 311,578 of record JBFWVJ010000002.1, read on the forward strand.
TTTGGGACGAACCGTTCTTAGGCCTTGATCAAGAATCCCAAGAGAAGTGGAAGTCCATTCTTCTTCAGCAGAAGCAAGAGGGGGTGACCGTTGTCATCGCCACCCACTCGAGAAACCTTTTTCATTTTCTCAGTCCCGAGAAAATACTCGAACTGTAGAATTTTTTCATTTTTGAGAATATGGCACTCAAGTCAGTCTACATTTGTGAACAATGCGGCGAACATGCTTCCAAGTGGTCCGGAAAATGCCTTCACTGCAATGCCTGGAACAGCCTCACCGAAGACGTCATCGATAAAAAAGCCTTTGATCAAGTCCAGGCGAAGTCGATAGAGGTCTCAAAGGTAAGCCTCGAAGACTCTTTTCAAAAACGAATTGAGACCGGCATGGAGGAATTCGACCGAGTCCTCGGGAACGGTATCGTCCATGACGGATTTTTGCTTCTGAGTGGAGATCCTGGCATTGGTAAGTCGACCCTGGCGCTTCAAGCTGCGTTGATGCTCGCTCGAAACGGACTGCAGGTCTTGTATGTTTCTGGAGAAGAATCCGTTTCTCAAGTGTCCCTCCGTGCCCGACGAATTTTCCAAGAAGCGGTCCCTGATTCATTTTCCCTCCTGAGCTCCCATCATCTGGAATCCATCATCGCAACCATCAAAAAAGCAAAACCCCGGTTTGTCGTTGCTGACAGCGTCCAGACCTTTCTTTCTGAAGAAGTGAATGGTGTTTCTGGAAGCATTGTTCAAACCCGGCATATCGCGGAAGCTTTTATGTACTTGGCCAAGCAAGAACAGATCCCCGTTTTACTGATCGGCCATGTCAATAAAGACGGCGACCTAGCGGGCCCAAAAGTCCTGGAGCACTTGGTCGATACCGTGCTCTATCTGGAAGGTGAAAAGTATCATGACTTGCGCATCTTACGGGCCATGAAAAACCGGTTTGGATCCACCACGGAGGTTGGTATTTTCCGAATGGAAGGAGAAGGGCTCCGGGAGGTCAAGAACCCTTCGGAAGTCTTCTTGAAAGGACGTAAACAAGGGGTGATCGGCTCTGCCATCAGCGTGACGGTTGAAGGAAGCCGCCCTTTCATCGTGGAGGTGCAAGGACTTACCAATCGGGCCGACTACACCTATCCCAAACGAACCGCCTCTGGGATCGACTTGAATCGTCTCCAACTGCTCACAGCCGTGCTGAACAAACACGCCAGGCTCAAACTGGACGATCAGGATGTGTATGTAAATATTGCTGGAGGCTTTCGTGTCAAAGACCCGGCCCTCGACCTGGCTATCGCTGCCGCGGTCGTGTCTTCTCGAAAAGACCTTCCCTTGCCCGATGGAGTGGGCCTGATCGGAGAGATCGGACTCAGCGGTGAAATCCGACCCGTCGCCCAGGAGGAACGCCGGATCAAAGAATTACAAAAGCTGGGATTTAAAGAAGTTTGGGGAAATCTTCAGACAAAAACATCCGACCTTCACGTTAGATTCATCGATGATGTGGCAGGATTGATGAAACTTCTTCAGTCGAAATGAAATTTCCCCAGCTCATTTGGCATCTCTCGCTCGCCACCGGTTTTCTTTTTTGCGTGTATGCCAGCCACTTTTGGATGGATGACCGTTTGCGGGTCTCCTTCCTCGACATTGGTCAAGGAGACAGTATTTTCATCCAGACTCCCCATGGGAGAACCGTCCTCATCGATGGCGGTCCAGGAACCACGGTCATTGAAAAACTTGGCGAAGCAAGCTCTTTTTGGACCCGGCGGATTGATTTGATGATCCTCACCCATCCCGACCGAGACCATCTGGAAGGCCTGTTGGAAGTCCTGCCACGCTACCGGATTGAACACTTATTGCTCACGGGCATTGTCCATCCTTCGCAGCTGTATCGCTCCTTTTTGGACATGGTGGAAGCCTACGAAATTCCCACTTTTTTGGCTTCGACGGAGGCCGACTGGCAGCTCGATGAAGGGGTATTTATCGATATCATCGCGCCGACGACTGATGTCAGCTTTCAAGAACCAGCAAGGCCAAACGACACCTCCATTATGGCGAAGTTGGTGTATGGAGATACGACGCTTTTTCTGCCCGGAGATGGTGAAGTGATGCAAGAACATGAAATCCTCATGTCCGACTTTGATCTCCGAAGCGAGTTCCTCAAGTCTGGACATCATGGGTCTCGTACGAGCAGCAGCTTGGAGCTCTTACGAGCTGTTCAACCTCAACAAAGCGTGATCATCAGCGGTCGGGAGAATCCTTTTGACCATCCCCACCTGGACATCGTGCTTCGATACGACGACCTGGGAATCGAATGGTGGAACACCAAGGACGAAGGAACGATCACCTTTGTGAGTGATGGGATGAAGTGGAGGCGGGAGGGAACCCCCTAGGCAGTGTTAACATAAGCATGCTAAGATGAGCTCATCTTTACCAAAGTTATGCAGAAATTTCTAACTGATGAACAGTTTAATCATATTGCTCAATATTTTCCAATACCAAGAAAACCCGAAACA
>JBFWVJ010000003.1:0-200971 GCA_050246795.1 Candidatus Altimarinota bacterium
TCTTGAAAGCTCCTTTTCTTTTACTTCCTGACGAATTTGGTGCAGTTTATCTTGGGACATCGTGTTTGGGTGATGAATTAGACCTTTTCACACTACACGGTGTCCTATTTGTCTGTGAGGTTTATATTGACAAATAAAGATTATATTGACAAATAAGTAAATTAGTGCTACATTCAGCTTCGTCTTTTGTAGATTTCGGAAGTCATTTCTCCTTTTCGCTCAGGAGCGGTCTCGGCCACGTGCTCGAAATCCTCCAAAAAACAGCTGAAAAGACCTGATTTCCCAGCAACAGAAGGCCTGATCTTTGACATCCTATCTCATATTTTAAACGCCCGAAGGAGAGCGCGAATGGCTGAAAATAAAGAATTTTCACTCGCTCGCGCTCTACTTCTTCCCGGTTGTACATCGGGGGGCGTTCCTCCGAAAAGACCTACGAGCGCGCATCCCGGTATCAACCGGGGAGAAAAAGCAACACTAACCCGGGGCCCAACCCCAGGAGCATCACATGCGTAAGCAGAACCCCATCGTTTTCGTCCTCATCCTCTCCATCTTCCTCGTGGTGGCCCTCACGGGCTGCTCGGAGAAGACGAGGGGGCACTTCGTGCCCAGCGCGAACCCGCAGTCGGGTGACATCACGCTGGCCCTCGCGAAGGGCTTCAACAACGAGTACATCAGCGTCCTCGCGGTCGTCACCAGCGGGACGCTGACGGAGGTCGTCAGCTGGGAGGTGGACGGCATCCTCCGCGCCTCCGGCGGACAGCAGCCTGTCGATGGCGTGTCGGGGATCAAGACTAACCCCTTGTACATGGAGACCCTCCTCTTTGGGCTCTCCAAGTTCACGGGGTTCACCGTCCGCGGGACCTTCCGTCTCACGGATGGGTCCGTGAAGGTCACGCAGGCGACCTTCCTGGACGTCTTCCCCACCAGCCCAGGCCTCCTCGACACCACCTCCACGGTGACCTCGTCGCCGCTGCCGGACCGCCGCACGATCACCCTCAACTTCACGCTGCAGGCACTGACCGGCCTCGTGCCGCCGCAGAGGGTGAACTGCCTCGTCGAGCAGGTCAACACTGACGGCACCCGCTTCCAGTTGGCGAACAGCCAGCTGGGGGTGGGCCCGGTGACGGCCCAGTTCACCCCGTCGACGGTGGCGAGCGTCCGCGTGACGCTCACCACCCCGTCGGGGCAGACGCTCCAGTTCCAGTCCCCACTGGTCCTGGAGTTCACCCAGTTGGGGATCGGGGGGACGGAGACGAAGGTCTCCTTGCCCTCCGACGTCGGACTCTAGGGGATGCGGGGGGAGCGGCTTCGCCCGTCTCCCCCCGCTCCTCTCGGGGACTACATATTGAGATAGGATGTCATTGAGAATTAATCCTCAACAGAGGTTTTTTTTGTGCATTTTGAATGTCATGTGAGTGCTCTTTTGTCATTTCGACCGAAGCTGAGGGCAATAGAAAGGACGCAGTGGAGAAATCTGCAGATTGTACAGCCTTCAGATTTCTCCGCTCCATTCACCCATCTCCGCCTTCCTTCCGTTCATTCCGGTCGAAATAACATAAATAATCCCAATCGTCTCCTGTTTCCCAATCCTCCCACTCTCAAGTTGTGTTTTGGAACATTTGAACAAAATGGCAATAAATACATTGACAAAACAATTATTTTAAAGTATAAGTACATCCTACCGCTGGAAGACAAAAGGCAAAAAACACTAAAGTGAGTTCTAAAATAAAAAGAAAAATATGCAAACGTGCATTTCGTACGATTCTCTTTTCTTTTTCTATGATGTTCTCCTTTTCCAAGCTCGCTAGAAAATTCGTAGCTACGGTCGCTAGCGTTGCGGTCCTTATGGGTAGTGTGGGAAGTGAGGTAGGCTCAATGCTTACTCCGAAAGCCTATGCTGACTCTGACATCACCGTTACCTACAACCTACCCGCCGTACCAGGACTCACGGATAACCAGTTTCACCACAACATTCTCTTTACGGGAATGGTAGTTGCAGCTGGGAATGGAAACAGTGTTCACAACAATCTTCCGGATATCAATGGATACAGCCTCCAAGTGGATGTAATTCCTGCCGGATACATCGTAGGAAACAACCCTCACCCAATCCCCATCAACAAATCATCCGGAGCTCCGGTGAACATCACCATCAATATCCAAGTAGACAACAACAATCCCCCACCAGGTGTCTCAGGAAACATCAATGTGACCTACAACCTCCCGGCCGTACCAGGACTGACCGACAATCAGTTCCAGCACAATATCACCTTCAACAATGCGATCGTAGCAGCCGGCAACGGAGCCAGCATGCACAACAATCTCGCAACAGGGAACTATCAACTGACAGTTGATGTACTCCCAGCGGGGTACCTGGTCGCCAACAACCCACACCCTATCCCTGTTACGGTTACAAATGGTCAAACCACAAATGTGGTCGTGAATATTATCATTGATCAAAACAACCCACCTGCAGGCTTGTCTGGAAATGTCCAAGTAGTCTTCAACTTGCCTCAAGGTGTGACCGACAATCAATTCCACCACAGACTTGAAACCCTGCCAAACATAACGGTTGTCGCTGCCGGAAATGGAAACACCACCTTCAATAACATCCCCGCCGGGAACTACCAGTTGAACGTCGATGTTCTGCCAAACAACTGTTTGGTAGTCAATAATCCACACCCTATCCCTGTCTCCGTCACCGCAGGCCAAACAGCAACGGTCACGGTAAACATCGGAAGTGACCCAAATGGGACCTGTGGTGGTGCCCCAGGCCCGCAAAATGGAAATGTGCAGGTGACCTACAACTTGCCTCAAGGGGTGAGTGATAACCAATTCCACCACAATCTCGAAACCCTTCCTCCGACCGTAACCGTCGTAGGGGCAGGAAACGGAAATGGAACCATCAACAACATCCCAGCCGGAAACTACCAGCTGAATGTCGATGTTCTGCCAAACAACTGTATCGTAGCAAACAACCCGCACCCCATCCCCGTAACCGTCACCGCCGGTCAAACCACTCAAGTGACCGTGAATATCACCAGCGATCCGAATGGAACTTGTGGAGGAGCACCTGGCGGGCAAAACGGAAATGTGCAAGTGACCTACAATCTGCCTCAAGGAGTTACGGACAACCAGTTCCACCACAATCTCGAAACCCTTCCTCCGACCGTGACCGTCGTAGGCGCAGGGAACGGAAATGGAACCATCAACAACATTCCAGCAGGAAACTACCAGCTGAATGTCGACCTACTTCCTCTGAACTGTATCGTGGTCAATAACCCACACCCAATCCCCGTGACCGTCACCGCCGGACAAACGACCCAAGTAACGGTAAACATCACCAGTGATCCTAATGGAACTTGTGGAGGACCAGCCCCTGGAGCAGCAGGCTTTATCGTCACCCCTACAAATGGACTCGTAACCACGGAAGCCGGAGGACAGGCAACCTTCACTGTAGCCTTGAACACCCTGCCGACAGCTGATGTGACCATATCGATCACCAGCAGTAACCCAGCAGAAGGAACAACGGATGTAAACTCTCTCACCTTTACCAACCTCAACGGAACAACCGCTCAAACCGTGACCATTACTGGAGTCGATGATGCAGTGGCTGATGGAGCCGTAGCGTATACCATCATCACAGGAGTAGCAGTCAGTACTGATGGAAACTACAACGGCCTTAATCCAGCAGATGTATCGGTAGTAAACAATGACAACGATGGAGGAAACAATGGGGGAACGGGAGGCGGAGGACGCCGACGGGATCGATCACCAAACATCGTCTTTCTATACAATCAAGAAACCACAACAGCAATTACACTCGAGGCAGGCAAACAAGCAAGCGTTACCGTCATAGCCACCGATCCACGAAATTTTGGCGTCATCCTCAGTATGATGGTGGATCCAAGCGGAAACAAAGAATCAAAGGCATCATTTACTGTCCTCAATCAAGAAGCAAGCAGTGTAACTGGGACCCTAACATGGACCCCAACCTCAGAAAGCATCGGTACCAATACATTCGTCTTTCATGCGACGAACAACTATGAAGAAGTAGAAGAAGCACTTCCCATAACAGTTGTAGGAAATGGAAGTGTCGGAGGAGGAGGAAGTGGAGGAGGAAGCACTGGAGGAACAAACAATGGAGGTGCTGAAGACCTTGAAACCCGATTCCAGCAGTGCATTTACAATGACAATAAAACTGAATCCGTCATCTATCTCTGCTTGTTAGGAATCATTGACCCTCCATCCGAATCAAGTGACTACGACGGAAACTCTAAAGGACGAAACTTCTTCGGAGACCAACCAATAGATCGAGCCGCCTTCACCAAGATCATGGTGAACATCACCTACGAAGAATCAGCCATCGAACGAATCGCCAAGCTGATCCTCGACAACAACTTCTTCCCATTCCCAGATGTGGAACCAATCGCCTGGTTCGCGAAGTTCATCTCAGTGGCAGCACTTGATAAACACGTTGATGGGTACCCACACAATGGACTCTTCGTCCCTTGGAACAATATTGAGATCAGCGAAGCAGCCAAGATCCTCTTCAACACCGCCAGCCACGACAATGCAAAGATTGGGAAAGATCTAGAAAAAGCTATGAAGGATGTTGGAAAAGAACCATGGTTCATGCGCTATGCTCTCCTCGCTTACGCTTACGGCGGATACACTCCGAAAGTCGATAAAGACATGGGACTGATCTATAGCCAAAAGCTCACCCGTCAACAAGCGGCAGACATGATCTACACGACCATTCTCAACGCCGGCATTGAACCGAAAGGAAAGCTTTCTCAACTCAAGCAACAGCTCCTCTCGACAATGCTTGATGACAACGGGAGACTCTAGTCAAAAAAGATGAGAACCAAAAAACCCCGCCATCTGGCGGGGTTTTTTTAAACCTCAGACTCAGCCTGGATACGGAATAAATCGTCCCAAAAATGAGGATATGTCTTTCCTACGCAATCCGACTCTAAGATCTCAAGTCCACCCACCATCGTACCAAACACCGCCATACTCATAGCAATCCGATGATCATCATATGTCTCTATCTGCACGACTCCTCCATCTCCCAATCGTCCTCTATTTCCCAATCGTCCCACGCCCATTACCCTGACCCAATCCTCACCCGTCTCAACCACAACTCCACATTTGCGCAGCTCATTGGCCATTGCTTCAATCCTATCCGTCTCCTTCACGCGCAAACTTCCAATATTCCTAATAGTAACCGAAGCCACATGAAAAGGAGCCACGGCCATCAAGGTCATCGCAGCGTCAGGCATGTCGTTCATATCTATTTCAAACTCACCGGTACAGTTTGAGAGCATGTTCAAAACTTTTTTGAATTGCACATCACCTTGTTTACTATCATTTTGTACATTTTTTACATTTATTACACATTGATGAAGATACTCGAGAGCCCACCAATAAGTGGCTGCAGAAGCATCTCCCTCTATGACCATATCAGCCCCCATCAACTGCTGAGGCATCGTCCGAAACCCTTCAGCTCCTCTCTGAAGAGTGACATCCCATTTCCGCAGGAGGTCCAGAGTCATCTCTACATACGGCTGGGAAATGAGAGGCCCATCAATCAACACCTCAACATTCTCCCGGAAAGCCGAACCAACCAAGAGCAAGGAGGTCAAAAACTGACTGCTCACATCACCCCGAATCTTGATCACACGACCCGTCAAATCAGTTAAACCGCTCACCCGAAGAGGAGGAAAGCCTTCCTGATCCAAATACTCAATTTCTGCACCAATCTGCCGCAAAGCATCGACCAAATCCCGAATCGGCCGCTCTTTCATCCTCTCCTTCCCGGTCAAAATCGTCTTTCCCTTCCGAAACAAAACCAAACTCGTCAAAAAGCGAATGGATGTCCCTGAATTCCCCAAAAACAACTCCAGATCCCGACCATCATTCATCCACGATAAATCATTCCGTATCCCAATCGTCCCAATCGTCCTAATCGTCTCAATCGTCCCAACCCCCACCCCTATCTCTCGCAAAGCCCCCATCATGATCTGAATATCCTCCGCTTCAAAATCACCCCTCAGTTCAAACTCACCCCGGCTCAAAGCAGCAAGAATAAGAGCTCTATTCGCCAAAGACTTCGACGAAGGAACGACAATGTCGAATGTTCTTCCGTAAAGATCCAGTCTTGGAACAAGAATCGACTTCAACATAGACAATGAACTGTTAGCTTTAAAGCTTCGTTAGCTTATAGGAAAATCCATTCCTAATGAAGCTCAGTAGCTGACGAAGCTCTTGAAGCTCACAAAGTTACCCCTCCGTTTCCAACAAATAGTCATAGTCCACATACAACATCGTCACATCATACGGCTGAGTCAAATACTGCTTGGATGACTTAAACGTGCGGCCATTAAACACCCGATTCAAATACTCATACTTCTGAGCCAAGACAGGGTCTGATCGCTGCCAAATTTCAAATGTTTCCCCTTGCAAAATATAGAGCGCGAAGGCTTCTGCAAAATCCTCAAACGGATCTGACATCCCATAGGTCGAAGCAAAGGCATCGCTACCAGCAGTTCGGACGGCGTTGCCACTCCAACTGTACTGGTAATAGGTCACGCTCGGATCGTTCTGAAACAACCGATAAGGGCCATCGTAGAATGCACTCTTTTCCCCATCATTCGCCTCCCGATGAAGATCATAGATATGACCGAACTCATGCACGAGCACCCTAAAAAAATCAAGCTCCTCACCCTTCATGAAGACAATACCAACCCCGGACATACCACGCCTCATTTTCGAATCCCCATAAACGATGTACAAGTTTTTCAATCGACTATCAAACCCTTGGGGCATGATCGATAAGGCAGTGCTAATCTGGGTCGTATGCAGAGGATTCAGTTCACGAGCAATACCATCCTTGTTGTTGACGCTGATCAAAATACCCCTCGGAGATGGCTGAGGGTTTTGTTCCCAGTACTCATACCCATCCTTGGCGACCTGACGCTGCTGAGACAACTCACGACGCTTGTCGAGGAGCAACAGTAGCTGTCGCAAACTGTCAGAAATAAATCTGCGCTGGCGGTCACCGGCTAAGAGCAAGTTCAGCTCCTCCTGATCCCCTTCTCTCGCCAAGATCTGTTCGATGACCTCGACCTCATCCTGAAAGAACACAAGGTCATCCTGCTCCTCCTGGAGGCTCTTCAGTACTTGCTGATCCTCGGGCTCTAGCTCGAGTGAATCGACGGTCTCCAAAGTCTGATTGATTTCCGAAACCAAATTTTGCTGTTCTTCCAGATTCGTCGGGGCAGGTGCTCCTTCCATTTCCAACTGCTTCTTTCGGATAAACTCCTGACTCCTGCGAATATACGCGCGCGACCTCGCGTCCAAAATGCTCTTCGCTCGGGCTAACTGCTTCTCGAGCCGGGCTTTATCCGTAGCTTCCTCTACTTGCTGGAAAAATCGCTCTTCATCAACATCGACCAGGGCTGACAAATAGCCCAAATATCCTCCGACAGCGAAGAACAAAAGAACCAGAATCAGGGCAACCGACTTGAAGTTCAACAAACGGCTCACGGAGGAAAATAGGTAAAACCAGCATAATACCCAGCTGAACAAAGCAAAAACGACTCAGATTTACTGATCTCTGTTCCCCATCAAAATCATCTTTTATTCACCCCCATTCAACACTGGTTCTTCTTGTTCAGGCACGACTGGTGGGTTCTCAAGGAACTCTAGTGACAATCGAGCAGAGAGATCATTTGAAAGCTTCAGAAGCCCCGGTTGATCGCTGATCTTGGCATACGACACCGAATCATCGACACGATCCACTGAGACGACATACTCCTTCCCATCCTGAAGCATCAACGCGATCGCGTTATCAGCGCCAGTGAAGAGGGATTCATCCATCACGACCTCGTCCGCACGCAGCGTGAGCAAATTGTCTAAAAATGTGCCAACTTCATCTGTACTCTCAAGCTCTTGCCAAACATCATCCTTCAGCTGCTGCCACTTCATTCCGTTTCTCTGAAGCTGCTTCCTTTCTTCACCAAGTCTCACAACGAAGGATTGGACTTGGTCCTCTTTGACCAAAAAAAGCTGCTTGTTCATCCAGCGGCTCGGTTCGTAGCGCAGCAAATCATCGAGCTGTGTATTGACCGAATACACCTGAGCAGCATCATCTCTTCGCACATAGACCGTCTGGTAACTCGGCCCCACAGCACCAAAATACTGTCGAGAAAGTTCACTTCCTGCCTGTTGGAAGCTGATCGTAGACGCTGATTCATCCGCAAGCCCGTATTTTTCCCAGTTTTCACTGGACCTGGACACGACCTTTCCCGTCTGGTAAGACTCCAAAGCCTCCTTGAGCTTTTGCTCTACATTTGGATCCAGTCGAACACCATTAATCATCCAGGCATCACCTTGCTTCATGAGCGCAATGGACTCCGACCCAGCGTGGGACAACACGATTTGATCAACTTTTTCCAGTTCTCGCGGCGTAAATACCAATTGGGATTCTTCAGCATCACGTGATCGTTTTTGCGCTCCATCAGTCCCGAACAAGACAACAGCTAAGAGCAGGAAAACAAAGACCGCAAGCAGAATGGAAGTAGTACGTGATGCTTTCATAAAAAATCAGTAACATGACAATAAACTCACAAATGCGGTTCGGATCGGAGATCAGAACCAGCTTGATGGACTCAATGAGCTAGATTTTCATCATCTGCTCCTCCTTCCTCCTCCTCCAAAGTCGAATGAATCCATAGCCGGAAATCAATAACGGGATGAGGAAAATCGCCAAATACTTCATGGCCGTCTTCTGGGACTGATCGATCTCGCGGATAGCAGCCGATCCAACCGACTTCGAACGAATCCCAATCAAGGTGTCACCCAAGGTAAGCGAATCAATCGTGTTCAAAAACAGCACGAGCGAAGTCTGGTCGTTTTGAATAGCTGGATCAGCGATGAAATCGGAATCAGAGAAAAGAACCACCTCAGACTCGGCCTGTGCCTCAAGAAGAACCTCACGACCATTTTTATTTTGGTCTGGGGTGACAGTTCGAAGCTCAAAATCCTTGGTCTCAGCTTGTTCAACCCATTGCTGCAATACGGGCACCGCTACCGCAGTTGAAATTCTCGGTAACAATCCTCTGACAGACACCATCATCGGCTTTGATCCTCCCTGCTCTGGCTTTGGCTGGGGGATACTGGAAGGATTGAGCTGGAATGGGTAGTCCTGATACCAAGAAGAGGGCGAAGTATTGACGATCTGGTCGTAAGAAAGCCCAGCGACTTGGTTAATGCTGATACTGCTAGCAAAACGAACCACGAACGAAGGGATCTTGGCAACGATGGGGTTCGCTGAAAAATTGTCCGCCACCAGTCGAATAAAAGGTGGGAATTGAAGGAAGTAAAAGCGACCCGGCCCTTCACTAAAGTTTGCCAATTCTGACAAGGTATCGAGCATCACGTTCGAATCGACCGTTAGTCCAAATGGGCTCAACAAGGTCTTCGCATTCACATCCAACACCTCCAGGTTCAAACCATTCTCGATCTGCCGTATGCCATCGACGAGAAAGACGGCCTTCCCGCCTCGCAAAAGGAACTGATCGATCTCAAAAACCGCACGTTCGGTCAGATCACGCTTTGGACCAGCCACCACCAAGACATCGACTCCCTCCAGGGACTGTTGCTTGGAAAAATCGACCATCCGCACTTCATAATTCTTCCGGAGGAACTGACCAACGGCATTGTAATCCTCCTGTGGTCTTTGACCTGACACCTGGACTCCTGCACCCATTTGGTGCTCACCATGCCCTTGGAGAAATCCAACGACATGGATTCTGGGCTGAGTCATCTTGATGATCAACGAAGTGAGATCATACTCGAGGTTCGCCGCGTCCTGTTCCTGAATCACCGGGATGGCTTCCGTTTTCCCTTCAAAGAAAAGCCCGATCCCTAGATACCCATTCTGGACCTGAAAGCTGTCATTCTCGCGTACCTGCATTCGCACCTGCTGAACGCCAATTTGTTGGGCCTCCTGAGCAGACTCGACATCCTCAGCCGGATCCACGAACTCGTAGTCAAAATTTCCTCCACTGTAGGCCTTATACTCCGACAAAATATCTCTGACATATTGTCGTACTGGGATCAATTGGGGAGGCAGGTTTTCAGTAAAATAGGCCTTCACGGTCACGATATCTTCCAATCCCTGTAAGAGTTCTTTGGTCGAGTCGGATATCGAATACTGGTCATCCCGTGTCCAATCAAATCGCACAAAGTATCTGAGCGAAAGAATATTCACCAGGATAAGAATCCCCAGCACGATGAAAACGGCTGCTTTGTGATGAATGGAATAGGTTTTTTTGTCTCGAAAATCCATAAAAAAATGGTAAGGAGAAGGCGAAGATGATCATCCTCGCCTTTCATAATTATTTAAATCTTCGTCCAGCAATCTGCTGAACATTTAAGAAGAGAAAGAATCCAATAAACGAAAGGTAAAAAAGCACATCTCTCGAATCAATCACTCCACGGGAAATACTCTCGAAATGGGCACCAAGACCCAAGAACTGCAAGAACCCGGTCATGAAACCAGGAACACTCTGCAGCACAAACACTTGTCCAACGATGAAGAACAAAAATGAAGCCACGATCGCCAGGATAAAAGCGATGATTTGATTATCGGTAAAAGCAGAAAGCCATACACCGAGAGCGATGTACGCTCCGCCCAAGAACAATGCTCCGACATACGATGAAAGAATCACTCCCAGATCTGCAGGTCCAGACCAAAGAACCACCACCGGGATCATAAAAGAAAGCAGCAGGGTAATTCCCAAAAAAAGCAGACTCGCGAAGTACTTCCCCAGCACCACTTCATGGTCCTTCACCGGCATGGTAAGAAGCGTCTCAATGGTGCCAAGTTTCTTCTCTTCCGCCCACACCCTCATGGTGACCGCCGGGACAATAAACAAGAACATCCAGGGCACGAGACCAAAGAAATAGCGCATATCAGCCTGTCCGAGGACGAAATAATTCTGAAAAAAGAGCCACCCTGTCACAACCAGGAAAACATCGATGAAAATATACGCGAGTGGCGAATTGAAGTACGCCCTGAGTTCCTTTTTGGCAATGGTCCAAATATGGTTCATAGTTGGTAGCTTGTTAGCTTTTTAAAGAATTAGTTTTTTTTAGGAGGGGAACTTCGTTAGCTCGATTGTTCATTCCCAGCCAACATACCTTCTCCTGCAATTCTTCCTGTTCATACAAGTCTTACGAGTCCTTCCCCGTAAGTTCGGCAAAAACATCTTCCAGCGTCTTCCCCTCTCGTTGAACCTCGACCAGGTCAAACCCGCCACTCACGACAGCCTGAGTGATCTGCTTCCGAAGGTCCTGATTGGACTCCGTTTCGACTTCAAACATGCTGTACCCCTTCTCGACGCCTCGATCAATCTTGAGAACGTGGGTAACGCCGTTGATCTCCTCAAGCTTCTTAATCAAGCCCTTGCCTTCTCCTTCGATCTTCACTCGGATCAAGGCCTTGTCCTTGTGCTGTGAACGAAGTTCTTGAGCAGTACCTGAAGCGACAATACGGCCTTTGTTGATGATGAGTACCCGGTCACAAGTTGCCTCGGCCTCAGAAAGAATATGAGTGCTCAAGATAATCGTCTTCTCTTTCCCGATTTCCTTGATCAAGGAACGGATTTCAATAATTTGATTGGGATCCAGTCCGGAAGTCGGCTCGTCGAGGATCAGGACTTCTGGATCATGAAGCAAGGCTTGCGCCAAACCTACCCGCTGTTTGTATCCCTTACTGAGGTGTCCGATCTCCTGTCGAAGCCGGGGAGCCAGTCCAGTTTTTTCAGCTACTTCTCGGATTCGCCTTTTCTTCTGGGACTTTGGAATTTCCCGAATATCGGCTAAATACTCCAAATACTCCTCCACCTTCATATCTTGATAGAGTGGAGCATTTTCTGGCAAATACCCGATCGATTTTTTTACGAGGTAAGGATTCTCAAACGCGTCATGTCCATTGATCGTCACTTCACCGGAAGTAGCCGGCAAAAAGCAGGTAAGGATCCTCATGGTGGAAGTTTTTCCAGCACCATTCGGCCCCAGGAGGCCTACGATCTCACCTTTTTTGATCTCAAATGATATATCATCAACGGCTACGAAATCTCCATACAGCTTCTTGAGACTTTCTACTTTGATCATAGTGATGATAAAAAACCGGGTGAAAGTATAAACATCAGACCTTATCGTTCAAGATTTTAACAGAGAATAAACTTGATAAAAAAGATAGTGACGGGTGTGGATACAATTCACAGAACTGGTTCGGACTCCGTTGGTTCCGCGTCTCCCGACCGGAACCAAAGTGCCATGATGGACTGTAAAATCGTGACAGAACTGGTTCGGATCAAGGATAAGAACCAGCTGCAATTTTGCTGGTTCCGTGTCTCCCGACCGGAACCAAAGTGCCATGATGGACTGTAAAATCGTGACAGAACTGGTTCGGATCAAGGATAAGAACCAGCTGCAATTTTGCTGGTTCCGTGTCTCCCGACCGGAACCAAAGTGCCATGATGGACTGTAAAATCGTGACAGAACTGGTTCGGATCAAGGATAAGAACCAGCTGCAATTTTGCTGGTTCCGTGTCTCCCGACCGGAACCAAAGTGTCATGATGGACTGTAAAATCGTGACAGAACTGGTTCGAATCAGAGATCAGAACAAGCTGTAACAGCTGCCATCCGCACCGGCCTGACTGGAGCATTGAAAATTCATTGAGGAAGATTATAATCGGATCTCTCCTAACAACGCCACCGAATGTCACAAAAAAGTTCTCACCACGAGAACACTCTCCTCAGCCCCAAAAAAACCATCGTCGTCGACATCATTCCACCCGATAAGACGACCAGCCAGGCACGTCAGGAAGTCGACGAACTCTGCCGCCTCGTAGAAACCTACGGAGGCATCGTCATCTTGGAAGTCCTGCAGAAACGAGGTCGCCCATCATCGAAGACCTTCCTCGGGGAAGGAAAAGCAGAGGAAGCCGCGGAAAAAGCGAAAGAACACAAAGTCGACATGGTCATCATCAATGGCTTTTTGAAACCCGCACAGTCAACACATTTGCGCAAACTCTTCAGCTATGATCCCAAAGACCTGACCGGACAAAAAGACATCCCTATTTGGGACCGCACCGATATCATCCTGAAAATCTTCGAAAAACATGCGAAGAGTCAAAAAGCCTTGCTGCAAATCAAGTTGGCGCAGCTGAAGCACCAAATCCCGAAGATCTACCAGTACCAAACCAAGCTCTTCGATAAGGAACGCGGAGGGATCAGCGGGAATCGTGGCGCTGGGGAAAAAGGCATCGAGCAAGAAAAGCGACATATTCGCAACCAGATCAAAGAAGTCGAAAAGAAACTGGAACTGGTCAAAAACACCCACACCAACCAGCGCGAACGTCGGAAAAAGAACGGACTCAAAACCGTAGCCCTGGTAGGCTATACGAATGCCGGGAAATCAACCCTGCTCAAAGCACTGACAAAAAAAGACACCTACATCGCCGATGAACTCTTCGCGACGCTCGACACCAAGCTCGGCTCCATCTGGCTTCCGGATGCGAATAACCCATGGAAAGGAGAAAAAGTGCTGATCGCCGACACTATCGGATTCATCCAAAATCTACCACCGCACCTCATCGAAAGCTTCAAAGCCACCCTCGATGAAGTCCAGGAAGCTGACCTGATCCTCCACGTCATCGACAGCTCAGATCCCGAGCAAGCCATGAAGATCAAAGTGGTGGACGATATCCTCCAGGACCTGGTCGATGAGCAAACGTCAATTGTTCGCGTCTTCAATAAGTCTGACCAACAAACCTACTGCTTAAGAGAACAAAAAGGACAGCTTTGTGTGTCGGCAGGGAAAAAAACTGGCCTGGATGATCTGAAAGAAGGCGTACAAAAACTGATAAAAGCCTAGTCACTTTGATAGCAAGTCTAGTGTCATGCAAAGAAGTAGTGAATCACTACAGCTACTTGACTTTATAAGAAAAGGAATTAAAATACCAGCCTCTTTGATTGACCCTTGAAATACTCTCTGACCAGCACTAAGGGAACTCTCTGCTAAAAAGCAAAGAGGTCTCATGCGTCGCATATAGTCGCGTTAGACCGCTTTCCGAAAATTCGCAGAGAATTCACTCTCTGCTGGTCAAAAAGCACTGTGCTTTATGAGGAACTACGATGTTCTCAAAAACTCCTTTTACTCTGAGAATCAGAGTAACCCGGGATGAAAATCTCGTGCCTCAGTGGGAAGTAAGTACTTCCCCCAGAATTGAGCACATAGAAAAAGCTGTTGAAAAGCTCAAACCAACCATCACCCTCTCCGGAGAAGGTGAGATTGGCGAGTGTACACTCATTGTTAACCATCGAGGTGAGACAACCACCACATGTTTGGAGCAGAAAGGTCTCAAGAACCTTAGTCTCCAAACACTGTTTGATCTGTCACAACAAGGGTACCTACTCTTGGGTGAGGCAGATTATCTCGTCGAGCGCACAATTCAAAAAGCTAGCACCGACATACAGCTCCACAGGCTGAAGAAACTAGCACTGAAACAACCAGGACTTTTAAAGAAAGGCATCGAAATAAAAGTCGGGGAATTCTTGGAATTTGCAAAAAGCAGTGAAGTTGCATTAGAGTTTTTTCTGGATCCTCCTCTGGAGGAAACAACTCCCCGATCGTACATCGAGGAGAACCTGATCCACGCTTTGAACGAAAAGCTGAACGACAGAGTGAAAATTGCTTTCGTGTCAGATCTCAAAACAGCAGTAGAGTTAGTAAACATTCTGAGTTCGGAATTCGATTCTGTCGTCGAAGTGTTGGCAAACAAGTACGAAGCCGAGGCCGAAGAACTCAGAAAGTCTGGAGTGGAGATCTGAGTTCTGAGTGAAGTTCCCACTGAACCCTACCCCGTGATCCGGGGTGGGGTTCTTCCTTCAATTGATAAAATCAAAGAAATACTGTATAATTAAATGATTTAAAACTCCCTATGGAGACGCTCCAAGACCCTTTTGAAGTACCACTTCACCGGAAACCCGACAACCTCGATACGCAGACCGGAGAATTCCTCCCTGGCGCAAAAGAAGAAACCCCAGATCCAGACCGGGAGGAAGCCAGGGACTTGACCCAAAAAGAAGTCCAGGACATTTACCCTCACCCAAGTCCACATCCACGCATCAGACAAGCAGCTGGCCTCGGCCAGTGCTATTTTGCCCTTGGACTCACGGTCATGCACGAAAGTCCGAAGTTCAACCAACTCATCAAGGAATGCATCAAAAAAACGGCTACTGGTTGGCAAATAAAATTTTGGGGAGCAGACTTTGCCGTTCAAGTGGAAGAATCTGACCTTGGCAGAGGGTTGAGACAAGTGGAAAAGCAAACAGGAATCTTCAAAGTCATCGGGCAAATCGAAAGTGACAACCCCGTCGACCAGATCATAGAATTAGCCTACGCGGCCTACGAAAGACAAAGAAATAAGGGGACAAATGCTAGAATCAAAGACATCCTGCTTGAGTTGGATGATGGTGGCTATTCCCATCACTTTCTCCAAGTCGTCCTCGGCGAGTACTACGACTACAGTCCTCAATACAAAAGCATTTCACCCGAAGTCGGAGGACAAGAAGTCGGACATACGATGCAATACGGCGAATCAAACTCGACACTGAAAAGTTGCACGTACAAAGACACCAACAGAGTATTCGAGCTTCTCAAACAAAAACATCAACATCCATCCACCATACTGATCACCTGTGCTCCCCCTGCAGAGGGACCATATAGGGAATACGGAGAAGCGATACACGAACGAGCACGGAAGAAAAGGGACGAATTCGGAGCAAGGAAAACCTACATGGATCCCCAGCGTAGGTTCGTGGCGAGACACGCATATGGCCTCAGAGTGAAGGCCATAGATGAAAAGAAAAAGTCAGCCCAAGTGATCATCATCAACCCTTGGGACAGCAGCAAAGAGTGGGACATCAGCTTTGAAGAGTTTCTCGAATACTTCAGGCTCATCGCACCAGTACACATTCTCGAACAACCCAAAAAAGGGAACCTTATTCGCCGAATAAAACTCAAAAAAGGTTCAGAAGAAACCCAAAGCTTCGAATACGGAAATCGCGATGTATTCGTCAGGACAGGAGGATTCGCCCTCAAGATCAGCAGAGACAATGGACTTTGGTTCGTCTCAAATCCGAGCACTTCTATCAAAAAAACGATTCAAGCAAATGAGCTCGGCAAAAAATTTCAAGTCGGAAGGATCGCATCACAAGAAAAAGTTTTTCAAACCAACAGTCCCGAATGCTCCCGACATCACTATGACATCACCTTCACCCATGACAAATTCGAGGTGACGATCAGAAGTCAAAAAGGCGACCTCCACATCCAAGAGTCATTTGATATCAACGAGGAAAATGAAGCTGAGAGCATGAGCTATTATCCAGATGAGGCACATCGAGTCCTAAGAGAAGGGAACAAAGAGGTCTTGAAGATGATTTTAAAAGACCACAAAAGCTTTCCTGCATATCCATACACATCCGCCACAGCGCTTCTGAGACATTACATGAATATCGACTTCGACGCAGCAGCGATCGTTGAGTTGGGATACCCCCAGGGAGTCCCTGCCAATCCAACGCATTACAAAGCACTCATCACCAAGGACAAAAACACAGTGATCGTTTTTTATGTCTACCAGGAAAACGGGGTCAACAAAGTCAGTTGGGAAAACTACAACCCCCATCTCCAAACCGCTCCCAAAACCCTCAAAGAAAAACTCTTGAAAACACTCGACAAGCTTTTCCTAGAGATCCGATCAGCGGATTCGACTCATCTTCCTCTTCGATCAGAAGATATTGAAACCTTGATCAAACCTGCGAAAGAGGCCTTCGAACGATTCGAAAACCCCACCTCTCAGGAGATAGTAAGCGATGATGGGGTGAAATACCGAATCCTTCGCTATCAAAACGGCAACTATGAATGGGAAAAAAGTGAACCGGTGACTCCCGAATTCCTCCAAAAAGAAATCCAGGAGCGAATTCGTCAGACAATGGAACCTTTTTATCAGGTTAAAAAAATCATCGAAGAAAAAAATCTGAACCTCATGAAAGACGACATCTGCTTTCCTTACATCAGCCTTCCCTATGCTCTGGAAGAACTCATCGGGGCAGGGATCTCAAGGCATGAAACATCCCATGCCGTGGGGATTCTTGGAACCGAAAAGTACATCAATGCCGTAACTACAGACGGCAAGATACTGGAACTGGTGCTGACGAGGGGAGGTTCGATAGAGGTCAAAGATCATACCGACAGCTATTGGACAGAT
The DNA here is from genome assembly GCA_050246795.1 of Candidatus Altimarinota bacterium. Taxonomy (GTDB): domain Bacteria; phylum Patescibacteriota; class Gracilibacteria; order JAUYGZ01; family JAUYGZ01; genus JBFWVJ01. The sequence continues at coordinate 17,347 of JBFWVJ010000003.1, forward strand.
TTCGACTTGTCTGAGGAAACGATCAAGTTCACAAATCTTCTAAAAAGTGCACCATTTCAAATAGATCTCACACGAGAACAGCTGGAGAAAATACGAGGAATAGAAATTGAAACACTAAATCCAAATGACATGATGAAAATGATGACCTTTGAAGACACCGATCTTGTCCGAACTGCAGATGGAAAAGTGCTTCAATACAGAAAGTCAGGTGATACGATCCATCTAACGGAGACGGGAAAGAGATCATTTCCAAACGGCGAGAAGCTACTTTCAGAAATCATGCAGCTAGATGGAAAAAAAGACGTGATGGACGTGATTCGTAGCAGACCCACTTCGGTTCGCGCTACCAGCCACGACCTAGAAGGACTCATGATCTCAAGCGCGGATTTGATCGCACGAAAATCATCTGAAAAAGAATATATAAAAATTCAAACAGCAGATGATGAGACATATCTGCTCGAAATAAGTGGAGACAAAAGGGTCTACCGAGCAGAAAAGATCTAGACGAAGAAAAAGATGCATTTCAAAACCCAGAAGAGTACAATAGCTTCTCGATTGAGCTATTCATACTGTTCCTATGAAGCATCTCAAAGGAAGTCTTTCACTGCAGCAGTTCCAAGAAAAGACGGATCATTTTTTGTCATGGATTGAACTGAGAAAAATGAACGGATTCCTTGGTTCGGAAATAAATGAGGTGAGAACCATTCTGGAACAATGCCTGGTACTCGATGGGCTACCCGAGACTCTGGACTACATCACCCGCCAAATCAGACAAGAAATCCATAGTCGATGGAACCCGACCGTCCTGGGAAGAAAGTACAAATCCTACCAAAACAACACGCCTCGAGCGGAAGTGATGCAAGGATTTCCAGTCATCCTGCGCGAATATCTCGACACCCTCGTCCAAGTCGAAGCAGGAGCACTCGATGAAGAAACCCTCCATATCTTCGGGGAAATTCGAGAAAGGCTCACCAAGAGTGTTGAACAGCTGACGCTGAGAGCGACTGAGAAGCCAGAAAAACCTGTGGAAAGAAAAAAGAAAAGTGCCAGAACAAAAAAACCACGCTGTGACAAGTGATTGACGAATGAAAAATCTGCACTATAATACTGCAGATCTATTTCAGCCTATGAACTCCTTCGAATCGGCAAAATCTGAATCTATCAAAATTCTGGACATCGTCAGAGAGTACCATCACCTGACGCTCTTGGATGAGGAAGTCTTCCTGATCCGGAGCTTTCTGGCAGGGGCACTGAAGAAAACCCCTCAAACAAGTATCACTCCGACCTGTTCAAGTTTTTGGGATGCAAAATCATCAAATGACCGTGCTGCCCACCGAGAGGATCTTCGAATGATCAAACGAAATGAACTGATCGCGAACATCAACCGATTGCTTGATATCAGCCAAGAACTTGACGAGAGACAAATCCAATTCATCGCTCTGGAAATCTCAGATGAAATCAAAAATTGCCATCGATCAATTCGGAAAAAACGAAGACCGGTACAGGACGAAAACAGCACAGAACCAGTGATGGATCCATATGCCGGCCGCGAAGCAACCAGAACCACAGAAAGAGGGAGCAATGGGGGTGGCCCAAAGCCGAAATATGTTCGCAAACACTCCGCAAGACATCGCTAGGATTATCCTTTGACTCGTCAATAGCTGCTCACTACACTGGAGTGGAATTGAAATCCGTGAACCAACATTCGATGATCATTCGCCACCAATAACCTACCGCGAGGCATATCGTGAACTTTCTGAAATGCCTCGCAAGGGGCATTTTTCGTATCGATTCTCCCAAAGCTCCCAAAAATCCCAAAGCTCCCAAAGCCCTCACCCACTCCTCCCATGAAGACCTACCACCTCAAATGCTACCACTGCTCACGCCCCCACGAAGAGCATGAGTCCGTGACCGAATGCGTTGCTTGTGGAGGGCCACTCGAAACCTACTATGACTATGAAGAAATCGAGCGACGACTGAATTTCCATTCGCTGAAAACAGCGCCCATTTCCGCCATGAAATACGTGGCCTTTTACCCCATCGACAACTTCAAAACCATCGTCAGCCTCGAGGAGGGCGGCACTCCCCTCACCCATGCGAAGAACCTCGGACAAAAGCTGGGATTGAAAAACCTCTACATCAAAAATGAAGGACTGAACCCCACCGGTGTCTTCAAAGACCGCGGCACCATGGTGGAAGTGACAAAAGCCAAAGAACTTGGAGCCAAAGCGATCTGCTTGGCCTCAACGGGAAACATGGCCGCCTCGGTAGCCGCATACGCGTCGGCAGCGAAGATTCCCTGCTATGTCCTCGTCCCGGAAGGAACCCCCATCGGGAAACTCGCACAAACATTGACCTTCGGCGCCCGTGTCATCCAGATCCGTTCCGATTATTCCCGCTGCGCGCAGCTGGCTTCAGAAATGGCAAAAAAGTTTGGCTACTATCTGGCAGGAGACTACACCTTCCGCACGGAAGGACAAAAATCGCAGGGATATGAGATCATCGAACAACTCTTCTGGAAATCCCCCGACTACATCGTCTGCTCCGTCGGGAATGGGACGAACCTCCACGCGATCTACAAAGGCATCAAAGAATTCCACATGCTCGGACTGATCGACAAGATCCCAAAGATCATCGTCGCCCAGACCACCGGCTGCAACCCGCTCGTCCAAGCCTTTGATGAAAACAAGAAAGACTTCGTAAAAGTCGAAAAGCCCAACACCGTCGCTTCCGCCATGGCAGTAGGCCAACCTTCGGATGCTCGTAAGATTTTGGAAGACGTCTATGAGTCTGGCGGCTCTTGCGAACAAGTCACCGACGAATACCTGCTCAAAGCCCAACAAGAACTCGCCCGTGAAGAAGGCATTTTCTCCGAACCTTCTGGAGCTCTGTCCTACGCTGTCGCCAAGAAGATGGCCGAGGAGGGACGATTCAAACCCGATGACGTCATCGTCGTCAGCGCCTGCGGCAATGGGCTCAAAGATCCAAAATCACCCCTGAAGATCCTGCCGGAACCCGCCACACTGGAACCAGAATTCTCCGAAATCGAGCGCTTCATTGATCAAAAACTCTACGCCATCCGTGAAAGCGGCAGTGAAGAAAAAACCAAACTGCTTTTTACAGAAAAACCAAACTTAGTGGACGTAGAACATATTCTCCAACAGGAATTCGATATCGAGGTAAAGCCCGAAATCGTCGAGCGTATTTCAACAGGAGTCCAAAACTTCATGGAGAAAGGAAAAGAAATCAAAAAATCGGACCTCCAGTACATCATCGAAGAAGTCCTCGACGAATTCTCCCTTCAGCAAAAAGTCCTGGAAGTCCTCGACTTCACCATTCAAACAAGCCTCCATACACAAGCCCAAGCGGAAATAACAGCTCAGGCGTTTGGAAAAAAGGTCACTTTCAAGCATTCAGGAGTAGGTCCAGTCGACGCCGCCATCAGTGCCATCCGTGAAGGACTCAACCATGAGGACATTCTCCAGGTCCGACTGATTGACTATGAAGTGGAGATCGATTCCAAAGGCGTAGACGCCACCGTAGAAGTCAAGATGACCCTGGTCGACAAAAACGGGAACAAAGTCGTGGCCCGAACCACCTCACCCGATGTCATCGTGGCTTCGATCCGGGCCTTTGAGAAAGGCTTCAATATCCTCTACAGCAAAGATCAATAGTAAGCCAATCCAGTCATCATTCGGAACACGGATTCGATCATACTCCCTCGATAGATCGGTTCCCAGGCACGGTACTCTTGACGGTTTGAGTCAAAGGGATCCAGGAAATTCTTTTCCTTGGCATACTGTACATACGGCGCGAACCAATCCTGAGTGGAGACATCAGAGAAATACGTCCGCTCAGCAGAAGCAGGGAGGGGGGCTCGGAAAATATTGAACATCATCTTCAGGGCCTCAGCTCTGTTGACAGAATTCCATCCCTGAAAAGTACCATCCGGATATCCTGAAACATACCCCATCGACTTCGCGTAGCAGACGTAGGGAGCAAACCACTCATCATTCACATCAGGAAAACAACCACGGTACTGAGCCAAACTCGGCTTTTGCCCAGTAGCCTCCACCAAGATCTTCACCAGTTCCGCACGATTCAACGCAGAGTAAGTCCCAAATGTCCCGTCAGGGTATCCGCCGATGACCTCCTGGGACTTTGCCCAACAGATGGCTATTTTATTCGGAACCCCAGAGGAAACGTCTGTAAAACAATTCAGATTTTCGCCATATCGATTAGCCAAAACAATCGACAAATTTTGCAGTTGGTCGGTTCGATCAGCACTTGCAGTGATGTAGTCAATTCGAGAAACCGAAGGAGCGACTGGAGGGAGGCTTTGTGATACCTGAGGAACGGGTTCGGCTTGAGTCTCACTCGAAGCAGCATTGTTCTTCTCTCGTATCGCAGCATCGATGATCATATCCAATCGGTCATTGCTATGAGGACCCACATAGAAAAGGGCTCCGTGGTCTTGGTAAAGTCCGTAGAGCCAGTTGATGATCGACGTCACCGGAATGACCACATTGAGCTTTGAGCCAGATTCACTACTGACAGCAATGAAAGTAGGAATACCGACCAAGAAGCCGTCAGAATCAATAGCCGCCCCACCGGAATTTCCGGGGTTCACATCCGCAGTGGTCTTTAAACCTATAATAAGCTCCTCCCCCTGATCGTTGTTCGCAAACAAATACCCGCTTACAAGTCCTTCAGTTAAATGCAAAGCAGCCCCTCCAATCGTTGGATAACCAATCGCATACAACTGCTCACCGATTTCAGGAACAATCGATGCATCGCTCATCAGTCCACGCATTTGCAAAAAATCTGTGTGGCGAGTTGTAGATCTGTTGGCGCCATTTGGCTGACAATTCTCATCCAGATCGCTGTCCTGTTGCAAGACGGCCAGGTCAAAATCGAGATTGTAATGAAGGACTCGAGCAGACTTCAAACAGTTCGGGGGATGAGCCGTATCCTCGGTGAAGGAAAGGATGATCTGGTCACTCGCACCATCCTTGATCGGATCATAGATGACATGAGCGTTGGTCAAAATCAGTCCATCTCTCGTAAAAACCACCCCAGACCCTCTGACCTTGTGCTCATTCAAATAAGGCAAATGAACCTCAATCAACTGCTGAATCTGCTCCTCAGACAAATTGACAGCAGTCCCTCGACTTCGAAGCACTTGCTCCAAAGCCTCCCGTGTGAAAACGGTTTCAAGCTTACTTCCAGGGACTTGTTCAGATGGGATGAACTTCAGTCCCCCACGGCGAGAAGCCTCTAGATACACCACGGATCTCAATGCTGCATCGCGCACTTCTTTTTGCCCGGAAAGAATATTCGTCTTCAAAGATGAAGGAGTCGGCAGTTCCTCACCCTCATAGTTCAAAAGCGGAGGCGCGTAGTAAGTGCCAAGATCACTTGAGGCATGGGCCATAGAAACAGAAAGAACGGTAAGCAGACATACCGCAACACTTCGAGCAATGCTGTTCATGAGAAGAAATGAATAAATCTTGACCCTGAGTATAATGCGACAACAGGAACCCGATCATCCTTTTAAAGGTGACTATTTTCTCAAACATTCCAGAATAAGCATCCTCAGCGAATAGGGCTTTGCGGGAGCGCGCGAAGGAGAATGGTGCCCAGGGCGGGACTCGAACCCGCAAGGAGTTACCTCCAAGGGATTTTAAGTCCCTCGTGTATACCATTCCACCACCCGGGCAATGCTTGAACGCCAAGCGATAGTACTAAAAAGAATCCCAAGATTCAAAAAAATCATGACGACCAAAGAAACTCAGAAAGATTTACCTAAAACAACTCTCCGGAGCGATCGTGAGCTCGAAGTCCAATTCTCCGGAGCGAATGGAGGTTTGCGGAAGCGCGCGAAGGAGAATGGTGGGTTGACTGGGATTCGAACCCAGGACCAGCGGCTTAAAAGGCCGTTGCTCTACCAGCTGAGCTATCAACCCTTAAAAAAGTGCCCCAATATAGTACCAATATTTCTCTGTTTAACAAGATAATTCTCAAGGAATTCCGAAAGGATTTGTTAAGATAAAGGGGTATTAGACCCTATGAAAAAGCTTTCTCCATTCCTCGCAGTTTCATTTGTCCTGCTCCTCAGCGCCTGCAGCAGTGAAGGTGAAATGACGTCCGTGGACATGCTCCAGCAATCTTTTCAAAACTTCAGCATCAACGTCCCTGGCAACTGGAGGAGGATCAACCCAGACAATTTTGCAAATACCATTCCTACCGGAACAAGCGCTATTTTCATTGCGCCGGCGCAGGCGGACTTCTATCAAAATGCAAACATCGTAGAGGAATCACTAAATACTGATGCTTCATCATTGGAATATGCCAAGGCAAACATGATCCTGGGATCAAAGGCCATCATCGACTACCGCCCGGTTTCGACGGAAGAGATCGAAGCAAATGGAGTAAAAACGGTATACCATGTGTTCAGAGCTAGAAATGTGTCTACCGACCCGCTCCGCTTTTACGCGCAATCATACTTTGCCCGTGACAGGGTGGGATACACTCTCACCTGCATTGCTCAAGATGAAAACATCGAGCAACAACAAGACTGTGAAAGGATTCTGAAAAGCTTTCAATTTGCTTCCTGAAAAGTGTGCTGAAACAGTTTTTGTTTCCTGCTTTTTATGATACCTTAGTTCAGCCTCGGTGCCGTGGCGAAGTGGCTTAACGCTCCGGTTTGCAAAACCGGCATTTCATGGGTTCGAATCCCATCGGCACCTCCAACAGCCCGTCTCCACAACGATCTGACCATCAAGACAAGAGAAGAAAAATGTTATTTCCCTCTCCGCTGCTCTTTTACGTAATCACTTCCAAACCGCATCGACGCATTTAAGAAGTCAACCCCATAAAGCTGATAAATCCACTGATAGGTCATTTCAAAAGAAACCTGCCAAAACCCGAATGAAGCCCAACAAAATGGAAGGGCCAATACGAGGAGGTAAGTCGTCGTGCCCATCGAAAAGTAGAAAATGAGCATGAACAGAAGGAAGGTAAACAGAGCAACCGCGCTACTGTAGAGAGTCAGAAGCAAGTGCTTATGATTGGCCACCACCTCCATCGCCACCACAGAAAAAATAGCGCCCAGCGCAATCAAAACCATGGCAATAATGCTCAAGCTGTCAAAACTGGAAAGGGAAAGCAAAAGACTCAGAGGAGTAGAAACGACGAACAAAAGAGTGATAATGGCAAAAACATGCGACAGGGTCGACAACAAATACGTGTATCGTTCACGATCGCAGTAGTAAAAGAAGGTGAGGCTCGCCAGAGAAGAAACCAGCAGGGACAAATAAATCACCGCGAGCGTGGCAAACACAAATAACGGATGAACGACTCCATCCTGAACGGCGGCAAGATAAGAAGAAGCAAAAGTGCCGCTCAACAGCACACCTATCAAGAGCACCAAACTCCCAAACCCGCCACCGAAAAAACCCGCCATCGTCCGAAAGAAAATGTCTGAGACTCGGGTTTCTGGAGAAAAAGGAAAATTATAGGCCACAGAGAGGGTTTATCTTCTCAAAAAAGAGAGAATCTCTTTGCCGTAATCCTATCGAAACTGAAAAAGAAAAGCAAGAAACCGATGGTAATGGCCATATCAGCGATGTTGAAAGAGGGATACGAATATATTCTTATAAAGTCTACCACTGCGCCATAGAGCACTCGGTCAATGAGGTTCCCTAGCGCACCACCAATAATCAAGCCAAAGACAAGCGCCGACCATCGGTCCCTACTCGTGTATCGAACATAATATCCCACCAAAAGTAGGGTTATACTGGCCGTGACCAAGATGGCAAGCACCCCGCGAAGCGGAAATGAAAAAGCCACTCCACTATTCATCGACAGCTGAAGACCTACTTCATCAGATATCCACCACATCGGCAACGCAAGCACCCGCAAAACGAATTGCTTCGTGAGCTGATCGAGCAGTAGAATCACCAAGGCGATAAGTGGCATTTTCATGAAAAGGCTTACGTCAAAAATAAGTGTAACAGAAATGGAACGACAGGAGTATGACGAACGAAAAGAGTATCAGGAACATATTTCCTAATACTCGTGATACTCCTAAAGATCCTCATACTCCTTCCTCATGAAAAAATCCATCGACTACGTCCTGCTGATCACGGTCCTCATCCTCATCTTTTTCGGCCTGGCGATGATCGCCTCCGTGAGCGTTTACGAATCCTACAACAAATTCCAACAAAACGATTTTTACTTTTGGAGGAGAATTCTCCAAATCGGCATGGCTTTTGCCGCCTTTATCCCATGCCTGATCGTCCCCTATCGATTTTGGGAAAAAATTTCGATTCTGGTCTATGGCTTCGCACTATTTCTTCTTCTCCTCCTGTTCACATCCTTAGGAGGTGACTTCGGGACCTCAAATAGCTGGCTCGATATCCCCTATCTCCCGACCATTCAGCCTGTTGAAATAGCCAAGTTCGGATTAATCATCTATCTGGCCCATTGGATGAGCAAGAACCGAAGTGAGATCCATCATTTCAAATATGGCTTTGTTCCATTTGTCGTGATCCTGAGCATAATGGTGCTGCCGATTGCGCTACAGCCAGACTTTGGATCGCTTCTAGTCATCATCTCTACTGCTGTAGCCGTTTTTCTGGTGGCCGGTGGAAGCTTTCTCCAAGTCACAGCTGGCGGAGTGCTGGCATCCATCATGGGACTGATCATTGCGCTGAATGTGGACTATATCTACAACCGATTCATGACCTTCTTCAACCCTGACCTCGATACGCTGGGGATTAGCTATCAGATCAAAAACGCACTCACCGCGATCGGCAGCGGAGGCCTTTTTGGACTCGGTTTCGGGCAATCCATTCAAAAAAACGGGTATCTCCCCGAGGTACAAGGAGACACGATCTTTGCAGCGATTGGAGAAGAAATGGGGTTTGTCCGGACGGTAATCATCATAGCGCTCTACGTACTGATCGCTTGGAGAGGATATAGCATAGCCAGGAACGCCAAAGACTGGTTTGCGAAACTCATTGTCACAGGATTTACCACGTCACTGACGGTCCAAATGCTGATCAATGTAGGCGTGAGTATGGCGATATTCCCAAATACAGGGATTACTCTTCCTTTTATCAGCTATGGAGGAAGTTCACTCCTGGTGAGCTTGATGATGATCGCGATCATCCTAAATGTTTCCCAAGGCGGGACAAATGAGCAGCCATCCAGATCAAGGCGAAGCACGCTTCAGGCGAGAAGAGCCTATTAACAGAATGTTGATTTATGAAGATTAGATGAAGAAATAAATCATGACTAATTTGACAAATAACTCAAATTTAGTGTTATAATGTCCTATCTAGTTTTGGCCATAACACTCTTTTGTGCTGACAAACAAGCAATTCATCGTCATTGATCAAGAGCTACTAAAAACCTTTGAAGAGTGGTTTGACGTCTTGACATTTTTTAATGATAAAACTGAAAACCGTGAGCTAGTAACGGACTACTTTTTTGAGCACTTCGCACAATCGCCAGAAAAGTTCTATGAGTTTGTCCATTTCCTGGAAAAGAAAATCCTGAAGATTCGAAAAAAAGAAGCCAAGGTAAAGGCATCAAAGCGGTACTTAGAGATTATTTCCTTTCTCTGCGAACGCTTTGGCTTCTGTGAAGAAAAACGAGAACTCGATGATCTGTGCTTCAAAATCATCAACCCAAGCTCGTACAAAAAGATTTCCAGAGAATTGTCCGCTTATCAAAAGAAATCAGAAGCGACCATACAGAGCATTCTAGACATTCTCCAGCAAGCGCTGCGTAAACAGAATCACCGATGCTTGATCAAAGGCCGCTACAAAAACATTTACAGCATTTACAAGAAGCTTGAAAAAAAGCGTCAGAGAAAAATACAAAACCTAGTGGATATCTTCGCGTTTCGCATCATTACGGAAAAAAATAGTTCCGAAGAGTGCTTTGAGATCCTCAATCTTCTCCACGACACCTTTTACCCGGTCGCCCACTACTTCGACGATTACATCTCGGTCCCAAAGGTAAACGGATATCAAAGCCTTCACACCGGCCTCACCAACATTCTCCCGAACCTCGACATCCCAGTAGAAATCCAGATTAGGACCCAAGAAATGGACCACTTTGCCGAAAAAGGAGTCGCGGCCCACTGGATCTACGGAAAAACAAAACAAGCGGCGGTTCCCAATGAAAGAGAACAAATGATCAGCGAATACTTCTCACACCTTTCAAAAGCCAACGACCAAGAAAAGATGCTCTACTGTTTTTCCTACAAAGGCGATGTATTAAAGCTAAAACGTGGATCGACCATTCTCGACTTCGCAAGCCGCATCCACACGGAACTGCCCAAAAGAGCAAAGGCAGCCCTCGTGAACGGAAGCAAAAAACGCGTCCACTATCAAATCCAAGAAGGAGACCAAATCAAGCTCCTTCTGAAATAATCGCCTAATACACCTAGTCACCATCGCTATGTATTCGAATTCAGAGCTGTTCCAAAAAATCGTGACCTGCATGAATGAAGGGATCGTACTAGCCGATGAAGAGGGACGGATACTTTTTGTAAATCCAAAATTCTGCGAACTCACCGGAAGAAAAGAGAAAGATCTTGTCGGGCAGGACGCAACCTCATTTTATGATGAGAGAACAGCTAAAAAGATCAAAGTCATTGACCGAACCCAAAGAAAAAAAGGCATACGATCAAGCTATGAGGGCACACTCATCACCAAGTCGGGCGACGAAGTACCAGTGCTCATCAGTGGGACCCCACTAGATCAAGGAGGGACTTTCGGAGTCGTGACCGATCTTTCAGAGATGAAGCAAAAAGACAACATGTACCAAAAACTCGTAGAGAACATGAATGAGGCGGTCTGGGTAGGAGACAAAAATGAACGAACTGTCTACGCCAACCCAAAATTCCGCAACATGATGGGCTATACTCTAGAAGAAATGCTCGGCAAAAAATCCTATGACTTTTGGGACGAAGAGAGTTGCGCAAGAGTCAGGCACATCAATGAAACAGACCGTGCCAAAGGAAAAAGTTCAAGCTACGAAGGCAACCTCCTGACGAAAAAAAAGGAACGAATCCCTGTCCTCCTCAGTGGCGCAGCGATCGACCATGGCACAGTCGGGATCATGACCGATTTGCGACCCCTCAAAGAAAAAGAACAAAAAGAGAAAATCCTGAATACAGCGATCCAATACGCCACTGACGCAATCATTATTTTTGACCAGGAAGGAAGAATCGAATCCTGGAATGCTGGGGCAAAAATCGTGTTCGGATACAAAAAAGAAGAAATGCTGGGAAAAAATATTAGCAAACTCTTCAATAAAAAGAACACGGGAAAACTCCTTCAAAACTATCAAATCCTCTACAACTTCGAACTCACCGCGAAACAAAAAAGTCAAAACCAGATTAAGATCGCCGCCACTCTCACTCAAATACCAGACAACAACCATGGTGATTCAGGATACTACTTGCTGATCGGCCGGGACGTCACCCACCAGCAGCGAATAGAAGAAGAGCTGACCCTGAAGTATCAGAAAATCAAGGAAGCCTACAACCAGTATGGCATCGTCAGAAGGCAGATGGACTACCTGTTTGACCTGCTCGACATTTCCAGTGAAAATCCGGACAAAAAAAGCATCGCGGACTTCATCGTGAGCTCTGTCATCATGCTGACCAGAGTCGAAGCCTGCGTACTGCGAGTCTACAATAAAGCGAAAAATACCCTCGACCTGGTCTCGAGCTTTGGTGTGGATGAAGACTGGCAGGGAAAGAAGAGCATCAAATATCAAGACAGCCTGGCAGCCAAAGCCTTTAAACAAAACATGCCGCTACGGATCATTGACATCAATGAAGAACCAAAGTACCAATCAGCTTACCTGGCAAGAAAACATCACTTTTCCTCACTTCTACTGATTCCGCTGGTATCAAAAGGAGAGCTGACCGGAACACTGTCTCTGTACGTAAGTCCGGAAAGAAAACTGGAAATCTTTGAAAACGAGTTTATTGAAAGATACGCGAAACTGATCCAAATGATAATCGGCACAGTCTTCTAAGACTCCTGTACCAGATCATGGGCGTACTGGCGGAGGATCGGAGTAAAAAAAGCACTCGAAATCATTCTCATTCGATGCCTCTTGGAAAATTCAAAGGGTGAATAGGGCTGAACAATCTGAGTAATCGCATCACGCAGAGAAGAAATATACTCTAGCACCGGTCTCAAATGAGTCTTGGTGGAATCAATCTCAGGATGCCCCTGAAAACTCATCACCATATCAACAGATGTGCTGGGATGCGGGAGATAGCTCACTCCCGGTGGAATAAAACAGTGATCACGAGCTGTGTACCTCAAGAGTCCAGCAAATTCAGCAAACACACGCAGATCAGGGATATCAACAGCCGATCCGCCATCCATCCGCTTCGGATAGCCTGAACGCGTAAACGCAACCGCTCTAGGGAGAGAAGAATTCAAAGCATAAAGTGAGGGGTGAGCACCAGCAAAATCAACGGGGTAAAATCCAAACTGCGTATCCTGCTTAATCGTCTGGATCGGCACCCCGATCATCTTGCCATAGGCCTCGATGAGCGTCTGATGGCCAAAGCAAATACCCAGGACGCGAGAACGATGGGTCCGCTGAACCTGCTCTAAAAGGGGCAAGCTAAAGCGGTTTGTAAAATCTCGGCCAAAATGATCATAGGTATCATTGATACTTCCACCCAAGACAAAAATCCTTCCGTCCTCCGGGATGGGATATTCATACTGCTCAGGATCTATTGTGTAGCCTTTGACGTACTTTTTGAACGCCTTCGCCCCTCCCAAAATTTTCGAAAGAGTTCGCCTCATGGCTGCATTCGTAAAACACCCTTTGTGCTCGATCAACCAGAGCGGTGGCAGACCGTACTTTTGATAGAGCACCTCCAAATATCCCAGCAATGAGGCTCGTTCTGCTTCAAAAGCCTCGAACTCAGGAACATCAGCATTCATCTGTAAGGGCAGCTTCGGAAATAACGGAAAAGTCTCAGGCTGATACACCCCTGGAGAATCTTCACCTAAACGATCTGACTGAAGTCCGTACATAAAACCTGAGTAAATAGATCAGCGCATGACTTGGCGCAAAGACAAAGCACGTAGCCGAGGGGTGGGATCAGGCTCTAAAATGGTTTCAGAACGAACCCGCTTCTTTTGCGGAACCTGATAAAAACAACTCAATGCAGACACTTCAACTTGGGGGCCAATGATCGAAAACACATCCTCAATTTTCAAAAGGTGAGGATTAAGTGCCTGAATAAATGCGGCCCAGAAATCAATCGCCTGAATAACGGCGTCCGTGGAAAACTGTTGTCTAACCCGGTCCCAATCCTGGTAACGATCATAAAATACCTGCTTGAAAATACGACGGATTTGCGACTCATACCGGATCATGAAGCGGTTGGCATACTCATCTAACGGCACAATATCAAAGAAATCAGTATCGATGCATTCCGACAACGTCTCGACAGAACGAAACTGACCGTCATTCTGGGCCCGCTCAAACCAAATCGCCTGAGCCCTTGTCCGAGGAGAAGCATTCTTTTCCACAAGAGCAAAAGCACGAAACTCTTTTCCAGAGGGAGAAATCGCATTTTTCTGGAGAAGCAAACTCAAGACTGCGTCAGAGCGGTCATCCTTCACGTAGGACTCATTACTGGCATCAAAACAATGGACACCCCCCGGCGCGAGACAATCGATGTATCCGTCCAAATCACGACGGAAGTCATCATTCAGCTCATGGGAGGCAGCCCTCACGTCCGTGGAAAACCCAACGCTCTCCTTTTCCAGAAGTTCTGGAATACTGAGAAAATCAGCCTCTGTAAAGCCCTGCAAAGACACCGGAAGCACTCTTCTCAGATCGATGGAAGACTCCTGATCTGGAAAATAAGGATCGTCTGCGAAAAGGCATCGAGCGACTTCAGAACAAAATCCTGCCTGAAAGTACTGACCAAGAACTTCCAGGAAAATCCCTTTTCTAAATTGAACATGGTCCATCCCAGCCTCAGTGGGACCAGTCGGGGGGGACCTGAAATCAAAGTGAATGACACTAAAAAACCAGTACAGGTCACGAAAGTGCTTCTTGACCCCTTCGTCCAATTCACACAGAGTATCACATTCGAACTCACCGGAGTCCACATACTCTCCCTTGCTACCAAAGTACTTGTGAATCCAACTTCCCATATCAGCTAAAAGTGAGAACAAAACCTGTATAGAAGCCCCTTCTCCCAACTCCTGCTTTTCTCTTAAGAGGAAGACACTGAGGATCTGCAGAAACATCAGGATATTTTCATCCTGCTTCAGCTCAGGACGCAAGAAATCGCGCAAGAGATTGGAAACCGAAAAATACAACACATTCCCCACAGAAACACACTCCCAATCTGGACACTGCTCCCGTACCCATTGCACATTGCGGTTGTCACCAGGCCCTCTTTCGAGATATTTCCTTTGTGTATTCATACCCAACACATCTAGGGTCTTGGACAAACTTCGCAATGCCAATGTACGGGCCAATTTCATACCGGCACGATTCACATGCCAGTCACCACGGGCATTCTCACGGATACTTCCCACTTCAAATAAGACAAGCTTCAGGTCCTCGTGCTCATGACATGCATCATCAGCATCACCAGGAGATACAAAAGCACTGATGAAAGCATGTCGAAACCACCTTTCGACTTCTTCAGGGGAGTCCATCCGAACTCCTCGAAGATGAACTCTCTCAGGATCTTGTGAGATCAGACACAAAAGCTTCTCTCGAGTCCTCATATAATATGGCCTCCAGTAATCTCCCATAGGATCACCTGATGTCTCGGGATTCATCCCTCCGATGACCTCGTTCAAATGATGAGAAGCATCCAGTGGAATTTTTGGGCATGAACTTCCAAAAGTATCATTATGTAAAAACTGAATCATCCTCAACCAGTAAGGGTAAAAGATTTAACATGATAACACTTAACCAGAACATGTCAATCTTTGATCAGGCAACTTATGTCTCTTGCGGATGTGCTCAAGCCGAATATCAAAAAGGTCTAAGGCGATCTCAGAAACAAGAATCGCACGCTCATCGTTCACCCCACGAAACTGCTCTATCAATTCATAGGGATTAAGTCCCTTTCGCATATACTCATGCACTCGAGAAAGATAATCATTGATTCCTCTAAACGCTTCAAAATCACCCCCATTCTCCACCAAAATATCTTGAATCAATTTGTCCAGATCCAAGAACTGACCCTCTATCTCGTCCAAAGGCTGAAATATGAAATCATCTGTCGGAAACATTCCTTTCAATTGATCTCGGCAAAGATACTCAAAACCACTTCCTTTCTGCATACCACGCTCCACGCAAATGGACTTCGGACTTCCAGATGCTTTGTCGACAACCACCAAAGCCCTCATGCCTTCATGCTGGCTCAATGCATGACGTATGGCGGCAAATCGAAGCTTTCTGTTGTAAGATCTCTTATGGCCATCACTCAAGTACACAGCACCTGGCGCCATCATCTCAAAAATACTGGTAAGAAATGCTGCATACTCTTCATCACCCAAGTGAGAATCAGAACGACAACCATACAGAAAATGAATCCTTCTTCTCAAATGAGGGTTAGCGTTCAACAACCGATCCATTTCCTGAAATCGCATACAAATAAATCCCTTAGAAGAGAACTGAACATACTGATGCAAATCAAATGACTGGCTTCCGGAGGCAAGTGCCTGGATAAATGCATCAGCAAAAAAATCAGTATAGAAATGAAGAGGCTTGTTTGTACTCAAAAGCTGCATGAACCGTCTTTTCACCTGAGGTGATACCTGCCTCCTTTCATCAAACTCAAACTCCTCAGAAACCATGTACGTCCCGCTCCTCGAGTCAAAATGATGAGACAACCAATCACGTGCCTCCAATAAGATCGAATAAAGCTCATTTAAGTCAATAAATTTTTGCTGCCGGGGGTCCTTACCAGAGTGATTGTGCAATCTCATTCTAAATTCCCGCCGGATGAAAATGAAAAAAAGCCTCATAAATTCTTCATCATGCTCATTCGCGAGAGGCTTCAAAGTCTGATGGAGCAGCTTCTCTATAGAAAAGAACAAGCGGTCACCCATGCCCGAGTATTGCCAATTTGGATGCAGTTTCCTCAATTCATTCAAACTCAAACCATCCCCGGGGCCGATCTCCATGGC
The DNA here is from genome assembly GCA_050246795.1 of Candidatus Altimarinota bacterium. Lineage (GTDB taxonomy): Bacteria > Patescibacteriota > Gracilibacteria > JAUYGZ01 > JAUYGZ01 > JBFWVJ01. The sequence continues at coordinate 33,564 of JBFWVJ010000003.1, forward strand.
AAACAAGTGTTGACGTTCGACCCTCTCCTCTATTACCTGGTGAAATCCTGCAAAGCTACAACCGAGTCGTTCCTCATATTCCGGCAACTTTCGACCTGAAACATAATCATCCGGAGAATAGATGTTTGGCTGCAGCATACCACTGACGATCAGATCACTAACGGGAAGTGATTCATTCGAACTAAAGAGGATATTACAGTATCTTATCAACCAAGGATCATTCTCTTGTGAGAAATGAGAAGTATCAGAAGATGCCCTCATGGAACGTCGTCGAAGCAAAAGAGTGTTCATAGCCTGACGTACAATAGCAATCCTGCTCGCACGTACAGACGAAATGGAATCATCCTCACGACTTTCCAAAGAACCTTTAGCAATACCGCGCCTGGGCAAGTCTGGGAAAATCTCTGTAGACATAATCACACATTTAATGAGTGATTATACACATATAAAACATTTTGTCAAAAAAAAGCCCTTCATTTTAAGAAAAGCTCTATGATCAACCAAGCGAATTTTTGAGTTTAAAAAAAGCCCTGTCTTGGCGTCAACCTACTCTCCCAGGACCAAAGATCCAAGTACCATAGGCGAGAAGTGGCTTAACTGCTGAGTTCGGGATGGGATCAGGTGTACCCCACTCTCTATAAACACCAAGACGGGACTTTTTTTACAGCATCATGCTGAGCTGAAAGCCGTTTGTGGGATTATACCCTCGAAACAGCCTCCACCTCAGTACGATGCACTGATCATCTTCAGCTGAAAGCCGTTCGTGGGTTAGACCCGCTAAACAGCCTCCAACTGAAAATGATCAGCTGAAGAGACACAAATTGCACGTTAATCACAACTAAATGAAAGATCTCTCTTTCGAGGCACTGAGGATACCTCAGATACTGAGATGAGTCCCAGTCGAACTAAATCGATCTGAGAAGCCCCCAGGCTCTCGAAGAGAAGAAAATAAATACAATTGCCTATTAGTACTGCTCGGCTAAATGCATTACTGCACTTACACCTGCAGCCTATCAACCCGGTAGTCTCCCGGGAGGCTATGGGGAAAATTAATCTTGAAGATGGTTTCCCGCTTAGATGCTTTCAGCGGTTATCCAAACCGAACGTAGCTACCCAGCTATGCCATTGACACGACAACTGGTGCACCAGAGGTTCGTTCATCCCGGTCCTCTCGTACTAAGGACAAACCTTCTCAATTTTCCTACGAACACAGAGGGTATAGACCGAACTGTCTCACGACGTTCTGAACCCAGCTCGCGTACCGCTTTAAATGGCGAACAGCCATACCCTTGGGAGATGCTTCACCCCCAGGATGCGACGAGCCGACATCGAGGTGCCAAACAGTTTCGTCGATATGAGCTCTTGGAAACTATCAGCCTGTTATCCCCGGCGTAACTTTTATCCGTTGAGCGATAGCCCACCCACGTGGAACTACCGGATCACTTTCACCCACTTTCGTGCCTGTTCGACTTGTTGGTCTCACAGTCAGGCTGGCTTATGCGAATACACTTTCAGTCCGATTTCCATCCGGACGAAGCCAACCATTGCGCGCCTCCGTTACTCTTTAGGAGGCGACCGCCCCAGTCAAACTACCCACCAAACGTTGTCCCTGAACCGGCAATTAGCCTCCAGAAAACAGATATTTGATGACTACATGGATAAATACAGTTACGTTTATCGTCATATAATTCTTTAGAGAGGCTACATGAACCTCTTACCCTTCGGAACAAAAATGACCATAAAACGTGCCTATACTTCCATATAGCTCATCATTACCTGTCAAATGAAAGACAATTGACGGTTCAGGTTAGACACGAAGCATCACAAGGGTGGTATCTCAAGGGTGGCTCCACCCCAACCGAAGTCGGGGCTTCAAAGCCTCCCACCTATCCTGCGCAAGTAATGCCTCATGCCAACGTCAAGCTATAGTAAAGCTGCACGGGGTCTTTTCGCCCTACTGTGTTTAAGCGGCATTTTTACCGCTTCTGCAATTTCACCGGATCCACTGTTGAGACAGTATCCAAATCATTATGCCATTCATGCGGGTCGGAACTTACCCGACAAGGAATTTCGCTACCTTAGGACCGTCATAGTTACGGCCGCCGTTCACCAGGGCTTAGATTCAGAGCTTGCACCCCTCCTCGTGACCTTCTGGCACCGGGCAGGCATCAGCCTGTATACATCGTCTTGCGACTTAGCACAGACCTGTGTTTTTGATAAACAGTTGCTTGGATTCATTCGCTGCGGCCTCGCCAATCTACCGAAGTAGTTAACAAGGCAGTCCTTATCCCGAAGTTACGGACGTTTCTGTTGCCGAGTTCCTTAACAGTGGTTCATCCGTTCACCTGAGTATACTCTACCCGCCCACCTGTGTTGGTTTGCGGTACGGTAATACACCACTCTCACGACGGGAATTTTCTTGTCACGTGAATGGGAGATCCTTGGCCGGTTCCGAAGAACTGACCTTGGCATCGTAGCTCGCGAATCCTACCGGATTTGCCTAGTAGGACATAAGCTTACTACTTTCACTGGAATCATGAACCAGCGATCATCATCCATATGCGTCCTCCCTCCGTTAGCGCCACATTTAGTTGTGATATCATCGTGAGGTAACCGAAGTCACTTCTTGATGATAAAACGTCCTCCTGTTTTGCTTTGGCGATTGGTGTATTGTACAGGAATATTAACCTGTTCTCCATCGGCTACGCCTTTCGGCCTCACCTTAGGACCGACTAACCCTCAGTCGATTGACGTGGCTGAGGAAACCTTGGGCATTCGGTGGCAAGGATTTTCACCTTGCTCGTGTTACTTATACCAACATTCTCACTTGCGATACCTCCACGAAACTTTCCAGTTTCGCTTCGCAGGCCTACGCAACGCTCCTCTACTGCGCCTACTGGATAAATCCAGTAAACACCCGTGTCTTCGGTTAAAGTCTTGAGCCCCGTTACATTTTCGGCGCAGAATCACTCGACCAGTGAGCTATTACGCACTCTTTGAAGGAATGGCTGCTTCTAAGCCAACCTCCTGGTTGTTTACGCAATTCTACAGCCTTTACCACTTAGACTTTATTAGGGACCTTAGACAACGATCTGGGCTGTTCCCCTTTCGACAATGGCACTTAGCTGTCACTGTCTGACTGCCGACGAATTCCCCACGGTATTCGAAGTTTGTTAAGGTTTGGTACCCTTATTTCGGGCCCTAGCCTTTACAGAGCTCTACCCCCGTGGCTTAACCGTCGACGCTATCCCTAAAGATATTTCGAGGAGAACCAGCTATCTCCGAGTTCGATAGCAATTTCAGCACTTACCACACCTCATCCAAGAGTTTTGCAGCACTCGGTGGTTCGGACCTCCACACGGTTTTACCCGTGCTTCATCCTGGACATGGTAAGCTCACCCGGTTTCGGGTCTAGTGCATGGAACTAAACGGGCTATTAACCCTCGCTTTCACTACGGCTCCGGGTATTACTCCCTTAGCCTTGCTCCATACAGCTAACTCGTTGGTCCGTTCTACAAAAAGTACGCCGTGACCCCGAAGGGCTCCGACTCTTTGTATGCACATAATTTCAGGTTCTATTTCATCCCCCTACCTGGGGTACTTTTCACCTTTCCCTCACGGTACTAGTTCACTATCGGTCACTTAACCTCTTTAGGCTTGGAAGGTGGTCCTCCCAGATTCGGGCCGGATTACACGTGTCCGACCTTACTCAGGATACTCCTACAATACAAATGGTTTTCCCGTACGGGACTATTACCCACTATGGTGTCACTTTCCAGAGACTTCTGGTAACCATCTGCACTGATGTTGGAGTCCTACAACCCCGCGACCGAAGTCGCGGTTTGGCCTATTCCCTCTTCGCTCGTCGCTACTGGGGGAATCTCAATTGATTTCTTTTCCACAGGTACTGAGATATTTCAGTTCTCTGTGTTACCTCTACCCTGCCTATATATTCAGCAGGGAGTCACCGACAAAACGTCGGAGGAGTTACCTCATTCGGAGATCTCCGGGTCAAAGCTTGTTAACAGCTCGCCGAAGCTTATCGCAGTTTTCCACGTCCTTCATCGGAGTTAAGTGCCAAGGCATCCGTTATGTGCACTTTTCTTATTTATTTTCTTTCTTTGTATACTCAGTTGTTTATCCCGCAACAAGTGCGGGACGGATTAACGTGCAATTAGTATCTCTACTAATTGCGGACATACATGTCTTGCAGCACATGTACATCTTTGCCGATCTTTCAAAGATCAAGCTCTGCCCGAGGGAAACCCAGGGACAAAGGAAAACCGCAAAACAGAGTAAGCGGCTTAAGGCCAGGATAGATCCAGAAGAAATATCCAAAGCAGAGACATCTTATTGATCAGCGGTAGAGGTGTCAATAGAATTGTAAAGATTTTTTCAAAAATCTTTTGAGGGAGTGCACTACAAAAAGAAGCGCATACATCGAACGTCTAAAATAAGCCATTTTCATTAAGCCTCCGGCCGCAATTTCCTCACCTGAGCACCCGCCTTCCACATCTCAGAATCTGCAATCACATTGAGTTCCTTCTGTAAATTTTCTCGATAATCAGCCTGGGAGTTCTTATCAAGAACGATTTTCGCCTCGGTCCCATCTTCTACTTTCTTATAGAGCTCCTCAAAGACTGGCGACACGGCGTCTCGAAATCGTCCTTTCCAATCCAGCGCCCCTCGCTGAGCAGTCGTGGAACAATTCGCAAACATCCAGTCCATGCCATTTTCACCCACTAAACGAATCAAGCTCTGGGTCAGTTCTTCGACGGTTTCATTGAAGGCTTCACTTGGCGAATGACCATGCTTCCGAAGTTCATCATACTGGGCCTCCATGATCCCCGCCAAAGCCCCCATCAATACTCCCCGTTCTCCGGTCAAATCGCTGTACACCTCCTTTTCAAAGGTCGTCGGAAACAAATACCCTGATCCGATAGCAATCCCAAGGGCTAAAACCCGATCGTGAGCCCTTCCAGTCGCATCTTGAAAGATCGCATAACTACTATTCACCCCAGCTCCTGCCAAAAAGTGTTTACGGACCAATCCACCCGGACCCTTGGGCGCTACCAAAATCACATCCACATCAGTTGGAGGAACCACACCGGTCAAATCTTTGTAAGTAATCGAAAATCCGTGGGAAAAATACAAAGCCTTTCCAGGAGTTAAGTGGGACTTCAAGGTCGGCCAAAAATCCTTCTGTCCAGCATCGGACAATAGGTATTGTAAAATAGTCCCTCTTTCTGCAGCTTCCTCCAAACCGAACAGCGTCTCACCTGGCACCCATCCATCAGCGATAGCCTTTTCCCAACTCTTGGTTCCTTCGCGCTGTCCTACGATGACCTTGATTCCATTATCCTTCAGATTCAATGACTGACCAGGACCTTGCACTCCGTACCCCAAAATAGCTACCACTTCATCCTTCAAAACTTCCTGAGCTTTAGAAATGGGGAACTCTTCACGGGTAACGACGTTTTCTTCGACACCGCCAAAGTTGATAAGCATGGTATCAATGTAAAAAGTGTATTCATACTTGTAGCAAAAAAAGAAAAAAATAAAAACCTTCGATGATGTCAGACGGGAACGACGACAATTGACATTTATAAAATAATATAGTTAAATATATGTAACATTGAATGGCTGCTGGTGCAGCTTTTTGATGCTGCACATTGACAGAAAGAAACGAACTTGCGAGGAGAATAATATGCTTTTGATGTTCGCAATCCTCTCCGGAATCCTCGCGGGGGCGATCCACGCGAAGATGACCGGACGACAGGTGTACGCGGTACTCGATCAGTACCTGCTGACCTATCTGCTGCCGATGCTGTTCGTCCTGGTGGGCGAACAGTTCGACACCAGTGTGGTCGCGGGGAATCTTCGGGTCATCACGATCCTGTCGTTCTCTATGATCATCTCTCTCGGGCTCGCGGTAATGATCGCGAAGTACGTCCTCGACCTGAGGACGCCTGAGATGAGACACGGCTTCATCGTCCTCGCCGTGTGTGCGAACACCGGCCATGGACTGATGTTGCTGGCCTCCGGAACTCCAGACCCGGATGTGATGAAGCTAGCGGGCGGAGCCTTCTACCAGGGCTTCCTGGTGGTGGTCATCCTGCCACAGCTCATCACCGCTCAGCGTGACAAGCTCGGCCAATCGCTGAAGACGATCACTTCCATGATCCTCTTCCATCCCGTCTCCTACGCCTGCGTGCTGGGATTCGGACTGGCGATTTGGGCTCCCCTGAGTGTCGCTTACGCGACCATGCTGGGTCTCCGAATCTTCGTCAGCAAGAAGTGGAACAAGGGGTGGGTCCTCACGGATCCGTATCCCTTGTTTGCGATCAGTCTCACGGCCGTCGCATTCCACTTTGCACGAGGAGAAGTCAACCCCACCCAGTGGTACTCGTTGGCGGTGACCTTCATCACCGCCATCACCATCGGGTCGAAGATGGTCAGCCAGAAGATGCAGGAGGGTCATTGGCGAATCGTCTTCGCCATCATGGTCTTCGGCATCGTCTTGGCTCCGTTCGGGGTTGCCCTGCCGCTGGCATGGGCGAGTGGATGCACGTATAGCGAGGCCTACGTCCTCGCCTACATGGTTTCCCAGCCGCCTGCCTACCTCGGGATGGTCTGGCTCCGACAAGGGAAGTTCGGCGAGTTGCCGGTGGGAGAGTGGGCCTTCAGCCTTCAGGCTGTAGCGGCCTATATTCTCGCCATCTGCTTTCCGGATTTGCTGCGAGTGCTGTTTTAAAAGAGCAACTGATGGGGAGGGGGGCACTCTCCCCTCCCCATACGCGTTCCACCGTTTCTTTCTGTCAAACACTTGTCAATCAACTTCGACACTGCTAAACTCCGGTCACTTCATTTTACCTTCATGACGTTAGCCGACCATTTGCAGTCGCTTGGTTTCACGGAAAAAGAGTCCAAGCTCTATATTACGTTGCTCGAAATCGGACCCAATCCCGTCAGCAGCATCGCCCGAAAAGCCGGCATTACCAGAACCACTGCATACGCCGCTCTGGAAACATTGAAAGAAAAAGGACTCGTGAGCGCCATCGAACAAGGTGGGATCCAGCAGTACACCGGTGTGGAGCCAGAAAAACTCGAAGAATACGCCAAGAATCAGCAAGAAAAAGCAGAGGAAAATTACAAGAAAATTAAAACCATCGTCCCTCAACTCAAATCCCTCACCGGAGATCTCGTCATGGCACCGAAGGTAAAATACTACGAGGGGGCAGAAGGCATCAAGACCATCTACAACGACACCATCGAGGTCCTTAAAAAGCTGCCAAAAGCGGAACGAATCAAACTTTCTTATTCATGCGCGCCGATCGTCGCCAACGAGCTGAGAAAGTTTCTCGATGAATACATCAAGGTCCGCAAAAAAAACCACATCATGATGAAGGGTATTTTTCCTGAAATCAAAGAAAGCCGAGACTACCAAAAAAAGTCGAAGCAGCACTTTGCCGAGATCAAAATCATGCCCGCCGACATCAGCCTGGAATTTGACTCGGAAATCAGCATTTACGGCGACAAGATTTCCGTAATGTCCCTTAAATCAGGCCGACTTCACGGCGCCATCATCGAATCCCCCGAAATCGCCTCCACCTACCGGGCGATCTTCGAGATCACCTGGCGAGCGTGCAAGAAACAGGAGGGACTCTAAAATCTCCACGCTCAATGAATACAGCGTCCTTTACAACCCAGACAATAAAACATAAGGTTTCCATGAATCACTTTTCTATGATCCAATCATCCTCATCCATCTCGAAGATGCACCGATGCGTATGCACGCTTGTCCTCGGCATGGGTTCGCGGTGGTTTTGAGAAGAAGAAAAGACTCTCACAAGGAATAAAACCCCGCGAATACCCGCGGGGTTTTTTTGTACTCCTTTCACCATAATCCAACCTCATGATCCCAATTTCCATCAGGGGGCAATCCTGCCCAAACACCAAATGCTCACAGTACGGTGAGCACGAAAAAGCCAACCAGATCAGAATCCACAGCCAAAAAGAAAAACGACTCCAGTGTAAGGTGTGCCGAAAAACATGGGTGGCCCATCGAAACGAGGCGCTCTATAGAATCAAAAGTCCGTCAGAAAAGATCCTTCGTTTCCAAGCACTGTACGAAGAAGGATCCAGCATCCGGGAAATTGCCAATCGAATCAATGTCAGCCCGAGCACCATCCAACGCTGGTGCAAACACCCATCCTTGCTTTCTGTTCATGGAAAAGAAAGAAGAGGCGACTATGACCGGCGATTTCGATCCGAAGAATAAAGAAGCTTTTCCAAACGTATGGCTCATGCTCAAACACATCCGAAAGCAAAATCCCTGTGCCAATGGACACATCTCCTCTGGCGCCGAGATCCGTGAACTATCACAACTCTTCCGCTTCTGGAAAAACACCTGGAACAGCGGATACAAAAAGGGGTACGGCATCCATTGCCAGTGCGGCAAACGCATCGGCGCTGTCTGGTTGTGTGGGTGTATGGTGATCTTTCCTCCGATTCCATCGTTGGGAACCATGGCCATCCCCTGCGGTCAACATACTGAATAAAGACAAAAATCTATGAACAGAAAGGCACCTGGGATGAGCTCGTGAGCTCATCCCAGAGAGTCCTCTCGCTACGACGGTTTCTCCGCTGGGAGAAGTGGTAGCGAGGGGTTCTCTCTTAAAGAGGTAAGACACGTGAATCAGCAGTTTGAAATCTTCTGGAAGTGGTTCGATCGAATCACTCGGAATCATCGCCTGAAGAAGTACACGATCCCGCGGATCATTACGGTGCTGCCCTGTGGTTGCAAGCGGGAAATGCCAGAGCTGTACTCCGAAGGCTCCCGCGCGGAGCATGAGGAGTTCCACGAGACACGTTGGCGTATCCGTCGCTACCCCGACGGACGCTTCACCTGCCTTCAATGCCACTGCCTTCTCCAGCGCGAGTCGGTCGCGGCCTGAAGCGAGGACCAATCGACGGCTGGGCTTTCGAGCCCAGCCGTCATTCGCTATACTCGTCGTGATTTAAATCATTCCATGGAAACCATCAAACGACGAAGCGCCGCCCTCACCGGACTCCACGGCGACAAAAACTGGGTCAAACGAGCACCAGCACGTGCGATGCTCCGAGCGGTTGATTTTAAGAAAGAAGAGGATTTCGACAAACCACTCGTCGCCCTAGCAGCTCCCTATACCAATGGAACACCTTGCAACGAACACATCCTCGAGCTCGGAGGCATTTTGAAAAAGGAGTTGGAACGAGTGGGTACGATGCCCATTGCCTTTGGAACACCTGTGGTTTCAGATGGAATTTCTATGGGGACAGAAGCCATGAAGTATTCACTCGTCTCGAGAGAAGTCATCGCGGACAGCATCGAAGCCATGATCGAAGGGTACCTGTGTGATGGAGCAGTCACTATAGGAGGCTGCGACAAATCTATTCCTGGTGCCGTCATGCCGCTGCTTCGAACCAATGTCCCCAGCGTCTTCCTCTACGGAGGAAGCATCCGTCCCGGGAAACGATCTGTAGGGACGGGTCATGACCTGTCCCTACAAATCGTTTCCGTTTTCGAAGCCGTCGGCGCCCATGGAGCTGGAAAAATCGACGAAAAAGAAGTGCACGAAATCGAATGCCACAGCTGTCCTGGAGCCGGCGCCTGCGGAGGCATGTTCACGGCGAACACCATGGCTTCCATCATGGAAGCTGCCGGCTTGAGTTTGCCAGGTTCAGCTGCTCACACGGCGATGACTGAAGACAATCTTCATCTCTCTGAAGCCAAGAAAAACGATTGTGCTGAGGCGGCGAAAGCAGTCATGGAACTGCTTCGGCAAAACATCAAACCTCGTGACATCTTCACGCGAAAGGCTATAGAAAACGCCGTCACGGTGATGATGGCCCTTGGAGGTTCGACCAATGGCGTTCTCCACGTCCTCGCCATGGCCCACGAAGCCAACGTCGACTGGACCCTGGAAGATTTCCACCGTATCAATAAAAAAACTCCCCTCATCGGCGACTTCAAACCCTTCGGACGATACGTCATGGCTGACCTGGAAAAACTCGGAGGCATCCCTTATGTCATGAAACTCCTCCTCGATGCTGGTCTCCTCCACGGAGATTGCATCACGGTGACCGGAAAAACCGTACGGGAAAATATCGAATTTCAAATTTCGAATTTCGAATCAAAATTCGAAACTCAAAATTCAAAATTTCCAGTCATCCACACCGTGGAAAAACCATTGGCCCCGCCCGGCCACCACATCGAAGTCCTCTATGGAAACTTAGCTCCCGAAGGATGCATTATTAAATTAAGCGGAAAAGAATTGAAGCGACACCAAGGTCCAGCCCGAGTCTTCGAAAATGAAGAGGATTGCCTTACCGCCATCCTGGAAGGAAAGATCGTGGCAAATGATGTCATCGTTATCCGCAATGAAGGGCCCAAAGGTGGCCCCGGTATGCGAGAAATGTTGGCCCCGAGTTCGGCTCTCATGGGAGCCGGGCTAGGCAGTTCCGTCGCCCTGATCACCGACGGGAGATTCTCAGGAGGTACTCACGGAATCATGCTCGCCCATATCGCCCCTGAAGCCGCGGAAGGAGGGCCAATAGCGGTCATCCAAGAAGGCGATGAAGTGGTCATAGACCTCGATCAACGAGAATTGACGCTGAACATCGACGACACCGAGCTGCAATCCCGACTTGCGAAATGGCAGCCCAAGAAGCCACAATACGAACGTGGGCTGTTGGCCAAGTACGCAAAACTCGTCAGCAACGCCAGCAAAGGTGCTATTACCAGCTAACACATTCATATGGCTACCCCAGACCAACGTCCAGAAGGCTTTGATCCAGATGGGCTCATCGGCGTACCCAAGCATCCAGTGACAATCACCACGGCCGATCCTTCAGACCTTATCGGCGTCCCTAAAACCACTAGCACCGTGACCGCCGAACCCACATCAAATCCGAAACCGGCAGCAAATGGTGAATTACAGGATCAGGACTGGGTGATCGTAGACGATGGACCGGCAAAGGACATCTTTCTCGACAATCTCGCAAAAGTGGTGATGGTCCTTGGTAAGCAGGTGGTGGACGAACATGGGAAGCTCCTGGTACAACCAAATCGGAACGCTCCTTCAAGTGAAAGAGCAGACTACGAAAGAAGGCTAAAGATGGGAAATACGAGAGAAAGCATTCGCCTTCTTCTCTCCGGGATCTCAGCGGACGGCACACGCAGGACCGAACACACAACCGAAGCGAGATTCCTAAAAAAAACTGCAACCCCAAGGCAAGAGCCAACGATCCGCGCACAAGTTCCACCAAAGAAGCGAGCAAAGAAATCAAACGAAAAAGGGAACGCCCAAAATGGAAACTTCGCCTATCCAATTCAGGAAAAACGGAAAAAAGAGCGCGGAGATCATCACGAAGACGATGATGACTTCCGTCCTATCAGAAGGAGACGCGGTGAAAAGTAAATCAGAGATGGAGCGCCGTCACGCCAGTACGGGCCATTTCGATGAGCTCGAAGGACTTTAGAGACATGAGGAATTGGTCGATCTTTTTCGGTTCATCCGTCAATTCGATCAAAAGGGTATTCTTCATCTCATCAATAAGTTTCCCACCGTACTGATCAAGCAACTTCAGAAGCCCTGAACGCTGGGACTTCGAAAACCCGATTTTCAAGAGAACAAGCTCTCGCTCCACCGGAAGCTCAGAAGTAATGTCCCTCACCTCGATCACCTCAATGATCTTGTCGAGTTGCTTCACCAATTGCTCCGTCATCGTTTTCTTTCCATCGACAATCACCGTAATACGGGTCAAACCAGGTTGCCCGGAATTCCCAGCAGTGAAACTCTTGATATTGAAATTACGCCTCCGGAACAAACCGGATATACGGCTGAGTACACCCGGCACATCCTCTACGATGGCCATGACGATGTGTTCGGTTTTCTTCTCCGTTGATTTCAACGAAGTATAGAGGGAGTGCTTTGGATTTGCAGATTGTGGCATAAAAAGTAGTTATTTTTTCCATTCCGACCGAAGTCGAGCGTGTTTTTTGGAGCTGGGACGAAGCGGAGGAATCCCTCGGAGGTGGATCCCGGGAAAGGGATTCCTCCACTACGCCATGAGTACATGGCTCCGGTCGGAATGGAAAAAGGGTTACTATCCCGTAATCGTATCCGATAAACTCTTCCCACTCGGAACCATCGGATAGACATTCTCCTCCATTTCCACGACGAATTCACACAGCACCGGACCCTTCTCTTTTCGAGCCTTCTTCATCACCTCCACCATTTCCTCGCCATTCGTCGCCTTGTAAGCCTTGATGCCACAAGCCTCCGCCAGTTTTACGAAATCAGGATTATGCAAATTCACCGAAGAATAATTTCGGTCAAAAAACAACTCTTGCCACTGGCGGACCATACCCAGGTAAGAATTATTGAGAATGGCGATTTTCACAGGGATCTGGTCTTGCGACAACGTCACCAACTCCTGCATGTTCATCTGAAAGCTCCCATCCCCCACCACCGCCCACACTTCTTTGTCGGGGCAAGCTACCTTCGCCCCCATCGCTGCCGGTAGGCTATAGCCCATGGTCCCCGACCCCCCTGAAGTGAGATGGGAATGTGGGTTCTTGAAAACAAACTCCTGCGCCGTGATCATCTGATGCTGACCGACGTCACTAGCGATGATGCAGTCGCCATTGGTTTGCTCATTCAGCTCACGGATAACGTCCCGCATGGAAAGTCTTGAATTTTGAATTTTGAATTCTGTTTCATTCCAAATTCAAAATTCGTAATTCGTAATTCAGGAAGTGGGTACTTCCTCTGCCATGCCAACACCTGCCTCACCCAAGTCTTTATCTTCGGCTTTTTCACCACCCGATTCATCTCCTTCAACACCTTCCTCGCATCCCCCACTATCCCCAATTCTGTATGCACATTTTTCCCAATCTCCGCCGGGTCGATGTCCACATGAATGATCTTCGCCTTTGGAGCAAAATCGTCAGCACGGCCAATAATACGATCGTCAAATCGCAGTCCAATGCCGAGTAACACATCACATTCTTGAATGGCAAAGTTCGCGTGGGCATAGCCATGCATACCGAGCATCCCGAGCGCCAACGGATGGTGTTCAGGAAAACAGCTCAAACCATGCAAAGTGGTAATCACCGGAATCCCCGTCTTATTCACCAGCTCCTGAAGCTCACTCACAGCACTGGCGATCAAGACCCCATGACCAGCGAGGATCAGCGGTTTCTTCGCAGAAGACAACCACTTTGCAGCCTGGTGAATGCTCTTCGAATCACCCATATCCTTTGGCTTATATCCCTTCAAATCAACCGACCTCGGGTAAGCAAATTTCTCCACCACCTGATTCTGAATGTCCTTGGGAAAATCAATCAGCACCGGACCTGGTCGCCCAGTTCGAGCAATGTGAAACGCTTCCTTCACAATCCGCGGAATGTCATTGGCATCGGTCACGAAATAGCTCTGCTTGGTAATGGGCTGGGTAATACCAATCACATCGGCTTCCTGAAAGGCATCGGTTCCGACGACCGACGTCGGCACCTGACCGGTAATGGCCACGATCGGCATCGAATCCATGAAGGCATCATAGATCCCGGTGACTAAATTCGTTGCCCCAGGCCCGGAAGTGGCGAGGCACACTCCAATTTTTTTATGACCGGTTGCTCGCGAATATCCCACCGCCGCCAACGCCGCTCCTTGTTCATGGCGCACCAAAATATGTCTTAGTTCCGGATAGCTCGGCAGCACATCGTAGAACGGAATAATCGCTCCGCCAGGATAGCCAAACACATCTGTCACGCCTTCTGCGAGCAAGCTCATCGCCATGAGGTGTGATCCCGTGAGAACCCGAAGTTTTTTTAAGTCCTTCTTCATGCGAAAATTCTATCAAAAAAACCAACCCGGTCTAGAAGATGGTTTGGTGTTCACGTCGAAGTTTTTACACTCCAAGTGTACAGATCAACAAATATCAAGTAGTATGGAAGCCTTAAAAACCAGCTCACAAGCTTCTAGCAAACCAATTCATGTTCTGCGACCAAACCATACTGCGACTCATCGGAGGACAAGGCGGCAACGGCTGTGTTTCTTTCCGACGTGAGAAATTTATCCCGAAAGGAGGTCCGGACGGAGGAAACGGGGGCCGAGGTGGGAATATTTACTTAAAAGTCAATCACGCGCTCAACTCACTGATCGACCTCCACACCTACAAAAAATTCGAAGCTCCACATGGAGAACATGGCATGGGGCAAAACATGTACGGTCATGCAGGAGAAGACCTCTATTTAGAAGTCCCGCTCGGAACGATCGTCAGGGAAGTTACCCGTGACACCGAAGGCAACATCAAGAAAAAAACCGATATCGCCGACCTTTCCCGAAAGGATATGATTCTGCTGATCGCGAAAGGCGGGCGAGGAGGGTATGGCAATGCCCACTTCACCAGCTCCGTTCGCCAAGCTCCAAAGTTCGCAGAACTGGGAGAAGAAGGCGAAGTCATCGAAGTGGAGCTCGAACTAAAATTAGTGGCCGACATCGGCATCATCGGGATCCCTTCCGCCGGAAAATCAACCCTCATTTCCGTCGTCTCCAACGCCAAACCAAAAATCGCCGCCTACCCCTTCACCACCCTGATCCCAAACCTTGGTGTGGTAAAAATCGGGGAAAAAGAGTCCTACGTCGTCGCGGACATTCCAGGTTTGATCGAAGGGGCTCACGAAGGAAAAGGCCTGGGGATTGAATTCCTGAAGCACGTGCAACGCTGCCGCATCCTCGTCCACCTCATCGACCCCACCCAGCACAGCTGGGCCATTGCCAAAGAACTGGAAGGGATGAAAATCGAGGACGAAGAACTCCTGACGTCCAGCTTTCAGCTCAAAGCTTCTCTCGAGAACTTCGAGCTCATCAATAATGAATTAGCCGCCTTCTCAAAGGAACTTGCGAAAAAAGAACAGATCGTGGTCATCAACAAATCCGACGTGATGAATGAAGAGCAAGAAAAGGAACTTCGGACAGAACTAAAAAAAGCCATCGGGCGCAAACAGCGATTCACCCTTTATCCAAACACCATTTCCGCAGCCACCAGAAAAGGGATCGACGATTTAAAAAACTTCCTCAATGAAGAACTGAAAAAAATCCCCAAACCAGAATGGATGCAGGAAAGTCAGGAGGGTCAGGAAATAGAGGAGTATGAGGAGACAGAGGAGTATCAGGACGATAATCCTAATACTCGTAATACTCCTAATACTCCTAATACTCGTAATACTCCTTCCAATCATATCCTGTATCGCCCCCATCTCGAAAACCCCAAGTACTTTTCCGTAGAAAAAATCGGCCGTGGAGAATTCCGGATCAAAGGTCAACGGGTCGAGCAAATCTTCAACATGACCAATTTCGACAATCGCGAAGCCCGAGCGAGAGCCCGTGATGTATTGAAAAAAATGGGCATCGATCGAGAACTCAAAAAAATGGGGATCAAAGATGGAGACATCATGCATGTTGGCAAAAACAGCATGGACTACAAATCCGACATCACCGAATGGGATGAAGTCGATTCAGATGGCAGACATCCATACACCTAAGATCAACGAACGACCAGTTCATCAAAAGTGCCACCTTCGTACTCCACAAAAAAGCGATCAGCTCTTCTCAAGAACTTCCGAGGAAGTTTTTCCTCGAAGAGAGTGATCTCCCGCACCTCCTCCGTATCCAGATTGATTGAAAAAAGTCCGAGGGGCTTCTCTGGATCAACATTTTGCACCAGCTCATCGAGCAGTGCTGTATTCGCCGAATCACTCATGTGATCCGAAATCACGAACAAACGATGATCTTCATGGTCCCGCCAGACGATTCTCTCCATCGGCTCATACCAGGACAAAGTCGAAAGCTGATTGGTTTCATGATCCCATATCCACAGCAGATCGTCGTCACCCAACTTCACAAAAAAGAGGACCCGCTTGCCACGATCACTTAACAAAGCTCGCTCGACACGTACGGTGTCATCAAACCGTCGAATCTTTCTTCCTGTCTCGAGGTCGACAAAAAAAGCCCTGCCAGAATCCACCACCACAGCATTGGTGTCAGACACCTGCAATTGGGGATCGATCAGGCTTTCAAAATCGGTAATCCGCCTCTCACCTTCAGCAGTCTTGAGATACAACACCTGAACCCCTGACTCCGTGCGAAGAAAAGACCGCTCCTCCATCGGAGGGATCTCCGTGAGCGAAGAAGGCTTCAAAAAGGGAATGAGCTCAAAAGCAACGTCCTGCTCCTGGGTTTGCCAACGAGAGACATCGAGCTCAAATGACTTGTCGTAGAAGCCTGAAGCATTCGCAGCAAAATCATATCTTCCAGGCGGAAGGGAAATCTCACATTCTGGAACACAGGAATAAGTATCTCCATTCACCGTCACCGTAAAATTTTGAAGTGACCGAAGATGAACAGACCCAAAATTAAAATAAAATGCCCAGGCAAAAACGCCTCCAATCAAAAGCACAATGACCGCGAACACAATCGCGACACTCCACTTGGAGGGATAATGAGGCTCGTTTAACATCGTCAGAAAAACTAGTGTAAAATATCGTAGGTAATGTAGCATACTGTCATTACTGACTCTGAATTTTCAATTTACAATTTTTAATTTCCAATCAATGATCATTGATTCATTGGAACATTAAAAATTCATTGAAAATTGAGAATTGAAAATTGATAATTTTCCCGCATGTCCCATCGTCACGAACAAGTCAACCGAGAACTCCTCCGAGGCATCAGCCAAGTCATCCATGATGAACTCCCGCTCGACCAGTATGGCCTGATCACCATTACCGAAGTCGATGTCGGTCCAGGATACGAGTCAGCGAAGGTGTATTTCACCACCTTAAAAAAATCAGATGACACCGAAGAACTCTTAAACAAACGAGCAGGCTGGTTTAAAAGAATGCTGCAAAAAGAAGTCGTACTCCGACGGATCCCTCAGCTCCACTTTCACTACGACAACCGATCAGACCGATACGAGCGGATCGAAGAACTGCTGAGAGAAGAAGAAAATCAGTCCTAATTTTATACATGACGACCTTCAATCATTCCGTCAATATCGAAATAGTAGATATTGGCACTTTCTGGTAAAATACCCATGATAAATTTTCATAGAACTTGACTCCAACCCTCATGAAAACCACGAACCTTAAAAAAGTCCTCCTCCTCGGCTCCGGCGCCCTGAAGATCGGAGAAGCTGGAGAATTTGACTATTCAGGTTCGCAAGCGATCAAAGCGCTCAAGGAAGAAGGCATTCAAGTCGTCCTCATCAATCCCAATATCGCGACCAACCAGACCTCCAAAGGCATCGCCGATAAGGTCTATTTCCTTCCGATCACCCCCTACTTCGTCGAACAGGTCATCATGAAGGAAAAACCTCAAGGGATTCTCCTCTCCTTCGGCGGTCAGACGGCCTTGAACTGCGGGCTCGAATTAGAACAAAAAGGAGTCTTAAAAAAATACAAACTTCCCGTCCTGGGCACACCGACCAAATCGATCGAACTCACCGAAGATCGCGAATTGTTCGCGGAATTTTTAAGAAAACTCGGGCTCTTCACCCCTCGATCCATTGCCTGCAAAACAACCGAGGCAGCTGTAAAAGCCGCCGAACAACTGACCTATCCTGTCATCTGTCGGGCCGCCTTTGCCCTGGGAGGAAAAGGAAGTGGATTCGCTGAAAACGAAAAGGAGCTGCGAAAGCTCTGTGAAGTCGCCTTCGCGACCAGTCCTCAAGTCCTCGTCGAAGAAGACCTGCGTGGCTGGAAAGAAATCGAATACGAAGTCGTCCGTGACAAAAACGACAACTGTATCACCGTGTGCAACATGGAAAACTTCGATCCACTGGGGATCCACACTGGAGAATCCATCGTCGTCGCGCCTTCACAAACCCTCTCCAACTACGACTATCAAATGCTCCGCAATGTCGCCATTAAAACGATCCGAAATCTCGGCATCATCGGCGAATGCAACATCCAGTACGCACTAGATCCGAAGAACAGTGAATACCGCATCATCGAAGTCAACGCCCGCCTGTCCCGTTCTTCAGCCCTCGCCTCGAAAGCGACGGGATACCCTCTCGCCTATGTCGCCGCCAAACTCGCCATCGGCAAGACCCTGCCAGAACTCAAAAACAGCATTACCAAAAATACCTCGGCCTTCTTCGAACCAGCCCTCGACTACATCACCGTCAAAATTCCTCGTTGGGATCTGGGGAAATTCCGGAAGGTCACCCAAGAAATCTCTACAGAAATGAAGTCCGTCGGAGAAATCATGGCGATCGGCCGATCTTTTGAAGAAGCCTTCCAAAAAGGGATCCGCATGCTCAACATCGGCGCCGAAGGGTTTTCCACGGTTAACTTCCCCGTAGATGACATCGCCACTGCTCTTGAATTCCCCACCCCACAGCGGATGTTTGCCATCGCAGCGGCCCTCGAGCAAGGATGGACAGTGGAGGAGATCAATGAATTGACCGGTATTGACCTCTGGTTCCTCCACAAACTGGAAAACATCGACGTCATCCGCCAGGAACTGCTCAGTGATGCCGACAAAATCAAGAATGACATTGAGAAAAACAACGACCAATCCGTCCAGGCCATCAGCTTGTCCAAGAAACATGGATTCTCCGACGCCCATCTCGCTCGACTCTTAAAGACCGAACAAAGCGCCGTCAGAACCTATCGCCAAAAGAAGAACATCGTCCCGATGATCAAGCAAATCGATACGCTCGCAGCAGAATTCCCGGCAGAGACGAATTACCTCTACGCCACCTACCACGGTATAGAACACGACGTGGAACCCACCTCGAAGAAAAAAATCCTGGTGCTTGGCAGCGGCCCTTACTGCATCGGCTCTTCGGTAGAATTCGACTGGTGCAATATCAACGTCATCAACACGCTGAAGAAAGAAGGCTACGAAACCATCGTCATCAACTGCAATCCCGAAACCGTTTCTACGGACTACGACATGTCCGACCGGCTGTATTTCGAAGAAATCACCCTCGAGCGGGTCTTGGACATCTACCATTCTGAAAAACCCGAAGGCGTCATCATCTCTACGGGCGGCCAAATCCCCAACAATCTTGCTCTCAAACTTCGAGAAAACAAGGTGAATGTGCTCGGAACATCAGTTGATTCCATCGACCAATGTGAAGATCGCCACAAATTCTCCGCTCTCCTCGACAAACTGAAAATCGACCAGCCTCGCTGGAAAGAAGCCAGGAAGCTTTCTGAAGCGATCGAATTCGCAGACGAAGTCGGCTACCCTGTCCTCGTCCGTCCCAGCTACGTCCTCTCTGGTGCCGCGATGCGAGTCGCCTATGACCGCCGCAGCCTGGAAGACTTCATCAAAAAAGCGACCGACATTTCACGAGAAGCACCGGTGGTGGTTTCCAAGTTCGAGCGAAACTCGAAAGAAATCGAGATCGACGCCGTCGCTCACAAAGGCCAAGTCGTTATTTACGCCGTTGCAGAACACATCGAAAATGCTGGTGTTCACTCTGGAGACGCTACCATCGTGCTCCCACCGCAACGCCTCTACTTTGAAACCATCCGCAGGATCAAAGCGATCACCAAAGCCATCGCCAAAGAACTCCACATTTCAGGACCATTCAACATTCAGTTCCTGGCGAAGAACAACCAGGTAAAAGTGATCGAATGCAATCTGCGAGCCAGCCGTTCCTTCCCCTTTTCCAGCAAGGTGACCGGCTACAACTTCATCGAAATCGCGACCTACTCCATGTTGGACCACGCGAAGATGGAGGAAATCAAAAAAGTCCCCTACAAAACCCTCGAACTCGATCACATCGGGATTAAAGCGGCTCAGTTCTCCTTCACTCGTCTCAAAGGAGCTGATCCCACCCTGGGAGTGGAAATGGCGTCTACCGGAGAAGTCGCGACCTTTGGAAATGAACTCCACGAAACCCTGCTGAAATCTCTTCTTTCCGTCGGGTTCACGATACCAAAGAAAAATATCCTGGTGACCATCGGTCCTGAAAAAGACAAGCTCGACCTCATCGACAGCTTCAAGCGACTGACGGAAATGGGATACAAGCTTTTCGCCACCGAAGGAACTCATAAACTGCTCAAACAGTATGGAATCGCCTCAAAGCGGCTCTTTAAGATCCAAACCGAGACGTCCCCCAACATCAACGAATACATCCGCGACAAAAAAGTCGACATGGTGATCAACATCCCCACCAACTATTCTCCCGAAGAAGTGACCGACGGATACCTCATCCGCCGGAAAGCCATCGACGCGAACATTCCCCTGATCACCAACAAGCAAGTGGCGAAGCTGCTCGTGGAAACCTTGGAAAAATATTCCATGGAAAATCTGGAAATAAAATCTTGGGATGAGTACGTCCAGGCGTAGCCTGGAACAATTGACAGGTGGCATCTCTTCTCAATCATCCAACAAAATGAAGAAAGTCGGTCCCAAAAAGTCAAATGTCAAAGGTCAATGGTCACATGTATTAGTATTCTCCGACGGCGGTTCGCGTGGCAATCCCGGACCTGCCGGTTGTGGAGCAGTGATCACGGACAAGGATGGGAAAGTGCTGAAGAAATTGAAAAAATACCTCGGCGTCACCACCAATAATCAAGCCGAATACCAAGCGCTGATTTTGGGACTCCAAGCAGCAGATAAAATGAAAGCAGAGCAGATCACCTGCTATTTGGATTCATTGCTCGTCGTCGAACAACTCAATGGCAAATGGAAGGTAAAAAAAGCCGAATTGAAACCTCATTACGAACTGATCAAAGGCTTCGTACTCCAGCATCCCAACACCCGTTTCCATCATATTCCCAGAGAAAAAAACACCATGGCTGACCAGCTGGCAAATGAAGCGATGGACCTTAAACAATAATCTTTAACGATGAAATTCTACCTAGCGAAGTTTGCGAACGAACAGAAAAAAAGTTCTGGTCCTAAAGTAGAAGCACACATCAATAACAGCCACGAATCCACAGTACCCATCATCCTGATGACCTATGGCAATGCTCTTGAAGAAGTCATTCGTCTGCGAGACCGGCTTACTGGACTCTTTCGTGGAGAAAAATATGTGCTCGTAGAAGAAATCCCGCTCAAAGATGAGACCGTCTATCAAGTACTGAGTGACACCGATCTCAAAATGTTTGGAAATCGAAAACTGGCAAAAAGCATCCGCTGAGAGATCGTCTTGCACTAACACAAAAAACAACGTATTATATTCCATTACCAAATTTTGGGATCATTCCCGGATTTTGGTTTTGGACTTTGACATTTCAAGTTTCGAGATCCCTGTTGAACGACAACAACCCTATCGCAGAAGGAGAGGGCCCATGCCCGTGATTTCCAGAAGAGACGTGCTCAGAGGGGCCTTCTCGCTCCTCGCAACGGTTGCCTTCCCAGGCTGTGGGGATAGCAGTGGCAACAACTTCGTCGGCAGCTACGGTCTCCGTCTACTCCCCCTGGACAACAACGTCCTGACCCTGGGCTTCAACCAGATCTTCGCCCTGGAGCTAACGGCCTACCAGGACATGACCATCGACGCTCTGCTGATGGACGTTCTGGGAAGCCCTACTGTGGACATCGCCGGGGTGGAGATCCGCGATGAGACCACTCAAACACTCGGAAACAGCGTGATTCGGTTCGGGTTCATTCCGAACTATCCACTTCGGCTGTCGATCCCCGTCAACCAGTTCGTAGTAGCCGGGAAGATGAAGGTGCTGGTGATCTACGCAGACGTGGTGAATTTCACCCGAGCCAACAACCTCCAAATGATCCTGTTGGACATCGCTGGCACTACCTCCGGGGGAGCCCTGCTCCTGCCGCTGGGAGTACCCATCCAGGGTCCCACCAAGGTCTCGAACGCCTGACAGCTCGACTCCATGTCAAATTCCAACCCGCCGGCCAAGGAGACCGGTGGGTTGTGACACCCGGAAGAAATTTGACTGAAAAGACATTTATTATCTGATATGTGACGACGGTGAGAAGAAAACAGCATTGTTCTTTTCTCTTCGTCGTCACAAACCCCTATCAACGAGGAAAAACCGTGAAGAAATCCGTTGCTGCATCCATGTTCATGCTGGCTTTTCTTCTGATCGCAGCTAGCAGCACCGGCTGCGGAGACAAGGACAGAAGCATCGTGATCGCTCCGATCACCAGTGAGGGATACACCCTGAAGGTCCTTCCGCCGAACATCACCCGACTGGAGATCGGCGAAAAGCAGGTGTTCAAGTTCGAGGTGAAGGCCCACGAGGACATCTTCATCGATCGGATCGTGGCGAAGTTCCACTCCACCGGCACCGTCTGGATCGAAGAGGTGGAGGCGCGAGACGGAACGGCGATCACGCTCGTCAACAGCCACACCTTGTTCCACACGCCTCCCACCTTTCCCCTGGAGATGCCAATTGTCTTCAACAGCTTCATCCCCCAGGGCACCACCAAAACCTACTTCATCTTCCTCGATCTCACCAAAGTCGATCCCAACAGCACCCTGCGCATGGACCTCCTGATGCTGACAGGGAAGGTGACCAATCGGGGCATCGACCTGTACCCTCTCCCCGAAACGCTCAACGGTCCCACCATCTCGAGCTGAATGCCAAGGCCAGAACAGCCCCTCCCGCACGGGGGGGGCTGTTCGCCAAATACCTCTGGAAAACAAAACAAGAGATTGATCCAGTAGAACTTACTGAGAAGAAAAAAAGGAATTGATATGGTGAGCATCCAAATAGAGCCCATCCATGACATCGATCCTCAACAAGCAGTGGAAAATCAAGACCCCTTTTCAGAACATTCCAATCTTGGAACGCGTTTGTACTCACCGAAACCTCGATCCTCATGCACCAGAGGAGCTTCACTCCCCATGGCTCCTCAAAGATATGCAAAAAGCTGTTGAGCGACTTGAACATGCCATCAAAACCCAGCAACGGATCATGATTTTCGGAGACTACGATGTTGATGGAGTCACTGGAGCGACGATCCTCTACCTGGGGCTCAAGCAACTCGGAGCCAAGGTGTCCGTTCGCCTCCCTCACCGGGAAAAAGATGGATATGGACTAAACACCCGGGTACTGGACGAATGCACACAAGCGGACGTTAAAGTCGTTATCACCGTCGACTGCGGTATTTCGAATGTCAAAGAAGTGGAGTACGGAAAACAACTCGGTCTCGACATCATCATCACCGACCACCATTCCATCCCACCCGTTCTTCCCAACCCCTACGCCATCATCAACCCCAAGCAGACCGACTGCCAATACCCCGAAAAAGAAATCGTCGGCTCCGTCGTCGCCTTCAAACTCATCTGTGCTTTATTCGAAGAATTCTCCATTGAAAATTGGAAATTGAAAATTGAAAATTTAATGGATTTAGCCGCTCTCGCCACCGTCGCCGACTGTGCCCCACTCAAAGGCGAAAACCGGACCATCGTCCGACAAGGACTCCTCCAATTCGCCAACACCGAGCACCGAGGCCTACGAACCCTGCTCGACAGCTACCAGCTCACCAGCAAGCCCATCACCAGCTACCACCTCGGCTTCAACATCGCCCCCTGCATCAATGCCGCTGGTCGGCTCGAAGACCCCATGATCGCCTTCAAAATGATGATCGGAGATACGCAGAAAGCTCTGGAACTGCGACAAATGAACCTAGAACGCCAAGAGATCGTCAAAACAGCCCTCGAAGAAGCCAGTGAGCAAGTCGAAAAGTACCACAAAAACGACCCGATCCTCATCTTCTGGGCTGAAAACTGGCAACCCGGCATCATCGGCCTGTTGGCGGGAAGGCTTTGCGAACGCTACTATCGACCCGTCATCTGCCTCACCAGGCATGAAGCGAAGTACGTCGGCTCCTGTCGCTCCATACCAGAAATCAACATCGTGGAAAAACTCCAGCTAAATGAAGACCTCTTCCTAAACTACGGCGGACACGCCCAAGCAGCAGGTCTGAGCATTGCTCCGGAAAAGCTGGTAGAACTACGCCAAAGACTCATCGCCGACATTGGCAAACAACTCGAAGAAAAGCCCCTTCACCCCTCTCTCAGCCTTGATACAGAAATAACCTCCGAAGAAATTTCACTAGCAACCGTCCATCAGCTCACGAGCTTAGAACCCTTCGGGATGGGCAACCCAGCGCCAAAGTTCCTCTTCAAAAACATCGACCTTAAGCAGATTCGAACCGTAGGAAAAGACAAGACCCATCTGCAACTGGTGCTGCAACAAGAAAACCGTGTCTACAAAGGTATCGCCTTCCAATTCGCTGAACACGTGCCAAAAATACAAGCCTTGAAAACCGTAGATATTGCCTGCCAGCTCAACAAAAATGAATTTCGAGGAGAAGTTTCAGTGGATTTGCAAGTCATCGATATGAGAGAATCTGCAGGAAAGGAATCTCATCTTCACCTCTATGAACATTCAGGAAGCCCTTGAAGCCTATAGCAGAGACGCCACCATCCCTGCGCAAGAGAGCCATCCTCCAGAAATGAACCTCTGGAAATATCTTACGGACCACAAAATGAAGCTCAGCGAGATCTTAAGATTCCTGAGCAAATCAGGCGAAGATGACCTGAGGAAGGCCATTGATGAAAACATTACCACCCCCGTGAAAGCGATCAATGCGGAAGTCTACCAGCGCATTATGGTCCTGCTTTCATTCTTATATCAATCCGGAAACGACCTGGAGAGCATCCTGAGGACCTTGCAATCCACCAAGGACGGAGATCCAGGGAATACCACGACAAGGCTTCTGCGTGAAGCACGAGAAATTGCGGAGCAAACGAAAGCAGACACTCATAAAAAACGAAAGAGCTTGTAGCCAAGAGCTAGGAGCGGGTAGTATGAAGGGCGAAGCGAGCTACCAGCTACAAGCTACCAGCTAACCCTCCCTCATGACCCATATCCTCTCCGCTGAACAATTCTCCAAAAAAGAGCTGTTGCAGCTGTTTGAAGCAGCCAAAAAACTCCAAAAAGCCAAGAAAATCCCCCAAACCATGAAAGGGAAAATCCTGGCCACGGTTTTTCTGGAACCTTCAACTCGTACAAGATTAAGCTTCGAAACCGGCATGCTCAAACTCGGAGGACAGGTGATTTCCATCCCCAATGCTGAATCTTCATCACTCAACAAAGGAGAAACCCTCACAGACACCGCCAGAATGGTCAGCACTTTTGCCGATGTCATCGCTATGAGGACCCCGGAAAAAGGACAAGTAGCAGAATTCGCTTCCACCTCAAAAGTCCCCGTCATCAACGCCGGAGACGGCACCGGCGAACATCCCACCCAGCACCTGCTGGATTTCTATACCATCTGGAAAGAACGAGGCACCCTCGACGGGCTTACCCTCGGACTCATGGGAGACTGCAAAAACAGTCGAGTCCTGAGAGGCATGGCCAAAATGGCCGCGCTGTTCAATATGAAGCTGATCTTTATCGCCCCCGAAGAAGTCCAAGTCGAATCCGATATTCAGCACTATCTGCTCGAAAGGAAACGCGAATTTAAAATGGTGAATTCACTGACCAAGTGCATCAAAGACCTCGATGTGCTAGAGATCAACCGGATCCGTCATGAATACTTCGCCGACAAAGAACGGGCCCTTCAGATCGGAAAGCAGTTCGTCCTCAGCCGGATCATGGTCATGAAGGGAAAGAAAAACCTGATCGTCCTTGATCCATTGCCAAGAATCAACACCGTCCAGGAAGATGTTGACGCACTCCCACAAGCCAAGTACTTCGAAGCCGTCGAAAACGGCGTCTACATCCGCATGGCCTTGCTCAATCATCTGGTCAAATAAAAACAGGCCATCAGGCCCATTCTTATTCAGCATCCGCGAGCAAGTGGATGACTATTCCTCGTCATCAAAATCAGCGTCAAATTCAAAGGTAAATCCCTCTTCTTCGCCCTCCGGAACAAACTCGAGTTCCGTCATTCCCGAAAGGTCGAAATCAAAAAGAAGACCCTCATCCTCAACATTTTCGAACTGTTGTTTGATTTTTTTAGCCATAAAGAGAAAGTGAAGAAATGAATTTCGATCTCCTTATTATACCAAAAAAGCGGATCAAATTCAAACCCTCCTTTCACTCTATCCATCAAAATCCACCAAATACTCCAAAGGGTCTACATACTTCCCATCCTTGAGGATTTCAAAGTGCAAATGCGGCCCGGTGGTCAGCCTTCCAGCCCCATGAGTGCCAATGGCCCCACCACTCAATGCAATCACTTGTCCCTGCTGGACGACATCTCCTTCCTTGACCTTGGAAGAATAGAGATGACCATACACGGTAGAAAACCCATCTCGGTGAGCCAACTGTAAATAACTGTATCCGGTCTCACCTCCATCATGAAACTTCAAAACCCGTCCGGAAAGTGGGGCCCGGACTGGTGTCAGCTGATCAGTGGGAATATCGATCGCATTATGGTCGATCCCGAAGCGCTTCCGATAGCCTTCATCCTGGAAATGAGCCGAAATGCCGAGAAGAGGGTCAACCGGCCATTGAAACTGCTCATCGGGAAAGTTTTGATAGGCCTGAGGAGAAATCCCCCCCGCCAGATCCTGAACGCGCTTCATGATGATTTTTTGCTCCTCTATCGCTTCCTCCAAAGCCTTTTGGAAGAACTGCTGTTCTTCTTGCTTGTCACGCAGGAGCTGTTGCTGAAAACTCGACTGTTGCGCCAGCACCAAAGCAGACTGCTGAACCTGCTCTCGATAGAGTTCCATTTGTTCCTGGAGGGCCATCAGTTCATTCCGCAAAGCAGTCAGCTGAAACTGGCGGGATGAGACCAGGTGCATTTGTTCGACCAATTGAGACTGAATCTTCCCCATGAGGTAATCCTGAAAAACAACCTCTGATGGCGCATCCGAATGAACAAACAGCTGGGCAAGATTGAACCGTCCATCTTCCATCACAAACTCACGCTTGATACGGTAGTAAAGGACCAAAAGTTTTTCAAACTTCTGGACCACTCCCTTCATTTCCAGATTCAAGAACTGATCTTGGATATAGAGCTTGTCATACAGTTCTTGCAATCCCTGGATTTTTCCAGAAACAACTGCCTCCTGACGCCTCATTCGCTCTGCCTGCGCCGTGATGTACTGGACCTGCGCGTCGATCGATGAAATATCCTGCTGGAGTGGAAACAGCACTGCATTCAATCCCTGGATCTCTTGTTCACTCAACTGAAACAACTGTTGGTAGCCCTCCAAAAAACGGGTCTGAGGAGCTGGGGACCGAGAGGGCGTTGGAGCGGGTACAGAAAGCTCATCCGCGGTCAAGGCTTCATCAGGATCATACTCCAAGATCAGATCATTGGCAGAAACAGCTCGAGTGCTGCTCACCACTGCTAAAGCGGCCAGGACACAGCAGAGATGTTTCCATGGACTCTTCATGAGGATGAAAAATTATTCTTGGTAACGGGAAAGAATGATGGCGAGTATCTGGGTAGCGTCACTTCCATACGTTTCCCATTTTTGAAGCAGGTCCAGCAAATCGCTAAAATCATACACTCCATCCTTATTGGCATCAGCAGCATACAGAGCTGGGCTCACGACCCTGAAGACAAACTTTGCAACGGGTACAAATTGATCCTGCTGCTTCACTTCCAGGACAAATGACACCTGACCTTCCTGAGAAGGCGCCACAAACGAAGTCCTCGCGGCATCTGCATCTTCGATACTTACCGAAAGGGTATTGGTGGAATCAGCACTCCATCGTACCTCAGTGCTAAGACTAGGGACATACTGAGTCACCTGAAGTCCGTCCAAGACGGTCCTTTCACCATACAGAGCAAAGTACTCATTCACGATCTGACCGTTCTCTACCCTGGTGGAAGTAGGGACATTTGGATTCAAAGCAGAAGTGGTGGTTTGAACAGTAGGAAGAGCCTGCTCCACAACACAATCCGGACTGCACCCATCCCCACCGTCACGGTTGCCATCATCACACTGTTCACTCCCCTCAACACTTGAGTTACCACATGCAGCGACAGGCACTTCATTTTGACATGAACTATCACACCCATCTCCGGAGACGGTGTTCCCATCATCACACTGCTCACCAGGATCGACGACAGTGTTTCCACAAGCAGCCGTGAAGAGCAAGCAGTTCAGATTACACTGCTGCGCCATCAGCGGATCTCGGAAATCACATTCCTCACCCAATTCAAGCACCCCATTTCCGCAAACAGGAGCGACCTCACCTTGGCAAGCAGCATCACATCCGTCACCTGAGACCGTGTTTCGGTCATCGCACTGCTCACCAGCATCGAGCACTCCATTTCCGCAGAGTGAAACCTCAGTCTGGCAGGTGTCACTACATCCATCGCCAGCGATTGCATTGCCATCATCACACTGTTCACCTGCTTCCACGAGCAAATCACCACACACCGGAGCTGCCACCTCGATCTGGCAAAGATCATCACATCCATCTCCAGAAACTGCGTTTCCATCATCACACTGCTCACTTCCTTCGATCATCGAGTCGCCACAAACAGGCAAGACCTCCCCATTGCAATCACTGCTGCAACCATCCCCTGAAATGGCGTTCCCATCATCACAGTTCTCACCCGCGTCCAAAACGCCATTGCCACAGGTCGAAACCTCGGTCTGGCATTGGTCGTCACAGCCGTCACCGATCAGAAGATTCCCATCGTCACACTGTTCCTGATCTTCGAGAAGGGTATTCCCACACACCGGCATGGTACCATTGTAACCGCCCGTCAAAACATCCCCTCTCAGACGCTGTTGGTCATAGAACTGGTACGCAACCACCACCACGATCAGAGCGAACAACGAGAAGAGGGCGACAATTTGCCCAACGCGTCGAGACATAGAGAGGCTTATATCAGCCGAAGTATATCATCGCAAAAACCCATGCTCAAAACCTTTGTCAAGAATGGACTTTACTCATCATTTTTCAGTTGTTTGCGAGCTTTTTGTGATTTATAATTTCCCAGCGATTTGCAATGAAAATTGAGAATCGAAAATGAAGAATTGACGCATGTCAGGGTAGCTCAGCTGGTTAGAGCACGGGATTCATAACCCCGAGGTCGGAAGTTCAAGTCTTCTCCCTGACACCATCTTTCCCACTCCACCATGACCAAAAATATTTGTCATCGACTCCTCTTGTCACTGAGCGTTCTGTTGATGATCAGCGGGTGCTCCACCTCCACGGAACCTCAGATCAGCCTGGAAACAAGTCAAAACGAGCTCAAAGTAGGACAGCCAGTTGAGATGACCTTTTCGATCACCGACCAACAGGGCCGTCCCACTCAAAAACTGATGATAAGCCATGAACGGATTCTCCACGTCGTTGTGATCGGCGAAGACTTTGAAGAGTTCTTTCATATCCATCCTGAAGACCTCGGGCCGATCACGGAGGACATGAAACGAGCCGCTCGATTCACGACCCGCTTCACGCCTCAAAAAGCCGGACGGTATCTCGTCTCAACTGACTTCGCTCATCAAAACGGACACACTTCCAAGACCTTCCAAATCACCGTCGATGGTGAGCCAGCTATGACACCACCATCTGAAGACTTTAGCGCCTACCAATCGGTGGATGGCTACGAAATCACCCTGACTTCTCACGAGCCATTTGAAACTGGAAAAAACAACAGCCTGCACTTCAACATTTTCCAGAACCAGCAAAACGTTACCGACCTCGAGCCATATTTGGGAGCGGCTATGCATGTCGCCATCGTTCGTAAAGATTTCCAGCACTTCATCCATACCCATGGCATGCCGCACCAAGACGAAGAAATGGACCATGTGATGGACCATTCAATGGAGCACCACACCATGCTTCCCGATCAATTCGGACCAGAGCTGGAAGCAGAAGTGGTGTTTCCGACAGCAGGGACCTACCATGTCTTCGCGGAATTCAAGCACCTCGGTAAGACCGTCGTGACGCATTTCCAAATACCAGTCAAATAAGCAGCCAGAAGCGAAGTGGTCGAAAACACTTCTCAGAAAGATGTAAACCTAAATTCGCTGAGGTTTTTTCAAAAAAGAGATAAAGTATGATGGTTCATCATCTCTCTCCATGGCCATCAAAAAACCCACACCAACCACCACAAAGGATATCCTGTCCACACTCTGGGAATACATCAAAGCCTTCTTTCGAATCGTCTGGGAAGTCATCCTCTTTATCGTCCGCATGGTCGTCAAAATCCTGGTCGGACTGTACCTTCTCATCAAATCCATCGCCTTTAGTGTGTCAGCACTGATAGCCGCCTTTTCACTCCTGGTGATCGCTGGCGCTCTTTCCGTCTACTTGGTCAGCATCGGCATGGGCCTCAAAGACAGCGAAGCCTTCACGAGCTGGAGAGAAAACATGATCGAAACCCACCGGATGGTCTACGAACAACATCAAGAAAAATGGCTCAAGAAAAAACTCAGCACCAAAGAGTACCAAGTCGCAGAACTCAGCGACCAAAGCTGCTCAATGGACACCGACTGCACCACACCAGAATCCTATTTAATCCGCTCTGTCTGTCCCTACACGAGCAAATGCTTGCAAAACAAATGCGCCGTGGTCTGTCCGGAACCTTTCACGGGAACGCAACGATAGTTTCCATCCAGTTACTTCAGAGGCTTTCCCAACTGGGCTTTGCGAAGTAGAATACTTCTACCATCATTTTCAAATCAAAAATTGAAAATTGATCTTTCGATACTTGATCATTTCGCATGTCCCGCTCCCATCTCCCCAACCTCACCGAAGGATCGATCATCAAGTCGATCTTCAAGCTTTCAGTCCCCATCATCCTGGCAAACCTTCTGCAAACGGTTTACCAACTCACCGACACTTTTTGGGTAGGACGATTAGGGGCAGAAGCGGTAGCTGCCGTCTCGCTGAGCTTTCCCATTACCTTTCTGATGCTCTCCATGGGAGGTGGCTTGTTCATAGCTGGCTCCATCCTGGTCGCACAGTACAAAGGCAAAGGAGACCTCCACCAAGTGGACTACATTTCCGCACAGACCTTGATGATGCTTGTGCTGGTGACCCTGGTTTTAACACCCTTGGGATACTTCACCGCCGAACCATTGATGCGACTGATGGGTGCTGAACCCAACGTCCTGATAGGAGCCGCTTCGTACCTCCGGATCACCTTCCTCGGGTCTGTCTTCCTCTTTGGATATTTTGCCTTCCAGGCACTGATGCGCGGGGTGGGTGATGTGAAGACTCCCATCTATATCGTGCTCATTACGGTCGTTCTCAACTTTGGACTCGATCCACTTTTCATCATGGGGTACGGTCCCTTTCCCGCCATGGGAGTTTCCGGCGCAGCGCTCGCAACAGTCATAACTCAAGGAATAGCTGCCCTCTGGGGTCTCTCACTCCTCTTCGGGGGGAAATACGGCATCCACATCAAAACCCAAAATTTCCGCTGGGACTTTGACCTGCTCAAAAGAATGTTTTTTCTGGGATTACCATCTTCGATCGAACAGTCCGCGCGAGCAACAGGCATGGCACTGATCGCCTTTCTGGTGGCCAGCTTCGGCACAATCACTGTGGCAGCTTATGGACTCGGGACACGCGTCTTCAGCTTTGTCATCATCCCTGCGATGGGATTTGCCATGGCGACCTCAACGCTCGTCGGCCAAAACATCGGTGCTGGGAAAATGGAGCGCGCCGAACAAATCGGGAAAAAAGCCTCTCTCCTGGCGCTGGGACTCTTGACACTGGTGGGAATCGTTCTCTTCATCTTTGCGCACAATATCGTGGCGGTCTTCATTCCTGATGACGCGGAAGTGATCGCCAGAAGCACTGAATTCGTGCAAATATTCGCGCTCTTCTTCGGCATTATTGGACTTCAACAAACGCTGAACGGCGTCTTCATGGGCTCTGGAAACACGATGGTCTCGATGATCATCGCCCTCGTCAATCTGTGGGTATTCCAATTCCCCATGGCCTACATCCTTTCCAAACACACCAGCCTCGGCGCTCTGGGCATCTGGTGGGCCTTCCCGGCATCATCTGTGCTGGCCACCATCATCGCCGTCGTGTACTTCCAATCAGGCAAGTGGAAACAAAAGCAACTGATTTCCAAGCCTACCACAGACCTACAAGATGAAGTCATAAAAGAATCCATCGCGGAGGAAGGCATCCAATAAGCCAAATCATTTGCGACAAAAGCCCCTCAGGAGTAGAATGAAAGATAAACTTCATTCTTGGCTTATGAATGATCTCCTCTCCATCATCGCGATCATCCTGGTCGTCGGCTGGCTGGTCGGCTATTTCGGCTTTGGCGAAGCGGTCGGTTCCTTCATTCACATCCTCCTCGTCATTGCCATCATCGTCGTGCTCATACGTATCATCTCTGGAAGAAGCCCCCTGTAATCAAGTCCCTCCGCTCTTTCCGTTCTTCAGTCTTTCCCCATGGAAAAATTAACCACCCTCCTCATCGCCACCCCAGTATTTCTGGCCATCAACTTCGCCCAGTCCATGAGTGATAAACATCACCTCGAAAAAGAATACGTGAGCAAAGACCTCACCCAGTGCGAAAACCTACAGTACCTCTGTACACCCGGAAAAATCCCCTTCACTGATCACGTCGGCTGCGGGTGCATGATCGAGCTCAAAAGCAGCATGCTGAAGCCAGATCCATCAGAAATCATCTGCACCGAACAATACGATCCCGTCTGCGGCATCGTAGAAACCTACTGCATCGATCCACCGTGCCCACGAGAAGCAAAAACCTTTTCCAACAGCTGCTACGCGAAAAAAGCCGGTGCCATCAACATCACCAAAGGACCCTGCTAAGACTTCCTCACCGCACACTTATGAAAGCACTCACCCTCATCATCGGAATGACTCTGCTGCTCTCACTCGTTGCTTGCGATCATGAAAAAAATCGTATCTATACCAGTAGAAACGAAGACGAATGCCGCACCCTTCAGTTCAGCTGTGTGCCTGGCAGAGCACCATTTTTTGACGAAAAAGGATGCGGATGTGAACTGATCGAAGAAGTGGAGATCGAGACGAGAAGTGAAACCTATGAATTCGATCGAGATGATGGCGAAATCCTTCCACCACAACACGATCTAAGGTACGAAGACAACCCCAACAGCAACCGAGGATATGAAAACGACCGTGAACCAAACCGAATTGACCAAGACCCACTCGAAAGAAATTTGGACCAGATCCAAAACGAACGGCTCGACAAAAAACCATAATCACCTCCTCCATAAACGGGGCACCGATGGAAAAACCTCCCATCAATTCGAATCCTACAAACAGAGATTCACCTGCTCTGCCGATTGAACCAATGCTCCCCGAATCCTCACCAGAACCATTCGACAGAAAGCACTGGTACTTTGAAATGAAGTGGGACGGCTACCGTGCGATCGCGCATCGTGATTCAAAAAAAATCCGACTGTATTCCATGAACGGGGTGTCATTTAATGACCGGTTCTATCCGATCATCCAGGCACTCGAGTCGATTTCCAGCGACGTAATACTGGATGGAGAGCTGGTGGTAAGCGATGAAGCGGGCAAAACAAGCTTCGACATCCTGCAAAAATACCTCGAAACAGGATGCGGAACGCCGGTGTACTACGTCTTTGACATTCTTTTTGCGAATCAATGCGACCTGAGACACTTACCACTCAGAAGACGAAAAGAAATCCTCAAAAAAGTCCTTCCTGAAAACATTTTTGAATTAAAATATGTTGATCACATCCAAGAAAAAGGGAGGTCTCTTTTCCAACAAGCCGTCGAAAACAAGTGGAAAGGAATTATCGCCAAGGACAGCGCGAGCACCTACCAAACGGGCAAGAGAAGTCCCGACTGGAAAAGCATCGACATTCTATCGCAAAAAGACCATCCTACCGCATCACCTCAGAAACCGCCCGTTCCACAAAGACACCGCCTCACATACGATCATGCAGGAAAAATACTCTGGCCAGAAGAGCAATACACCAAAGAAGATCTGCTCAAGTACTATGAAGTCATGGGGCCATACATGCTTCCATACTTGAAAGACCGGCCGGAATCACTCCACCGCTATCCGAATGGGATTTATGAAAAACACATCACGCAAAAAGAGGTCCATCATCTCCTGCCAGACTGGCTCCAAACGGTGTCACTCTACACACAGTCAGGCAACAAAACACTTCGCTATCCACTCTGTCAAAATCTGGACGCCCTTTTGTACTGGATAAACCTTGGCTGCATCGACCTCAATCCCTGGAACTCCCGCTGCATCAAGCCGGACTTCCCCGACTATCTCATCCTGGAGATCGAAGCTCAGGGAGTCAGCTTCAAAACCGTGGTACAGGTAGCGCTCGCCACCCACGATCTGCTCGAGAAAGCCCGGATCAAAAACCTTTGCAAAACCTCAGGAACTGACAGCCTGCACATTTGCATCCCCCTGGAAGGGAAATATCACTACGAACAAGTGCGAGATGTTGGGTTCCTCATCAATACCATGGTCCACCAAAAACTCCCCACCATCACCAGCCTGGATCTCAAGCACGGCAAACGAGAAAAAAAAGTCTACCTGGACAGCCTGCAAAATCGACGAGGCCAAACCATCGCGTCAGCATATTCCGTACGACCAAGACCAGGCGCGCCCGTCTCGGCACCGCTGAGATGGGAAGAACTCACTCTCAATCTGAACCCCCGGCAGTTCCACATGAAAAATATGCCCGTGCGCATCAAAAAAATAGGAGACCTCTGGGAAGACAGCCTGGGAAAAGGCATCGAAAGCGAAGAATCCATCAAGCGTCTGGAGCGGCTGATGAAAAAAGGCTGGTAAATAAAATGGACTTGATCGTCCGGGAAAGAGGCATTAGTATGGTTTTAAAAGTAAACCAGGTAACCATACTAAACCATGACCAGAACTCCTTGTCCCGCCATAACGGTTTTTTCATTTCTCTCAAGACGGTGGACCATGCTCGTCCTCAGGACCATCTGCGATGGCACGCAGACCTTCAACGCGATCAAAAGAGAGCTCAGAACCATCAGCTCGCGAACCCTCTCGGAAAGACTGAAAGAACTGGAAAATTTCAACATGATCCAAAGGACCATTGTCTCTGAAAAACCTTTGAAAATCGAATACGAGCTGACCGAAAAAGCCCTTTCTCTCAAACCCCATCTCAAAAAAATCGATGACTGGGCCAGGGATTGGGAATCACGTTAGCGAATCTCCTTTTCGCCAAAAAAATAGTCCCACCACTTCTGGGGAATGTTGGCAGTGATTTCCCAGTCATTTAAAGATGCGTGTCGTTCATCTCCTCCGCTAATGATGATCACCTTCTCCCCAGGCTCTTTTTTGTTGAGCTTTCGCTTGGCCTCCTTCCGGAAAAAATAGTCCGTCTTGTAATACTCATACTGCTTCTCCAGTTCCAAATTGCTGTTGACCAATCGCTCATTTTCTTCGATAAACCACTGCTTTTTTAATTCGATTTGGTAGCTCTTGTAGAGCAGGCTCGTGTACTCCACCAAAACCCATGCCAAGACGATGAAGAGCACGAAGAAAAGGACCTTCAATTGGAAGTCTTTCTGGGAAGAAAACTTTCTTTCCGGCTGATGAGGAGGCATGATCGGATTTAGTGCAAGAAAACTCTAGCAAAAATTCGGCAAATAAAAAGAGAGAAAGAACGATTTCTATGACAACAAAAACGTGTAATATCAGGTTAAAGAAGACCTATGAAACACGGACTTGGATTCCTCATCGCGTTGATCGTCATCATAAAAGCTTTTGAAATAGCTCCCTTCACCAAAGCCCCTTTGGAGGAACTCAGCGACCTCCCCCTCCAAGCTTCCTTACTTCAATCAAACAGTCCTCAAACACCCTCAAAACCGGAAACCAAAACGCTGCTGAACCTCCTGGAAATCGCGATCGATCAAGAGCGGAATTTCAGACAGGGATTAGACCTCATGGAGCAAGCAGCTTCCACCGAAGAAAATATGAAACTCATCGAACTCTACGAAGCAAAAATACTAGCAAGAACGCTCGACTTTGAAACAGCCCAAAAACTTTTGGAAGGACTCAATGACGAAGAAATTATCCTCGTCAAAGCAGCCGTCCTGATCGCCAGTGGCGACCGAAATAAAGCAGGGGCTTACCTTCACGACCTTTCCAACCACCATCTCAATCCAGAAGTCCGACTGACCGCGGTTTCACTGCTCAACATCTATCGAGAATTCGACCGTCACCGCGACGCGGACGAAAGCTATCTCTGGACGCTATTCGCGCAGAAACTAGGCGACCTGGGAGAGCTCGAGATTTCCCTCTACCTGGCGGACAAAGCGGCCCAAAAAAATCCCGAATACCGCGATGCCTGGATCATCAAGGGCTATGACGAACTGAGCCTCAAGCGTCCTGACGAAGCCGAGCTATCGCTTCTCACAGCCTACAGACTGGATCCCGGCAACCCCCATGTCCAATACCTCCTGGGACTCACCTATTTCGACCTGGGCAAACCAGAACTCAGCACGCAGTACCTCCTCTACTCCCGTTCAGAAGAACCCCAATACGAGTCCATCATCTTGGAAAAACTGGCAGAAAACGCCATCAAAACCCAAGACTTCGCACTCGCCGCGCACTACTTCGAAGAACTCATCCGCCTTCACCCCCATCACTTCCCATCGCTCTCCAGATTGGTTTGGCTCCAGGTAGAGCACCTCAACCAATTTGAAAAAGCCGTGGAAAACGCGCAAATACTCGTCAGCGCATCCCCAACAGAAGAAAATTACAAGCTCCTGAGCTGGGCCCTCGCGACCGCAGGAGATACGGAAGCAGCAGCGGAAGTCCTAAAAAAAATGGAGTAGCAAAGCTCCTAATACTCCTCATACTCCTCATACTCCTCATCCTCCTAATACTCCTCATCCTCCTAATACTCCTCATACTCCTCATCCTCCTGCCCCCCTATCCCTCCTCACATGAAACTGATCATCGGACTCGGAAATCCCGGCAAGAAATACGAAATGACCCGACACAACATTGGTTTTCGGATCGTGGATGCCTTCGGAAAAAAAATGGGAAGGGAATCAAC
Source organism: Candidatus Altimarinota bacterium (assembly GCA_050246795.1). GTDB lineage: Bacteria > Patescibacteriota > Gracilibacteria > JAUYGZ01 > JAUYGZ01 > JBFWVJ01. Next base: position 70,578 of record JBFWVJ010000003.1, read on the forward strand.
GTCCTGCAGCAAATACGATGCTATGACGATCGAAGGCAGCTTCAACGGAGAAAAAGTCTTACTGATCAAACCGCAGAGCTTCATGAACCTCTCCGGGAAGCCCATCCGGGAATTCACGAACTTCTACAAGCTCCAGGCATCGGATGACCTCCTCATCATCTACGATGACAAAGACATGGTCTTTGGCAAAATACGTGAGCGAAACGAAGGCTCATCAGGCGGCCACAACGGCATTAAATCCATTATCGCCGAGCTGGGAACAGAACACTTTCACCGGCTCAAATTCGGTGTAGGCCATGAGGACCAAAAAATCCCTACCGACGCCTTCGTGCTCCAAAACTTTTCAGAAGAAGAAGAGCAGCAGCTACCAGCCCTCATCGACGAAGCCGTGGAAAAAATCGAAGCCTGGCTATCCAAATAATTCCTGAACGACTCGCTTCGCCAGGTCAATCGCCTTCTGCTGATCAATAAAATACGGCGAGGTCGCAATCGTCAGTAGCTTCGCATGTGGCGCATAATACTTGAGGACATCCATTTTCTGCTGCCAGGAAATATGACTCATATCCGGATGAAACACATCGATGTCTAGATTCAGTACAACATTTTGAGTTGAGCCAGGTTGATTCCCCCTTGTAAGGAGATTAGGGGGTCGGAAGGGCAGCTCAAAGTGTTTTGATTCCACATAATCTATACACTCCGAAAACATTCCCATCTTCAGCGCCGGCTTGATGTACGTAGCGATTTGAAGAACCTCATTGGTATATCGATAGATTTTTTCCATTTCGACCGAAGTCGAGGGGGTGTTCCCCCTTTTTAAGGGGGTTGGGGGGTCGTGGGGACGCAGCGGAGAAATCGCTTGGTTTCGGGAGGGGGATTCCTCCACCCATTTGACCAACTCAGGGCATGCTTCGGTCGGAATGGAAAAAGGAGGTTCAGAATTATCGAAGTGCTCATCCATGTGCACCAGCGTAGCGCCATTTTGAAACCACCCCATCATCAAAGCTTCGCACCAGGCATAAAACACATGGTTGTGGTTGTCGAAGATATAGATCGGGATGGGATAATCCAAGCAAAGAATCGACGATTCCAAGCCAAGGCATTCCAGCCATTCATCTCCGTCAAAATCCTGAAACGCCACCTGAGTGCCTAAACACAACTCGTCTAAGCTTCCGACCTTGAGCGGAGTGATCGCCAAAGGAGCTCGATCTGGCTTTTTGGGAAATGAAAAAGCGTTATTTCCCACACCAGGTGGCAGAAATACTCCGTCCTGATAAAAAGGGTTACGACCGTCTTGGTACCAAGCTGGAGGCTGGATCATAAAAAAAACCAATCAGGAACAGCCTAGTCGGTCTTTTTAAAAAGTGCGAATGATTTTTACCCATTGTTTCGCAGCTCTTTCACAATACGCCGACTCTGAGCACGATTCGGCAGCTTACCGAGCAGTTCCTTCACGACTTCTCGGACAGGAAGTGGTCCTCCATGTCCACGAGGGGTATCACTGGTAAAAAGATCAGTCGCTAATCGGACTTCCTCCATGATTTCCTGAACCAAAGGCCCAACATGGAAAACACCTTCAGGGAGATCCGCATGCTCAGCTGCCAACTGCGGCAGACGACCTGAAGTGCTCTCGAGAAAATGATCAAGGGACAAGGAAGGGTTCATAAGTGGTTCCAAAATATGTAAGATGATTCATTATAAATCAAAATACAAGAACGTCAATTATGATCTTTATCAAGGCAGAAAGCCACCGCTCGACTTCCCTTCACGAGCCTCTCTCTCGCGACGCTCCCTCATTTCACGAAGGCGGCGTTGGAGGTCAGATTCTTCGGATTGGGACGATGGGGACGATTGGGACGATTGGGACGATGGGGAGGAAAAGGATGATGGGGAAGAATACCCAGAAGAATAATGACTGCTATACGAAGACTGCTGCGCCCCATAGCTCGGCGCATTCCAAGCATTTTGCGCATTCTGTCCTACGAGTCCTTCAGAGCTTACTGGTCCTACAAGTCTTTCTTTATCATCTATCAACCCTGTCTCCTTCAGCACCTCCTTCACCACCTTCTCGTCCACCGCCAAGGCGTACTTGCCCAACTCCTGTCGGCAACGGCCGAGGCGATCGACCAGGACCAACTTCAAGCTGCCATCCGCTTTCTTGTCCTTCTTCATGTGATCGACAAAGTCCTTGATCAATCCCCTGGTTTTCGATTTTCCAAGACCGAGCTGGTCAAGCAAGGCATTCTGCTTATCGAGTTCAGCCTGAGGCATGAAGCGAAGCTTGGCAGCCACCGCGGCAGCCATGCGCATCCCGGTCGCTACCGCTTCACCATGAAGCACTTTATAATCGCTCATCAATTCGATGACATGCCCGAAAGTGTGGCCGTAGTTCAAAATCTGGCGCAGGTTTTCTTCCTTCTCATCCTTCATGACCACCTCAGCTTTGATCTGCACACTGCGCCTGATGATTTCCTCCACGACTCTCCAATCACTCGGAAGAAATTTCTTCGGTTCTTTGTTGAGAACATTCACCTGCTGTTCGAACAACTCCCAAAAGCTTCGGTCCCTGATCGCTCCATATTTCACCGCCTCACCCAAACCAGCCTTCCACTGTTTCATCGGCAGCGAACCGAGCACTTCCGGATCGATGTAGACCTTCTTCGGCTGCCAAAAGGCCCCTACCATATTCTTCCCACTCGGCAGATCTACCGCAACCTTTCCGCCCACAGAACTATCCACCATCGCGAGCAAAGTCGTCGGAATCTGAACATACGGCACCCCACGCATATAGCTCGCCGCCACAAACCCGGCCAAATCACCGATCACTCCCCCTCCCAAAGCAATGACTCCGGTCTTTCGATGAGCTCCCAACTCGATCATTTTCTCCAAACTCTCCTGCATCTGAGTCATTGACTTACTCTCCTCCCCAGCGGGAACCACGATCTTTCCCAAGAACAACTTTTCCCTCTTCAAACTGGTCACCAAATCACCAGCGTACAATCTCCCCACCTTCGAATCCGTCATGACCACAAAGGATTCAGCAAACCGCTTCATCCGCAAATCCGAAGCAATACGTCGAAAAAGCCCCTTCTCGATCTCGATATCGTAGCTATCATCAACCGATTTTTTCAGTTCAACGTGGACTCGCGCCATAGAGGAAAAGACTACTCCAAGTGTACCATGATGCAAGTTCCCTCAAAAAAGTTTCAGATTATTCTTGCTCTGGTGATTCAGGCGTGGTCAAGACAGCCAAGAGCTGGTGCCTCTGAAAAAACTGCACACATTCCGGACGGATCACTCGAAGCACTTCAGGATCATTCAAAAAGACAATCAACGCTTCAATATCCGTAAGGTTTCGAAGCAAAACGATCAACTGGTCATGAAAACTCATAGTACGACCCACCTCCTGAAAATACCTCAGAAGAGCAGCAGGATTTTCAAAAGAGACATCCACATCATCAGAAATCATCGTGCGTGCATCCTTCAATTCCGACTCCACAGCATTTACAAAATCGTCTCCATTCCATCGCGCATGCACTTCATGGGCATACGACTTCGCCAGGCACTCCTTCAAATTCAAAAACTGAGGAGTGTGTAAAACAGGTTTCTTCAGCCACTTTCGAGCAAAGTATACCAGCACCCCCGGCTTCAAAAGCATGTCTTGCAACAACTCCTGCACCACATCCATCTGATCCAACTCTAAGCTCATGGACTCGATCAACTGTCGTTGCTGTTGAGAAGATCGATGTTCATCATCCTTTAGAAGATTCAGCACCGTATCATAAGAAGGAACAAAAGAAACGGAAGGAGAAGGTCTCATAGTGAGAATGAAATTGCGCACATTGTAGGCCAAAAAACCAAAAAGTCAATCCTTTGGGGGAAGGAATGAAAGGAGTATGAAGAACGCAAAGAGTATGAAGAGAAATCCTCATACTCCCAACACTCCTCATACTCCTCATTCTCCTAATACTCCTCATACTCCTAATACTCCTAATACTCCTCATACTCCTAATACTCCTAATACTCCTAACACTCCTAATACTCCTCATACTCCTAATACTCCTTCACCTATGAAACTTGTCATGAATCTCCTTCAACCTCGAATTCGTCACATGCGTATAGATCTGAGTGGTCGTGATGCTCGCATGTCCCAGCATTTCTTGGACCGAGCGGATATCAGCTCCGTTTTGGAGCAGAGTGGTCGCGAAGCTATGACGAAGGGTATGGGGAGTCACCTTTTTAATAATGCCTGCTTTTCGAGCATATTTCGAAACCATCTTTTGAACGGAACGAGGAGACAATCTCTTCTTTTCACCACTCAAAATATCTTCATTCACCTTTTTGCCTCGACCACCCGAAATAAACAAGGGTTCGAAATTGTCATCTCGATAAAGTAAATACTTCTCAACTGCTTCTGCGGCTAAAGGAGTCATGAACACGATTCGTTGCTTGCGCCCCTTCCCGCGCACCATGAATTCTCGTCGCTTCAGGTCCACCGATTCCCGATTGAGGTTCGTCAGCTCACTCACGCGAAGCCCGGTCGAGTACAGCATCTGCAAAATCGCGTAGTCCCGGAGTCCTGACTTCGTCTTGGTGACAACCGCGTCGAAGATGCGCACGAGCTCTTCTTTGTCCAAAAACTCCACGCTCCGTTCCGGGATTTTTGAAAGCTCTACCTTTTCCGGAGCCAAGGTCTTCACATCATGCTTGGTGACGTACTTCAAGAAAGCGCGAAGAGCAATCAGGTGATAATTCTGGGTCTTAATGCCCAAAGTCCTATGAGTTCGCTCATCTTCCATGCGGTTCAACTTCAGGCGAAACTGCTGAATATCGAGCAATTGAAGCTCTGCCAAATCGCGATCCTTGCCAAAAAACTCACCGAAGCGATGCAGGTAGTGATGATAGTTTTCCAAGGTCTTCGGAGAACGGTTTTTCTCCAGCTCCACATAGACCAGGAAACGCTCAAGCCAGGTTCGAAAAGCATTCATAAAGAAGCGGATGACTGTAGCCAACATAAATCAAAAAAACAACAAAAAGCATTGACAATTATTAATTTTAAGTTAAAATGCGCGCGAATTAACCTTAAAAAATTCATCGTGGTAAACCATTCAGATCGTGTCGATCCTTCACAAATGCCGACAATCATTCAAAGAAGACCAATAGTCCTCCTAGGAAATGATGAATCAGAATCATCGATCAGAAGAACTCCCCGAAAAACTCCGCGAAAATCCACACGACTGACCGCAACTCCGAGGCTGATTAAAGGAATAGGTGGAGAAACCAGGTCCCGCATCGCGGAGATACTCAAGCATGTAGCAAATACGAGCTACATCGACCTCTTCGATGACGTAGAACTCATTGGAAAAGGGGGAATGGGGGAAGTTTATGGAGCGACGATGAAGACTCCAGATGGAGAAATCCCGGTGGCAATAAAAACCATCAAGGGATATCAGCACCAAAAAGTCGATCGAGAGCGTGTCAAAAGATTTGAGCGAGAAGCAAAAATCCTCGTCGCGCTGAGACAAAATGACAAGCTCCCGGAAACCTTTGGCATGGTCCAACTCCCCAACATCGATGCAGACCATCCTCTTTCAGATCTCTCCGGACGAAAGGTAATCATCATGCGCTACTACAAAAATGGCCACCTAGACCCTGAAGACTTTGGCATGATCATCCAACGCATAAACACCCTTGCGGCCAAAAAAGGCACGATCAAAATGGAAAAACTCCGAGAACTCCTCTGCGCGCATGAATTAGCTTACAGACTCAAGGTCAGTACTGATCCAAACTATAGTGTCACATTGAACGACGGATCAACCATGCTCTACTCTGAAGTAGATGGAGATGAAAAAATTTCCCTCGAAGAAGCGCGCAAAATAACGGCGGATCGACTCATGAAATATCACAAGGCGATCGCCGAAAAAGTCATCGAAATGACGGAAAGCATGATGCAAATGCATGACGCAGGCTATCTGCATCGTGACATCAAACCCGACAATACCCTCATTGACGACAAAGGGCGAGTGATGCTGGCAGACTTCGGCCTGGCCGTGATGAACCAGAGCAGAAAAGCAAAAAAACTCAGCCGAAAAACACGTATTACTAGCAAGAAGGGGCTTCAAGAGAAGACAAACAAAGACTTAGACGTTGAAAGTCTCTACAATGGGAGTATCTCTTCTACTCAACATGCCTTCGGAACCCCAGCCTTCATGGCACCAGAGCTGATCTGTCGAGACAAAGCTATCAGACCAAAGTTCAGTCGAAAGTCCGATCAATACGCTCTGGGCGTATCCCTCTTTCAACTCATAACAGGAAAATTACCGTTTTCTGCAGCCACAATGAAAAATTTTGAAAAGCAACTCAAAGGGTATGTCTCAGGAGACGAACAAACACGCAAGAATATTTATGACTACTGGGAAAGAAGTCTCCCTTCAGACATGCTGATGAGCATCGTCCAAAAAATGCTCAATCCTGATCCCGAAGAGCGGTATGAAGATTTACAGGAGTTGATCGAGGATCTCAAATTCTTCATCGACAGCTCATCTGAATCACTGATGGAAGGATATCTCGCCCACATCCAACAATTCAAAGCGACTCCTTTGGCAGCAGAAGATATCTTGAATGAGGGCTGGTCAAAAGATGAAAGCAGTGATGGCTCTGAAGGATCTGATGTTGACTACGACTCCGACGCAACTCCAAACTGCTACGGCAATAACCACTGGGATGATGAAGAGCTAGCCGATCGAAGGAGAAATGGCCGTTCCGGCTATACCAATGCTTTTGAGAGTGATTATTGACAAAATATAAATAATAGTATTTAATACAGTTCTTTGTAGCAAACAAGAACCCGTATGGAATACTGGCCCGAAAAAACCCCGGAAACTATTACCAAAAAGACCCTTCTCCGACGTCTCACACAAAAGCTGAGGCGACTGGAAGCGGTCTTTTCTCGTCGGTCGCCCCACATCCAGATCATGGAAACCACTCAGCACTGGATCCACGAAGTCCTCGACGAGGAAGATGAGTATTCGCCAGACCTGATTATCACCCTGCTGCGATCTCAAGCACCAGAAAAAGATCACCGTGCCATCCTCCATGCCATCCAAGACCTGACCAGGTCCGATGATTTTTTGGTCATGCTCAGCCCCAAGGACATCGACACCATCATCATCCGTCTGAGCAACATCGCTCGCCGCTTTATCGGGACGTCCAAACGGGCGGAAGAACTCAGCTTCTACGAAAAATCATTGGTGCCCGACCTCGACGAAGAACTGCAACCTCTCTGCCATCAACTCGTCCGCCAAATCCGCCTCCTTCACCACCATCGAGCCAATCTCATAAACGCCGTCGACTGCGGGCCGAATGCGCTTCGCACCGTTCAACGAAGGACAACGCTTGCTGTCCGAGAAATCGAGCTTCAATCCCCAAAAGACTATGATGAATCCTGGTTGCAAGACGAAGCAAAAAAAGCCGAGACGACACGTGTGCAAATCGAGCAAGAAAAAAAAGCCGCTTGAGGTTCAAGAATGAGAATGAGCACCCTAAGCTCTGGAGCAATCTTATCTGCTCCATATGAACCCCAAACTTCAAGACTCCTTCACGATCTCCTCGACCAAGAGACAACAGATCAGCTTGTTTCGAGTAACCATCAGCCAAGATGAACAAGGCAAACCAAGCCAGGCAGACTTTCTCTATGCCGCTTCAGAAGTCAGAACGTTGCTGAAAGGCTTGCTCAAAGAAGGAATCAAGGTCATCCACCACGAAGCGATCAGCGAAGATCACCTCGAAAAGTACCTCCAAGACGATCGGGTACAACGAGCAATAGACGACGCCAGAGCGATGAAAACGGTAGAGTTAGCCATCTGTTTGTCATCCTAAACGCGATCAAGATGCCGCCACCTTCCCACACTGGGAAGAAATGGCGACATCGGGGACATTGGCGAACGACGACTTCAGTGCGAAACCACCTTCTTACGGCGGCCACTCACCCTCTCTTTCTTTGAGACTTGCTTCCCGTCGCCTTTACCAATCGGCTGGCGATGAACTTTCTCGTAAGGACCATGGCGATCCACGATAGCCGCCCGCAGGCTACCACCTGAATCACCCGTCAGAACAGCCAAGACCGACTCAGCCTGGTTAAGGAGATATTGATCTCCATTACCAGGATCGATCTTCACATCGAGAACAGCCTGAATTCTCGACTTCCCTGGGGACTTGATGAGAACAGCATAGATCATAGGAGACCTCTCTTCTAAAGTTTCAGCATTTCACCGACCAATGTCGCGGACATTTTACGATATTTCATAAAAAATGCAAGAAATATGAAAAAGGATTTCTTTTGATAGGAAGATAGAGATCAATACCTAAGGAGCGTGAAATGTGTAGATATCTTCATCACGGAGAGATAAAGATAGGTCGAAGACACGCCCGTCACCATGACGGGTCGTGCCTCGGGTGCATCGGCTCGAAGAAACTTTGAGTCAGCGCGAGACCGGCCGTGAGATGCGGCCGGACGAACGCTTCATGGTCGCCATGCCATCACGCTTGACAGTGCGAGACTTGGTCAACCTTCGATGAAGCTTCTTCGCCTGTCGCACCTCTTCCTTCGCCTGATCCAAGGTCAGCAGACGGGACTTCCTTGCTGTGTCATGAAGGTACACAGCAAGCGACCGGAGCTGAGAGGGGTCATAGCTCTCCACAACTCCGAGAAACTTCTTGCCCAGAGGAACCCACTTGTTGGTGTCCTTGGGACGCCCATCAAATGAAGCGACTGTCGTCAACTCATCCGGAGCGGAGAGGTAAACGACACCGTAGTGCTTCTTTTGCGGCTTGTAGTTGGTCATAAATACTTTCCTTTTCCCAAGACCGAACCGATGCGGCGGCATTTTACGATATTTCCTAAAAAATGCAAGAAATTGCCCAAAGAAAGTTTTTTTGTTTAAATAGTCGGGCATGGCGCCATCGTTCTCCTTCGCTCCCTCTCCCTGCCCACAGTTCGAGCTTCGAAGAACTTCTGGCGACACATGAACAAATACAAAAGCTTTTAGATATCAAGGCGCCATCGTCTAACGGTTAGGACGCAGGATTCTCATTCCTGTAATAGGGGTTCGATTCCCCTTGGCGCTGCCATTCTCCTTCGCGTCTCCCTCCACACACCACAGTTCTCGCTCCGAAGAATTGGCAGATATATTTCTTGATTGAATCGATTCTCCGTAGCGAATGGCGGATTTCGGGAACGTGCGAAGGAGAACGATTCCCCTTGGCGCTGCCATCATCTCCCCACCCTACAATCCCCCAACGCCCTGAACCGAATCACATGATACGGCGGCATTGCTTCTTGACGACCACCGTTGTAAGCAGCATTCAGGTGGTTTTGATTCGTGGTCGCGTAGATCCATCCATCTGGTCCACAGCTCAGACCGTCCGGCCAACGAATGACCGATTCATCTGAAAAAAGAAGTCGATACTTGCCACCTGCCTCCACCACACCGATCCCCGAAGCCTGCAAATCCGTCACATACACATTGGCCTCCTCATCGATGCTGATCCCATCGCTGTAAGGCTTCTTCGCCACCGGAAGAATCTTGGAAGCAAGCACCTCTTGAGAAAGGTCCGCCATCAAATTACCGGTCGATAGGCGATACAGCTGAGTCCCTTTCATCGCCCCGAAATACACCCATTCATCAGAGGAATCAATGGTGATCGGGTTCAACCCAAAATCCGGATCGATCACGCCTTCAGGCCCCATCGCGACAAACGGCTCCCCATTCATGACGAGAGCAGGAAGCTCAGAACGAAAACGTGGATCATCGTTCAGCAAGAGCTTTAATTCTCCTGTCTCTAAATCAACTCTCCATAATGCTGGCGTCGATACCGGCTCCGACCAGGAAAATCCCATGTCAGCGAGATAGGCCATCCCATGCGTCTGGTCGAGAGCAAAGTCCTGAAAAAAGAGCGGCTTGTTTTCCCGAGAAGAAAGCTGAATACTTCGCACCAGTTCATCCTTCTTCACGTCCCACGCCACCAACTGAGAAGCCTTCCCTTCCGAACCAGCGTCGAGCATCCAGAGAATGCCTTCCTCGGTGACTTTCAATCCATACACGGCGGCGAGAGGAATACTTGCTCCGACAGGAACAACCTCTCCATCCTGTTTCAACTCACCCACCTTGAACGGACCACTCTGGAAGCTCAAAAAAATCCTCCCTTCAGCAGATACCGCCACATTCACCGGAGGATACTCCAAGCCAGCTACGATCTCATACGGCGCTTCAAAAGCACAGCCTTGAAGCATGAGCAGCAATCCCAGGAAAACAAGCTTGAAGTATTTCATAGGAGAAAAGTTCATCATGAAAATACCAGAAAACCGTGCACGCAAAACAAGCATCAGCTATACTAATAAATAGAACTCATTTTTGACCATGAAAAAATTTCTCTCCACCCTTACCACCCTTATAACCCTTACAACCGTTACAACCCTTATATCCCTTATATCCCTTACAACCGTTACAACCTTTCTCACAAATATCTCATACGCCAAAGACTTCTCCGACGTCACCGAATCCGACTGGTTCTATCCCTATATCCAGGAAATCACCGAAGACCAACTCATGGTCGGCTACCCCGATGGACGCTTCGGCCCCTGGGACCCGGTGAACCGTGCTGAAATGGCCAAAATCCTGTACGTCATACGGGAAGACCTGCAGTCCGACTGGCTCCTCGACAACATCGTTGAACTAGCACTCGTACTGATCACCCTCCTCGCCTGGATCTCCATCGTCGGCACACTTCGAAGCATCAGCAGAAGACCGATCGTCATCCAACACATCAATGAAAAAAGTGCACCCAATTCAACTCCAGTCCAAAAAGGATCACGACTCATCGCTGAAGAACCAAACCAACCCATGGAAAACAGAAAACTCGATGACGACTTTAATCAGGATGAAGGTCAAAGAAACCAGAAAACCAATTGGTGGTTATAGTTTGTAAAAAGTGAGCAGAATCACTTTACGAAATGATTTTTAACCGTCAGATTACTTGAAAAGAGGGTTTCTTATCGTAGACTGGAATGGCTTCATAAAAGCTCAAATGCCATCTGTCACCATCATCTACGGCAGCAGCGGGGGGAACACTGAAATGGTCTGCGAAAAAGTCCAAGAGGTTTTGGAAATGAATAAAATCCCCACCAAACTCCTCCGGGTGGAACGAAGCACAATGGATGACTTGAAGAACGCAGAAATCTGCATCCTAGCAGCCCCCACCTACGAACACGGCGTGATCCAACACCATTTTTTCCCCTTTCTCAAAGAACTGAAACATCTCGACCTCCAACAAAAACGCATGTCGGTGATAGGCCTAGGAGATACGAAGTACGACGACCATTACCATATCGAATCCGCCAACATCCTCGAGAAAGCCATCAAGGATTCAAATGGCAACATGCTCATTCGCCCGCTCAGGGTGAATGGCCTGACCATCACAAAGCTGGATGGAATCGTCAAATCATGGTCGGAGAACCTCATCAAAACACTACTTAGAAAGTCCTAAATTCCCCATCAAGCTGGTTCAGATCTCCGATCCGAACCAGATGTGTCAGGAATGTACAATGGTCATGACATCATGGTTCTGGTCGGGAGACACAGAGACACAGAACCAACGCAATCAGAATGGAAAAAAGATATCCCAATCGTCCCCTACTTCCCCATCGTCTCAATCGTCTCAATGAATCGCACCACCCTCAAAGTCGCTGGCGAATCCGGAATGGGTCTTGCCTCCGTCGGCACCGTCATCGCCAAGACACTGAAACGGATGAACTTCTACCTTCATTCCGATCGCGAATACCCTTCCTTGATCAAAGGCGGACACTCGCATGTCCAGATCGATTTCGGTACGGAACCCATCAACTGCCTTTCCAAAGAAGTCGATATCGTCGTCGCGCTGGATCGAGCCGGTCTCTTGGAATACATCGAAACGGTGAAAAAAGGAGGGATCGTCATCCATGGCTACGAGCGGCATCACCTCATCAAGGACTTGAATGACCGAGCAAAGAAACGGAAGGTCAAACTCGTCTACCTTCCCGCTCGGCAGATCGCCTACAGCTACGGAGGCAATGAACTCATGACCAATATGGTCCTGCTGGGAGCGCTCTGGAAAATCCTGGGCTTCGACATGGAAAAGCTCAAAGAAGAAGTCACCCATCGCTACGGTAAAAACCCAGACATTCTCAAAATCGACCTCGAATGCGTGGACCATGGGTACAAGTCTGAGGAAGCGAAAGCGGTGACCTCACTCAACATCACTGCTCCAAAAAAACCTCTGAAAAAAATTCTCCTCGATGGAAATCAGGCGATCACCCTCGGCGCCATCCATGCCGGATGCCGAGCCTACTACGCCTACCCCATGAGCCCCGCCAGCTCCATCCTGACCAATATGTCCAACTGGGCCAAGGAAACTGGCATGGTGGTCAAACAAGGTGAAGACGAGATCACCGTCGCCCAGATGACGATTGGATCTATGTTTATGGGAACCCGCGCACTGGCAGCCACCTCCGGAGGAGGCTATGACCTCATGACCGAAAGCGTTTCGCTTGCCGCTATGATCGAATGCCCTCTCGTGCTCGTCTTAGCCCAACGCCCAGGTCCCGCCACTGGTCTGCCTACCTGGACCGCGCAAGCAGATTTAAATCTGGCTATCCACTCTGCCCATGGGGAATTCGCCCGCGCGGTCATCGCCGTCAGTGATCCAACATCTGCCTTCGAATTGATCCAACACGCTTTCAACATCGCCGAAGAATTCCAGACATCAGTCTTAGTGCTCACAGAAAAAGTCATCGCTGAATCTCAAACCCTGGTCGACCATTTCAAACAAAAAACCATTCCGATCAAGCGAGGTCTTGTTACCGAGAAAAAAGAACTGGAAAAACTCGTCGCGTCAGACCGCTACAAGATCACCCCCTCCGGCATCTCCAAGCGCTGGAACCCGGGATCATCATCAGCCTTCTACTTCGCCAACGGCGACGAGCACTGGGAAGATGGCGTCCTCACGGAAGACGGAGAAAAATGCGGCCAGATGATCGCCAAGCGACTGCGCAAGCAACAGGCCATTGCCAAAGTGCTGCCCGAACCAAAAATCTACGGACCCAAATCCGGAGCGGCCCTCTCCTTCATCGGCTGGGGCAGTAGTAAGGGAACCGTCCTGGACGCGATGGCACACTTCAAAAAACAGGGCATCATCGTGAACTACCTCCACTACGAATACATGTGGCCGCTCAGAACCAAAGGGGTCGAAAAATTCTGCGCCGAAAACAAGAACGTCCACATCCTCGAAGGCAACGCCACCGGACAATTAGCCAACTTGATCGAAGGCCAAACCCATCTCAAGCTTCCAAAGCGGTTTTTGAAGTTCGACGGCCGTCCGTTTTTCCTGGAGGAGGTGATCGACTATATAAAAAAAGAAAAATAAATGAACTCCGTAGGGGAAGGTCATGTACCTTCAGCTAGTTCCGTGTCTCTCTCCTAGCCCTGCTCCGAAGAGATCGCCCGACCGGAACCATAATGTCATCTGTCACTGTACACTCATGACATATCTGGTTCGGATCGGAGATCAGAACCAGCCTGATCTAGTCCTTACATCCTCACAACCCTTACGCCCCTTACGACCCTTACAACCCTCCCCCCACTCATGCCCAAAAAAACCGACATCATGACCACCCTCAAGCAACTCGCCACCAAAGCGAACCAATACGCCAAATACGAATCCGATGAAAAGCTCACCTGGTGCACCGGCTGCGGAAATTTCGGCATCCAAAACGCCTTGAAACGAGCGCTCACGCTGGAAGACATCGACACGCAAAACGTCCTGCTCTGCTTCGATGTCGGCTGCAATGGCAACGGTTCCGACAAAATCCACGGCTACACTATCCACGGACTTCACGGACGAGTCGTCAGCCTGGCCGCTGGCGCCGTCATCGCCAATCCCAAGATGAAGGTCGTGGCCATGGCAGGGGATGGAGCTACCTTCAGCGAAGGGGTCAACCACCTCGTCCATGCCATCAGGAATGACTACCCCTTCCTCTTCATCATCCACAACAACAACAACTACGGTCTGACGACAGGTCAAGCTTCGGCAACGACCAGGAAGGGCCAAAAAATGAACGGTACCCCAGAGGGAGTTACCACCGATCCGATCAACCCTCTTGAAATGATCCTCAGCCTGGGTCCGACCTTCGTCGCGCGATCATTCTCCGGTGACACGAACCACATGACGGACATGTTCCGCGCCGGGATGAACCACAACGGCTTCGCGGTGGTGGAAGTGATGCAGTCCTGCCCCACCTACAACAAAGCCACACCTCAAGAATGGTACTGGGAACGCTTGAAATACCTGGATGAAAGCAATCACGACAGCTCTGACATCTGGGCAGCCAGAAAAGCCGCCGAAGACCTGGACAACAAAATATCTGTCGGTGTGCTCTACCGAAAAAACGACATCAATTTCCTGGAGCGCCTTGCAAGCCGAGAAGGCCTTCACAACTCCGTCCTCGTGGACGAAGTAAAACACCATGACATTTCGAAGCTAATGGAGCAGTTTGAGTAAATCACCCTACTCGTCCAAGCCGGGCAGCTGAACCACTTCACTGGTCGCAGGATTAGGAGGGATGGAAAAAACGATCCGAAACAAGGCTCCACCATCGATTCCACCATGCTCTTCTACTTGCAAAAAGGCCTTCATCACCTCCAGCCTCTTTTCAATCATCAACAGTCCCAGTCCCTTACTGATCTCTGGAAACGGGACATCAAGCCCAAAACCATCATCACGAACCACCAAAGTGGGATGGCCGTTTATATCAGTGAGCACTAATTCAACCTTCGTGGCACTCCCATGTTTTTGAGCATTCACGATCATGTTCATCAAAAAATTACTGAGAATCGGGGTGAAAAAAAGAGCTTCTAAGCCGCCGCCTTCGATCCTGGTGCGCAATTCGATGTCCCTAAAAACATCTCGAAGATGATGAACAATCTTCTCCAAATACTGATCTAAGGAAACCTTTTCCAAAGTGATGCTCTGATGGTTGATCCAAAAGACCAGTGACTCAATGATCTCACGAACCAGCCAAATCGTCCGACAGGCTTTATCGAGGTTTTCTCGAGTAGACTTTCTCTTGAGCAATTCCAACCGCAAATGAAGGCCAGAAAACCGGTCAACAAAATCATGACCAATCAAGGCTCGCAATAGATCGGATTCACTTCTCAACAACTGCAGATCAGCCAACACCATTCGAAACTTTTGGACAAGGGCTTCAATGTGTCGACTAAATGCTTCGTGACCTGCATCAAACTGATTCTGGGCTTCACTACAAACCCCATCAAGTTCGCGTGAATGATCCCGCAACTCATGCCAGAGATGGATTCTTTGTTCTACACCCATAGAGATAAAAAAAGAGTAAATATGTATTATCCGCCTCAGATGAAGAAACGTCAAATATAGCCAGACAGAGGAATTCAGTTATACTTCCTTTACTCTTGAACACCCATGAACGACCAAAACCCTCACACCAGCCTCGAAGAAATCAACGAAAAACTCGACCGCCTCCTCGCCTACGAACGGGCCCGGATGATTTGGGGCACCGTGAAAACAATCATCGGCATCGTGATTTTTGTGATCTTCATCATTCTCCCGATTTATTTCGCCTACGAACTCCTCCAAAACCCTTTTCAATACTTCGACCCCAACCAATTTCCTGAGCTCAAGAAAATGATCGAAGAAATGATAAAGCAGGGTTTCCAATGATTTCAGCTCCCCTAAGGGCTTCTTTTCCAGTACAATCCTTGCGATTCGAGACGATTGGGAAACAGGAGACTGTTGTGATTCCCTCCCCATCGTCCCCATCGTCTTAATAGTCTCAATCGTCCCAATATGCTTCAAAGCACCCTCTTCGGAAAAACCATCAAAGAACCCCCAAAGGACGCCACCGCCGATAGCCACAAGCTCCTGACGCAGGCCGGCTTCATCGCTCAGATCGCCGCGGGGATTTACAGTTTCCTCCCGCTCGGATGGCGAGTCCTGAAAAAAATCGACCACATCATCCGCGACGAATTTGAAAAACGAGGGATCCAAGACCTGCTCATGCCCATCGTCCATCCTGCTACCCTCTGGGAAGAGACGGGACGAACTGAAACGATGAAAGACATCATTGTCCGCTTCGAAAGCAAACGAGGCCAAGACTTACTCATCGCACCGACCCACGAAGAAACGGTCAGTGATCTAGCCCGAAGGTTTATCAGCTCCTACAAAGACCTTCCCGTGATCGTCAACCAAAACCAACTGAAGTTTCGTGATGAAACCCGCGTCCAAGGTGGGATCCTTCGCACCCGTGAATTCATCATGCAGGATGCCTACTCCTTCGACACCGATAAGGAAGGCATGAAGAAAAGCTACGCCTTGATGCGTGAAGCTTACATCGCCATTTTTGAACGCATCGGCGTGAAGGTCATCCCAGTAGCGGCAGACTCCGGTGCCATGGGTGGCAGCGGCTCGGAAGAATTCATGATCCTGGCAGAGGTCGGTGAAGACCGCATCATTATTTGTGAAGAATGCCACTACCATGCCAACCTTGAAAAGGCAGAATCAATCATTGAACCGATTCCTCAGGACAAGGACATGAAACCCATGGAAAAAGTCCACGGGAAAGGCGTCATCGGTGTGGAAGATCTCGCCAAGCACCTCGGAGTAGAACCCGCGCGAACGACTAAAACCCTGCTCTTCCAAACCGAAAAAGGCATCGTCGCCGCCATGATCCGTGGCGACTATGATATCAACGAAGCCAAGCTGAAGAACGAACTGAAGGTCAACGAACTTCAGCTCGCCTCCGCGGAAACCATTAAAAAACTCACCGGAGCAGAAGTCGGCTACGCAGGACCGGTAAACCTCCCTGAGTCAGTGACAGTTATCGCAGATATCTCCACCAAGGATCGTGTAAACTTTGAATGTGGTGGCAATGAAACAGACTACCACCTCATCAATGTGAACTTCGAGCGAGACATCCCCACCCCTCGCTTCGCGGATATTCGAGCAGTGAAATCAGGAGATACTTGCCCCAACTGTGAGAAGGGCAAGCTCAAACAAGAGCACGGCATCGAAGTCGGGCATATTTTTCAATTGGGGACGAAGTACAGTGAAAGCATGGGGATCAAGTTCGCCGATGAAAAAGGCCAACAACACCTGGTAGAAATGGGCTGCTACGGGATCGGGATGACCCGCGTCATCGCCGCCACGGTAGAACAGCTTCACGATGAAGCCGGACTGGTTTGGCCCAAGAACATTGCCCCCTTCCATGTTCACCTGATCGGCCTGAACCTCGACAAAGACGAAACGGTGAAAAAGAAAGCTTATGACCTCTACGAAACCCTGAAGCAAAACGGCATCGAAACCCTCTTCGACGATCGGGAAATTTCCCCCGGAAAAAAGTTCGCCGATGCCGACTTGATTGGCTTACCGATCAGGCTTACAATAAGCCCACGTGCTCTGGAACAGGGAGGCCTGGAATGGAAAGAACGCACCTCAAAAGACTCCTCCATCGTCCCCGAATCCGACCTCATCCAAAAAATCCAATCCCACTTGAAATAAGCAAGGACTGAGCACTCACTATTTCGAATTTCTGATTTCGAATTTGCCTACCGCATTCTATCCTTACGGTCCTTAAGTCCCTTAAAACCCTTAAGTCCTTAAAACCCTTAAGTCCCTTAAAACCCTTAAGTCCCTTCCCCCCCCATGACTTCCGAACTCCGCGAACACCTCCACTGGATTGAAAACATGATGAACGAAGGCGACATCGAAGACGCGCTGAAAGTCCTTCAAGAAATCGCACTCGTGTATCCGGAAAGCTACCATATCGCTTCCCTCATCGGCGAATGCTACCTCACCCTGGGACAGCCTGAAAAAGCGATCCTTCCTTTACGCTGGGCGACAAAAAAGTTTAAACGAAAGAAAAAGATCGAACGGAAGAAACCCGAGCCTCAAACCGAAGCCGAAATCCGAGCCGATTACAACGAACGCACCACCGTTTTGAAGATCAAGAAAGCCATGCGGCGCAAACGGAAAGACAGTTCCTGGATCGACCACTATTTGCTGGGCTGCGCCTACGGCCGCTGCATGAAGTTCAAAAGCGCCATCCGCCACCTGAACATCGCCAACAAGAGCAATCCCAACAACGCAGAGATCATCCGCAATATCGGCTGGATCCGCTGCATGCAAGAAAAAAAAGACCACGGCCGGAAGCTTCTGAAAAAATCCATCGACCTCGACCCCACCAACGCTCTCGCCTACAACGACCTCGGCGCCAGCTTCATGTTCGAAGAAAACTTCGAAGAAGCTCAAAAATGGATCAAAAAAGCCACCGAAATGGACCCGTACGACGACTTTATTACCAACACCGCCGAGAAACTCGAAGAACTCATGGCCTACAAAAAAATCATGAGCAAACTCCCCAATCTAAGAAAATAAAAGGTACGTAAGGTACGAACGGTACAAAGGGTACGAAAGAGAATGCATTCTCCTCCGTACCCTCCGTACCCTACCAACCCTTCACCCCCTCCCCCAGTATCCAAAATCCATCCTTACAGTCCTTAAGACCCTTAAAACCCTTAAGACCCTTAAAACCCTTAAGTCCCTTCCCCCATTCCCATGATCAAAGTCCTCTTCGCCCACCTCTGTGAAAAAGCCTTTCTGTCGCAAAACGGAAATTTAAATCTGATCGGCATTTTCGAACGGGTCACCAGCCATCAATTCCCGATCAGCTTTCCCCAGCTTTCTATCGTGACTTCCCTGGAAGGCGAAACCGGCCAGCACCAAATGGTAATCAAGATCGTAAACGCAACCTCCGGCGAAGAACTCATCAAACCGATCACCTTGAACATCAACATCGAAGCCAAGCAAGATGCTCAACAACCGGCCGGCCCCCAACACCTACGAATCATCGGTGATATCAACAATCTAAACATCAAAGAGCTCGGGAAGTACGAAGTACAGATTTTCTTGAACAATGAAAAAGCCTATTCGGTCCCTTTCGCAGCAGAAAAAGCACAGAAGCCAATACCAGAGGGCCGATAGTCTTCAAATTTTCAATTTTTAATGTACAATTTTCATTGAATTTTCAATTCTTCAATGATCATTTTTTCATTGTAAATGAATTGGAAATTAAAAATTGTAAATTATAAATTCCTCTGTGACCATCTCCATCCTCGGCTTCGGCAATATGGGCTCCGCACTCTGCAGGGCTTTTATTGAACAAAGAGTCGTAAAACCCAAAGACATCATCGCCACCGACACATCAGCTGAAAAACTTCAGATCGCCGAAAAAGAACTCCAGATCAGCACCACTACCGATCTCACCCAAGTGGCATCAACCGACGTTCTCTTCTTAGCCGTAAAACCCCAGACCTTTCCGGAAATCGCCGAGCAGCTGAAAGAAAAACTTTCAAAAAAAACCATCGTCGTCTCCATCATGGCCGGCGTCAGCATCGCCACGATGAAGAAGCTTCTCAACCATGAAAAAATCATCCGCAGCATGCCCAATACCCCAGCCATGATCAGTGAAGGAGTCACCGGCTGGTACGCCGACAAAAGCATCTCGACAGCTGAAAAGAAGACCATCCAACGTCTCTTCGAGTGCACCGGTCTGTCGATAGAGGTCAAAAAAGAGAGCTTCCTCAATGACTTCACCGCCCTCTCCGGCTCCGGCCCGGGATTTTTCTATTACGTCTTCGAACAGTGGTTGAAAGCCGCCAAAAAGTTAGATCTTCCCGCCGCCGATACTTCAAAAATCCTTGCCAAGACGCTGGAAGGATCGTTAAAACTTCTCGAATCCACTCAAGAAGAACCGGAGGAACTCCGAGCAAAAGTGACCAGTAAAGGAGGAACCACAGAAGCCGGCTTAAAAGTCCTGGAAAAAGCCAAACTCGAAAATCTTTTCGCCAAAACCCTTAAAGCCGCCTATAATCGCAGCAAGCAACTAGGCTAACCAGCGATGCTGAACACACTTTTCCTGCTCCAATACAGTTTTCTCAATGGATACTTGCTCCATCGATTTTTCCTAAAAGACAAGGAGTCCAGCAAGCTTGAAACCGTGCTCTCATCACTTCTTCTGTCCTGGTGCCTCAATTCTCTCGCCATCTATATCTTGGCACGCCTTTTCGAGATGCCATTTACGCAAATAAGCACCATCATTGTCAGCTTCTCCATGACAGCAATCGTTCTCCTGCTGGTTCCAATCTCCCGATTGGAACCATAATGTGCTGAATCAAGCACGAAGAGCATAGCTGGTTCTGATCAGGAATCACAACCAGCTATGCATCCCACCACACCCGCTATTCCCACTATCCCCACATGCCCTCCCTCCAAACCCAGCTCGAAAAACTCAAAAAAGCCTCCTACCAGCTTCAGCTTTCCAGCACCTCTCAGAGGAACAAGGCCCTGAAGAACATCAAAACAACGCTTCTCAACAACATCCCCTCCATCCTCAGGGCGAATAAAAAAGACCTGGCAAAAATGGATGATGCCAATCCTCTGCGCGACCGGCTCCTCTTAACCGAAGAAAGAATCCACAGCATTTGCAGAGAAATCGACACCATCATCAAACTCCCCGATCCGCTGAATCGAGTATTGGAAGAATACACCCCTCCATCGAAGATTCACCTGAAGAAAGTCAGCGTCCCACTCGGATGCGTCGGTGTGATTTACGAATCACGACCGAATGTCACCATCGATGTGACAGCCCTGTGCTTGAAGTCGGGAAATACGATCCTGCTTCGTGGCGGAAGTGATGCCTACGAATCCAACAAAATACTGACCAAGCTCATTCATGAGGCACTTGAAAAATCAGACATCCCCAAAGAATCCGTCCAGCTACTCAAACCCGACCGGGAACTCGTCACGGCCATGATGAAAGCCAACCAATACCTCGACCTCATCATCCCACGGGGAAGCATGAGCCTGATCCAGATAGTGCGCGAACAATCCACCGTGCCCACCATCGAAACCGGTGCCAGCGTGGTCCACACCTTCGTCGACGAATCAGCGGACCTCGACATGGCCTGCACCATTGTTCACAATGAAAAAACCAGAAGACCCAGCGTCTGCAACGCCGTCGATACGGTTCTCGTTCATCAAAAAATCGCTGCCACCTTCCTCAAAAAACTCGCGCAAAAAATGAGCCGAAGCGATACCATCCTGCACTGCGACAAAAAAGCTTATGAACTGTTGAAGACCCATTACCCAAAAGAAAACCTCACCGCCGACGCTGATCAACAATACGATCGGGAATTCCTCAGCCTCCAGATGAACATCCACCTGGTGAAATCGATCGACGAAGCCATCGCCCACATTCGTCAGTACTCGCTGAAACACTCCGAATCTATCGTGACCAAAAACAAGAAAAACGCCGACCAATTCCTCCACGAAGTCGACGCCGCCTGTGTCTACGTAAACACCTCCACCGCCTTCAGCGACGGCGCCCAATTCGGCCTCGGCGCCGAAATCGGCATCAGTACCCAAAAACTCCACGCCAGAGGCCCAATGGGGTTGCGCGAGCTGACGAGCTATAAGTGGCTGGTGAGCAGTAAAGGGAACATAAGAACTTAAACGGGTCATTGAAATACGTATTCAATACGTGTATAATACGTGTAGATAATATCCAACCTATGAAGTACAAGAAACTTACCATCACCATCCCTTCCGACATTTACAAAGGCCTGTATAAAATCGCTGGAAAAAGAAATATTAGCCGTTTTCTAGCAAATCTCGCCAGACCTCATGTCATCGACTCAGAGCAACAACTAAAAAAGGGATACTGGGAAATGAGCCAAGACACTGAAAGAGAACATGAAGCAAAGGAGTGGACAGAAAATCTTCTTAACGATTCATACGATGAAACGAGGTGAGATCTGGTGGGTTTCATTCGACCCATCTCTTCATTCAGAGATCAAAAAAACGAGACCAGCCATCATCATCAGTATTGATCTCTTCAATGATGTTTCTCGTCGGGTTCAAGTCGTGCCATTGAGTTCAAACACACAAAAACTGTATCCATCCGAATCATACGTCCTGATCGGAAAACAAAAATCAAAAGCCATGGTCGATCAAATCGCCACGGTTGACAAAAGCAGACTTCAAAAAAAATTGTCCGATGCTTCAAAAGAAGATCTCTCCACACTCGAAAGAATTCTCAAAAGACATCTGGGAATCTCTTAATACCTGATCAGAAAATAAAGGGTACGTAAGGTACGAATGGTACGAAGGGTACGAACGAGAAATGCATTCTCCTCCGTACCGTCCGTACCCTACCAATCCTCCAAACCCTCCCCCATGTACTGCATTCAAAAAATCGTTATCAAAATCGGCTCCGCCGTCCTGACCAATCCGGACAAATCTCTCAACAATAAAGTCCTGGTCCACCTAGCGGAACAAATCGCCGAACTGTACGAAGAAGGCCATCAAATCTTGGTGGTGAGCTCGGGAGCCGTCGCTTCCGGCAGAAACATCATCGATTTTACCGATGAAAAACGACGACAGGTCCGACGACAAATGTACGCAGGGCTCGGCCAAGGGCACCTCATGTGGAAGTATCATAATGTCTTCTCCAAGCACGACATTCCGATCGCCCAGTGCCTGATCACCCGCGACAACTTTGCCGACCGGACGGAATACCAGAACCTCGTGAATACCCTGGAAGGCTATCTTCGCTTTCGGGTGATCCCCATCCTCAACGAAAACGACATCGTCGCCAACAATGGCGTGACCTTCAATGGCAATGACTTCCTCGCGGCACTGACCGCTGTCTCCATCAAGGCAGACAAGCTCATCATCCTCTCCGATATCGACTCCCTCTACGACAAAGACCCGCGACTGAACCCCGACGCGAAACCGATTCACATCGTCGAAAAAATCGACGCCGAGCTGGAAAAAAAGTGCGGTGGTTCCAGCTCCAGCATGGGGCTGGGAGGGATGATCGCCAAAGTACAGGCCATCAAAATCGCCAGTGAAGCCGGGATCAAAACATTCTTGGGTCGTGGAACAGCTGCAAACATTTTGCACGACCTGGTGGATACAAAAAAACCAGTGGGAACCTACTTCAAGCCTCAAAAAGCGAAAAAACTCAGCCGCTTCAAGCACTGGCTCAAGCACATGTCGATGCCCAAGGGAACGGTCATGGTCGACGACGGCGCTGCCGCGGCACTGAAAAAGCGCAAAAGCCTCCTCATGGTCGGCATCAAAGAAATCAGCGATGGCGTGGAATCCAAAGACACCGTCTACATCGTCAATACCCACAACGAACCCATCGGCACCGGAAAGATCAATTATTCCAGCACAGAAATCAAGGAAGCGATGAAAACCGGAAAAAACCTGAAGGTGATCATCCATTGCGACAATTTGACGATACGTTGAGAGTTCAGAGTTGAGAGTTCATGGTCCCATCAATATTCTATCAACTCTTAACTATAAACTATAAACCCCATCACGCAAGTATCTCAGGTTCACGAAACCGCCATTTTCCAGTATCCTCCTGTCACTTTCTCTTTTAATGATCCTATGAAAAAGTTCTTGTCCCTGATCGTCGTCTTGAGCCTTGGTTTTACCCTGACCGGATGTAAAAAAGCTCCCGAAGGAGATGCTCAAACCGTCATCAACATGGCCTGGGAAAAAATGGCCGAAAAAAATGCTGGTTACCAATCAGGGGAAATTACCTTTTCTGGAAAAGGGAACATTGAAGCGGAAAACAACCGAGCGGATATCTCCGGTTCTGGAAATGTCCAATTCGATGGGACTGACAAAAAAAACGTGAAGTCAGCCATCGCGCTCGACCTCAGCGCCAATGGAGAAATCGAAGGCCAAAAAGGCAAAATCGATCTGAAAGCCCAGGTACGCATGCTCGAAAAAACCCTGTACCTCTTCATGGAAAACGTGAATATCGACACCGGGGACCCTCAGACCAATGTCATGGCCAACCTGATCGGAAACCTCTACAAATCCCAATGGATCTCACTTCCGGGAGGAGATCTGGAAACAACGGACGTAGCCATTGAAAACTTCACCGGAGCAGAAATCGCTGAAGTGGCAAAAAAACACCACTTCTTCGAAGTGAAAGAAGACCTTGGCAACGGACGATACGAGGTGGTGATCAACCAGGAAAAACTCAAAGCCTACCTGAAAGAAGTGAGTGAACTGAACGAATCACCGATGACGGAAGAGGACTTAGAGGCCATCGACATGCTGTTCTCAACCATCAGCTATAGCCTCAAAGTCGAAATCGACAACGACTACGACCTTACCTGGGTCAAAGGAGACATCAAGGCAACTGACCCGACGGAAAACCAACAAATGATGGCGTCGTTCGAAGGAACGATGGACGACAATACCAGCACTGGATACATCGACCTCGCTCTTTCAGGAACCACTCCCGGAAAAGCAAGGGTTGAATTCGATATCGAACACGAAGAAAAATCCGTAACCATCGAGAAACCGGAAAACGCGCAAGTCTTTGATCCCGCCGCCCTGCTCGGTGGAGGTTTCTCAGGAGGCATGGAATCAGGCGTTCCAGAGCTTCCTGAAGGGATGACTCCTGAAATGATGATGGAACTCTCTCAGTAATTGTTCAGCTAATCTCCACTCCATGAATCGTTTCCTCGTGGCTGACTACCGGCCCACAGAAACGGATGTGGTCGTCAGCTATACCATCCAGCCGCTTCGCAATGATTCATTTCACGAATGCCTCCACGAACTGGGGGCATTTTTGGGGTTTTCCATCACACGCCCTCTCAAGATCTTTGACCTTCACCAGGAATCATTTGCCTGCAAAATCGCGTACCCCGAAGCATACTTTGAATCAGAAAACCTTCCCCAAAACCTGAGCGTCATCGGTGGCAAAATCTTCGAGTTTCCACAGGCAACATCCATCAAAATACGCGACATTTTCTGGCCAAAAAACCTGGAGAAAGCCTTTTCAGGACCCCTGAAAGGAATTCATCAACTCCGAGCAGAAATGAACATCTGGGAACGTCCCCTCAGCTGCGGAATGCTCCTCCCTCATTCGTCAGCAACGATCAAAGAATGCCTCGAAAAATCCTACCTGATGTGGATGGGCGGCTGTGACATGGTGATGGACAGTGACATGATGACGGCTGCGAGAGGAGAGAAGTTTGAGGACCGCATCGATTTCCTCTCGAATGAAATGGTCAACTGTGAAAGCCGCAGCAAATCTGCCAAACGATACATCCCCAATATCACCGCTGGAACGATCTCTGAACTACAGCAACGGGCACAACACGCTAAAAAAGCAGGCGTCAACATCGTAGCGCTGAATGGGATTCAAGCCGGGTGGAACGGCATCCTTTCAGGACTCAAGATATGCCACGAACTCCATCTCGACCTCATGGTCCATCAACAGGGCATAGGACACATCACCCGCGGGTCTTTCGGGTGGTCCACGGCAGCATTGGCGAAGATCTACCGAATGATCGGCGTGGAGTTTCTAGCCTTAGATGCGAGCCTACCTGATATCGATCAAGCCATCGAAAACCTGACTTCCTTCCAAGAACTGATCAAAACGACCTTCCCGATCTATACGAAAGACACCCACCCAGCGGAAATCGAGCAGATCCTAAAGCACCATGGATACGACCTCGTCCTCCAAATCGGCAACGGAATCGAACAGCACCCGGATGGGGTCAAAGCAGGAGCTGAAGCACTCCAATACGCCATCGAAATGGCCACCCAAGGCATAGAACTCGATGCAGCCATCAAAAAAAACGAACCGCTGCGAAGAGCGGTGGAAAACTGGTCCAGGATGATCCCGTCGGCTTAGGCACTTTTCGCCACCGCCTTGACGATGTTTTGCCAGTCGTAAGGAAAACGATACGTTTCCGCGGCACGCACAAAGGCCGCAAAGAGCGACCAGGAGTTTTTTGGTTCAAAAACAAACCCATTGCCCTTTTCCTGAATGGGGTCAAAAGGCACGACACCTTTTCCTGCTAATGGGACGAGTTTATGCTCTCGGAGTTCTGCCAACCGGCTCGGATTGAGTTCGTCCAAAAGAGCGATGTCAAAAGCATCCGAATCGATTTGAGAACGGCTAAGCACTTTTACCGACTGAGGGTATTTCTGCTGAAACTGCATCAATGAATGGCGAGATTCCTCATCTTTCGGCTCCACAAACACCAATTGGATCCCAATAGAGGTAATGCCATCGATGATTTCTTGGAGAATTTTTTGAATAGCACGGTCCACGGATTCATCGACGAGAACGAGCGGAATAGCACCATCCACGGACAATCCCCAATCTTTCTGCTTTTGTTCTTTTTTTTGTTTTTTATTCACAACCAGGGTTTAATGAACAGGTAAAAGAGGAAGAAACTTCAAGCTGGTTATTAAAGAATTATAAGCCAAAAACGAACTTTTTTCAAGATTCCACACCTAGACAGGTACGACAATTAGTATGCAATAATACATCATGAAAACCGCAGACAAAAACCAAACCCTCTTCGTCATCCTCGATGCCAACTCGATCATGCATCGGTCTTTTCATGCATTACCTCCTCTGAAGACTCGAGAAGGCGAACTCGTCAATGCCGTCTACGGCTTCAGCTCGATCCTGATGACCATCCTCCACCAGGAAAACCCTCAGTACATCGCCACCGCTTTTGATACTGCCGCTCCGACTTTCCGACACGAAGTCTACAAAGAATACAAAGCCGGCCGGGTGAAAGCACCAGATGAATTCTATGCTCAAATACCCCGCATCGAAGAAATCGTCCGCACCATGAACATCCCCATTCTCCGCCAAGATGGGGTCGAAGCAGACGACATCATCGGCACGATCGTGACCACCAACGAAAAGCAACACCCCGAACTCCACAACAAGATCGTCACCAGCGACATGGACGCCATGCAGCTCGTCACCGACAAGACCTGCGTCTCCAACCTCCACAAAGGCTACAAAGCCACCGAATGTTTTTACCCGAACGACGTCTTCACCAAATACGGCATTCGCCCCGACCAAGTCGTCGACTACAAGGCCATCCAAGGCGACAACTCCGATAATATCCCGGGCGTCAAAGGCATCGGCAAAGTCGGCGCCATTCAGCTCTTGCAAGAGTTCGACAGTCTCGATGGCATTTATGCGAACTTAGAAAAGGTGAAGGGCAAAAAGCAAGAACTGCTCCGCGACCAAAAAGAAGATGCGTATTTTTCCCAACAGCTCGCCACCATCAAATGCGATGTCGACATCGACTACCAGCTCAAAGCCTGCCAAGCCCACGACTTCGATATGGAAAAAATCGAAAAGCTCTTCGAGTCCATGCAGTTCTATTCGCTGATTCGTAGAATCCGCGACTGGCGCAAGTCGAATGGCATTTCCAGCGAAGACCTCCAAGACGTGTTTCAAACGGAACCAAAGAAGAAGGCGAAGAAAGCGAGCGAAGATCAAACATCGATGTTTTAGCTTTATTGTGGCGATTGAGAAACATGGGATGATCGGGACGATTCAGAAAGGAATTCCTCACCATCGTCTTCTTACTCCCAATCGTCTCCTATTTCCCAACACAATGACTATCAAAGACCTCCTCGTCCACTCTTCAAGCGCGCTCAAAAACTCCTCCACCCCCACCCTCGACGCTGAGCTGCTCTTAGCCCATGTCCTAAAAAAAGACCGAAGCTATTTGATCAGCCATTCGGAGGAATCTCTCACGGAAGTTCAAGTGAAACACTTTGAAGAACTCGTAACCCAACGAAAAAACGGAAAACCCATCGCCTACATCACCCACGAAAAAGAATTCTTCGGCCACTCCTTTTACGTGGACGAACGCGTCCTCATCCCCCGCCCAGAAACCGAAGAAATCGTCGAAGATGTCATCGAGTTCGCCAAAAAAAATCCAGAAGTGAAAACCATCATAGACTTAGGAACAGGTTCCGGAGCCATCGCTATCACCCTCGCACACGAACTCCCTGATCATGAGATTATCGCCCTGGAAATATCCTCAGAAGCTCTGGAAGTAGCCAAAACAAATCTTCAGCGCTACCCCAGCAACAATCTCCAATTCATCCAGTCAGACCTCCTCTCGAAGCTACCAGCGCTCTCCCGAGCGGAGCCGAGGGATACTACCTACCACCTACCAGCTACCATCCTCGCCAACCTCCCCTACATCGGCACCGAAACCAACCGCTTTATTTCCGAAGAAACCGAGCAGTACGAACCCCATCTCGCCCTCTTCGGCGGAAGTGACGGCCTCGAGCTCTATCGAAGAACTTGGCAACAAATCAAAGAAAAAAAACTGAACCTTCAAGCCCTTTTCATGGAGATCGGCTTCAGCCAAGCGGAACGCATGGAAAAAGAAGCGAGAGCGGCCTTTCCTGAATACCACTTCGAAATCAAGCATGATCTGGCAGGGCTGCCCAGGACAGCGGTGCTGAAAAGATAAATTATTCTGATTGAGCAGGATCGTGTTTATCGACATCCGTTAACGGGATTCCTTTTATATCTAAAATGTGATTTCTTAAAAGATACCCAAAAACACTCATCACATCCTCAACTAAGATACCTCTATTAAATGCTTCTTGCTTTATAAGACTCAATTCTTTTGAATCTAAAAGATCGATCATTTTCGTCCGAGCCACATCCAATGAAGCCTGTTGAATATCATAGGCATTATTCGGAGACATTTTTTCCACTTCAGAAATCATACGATCAGAATACTTTGAGAAAATATTCTCAGCATCAACAGCCAATAAAATTTGTTCTCCAATCTTTGTTAGACTTAAAGGACTATTAGACCTTAAAGGTGCATTAGGATTTGTATTCTGGTAAATCAAATCAACCTTAGTAGTCAAAGAAACGACTTTTTCAGCAAGTCCCTCAATCTTTTCTACCCTTTTATCATGAACATCAAATTTTGTGTGCCAACATCCCAAACGATAGGTGCCGTAAACAACAATCCCCAAAATTACAAACAAAACAAAAACAGAACTATTCAATTCTCCAACGAGTGCTAACAAAAGTTGCTGCATAAAATCTCACTCAACTTAATGTACGCCCAATCGTAATGAAACTCAGCCAGCTTAGTCAAGAACATACTTATCTTCGTTTCATTTTAACTTAATGATTCCTTAGTCCAACTGGTCAAAAGGGTGCAAATTTACACTTCAAAAAATGACATGCTTCTAGTCAATCTCCTTTTTGGGGTACAGATCATGGTGCACACAGAGGGATTCGAACCCCCGACCCTCGGTTCCGAAGACCGATGCTCTATCCAGCTGAGCTATGTGTGCATATATATCGAAGGCGTGGATAATCATCCTCGCCTTCGACATTTTACGCAAAAGCCTAAAAAACACAACCCGAGAATTCCCCATTGACCACCGTCGGGTTCTTCCTATAATCGCTCCATAGACGCGAACTATTCGTTAAGCCGAACGCGTGGAACATTCATCCTTGGAGGCCTTTCGCTTCCATCCTCAAGCATCCCTGCACCTGCGATACCTGCTGGAAGAAGCCCTGAACCAAGGCTACTTGATCGAATCCCTGCAGCACTTTGCCGAGCTCAATCGGCTGGGTCACAAGATCATCGACCACAAGACAGGTCGGGAAATGATCATCATCGGTCAAAACGAGTACCCGGATCTCTCCCACGCCGCCAAATACCTGACCAAGCACAAATTTTTGGCCTACGAGCTTTTCAAAAAAGAGCAGATCCCCACCCCCAAAACCTTCTGCTTCCACACTTTGGAAGAATTCCAATGGCTCTGGGAAAAAGAATTTCACCTCAATCGAGTCGTGGTAAAACCAGAAAACCAAGGCCTGGGCCGGGACGTTTTCCTGGAAACGCACGAATCAGCCGTCCTGCAGTCAGCAAAGTTCATTCTCGAAAAATACCAAAGCAGAGGAATCATCCAAGAATACGTCCATGGCCACGACCTGCGCATCCAAGCCGTGGGAGGAAAATTCTTCGCCGCCTGCCGCAGAATCCCCGCCAATGTCATCGGAGATGGGATCCATACCGTGCAGGAGCTCGTCCATCAAAAAAACCGTGAGAAGGCCCATTTCAAGGCAAAAAACCTGATCATCGTCACCAAAGAAACCCACGCCCTCCTGGCGGAGCAAGGCTTGAAGTACAAAAGAATCCCTGATGCAAACCGCCATGTCCGCCTGCGCAAAGCAGCCAATGTCGGCGTAGGAGGTGATCCCATCGATGTCACCGATTCCGTCCATCCAGACTACCATAGGCTCTTAGAAAAACTCTCGGCAACCCTCGGAGTAAAAACCTTCGCGCTGGATTTCATGGTAGAAGATGAAACACAACCCCTTTCGGGAGGAAACGCTCATATTCTCGAAATCAACGCCCCCAGCATGTGGGGACTCCATCATTTCGCCATGGGGACAAAGCGAAACGTGGCATTCGGCATCCTTGATGCTCATTTCCACCCTCAAAGCTTTAACCCCGAAGCGGTCAAATATTTGATCCGTGAACCACATCCCCAGCCCCTTAAGGCTGAAGCAGCACGAGCTCCATATTCCCCTCACTCAACTCTGTCTTCTTGAATTCGAAGGATTTCTTGGCCTCCGGCATCTTCACATCCATTTCCTTGAGGAATTCGGACAGCCCGTCGCGATCATCTCCATAGCAGATCGGGATGACGACCAATGGCTCCAAAGCTTCGACCAAACGATACGCATCCTTCGCGTTCAAGACATCTTTACCTCCCACCGGAACGAGCAGCACATGCACTTCTCCAAGGGCTTCTATAAACTCATCAGAAGGGTATTCTGACATTTCTCCCAACCAGGTCACATTTCCCTGAGCCGAAAAAAAGGTGTAGGCAATCACTGGATCTTTCTTTCCTCGGGTTTCATACCCCTGGAAACTAAAGCCTGATACATCGTATTCACCTGGCCAATCAACCATCAAATCTCCCTCCATTTCAGCGTGCTTCTCATCGGAACGGTCATAAACAATCACCTGATAATCCTCCAACTTTGCTTTCGGGGCTGGATTCAAAAGAGCCTTTGATTTCTTCATGTTCAGTTCAACTGTCGAACCGCCATTCCATGAGATCTGCATAAACAATAAATAAAGAATTATTGAGGGGTATTTTCTAGCACATTGGTTTTAAAGGCATCAAACATCCTGGAAAACGTATCTCCAAGATTCCCGGACTGGACATTTCGTAAATTATCCTCGGACAAAAACTCCTGCAAGGTCTCAAAGAAATCTCCCACGATCGGCAACTGGGTCAACACTTGGGAAATAATCCACACCACGATCGCCACCACCACCGTTGCTCCGATCACAAACCCCAGTCCACGGGCTACGCCCATAGCAAAATTAATCCAAAACGCCCTCCATGGACTTCCGAGATAATCTATATACTCCTTAAACCCTGAAGCCTGCAAAGACTGCATAAAGGAATGCATGACTCCCGTCGTTTCCAAGAGCTTCCCAGTGGCCTCCCGCAGGTCTTTGTTCATCTGGTCAAAAGGAACAGAGCCTAAAGACTTTTCAGGAGTCTTTCCATTCTTTTCTGAAGGGCTTTTCGCCATGAATTCGTTTAGATCAAAGCCATTCTACTAGGGATTGTGAGAGTTATCAATTTTTCGACTTCACGAGAACGGGTGATTCGATATACTCGATGTGCAAGAAACAGGAGACGCTTGAGAAACAGGAGACGAATGGGATTTCCCCCAAGAGTCTCAATAGTCTCAATAGTCTCAATAGTCCCAATAGTCCCAATAGTCCTAATCGTCCCTCCCATGCCCTTCTCCCCCGAAGAACGCGAACTTCTCAGCAAATACGTCACCGACGTCGACAGTAATGTCTTCGCCATCACCGGCTTGCCCGGCATTGTGGGCTCGGTATTTGCCCGATACTCACGCGCGCTCGGAAGCTTTCGGGAAACCTTCGTGAAGGAGTTTTTGAAGGAAGGAGTCATAGACCCAAAGCACGCCCAAGAACTGATCGAACGCATCTTGGTGGCCTACGGCGATGATTCGGTAGGCGAACTGGAAGGGGCCAATGTCAGCTTTGAAAACATCTCCAACCTCGCGACCAAAACGATCCAGGACCGCCGTATCGGCGGATCACCGATCGAGCAGTCCAGCCGGTATGTCTACTACGATCAAAAAGATGAACATGGAAAGTGGAAATACCTCCGACCGAAAGAAATCATGGAGTCAGCTCACGCGCAAGCCTACGAAGAAGGCATGGATCGGGTGTTTCAGATCTATCACGATTTGATCGAACCATTGACGAATTACTACAAAACTAAAAAACCCATCGAGGAAGCCGAATACGACATCCTCGGCACCGGTTCAAAGCAGAAGCTATCCGACTTGAACGAAGAAAAGGACCAAAAAGCCTTCAAGCGCACCTACAACTTCGACCTGAAGACCAAGACCTGCGACACCATCCGCGTGATTTTGCCCACCGCTACGCTCACCAATGTCGGTATGTTCGGCAATGGCCGTTATTACCAGGAACTCCTCAGCCACCTCTACACCCAGGACGTCGCCGAAATGCACGACATCGCTGAAAAGTGCCATTCAGCCCTGAATAAAATCATCGCCGCCTTCGTCAAACGAGCCAAAAGGAGCGAATGGCTTGCGGAAAAACGTCAGAGAATGCGCGAACTCGGCAAAGAAGTCTTCAAAGAAAAAGTGGAAAAAGAAGACGGAACGACCGTCCATCTGCTTCCTTCATCTCACGAAGGCATGGACCAGGACGAATACTTCCTCGTGAAGACAATTGCCCAAATGCTCTATCCAAACTGTGAAGTCTCCCTGCAAAAAGTCGTGGAAAAAGTCAGCAAAATGACCGAAGAAGAGCGCTTCGAAATCCTGGAAAGCTACGTCGGCGACCGACAGCACCGTCGCCACCGGCCTGACCGAGCGCTCGAAGAAGGCTACCCACTGGTCTTCGACATCATCACCGACTTCGGCTCCTACCGCGACCTCCAGCGCCACCGCATGCTCACCCAGCAACGCCAATTGATCACGCCAAATATCGGCTTCAACATGCCGCAGGACCTCATCGACGCCGGCGTGGCAGACCAGATCCAAGAAGCCCGGACCATTTGTGAAGAGCTCTACACCAAAATCCGCCAGGACATCAACCCTCTCGCCGCCCAGTACGTTGTCCTCTTCGGCTACAACATCCGCTGGACCATGGGGATGAACCTACGCGCCGCCGAGCACATGATCGAGCTGCGCACCACTCCTCAGGGTCATCCGAACTACCGCAAGGTCTGCCAGCTCATGGCCAAGGCAATCTTGGATCGACACCCTTGGACTTCAGAAATCCTCAAGTTCACGGATTTTGAAGACTACACGTGGGCACGGGCTGACTCTGAAGCCCGTCAGCGCGTGAAGGAAAAAGAGTTGGATAAGAAGTACGGAAAGAGTGAATAAAGCAAAAAAAGCACCCTGCTAACCCCCGGCCCCTTACAAGGGGAGGAACACACCCCTCCTGCTTTTTTTTAAAAAAATGTGAGGAGGAGCTCACCTTTTGTAAAGGCGGGCCAGGGGGTTAGGAGGCAGTCTCTCTTTTCTTTGTCATTTCGACCGAAGTCGAGGGGGTGTTCCCCCTTTTTAAGGGGGCTAGGGGGTCGAGGGGGACGAAGCGGAGAACTCCGGTCGAAGTGGAAGAAGAAAAGGTATTGAACCACGAAATACTTGACAATTTAAAATTATATTATATAATCCATACGTTATGAGTTCTGCTCATGGCATTGGACTTTGACATCAAGCGGTAAAAGAAAAAGGAAACGACACACCAGCGGAAGAAAATTCTTCATTTGCTGTGTCGTTTCCTACAGTCAGTTAGTTGTTAGTCGTCTTCTGTCTCTTTTTCTAAGAAAGCAGGAAGTCCCATCCGAAACAAAAACCCCCTCCTCCTGATCATCGTCGCTCTCTTCCTTTCGGCCTGCGGGCCGGCGGAGAGAAACACGGTCGTGAACAATTTTTCTGTTGCAGCTGCACAGTATAATCTCCAGGAGGTTTCGACTTCTCAGTCACAATTCTACGGCCCAATCAGCGGGCAAAATAGTTTTTCCGTCTTTGAACTTCAAATCTCAGCACAAGCAGAGATTGCAGTCATGTCTTTCGATTTCCTGCTCAATGCTGGAGGGTCACTGTCGTTTAGTGACCCTCAGTTGGTAGATTTTCAAGGAGGTACAAATCAAGTAGCAAATATGGGCCACCTACAGTACCGGATCACCCTCGACTCACCCCTAGTGCTCAGGGCGGGAGAGTCAGCACAGTTTCAAATCGTACTCGAGGTCACAGCGTTCCCGGAAGAAACAGGGGTACTTCAAGCCACTCTGACCGATATGGTGGCAGTTTCACGGGACTCAGCTGTTGCATTCACTGGACCAATTGCAGGGCCTCTCGTTGTCTTCGAGGGTGCACCCATACAAGTGGAGATCTTGTCCCTCACAACAGGGAACCAAACTCTCTCCAACGGTTCATCAAACGAGCTGTTGCGAGTGCGGGTCACCGCACTCGAAGACGCAACTATCCAGGGAGTCAACTTGACCCTCTTCAAGAGTCAAGGGCTTGAAGTAGAGTCCATTGAAGTTCTTGATGGAAGCGGAAATAGCTTAGTAGGCTTTATCTACCCATTTCTGACACAAAACGAAACAACGCTAGGAGGGTCTCTGCTTTTCAACACTCCAATCCAGCTTCAAGCCGGACAGAGTGTCGAACTGGAATACCGAGTTGGTGTTAGCTTTAACAACAGCAACCTAGGAATTCAGGCCCAACTGAGTGGAATTCCAGGAATCTTAACAACAGGGGCAATCTTCGGCCCCTACAAAGAATCGTAAAAACCTACCGCTTCAAAGTCCCATCCCGCGGCCGACATCGTCGGCCGCGGGCTTTAACGTGTCCGACCAAATCTAGTGCTTGCCATTCCCATTCTTCAACTGCTCCTGCGTCGCCGCCAAAGGCCACTTGATACGCCCATCTTCAAGTCTCGGCGCGTCCTTGGCGTACTTCTCGAGGATCAACACGATTTCTCCCAGATCCCGATACATGTCGGAAATAAGCGCGTCGACCGTTCCGAGGCTGATCTGATCTCCTTCCAAAAGAATATCCCGGATCCGATCAATCTTTGCTTCCAAAATCGTGTACGACTCCAACAAGCTCCGACGATTTTTCAAAGAAGTGGTCAAAATCCGGCGGATTTCATCGAGGTTTTCCGATGAACCGTACGTGGTGTGGCCTCCCAATTCGAGGGTGTACTGCAAACGGCGGATCCACCCCAAACCAAGGCCATTGACGAAAATATCATCAGGACGGACTTCGCTCGTCACCAAATGCTTCAACACCTGAAGCGGATCATGCGGTTCGCGCAGCGAAACAAGCGGAGCCTTTTGGTTTACCGTTTGAGTGACTTCCGGGAGCTGAAGCACGGCGTGCAAGGCCGTCAAGAGCTGATCCAAATCACTCGTATCAATGGTGGGAAGGTACACCCGAATGGATTCATTGGCATACGGGCCATACCCCGCGCCGATGTGATATCCGAAGATTTCTTTCATGAGACGCCCCGCCACACTGAGATTGCAGAGCAGCGAATACATCCCTACCAAGAGCGGGGACTGGTCTTCCGCGCTGGGGACCTGCATGCAGAGCGCCGGATGCAAAGCCATAAAGCCCAGCACCGTGTGGAGCTTTTGGCGGGTTTCCTCATGCACCTTGCTCACATCCCGTCCTTTTTCCAACTCATACCGGCTCTTTTCCCCAAGCATTCTCAGTCCGAATCGATTGTGGACTGTTCCAGATTCTGTTCTGTCAACCGCTGATTTCAAACCAGTAGGTCCATCCTCGCTCAAGAGAAGTCCGGACAGCCCTTCAGAAAGACCGAAAACTCCCATCCCCGCCGGACATCCCAGTGCCTTTTGGACCGAACCAAAGAAACTCATGCCGCCTGCTCGGGTGGATTCGGTAAAGTAATCAATCGCCCCCAGTCCAGAAGTCACATCGCAGACCAATTCATAATCCTTCCCCATCTGAAACCCTCGATACGCCAACTGATGGATCAGCACATCCGGATGGAAGTCAGCCGTGGTAGAGGTCTTGTGCGGAGTGACAAACAGTACCGGCTTCTTCCCTTCTTCCTTTGCTTCCTTCATCATGCGACCCAGTTCATTGGAAACAAATTCCACCTGAGACTGTTCAGCGGTCGTCCAAGGGGTCTTCAAGGTGGACACCGGCAATCCATGCGATTTCAAAATCTTGTTCATTCGTTCGCTGAAAGCCCCATTCACGACCTGGATCAACCGTACCTGATGGAGGTGTCGGGCAAGAGCCTCTCCCAGGTGCTGCATGCACTGGGTAGCTGAACCAGTGAATCCCAAGCGAATCTCCTCCGGCATGCGCAAGAATTTCCGGAAAGCGTCGACATCCGCTTGTTGTTCTTCCACAGTAACGGACTCGACAAAGCCCTGCTTCTTGGCTACCGAACGCACATGCTGATGGAGTTGGGTAGGCCCAGGGTTCACCGTCAGCACTCGAGGAACCGTCACCCCAGACTGATCCGCCAGATCATCCTTTTGCAAAGCCAACCCTAAATACGCGATCGCGGGAATATTCGGCGTCTCGGACGTTTGATACGGATACAGGTGAAACATCTCCGAGAGATTTCGGAACACCTCCTTGTTCAAGCCTTGCTTCTTACGCTTATCAGCCTTTTGTACTGCTCCGTGAGGAGTGATCATGATGCAAAGGCCAGGGATGCCTCCCAGGGATTCCGCCGGAATCAAATAGAACTTCTTTGGATCAAACGTTGTTTCATCGATCGTTTCGAAATCAACCGCATCAGATACTTCGACGATCTCATATCCATGATCCGGACCGAGGTTTCGTTCAATGATCATTCGTCCTTCCTCAACACTTTCGATATACAATGGGTGCTGTCGAAAAGGATGAAGCTTCAAGGCTTCTCGAAGACTGACCACCACTTCCCGCAGCATCGCCTTGATCTCAGGTCCACGATGCGACAGCTGGGACAACTCCATCACCGCATCCGCGTACGCATTGAGATCACTGGCTCGATCACCCGAGGGCAGCAAGGAAGCCGAGAAAAAGCTCTTCATCCCGCGACCCGGCTCAGAAGGAAGCTCCAGGGGCACACGAAACCCTGCCAAAAGGCGCTTTCGACGATCCTCGACGGAATACTGCGCC
The DNA here is from genome assembly GCA_050246795.1 of Candidatus Altimarinota bacterium. GTDB lineage: Bacteria > Patescibacteriota > Gracilibacteria > JAUYGZ01 > JAUYGZ01 > JBFWVJ01. Next base: position 107,791 of record JBFWVJ010000003.1, read on the forward strand.
AACACACGTCGATCGAGACGGAGGACTTTCGCTGGATGCACCAGGCGCTCCCACGCCACATACTTGTCATTCGTCAGATGACTCTTTTCCGGCGGGGCTACCACCATACCGTCGACACCCGCCAAGGCTAAGAGTTCATTGTAAAAAGTGCCTTGAAGCGATTTCATTTCGTTGACCCGTTCTGGTGAATCGTTGCGAGTATCAGGATCACTCAGCTTGAGTGAAATCCGCACATGAGGATCCATGCCTCCCCCCTTTGGGCTTTCGACCATGCCGGGATAAAGGTGACCATACACATCGACTCGGTACGGCCCTGCCTCAAACGCCGACTGATACTTGGCAAACAAAGCCGCCACTTTGGCACGGGCACGTTGTTGGGATTCTTCATCGCCGGTAAACTGAATATTGAAGTCGGTAGATTGGGTCACATTTCCCAGTTTTTCCGCTTCCGCTCGCGCCACTTCAGGAGCGCTGTGGCGAACTGCATCGACCTCCTTCAAAAGGCCTGCATCCATCAATGGATACACTCCCACATGTGGTTTTTGTTCAGGATCTTTCATGACTAGGAAATCACCATCAAAAGCCTCTTCCAAATCATCCGTGTCAGTGTTGGTACCCAAGGTTCCTGAAAACAATGGATCCTGTAAAAGACTCGCAAAGTCCAGCTCTCCATCACTCCCCAGCTTCGTTGCACCTGTCACGTAAATGAAGGCCCTCGCCTCAGGGAATCGTTCCAAAAGCACCTTCAACTCTTCCACTCTTCCTCCATGTTTTTCAATGCCCATTTCCAAAGAATCACGTCCGAGGATTTCCAGACCGGTCACAAACGACTGATCTCGCCCTGCTGATTGCTCAGACAGTTTCGAGGGATGAAAGCAATGGGGAGACACCAGTCCTTGAAACTTCATCATGTTGTCCCACATCTCTTCCGTCGTGAGACCTCGGATAGGCAAGAGCACTCCAAATGAATACTTTGGGAATGGCGTGATCTCAAACTCCGCCTGCACACAAGTCCCTAAATAGCCATTATATCCCACGATATTTTTCGCATCCTCACCTTCCAAGACTCGTTTTCCAAGTCCATCCAGCACGGTACAACGCAGCAGATCAACCCTCGCCGAAGCGCGATTTCCGCCCTGAGCGCCTGTCGCGATCACTCCTCCCAAAGCCGCTTGCTCCTTGCTCGTCAAATCAGGAAGAATCTGGTAATGATACTCGTCCGAAGGCAAGACTTCCTGAATAAATGCGTTCACCTGGGACACCGTTACCGTCGCGTGGGCTATCACTCGGTGCAGACCTTCAGGATGCTTGATAACGGCCAGAGGAAGTTCGTCGGACACCAAGCATTCCTCACCTGATGCGAGCTCTGGCACATCGAGCAGGTCGACCGGTCGGTTCAATGCTTGCTCTTGTCCTTTCTCATCGAGACGAACAGGAGGCATGCCCTTTTTTTTCATGTCCCCACTCCCCTGTCCCGTCAGCCAACATGCCGGCAAATCCACACAGAGCACCCCCTCCAAACCATGCATTCGGGCCGCTTCCCAAGCTGAGAAAACCCCCAATGCACTCGTCCTGGCTCCCACCGACATCACCCCCAATCGATATTTATCCGCGATCTGATAGACTTTTTCCAATTGGTCAGCCGTAAAGACAGGAATCCGCACGAGCGTTTCCAAGAGCTTTCCTCCATCATCGCGAAGGGAAAGGTCTTCATGGCTTTTTTCACGGGCAGCATCATCTCCTGGATACTGCACCGAAGAGACCTCCAAACCAGCACTCCGAAGTTCATCCAGGAGCTTTCTACGGCGATCGATTGATTCACGGAGCAGAGCGTCCCTAGACTGTTGGAAAGGAGATTGTTCTAACACACCCCTCAATCTTCTCGCCTCCGCGGCGATAGGAGAAAGCTCCCGAAGGGATTTTTGAGGTGTGGAAAAAGGAGTTTGAGGAGCCTGCATATGGAAAAATATGAAATACCCAAACCGAAGTGGCGACACATTAATGAGATTTTCAGAATCCGTCAAGCAACCAAGCATGACCCTTCGTACGTACACAATTCTTGACCAAAAAGCCGAAATCAGCCTATGATGAAGGCGTTTATTTTGACTCAGATGAACGACCAAATCATTCTCGACAAAATCAAAGGCATCCTCAAAACCCTCCCCCAAACCCCCGGCGTCTACAAGATGAAGGACGAAAAGGGAGAAGTGATCTATGTTGGTAAAGCCAAAAGCCTTCGGCACCGAGTGGCCCAATACTTTCAGCTGTCCAAAGCCCAGTCCCTGAAGGTGAAAAAAATGGTGGAGAAAATCTGTGATGTCGACTACATCGAGTGCAACAGCGAACTCGAAGCCCTCATGCTGGAAACCAATCTTATCAAAGAAATCCGACCACGGTACAACGTCCTCATGAAGGACGACAAGAACTACGTGTATATCAAGGTCAGCACCCACGAGGACTATCCACGTCTCAGCCTGGTCCGAAAACGAGAAAAGGACAAAGCCCTCTACTTTGGACCCAGGACCAGCGCGGACGCTTGCGAAAAAATGATCAACATTCTTCGAAAAATCTTTCCCATCCGCACCTGCACCCTGGAAATGGAAGACGGCAACGATGGACTGATCAATATCACGAAGAAAACCATCCCGATCCCCTGCCTGGACTACCACATCAAGCGCTGCGCAGGCCCTTGCATCAATGAAATCAAAAAAGAAGAATACAACGAAATGATCAAGCAGATCATTCACTTTCTGAAAGGAAACTACCAGGAGCTCATCACTCGGCTCAAGTACCGCATGTTCAACTATGCCAATGACAAGAAGTTTGAACTGGCCGCCAAAACCCGTGACCAGATCAAGTCGCTCGAAGGCATGTTTAGCAAACAGCTCGTCTCCGATCCGGAGTTCGTCGACCGCGATGTCATCGGCGTCCACCCCGACTTCGACAAGACCTTTATCAACCTGTTCCAGTTCCGCGAAGGGAAGCTCATTAACCAGGAAAACTTCACCTTGGATACGCCTCAGAATGTTTCGACAGCTACGGATGAAGAACAGGCCTCGAATGTGATCGAATCTTTCTTGAGGAGCTATTACACCGAGAGCACTGAAATCCCATCAGAAATTTTCCTTCGAGAAGTCCCGTTGGAAAAACACCTTTGGGAAGAATGGCTGACCGATCGTCGCAAAGAACTCCAGGAGCTCACTGGCGAACATGATCGAAAAAAAGTTCATCTCCTCACTCCCATCATCGGCAAAAAAAATAAAATCCTGGAACTATCCGAAAAAAACGCGGCCACCTTCGCCCGACAAAGCAGAGCGAAATGGATCAGCGATGCCGCCAAAACTACCCAAGCCTGCAGTGATCTCTCCCAAGAACTGGGCCTTGAAAGCGAGGATGGACCCTTCGACTCCGCTCAGGGCATGCATCCTCGCATCCTCAACCGCATCGAATGCTACGACATTTCCCACATGGGCGGAGAGCACACAACTGCCTCGATGGTCGTCTTCATCAAAGGCTCACCGGATAAAAAACTCTACCGCCACTTCAAACTCAAGACTCTGGAAACCGGAGAAATCGACGACTATGCCTCCATGAAAGAAATCCTCGGCCGCCGCTTGCAACGCCTCTCGCAGGTAAACCTTCAAGTCGATCAGCACTACACCTATAAAAAGCCGCTGAAGAAAGACTTCGAGCTCATCGTACAAAGCCTAAAAGATGAAAAAATAATTGAAAACGAGGATATCGATCCTCGTCTACAAATGTCTGAAAGCGAGGATCGAAATCCTCGCCTTCCCGAGGCAAAAAACTTCGTCGGGCTTTATCATCAATTGAATGGCGAAGACCGTTTGATTGGTTATACTTCGGCTTCATTTCCTAATACTCCTGAAGATCCTAATACTCGTAATACTCCTCTCCTCGGCTACACCTGGATCGAAGAGGAACACAACTCACGAGCCCTGAAACACCAACTCTGGTCTCACCTCATTGAAAAACTCAAAACCCAATACCTCTATGCCGTCACCAACGCCGACCAAAAAGAAGACTACCTCAGCTACGGCTTCACGGAACTTAAAAAAGTCCCTGAATTTTTAAAAAATCCCAATCGTCCCAATAGTCTCAATCGTCCCATATTTCTCATCTACAAGATCACCAAAAAAACCACCGACGACTCCTTCTCGCAAATCCCCGACCTCATCATCATCGACGGCGGCAAAGGCCAATTGGAAATCGCCAGAAAAGTGATCGAACAATCCGACCTGAATATCCCCGTCATCGGCCTGGCAAAGCAAGAAGAAGAAATTTTTCTCCCAACTCCGAACTCCGAACTCCCAACGAAACGCATCCTCCTCCCGCGCAACTCGCAAGCCCTCTACCTCGTCCAACGCATCCGCGACGAATCCCACCGCTTCGCCAACGAATTGAGAAAGAAACTCGGCAGCAAACAGCTCACCGCCTCGGAAATCGACAACATCCCCGGCATCGGCCTGATCATCAAGCGGAGACTGCTCAAAGAATACGGCTCCATCAACGCGATCAAAGCAGCCCCCATCGAAGACCTGGAAAAAACCGTCGGTGCTTACATCGCCAAAATGCTGAAGGAAAAGCTGGGGGACAACAGTTAACAACATGGCTGAGTTAAAACCCATTATCCTCCTATCTCGGGAGCTGCACTTCAAACGTTAATTATTCATATTTGTATGAAAAGCAACATAATCCCATGTCAAAGGGGAAATCGAACGACCCATTTACCCAAAAAAAGTATCGAATTAGCCCAGAAAATCAAAGAAGGACTCAAAGATCGTCAAGAAGAACACAGAAGCTTCGCCAAAGACTTTCAAGTAGTACAACACATTGTACTTCACAAAAGCAGATAAATGTTCTCCAGGCCTGAGATTATGATGGTCAACAGTCCAAGAAGCGATGTCGATCTCCCTCGACTGGAACAATCTCTATATCTAGGTATTCAAAGCAGAATCTGATACATTTATCCCTCCTCTTTGATGCAGAGCCATGAACACTCCTCTTTTTTTAGATACCGAAACCACCGACCTCGATGAAGGGGCACGAGTGGCGGAGGTGGCCTACAAAATCCCGAAAACCGGAGAGAAGGACAGCCAGCTTTTCAAACCCCCAGTACCAATCTCGCTGCTAGCAATGGCCGTGCACCATATCACCGAAGAGATGGTTGCAGACAAACCATCCTTTGTCGGTTCACAATTTCGGGAACGCCTGATCGCGCTGCTGCCCGAACACATCCTCGTGGCCCACTGGGCACCCTTTGAAATGCGAATCATGAAGAATGAAGGCGTTGAAGTTTGCCAATGGATCGACACCCTTCGAGTAGCACGTCACCTGATCGACAGTGAATACTACCACCTCCAGTACTTACGCTACTTCCTAAAGCTCAAAATAGAAGCGGTCGCGCACCGGGCCGAAGGCGATGTGGAAGTACTGGAAAAACTCTTTGAAGTCCTCAAGCGGCTTACGAGAGAAAAATTCGAGACAGATGATGAAGAAAATACACTGAAAAAAATGATGGAACTGAGTCAAACTCCTGTCATATTGAAACAGGTCCCCTTCGGGCGCCACAAAGGCAAACCGTTCGAACAAGTCGTCGAGGAGGACCGCGTCGCGCTCGAACAAATCCGAGCGGAAGAGCTCGCTAAACCCGCTCACTCCCAACGGGAAGACCTGGTCCATACGCTTGATCATTGGTTACCCTCAGCCTAATATTTCATTTCATCCAGTCCCATGCTCACCCCCCTCCTTCAACTTGCCAAAAAGCTCCGCCAAGAGTGTCCTTGGGACAAAGAACTCACCCTGGAAAAAATCCCTCCCATGCTCATCGAAGAAGCCCAGGAACTCCTGCAGGAGATAAAAAAAGAAGACTGGCCAGCCATGAAAGCTGAAGTCGGCGATGTGCTCTTCAACCTCCTCATGCTCATCACCATCGCCGAAGAAAAAGGTCACTTCACTGCTGAAGAGGTGGTTGCGGCCTGCGAAGAAAAGATCATCTCGCGTCACACTTGGGTCTTTGGCGGCGACAAAGCGACCACTCCCGAAGAAGCCCTAGCACTGTGGAAGGAGAATAAGAAGAAAGAAAAAGCGTAAAACTAGAAAACAGAGAGAAAAAGACTATAATAAGAGATTCTCTTATTGACTTCACCATGAGAACTCTCACCATCTTCTTCGCAACATTCCTCGCTATCACCCTCACCGGCTGCGCCGGAACCCCACTTCCTCCTACCAACCATCAAGTCGAAAAAGCTGCTGAGGGAACCATTGTTATGAATCTGTACTAATAAAAAAAACTAAGACCAGGTCTTAGTTCAATTATTCCCCATACCGTACCTACCCTACAAATCATTCCCTAAAAATCCACCGATTCCTCTTCCTCAGGCTCATCATCATTCACGTTCAGCTCTGACATATTCTTCGGCAAGACCGCCTCGATCGTACACCAATCAGAGTCATCCGCATCAGGGATGATCACCGTCACCTTGTCACCAACATGGCCTTTGTAATAGGTCACAGAAGCGAGCAAGACACGATAGGACTTCGCGTTCGCCAAGACCTTGTACTGACCGTCTTCATGAACGAGCGTCCCGATAATCGTTTTCCGTGGAACGGGACCAATTTGCTTATACACAAACCGTCCGTCTTTCATGATCGTAAGCTTGAGATGGTCTCCGGCTACGAGCTTGGATTTAGAAGCATAATTCGCGGGAACGGGATAGTTTTCTCCATCCGGAGCGATCATCCGTTCGCCGTTAAAAACTCCTTCGATGACTTTCCCTTCTTCACCTGCCTGAGGCTCAGCAAAAGAAACCGATGAACCGCTGGACACAGCCCCATCGCTGATCTCCAAAAGCAACCGCTTCGCAGTCTTGAGAGCGGCTTCCGCGCTTTCGATCATTTCTTTGATTTCAGATATTTTTTTTGACATAGGTATGTATTGATTTTCTACAGAAATTTGATTCAAGACTTCCCTTCATTATAGCAGTTTTTAAGCCATCCCACAAGGATGAAGTCTCCCCGAAAAGGGGACACCATGCTAGTGCATATTTCATCTCGCCGCAACCAAATTAATCTTCTTCGGATTCCTGCCCTTCTACCTCCAGCCACTTCCGTTTTCCAACCTGAAACATCACCTTTTGTCCGACTTTAATATCCACGATTCCATCGATATCTGGAACTTTTTCATCATTGACTCGCACCCCACCCTGCTCGATCAACCGCTTCGCCTCGCTGCGTGACTCCACCAGTCCCAATTCTTCCAAAATCGCGAACACCTTAAACTTCCCACTGTCAAAAAAGACCGTCTCGACTTTTTCAGGTTTTCCACCTTTGGCAAACACTTCTTCGAAATCCTTTGCCGCCTGATCAGCCGCCTTTTGATCATGGTACTGTGCCACGATTTCCTTGGCCAACAGCACCTTAAAGTTCTTCGGGTTTTCACCTGAGGCCATGGCTTTTTCGTATTGAGCAATGTCCTTCATCGACACATCGGTACACAAGGTGAAGTAGGTGATGATCAGATCATCCGCCATCGACATGATCTTGCCGAACTGATCTTCGGGGGTGTCGGTCACATTGATGACATTTCCATAGGTCTTCGCCATCTTGCGACCATCAGTGCCTTCCAGCAATTTTGTCGTAAGAATATGCTTTTCTTTGTGATTGTAGGTCCGTTGAAGCGTTCGTCCCGCCAGCATGTTGAAGGTCTGATCATTTCCACCGACTTCCAAATCGACGTCCATCGCAACACTGTCATACCCCTGCATCAGCGGGTACAAAAATTCGTGAAGACCGATAGGCTTCCCAGCCTGCAAACGCTTTTGGTACATGTCGCGCTCGATCATCTGCTGCACGGTGAACTGCTGTGCCAGCTTGACCACATCGGTAAAGCTCAGCTTCGAAAGCCAGTCGGCGTTGTATCGTATTTCCACCTTATCAAAATCCAAAATCTTTGAAGCCTGCGCTTTGTACGTCTTAAAGTTCTCATCAATCTCCGCCTGAGTCATGACGGGACGCATAGAGTCTTTGTCTGAAGTGTCTCCGATCAAGGCCGTAAAATTTCCGATCAAGAAAATCACCTGGTGTCCCAGTCGCTGAAAATCTCTCAGCTTTCGCAAAGGAATGGTGTGTCCCAAATGGATATTGGATCCCGTCGGATCGATCCCCAAGTACAATTTTAGCTTGTCTCCACTTTTTAGTCGTTCTTCCAACGTTTGGCGAACAATCACTTGCTCTACGCCACGGGTTAACAATTCTTCAATAGAACCATTGGTTTCCTTGGCCATAGCAAAAGAGAATAAATATTGTACAGTAAAAAAAGCCCCCATAGTTTAGCATCTAGAAGGGGAAAATACAAACGGAAGAACAAATGAATTCTGTAGGGGCGGGTCATGACCCGCCCCTACAGAATTCATTTGTTCCCCCTCCCCCCTCCCATCCTTAAACCCCTTAAGACCCTTAAAACCCTTAAGACCCTTCCCCTCCCATCCTCACAAAATACTCCAGCACCCGATTCGGAAAAAACAGCTCCGTATGGAACGTCGAAATCAGCACGTTCTTCGACCGCAAGAGCACAGGATCGTTCTTATATTCCAACAACACCTTGACTCCCCTCCCCACTTTCCTGACCCGCGGAGCGCGAATGAAAAAGGCCTGGAACGAGTCCTGATCCCACTCCAGAGCAGTGATAAAGGACTCTGTCTGACGTCCGTAGCTGTTGCGCTCCATCTCCACATCGATCAATTTCAAATGGGTGTCCAAGGGAACATTCGTGATGACCTTTTTGGACAAGAGAATCGCCCCAGCGCAGGTTCCCCACACCGGCATTCCTTTCTGGACACGATCAACAATAGCTTCATCAAGACCAGTAGAAACCAGCAACTTCGAAATGGTTGTGCTTTCGCCTCCGGGCAGGATCAAAGCATCGACCCGACGAAGATCATCTTTGGTACGCACTTCCAAACCCTTCATCCCATGCTGTTCGAGAGAAGCGAGATGTTCCTTGAAGTCGCCTTGAAGTGAGAGAACGCCGACCATCATAAATAATAGCTTTTTAGCTTTCTAGCTTCTTAAGAAACATCTAAGAAGCTAAAAAGCTAGGAAGCTAAAAAGCTAGGCTCCCCGTTCCTCCATCTTCACCATCAGCTCCGAAGCATTAATCCCCACCATCGCTTCGCCAAGATTTTCAGAGACTTTGGCGAGTTTCTTCGGGTTGTTGAAATGAGTGACCGCTTCCACGATCGCTTTGGCACGCTTTGAAGGATCACCAGATTTGAAAATCCCCGAGCCCACAAACACTCCATCCATCCCCAGCTGCATCATCATCGCCGCGTCAGCAGGAGTCGCGACGCCGCCGGCGGCAAAGGTCACCACCGGAAGCCGTTGCAAATCCCTCACCTGCTTCACCAGTTCCAGCGTCACTTTCATTTCAATGGCTTTTTTTTCTAATTCTTGATCTTTCATATGTCGCAAAGCTTCGATTTCTTCTCTCATCGTTCGCACGTGACGAACAGCCTGGATCACATCTCCGGTACCGGCTTCACCCTTGGTACGGATCATGGCCGCACCCTCTTTGATCCTTCGCAGAGCTTCTCCCAAATTCCTCGCGCCACAAACAAATGGGACTTTGAATGGAGCCTTATCCACATGATAGACCTCATCAGCAGGCGTCAGCACTTCCGATTCATCGATGAAATCCACCTTCAGGGCTTCCAAAATTTGAGCTTCCACAAAATGTCCAATCCGCACCTTTGCCATGACAGGGATGGAAACCGCCTTCATGATCTGCTTGATCAAAGCGGGATCACTCATCCGAGCTACCCCCCCGATCGCGCGAATATCCGCTGGCACCCTCTCCAAAGCCATCACCGCACAAGCCCCCGCCTCTTCGGCGATCTCTGCTTGTTCAGCGTTGACCACATCCATGATCACACCTCCTTTAAACATTTTGGCAAAACCGTCTTTGAGCTGAAATGCCGCCTGTTGCGCGGAGCGGGAAAGATCCATTGAAAATTGAGTAAGAAAAATGGAATTCGTGAAGCATTTATAGCCCAGATATGACGTTTCTTCAATCAAAAAGCGGAGCCGAAGCTCCGCTTGTGAAATCAAGTACATACCTCCCCTCTTACATGTCATAACTCAACCGGCTTGATGACTCCTGAGTGACTTTAAAAGGATTTTCGACTCCACCCTTTTGAGCCATTCGGCTGAACCTCCAGACAAAGTCAAATGGAGTAATCGGTTCTCCGAGTTCCCAGTACTTCCCAACCGTCGGGATCTGCAGACGATTGAAGGTTCTGACATACTTTTCAAACCAGTCGCGTGAATTGGCCGAGCTTCGTGTTTCTTCCCGGAGAATCGTCGCAATATCGCTTGACATGATCCGTCCCAATTCGATCAAGATCTGATAAGACTCGACCAAGCTTGGTGTTTGATAGGGATAGAAATATCCATTTGGATATCCACGGACAATTCCCAATCGGGTGGCCAAAGCGATTTCCTTACCAGCCCGGGACTGGATCGAAACATCCGGATACGGAGATCGGACCTGGGAGGTGATGTCGCTCAGGGAAATATTCTCATTGACGAGCAACACGGTAATCGCGATACGGGTCGCAAATTCCCGAGACAAATTCTTGGAGAACTCATCTGGGTCAAATCCATTGGCAATCAAGAACTTGAAGAACGACAACAACTCCTTTTGCTCACCCGAGAACGTATCGATCTCTGCATTTTCGATGAAGTATTGTTGTTCCTCTGGATTACAAGCATTCGAGAAACAGTCATTGGCGGCGTCACTAATGCTTCCACCGGAAGACCCGGAACGACCAGAACCAGAAGTCCCTGGAACCGATGGCGTCGTGGTAGCACCTGGGTTCGTTGTGCCTGGAGTGGTAGGAGCACCTGGAGTCGTAGGAGTGCCTGGGGTGGTTGGGGTACCAGGATTGGTTGGGGCTGAACCGTGAAGAATCGTACTGCTATCTTCACCCTGAGCCGCCGTCCCTGTCACTGTCAGTGCCCAGAGATTTCCATCGATAGCCACCTGGAGTTGAGAAACGTCATAACCACCGTTGTTTTCGAGCAGATTTCCCTGTCGATCATAAAGAAGGTTCGGCAACGTACTCGATGTACAGAATTCATTATCCGTTTTTCCTGGGCAGAGACGGACCTGGTCATGCTGTGGCAACAACGGCGCGTACATCGTAAATGGATCAGCTGAAATCGAGAGAGGGACGACCACCAAAGCAGCACCGATCGAATTGACCCGGATCTGCAAACCTCCCAATTGGAGATTTCCACAGAAGGAAAGATTGAGGGTCAAAAGCTTTGTCCCCAAAGCACTTTGCAGGGTCACCTGATGGGTGCCGAGCTGTGGAACACGCGTCACATCAACTCCAGCGGCATTCACTGCTTGCAACCCGGTAGGAAGATTATCCAGAGTTCCCGCCACACATCCTGACGGCTGCGTCGGTGTTACCGGCGGCACCGGAGGTGTCGTAGGAGGAGGGGTAGGAGTTGGAGGTGTCGTTGGAGTCGGAGGATTGGTTGGAGCAATGGATGGACCATTGGTCACCGTAAATGATGAACTAAACATTGAACTGGATTGTGTCCCATCAGAAACATCGATGCGTAAAAGAACGTCTGATGAAGTACCAGATGGAATGAGGGAAGCCAGGTCAATACGACCGAGCACCACTACCGTCCCTTGATCGGTATCAATACGATCTGACGATCCAATCTGGAAAAGATCAGTACTGCTCACAGAAGAGGTACCGAGGCTCACAGAAGCGGAGACAATGCTGGCAGGAACATAAGTGTTTCCACCATCGACCGACACCAGCAATCGAGCCATCGTCGGAAGAAGAGAAGGATGGGTCACTCCAAAACCGAAGTCAACAAACGTCCCTACCACCTGGATCACCTGAGGATTGAGCACGAGCGGAGTCAGTGCAAACGATCCTCCAGTCCCACCAGCACCACCACTGGTACCACCTGTACCTGTTCCACCGGTACCACCAGTTGTTCCACCAGTTCCTCCGGTTCCTGTACCTCCGGTAGTTCCACCAGTACCGCCTGTACCAGTTCCACCGGTACCACCTGTTCCACCAGTTCCTCCGGTTCCTGTACCTCCGGTAGTTCCACCAGTACCGCCTGTACCCGTTCCACCAGTTCCACCTGTACCCGTTCCACCAGTTCCACCAGTTCCTCCGGTTCCTGTACCACCGGTAGTTCCACCAGTACCGCCTGTACCCGTTCCACCGGTACCACCTGTTCCACCAGTTCCTCCGGTTCCTCCGGTTCCTGTACCACCGGTTGTTCCACCAGTACCACCTGTACCAGTTCCCCCAGCAGGACAAGCACTCGTTCCCAAAGCAGTATTATCTACTGCAAATGACTGAGATTGAAGCGTTGTAGAAATAGCATTCGAATCCGTTACGGTGACACGAATACGAACTTGATTATTCGATGAAGGAACAAGACTTCCCGTACTGACTCCGATCGTTACGATCTGAGAACCAATACTGGTCGGCACCTGGAACACTTGATGACCTGAAAAAGACAAGGATCCAGTGCCAGCGGAGGCAGATGCCACCGAAGCATTTCGATAACTTGTTCCACCGTCGATGGAGATTTCTACACCAACACCGACATCCAAAGATTGTGGGTGAGAGGCATTGATTTGGAAGTAGAGGACATCAGAACACATCGGTTTGTACGTGGCGATCTGACCGACAGAAGCACCCACCGCTTCGGAACACCGCACGATGCGTTCATCAGAAAAGGTCCGAGGATGCTGATAATCACCATTATTAACATTACAAGTACTACAATAGCTGTAGGTTCGTTTCCCAGGAAATCGCACTTGAGATTCTTTACAAAGGGCGCTTTGGCTCGAAGAATTCGCTTCACAGACAGAAATATTTCGACCGCCGTTCACACTGTCAAAATACGTTACACCTGGCTCAAAGGCTTCCGCGATTTTTTGAGCGGAATTTTGAGAGTTCACGTAGGTAAAAGCATCAGGGTCCTGAGCGATCATGGGCTTCCCATTATTTCCCGTCAGCAGACCACATGCCTGATTTGGGGTCTGTCCTGGGAATTGACGAGTATAGACCTCATTGTTGTAGGTCACACTGACCGGAACAGCAGCACACTCACCAAAAGCCGCCGTGAAATGCCCGGAAGGTGAATCTACGTTCGACATTCGATTACAATTCGTACATTTATAAAGCGTTGGTTGAGTAATCCCTTGGCATGCCGGGTCTGTCCCGGTATAGCTCGCGTCACAGAAATAATTTACATTCGCTCCGTGCGATCCTGGATTTTGAGTGGTGGAAAGAGTTGGATAAAAGTACTGCCCAACATGCTCGTTCCCGACATTGTATTCCTTCGCTGTCAGACCATGCTTGGCACAGGCTGTTTCCAGATTATCAGTCTGACCCACCTGGATATAGGTTCGGCCATTGACCGTACGGATCGGCGGGAGTCCGGCTGATCCATGTGGGGATGAAGGAGAAAGCTGAATCACTAAAGGCGAACAAGAAGGGAGACTAGTAAAAGTCCCACCAACACTTTGAACGACAAAACTTCCGTTATTCGCCGAATTTGCCGGTACGATCATATACGACAAATGATTCACGGCGCCCAAGACGGAAGTCTGCTGGGAAACCTTCCAATCAAATTGAACCTGGGTAGGATTAGAAAAAGCCACTCCAAACCAATCCGGAGCAGGAGTGCTAATCTGAGGGGATCGACGAGAGTTAATGCCAGAGACGAGGAAATTCTCCACATGACGGTCGTACATGGTCCCGCTCTGACCGGACGTCTTATAACCAAACAACGCCCTAGCTTCTACTGGCAAAGGAGCGAAACCAAATGACGCTTCTACATGAAGATCAGTCGCGTTCAGCATACAAGCCGAAAGAGTTCCGTATTGATTGCTCGCTATAAGCTGTGTCTGCACAGCTGCTCCCGGAATCAAATTCGCAGCGCTCGTAGCAACTGGTGCGGTACCAGTCGCACAAGCACCATTATTATACCCACCGGCTATTCGAAACATGTTGAAAGTAGGGTCCGGCTGAAATTGACCGAAGAATTCTACAAATGATCCTGAGGTATTGGTGGTACTCAAATCCAACACCGCAGTTGTCGGCATTGGAGTCGATTTGGAAATACGAAAAGCAATGCTATTCCCCATCACCAATGTGGGAACATTTGATCCTCTCAGCGACCCGTTCGCAAAATCCGTAATATTGACCGAAGTCGACCGATACTGAGGTTTGATCAAAACATCCTGAGCAGTATTAGGAATCTTTGAAATATTGAAGGTCATTCGTATGACTCCTGGAGATGGCACACAAGTGGAAACATTTCCGAACGAAGCTTGGATCTGCCGAAAATCATACTGGGCCGTCCCATAATCTTGCCAGAGCCAGACAGACTGCGAAGTCAACACCGTTGCCACGACCAAGCTGACCGCGAAGAAAGCCTTCAGAAATACTTTTTGTATTGGTTTTTTCATACGAAGAAAGAGAGCTAAAATCTAACTATTATATCTTTTTTAGAGAAAAAAGTCAAACAAACAGTCTCTTTCAACTCAAAGACAACCCCAACAAAATGGCATGGTTGAAGTCTCTTCCCAATCACCCTCTCCTAATTCACACTCGCCGTAAACGTAATCTGCCCGCTGTACGATCCCGACTGCTGGCTCGAGCTGATCCCCACAAACCAGTTGATATAAGCCGTCGTCGCTGCTGCGCTATACGTCAAAGTGTCATAGATGACCTGGGCTGAACCCACTCCCAGCGGGAATGAATACCACAAGGCTGATCCTGCGTCATCATCACCCCACTGAGTATCCTCATCCGACTCCCGAAGGATGGAACTCGTATTCGCATCGGTGAGTCGGAAGGAAATCCCAGTGGCAGTGGCCGAGTTCAGACTGCTTCCGGCTCCTTGGGATCCCTGAACTCGCGGGAGACTATCGATGACTTCATTCTCTTCCACCCCAGCACCTCCTCCTTGGCGAACAAGCGTGTTCGTCCGTCCATCTAGGTTGATTGCGTAGGCGATCACATTGTACCCATCGACCGAGTTGGTCGTGGTCTGAAGCTGGGTAAAAACGGGTGACCCGAAGCTGCCTGAAATGGCGTATGCGTTTGTCCCGGTCGGGATCAAATTCGTAATCTCACCCCCCGCTCCGAACGGCTGGTTCCCAGCTGGTTCATCTCCAGCTGCAATGTTTGAAATCGAGAAGGAGAGAAAATCATTCACATCGATATTGATTTCCGATTCGGAAGTATTAGTAGGACCAGATCCCGACGTTGGGGTAGCCGTTTCGATATTAGAGTACGGCCCTTGACCTTCCCCGCTCACTGCCGCTACTCGAAATGAGTACCCCACTCCATTCGTCAGTCCCGTCACCGTTGCTCCTGTGCTCGTGCTCACACCATCCGTGAAGACTTGGGCATTCCCTGGAAACCCAGAAGTTGCTCCGTATTCCACCACGTAGTCCGTGATGGCTGAACCGTTGTCGGCTGGAGCACTCCAGGTCAGGACCACCTCGCCATTGCCAGCCGTCGCGTCCAGGTCCGATATCGCTTCTGGAAGAACCGACAACAAAGTGCCACACTCGACATACATCTCGCGATACAAGCCTCCGATGGGCTCGCTACAGGTCACACCTGAACTACAAATGGGACAGACCGTACACGTATTAAAGAGCCCATTACAAACAGCTGTTTGAGGGGGCCCATCACAGTAAACGCCCGATTTATCACCACTGATATTATTGGTGATCACGGTGGCCGTCGGATTGACCGCCGTACACACATCGGTCGTGAAATTCGTGAAGCCCTGACAGATTCGCCCCACTTTTTCACACACTTCATCTCCTGTATCTTCTGTGGGATCAAGCGAGGTCACAACATAATAGTCCGTCCCACCGACGTTAATCGGAGTAGGTCCAGAAGTACAATCATCCCCCGGACCGCCAGAAAAAGACGCTGAGGTGACGATGATCCGTTCAACGATATCATTCGCCCCATCAAAATAGCTCACATACACCTGAGCGTGATCTGAAACCGTCCGCTTCAATGCGCTTACACGGGGTGTCGCCGGCGAAACCGATCCACTGAAATCATCCTGGAACACCACATCGAAGTTACTTCCTCCATTCGCATCCGCGTCATCGATGAGCTCTCCTCCCAGGGTGCCAAGTGTGTGACCATCGTAATCATAAAATTGCCCATACAATCCCTGATCTCCTGAGGAATCGCCCTGCCAAAAGACATAAAGCCCATCATTATCCGGTAAGATCCCCACCTCATTTCCATTCGTCACGTCAGATTGGTTCGTCACCAAAGGTGTACAAGCCCAATACGAGTCTGAAAAATCATCAAACGCAAACACTCGGATCTGATCATTCGTTGCATCGGCATATGCCATATAGTACAGCCCAAATCCATCCTCATACGCGCTCAGGACCGTGAGATTGGTCCCCGAAACGAGCAGCTCTCCATCCGGATCCCAGTTCCCATCCTGAACACCTTCAAAATCAATATGCTGAGCATAGATCCCAGGTGTCCCGTCATTGGAAGACCAGAACGCAATTAATCCTTCATCACCATCTGATATCGCAAACAAATCACTTTTCTCGGTCAAGCTGCTGGACAGGTCGACAAATCCCGCTCCTCCAGCAAACGTAGCATCGAGCCCACTCGTATCGTATCGTCGCACGATCCCGTGCTCATAAGCCTGGACCAAATCATCCGCGTTGTATCCGAGATTGCTGACCACCATCACCGCGCCAGCACCAGCCGGTACCATATCCGCATTGTTGTAGCCATACGGTCCATCGGTAAAATCTATATTTCCCGTTGAATCGATGTAGACCAACGTAGGACCTCCACTGGTTTCACCAAAAGGTCCCACTGTGCCATCAGATGCCAGCACAAACACCCCTCCCGAACCATCCGGGATCATCTTGATCACCGCTGAATTTCCATAAAAAAATGAAGCACCCGTAATATCCACATTCCAATCCTCAGCACCTGCTGTCACTCGACTGATAAAGATCTGATACATTCCCGTTGATTGGAAATCCGTTCCCCAAGCGACAAACGCGCTGTTGGAAGTCCCACCGTTTTCTACTTGGCCCAAGACTTGATCATCGGTTGATCCCAGGTCAAAGATCCCTGTCCCAGTCACCTGTCCGAAAGCCGGTTGGCCATTCAGGGTGTCCTGAAAAGCGGCTACTCCATTATTTGCACTCGGATTAGAAATCCCATATCTCGCGTCTACCCATATTGGAGGCGCTCCCGCTTCCGCTGGCGGTGTTATCGCGAAAAAAGTCACAAGCACCACTGCCAAGTATAGGAGTCGTTGGAGATATTTCATGACGCATGACATTAAAAAATTACCCTTGGAACGGTTCTTCACTTTTCGCGAGAAAAAGAAGGCCGTAGAGAAAAAAATTTCTATTCGACCTCGAAGATACTCTTATTTACCCTCTAGATCTTCATGTTTCTCTGTATCAGAGCATTATTCTTGAAATGATCAACCTTTGTTATTCCGACCTGCCTGCACGAAACTGCTTCGGCGAAGCTAGCCGAAGCCCAGTACTCTGGGCGTAGTAGAAAAAGAGCAAAAAATCACCCCTTATTCCACTCTACAAAAGTTCATCCGCCAAACAATACCCAAACAAGAAGAGATAGAGGGATTCCAACACGTCAATACCTCGGGTGCTCGTCCACTGCACGTAGTCGTTTTTCGCCAGGACCACATCCATCCAGGGTTTCATGATGAACACATACCGCTGGTACCAGTCCGGGTTGCCCACGAAGTCGATCTCTTCGGCATATCGCAAGACTTCTTCTCCGTAGCAGGCCTTCCCGTAGCTCAGGAGTATGGACTTCTGGAAATCCGCCACAATCTCGGTGGGTCGCTGGATCGGGTCTCGGTAGTCGAAGTCGTAGACCTTCCCTGGTCCACGCTCCAGGTACTCGATCCCCGTCATCTGGTGGAAGTACCGGGTGAGGAACAGTCGGTCGTAGGCCTGTTTCAATGATCGATGCTGTTTGAGTAATTGAGCATCATCAGGATTCATCCATCCGAACAACTGTCGCAACTGGATGATCAGGTCGAGAAGTTTGAGCAGGTTTTCTTTCTGGGGCTGGATCTGACTGCGGAGGTATTCGTCTTCGGAAAAACTTCGTTGGGAGGCTCCTCCGTCTTCGGTTTGATAGGAAACTTCATCGGATGAAGGCACTCCTGCTGATCCATACACCCCTCCTTCTGTGGAGAAAGAGGATCGGAGCGCGTTCAGGAATTCCTGCAGTCGTCCCAAGAAAATCTGGGGTCCTTGAACTTCGATCGTATTCCGTCGTCGTCCGTTGGCCAGTCCCATCGGAGTCGCGGTCGCGACATTGGATGAAGCACTCAGGCCTCCTCCGTTTTCGGCGAACACTCGGAAGGAATAGTCCGTCCCATTCGTCAGTCCCGTCACGGTCACATCCGTGAGCGTGTTCACGCCGTCCACGAATACGGCCGCATTTCCGGGGAATCCAGCGGTTTCTCCATACTCGATCGTGTAATCAATGATCGCGTCTCCATTGTCTGCTGGCTCGGTCCAGCTCAGGTCCACTTCCTCATCCCCGGCCACCGCTCCTAAATCGATGATCGCGTCGGGAGGCGTGATACCTGCGCAGTCATTCCCCGGGCCTCCAGTGAAAGACGCTGAGGTGACGATGATCCGTTCAACGATATCATTCGCCCCATCAAAATAGCTCACATACACCTGAGCGTGATCTGAAACCGTCCGCTTCAATGCGCTCACTCGTGGCGTCGCCGGCGAAACCGATCCACTGAAATCATCCTGGAACACCACATCAAAGTTACTTCCTCCATTCGCATCCGCGTCATCGATGAGCTCTCCTCCCAGGGTGCCAAGTGTGTGACCATCAATATCATAAAATTGGCCATACAATCCTTGGTCCCCTGCAGAGTCGTACTGCCAAAAAACATACAAACCGTCATCATCTGGCAAAATACCCACCTCATTTCCATTCGTCACGTCAGACTGATTCGTGACCAAAGGCGTACAAGCCCAATACGAGTCTGAAAAATCATCAAACGCAAACACTCGGATCTCATCATTGGTCGAGTCGGCAAAAGCCATGTAATAGAGTCCGAATCCATTATCAAAAGCGCTCAAAACCGTGAGATTGCTTCCAGCAACGAGGAGCTCACCGTTCGGATCCCAGTTGCCATCTTGGACTCCTTCAAAATCAATGTGCTGAGCATAGATCCCTTGCGTCCCAGTATCAGAACTCCAGAAAGCAATCAGTCCATCCCCACCATCAGCAATCGCAAACAAATCACGTTTTTCCGTAAGACTCGTGGAAAGATTTACAAACCCCGCCCCCCCGGCAAAAGTCGCATCGAGCCCACTCGTATCGTATCGTCGCACGATCCCGTGCTCATAAGCCTGGACCAAATCATCCGCGTTGTATCCGAGATTACTCACCACCATCACCGCGCCAGCACCAGCCGGTACCATATCCGCATTATTATAACCATACGGTCCATCGGTAAAATCTATATTTCCCGTTGAATCGATGTAAACCAACGTAGGACCTCCACTCGTTTCACCAAATGGGCCAACGGCACCATCCGAAGCCAGTACAAAGACCCCTCCCGAACCATCCGGGATCATCTTGATCACTGCGGAATTTCCATAAAAAAATGAAGCACCCGTAATATCCACATTCCAATCCTCAGCACCTGCTGTCACTCGGCTGATAAAAATCTGATACATTCCCGTTGATTGGAAATCCGTTCCCCAAGCAACAAACGCACTATCTAGCGTGCCAGTGTTTTCTGCCTGACCCAAGACTTGATCGTCCGTTGATCCCAGGTCAAAGATCCCTGTCCCAGTCACCTGTCCGAAAGCCGGTTGGCCATTCAAGGTATCCTGAAAAGCAGCTACTCCATTACTCGCATCAGGATTTGAGATCCCATATCTGGCGTCCACCCAAATCGGCGGAGCACCCGCTTCCGCTCGAGGAGCCAAAGCAAAAAAAGAAGAAATAAAAACCGCTGATAAAAGGAAACGCTGAAGAATGTTCATGATGAAAAGACATTAAAACTACCCTTGAAACGGATCTTGTACACCAGCTAGAGAAAGGAGGTCATACAAGACATCCAAGAACCGAAGCCCGCTCACGGTCATCCCCAAGCTTTCATAATCCATCGGCACGCTCAGCCCAAACGACTGCAAAGTCTTCAGGTAGGGCATAAACCAATCGGCTTTGGCATCATTCAAAACTTCTTCCGCATACACATCCTGGATGTGGTTCCGGATCAATGCACCGGTTCGCACCACCATCCGGGCCATCTCAGCGACGTTCGGAGCCTGGTCCGGTCGGAAGCTCCCATCAGGGTAGCCTTCCACGATGCCGTACGCCGTGCCATAAGCGATGGACTGGGAATAAGGATGTTCTCGAGAAATATCAGAATACTCCAGAGGAAGTCCTCCGTTTTCAAAAATCACTCCGTGGGAGGACAGCAAAAACACCAAGATCTCCACCGCTTCCCCACGGGTCATACCATGGTCAAACAGCTGCAGCATCTGTTCCATTGACTGACCTTTCTGCAGGTGGAGAGACAAGTAGCGCTGAATAAATTCAGCCTTCGCTTGCTCTTTTTCAGACCAATCGGCATCTTCGATCGAGGTGCTGATCACCTCATCCAAAAATTCAAGGATTTCTTCATTGGTTGCACACGGCGTCTCTCCATTCTCACCGGTTTCAAAACAGTTTTGAGCATCGCCATCAACCCCACTTCTACCGGACTGACGGTCAGACCCGCCAGGGATCATTGCTTCCTCTCCGGGATCAACAGCTCCTCCATTATCATCATCAGAAGAGACCGCGCTTGAACTGCCATCAGCAGATCCATGGGTTGCCGTCCCTTCGTCGATTTCAAATGGTTCGGTCACATCAGTCGTCGTGCTAAGTCCTGAATCCTGTACCGTAATCCGAAGCTCATAGTCTCCATCGGTCACCCCGTCTGCTACAGTGTCCCATACAAAATCAACCACGACGGATTCGTACACATCGGTGTCCACCGCATCGACCGATCCGATTTGGTACGTACCAGAACCGACATCGACCGTCCCTTCACTGGCGACCGCAGAAACAATCGTCGCCTGTTGATAGGTCTGTCCACCATCATCAGAATACTCGACACGAATCTGTGTCTGCAATTGCTGGGGATGATGGATCGTAGCAGTGTAATCCACATATCCGGAACCATCATTTCTTGGCTCTGGCGTACTCAAAGGAGGCAAAGTACCACCCGTTTGCTCGAGAATAATCGGCGAATACGGATCTTCACATTCCACGAAGAAAGAATCCACATTGGTGGCCACGCTTTCACACGTCACCTGTTGCGAACTACTGACCGCCATCACACAGGTATCGACTCCTGTCCCGGTACAAACACCCGTCGTGGAGCCAGCTTTACAAAAGTGCTCTGACTGAGGTCCCACAGCCGCATTCTTCGAGGCTGCGTGAGGATAGAAATCCAAACAAGCTGCACGGTTGAAGGTGGAAGGCCCGACACATACTTTATTGAAGTTAGCACACGCCACGTTTCCATTCTCAGCTCCCTTCACTTCCGTCAAAAACACCCCATCCTCAACCGTAGAATCCACTGCTGGCGGGAGGGATTGAATCGTCGAACCAGAAGAAGCAGATGACGCAGATACCCCAGTATCTTTGACCTGAACCACTTCTGATGGGGACAAGGCTCGATTGAAGAGATAGACCTCATCGAGCATCCCCTTCATAAAGCTTCCACCTCGACTCCATCGAGCCAAGTGATAGCCATTGTAGGTGGGAACGGTTCCTGTTTGATTACCAATCCAAGTCCCATCGACATACAGCGCGTACGTCGTCCCAGACCTCACCACGGCCACATGGTGCCATTGGTTTTCAAATCCCGAGCCGCTGGAAAGCACTGCATTCAGTCCACCTTCATTATCGAGAACAAGTCGACCGGCATCAAAATACACACTGGCCCCTACACCATTAGCAGATTGGGTTTCGAGGACACGAGCTCCTATCAACTGAGAAGCATCTCCTTTCACCCAGGTCATCATGGTCATATCACCGGGAAGACTCAAGGTAGCATTCGCAAAAATCACATCATTGACCCCGTCAAACTGAGCGCATGCGCCTTGTCGGCATCCGGAATTAGTAAAATTCACCCCTCCTTGGACCGTTCCATGATTGGCCTGGCCACTGCTATCACCGGCATCACCAGCATCGAAGGTCATCTTGAGGACCATACTGTCCGACAAACTGCCTCCTCCAACGGTCGCCACAGGTGCCGCATCCGGCGCGTCAAAACAACGCACGATCGCTCCATCAGCAAAGTTACTCGGCGCAGCGAGTGATTCATCACAGTCGAGATTTTTGGCACACTGAGGACAGGTCGTACAAGTGTTCACTCCCATACCGGAACAAGTCCCTCCATCTCCCACAGGACTGTTCGCCAAACAAATAATGTCATAATTTCCTCCATGAGCCCCATGTCCCGGATAGGTCGAGGTAAATTCCGCAAATCCCGGATAAAACTGTTTACAGCCTTTGTCACCTAAATACGGAAAAGATTCGACATTGTTCCGACACACCATCGGTTGACCGTTTGATCCGGTAAGCTTCGCACAAGCTTTGGTCCCGGTATCAGCTGTTCGATCAGCCGCAAGGATCCGAGTCAACGTCATCGGTTGGCCTTGGTGGTTGTAGTTCACCGAAAGCGGGGTTTGCTGCGCTTCAGAAAACAACGAACCGCTGAACCAGAGAAATCCGAGGAAGGAAACTCCGAACAGGACCGAAAACAGGAGAAAAAATTTGGAAGAAATAATGTTCATAAAGAAAATAAAGATTTATGAAGAAAGCTCGTCAGCCAAGCAATAGCCGAAGAGGAATAAATACAGGGATTCCAGCACATCGATCCCCTTCGTACTCGTCCATTGCACGTAGTCGTTTTTGGCGAGGACTACGTCCATCCAGGGTTTCATGATGAACACATACCGCTGGTACCAGTCCGGGTTGCCCACGAAGTCGATCTCTTCGGCATATCGCAAGACTTCTTCTCCGTAGCAGGCCTTCCCGTAGCTCAGGAGTATGGACTTCTGGAAATCCGCCACAATCTCGGTGGGTCGCTGGATCGGGTCTCGGTAGTCGAAGTCGTAGACCTTCCCTGGTCCACGCTCCAGGTACTCGATCCCCGTCATCTGGTGGAAGTACCGGGTGAGGAACAGTCGGTCGTAGGCCTGTTTCAATGATCGATGCTGTTTGAGTAATTGAGCATCATCAGGATTCATCCATCCGAACAACTGTCGCAACTGGATGATCAGGTCGAGAAGTTTGAGCAGGTTTTCTTTCTGGGGCTGGATCTGACTGCGGAGGTATTCGTCTTCGGAAAAACTTCGTTGGGAGGCTCCTCCGTCCTCACTTTGGTAGGAAATGGATGATGATTCACTTTCTGCTGATCCGTGGGTTGATCCGCTGCTGCTGTTCAAATATGCCTGGACGGCATCGAACAGTTCTTGCAGTCGTCCCAGGAAAATCTGAGGGCCTCTCACTTCTTCTCGATCTCTCCGTCGTCCGCTTGCCAGTCCCATCGGGGTGGCGGTAGCCACGTTCGAAGTCGCGCTCAGCCCCCCTCCGTTTTCCGCGAACACTCGGAAGGAATAGTCCGTCCCATTCGTCAGTCCCGTCACGGTCACATCCGTGAGCGTGTTCACGCCGTCCACGAATACGGCCGCATTTCCGGGGAATCCAGCAGTTTCTCCGTACTCGATCGTGTAATCAATGATCGCGTCTCCATTGTCTGCTGGCTCGGTCCAGCTCAGGTCCACTTCCTCATCCCCGGCCACCGCTCCTAAATCGATGATCGCGTCGGGAACAGGTATCCCCACTCCACAGTCCCCACCAGCTCCAAGAGGGAAGGTGTTGCCTCGATTAAAATTCACATGGGAAATATCAATCGGACCAAAATCAGAACTGGAATACAACAAGTCCACTCCATAAGAAGGGGGATGTGAAACAGCACCACTCGATTTATTCTCAAACGGATAAAACATGTTTCCCTGATCGGGAAAGAAGACATTAAAGTCAGATCCGCTCACGATCGTTTCACCACCAATAGTCCAGGTACTGTTTCCTGAGGATTCCTCATAATGTTGTCCAATCACGCTTGACCCGTCAATCATCAAAAAGAACACCCCGGGATTCACGGGATCCTGATTTGCAATCAAAACGTTTCGGTCAAAGAACCCATAAAAATGAGACCCACACGTCCAATTGGAATCCCCATTCTCATCAAAAGAAACGATTCCCGTCATGGTATTCCCATAGAGTGAAAACGTGGCATAGTAATGACCAAAGGAAGAAACCGCGCCCCTGACAAAATTCGCATCAATGCTTTCAGGACCATAGATTACATTTCCTTCAGAACTCCATCCCGGCGCAGCCAAGCCACTGCTTAAAAAACGCTGTGCTCGAAGCTCGATAGGTCCATCCTGATTAACCCAAAGGACGATCCCGCCTCCAGCGGCATCTGAAATCAAGGTGGCTCCGTATTTATCTGCAGTAATGTTATCTGAAACGGCAAACTCTCCAGACCCACCAGCCCACGCGGCATCCAGACCCGCGCTCGTGTATCGTCTCACTTTTCCATTCCCAATCGGGGGACTGTTTTCTCTATTTAACCCAATCTCGGAGAGCAAAAAAATACCTCCCAATCCATCGGGGATCATATCGACATTATATTCACCAAGATCAAGAGGAGCGAAACTAGACGAACCACCACTATCATAGTGATAGAGAACCGCGATCGAGCTGCCAAAACCAAAATCACCTCCATCAACCGTCATGACATATACCCCTCCACTCTCATCAGGAACCATTTTGATAAACCCACCCACCGTTTCACAAGCACCTGCTCCCGGCTGAAATAACACCGGCCAACCTGGTTGTACCACAGCTGATGAATTTACCTTTGTCAGATACAAATCAAAATCCGAACAACCGACGTTTTCTCCATAAACCGCGAAGAGATCAGATCCTGAAGAAGACTCTGAAATCCCCAGCATAAACATACCGGTATCCAGCTGATTAAAAACATCATTGGCCAAGTTTCTAACAGTGGGTATTTGTACCGAAACAGGATCCCGGTATTGAACCCCAAAAAGCCCCTGACTGAAATCCTCCGGCAAGATCGCGTCAAAATAGGCTGGAGGCGCAGCCGCTGATGCGGGCTGACTACTAAAAACAACTGCTCCGAAGAGCAATGTCAAAAGCAAAAAAGACCGTAAACAGACTCGAAGGGAATGCATATTTGGTTTTTATTTTGAACTATTTCTCTTTATTTTATCATTTTTTCAATAAAAATTCAAGATCCTTCCACCGCCGCACGAAGTTGTGCCTCTCCCCTCCTTGCCAACAATGCCCGGCCAACCCCCAAAAACGTTTGATGGTTGAGCGGAAATTCCAAAAACACATGGAGAATACTGAAAAAATACAGCACGCTCAGACCCGTCCGATAGTCGTACCAAAAGATCCCCAAGCAAGAAAACCAAGACAAAAATACCAAAAATAATGAAAGCCTCGAACCCTGATGCCACCCGATCACCGAGGTTTTGGAAAACCAATTCATAAAGTGATACAGATACACAAACGCTACAAAGTGCATGACCATCAACGCCCCCGGAGTCATATAAAGGTCTTGGAAGGACTCGACCGGCAGCTGAAACAATTTCATCAACTCGACATTCACCCCCCAAAAGGGTCCATAGCTCTCGCGCAAATAAAGGCTAAGATCCGAAAGACCGGATGATGGAACGATCAAAAAACACGCCGCCACACATCCTATGAAAACCGCCAAAGAAAGCAGTCCTGAAAAGGTCGATTCTTTTAAAGCGCCCTGAAGGATGAACATCCCGGTAAAGATGAAGGTATGGACAATCGTGGTCATAAAAATCGCGAACAGCACAAAGTACCAGCGCACGTCGGTCAGCCAAATGGCGGAGAGGATGATCAGCAAGGCCGCAATACCTTTATAATAGGGATTCTTGAGGACGATGACCGCAAAGGAAAACAAAAACCCAAAGGCGATCAAACCCGCCGCTCCCGACTGAAACGAGGTGAAAACAAACTGGCTTAAAAAAAGCAAAACCGCGAGCAACCCCAGCCAGATATAATCATACTTCCCCGGGGAAAAATACTGCCGCCGATGGAGCCAGGCGATCTCCGAAAAATAGTGGAGTGGCGCCAGCACCGCATACGAAAACAAAAAGACTTCGAACGGCGCCAGAAAGGCCATTCCTAAACTCCCGAACATCAAGCCAATATTGAGATAATTGATGCGATCGACCTTGGAATCCGTATTCATAAAATGAACTGAGTTCACTTCGATTGTATCGACAACTCTTTAACTTTCCAACACCGTCCACGTTCCTTTCTCCCCATCGAGGTGAATGGACTTGCCAAATGCTTCTCGTGCCTCTGAAAAAGGAACTCCCACCAGCACTGGAATATTTCTTTCTCGCGCAAGAATGGCCACATGAGAAAGCATTCCACCTTGTTCAGCGATGATTCCTTTAATAGACGGCAGATACTGGGCCAAAGAAGGGCTCAGTAAAGGGCTGTAGAGAATGAGATCTCTCGGAAGTGAAGGGAGTGAATCAACCGTCACGAAGACGCCCCTGGCACTTCCTCCAGAAACCGTTTGAGACGAAGGACCCTGCAAACCGACAAGGTTCGTCAGGACCCTGGGCAATGACAAAGCATGGGATTCCATCAATGAATCAGAAAAAAACTTCCTCAATTGATTCATGTGTTTTACCGTCAGCCAGCGGGCATACTCACGCAACTCCTGCCACCGTCTCACCCGCTGCAAGTGTGAGAGCACCCAGGAACGGCGAACATCAGATAATCCCTTCCACCAGGAGAGAAGTTCATCTGAAATGGTTCGTGGAGACTCTGAAGCTGAAAAAATCGAATCATCGGACAGATCCAAACCATTCCCCTTCCATGCGGAAGCATCGAGGACGTCCAAGGAAGGAAAAACAATTTCCTCAGGAAATCTGCGTGAAGAAAGGAGTTCCTGAAAGAATCCCGAATGCCGCCCTAGCACATTCTTAAAATGTTCAAAGGCTTTGGTGGTTTTTAAATTGATCTCGAATACCACTTCGTAGGCGTTTAAAAAATCGCGAAGGGATGCTTCCAGAGAAGAAGTTTCAAATCTCTCCTGCAGAAGTTTTTGAAGGGATTCAAAGACGAATTCATGATCATCGATCGGCAATTTCTGAAGAAAAAATTGATTTTGAAGCGTCTTCAAAAGCCCTTTGAAAGATTTCAAACGGAAAGTTATCCCATTTTTTTCATTCGAGGATTTCAGTCCATAGGCAGGAAACAATGTCCGCATTTCCGCCTCACGATCAACATACAATTCACCCAGGATCGATTTCCAAAAAACAGAAGGCTGATATTGCATTCGGTATTTTCCATAGACCTTTTGGACCGGCCCCGCTTCACCATAGATGCGTTCCAAAAGAGTCAGCATCGCCTCCGAAGGCCTGGGAACAGCGGCAGATAAATCCGTTTTCTCATACCAAAAATCCCTCTCACTTGGAAGCACCTGATCAAGTTTTTTCATGCTTGCGTAGGAAGCTGAAGAAAGAGTGGTGATAGGCCGCGTCTGTAAATAATACCTCTTCCCTTGGGCTTCACACCATTCGACATCTTGTGGAAAACCCCAGAGTGCTTCGATTCGTTGAAAATCTCGATACTCATCTGGAACAGCTGACCAAAGAAACCTTTCCAATCGCGGAGTCACCTCACCACCGACCAATCGCTCGCCTCTCCCCTTTACCGATTCCAAAACAAGCGATGGATGACCATCAGGAGAACGGGTGAAAACCACACCTGAACGATCAGGCTCAACAAATTCCTGGATGATAAGAGCAAAATCTTTGAGATTGCCATTCATTTTTTCAGATGCATCAAGAAGAACCTCCTCAAGAGAGCTCTCCAAATGTTCAGAGGTCACTGCCAGTCTGGTTTTATAGATACCGGCCATGGATGACTTCTCCTGATCCTCGATCAGCGCGCTTGACCTCACGGCATAATGATGACTCTGTAAAAGAACATGGATCATTTCTGAAGCAGTCTTCACATTCTTTTCAGACCAGAGTTTGGAAATCACCTCAGCCGGAATCACCACAAACTTCGGAACCAAAAAACCTGCCTCTTGTAATCGTCGAAGATTCAAAGCTTTTTCACCAACATCTTTTCGGTTCGCATCGATATGTTGATCCAAAAGTATCATAGCAAGTTGAGAAATTTCTGAGGTTCATAAATGATTCCTTCAATTCGATACCCCAGTTCATCCAGTTTGGAAGCCGCTAAAAAAGCCGAGAAAGAACTCAGAGCAATACTATCGGTAAGGATGAGGACCGAACGAGGTGAAGGGAACGACTTCAGTTGAGCCTTCAATTCATCAGAAGACAGATCAATCACCGGTAGAGAAAAACTCTTCTCGACTGGCTTCATAGCCTGACGACGATTACTTCTCACATCTACTAATATGGATCCTGCATTCCAAAGTTCATAAGCCGCATCTGACTGAATCCCTTTTTTTAAAAGTTTGGAGGCTTCATCTCGAAATGGCAATTCACCACTCCACGTACGATCCTGATCAATCCATTCCTCCAATCGTTCGTTCAAAAAATAAGTAACAAACCCTTTCTGAGATAAAAATTTTGCAACTTGATGGCTTCGCGTCCCGGTCGCACAGTGAAAATACAACGGTTCATTCTTGGAAAAATTTTTCCAATCACCTGCAAAAATATCCGCCATTCGGATCTGTTCACTCCCAGGAATAAATCCAAAAGCTCGTTCCTCGTCCTCACGAACATCGATCAAACGTATTGATCCGTTGTGCAAGAATGCTTCAAGAGCGTGACCATCAATCCCTTGCACAGAACCTCTTGGAGTTGATTCAGAAGAGATGATACGAGCGGATAATGATGATGAAGCCTGGGGATCGGACAAGGAGAAGTACATCGTTCCAGAGAGAACGAAAATAATCATAAGGACTCCCAAAGCCACAAGGAAACCCCTTCTGAAAAATGAAAGAGCAAACCACCTCACCCAGAGAGAACGAAACCACGCCATGACAAATCCCATCCCCACGAACAAAATCGAAGAGAACTGAATAGCCTGACTCCCCGCCTGATAAAGAAAATCAGGAGGCGGTTGAGCATGAGCAAGCGGAAGAAAAAAATCCATACAACAGCAAAGTATTCCCTCCATTATAGAGGAAAACCAAGCACAATTCCACTGGGAAATTCAGGGACTGTTATTCGAGATATCAATCGCGACTCCGAGACGCCTGCCGCAACACTCCTAAAACCTCCGCGGCACTGGTTTGAAGGAGCTGGTCCAGATCCAGCACCACGAAATTGTCATCAGGACTTCCTGGGACAAAGGCTTCGCCTGTACGCCGGATATGCAAAGAAGCCCTCTCGGCCTCATCGGAACTCAATCGAACCTGAAATTCATTTTGTGCTCCTGCGTCCTTGATCTTCATCCAAGCCGGGTCCGATGACGTCAAAATCAACACCAAAAGCCCCAGGCTTTCAAAAGATTGCTGAACCCGGATCAATTCTTCCTGCCATCGTTCATATTTTGCCTCAGCCTCCGCCGACAAAGGAGTAACATTCGCCATGCAACAATAAAAGCAGCTGGATTGTAGTAACTTTACCCCAGGATTCAACCAGGGAAAGTCGTCGACTTCCATCGCCAACAAAGACTGTATCCGCTATTTGACAGTGCATCTTCAGCTCTCTAAACTACCGCCACTTTGAACTCCTTATCATGAAATCCATGAAAGATGTGCCAATGAACTTTGCGCGAGGAAACCTGTCGAATGGCTATGCCAGCATCGAATCCCATCTTGGCATGAAAAATCAAACCTTCGGAATGTCGGATTTCATCGATGGACGACCTCAGCTCGGCGCTCCCGACAAGGACCAGGACGAATACCTCCAACGAATGCTGGCCTCCATGATGGGTGAAGACACGACCGGTGTTTGCTTTGAGCTTTCCCCAGGACTGGAAGAACACTTCCGCGAAATCGGGCTCCTCCGGGGTACCTTGATCCAACTGGCAAGACCGACCGTACGAGACTTTCCAAATGCCTCCGTCGAATCACAGCTGCTCCGAAAAATGGGCGACATCATGGCCTCAACAACTCTGAATGAGGCAAAAGCCCGACTCTACCATGACTTGCTTAACCGCACCCCACTTAACAATTTCCCCAGTGAACAAACCAAAGCCGTAGCCAGACTCCTCGGGGCTCCGATGATCAGTCCTCACGAAAAAACCGTCACTTATCACTCCAAACACTGGCTCAGGAATGAACCCCTCAACAGCCGAGAGGAGAGCCAATGGGAAGCAAAAGAAATGTCGTACAACATCGCACCTGGATTCTCCTTTGAAAGCGTTGATCAACTCCTCACTCAAATCGGATCAATACTCCCACAGTTTTCACCAACTGAAGACACCCTGACCGTATGGGTCAAGTACGCGTCTTTTTCGGCTGGAGATGGCGTTTTCAAAGTCCAATTGGACCGGGAAGACCTCGTCAACCCAAGGTCCTTGATCAATAAAATCCTCGGAAGAAACCAAACCGGAAAATCCGCTGAAGAAGTGGCAAAGAAATGCGGCTACATCGATCCAGAAGCAGAAGAAATGGATGGACGTCAGGTCCTCCAAACAATCCTGCAAAACGTCCCGATGGTACTGGAAGTCGATATCAAACAGCTCCCTGATACCAAAGAAGTCTTGGCCAATTTCAACATTCAAGCCGTCATTGGCCACCACATGATCACACTGATCGAAACCTCTCTCCAAGAAACAGGCGCTAACGGCAACTATATGGGGAACATCCTGCCAGCACCACCAGATCTCGCCCCACATGTGAGTCTCGCAGAGGTGCAATTCCTCTTGCTGTGCCAAAGAGCAAGGAATGAAGGATATCGTGGCTATGCTGGTGGAGACGTGATCGTCCGACAGAAAAAGAACGGCGAACACCAAGCTATGGTTATCGACTTCAACCCTCGCTTCAATGGCAGCACACCTTTCAATAGTCACATTCACCGTCTGCGGGCAGAAACTGGTGCTGAAATCCATGGACTGAACACCAATCTCATCTTGCCTCAAATGGTCACCACCTTTCATGAGATCCGAGACATCTTGGGAAACCACATCCTTTGGAATCCAAAAAAATCAGAAGGCTTGATCCCTACAGCCATGAGAGGCACTCCGGAACTTCCCGACAAAGTGGTAAAAATGAGCGTGATTTCTCCTACCCGAGAAGGAGTCTTCAATTTACTTAGACGGTTGGAAGCCAGAAGAGTACAATACGGCAGTTATTAATCCCCCTCATGATCCGACTGCTTACCCATGCTGGAGCCTGGAACACCCGGGACGAAACAGCCCAGCAAACCGAAATCGATGCCGTCAAAGCTTCGATCGAAGCGGCCAAAGGAAGTCCCGATGTCGTCTCAGCGGTCGAAAAAGCCGCGATATTCTTGGAAAATCACCCCTCCCTGGACGCGGGTTTTGGCAGCATTATTCAAATGGATGGACGGATCCGCATGGACGCCGGCATTGCCGACTCCCATGGCAACTACGGGGCGGTGGTCCAAATAGAAGAAATCCAAAACCCTATTTCCGTCGCCCGACGCCTGATGGAGCTGGACTATCACCACATCCTGTCAGGCGATGGCGCCAAATCATTCGCTCTGGAACAAGGCTTTCCTCGAAAATCCGTCTACACCTTGAAACGCATCAACAGCTACCTTCAGCTCCGCGAAGAAATCCCAGACCTGAGCTATGAAAGCCTCCTCAAAGACAAAGAAGAGCAAATCAAAAAGAAGCTCAGCACCATCGGAGCCGTAGCCGTGGATGACCAGGGCAATCTGGCCGTGGCCAGCTCCACCGGTGGACTATCGTATGGATACCCGGGACGAGTCGGCGACTCAGCCCTTTTGGGACACGGCATGTACTGCTCGAAACACGTCGCCGTCGCCTGTACCGGCCACGGTGAAAAAATCATCATCACCCTCCTGGCCCAGCGAGTCGAACGATACTACCTGGAAGATCAAGACCTCCAAAAAGCCGTCGACCAAGCCATCTCCGACCTCGGCGCCGCAGGAGGAGAAGGGGGCATCATCGCCGCTGCGAAAGACGGAAGCATGGCCATCGGCTACAACAGCAGCTTCCTGGCGACCCATTCTGAGCAGATCGGATGATAGGGCAGCAGTTCTTCAGAAACATTCAAAAATTTGGTGCGGCCCCGCGGACGGGGCCACACCTTCACCACCGGCAGTTCAGCACGGTGATGATAACGGCCACTAAGATGGCAAAGAGCGCCAACAATTGACGCTCAACGTTCGATATCTCACCCATCTTTTTCTTTCTACCAAGCTCTCAAGGAGCTTGGAAAAGGATTCTTGGGCATTGCATAAATAACACTTTTTATTGAATTTGTCAATATTTTAAGCGAAATGATACCAGTTAGCACTTGACTATAGTGAGTGCTAAAATACAATAAGAACACTCAAATATCCTTTAATTCTCCCGATATGTCGAAATCGAAGATCGTTCCCATCGATGGCCGAGTCGTCCTCAAGGGCGTCGAACCAGAAGAAACCACCAAGTCCGGCATCATCCTCCCCTCTTCCGGCAACGAACGACCCGAGATTTTTGAAGTGGTCGCTATCAGCGAAGGCCGCACCATGGATGACGGCAAAATCAAGCCCCACCTCCTCAAGGTCGGTCAAAAGGTCGTCTGCAGCAAGTACGCCGGCGATGACATCAAGATCGATGGTGAGGAATACAAGATCATCAGTGAAGACTCGGTGACAGCGGTGATTCAGGATTAATAAGACGATTGAGAAACAGAAGACGATTGGGATGAATTCCCTCCCCATCGTCCCATTGTTCCCCATCATCCCAAATCCTAATACTCCTAATACTCCTAATACTCCTAATACTCTTTATACTCCTCTAACTCCTATCCCTATGGCTAAACACATCATGTTCGGAGACGACGCGCGACACAAGATCGTCAAAGGCGTCAAAACCCTGGCGGACACCGTTCGCATCACCATGGGCCCTCGCGGCCGCAATGTGATGTTCGAAAAATCTTACGGCGGACCGACCATCGTCAATGATGGCGTCACCATCGCCAAAGAAATCGAACTCGAAGACAAATTCGAAAACATGGGTGCTCAGCTGGTCAAAGAAGTCGCCACCAAGACCAATGAAAAAGCCGGAGACGGGACCACTACCAGCATCGTCCTGGCCGAAGCGCTCATTTCAGAAGGGATCAAAAACGTCACCGCCGGCGCCAACCCGATGAGCATCAAGCTCGGGATCGACAAAGCGACCCATGCGGTCGTCGAAGCCCTCGACAAAATGGCCGAAAAAGTGACGACCAAAGAAAAAATCGCTCAGGTTGCGACGATCTCAGCCCAAGATCCACGAGTCGGAGAACTCCTCGGTGAACTGGAAACTCAGGTCAAATCAGGCGTCATTACCGTCGAAGAAGGACAGACCCAGGGACTGGAAAAAGAACTCGTCGAAGGGATGCAGTTCGACAACGGCTATGTGTCGCCTTACATGGTCACCGACACCTCACGGATGGAAGCCACCATGGAGCACCCCTACATCCTCATGACCGACAAAAAAATCAGCTCCATCAAAGAAATTCTCCCTCTTCTGGAACAGCTCGCGCAAGCCGGCAAGAAAGAACTCGTCATCATCGCCGAAGACATCGACGGTGAAGCGCTCGCTACCTTGATCATCAACAAACTCAAAGGAGGATTTAGTTCCCTCGCCGTGAAAGCTCCCGCCTTCGGCGACCGACGAAAAGAAATCCTCAAAGACATTGCCGCCCTCACGGGAGGCCGAGTCATCTCCGAAGAAGTCGGGCTGAAACTGGAAAACGCCACCCTCGACGACCTCGGACGGGCCGACAAAATCGTTGCTACGAAAGATGATACGGTGATCGTCGGCGGTAAAGGCAGCAAAGGCGACATCGAAGCTCGTTTGAATGAAATTGACGCGCTGTTCCGAAACTCCACCTCCGACTTCGACAAAGAAAAACTGGAGGAACGACGAGCGAAGCTCACCGGAGGAGTGGCCGTCATCAAGGTCGGCGCTTCTACCGAAGTGGAAATGAAAGAAAAGAAAATGCGCATCGAAGACGCGCTGAACGCCACACGAGCCGCCGTTGACGAAGGCATCGTCCCTGGAGGAGGCGTGGCCCTTCTCGTCGCTTCACAAGCGCTCGACAAATTGAAGATCGACAATGAAGATGAAATGACTGGGGTCATGATCGTGAAAAAAGCCCTTGAAGCTCCGATCCGACAAATCGCGATGAACGCCGGACAAGACGGCGGTGTGGTCATGATGAAAGTATCATCACAAAAACCAGGCCACGGCTACGACGCCATGAACAACGAATTCGACGTCGATATGATCAAGGCCGGGATCATCGACCCAAAGAAAGTCACTCGTGAAGCCCTCGAAAACGCTGCCAGCTTGGCAGGAATCTTCCTCACCACCGAATGCGGCATCGTCGAAGCGCCAAAACCAGAAGCTCCTGCCGGAGGCATGGGGGGAATGGGAGGAGGCATGATGCCGGGAATGATGTAGGGGAAGGATTATAAGGATCGTAAGGATGGAAGGCGCAGCTCAAAAGGCTGCGCCTTTTGAGAAAAAAGCATCCTTTATGCATCCCCCTTCTTTCTGTCTTGTTCTTCCATAAACTTCCGCAACGCATCCACGCTCAACCCACTCCTGTCACCATGGGTGTCAATGCCAGACAGTCGACCTGGCTTTTCAGAAGGGCTCGGAGGTGAGGCAAGAGTCTCTGTAACGTCTTCTCGGACATCAGAGATCGAATCATCCAAGATGAGAATTCCCCTGTCATGAAGGACTTGAAGGATGATCTTATAAGCATTGGGTGCTTGTTCACGGAGCTGCGACAATTTTTGGGTCCAAAACGCGCGCAGAATACTTAAAGAAAACTCCGGAAAATGTCCAGGGGAAATCTCAGCTGAAAACGTTTCAAAAGAACATCCCATGAGTTGTTCCAGGCTTTGTCTCTTGAGATCCTCATGAAACGACCCCGGCAAACGATAAGCACCTGTTGGAGGATTCAGAGTATCATTCAAACCCTCTCGAAGGGCGTTTAAACCGACTGAAATAGCAATGCGGAGATTACTGTCTTCAGGAAAATTCGAGATTTTAAAAGTGACTCCAAGAAAAATAGCATTCACGTAGGCTCCATGACCAAGACCCTCGAGGGCATCACGAAAGTCTTCTTGAGAAAATCCTCCCTCCTTTAAGAGCTCCTCCAATGACTTATCCTGTGGAAGATCTATGACCGGTTGTTTGGGGAGACGATCACTGGGAGACGGTGAATTCATAGAAAATGAATGAGATCTACTATTAAAGCACAAATGTCCATTTGTCAATACTAGACCTTCACCGAGCGCTCTTTCAAGATTTTTGAAACCGGCTTAAAAAGCAAAAGGGTAAAAAAGGTGGAAACAAGAGCAAGGGCCACCAAAATAGAAAAAATTTCTCCATGGATCACCCCTTCCTCCAGTCCCACCGAAGCCAAAATAAGTGCCAAAGCACCACGATTGTTCATTGCCAAACCGAGCGCGAAGCCTTCTCGGCGGTTCATTCCCTTCCACTTGCCGACCAACATTGCCCCCAAGACCTTACCGACATTAGCGGCTACAAACAGCGCCAACACAAACCAAGGCATCAGCATCAACGACGTGATATCGAGATGAAAGGCAAGGCTCGCAAAAAAGATCGGCCCCAAAAAGCTATAACTCAGACCGAATACCCTGTCCTCAAGCTTGTCATACATTTCGATGTCGATGAGTTCCTTCTGAAGGAACAATCCCGCCAAAAAGGCTCCAATAATAAAGTGAAGGCCGATAGATTCAGCAAAGACCCCAAAGATGAGAGCGATGATCAAAGAAAGTGTGAATCCCTTATTTCCCTTATACAAAAAGCGGTGAAGAAAAGCCGAAAAAGTATGCCCAAACCAAAGAACGACCGCAAAATAGCCGAAAACCTTCACAAAAAGCACCACAAAGTGAAGGAAATCAAAAGCTCTGGTCTGATACACATCGAGAAACAGCGAAAAAGCGATCAGCATGAAGACCTCCGCCAACAGTGCCGATGTCACCGACAGTTGTGAGAGCTGAAAAGACCCCATCTTAGCATCCTTAAGCATCCTCGCAGAAATCTCCACCGCCGACACCGACAAGATCAAGGACATAAAAACCGCCGTAAAAACCTCAAACCCCATCCACACAGAGATCCCAAACACCCCCGAAAAACACACAACGATACTTCCAAAAGCCACCCAAAAGGCTCCTTTAAAGGACGACCTCAAATCATCAGGACTAAACTCCAGTCCCGCATGAAACATCAAAAAGAAAACACCCAATTCAGCCAAAACACGAATCGCCTCCGTTTCCGTCACCCATCCCAGCATCATCGGTCCGACCAGAAATCCGGCAAAGACCTCTCCAAACAGAGTGGGCAAACGGAGGCGATGAAATACTTTCCGACTGATCCATATGGCCGTCAACAATACGAGCAGATGTTCAAGTATCATGAGATCTTCATCAGAGTACTGTTCATCCTATCACATCTCCCCCTTTATCGAAACCTGATCACTCCAGAAACGGATCGAGACGCTAAAATTACCAAGATAAAAGAAACAGCATGTCTGATGATGCCCTTTGATGTCGTTTCAAAAAACCGAAAGAGAAGAAGAACCGAATAGTAAATTCTAAAAAAACATGAATCTAATCAACTAGATCGACATGATCCCATCCCCTCGCGGCACCATTGCAAATGTAAAGCCGTTCATTGGCAGTATCGATCGAAAGCCGTCCCAATTCGGCATCATCATCACAATCAAGAGACGGAGGAGTTCCGGCGTTTTGATCTGAAAACTGTGCGTAATATCCATCCGCTACCTGAAGAGCCGATTCAGGACTATCAGTACCAATACCGACACTGGCCGAAGCAAAGTTCACCGTTCCTCCAGAAACGATCCCGAGGCTCGTCGTGAGTGTGCCGGTGACACTGACATCATCATTGATTTCAAAACGACCATTGGAAAGATGGTATTGGATCGTCTTAGCCACTACTTCTCCAAATTTGAGAGAAATAACCGTTGAAGCATTGTTATTCACATCCAATGTAAACTCATTCCAACTCGTTCGAGGACCAGCCTCAAATGTATAATATGCTGCATTTTGATCGATCAAAAAACGAGTGACACTCTGAAGAGGGGGATCATGCATGAAATCGTAGACGAGATATTCCGTATCTGGACTCCCCTGAAGCTTATACTCCAACTGCAAATAAGCATTGAAGGGAGAAATGACAGGAAAATCAGGTAATTCGAAAATAGAAAGTTGGTAAAGTCCTGGTATCGAACCAAAGAAATATCCGTCCTGATCAGGAAGAATTGAAAAAGTGGTGAAATATCCTCCATAATGAAGAGCAGATGTATTGAGTGCCCCAAAAGCATCAACATCTCCAGCACGAAATTCATAGGAATCCCACAGCGAAACTCTAATATCAAGAGCCGTCGAGAGAGGGTCTCCTTCTTGATCTTGAAAATGAATCTGCACAAAATTGCTCACGTTCTCCGAAGCAGATGCCTGGTATGGACAAAGAAACCAAGCTGCAAAGTGAACCACGAGAGCAAACAGTCCCCCCTTAGACATTTGCGTGGATAAATTTCAGATAAAAAATAGACAACTATCAACAAATCGTCAAATTTTTATGTAAAAAAACATTGCCAATTATGGAATTGGCACAATTGTAATATATCCCCCATAAATATCATCACCCCCCCCCAAATCTACATAAATAGAAAGATAATTGGTCGTGGTCGAATCTGTGTCCGTGATGTTGATCTCTCCGATAACCGTTCCTGAGCCAAGGTTGGTCGATGTGGTGCCATCATCGATTTCATTTGCATAGACCGTCACCGGATTATTCGTATCAGATCCATAGATTTGAACAGCTGTAGCGCGATACCCGGTCGGAAGAGGAATCATAGCCAACGCATCCGTCGTACCAGATGAAGCACTCGACTGTGTCCCATCTGAAACGATGATAAAATTGTCATCACCGTCATCAGACTCAAAATCCGTCGGCATGATTTTAATCCGAGTCGGCGAACCATGCCATCCAGCCAATGGCACATACCCACCTCCGTCGTTGCTCATCTCCCACTGGTTGG
Organism: Candidatus Altimarinota bacterium; assembly: GCA_050246795.1. GTDB lineage: Bacteria > Patescibacteriota > Gracilibacteria > JAUYGZ01 > JAUYGZ01 > JBFWVJ01. Next base: position 146,248 of record JBFWVJ010000003.1, read on the forward strand.
TGGTCGTGTTGTAACGGATCGTACCATCTGGATTTGAACCCTGGTTGGCAACGATACTCACATTGACTCCCGCGCCAGCATTGTCGTTGTCCAAAGTGAAAGCCGTCGAATTGGTATGGGGAATAGTGATATTTGAAGCTGCAGAAAAATCAATAGATCCTGTGGAAGTCATGCCGGTTAAGCCAGTAGCAATACCAGCAGCACTGATATCCCAACTGCTGCTATTGATGGAAATCGTGTTTGCGTTCCCTCCAATAGAAACAGCTCCCGTGGAAGTCCCCGTGGCAATATTGACGGCTCCATTCACACTATTATTGATGCTCACACCACCCGTGGAAGCATTGACGCCTATCGCGCCAGTTCCAGCATTAATGGTGAAACTTCCATTCGATGTGGTTAAAACTTTATCGACATCAGTCGTGTAAACCCCTTCAAAATCGCTAGATCCTCCTCCTGTTGAAATTGCGGCAAAAGGCCCTCCATTATTTGAAATTTCCCAGCGATTATTCCCGTCGTCGTAGCGAATCACCCCATCGGCTTCCGATCCCTGCTCCGCGACGATGTCCAGATCCTGGTCAGGATTACCGACCTCATCAGAATCCAGTCGAAAAACCGTTCCCTGTATATTGAGATTTCCATCCACCACTAAGGCATCTGAGAGAATGAAGTAATCATTATCCACATCCCAGCCCAAGGTTTCATTGATGATACTTCCAAACTGAATCGTAAGCGTGTCTCCCGCACCCGCAGTCCCGTCCGCATCCAAGACAAAATCCTCAGAGCCGGACTGATCCTCATCAGAGACAAAGTCTGTCAGATCTTGGGCAAAAGAAGAGGGAATCAAAAAAGTCGAGAGGAAAAGGAACAGGAAAAAGAATCGCATACAGATGAAAGGGTTAGAGAATTTTCTTCCCCGAATAAGAAACTCTCACCAAGTGAATATCAACATTGCCAGTGTAGGTATCTGAGCCGGCCGCACCATCACGATTGACCGTCAGAAAGACGATCTCATCTGCCGTCAAAGCTCCTGAAGGAATCGTGAAAACCTCGGATTGAATTTGATCAGTGGTGCCATTGGCAGCTTCAGTCGGATTGAGCGATGTAAAATCACCTCCCGTAAGGGTGTCACCATCCGGAACACTGGCATAATTAACTTCCCACTGAACATTTCCCGTATTGGTATTGGAAGGCGACCAATAAACCGTCACAAGGATATCCGTACCCGACTGCCAATCATCAGGCACTGGGAACGTCCATCGTGCCGTGCTATCACCCGCCGCATCGAGACGAAGCACAGGGGCTAAACCACCGATTTTGTTCCTAACCGTCACCGACGTGTTTACTGCTCCATTGATATCCAAAAACCAGTATTTAGAGGCCGTAGCATCACTGTAAATCTGCCCCTCCACTCCCAAGCTATCAGCGATGAAGACATCATCTCCGTTCAAAACAAAGGAGCCATTGCTGATCGTTTCAGTTGAAGATCCCACCGTGAGATTATTCGTGAGATCAAAATCACCTCCATCAGTAAAGGTGGCAAAGATCACACCCGCATCCTGCACCACAAAATCACCGGTTCCCTGGAGATCTACGATAAACCGATTGGCAGCACTGATATCCCAAGACACATCCCCGCCATCGACCGAGACAGTTCTTTCACCGGCATCATTATTGTACGCATCATCGAGAGATAGAGCGCTGGCGGACCCATCGATCTGGGTCCAAACAGCAGCCCCTACCGCACTATCGAGGAGGATAAATGCATCATCGGCAGTGGTATTGATCCACAAGGTACCAACATCATAACCATCTGCCAGATCATCATTGACCGTGGGATTTGAAGTCGCGCGATGAGAGTCCGCGCTCAGCTGCGTCGTAGCACTATTATCAGTCAGGAAATTCGTTACATTTGATTCTCGATTACTCAGCAAGACGTTGAAATCACTACTGGCAGACTCAATATCGATCCCCGTACTCCATGGGTTTGTTCCACCAGAAATCGTATTAAAAGAAAATGAATTGGAATCAGCGTTTCCACGCACATCAAAAGCTACGGATGCTCCAGTAGCAGATCCCGAGATGATATTAGCATTGAACAGATTTCGAGAAACTTCCGTGTTTAAAACATTTCCGATTTGAAATCCCGTGGCAAAACCTACACCAGCATTTCCAAACCCATCGATGACATTATTGCTGATGATATTGTTGACGGTTGATTTCAAACTTCCGAGATTAAAAGACTCAATCCCTATAGCGATAGACGTAATAGATAGGGAACCGGTAAAAACATTGGTCGTCATATTCACATTATTGGCGCTCCCAAGATAGATACCATAGGCTGCTCCACCAGCTCTTCCCATGGCCGCGGCTCGATTATTGAACAGTGAACTATCTGAAACACCATAGAACACATAGGCTGTTTCACCCACATTACTCACATTATTCCCATCAACGAGAGCATTACGAACACGATTGCCGTTGCCGAATACTCCGGCAGCGGCACCATCAGAAGTGAGGTGAATACCGTCAGTAAAGTACTCGGTAGCACTTCCCAAAACTCGACATTTGGTGACCACAGGTCTCACCAGATCCACACTTGTCCCATCAATCATCAAAATGCCAATATCAGCGTTCGCATCGAGTGACCCGGAAGCACCACTGATCTTTTGAACGGTAACATTGTCAACACGGTTGTCAAAGCCTCCCGTCACGCGTATCCCATGAATATCGTCATCCACCTCGAGCTTGAAAGAAGTCAGAAGCACGTCATTGACTGGACTGGCTTCTGATCCCACCTGGATCGCACCGATGGTACTCCCAGTAGAAGCAAAAGACCCATCGGTACGGATGATAGAGGCATCTCCATAGCCCTGGATCTGGATGTCATTGTCCTCAATGGTGAGGGTCTGTGAGATCGAATGTATTCCAGGCAAAAGCGTGATCAGCCCACCATTCCCGACCGTTTCCAAACTATCGATTGCCCCCTGGAGGTTCATCCCAGGAGAGACGAAGATGGACTGTGCCGGCACAGAAAAAATAGTGCCATCCGTCAGCACGCTCCCTCCTCCGGAAAGGGTCACATCCCAGTCCTGAATATCGAGAGGAGTATCTCCACTCCGACTATCGATGAAAATACTGGAGGAAGCATTGAGATTACCGGAACCGATGGTTTTGAGGACAGTCCCGGCACCACCGGTAGCATTGGACTTGATAAACTTGAGTGTCACCGTAGGGGCACCACCAGCATTGCTGTCGATGAGTGAGTCACCGGAATCCTGGATATTGATGTCGACAAACTCAAAGATCAGCGAGCTAGCACCACTCTGCACGTCAAAGGCCATATCATCTGTGATAGCGTTGACATCCAAGGTAAGAAAACTGATGAAGGTATCGAAGGTGTCCAGCTGACCAGCCCCAGACACCACGATGGTGGATCGAGTGGCATCCTTACCTATGATCTGAACATTGGTGAGATCCACCGCGGTCGTGACGGCATGAGTATCGGCTGAGAGGAGCATGATCCCTCCGGAGCGGGTCTGGAGATACGCAGCAGCCGTCTCAATATCGGTGTAATCCGAACCTCCCCCAGGATCCACTGTCACCACCTTGGTCAAATTGGTAGAAGTGGGAGCGCCAACCAATGAAATCCAAGTGGACCCATCCCAAATGTAGGTACCTGCGGCACAAAAAGGATTAATGACACATCCTGGAGCTGTGGAATCGGTCGAGTCAAGGATGACCAAACGTCCTTCACCGTCAGCACCCAGCCCTGGGCCACCCCCAGGCAGTGCGGAAACCGTCTCCACTTCGAAGCTGAGATTGACGCGGGCAGTCCCTCCGGAACCATCCGTGAGGGTGAAACCATTGTTTGTAATGTCCCATCTCAACACTCCATTCTCGACCAATGAAGGATCATTTCCAAACTGTACCTGGGTATCAACTGCCCCGCTCCCATCTGAATCAATCAAAACCGTGTCCCCTCCCTCACCCTGAATAAACTCACTATCAAAAATAATCCTCGCTGAAACCTCAGGAGAGAAAAAAAACAGAAAAAAAACGCCGCACAACAGCAGAAAATTTAAGAGCACTGGATCTCGAAATACCCTCATCATGAAACACAAATTAACCCATAAGATTATGAAATTCAGACGTGATTTTAACAATCACTTAACACTGCAAAAATACCCAAATATGGAACAGTATGCTTCGTCCTCAAAAAAGAGAAAATGGCACAAAAAAAAAGCCCTCCGATCATCTGATCGGAGGGCTTCCAGAAAGTCAGGCGATTAATTGGAATAATCAAGATCGATGAATCCCGTTCGACTGAAATCAGCGCCCCCACTGTTATCATGCAGTTTGAGCACGATCTCGACGACGTCTCCAGCATCAAGCGCGTTTCCTGCAGTACAACCAGCATTGATCGTCGCGGCGGTGATAGTCCCGACCGCCCAAGTTGTGCTCGCATTGTTCGTACTGGTTCCGCAGGTGGTATTGGAATCCGTCACATTGATGAAGGTCACATCGATCCGATTGTCTGCGGTGGTAATGGTCCCCGTTTGATATTCAAAGGTGAAGTCTCCAACAGTATCAAAATCCGTTGGGAGGACGATTCTGACACGGACATCGATATCCTGGGTGGCTCCATTATTGGAGGTCCATTGATAGAAGCTCCGATTGTTCACATCATCACGATTGGAGGTTAGCGTACCATTGTTGCTCCCTCCGTCACGATAGATCACGGCATCAGGGTACTCAGGATAATAAGTGAGCTGCTCTGTATTCGCTGCGTTGGAGCCAATCAAAGCATCAATATCATCGAGGACATCCTGCACATTGGTCCCGTTTGAATTATCAAATTCATCAAAGGTTCCGATCAGGAAAGCACCCGAATCGGTAGGAGAAGTCGTTTCAGACAAACACGTGGTGCCCACACAGAAATCACCTCCAGATGTGGTAATATCGCCTGAAGCATCAATGGTGGTGAGACCTGAAGCAGCTCCCGCACTGGAAATATCCCAAGTAGACGAGTCAATTGATATGCTGTTCAGTCCTCCCCCGATCGATACCGCACCAGTGGAAGTACCAGTATTGATATTGGTTGCGAAATTCGAGTTGGCATTAAAGTTAATCGCCGCCCCACTAATATCCGCTCCTGCAGTACCGGTAATGAGTCCATCTGCGGTAATACTCCCCGCTCCAGAAATATCACCCGTAGCCGAGATATCCCAATCAGATGAATTAATCGTCACCGTATCTCCGCCATCACCAATGGTGGCAGTTCCATTGAGATTCGTCGCACCTTGTACCGTAAGCGACCCATTGGAAGTGATGGATGCGGCATCCAAATCTCCAGTCGCAGTCACATTCCAATCGTTGCTATCGATGATCACATCACCCGTTCCAGAGCTGATGGTAAAATCTCCATTCGAAGTGGTCAATGTGTTATCAGCATCATAGTTGTAGACCGATTCGAAATCCTGAGGTCCCGCAGTATTCCAAGTGTCCGTAGCCGTACAAACCTGTAAAGTAGAAGAAGTGGTATTAAAGAACAGGTCTCCTGGCGAACAGGTCAAAGGATTTACGTTACCCGACGGGACTGCCGGAGCCGGAGCGGTCCAAACCGCCACACCCGCCACTCCAGTAGTAGTACATATTTCCAATCGATTTGAAGTCGTATTGATGATCACTTCATTGAGGGTTGAACAAGCCGCCAAAGTATTGGGACTGGAACTCTCCCTCAATCGCAACCCCTCTGCCCCCGACAGATTGAGTCGATTGGTGATTTCAAACTCGTTGTCAGTAATATCCCAGGTAATGGTCCCATTTTCAGATGGGGTGACATCATTCCCAAACTGGATAGCTGTATCAACAGCACCACCATCATTTGAACCGATGATGATAGCGTCTGACTCCACTTCATGAAAGGTATCGTCTTGAAAAAGAATCGCAGCATTGGCGTTCGCCACATTCATGACGTAGACCGATCCGACCACAAGAGCCAAAAGCTTGTTGCCGAATCCCCTTTTTAGACCGGCAGAAGGAATCACGAGTTTCATGGAAAAAATAAAGAATTAAATTATTTGTTTTCTAAACATTATACACCTTCATGAAAAAAAAGAAAGCTAATTTTCTACAAAATGAAAGTTGAGATCGCTCACATATGCAGCCCCACCACTAAGTGCAGAAAGCTTAATAAAAAGCGTTATTTCTGTTCCCGCAGTGAAAACCCCTCCACCTCCAAATCCGATATTAGCTGTGGTAAATGCGACGCTCGCGAGATCAGTATTGCCAGTCAAGGTGCCGATCACCGTACCCGTACTATCTTCAACAGACAGATCGACTTTATTATTAGCTATCAACCCATCTTCGGTGCGATACGTGAGAGTGATAGGAGTAGCTTGCCAACTGACAAAGCCATCAGGGAGTCGAAAGCGTACGACAAGATCTTTATTTTGCAAACTCACCTGAGTGGTGGTCCACTTATAATAACTAAAATTATCAGGAGCCCCAGGACCATCCACGTCTTCGTACACGACTTCCATTTTTCCCTTATGACCTCCGACTCCTACACTTTCATAAATCACGTTGGGATATTCGGGTTGGTATTGGATGGTCGTATTCGCGGGACCAAGGGAAACACCATTGACCGTGCCGGTGATCGTCAAATTCCCATTGATATTCACATCATCAGAAAAAGAGAACCAGCCATCAGCGAGAGCTACCCCGTTCGGATCAAAGCTCAAGATTTGATTCTGCAAAACATCGCCAAAACTCAACTGAATCACCCCGCCCGAACCATCATTATCCAATTCAAAAATCTCCGCGTTGGTCCCTCCCGGGATCACAGCAATCGGAAACACATCACCTGCTTCCAACTGGACGATGTTTCCTTGACTCAGGCCCAGCTCCGCATTGTCGATAAAGTCCGAGTTGCGAGCATAAGGAATCGTTCCAAAAGGTTGGCGATCGTTTGCATTGTCTATCCCATCGATATCCAAGGTTTCATAAGCCGTGTCTGGAGCACCAGCCGACTTAATCTCCACCTGCAAGTACAAGTGCTGAGTGATGATAAAATCTGGAATGGGAGTGACTTCACCGATCTGAACCTGAAAGAAACCCGTCGTATCAGGCGTGATCGTCCGAAGTTCGACATATCCCGAGTATCCGGGAGCAAGTCCCGGGATCGCACCAACTCCATCTCGATCAACCCCAGCATCAAAATCAGCATCAAGCCAGATACTAAACCGAAAATCATGTGGCGTCGCAAGAGGACTTCCACCAGCACTCTTTAAGACTCCTTCGTATGGAAGAATAGATGGAGTAGTAGTAGCGGCAAATGCTTGAGATAAAAACCAAATCATGAGAAAAAACACGAGGAAGAAAGCTATCGAAATCTTTCCTCCCAGCCAGAAAGAGCGTGTTTTTTTGCTCTGCTTTCGGGAATCACTCAGACGACTCAACGCCCACCTCCACACTCCGGAAAGCATTCCGGCCAACAAAGCCACGATAAAGAAGAAAAACACACCAGAGAGCGGAACAATAAATGGATCGATAACTGGAGCAGATCCTCTCAGGGGTTGGTAGACAAAACGAACCTCTTGATCTCGAGATACATGGCCGTTCTCATAGTGGACGACAATCGACAAAACATCACTTTCCCCTAAAACAAGCTTCTTTGGATATTGAAAGAAAAACTCATAATTCTCATCGGGAAAAACAATAAAGACCTTATCCAAAGCGTGTGAATAAATCGCTACACGGGCTTCCAAATAGGTCTTTCCACGCAGGACAGGCTGATCATCTTCGATCGTCAGCTGATAATCGGCTTCACCTTCCAAGGCTCGATCAGACAGCAAGAGTTCGATCGGCAAAGATATCACCTGTTCTTGTCTGACTTCTAAGAAATAGCTTCGGGTTAAACCGGCAACCTGATTGTCAACGACCACCACTTCATAGAGACCATCTGGGATCTCTTCCTGGAGTTCAAAAGAAAAATATCCGACATCAGCATCTATCACACGAAGCTCATATGACTGGAATTGATCTCTCAGCGAGATCGTATAATCCCCGCTTCCACCTGGAAACTGTTCAAAAAAGAGGGTGGTAAGGTCATTCGTAATATACTGAAGTCCATCTCCTGACTCAACTCGCGTGACCTGAACGGCGCCTTCTAGACGACACTGGTCATCACACCCGTCACCTTCCAAGCGATTTCCATCATCACACTGTTCTGGAGGCTGCAAGAAACCATTGCCACACAGCTGAGCAGAAGGTCTTAAGACAGGAGGTCGTATCAGGTCCGCAGGAAAAAAGGAATCAACGCTGATGTCAGGAGTAGAAATCGGTCCTGGAATGAAGAGATCAGGATCTGGCGAAGAAGGAACCTCTTCATCCTGATCAAGATCTGGAGTGGAAGGTTCTTCAACTGGAACCACCACCGCTTCACGAAGACAGACATTACTGCAGCCATCACCATTTGAAAGATTCCCATCATCACATCGTTCCCCCACCTCTCGTAAACCGTTCCCACAAACGGGAGTTTCTAAAGGAACCTCAGGTGGCTCCACCGGAGGAGAAAACTCAAGAGCACACGCAGCACTGCATCCATCTCCGGACTGAACATTGCCATCATCACACTGCTCTTGAACTTCCAGCACAGCATTTCCGCAAAGCGCCCCAACGCCTCCCCCACCCCCTCCAGGAACGGAAGTCTCCAAGAGACAGCTCATCGAACACCCATCCCCATCGATCAAGTTTCCATCATCACACATCTCAAAGTCTTCCAAAATACCGTCGCCACAAATCCTCCTCCTTCTTCCACCACCATCGTCTTGAAACGGAAGCTGACAGTTTAGTGAAGGCATGACTTGAAAAGAACTCGATTCTCCCTGCACGCCAAAAGAAGAAAACCTGTAACAGATTTGATAACTGGTTGAGGAAGAACTCTCCGCCGTTCCGACTCGTGACCGGAGCTGAAAAGAAGCGCTTTCAGAAGCCAACGCCAGTGGGTGAGACCCCACCAGAAAGCCACAAAAAAGACCCATGAATATCACGGCAGCAAGATGTCTCCGAACTAAAAACTCAAACGAACCCATTTTTATATTTTTTTTAGAAATGCCAAAGCATTCATGACATTTTATCAAAAAAAGGACGTTTTTTCAAGCATAAAAACCATTCAATTGCCTTGCGAGCGATAATAAAAAACATCCTAAAAACACATCTCAGATTCCGTGGAGCTTCGACAAATACTAGAATGATAGGTGCATTTATACTCACGCATGAAAAAAAATATTGCTCTCTTCCTCCTCATCTTTTCCACCTTCATCGGGCACGCCCATGCCGAAGGTTTTTCAGATGTGCCCGCTACACACCAAAACTACAGAGCCGTCAAATATCTGACCGAGAATGGGGTATTAAAAGGGTATGAGGATGGGACTTTCAAACCTGAGAAAACCGTCAATCGTGCTGAAGCTATTAAAATTATTTTAGAAGGAACCGGCATCAAATCAATCCCTAGCCCTGAAGAATCTCCTTTTACTGACGTTCCTGTTGATCAATGGTTTGCTCCTTACGTCGCTGAAGCGAAACGATTGTCCATCGTGAGCGGAAATCCTGATGGAAGCTTCGCTCCGTCGTCAAACGTACAAAAAGCAGCCTTCATAAAAATGCTCTTGGAAACGAACAAATTTAAAAAAGAAAAATGGGGCGGACAACAATTTTACAACGATGTAGGTCAAAATGAGTGGTACAACCCCTACATGAATTACGCCGGCAAATCAGGACTGATTCTCCCCGACGAAAAAAACAATCTCTCTCCAGACAAAAATTTGACCCGATCGGAAGTGGCAGAGATCATGTACCTCATGAGAGTCATTCTCAATGGAAAAGATACTCAGTTTTTATTAACTGAAGCAGAATTTCAAATGGCGCAGATAGAAACCTATATAGGAGCAAAAAACATTATGCTCGCAAAAAGATCAGCAGAGCTTTCCTACGACTTCACCCAGCAAGCCCTCAAAAACATGCCCGAAAACAATGTAGTGCTAGGCGCAGCAAAGCTTGGAAAAGCCTACCAGTTAGTCGTTGATGCCTTTATAGCAGGAATCAAAAAAGACCATCGAACCGCTATGAAGTATGCTGAAGAAGCAAAAGTCAAAGCCACTGAAGCATGGGAAGCCAACAACGACCTTCAACCCATCGCCAAGCACTTGAAGACCAGGGCAGATGAGATCTTGGCACAGTTGCAGTAGCTCACTGTTCCTAGCCCAATTTCCATCTCTTCATCCCAGGAGCGAGTTAAAACGAACGCACGTCATTGCTTCGCTCCGCTCGCAATGACCACACCACTCACAACACCAAAAAAGGCGAGGATTTCCATCCTCGCCTTCTAAGATTATTGTGCAAGTTTTTCCACCAGGACCAGATTAATCCTTCCCAGCTGATCGATCTCAGCGATCTTGACCTTGACCTGATCACCTAAATTGACCACGTCCGTGACCTTATTGACGCGTTCCTTTGAAAGCTTGGAAATATGGATCATTCCGTCCTTTCCACCAGGAATAGAGACAAAGGCTCCGAAGTCCATAATTCGGACCACTTCACCATCGAGCACATCGCCTGCCTGAGGGACATACACCTGCTCCTTGATCATCGCCATCGCTTTTTCACCGGCTTCACGGTTCGGCGCCGTCACGAAGATCAATCCACTGTCTTCGATGTCAATTTCTACACCACATTCTTTGGTAATCTTTTGAATCGTCTCCCCTCCCTTCCCGATCACGTTTCGGATCATGTCAGGGTTGATGGTCAAGGTTTCGATCATCGGAGCCCGTGGGGAAACTTGATCACGTGGCATCGCGATGACCTTGTCCATTTCATTGGCAATGAAGTTCCTCGCTTCTTTCGCTTGGATCAAGGCTTCAGTCATTCGTTCGATGGAGATCCCGGAAACCTTGATATCCATCTGGAGTGCGGTAACCCCCTTCGTCGTGGAAGCATATTTCAAGTCCATATCTCCAGCGAAATCTTCCAACCCCTGGATATCCGTCAAAATCGTATATTTCCCAGACTCATCATCGGTCACAAGTCCCATCGCCACACCGACCACCGGAGCCTTGATCGGCACACCGGCCACCATCAGGGCGAGGGTCGACCCACACACCGATCCCATCGAACTAGAACCATTACAAGACAGGGTTTCAGACACGACACGGATCGCGTACGGGAACTGTTCCTTTTCAGGAAGCACGGGAACGAGTGCTCGTTCGGCCAAGAATCCATGACCAATTTCACGTCGACCAACTCCTCGATTCCCCTTGGCTTCCCCTACGGAGTACCCTGGGAAATTGTAGTGGTGGAAATAGTGCTTTTCATAGTCCTCATCCATCAAGTCAATGGTCTGAGCTGATCCTGGACTTCCAAGCGTCGCCACCGAAAGGATTTGGGTTTCTCCACGCTGGAAAATCGCTGATCCATGCGGAGTCGGCAGCACATCGATGTCAACACGCACTGGTCGTACATCCGTAAGGTTTCGTCCATCAAGTCGTCGTCCCTGCTCCAGGATGTTCTTTCGCATGTAGTCCTTGAAGATTTTGTCGACCGCGTCGGTGACATTTCGTTCAGACCAATGGCTGTGCTCTTCCGCTTCACTTTCGATCTTGTCCTGGTGGGCTTCGATCAGCTCCATCACCAAATTCTTCAATTCCTTGTACACATCAGGTTTCAGAGGTTGATAGAGCTTATCCAACTGAGCGGGAGTGATAAGCGCTTGCAGCTCCTTTTTCAAGGTTTCATCCGGCAAAACCAACTTCAATTCCTTCTCCATGGTCTTTCCGGCTTTCTTTTTCAGATCTTCTTGAAGGGCACAGAGTTTTTTGATTTCTTCATGCGCCAGCTGGATCGCTTCCATCATTTTTGATTCGGGAACTTCCTTGGCACCTGCTTCTACCATCGTTACAGCCTGAACTGTTCCAGCTACCGTGAGATCCAGTTCACCTTCTTCGAGCTGTTCGTAGGTCGGATTCACGATCAATTCACCATTCATCATACCGATACGGACTCCGGAAACCGGAGCGACGATAGGAAATCCTCCCACCAATAAAGCGGCTGAAGTAGCGGTAATAGCATGAGGCCCAGGATCGATTTTCCCATCGGAAGAAAGAACCATCGCGGAAATCACACAGTCATTCGTAAGACCCTTCGGGAAAAGTGGACGAATGGGACGATCGATAAGCCTTGCCTTCAGGATAGATTCATCTGGCGGTCGGCCTTCACGTTTGATAAATCGACTGCCTTTGATCTTGCCCGCGGCATAAAACTTCTCTTCGTAATCCACCAAGAGGGGAAAGAAATCTGTACCATCACGAGCACCCCCCAGAGTGGCAGCCACCAAGATGACCACATCTCCGATCTGTAACGTTACCGCACCATCGGCCTGAAAAGCCACATGACCGGTCTTAATGCTGAGGTCCTTCCCAGCGAGTTTCGTAGAAACCTCTTGAGTATTGAGTTCAATCATAGACAACGAACTTAAAAAATGGATATGCACCAGTTTTCAGTTCGTTTGAGAGCCTCATAGTCACAAGTGACGTCCTACTCCTGGGAATAAAACAGCACTTGAAACTACTGAAACCCCACATATGAGCTGAAAATAGCTGCGCAGACAGAATAGCCCAGCTTGCCAAAAAAAAGAAGCCCATTTGGGCTTCTCTTGCTTACTTACGAATATTGAGAGTGCTGATCAGCTCTTCATAGAGAGCCTTGTCCTTGGACTCGATGTACCGGAGCAATCGTCTTCGCTTCCCAACCATGAGGAGCAGTCCACGTCGAGAGTGGTTGTCTTTCTTGTGGGAGTTCAGATGATCCGTCAAACTGTTAATTCGGTCGGTAAGAAGGGCTACCTGGACACGTGGGGACCCAGTATCCTTTGAATGCTGTTGGAATTCACCAATCAACGTTTTCTTTTCCTTTCGAACGGGCTTCTTTACTTCTTTTTTTGCAACCGCTTTGACAGCAGGCTTAGAAGACTTCGAAGAAGCTTTCTTCTTTTCCGTGGTCGTTGTTTCTTTCTTTGCTACCGTCTTTTTTGCCTTAGCAGAAGCCTTTTTTGGCGCTGCGGCCTTTTTAGGAGTTGCTTTCTTTTTAGCAGTTGCCATATCTATGGGTTAATAGAGCGGAGAAATCTTACCAGAGGAAGGGGGTATTGACAAGATGAATCGGGAAACGAAAAACGTAAAACGCAAAACGAATAAAAATACGATACACTGGTTTTACGTTTTACGTTTTTCGTTATGCGTTTTTACCATCTCCTCTTCCGCACCATCCCTCAACTGCTCACCTATCAATCCGAGCAGGACCTTCCCATGGGAAGCCTGGTAAAAGTCAGCATCGGTAAGAGAACTGTTCACGGCATCGTGATGTCTGAGGTGCCAGAACCAACCTATGAATGCGTGACCATTCAGGAATTGATCATCCCGGAAGCTATTACCCTTCCACAAATCGAGCTGTGTAAATGGATGAGCGGATACTACTACGCGTCTTTACAAAAATGCGTTCAGCTCTTCATCCCGAGCACCATTTGGAACCATAAGATCAAGCCGAAGAAAGAAGGATTCTTTGAACTAACCGTCCCTCTCGAGCAAGCTAGAGAACAGCTCAAGCGAAGTAAAAAACAACTGGAGTTACTGGAATCCTTCGCTGAAACGCCTCTCCAATCAGAAACACTACTCAAACAAACCTCAACCACGGCGATCATCAACGCCCTCGTCAAAAAAGGCATCCTGATCAAAAAAGAAGGCGAACTCCTCAACCCCGACCTGCACCATCGGAGCAAGCCGTATCACGATCAGCCGTTGACGAGCGAGCAGCAGAAGGTACTAAAAAAAATCGAAAGCGAGGTTGGAGAACCTCGCCCATCTTCCAGCGAGGATGCATGCCCTGAGCGAAGTCGAAGGGTCCATCCTCGCCTTCAGAAGTTCCTCCTCCACGGCATCACCGGCTCCGGAAAAACGGAAATCTACCTCCAGCTCATCAAAAAAAACATCGAAAAAGACCTGCAAACCATCCTGCTCGTGCCGGAAATAGCGCTCACGACGGAACTCATCCAGTACTTCACCGATCATTTCCCAGACCAGATCAGCATCGTTCATTCCCACCTCTCCGAAGGGGAACGGGTCCAAAGCTGGCACCGCATTCATCAAGGAAAAACCAAGCTCGTTCTTGGCTCGCGCTCAGCGTTGTTCACCCCTTGGAAACAATTGGGAGGCATCATCATCGACGAAGAACACGAATGGACCTACAAACAGGAATCTTCGCCCAGATATCATGCGAAAACGGTGGCGGAACGGATTGTGGGATTATTCCACAATCCCGTAGAGACGCGATTAATCGCGTCTCTACGGCCAGCACCATTCCTGGTGCTGGGTTCCGCCACCCCATCCATCGAATCGTATTTTCAAACAACCCCCTACAACCTACAACCTACAACCTACAACCTGCTTTCCCTCACCCACCGCGCCAACCTCTCCCCACTCCCCCCCGTCACCATCGTCGACCTCCGGGACGAATACAAAAAAAAGAACACGACCATGTTTTCCGATACGTTGAAGAACGCGATTCAGAAACGGCTGGAAAAGAAAGAACAGGTCATTTTATTTCTGAACAAACGAGGAGCCTCTTCCTCTATCACCTGCCGCGACTGCGGCTATACCCCACGCTGTCCGAACTGCGACATCGCCTTCACCTACCACGCGCAATTGAAGGATTTTTCAGGAGGAGGGCTTATTTGCCATTATTGTGGCACCTTTGAAGCAAACCTGACGAAATGTCCAAAATGCTTTTCCGTGGCTATCCGCCATCTGGGATCAGGCACACAAAAAGCCGAAGAACAGCTCAAGCAGTTCTTTCCATCGGCGAGAATACTTCGAGCCGACAAAGATACCACCAGCGGGAAGTACGACTTCGAAGCCATCTACCATCAGATGAAAAACGGCGATGCCGACCTCCTGATCGGCACCCAGATGATCGCGAAGGGATTGGATCTCCCCAATATCACACTCACCGGCATCATCATCGCTGATATCGGCCTCCATTTACCAGATTTTCGCGCCAACGAAAGGGTATTTCAGCTGCTCACCCAAGTCGCTGGCCGTTCTGGAAGGCATAAGCCAGGAGAAGTCATCATCCAAACGTATCAGCCCTATCACCCGAGTATCCAGGCGGCAAAGAATCATGACTATTCGAAATTTTACCAAGAAGAAATCCAGGTCCGTGAAGCGCTCCAATATCCACCATTCTCAAACCTCATCAAACTGATCTACGCCCATGAAGACGCCAGAAAAGCGGAAGCGGAAGCGAAAAGAATGTATCAGCAGTTTATGACCTTCAACCCTGAACTATCAACCATCAACCTCTCCCCCCACTACATCCCCCGCCTCCACGGCAAATACATTTGGAATATCTTCATTCGTGGCCAAAATCCTGAGAAAATACTAAAAAACATCGACCTCCCACCCGGGTGGAAAATCGATGTCGATCCTCGATAAACCAGCCTTACTCATCAAATCTCAAACCAATCACCTGCAACAAAGATCCTCGTACCCTTCCTGCTTCTTCAAAAAGTTTGGCATCTAGTTTCCCATTGAGCAAACGATCAAGAGTGAGTACGCTCTCATCCAAAACCGTAGGAGAAACTCCTTTGACCACTGCAGAGTTTTTAAGCAAAGCTAAAAAAACCGAACACAGCATCTTTTCATGAGGATTGAGGAGGCGGGCACTCGTCATTTTTTTCAAGAACTCATGAATTTTTGTGAATGAAGCCAATAATTGATCCTCTCTTAAACCTTCTCTGTACTGTGGATCCAAAAGCTTCAGAAAATCCGGGAGAACCATTTGAATAACCTCAAGCGTGATACCTGATTCCACACCAGCGTGAAGAGTCGGAGAGCGAATGTCTGAGAAGTTCATAGGGTGACTAAAGTACACGGATTTTAAAATTTTATTTACAAATGTCAATGAAAAGAAGATAATCAGGTACTTCAAAAAGATGTATGAAAATTCCCGAAGATACTCCTACCCCATCTCTCGGACTGAGAAGAATTGGGAAAGCAGCCAAACTCACTCCTGAAGAAATCCAGGCAAAAAGAAAAGAAATCCAGATGGCATTGGAAGCAAAACAACCGGAAAAAGAACGGCAAGAGGCTCTTGAAAAAGCGGCATACCAAGAATACTTACCCTACGTGATTCACCGACATTTAGAGGTGTTTGTAGATCTCCAAAAAAATGGTATTAGAATCGACGAAGACGGGATCGATATCGAAGCAACTCAATCCCACTTAAAGAACATGGGAGAGAACCCCCTTCCCATCTATCCAAAACCATCAGAAGACATACACGAAGCTTTGAAATCGGGAAAAATCCCTCTCCTCAAAGGTCGGTTTGAACGGCTGGGTATCGCGAGAGCAGCGATCATTTGTTCAGATGGAGAATACTTCGAGATCAACATCAATCCAGGAAAACAATCAATCATTTTCCTCAAATACACAAACGACTATTTTTCAGCTTCATAAAAAATTCATGTTTAATAGGTAGAGTAATCATACATAGCAAAATGTATGCATTTTCCTCATTGGATCAGTTCTCTCTTCGTAATACTCCTGGCATTACCAATAGGAGGTCTGACAGGATATCTAGATGCACTCGTCTACTACGATGAGTATCACTCGCACCATCAGGAACTGATTCAAAACGAATTGTTTTCACTCGACAATCAAATCGCCCATCACAAATACCAAATAGAACTCAAAAGCTCTTCGAAGCAAAATGTTCTTGTACCGGACCATCAATTCGTTTTTTGTAATGCAGAAATCACACCCCCAGAAAAATCTATTGTTGAGCTGGAGCAAGCATTAAACCAGTTGGAAGAAAAAGAAAAAAGAATTTGGGAATATACAAAAATCCATGAGCAACTCCCTGTACACTCAGAGCTTAAAGCCGTAAAGAACCCTGTGAAATGGGCAAGTAAAATAATACATAAAGGAGCGGACATGCATCGCAAATATCAAGATGAGCAGAAACTGATAGAGTTCTGGTCATCTCGTTCGGGAACCATACCAGAATTCGTCACGGTCTACGCTACCAGCCTCACTGATGAAGCACCCGAACTCAACCCGCTCCATGTGAATCAAATCAGTGCCGCCATTGCCCTGATGCCCAAAGGATTTGAAGAACGTCTGAAAGCCATTTATATGATCCATGGTGAAGAAAAAATCAGGCGCGGCAGTGCGGGGTTAGGCGTGGTATTCATTGACGCTGAAAAATTGAACATTTTCCCAATCCTGATTCATGAATTTGGGCATTTATATGATTTTCACGTGGAAAGCGAAGAAGGAGACCCATCCCCCTTTCACAACGGAATCGCTCAACTGAGTTCAGAAGACCCTAGTGTCAAATACTACCAAATCAGTTGGCAGGATAATCAACACCATCGTGGAAATACGGAGGACTTTTGCTCCTGCTATGGAAGCGAAAATCCACAGGAAGATTTTGCAGAGGCTTTTTCATTTTATGTCCTCCAAGGAAGCACCTTCGAAAAATGGAGCAAGAAAAATCCCATCCTCAAACAAAAATACGACTTCATCAAAGAAGTCTTCAATGGACGAATCTTCTCCTCACCTCATCAAATCCACCAACACCCGTTCAGTGTGGTCGACCTTCCCATCGATTATCCGTCCCTACTTTAAGCAATCGTTTCTTCAATCCATTGCAAAAATTCCGGATTTCCATCTTTCATTTCGAACACTTCCATCACTGGACATTCGTAAGAATGCAGCGCCTTCACTCGCTTCATGACCTTAGAAACCAATGAATGCTTCGTTTTCATGAGGAGAAGCACCTCTGAAGCTTTTTGAATGGTTCCCTCCCACCAAAACATCGACTCCACACCAGGAATCATGTTTGCACAAACGACTAAACGTTCCTCGAGAAGCGCCTTCGCGATCTTGAGAGCTTCTTTTTTGTCCTTGCACGGAATAAAAATAGAACAGTACTTCATAGGTTTATGAAGAACTCCCTGGTATCTCACTCGATCTCTGCTGGAGCAAGTATGCCTGTTTCTTTCTCATCCCATAGACGGTCACACTCGTGAAAATCAATGCTGCCACCACTCCAATCACAATGAAGATCACCGGCAAGATAACATCTGGAATCGGCAAATAGCTCTCCGTTGGGTTTTCTGGATTCACCTTGACCATGACATCCTTCCCGACCGTATATTCAGCCACGGTCTCATCACTGGAAGACCTCCAGGAACTACTCGTCATGTTCACAAATCCATCATATTGTTCTTCACCTACCAGATAATGATAACGAATATCAGGGGTGTACATCATCGTGCCATCCCCGCGATATGAGCTCACTTCCGAAAAAGTAATCGTCCCTGGCGTATCAACCCAATGAGTGAATCGATAATAGTCCCAGTACAACATCCTCGCACCGACGAAGACAAAAAGCATCGGTATCCCGATTCCCATCAGCAGAAAAAGCTTCCAAGGAAACTTCGCCACAGACTTGGGATCATTGAAGTCTACTCTGCTAGACCAAAAAATCTTCATATGATGAGATCATCAGGACTAAAAACCAGCGAACTGCTTCTCAAAATAATCTTCCAACTCTGAAACCTTGATCCGCTCCTGCTGCATACTATCCCGATCCCGAATCGTCACGGCATCATCTTTTTCCAACGTTTCGTAATCCACCGTCACACAATAAGGTGTCCCGATCTCATCCTGTCGGCGATAGCGTTTCCCGATGGAACCACCATCATCATATTCCACTTTGTACTTCTTATTCAAAAGACCAAAAATCTCACCTGCCTTGGTATCCAATCCATCTTTCTTCATAAGCGGCATTACCGCGATTTTCACCGGCGCGATACTCTTCGCGAACTTCATCACCACGCGTGTATCATCGCCTTCCAATTTCTCTTCTTGATAGGCATCGCAGAGGACGGCTAAGAAAGATCGATCCACCCCGAAGGTCGGCTCGACCACGTGAGGAACAAAGCGTTCGTTGGCCGCCTGATCGAAGTACTCCAGCTTCTGCCCGGAATGCTCCGAATGCTGCTTCAAATCAAAATCCGTGCGGTAAGCGAGGCCGTAGAGCTCACTTCGTCCAAACGGAAAGTCGTAGACAATATCCACCGTTCGCTTGGAATAGTGCGACAGCTTTTCCTGTGGATGCTCCGCATGGTGACATTTTTTCTTGTCCAAACCAATGAGCTCACACCACTGGTCCATATCCTTGAGCCATTGCTCGAAGACCTCCTGCCAGTCTTTTTCACGAATGAAGTATTCGATTTCCATTTGTTCGAATTCCAGCAGGCGGAAAATAAAATTCCCGGGAGTAATTTCATTTCTGAAGGCCTTTCCAATCTGCGCCACTCCGAAAGGGATCTTCACACGAGTCGTGTCGATAATATTCTTGAACTCCAAAAAGATCGCCTGGGCCGTTTCGGGACGAAGATAAGCGATATCTTCCTCATCGCCTGTCTTGTTCAAGGCCGTTTGGAACATCAGATTGAAATACCGCGCCTTGGTAAAATCCTGCTTCCCACAGCGTGGACACTTGATCTTATTTTCTTCGATCAACTTGGTCAGATCATCTTCCGATAAGCCTTCGCATTCAATACTGAGGGCTTTTTCTATCAAATGATCCGCTCGATGGCGGGCCTTACAATTTTTACAGTCCACTTTCGCGTCATTGAAAGAAGACACGTGTCCGGAAGCATGCCAGGTCTTTGGATGCATCAAAATCGGCCCATCGATCCCCACCATATCCTGTCGCTGTTGCACAAAGGTCTTCCACCACAAATCTTTTATGTTCTTCTTCAGCTCCGATCCATACGGACCATAGGTATAGCTATTGGAAAACCCTCCATAGATTTCCGACCCTGGATAGACAAATCCACGGCGTTTGCAGAGCGATACAATTTTTTCGATTTCGACCATACGACAGGAATTAGCTTTTTAGGCGTTAGCTTCTTAGAGAATTCACAGCAGATCTTAGCACCGAAGCAGCTAAAAAGCTAAACAGCTAAAAAGCTCCCCTGCCAATACACATCATCCCCCAGCACCTTCATCTCCCGAAACTGAATGTTCTTCACTTTCCTCTGCCCTCTGCCCTCTGCCAACTCAAACACCTCCACCCCGTCCCCCAAAAACTTCGGAGCGAAATAAACCATCAGTTCATCCACAAAACCTTCTTTCAAAAACGACGACCACACACTCGACCCTCCTTCGACATAAAGCGAAGCAATCCCCCTTGCCGCTAGCTCATCCAAAATCTGTCCCAAATGAAGATATCCTGCCTCATTCGTATCGACTTCCAACACTTCTACTCCCTTCTCCACTAATTGAAGTTTTCGCGAAGCGCGTCTCTGAAACTGTCGGCCTCGGAACAAAATCGTTCCCGGTCGGACCACAGCAGCCGTGATGGGAATACTCAGCGCCGCATCAAGAACAATCGTCCTGGGCTGACGATCGAGAGGAACGTTATTCTTGTCACGGACTGTCAGACGCGAATCATCAGCGATGATGGTCTTCACCCCGACCAAAAGCGCGTCGTACTCTGCCCGCTTTTGATGCACATGTTCCCGGCTTTCTTCACCCGTGAGCCAAAGCGATTCACCTCGCTTGCGAACAATCCGTCCATCCAAGGTCTGTGCAATTTTTAGGGTAACCCACGGTTTGCGTTCGCGGACCCATTTGAAGAAAAAACGATTCTGCCATTGTAACTCCTCAAGAAGCCCCTGCAAGGTGGTAGCTGATAGGTTGTAGGTTGTAGCTTTGGCATTTGGAATTTGTAGTTTGTTTCGAATTTCTGATTTCTGATTTCGAATGTCATCTTCCAACACTAGTACTTCAATCCCCGCTTCACGCAACGAAGCAACCCCCTTCCCACTCACCTCCGGATTCGGATCGAGTAATCCAACCACCAATTTCTTCACACCGCTTTCCAGAATAATCTCCGTGCAAGGCTTCGTCTTCTTATTCGTATGACAGCACGGCTCCAACGTCACATACAAAACATCCGATGTCTGTATTTTTTCCTTTTTCCTTTTTCCTTTTTCCTTTGCAAGCAAATTCCTCTCCGCATGCCCCTCCCCAAACTTCCGATGCCAGTCCTCAGCAATGACCTTTCCCTTTCGTACCAGTACCGCCCCTACCACCGGATTCGGCGAAACAAATCCACGGCCTTTTTCCGCCAAATCCATGGCTTTCTTCATAAACGGCAAGTGCTTCGCAAGTTCCATTTCTCAGGAAAATTGATCAGGAGTAGAATAGCATAAGAATGAACGCTAGGAGTATTAGGAACACAAAGAGTATCAGGAGAAATTCTCCTCCTCATCCTCCTCATACTCCTCATACTCCTCAACATCCTCATACTCCCTCCCCATGACCAATGAAGAACAAATCATCAAATCACTCGAAGAAATCAAGCAAGCCCTGAGGCATATCTATGGCGAAGGAGAACAGCAAGACACCTTGATCACCAACATTGAAAAAAACGTAAAGGCGACCATGCAATACGAAATCGCAAAAATTCAAAAAAGTATAGATGCGATCAGTCTGAAAATTGGAAACATGACGAAATTGGCAGATTCGCTGGATAACCTGATCAAAATGATCAGTAAAATCGATTTTTCCGACATGAAATCCGATATCGACCGCATCCGAAACCAGCTCATCACCTTTGAATCAAAGCTCAACAACATCGATCGAAAAATCCGCTAACGCGAGAGGGTGTGCCTCATCTTTTCCCGCTTGGTACGGAGGTATTTCACACCCCGCTCACTGGTCAAAGGAATATCCAGCGGAACTTGCACACACGTCATCCCAGCTTTTTGGAGTGCTTCAAGCTTTGCTGGGTTATTCGTCAGCAACTTCAAGGAACTGACTCCCAGGTCTTTCAGCATTTCAATGGCCAGATCATACTCTCGTTCATCCGCGGCACGACCAAGGGAAAGGTTGGCCTCCACCGTGTCCATCCCTTGCCGCTGCAATTCATAAGCTTGGATTTTCTTCCCCAAGCCCAAGCCCCTCCCCTCCTGCCGGAGGTACATCATCACCCCGCCTTCTCTCTGGATCATTTCAAGCCCCTTCTCCAACTGCTGCCCGCAATCACAAAACTGGGAAGCAAAGAGATCACCGGTCGCGCATTCAGAATGAATCCGAACCAAGGGAACCTTATCACCCCAATCCTTCAACAAAGCCATATGCTCTTTGCCTGCAGCATCTTGATAGACCACGAAGTCGAATGTGCCATGCTCAGTATCCAAAATGGTTTGTGCGGTTTTGTGGATCATAGAACTATTGATGATCATTGATCTCTACAACTATAAAATCATTCGCATCAAAATATCCGAAAGCTCTATATTTTTTATTGATACGAAAAGACCATTTTTCTTGGGATTTTGGCTGACGTTTTTTTAAATCCCGTGAGGTAAAATGCCCCGAAAGCAAATCTCTCTTTGCGCTTAAATATTGCTTCAAAATACCTCTCTTTTGAAGATAAACAATAATACCATCATTTATCTCAAATACCTTCTCTATCCTTAGCATGGAGTATTGATAAACTGACTTTTCTTCATACCTTTAGCCTTGTTAAACTTTTCTTTCAGCTCAGGAGATATCTCATCATCTTCCAATCGAACTAATTCAACAGGAGAAGAATAGCGCTCTTCAAAATCATCAATATCGACCAAAACAGCCTTCGGACGGTTATTGACGAAAATGTACTGAACACCAGTTTTTGGAAGCCTCTCCAACACTTCCTTGGCATTTCTCCTCAAATCAGTGATCGAGACGCATTGATCTTTTATCATACAATGTTTTAAATAGTAGCTTTATTATATGCCACAGATGATGACAAATCAAGCACCTTTTTTATTGCTTCAATGGTCAACATTTTCAAGCCATACTTCTTCTTAAAAATCCACAAATCATCCCGTCTCATCATTTCGCCGTCTTCCCGAATCATCTCGCAAATGACTCCCACCGGCTTCAACTGGGCCATTTTCATAAGTTCGAGGGTCGCTTCCGTATGCCCCTGGCGAACAGAAAGGCCGCCTGGTTCGGCAATAATCGGGAAAATATGACCAGGAGACACAAAATCCTGCTCAACCGAGAGATCATCCGCCAGCGCGCGAATGGTCTTCGACCGATCCTCCGCTGAAATCCCGGTGCTAATCCCTTCCTTCAGATCACAAGAAACCGTGAACTTGCAGTGCATCTTTTCTTCATTTTTCCGGACCATCAGGGGCAAACTGAGCTTCATGGCACGGTTCAAATCCAGCGGGACGCAGACCAATCCTTTCGCATGCGTGATCATGAAGTTCACCGCCTCCGGCGTACAAAACTCCGCTGCCATCACCAAATCACCTTCATTTTCCCGATCTTCATCGTCGACCAAAATGATCATTTTTCCCTGTCGGAGATCCTCGATGGCATCGTGGAGAGAGTCAAACATGCGGGTAGGAGTATGAGGAGCAATAAGAGTATCAGGAGTATGAGGAAGAAGACAAGAATGAAAAGCATTTTCCTCATACTTCTCGCGTTCTTCATACTCTTCTCACTCCTATGCGTTCAGCTTTTCCAACCAATCCAGAGTAGCGTAAGCGGCTAATCTTCCATGATTGTTCTCCCCTTTGCTCCGCTTGACCCCATCCTGGAGCGAATAAGGTGCCAGGATTTCAAAAACAATCGGCACATCTTCCGCCAGCATCACCTGCATGCACCCCTTCGCGCACTCATTTGCCACCAACTCGAAGTGATAGGTGTCCCCTTTCACCACACACCCAAGGACGACAATGGCATCAAAAATATGCTCCATATTTTCACCTCCTTCGATCACCATACGAGCCAGTTTTTGTGCCATCAATGGCACTTCAAATGCTCCCGGCACTCGATGCACCTGCCACTGGACTTCGGGATACTGTTCAAACACTTCCTCAACCCCCTGAAGCAACCCATCGGCTATCTCCTGATGAAAGTCCGCCACGATGACCGCGACGCGCCCACGGGGGTTTTCGAAGGTCCGTTTTGGGATTTTATTAAGTGCCATTGAAATATTGAATTTGAAAATTGAGAACATGTCCTGAGCCTGCCGAATGGATTGAAAATTGAATCTTCATCGCTTATTCAGACGTTCAACATATTTTGCAAGTAGATCCGTTTCAATATTTATCCGACTACCAACCTGCAAACGATGAAGGTTCGTATTTTCCCACGTATGGGGAATAATCGCAACCTGCAGCTCCCCTTTCTCGTCATCTAAAGCTGTAATCGTGAGCGCAATCCCATTCAAAATGATAATCCCCTTCAAAATCATATACTTCATCAAATCCCTCGGGACTTTTATTGCAAGCAACCAAGTCATTCCTTCTTTTTCACTTTTTCCTTTTTCCTTTTCAATTTTCACCAGCTCCCCCACCCCCTCCACATGCCCCTGGACAATATGCCCATCCAAGCGCTCATCCACCTTCATCGCCCGCTCAAGATTGACCAATGTCCCAAGACTTGCCTCAGAAAAAGCCGTCAACCGCTTGGTTTCCTCCAACAAATCGATCCTGAACCCCTCCTCATCCGTCTCTACAACTGTCAAACACACCCCATCACAAGCCACGCTTTGCCCAAGTTTGAGCTCCTTGGCAAACGAACTATCGATCCACATACCCTGCGGAGTGACTTCACGTACCTTGCCGACTTCTTCGATAATACCGGTAAACATGAAACAGCTTCTTAGGAATTAGCTTCTTAGCTTCTTAGGACAGCTCCATCAGCTGTTCCTAGAAAGCTAGAAAGCTAAGCAGCTATCTCCTTCAACACATCTCCAATAGAATCCAATACCCAATCCGGCCCCGCCTCCATGATCCGCTCAATCGGACTCGACCCGCCTTTTACCGCAATGGTCTTCACTCCTGCCAGCTTTCCAGCACGAATATCGTGCTCACTATCCCCGATGAAGACCGCCGTCGAAGGATCTTTTCCCAGCCTTCTCAAAGCCTCCAACACCGGCTCGGGACTGGGCTTTTGAAAGGGAATGGTATCCGCGCAGATCACCACCGGGAAGTAATGACCGAACTGCAAGTGATCAAAGTGCCCCTGAGCTTCCATGGTTTTGTTGCCCGTCACCACCCCCATGGCGATGTCTCGTTGACGAAGAAGATCCAGCAACTCGATCACGCCGTCATACAGCTTCAGATTCTTTTGAACGTACTCGGGAAAATGCTTCATATAGACCTCAATGGCCTCCGGCACCTTCCCCTCCGGCACCCAAGGGACGAGCGTATTGACCAGGCCTTTTCCAAACGAAGCCCGCAGTTCGACTTCATCCGTGATCTCCCCACCCATCTCCTGAACGGTTTTCTTCATGCAAGACACCACCGCGTCGTTGGAATCCACCAGGGTCCCGTCCATATCAAACAACCAGGTCGTAAAATGGGAAAAGCTCATAAGGAAGCGTTATTGCGCCCATTGTAGCACAGCTGAACCGAAGTAAAAATCCAAACGTAGAAGAGTTTGTGGCTTCTAAAAGCCCTTTACATCAACCGTGAAGAAGCGTATTCTCCTTGATTATTGATTTTTTCCTATGCTGCACTTTGAAACCGAAAGCTTCCTCCTCAATGAAGGACAAGGTGGCGACGCGCTCGCTGCACAAACGGACATGATAACAGCGTTCGACGGTGTCAGTTCATCCCATACAAAAGGTTCCGATACCAAAGATGACTTGTTATCAATACTCGACAAAGGCCTGAGCCTAGAAGAAAGCATTCGCACCGTCATCCAACAGCAACGTCACGACACCACGCTCGCGATCGCACGATTAACCCCATCACATCAATTAGAAATCTATCGCATCGGAGATAGTCGGGTGCGGGTTCATGATGAACAGGGAAAACTGGTCTATGAAACAACCGATCAAAATCTCTTTACCGAAGTAAAACACCAGCTCGGCCTCGTAAAAGGCTTCTTTGAAAGACCTCAAGATGAAGTGATGAAGGACATTCTCGAATATCCTGAGGTTCGAAGCAGATTTGTGAACATCTGCAATCAGTACTTCATCGAAGGTGAAGGCAGCATTTTCTCAGGCACAGGCACAAGGTACATTCTCCAGTTCCTGGATGCCTCTGAAATGATCGAAGAATGCCGGCATGAAACAGGCAAATGGGGATATAGTCCCACCCTTTTAAAAATCATCTTCTCCCATTCCAAGGACATTCTGAGCTATTCTTTGTCCGTTCCGGAAAGCATGGCGTTTTGCAAACCAGTGAAGATCCTCGACCCTCGGCCTGGATACCGCGTCGTGGTCGGGACCGATGGCATTTTCGCAAACCTGAGGGACGACACCATCAACACCGTCATGCAACAAAAAAGCCTTCGCTTAGCAGTGCGAGGATTGATCGTGGAAGCGAGTCGAAGAAATAAAACAAAACGGGACATGGGAAACACCATCGGAAAAATTACCGCTGGCTGACAAAGAGCCGTATGATGGGAGGGATTTTTAGACCTTTATGAACCTTCCTTTTTCCATCGGCCTTTTCGGATCGATCATCTTAGTCAGCGGAGCGGCATATCCCGTCAAGCCGGTCAAACACCCGGCCCACTCACTGAAAAATTGGCTTTATGCCACAGGGGGAGCCTTCATGCTCGCCTACTCGATTATCAATTATTTCGGTGATGGATCGATTTTTTTCGTATTCTTACAAATCCTCGTAAACCTGGCCGGACTTCTCATGCTTCTCAACGCAAAAGAAAGCCTTTCCTCTATCATCATCGGCCTGGGAGGAGTCTTCCTGGTCGGCTGGTCACTCACCCTCTTCGAAGACCCTGGTACCTTGCTCTTCATCGTGGGGCTCATCGCCATCTCCTTCGGGTACATTTTCGACATCGCCAGCCTGAAGCGCTACCAAGCGCTCGCTCTGGGAAGCGCCCTGGTGGCGGTATTCAGCTACCTGCAAGGGGATATGATTTTCTTCTGGCTCAACACCTTTTTTGCGCTCCTTTCGGCTTTCACCATTTGGCAGCATTGTAAACCGACCTCGAAATGAAAAAGCTCCTCACATGGCTCCTGCTCTTCCTCGGGGTCTGCGGAGCTTCGATCTTTGCCCTTAACGCTTTCGAAAAAACCATCCTCTTCCAACCGGAAAAGGGATTTGATCAAAACCTCCTCCAAACCTATGGACTCGAAGAGATCTGGCTTTCGACTCCGGAAAACATCCGGCTCCACGGAGTCTATCATGAACAAAATCCTCAAATCATCGATCTGTTTTTTCATGGGAATGCTGGCAATATCACCAACAACGAACCCAATCTCCGCTACCTTCGCGAGGCGGGGGTTTCTTTTTTCATGATCGACTATCCCGGATACGGTCTCAGCCAAGGACATCCATCAGAAGAGAGTTTTTATGAAACAGCTCAAATAGCCTATGACTACTTAATCAAACAAAAAAACTGGAAACCAGAACAGATCGTGATCAACGGCCAGTCTCTCGGCGGTGCCGTGGCGGTCGATCTCGCTTCGAAAAACCCGTGCAAATCATTGATCATCGAGGCCAGTTTCCCTTCGACCGCAGCCGTGGCAAAGCACCTGTATCCCTGGATCCCCTATGCGCTCATCACGAAAAATAAATTCCGATCGATTGATAAAATCCCTCAGGTCAACTGCCCGATCCTCATCCTGCACGGCGACCGGGATGACCTGCTCCCCTACCGCTTCGCGGAAGAACTGTTCGACGCCGCCCCCGAACCAAAACACCTTCTCACCCTGCCTGACCTGGGCCACAACGATGTCCTCGAATACGGAAAACAAGGAGACTACGTGGAAAAAATCAACCGCTTCATCACCACAGGGGAAATTCAATAAGTAAAAAAGCAGTTGTTAACTGCTTTTTTTATAATTCTAAGTCTTCGGGAATTACGCAGACTTGCTCATCGGATACACTCTTTCTGCTGAAGCAATAAGTCTCAAAAGCTGAGCCTGGACAGGTCCAGTAATGGCACCCACAGCCTGAGTCGCGTCAGCTGACGCTCGTGCAGCTTCGGCAGCTTCCAGGTCGTAAGCTCTCAAGAGATCTAAATCCAAAGCAGGACCAGTAGGTGGGGTAGCAGGAGAAGTGTGAGCCATAGCAATTTTTAGGATTACCATCATTGTACTCCTCCCTCATCCGTTGGCAAGAGAAAAGCGTTCACTCCGCCGTTGATCAAAAAAGGCATCACCAAATGGTTTTCTCCAAAGTTCCATAAAAGTTCAGGACACAGTTCCCCGATGTCGATCAAAAATCGACCTTCAGACATTTTGCCATACAGTCCCGGATACATCCCGACCAAAAGTCGAGTCATCACCATCCGCACCTCACGCTGAGCCATCCTCATCCCATTGAGCAAGCCAGCAAGTCGACCCAACAGCTTCTTTTCTCCTTCGAAATCCTTCCGAACGGCCCCCACATTGGTCGAAGCAAGCACATGGAATCTGGATTCATACGCTTGCAAAAAAGCCCGCACAGATCGCTCCTCATCCAGGTCCACAAATTGTTGCAAATGATAGGACAATGCCTTTAGTTGAGTGAACAAATCCGATTCCCGATTCCAGTCTTTTTCACTCCAGACCTGAAGACGATGAAAAAGAATCGACATCAATTGCATTTCCAATCCTTGATCATGCGTGTCAAAAGCCGCACGGTAGACTTTATTCATCACCCCCCAACGATCACTCAGCAATGCGTTCGTAACCCCATTCTTTCGAATCACCATCGTCTTGCTTTCTTGCGGCATCAGGTGAAAAACCAGATCAGAAAGAGTCCGTACGGAATCATTGCTCAGCAGACCCCGTATCTTGAGGTACAAGTAGGTCAAATGATCGTCCTGTGAAGCCGGCTCTTCCTCAAATGAAACCGCCATCCGCCGTTGAGCTACCTCAGTCCATGCAAACGCCTTCCCGACTTCATACTGTTCCCAGCAAAGGGCGCTTTTAGCAGCAAGATCGGGAATGGTCGGAACATGGGAATAGGAGACCAGTTGGAGCAGGTCATCATAGTGCTTTTGCTGTGCTTCGGGAGCAATGCCTCGGGCAGAGAAAATGGCGGCCAACGGATATGACGTCAACACCTCATAAAGGATCTCTCTGGCTGGGAACCGAGCCACACGCCCCAAAATCCATGCCCGGGTATCCATCCACAGCATGGGATCCACGTCGACTGTTTCACCAAGGACGCTTAAAATCGACCTTTCCTTCTCAGACCATGCACGGGGAAAATGGGCTAAAAATGACTCAGGCCCCCTGCGTCCTTTCAAAATGTCTTCAAAATGAGGAACAAAACGGCGTCTCAAAAGATCAGGTTCAACCCTGGAATCACCATCTTCATCCAAGAGCTGTACAGCCTGCAGTCTCGTCAAAAATGACCAATTGGACAATTGACGCTGCTCACGCAACTGATCCCGGGATGGAGGCTCCACAGGAGGTGGTGGACCGGAGAGAGGTTCTTTCCGAATCATGTGATCTTCCTCCGGCGACTCCTCAAGCTTCTGCACTTCACCGGAATGCTTAAATCGATCATCGACTGCCAAGCAAAGCTCTTCATACAGTGTTTGCACCAGTGTTCTCATGTCGGGATCTTTGATCATATCCTCCACTTTGTTCACCACCTCTCGGTGTCCCAAAGGAAATCCTGAACGATCACGAAAGGATACCAATTGGGCCAGCGGCACCTCATCCAATTGAAAGAGATCTGCCAGAGGCAAGGTTTGATCAACACAAGTAAAAGTACGCTTCGCCAAATCGAACTTCAGGTCACCTGGCAACACATCTGCGTCTTCCGGAGGCACGAGGCCGGCCCGAAGCACTTCGCACTCTTCTGGGATGAAAAAACTCAGAGCAGAGAGCGCGTTTCTCAATTGATCCGGCGCAACTTCCGGTGTTCGAATGCTCGCAAAAAGCTTGCTGCACTTTTCAACCAAAGCCTCACGAACACTCGCGAGGTATCGCCCCACGTCCCAAACACCCGACACCTCCGCCGGTCTGGAGAAATGGTCTGAAGGGGTACGAAGAGATCCTGGAGAAGGGTTCATGGGCACTTTTAGTGCACCATGTATAGGCATGAGTTCCCGAATGGTCAAGAATTTTCACATGCCTTCAAAGATTTCTCTGGCATGGATATAAGAACTGATCAGGCAATCATTTTTGAGAACCTTCCGGAAGAACGAAGAAGGCTCTGCAGATCAGTGCGATGATGTTCTATCAGATCAGCAACATTTTCTACCCTGCTCGCTCGACAAATCGCAATATATTTTTGACGTTCATCGAAAGACTCTTCAAGCGCGTCCAAGTGAAGGTCACCGAAAGAAGACCGATTGATACAGTGACGAAGCTGGTCTCGGGTTTGGATGCGATAGACCACCAGATTGATATCCAGCAAACCAGCCCACACTGCCCGGTGCTTCCCATTTAAGATATAGAGTTCATCGTCATTGGCAGAAACAGGCGTCGTCAGCAAAGCTGGAACATCCAAGACTTCTGCAGAAACATGTCGACCAGAGGAACGATCAGAAACTTTGACCCGAGTGGTAGAGAAAGCGGTCTTTATACGCTTCATTTTCTCCATGTCGAGAACCGGAAAATGAGGCACGAGCGCCCTCACCTGGGACGGCTGTAAAATCAATTTCTGAACCATGGATTCATGAAAGTTAGCGAAATTATATAATATAATTTTAAAAAGTCAATATGTGAAGCACTTCCTCAAAAAAGATTCATTGCTACAATACAATATGAAGACTGCGCAGCCATTTGTTGGGATTTTCTCTCTTTATCCAAAATCCACAACCATCTAAAAGGGAATGCTATATCTGAGGGGTCTGAGGACTCCTCATGCGCTATCCCATCTTCGTTTATTTGGTCACGGATACTGAGACGCCCTCCTGCGCGGTTTTTTTGAAGAGATCATTTAGATTCCATCATCAACGTCGTCGGACCCTCGTTGACCAAACTCACCTGCATCAGCGCCTGAAACTGGCCCGTCTCTACCTTCAATCCCGACTTGGCACGAATTTTTTCGACGAAGAATTCATAGAGCTGACGGGCCTGATCTGGTTTGGCAGCGTCAATGAAATCCGGTCGTCGACCGCTGTCCGTCTTCGCATACAAGGTGAACTGTGACACCACCAAGATCTCCCCCTTCACATCGACAATGCTCTTATCGAAGTACTTGTCGCCGGTTTCATTTTCAAAAATCCTCAAGTTCAGTACTTTTTCAACAAGAGCATCGATCTCTTTTTCCGTGTCTGCGTGAGCGATTCCCAAAAAAAGAAGATACCCCTTTCCAATGTGTCCCACAACGCTTCCATCCACTTTGACGTTCGCTTCCGACACCCGCTGCAAAAGAATTTTCATAGGAAAAATGAAACAGACAGAGGTCTCCATCGTATTAAGTATTGTCACAGAAAAACAAGCCCATTTTATCCTCATGAAAAACTTCCTCGAAGACCACCGCTCTGTCATCGAAATCCTCTAATTCCTTCTTTTAAAGACATCGAGGAAGAGAAAAAAGGCGTACTTTACCAACAACGGCAGATTCTTCACTTTTAGCACCACCCACATCAAGCTGGTGTTTTTGTCTTTGCTATCGCAAAACTGGTTCAGAAACGATTCCTTTTGCCGGGCGATGATATCAAACATCGCTTCAAACGAACGATTGGACTTCATCCGGTCCCAAATGAAGCGGTAGAGCAGTTGCTTGCGGTAGTAGGTCATCAACTTTCGGTGCTCCTGAATACGAGGGTAAAACTGAGCCAAGGCTTTTTTATTTCCTTCCAAATGTTCGGGGATCATCTGCGCCGCCACTTTTCCAGATACAATCGCCCCCTTGATACCATCCGCCGCGAAAGCCCCACACAGACCCGCCGCGTCGCCGATCAAAAGAGAGTGTCGATCGTACACCTTGCGAAGAGGCCCTCCAATGGGGATCAAGCTCCCAAAGGTCAGCACTTCTTCTGAGCCGGCCTCAATTTCAATCATCTTTTTTTCTTTCAACACCTCGATGAATTCATCGATCTTCTTGAGGTCTTTCAAATCCTTCTGAAGTTTCGCAAGTCCCAAGCGAAAAGCCGGCCTTCCTTCCACCGTGGTTGGCGAAAGCCAGCCTCCATATCCCAGCGAAAATTCTCCAAACCAAAAATGATACACCGTATTTTGAGGGTGCTCTCCGAGGAGAATATTGCCATAAAAGACCTTCTCCAACCCTGCCAAAAACTTCGTATTCTGGGAAAGATTCCTGTTCTTCTTCGCCACCTGGGAGTGCGAACCATCAGCCCCGACGACAAATCGAGCCCGAACTTTTTTCTCATGGCCCTTTTGTGAATACGTCACTTCCAACGGAACTTCATTGTTTATCACCGCAAAATCTTTGAAGGTCGATCCAATCTGCAGTTCCACATTCGATGGCAAGTTTTCGGACATCGCTTTCACCAGCTGCGGAGTATCAGTGGAATAAATCCAGGGCTCTTTGGTGTGCGAGAAAAACATCTTTTCATAATCATGCGCCACCACTCCGATCGTGGTGATCTGGTTCGGAATATACGGCTCAGTATTCACAAAAGAATCCAACAAATCCTTGGTTGCCTGCGTCACCAACCCCGTCGACTCGATGTAATAGTCCAGCGCCGGCTTTTTATCCAGCACCAGCACGCGGTAATGTACTGGTAAATGATGGGCCAGGGTGAGCCCGGCAAAACTCGCACCGACTATGACGATATCGTAGTGATCTTGATGCATTTGATGTAATGAGTATCTTCGTACAACCTCTTCAAGTGGTTCCATGTCTCCCGACTGGAACCAATCATGTCACGATCAACCGCAAAACCACGACATATCTGATTCAGATCGGAGATCAGAACCAGCTTGATTTCTTCAGATGGTTGCACGTCTCCTCAATCCTTACGCTCCTTAAAAACCTTAAAACCCTTAAAACCCTTAGAACCCTTCCCTTATCCCCCTCATCATCTCCACCCGCTTCCCAATCAATTCCTCACTGCCAATGTCCTTGCGATAAAAAATCTTTCCGGAAATGTTTCCCACTCCTTCCACGGCTTTCTTCCTCGCTTCTTCGATCGACTCGCCAATCCCCACCACGCCAATAGACCGCGAACTCGTCGTCTGCACCACTCCCTCTTGTTCGTTGACGGAAGAATAGAAAAGTTCCACTCCCTCGGGCATCTCACCAACCTTCAGCTCCGCCCCTACGGCTGATTCATCCGGATATCCTTCCGGCACCACATACAAACAGACCGTCGCCTTTTGTGAAAATTTCACATCAAGGGAATTCAAAGTGCCATTTACGATCGCCTGGCAAACATGAACAAAATCGGTTTCCAAGAGCGGGAGTACATTCATCGCCTCAGGATCACCAAACCGAGCGTTGTATTCGATCAATTTTACCCCATCCCGAGTGGCCATAAATCCTCCATACAAAATCCCCTTGAACGGCTGACCGGTCTCTTCCTTCACGGCTTTCAAGACCTCTTGAGAGATGTGACAGGCCATATCCAGATCGGAATCCGTCAAAAAAGGCATGGTGTGATTCGCATCAGAATATGAGCCCATGCCTCCCGTATTGGGCCCTTCATCACCTTCGTAGGCTCGTTTGTGGTCTTGCACCACCGGCATGAAAGCCAAATGCTCACCATCGGCGAAGGCCATCAGTGAAAATTCCACGCCTTCCAATTTTTCCTCGACGACGACGGAAGAATGCCCTTCTGACAAACACTCCCGGACAAACTTCATCGCGTCTTCATGCGATCGCAAATGATCTCCAGCCACCTTCACGCCTTTTCCATAGGCAAGTCCATCCGCCTTCACGACATAGGCTTCACCAAGCTCTTGAAGAAACTCCATCACCCCTGCCTCACTGGTGAACTGTCGAAAGCGTGGATTGCCGGGGATAAAATGCTTTTCAAGAAGTTCTCTCGTGAAATACTTGCTCGATTCCAATTGCGCTGGAGCCTTTTTGGGAGCCACCGAAGGGATCCCAAGCGTTTCCAAAAAATCCGCCATCCCATCGGCGATCGGATTATCAGGCCCAATAAAGGCAAAATCAGGTTTGACCCTTTCAACAAACTCTCGTAGCTCTTCCAAATCGGTCAGCGAAGAAGCGAATCGATATTTTTCCGCCAGATCACGAATCCCCGGATTTACCTTATTTGCAAACACAAACAGCTTCGGCTGATGAGCTGAACGAGCGAATGCTTTGGCGATCGCGTGCTCACGGCCACCGTTTCCGATCAACAGAATATTCATAAGGGGAGCTTATAGGAGTTAGCTTGCTAGCTTTTTAGCTCATTGACTTTACCTAGAAAGCTAAAAAGCTAGCAAGCTAAAAACCTGCTGATCTCCAGACCTTGTCCAATCTCTAAGGGAACAGAGGCAAATGCTTTGTGACCTCGAACAAACTTCAGATACTCAGCACACTCCTGGGGATGGGAAAGCACATTGTCCGCGCAGACAAAGGCGCCCTTCTTCAAATGCGGGAGGAGAACTAGAAGGCTTTCCAGGTACTCATTTTTGCGATGATCCAGGAAAACAAAATCAAACTTCTGCCTCCCTACATGCCGGATCCACTTGCGGAAGTCGGAAGGAACGATCTGGACGGTTTTTTCATAATCCGTCCCGAATAAACTCTTCACATGCCATTCCCATTGCTTCACCTTGGGGAGAAAATATTCAAGACTCGTCACCTTTCCACCGGTTTCCAAAAAACCAGCCCCCAGCCAACCAGAGGAATAGCCCACCCCTGCCCCGATTTCTACGCCATGCTTCAGATCATGCTGCACGATCAAATGCGCCAAAAATTGGCCGAGGAAAGGGTCAAGTGGCCAGAGACCTTGTCCAAACTTTCCAGACTTCAGTAGTTGTTCATTTTTTTTATACAATCGCTGGAGCCGGAGTAATAGATCTGCATTCATAAATACTTGCAACAAGAGTGCAATCAGTATAAAATCTTTCAGCAATTCAAGCAAAGAGGAGACGATTGAGATAATCCCAATCGTCCCAATCATCTCATTAATCCCCCACCATGGCACATAAAAAGGCCGCCGGCTCTACCCAAAACAATCGCGATTCCCGATCTAAACGACGAGGGGTGAAACTCTTCGGCGGAGAGGTCGCGATCCCTGGAAACATCATCGTCCGACAAAAAGGAACCAAATGGTTTCCTGGAGAAGGTGTGGAAATGGGACGTGATTTCACCATTTTTGCAACGACTGAAGGAGTGGTCAGCTATTCCAAAAAACGCCAGAAGAAGTTCAACGGACAGACCCACTACGATACGATCGTACATGTGATGCCAAAGGCATAATCCCATCGTTAAAGAACAAAAAAGAACCCTCTCGAAAAAGAGGGTTCTTTTCATGAATGTCTAGAGGTCATCGGTATCCATGATGCATTCGCCCCGATAAAAGGTTCCGTCCTTATCATCACACTTTTGCTGATCATAATAGGGAATAACGCATTTGCCATTGCCGAGATACTCCCCCGCCTTGTCTTCACAGGCTTCCCTCATATCAGTCCGAACGATGGAATCAATACTGGCGACAAGGGCGTCTTCCTCCCCTCCTCCACTCCAAGAATGCCTCTGGTACTGCTCATATTCATCATACTTGATGGAACAAGACCCATCACGGTACTGTCCCCCCATATCCAAGCACCATTCCCGATCCAAGCCTCGACTCCGATCATTGTTTCCTTGCTCGAGATAGCACTCTTGATGCATATAAAGCCCTCCCTGATTTTCACAGCTCTCTCGATCCATGTCGCGATCACTTCTCATGTAGCAAACACCATCAACATAGAGTCCATCAAACAACTCGCATCGCTTTCGCTGTGATTCCGGATAGAAACATCGTTCATCATCCGTATTGGGACAAATGCTGCCATCATTGGAGTCCCAATCCCTTTGATCATTTTGATATTGATACTTCTCATGCTGTTGCTGCTGGTTTCGTTGTATTCGATCATTTCTTTGATCTCCTTGTTCACGGCCAGCATCCTGTGCTTGAAAGCTCTGTTCTTTCAAATGACTGCTGTATTGCAAATCGATCAAAGAACCATCGTAAACCAGCCATGAAGACATGGACTGCTGAGACGAAGACGAATCCTGAATCGCTGGAGTGACTTGATCAACATCTGAAAACCGAATATGTGGTTGCTCATTTTCCGCTGTTTCTTCAGCATCAATTTGTGAAACTTCTTCTGGAAACAACTGGACCAATTGGTCATCATCGGGCACCAACTGGGCATAGCTAGTGGCAGGTGAAAGGAACATGAAAATCCCCAAAACCGCCGAGCCGATATGGAAGCATTTGTCTTTCATAGTCTCCGGGGTGAAAAAATACAATAGTTCATGATAGACAAAAGAATGAACACCATCAAGTTTAACGGGTTTATAATGAGGAAAATCACAATTGTCTCTTGTCAAAAAAAGGGAGTAAAATGAAGCATTCAACATTTTATCGCCATCCCATGATCGACATTACTCCCCACAACACAGGCGAAGACAACTCCTCCTACCTTCAGCGCCTAAAACAGCGCTACCATGAGCTCCGAAACGAAATTGACCGAAAGCGAATGGAGCTTCAGGACAAACGGGCTCTCAACAAGCTCGATCGACAAGAAAGCAAAATGGAAGAGATCCTGAACCAAATCGAAACCACCGGCGAAAAGCAAATGGGAAACCTACGACAAAAAGCCGACAGCGCTTGGTACAAACTCCAGGAAACCTGGAATAATCTCATGGAAAAAGCCAAGATGTAACCCTTACTTCAGCATTTTTTCCGCATACACCTTCATCGCTGCGCTGATGAAGTGAGCCAAACCTGGAGCGAAACGTTCGTAATGAGCGGTGAACTCCGGGTTCTCGATGTAAAGATTCGACAAACCGATATACATCTGTGAAGAACAAGGGTAAAAGTGTTCGATCCAAGCGTGATGGCGTTTTATCAAGGCCTGAACTTCAGGACGTGCAGGATCCGTCCCCACGTACTGAACCATACTCTTCGTGATGTCCACACCCTCCGCCCCAATCGCTTTCCATTCTCCTTTGGTCATCTGTCGCACCCGTTTTTGAGAAATCTCATACATGTCCCCATACTTCTCTTTGGCTTCCCGATCATATCGTTCGGCTTGTTCAGGAGTAAATCCGCCGTACAGATCCTCATCCGTGACGAGCTGGTCATCCTCTTCGAGGCGTCTGAGGGTTTTATCAATGGTCTGAAGAAGCTGTTGATAGCGCTCATGCTGTTGCAGCAAAAACCGTTTTTGATCGTGTAAAGCCTCTTTCACATCATAGTCCGGATCATCGAGCAAGGACTTAATGTCCTCCAAAGAAAAATCCATTTCCCGGTAGATCAAAATCTGCTGAAGCCGCATCAAATCTTTTTCCTCGTACAAGCGATATCCCGCCTCCGTCCGACTGCTGGGTTTGAGCAGACCGATCTCATCGTAGTGATGGAGGGTCCGCACGGTTACGCCGGAGAGCTCTGCAAGTTGCTTAACCGTATATTTTTTCATAAGAACTATTAAGAATGGCGTCAGCATGAGCTATCACGCCTGGTGAGGGTCAAGAAGAAAATACTATGACCAATCCATTTCTTTTTCACCAATGCTCTTCAAGTATTCATTCGTCTTGCTAAAATGCTTGCAGCCAAAAAATCCGGAATGAACAGAAAAAGGCGAAGGATGGGGTGCTGTGAGCACATGGTGCCTGGACCGGTCGATGATCTTCCCTTTCTCCTGGGCATATCGTCCCCAAAGGAGAAACACCAAGTGTTCCTTTTGATCGGACAAGGTTTGGACCACGGCATCTGTAAACTCTTCCCAACCCTTTTTTTGATGGGAACCCGCTTGATTGGCTCGAACGGTGAGCGTTGCATTCAAGAGAAGCACCCCTTGATCCGCCCAACGGTCCAAATTCCCGGATGGCTGGACCTGAATCCCGAGATCGCTTTGAATTTCTTTGTAGATATTCTGCAGCGACGGAGGCAATGGCACCCCATCATTCACGGAAAAACACAGCCCATTTGCCTGCCCAGGGCCGTGGTAAGGATCTTGGCCTAAGATCACCACCTTTACCTGATCAAAGGGACAACGCTCAAAAGCCCGAAAAATGTTCTTTCCCTCAGGGAAAACCGTCACAGAAGCGTATTCCTCTTTAACAAAACCGACCAGCTTTTCAAAATATTCCTTCGAAAACTCCTGTTCCAAGACCTTCAGCCACGATGGATGGATTTTGACGTCAGGCATAATAAAAGCTTGATCTGAAAAACAAGAGTATTGTAAACTTCGGGAGCCCTGAAAGGCAACGTTCCAGTTTTCCCCATTCCGAGGTAGCTCAGCGGTAGAGCAGTTGGCTGTTAACCAATTGGTCGTCGGTTCGAACCCGACCCTCGGAGCCATTTTCACCCCTTCTTCAAAAACTCCACCCGAAGGACAATCGCCATCCCATCGACTTTGCAGTCCACTTCTTCAGGATTATCAGTCAGACGGATTTTGGAAACCTTTGTTCCTTGTTTGATCTTTTGTGAGGTCCCACGAAGGGTGAGATCTTTGATGAGGACGACACTATCTCCATCCTGGAGCACATTGCCATTGGCATCCTTCACCACTGGCTTCTCGGCTTCTTTCCCATGAAGACCATCAGCACAATCACACTCCACCATCATCTCCCACTGATGTGAACATCCATCTTTTTCACACACGCTAAGCTCTGGCATGGTTTCTACACACCCAGGACAAACATAATGCTTCATAAAGGAAAAGGTGAATCAATCGAGCGCATGGTATCACAACCACAGCTATTTGTTCATTACCTGACGGATCATAAACATCATCTCCGCACGTGTGACCGAATGATCCGGTTTGTCGTAAGGAAGCGCCCCCTTCGAGCGAAGTACCTCCAAATACGGCTCATACCACTCCTCCCCATCAACAGGGGCTCGGACCGACAGATCAAAGGCGATCGCGATCATTTTGGCCACTTCGGCCCCGTTGGCGCCATCACCAGGCCGGACTCGAGCACGAGCTCCTTCTCTTCGAGGCTTATCTCCGGTCATGATGCCTTTCTGTCGAGCAAGTTCCAAATATCTGAGATACCATGCTCCTGATTCGACATCAGAATAAACACCTGTTGGAAGGGAAGCACTTGAGATCAACTGATCGTCCATGGTGGCTTCCACCAAAATTTTTGCTAATTCCACTCGATTGATCGGAGCATCAGGAAAAATATTCCCCTCAGAAGTCCCACTGACGATCCCTCTCTGCTTCATCTCGGCGATCGCATCATAATACCGATGATCAAAGCTCAGATCCTTAAAAACAGGTCGTGGCAAGGGAGATTGAACAATATCCTTTAGAAATGATCGAAAGATAAACCCGGTTCCTTTTGAGGTTTCCACTAGGTAGTTTTCCTGAAAGCGATCCACCTCCAAGATCCGGATCACCTCACCTGCTGGCACGACCCCCACCGAATCTCCCACTGGTCCCTTATGGTCATCGCAGTCAATCCGCACATTGGTCGCCGAAGAAACAGTCGCATGCCAATCCACCTTGTCACGAGTCTTGCAGTCCCCAGCATAGACCTCGGGTGAAGACATCAAAAGAAGGACCAGAACCAACAAGACAAGCTTTTTCATAAACAACAGTGAAGAATTATCACCACTATACCACAGTACAAAACTGAACCATCGACCAGCTAAAGAATCAGCATCGCATCTCCAAAGGAATAGAATCGAAATCGTTCACGAACAGCCATTTCATAGAGCTCAACGAGGCTCCGCTTCGCCCCTTTGTACTGCAAAAACGCCTGCACCAACATCATGAGCGAGGTCTTCGGCAAATGAAAATTCGTCACCAGCGCATCCACCACCTGAAATTCATACGGCGGCATGATGAACAAATCCGTCTTCCCCCTCACCTCACCCGATCTGGCGAACGACTCCAGCGCCCTCACCGCCGTCGTCCCGACAGCCACAAGCCTCTCTTCGCTCGAATTTTGAGTTTTGAATTTCGAGTTTTGAATTTTCGTACGAACAACATCCTCTATCTCATACCACTCCTCCAGCAGTCTCCCCTCCTTCACATTCTCCGGCAGCACGGTCGTAAAGGTCGCGAGTCCCACGTGATGGGTGATCTTCAAAATCTCACGGTGTACTTCAAGGCGTTTCAATAATTCAGGAGTAAAATGAAGCGAGGCGGTAGGAGCGGCAATCGATCCAGGCTGTGAAGCAAAAACGGTTTGATAGCGATCACGCAGCTGTTGTTCTTCGAGGGAAGTGGCTTCCAAGTAATGTGGCAAGGGCATACGGCCATGGACATCGATGATCTGCATCAAGATGGCTTCAGGAAAATGCGGCTTCACATAAAAAAACCGCTCATCCTGTTTTTCAATCGTCAGCAGATGATCATCATCAAACCAGAGCTTCTGGCCGACGGGCAAATGACGACTGGATATCACCTTAAAAAGGCCGGGATACTGTTGGGGTTCGTTGAACAAAAACAAAAGGTCCGTCGGTTTCCCTTTTTCCTTCTTCAGCCTCAATCGGGAAGGCACTACCTGAGTCTGATTCAAGACCAGAGAAGAATTCGAAGGAATATATTGATCAATATGAGCAAAAATATCAAATTGTATGGAATCGGATTGCGTATCATACACCATCAACCGAGACGAATCCCTTGGGCTGACCGGTTCCAAAGCGACCAATTCCGTTGGAAGCCGATAATCGTATTCAGAAAGAAAATCCATACAGGGAAAAAGCCCGTTCAAAATACACCAGCATTTGAAGGTCTCTCAAGTCCTCAACGAGCAAGATACGCCTCACGAAGCGAAAGAAACTCAGGATCCATTCGGGCTTTGTCCCAACGATACTTAAAAATCGAAGCAATCTGCAAAGTAGACTCGATATCGCAAGGGATATCATGTAAATGGGATTCAAAAAAGTTTCGCGCTTGCAAATATCCGCGTTCCAAGAAGGCACAGGCGACTTCAGCACCCAAATAATCTTCGCGACCAACGTGTTCACGAAAACAGGAATAAAGAAGAACAGCCGAATCCTCAGCAGCATCTATGGTTTCCAGATGGTACAACCGAATGATCTCTGAAGCATAAGGTTGCAACAAAAGGGAAAGGCGTCTTCTTTTCATAGTCTAACGAGAAAAAAAATCGGTAATCTTTCTCCAAAGACCTTGGTGTTTCTTTTCCTTTCTTTGAATCATTTGATCGCCGATGTCCTGCTGTTGATGATAGTTGAGCAAATCATCCACTTGGGCAAAGGTGCGCCGATCATCACGGACATGGTGCTTGACCAAATCGTGCAAACGCGACAATTCCTGCAACCACCGATGGTCCATTGTTCGAGACCGATGGAGACGTCTCATCACATCCCTCATCTGATGAAACTCCTCTTCCGCGTGCTGAAGCGAAGGCAGAGTGCGATTATGATTCTCCAGCAATGGATGAAAAAAACGCTCCTCCAGTTCGATATGCTCTTTCAGGTCCTTTCGCAGTTGAGAATAAAGATCTTCTCGTTTTTCAGCCGAAGGAGCCGCGAAAAGATCATCAAAATAAGCTGAGAGTCTCTTGTGATCTCGTTTGAGCAAAACAAAGGGATCCATAGAGAGAAGATAAAAAAAGATAATTCCTCATTTTACTCCCCGGATATGAAGTGGTCAACTAGGGCTATGGACTCCCTACTCCACCATGCTATACTTTTTCGCGTACTTCATTTATCTCGCCTTATGAAAAAGTTTTTTGGAGCCCTCGCGCTGACCTTAGTGCTCTCCGCATGCGCTTTTGATTCCGGATCTCAACCCACTCCTGAAGAAATCACTCCCCCTGCTGAAGACTACGTTTCTGGAAACCTTTTGAACACCTCCACAGCCGTTGAAGCCGACACCGTCTACACACTCGACACCAGTGCTTCTACCCTGGAATGGGAAGCCTCCCGCTTGGCGTCAAAACCTCATATCGGAAAAGTCCAGATCCAATCCGGAAGCCTCCTCCAGGCCAATGGTTCCTTTATCGGAGGTGAATTTGTGATCGACATGACGACCATCTCTGACAATGACAACAGCGAACGGCTAGTCAGCCACATCAAAAACGACGACTTCTTCGGCGTCGAGCAATTCCCTACTTCCAAGCTGACCCTTGCCACCATCACCGAAAAAGAAGCCGGTATCTACGATGTCACTGGGGACCTCACCATTCGCGACCAAACCCATCCCATCACCTTCAGCGCTGAAATGAAGAACAATGGCGACCAGATGAACGCAACCGCTGAGTTCCAAATCGACCGTACCAAATGGGGTGTCGTCTATGACTCAGGATCCCTTTTCCAACAGCTCGGAGACCGAGCCATCAAAGATGAAATCACCTACCGAGTGAACCTGGTTTTCAAGAAGTAGGAAGAAAAAAGAAAGAGACGCCATTCAAAAAGAGCCCTGGGAACTTCCCGGAGCTCTTTTTTGAAAATGAAGAAAATTCATGAGATTAGGTGACAAGATCATTGATGATTTCCACGATCCCCGTGTGCTTCTTTTTTTGCAGGATTTGATTGCTGAGGTCTTCCAGTTCATACCGACTCAACGCTTTGCGGGCCTTGGGGAACAATTCACTCTCTTCCTCCTCGGTGTGGTGCTCCACGGTTTCCCGCAGCTGTCGAAAAAGACTGATCCATTCCGGATCTGTTTTTTCCATCATATCCAACTGATCCAACAAATCCCTCATATCCTCATGATCATCATACGAAGCCTCTGCCAAATCAGTCGTCAACTCCTTGTCCTCGAGCATAGGGTACAACACCATCTCTTCGAGTTCTGAATGACTCATGAGCAGCTCTTGCAACTCATTGAACTGATCCTCACGCTCCGAAACCGATTCATCAGCTTCAATACGCTCAAAAAGCATACGAGCTTTTTGATGGTCCTTCTTGAGGATTGAAAAAGCATCCATAAGAAAAAGTTAGGAAATGAATCATCGAAATTACTCCTCATTTCCAACACTGTCAAATTTATTTTGTGATAACACTTAGTGAACGCTGATAACGCACACTTTTGTGATACACTTCTTCGTAGTCATCCCCAGAAATCAAAAAGGTCAACACTGGAGGATGCCCCTCTTTCGCAAGACCTACTGGATCTCCCTGCTTCTTTTTTTCCATGAGTCGGGAAACCGAAGGATCTTGCCGAAGTTCATCCAAGCCTTCTATCTCGACCAAAAAACCACCTTGACGAGGGAAGACTTCCATCAATGACACATACTTCCGATGT
Organism: Candidatus Altimarinota bacterium; assembly: GCA_050246795.1. Taxonomy (GTDB): domain Bacteria; phylum Patescibacteriota; class Gracilibacteria; order JAUYGZ01; family JAUYGZ01; genus JBFWVJ01. The sequence goes on from JBFWVJ010000003.1 coordinate 189,604, forward strand.
GAGGAGAATTCTGACACAAACGCCTGTCCCAAAATAGCCTGAACCAATTGGCGAGTAATATTCAGTCCATAAGCCTCGCGATACATCAAAGGACGATACCCTCCGATTCGACTGGCGATTTCAACCACTTTCCACTCCCCTGAGTCCGTCAGGATTAACTCGGTATGCAGACCGCAGTACTGAAGCTTCAATGCCCGCGTCACTTTTTCCACCACGGACTGGGCCTCGTCGATCAGCTCTGGAGCAAGTCGTGACGGGAGCATACGGAAAGCCAAAAAAGTATCAGGAAATCCCAAAGAAGATGCCGAGTATGTATCCGTCAAGGATGGCGCATGGACGATCTCCGCATCATTGACGAAAGACGTAAGCGCTACTTGAAACCCATGGCAAGCCTGCTCGATCAGCAGGATTTTTTTTGGATCCGGATAACGAAAATCAAATCCAAACTCCGAAAAGTCTTCAAACAAATCGTGATCATGGGGAGCATGTTGAAACAGCTGCCAAGAATCCTGAAGCGCCTCTTCGGTCTGCACCGAAAAAATAAACCGGCTTTTGATCCCTGAAAGTGATTTCAGATAGACGTCCGGGCCCAACACTCTGTATGCCTCCTGTGCCTGGCGCCAGGTTTCTACCACTCGTGAAGGAACATTTTCTGGCACCCCATTCAACTCTTGACGCTGCATCGCTTTATTTCTCGAACAACAAGCCGCATAAATACTTGAACTCGGGAGCCCGAGTTTTTGAGCCAAGTATGCCTTCTGGATGACAAAAGCCTCATAGTTGCAGACAATCCCCTGGATATCAAAGGCCTGCGGCAGCTGCTTGATCAAAGCATCATCATTTTTTCGATCGGAAAGATCACACTCTATGACCTCATCAAACACTTCCAACGCCAAAGGCAAGGCTTTTTTCGTCACCAAAACCACTTTGTAGCCCAGGGATTTGACTTCGTGGACAATTTCGACTTTCTCCCGAAACTCCAGGAACAGAATCGCTTTTTCTCTCATGCAAGAATAATGGTGGAGTGTTTATACCACAAACAACCCAACAAATCACGCATGCAAAGCCTATTTTCTTTCGTCCAGCTTCAGCGAACAAGAATTGATACAGTATCGTTTGCCGGTCTCACTCGGTCCATCATCAAACACATGCCCCAGATGGGCTCCACACCGCTTGCAAAGCACTTCGGTCCGCACCATCCCATGGGAAGTATCAGGCTTCAGCTCGATGTTTTCCGTATTCTTCATATCCGAAAAACTGGGCCACCCCGTCCCAGAATCAAACTTCGTGTCCGAATCGAACAGATCGGCTCCACAACCCGCACATTTGTACGTGCCATCTGTCTTGGTATGCACATACTCTCCCGTAAACGGTGCCTCAGTCCCCTTCATACGCATCACCCGATACTGATCGGGAGTGAGCTCCTGCTGCCATTGATCATCGGATTTCTGAACAGAATCATCCATAAAAAAAGAAAAAGTATCTTCACCTTATCCACCACTCACCAGAAAAACAAGAAACACCAGCAGCATGCACTACAAAATCATCTTGATGATTTGGCATGCTGTTCTTTTAAACGACAAATCTCCTTCAAAAACAATCGCTTTCCAGTATGGTGAAGAAAGTATTTTTTTAAATCCCACCATGGCGAAAGATAAAGGCCCCCAACAAATTTCACTCAGCTATCCCTACCGGGAAACCATTTCCCGACTGTTTATTTTCCGTTTCCTTTGGATGTTCATCGTCATCTGGCCCATGATGGTATGGGGATTTTGGATGTCCATCATCCTTTTTCTTCATTTCTGGTACATGCTCTTTCTCGGAAAACGACACGAAGGCTTTTGGAAACGCCAGGTAAGGTTTTACACGTACGTGACCCGTTGGAACTCGTATTTCAATCTCATGGTTGACCAACGACCGGACTTCATCGAATAGGAATCAGCTCATCTCAGCCTATATAACCCGCTGTGGACATACCATCAGCGGGTTTTTTTGAACACGATCATCACTCACATCAACAAACTTTTTGGAATACCAGAAGAAACTTCGCACCTCCATCTATTCCTCCATGGGGATCACAATCAATCTTGCCTCCCATCACCGCCATACGCTCCCGGGCATAGGCCAGACCGAGACCACAGCTGTTCCTGGTCGTTATACGCTTGTGAAACAATGACTTCTGCACTTCATCGGGAACCCCTTGTCCATCATCGACCACCTCCAATACCACCTCATCCGCAAACGACCGGGCGACAACCATTACCTTACGTGCCTTCCCATGTTCGCGCGCGTTTTGGACGACATTGATCAACAAGAGCAACACCAAAGACGGATTGGCTTTCGTCATGACCTGAGAAACATCACCCTCCGACGGAAATTGAAACTCGACCAATGGGACTGTTTGACGCCGTTGGGAATCATAAGACTTAAAGGTATCACGAAAAAAACTTTCAAACCTCCTGAGCCAGGGAACCAACGCAACTTCCTTCACCGGCAAGACTTCGTCCTCAATGTGAAAACGCAGGGCTTCCACCACATGGCTCATCACCTGCACCCTCAGATTCATCGCCAATAACAAGGATTCTGCCTCATCAAAATGCATTTGCATGCGCTGAATCAGCAGAGAGATCAAGGAAAAATACCCAAAAAGGTCATGATGAAGCACCTCACTCAGATCACGATTTCGCTGCACCACATCCTTGAGAGAGAGCGCGTTCTTCAAAAAATGTTGCTGGGTCGATTCCAGAATCTTTTTCATCTCAACTCTCAACCGTCGCTGCTGAAACAAAACCGCTAATTCCTCCACCTGATCCTGGACTTTGGAAACTTGTTCCCGCACCAAGACCCAATCATCTCTTGGAATACGTACCATATGTGAACATCAATCGTTTATTATAACGATTTCACAAGAAATGACAAATACTACGAACTCAGGGAAGATCAAACGGCTGCCAAGGAGCATTGAAATCCCTGACATCAGCGCTTTTTTTCAAAGGTTTTAGTTCAAACTTGGGAGCATCCCATTTTTTAAATGCTTCCTTTTCAAAATCATAGGTCCCAAAAATCTCCTTCGCCTCAAATTTCAGCATCGGCAAGGACACCATCGGCGGTTTCAAGGTCGTGATAATGGTCACATTCAAGAGCTCCCCATGGAGTCCTGTTTCCTCCTCTTCCTGCTGATCATCGATCGTATAGCCGTGATCCAAAAATTTCTGTAAAGACTCCAAATGTTCCTTCATCTGAGCAGAGCTCGACTTTTGAATCACTTCGTGAAGATCGTATTGTCGCCCGGATCCCATAGATTCAGGTTAAGTACTTTCAGTCTATCGTGAAAAGGTGCTGGAAGCTAGAAGTGGGGTAGGTTGTAGGTCGTAGGTGGGAGCTTGTTAGCTTTTTAGAGACTGAGCTTTTTACGTGAGAGATTTATTCAGCTGGTTCGAATCTCCTGATTCGTACCAGTTTTGTCGTAACATATTCGTTCCGATCAGGAGATCAGAACGAGCAAGGGAGCTGGTCTATGATCCATCGTCTATTGTCTATTGTCCATCGTTCCTTACGGTCCTTACGCCCCTCACGCTCCTTCCTTGCCTCCCCACCCCAAAAGCGTATAATGACAGATTACTAACATCACCCCATGGATATCCTGAACATCATCATCCACTGGTTGGTCGCGTCTGGTGCATTTTTAGTAACGGCTTACCTGCTTCCAGGCGTCACCGTAGCCAGCTTCAGTACAGCAGTGATCGCGGCAGGACTGCTCGGGATCATCAACGCCGTCATTCGACCCATCTTAGTCTTCCTGACGCTCCCCATCACCGTGGTGACCTTTGGCCTGTTTCTGTTTGTCATCAATGCCTTGATCATCTTAGGACTCTCAGAGATCGTGGACGGCTTCAGCGTGGCAAACTTCTGGTGGGCCCTGCTCTTCAGTATCATTCTGTCGCTGATCAATGCATTCTTTCTCTCGATCGTGTACTAGGAGGCATTCTCCGAACTTTCCGGTGAGTGTCCTTGTAGTCATCACTTGGTCGATTTCCTGGTTCGGCTTGTCTGGAGCAAAGGTATCGGGAGCCACTTCACTCCAAAGCTCCGTTTCATACTGATCCGAAATCTCCCCTGGTTCGCCCTTGGGTCTGACAACCGTTTTGTTCCGTGGCTCCGTATGGTACACCGTCGCTGCTCGATCTGATTTCTTTTTGGCCATGATGAAAAAGAAGAATCCACTATTGTATTCCCTCCTTGGCCAGAAGACAAACATGCTGTCCTCTTCAAACCGTTCTTCGGGTATACACATAGGCCGCCAAAAAGGTCGAAATCGGCACGGCAAGGATCAGAGTTGTGCTACCGACCAGAGTCCGGACGATCTCTTCTGCCATGAATTCGTTGTTCAGGATCACCCAGAGCGGATTTTCAGAAGTGGTGATGAAGAGAAACACCGGCAAAGAAGCCCCCGCGTAAGCGATCACCAAGGTATTGACCAAGGAAGCAATGTGCTCTTTTCCCACCGAGAGCCCGCGGCGATACAATTCCCAAAAAGAAAATGTTGAATGCGCGTCATGGATTTCCGCCACGGTCGCCACTTGGGTCGTCACAACATCATCGAGGATCCCCAGAGCTCCGATGACAATAGCGCCCAGAAGCAACCCTTTCAGATCCACCTTGTCAAACATGCCAAAGGTGAGATTGATAGCTTCTTCGGATCCCATCCCAAACAAATGCGCGAACGACACAGAAAACAATGCCAGCAAGAGCGAAATTCCCAAAGTGATCAACAGACTGACCCATGAGATCACCGTTCGCTTATGAAATCCATGAGCCAAAAACAACGAAAGCGAAGCGATCACCACCGATCCGAAAAAGCTCACCAGGATGGGGTTTCCACCGGAAACAATCTGGGGAACCAGCCACTTCGTCAAAATAACCAAAGTCACCGCCAGCCCCAGCAAGGACCCCAAGCCTCTTTTCCCGGACACCAAAAGGGTGATGCCAATAAAGAAAAAGAACAGGACCCACAGAGGTCGCAAACGATACCGCTCAAAGAACCGATAGCTCGACTCTCCATCGTACGCCGTTTTGACCACAATGACCTTTTCACCGACCGTCATCTTCTGCGCGGGATCCTCACCAAACGAATTGCGATACGGCAGCTCGAGGGACATTCCCTGGTCTTGACCTTCCAGGAGCTCCACCAAAAGCCACTGGGTAAAAATGACATTGCCCAAGTATTCTTCCTCACCTTCCCGAAGGATTTCTTGAACCTGAGCGCGGTAAAAATCTTCGACAAAGACGGTTTCGGTATTGCCACCATCGGCCCTGACCGTTGGCAAGATCACACAAAACATCAATGCCGAAACAAACCATCCAAGAGCTCGCTTCATACTCAAAAGTAAATTACTCCAACCAGGTCAGAGCATACATGATCACGATTCCGAGGATCAAAGAAAACAGCTGGATGACGGAATTCAGCGGCACCTTTTCTTTCTTTAGCTCCGGAATCAGATCACTCCCTGCAATGTAGATAAAAGCTCCCGCGGTAAAAGGAATCAGATACTGCGCCATCACCTCACTCTGTTCATTGAGCAACAACACCACCCCCGCTCCGACCAGACCCAACAAGCCGCTGAAAAAATTAATCAATAACGCTTTGCGAACACCGAAACCCGAATGGATGAACACTCCAAAATCTCCTATTTCCTGAGGGATCTCATGAAGGATGACAGCAATCGTGGTGCTAACCCCTACTAAAGGGCTCACCAAAAAACTCGCCGCGATGACCATCCCATCCAGAAAATCATGCAAAGCTCCTCCGATCATATTCATGATCCCCAGTGAATGCTGGTGATGGTGCTGGTGTTGAGCATGGTCTTCCGGGGTTTCGATCTCATGATGGTGGTGCCAAAGCACAAATTTCTCCAACACGAGAAAGGACAAAATCCCTAAAAGGACCAGTAAAGAAATCTGAACGGAAAACTCACCGGACTCCTCCACTATTTCAGGAAGGAGATGAATGAAAGCATCCCCGAGCAACGCTCCGGCAGCCAGACTAATGATAAAGAACAAAATCTTATGAAGCCATTGCCGCTTAAAACTCAGGGTGATCACCCCAACGAAAGAAATCAAACTGACCAAGAAAGCACTGGACAAGGAATACAAGACGACCGAAGACATAAGAGAGAAAGTAAAAAATAAAAAGTGAAAAAAGAAAAACGAGAAAACCAAGAAACGGAAGAACAGATGAACGATGAAGCTAACGAAGCTCATGAAGCTAACGAAGCTAACGAAGCTAACGAAGCTAACGAAGCTAATGAACCTAAAAACCTACCCCACACAAGACTGACAAAGACCAAAAAACTCCAAGGAATGGTGGATCTGAGCAAACCGGGTCTTCCGTGCAAGCTGACGCTCTACTTTGGGGAGAATATTCTCCAGCGCCTTCAATTCAACATCTTCCACCACATTACAGCCCTTGCAGATGACATGATGATGGTGATCTTGGTTCCACTCATAATACTTCTTGCGATCCCCCAACTGCAATTCACGAATAATCCCTCGGCTGAGAAGAAACTCAATCTCTCGATACACCGTGGTTTTATTGACGATTCGTTTTTTCTTTTTGAGAAATAGCAAAAGCTCCTGCGCCGAACAAGGTTTCTCGTGCTGGGTGAAGAATGCCAGCAGGCCGTGTCGAAGTTGGGTGATGCGAAATCCTTCTTTTCTGAGTTGTTCAAGAATCTCTTTCATGGCTTCTAATGAAGGTATTTCGAGATTAACGCAACTCAGTTGCGTTTACAAGAAAAAAAGAATCATGAAAAAAAATTCATCATGATTGCGCATGGCATGTGGGACGTTTCGAAAAAAAGAGAAGGAAGAAAATAAGAGACAATGGCATGAAAAAAGAATCAGTTTCTCCTCAAACAGATGAGGAAAAAAGCCATTTTAAGAAAAGTAAGCTACACTGCAAAAAAATACAAATGGCAAAAGATTTGTTTTTCAAAAATGAGAAAAAGCGACTATATTTGGTGAAGTATTTTTTAATTCATTGCCATGGCTATGAAAAAAGCTGCTAAAAAGCCAGCGAAGAAGCCAGCTGCTAAGAAAGCTGCAAAGAAGGCAGCTCCTAAGAAAGCTGCTCCAAAGAAAAAAAAGCCCGCCGCTAAGAAGAAATAACGGTCCGCTTTTTTTCGAAAAAAAGTCAAAAAACCTCCTCGGCTTCGGCTCTGGAGGTTTTTTGCGACCCTGAAAAAATTTCTCTATAATAAAAGAAACTCATGCAACCCTTATGAAAAAATTTCTGTGGATCATTCTCAGTTCCTTCATCGTCGCCGCCCTCCTATTAGCAGGACTCATCTATTACTTCTTCGGAGACTGGTTGAGAATGATGTCTACACTGAAGACCCCGACCACACCACCAGCGATGGAAGAGCCCGTTTCAAATCCTCCATCTCCATCCACAGATGACGCACCCATACCTCCACAAGATCAAACCGGACTCAATCTCCAGCTTCCACCCGGATTCACCATTTCCACCTTCGCGAACAATATCGGAGCAGCCAGAGTCTTGATCCAAGATCCGAACGGCACGCTGATCGCCAGCCTGACCCGCAATGGAAAAGTCGTCGCGCTTCCAGACAAGGACCAGGATGGAAAGGTGGACGAAGTCATCACCGTGATCGAAAATCTCAACAACCCGCACGGCCTGGCCTTTCGCTGCAATGCACAGCCTGAGCAAGGCCCAAGCGAGATTTGCAAACTCTACATCGCTGAAACCCAAGCCTTACATCGCTACGACTACGATCCAGACACCCTACAAGTCAGCAATAAAACGCAGGTGGTGGATTTTCCAAAACAAGCAGGCCGACACTTCACCAGATCCCTGCTCTCCCTCCCGGAAGAAGACCGACTCCTCATTTCAATAGGATCCAGCTGTGACGTATGCCATGAACAAGACTGGCGACCAGGAAAAATCCTCTCCTCGCACTTTGATGGGGCAGACTATAAAGAATATGCGACCGGACTCAGGAACTCGGTGTTCATGAAGGTCCACCCGCTGACAGGAGAGGTCTGGGCCACCGAAATGGGCCGTGACTGGCTCGGGGACGATATTCCGCCAGATGAAGTAAATATCATTCGGGAAGGAAATCACTATGGGTGGCCCACCTGCTTCGGAAAGAATATCCATGACACCGACTTCGATAAGAATACCTACATCAGAAATCCTTGCACAGAACCCTTTGAACAACCGTCATATATAGACCTTCAAGCTCACTCAGCACCCTTGGGACTGGCCTTCTTTCCTGAGTCCTGGCCCGAAGAATACCGCTACGATCTCCTCGTCGCTTATCACGGCTCATGGAACCGAAGCATACCCACAGGGTATAAAATCGGCCGGTTCGAACTGAATGAGCAAGGAGCAGTGCAGAGTGAACAACAAGACTTTCTCACTGGCTGGATCGAGGGATCCGATGTCACAGGAAGACCCGTCGACATCCTGATCACCAACACGAGAGAAATCTTTCTCTCAGATGATAAAGGCGGCCATATATTCTTGATCAAATACTTTGAACAATAACCATGAATTTCTGCTAGAGCATCAAAAAAATTTTTGCATTTTACAAAACCTCTGCTAAGGTGGTCTCGGTTTTTTCTATTCTTAATTGTGACGTATGTCAAAAAAACTTCTCTCCCTGGCTCTGGTATTGGCTTGTAGCCTGACTTTAGCTGCGTGCAACAAAGACAAGATGATGGACGACGAAAAAATGATGGAAGGCGACAAAATGATGATGGATGACAAAATGATGAAAGATGACAAGATGATGGAAGATGACAAGATGATGGAAGGTGACAAAATGATGGATGACAAGATGATGGAAGAAGGAATGGCTCAATAAGGAAACGCAAAAAACCACCCTCGTTCTCAACAAGCGAAGGTGGTTTTTTTATTGCCGAGATCTTCCTCGAATACTCTTGAAACTAAATACAAGGGACAAGGAGAGAAACGGTACTGCCAAAGTGCTAAGGGAAGGATAAGCAGCACCAACCAATGCTGCTACGATCCCATAGCACTGAAGATGAGCCTTCACCTTTCCCGCCATATTGGCTTGCTGAGAATTGACTCCTGGAGTAGCGGCACCGGGATTCAATACGATGTGAACCGAAGTTCTGATTTGCCCTATCAACCCGCCTCTCTGGCGTTGTGAAACCACATCGAACGCTGCGTTCAACATCATAAGCACCGCCAAAAGAACATCGGGAGCCATATGCTGCCAATCCATTTGTACCAGGAGGTACAGATAGACATAGGCATTGACGATCTTATCCACCAAGGCATCCAAAACAGCCCCTTCCAAAGTCACCTTTCCACTTTTTCTTGCAACTTTTCCATCGAGGATATCCGGAACGGATGCCAACAAGAACGCCACTGCTCCCTCCACTGGAGTGGCTTGATGGACTGCCAAAGCAGCAATTGTTAAGGGGATCTTGCTCGCCGTAATATGCCCAGGATCAACCTTCAACCGCACCAAAACATCGGCCATTTTTTCAAATGGATAATGAACCGCGTGAACGACAAGATTTCTTCGAGCCTCCTTGCTTTCTTCAGAAGGCTTGGCATCTATCTCCATAGAATTACATAAGTAGACAAAGGGAAAAGTAGTTGGATTGTAATGATTGAATCAAAAAAAACAACCGTTCTTCCTCACTCTTCTTTATGAACGCCAAAGCATTTGCAACCTCCATTGCGAATCAAGAATAGTCGACCTATAGTACGATCAACTTTTCTTTTTCATGCGCAACCCTCTCGCCAACCCCAAAGTCAACCTCCTCCGCTATGGTATCCGAGAAATCGTCGATGTCGCCCAGCGTCTCGGTGAGCTGGATCCGAACTTCCAGTTTATCGGCGAAAACATCGGCGACCCCATCCCCAAAGGATGGCCGGTCCCACCATTTCTGAAACAAGCCATCATCGATGCCACCAACGAACCGGGAGACAAGGTCTTCGGCTACTCCCACTCTCGAGGCCTGCCCGAAACCCGAAAATGGGTGGTGAATTATGCGAAACGATTTTCCCCTTCCTCGACCCTCGACTACGAATACGTCCTCTTCGTCAGCGGGCTAGGAGCTGGGATCTCCGCCCTCTACCACATGCTCCCATCTGGCGCCCGGGTCATCCAGCCGACTCCCAGCTACCCCACGCACGCCTCGATGGAGTCTTTTTCTGCAAACGCCGAACCCATCGTCTACACACTCGACCCGGACAACAACTGGCAACCCGATCTGAACAACCTCGAAGAACAAATCAAAGCGCACCCAGAAATCAGCGCCATCCTCATCATCAATCCGAACAATCCCACCGGCGCTGTTTACAGCCATGAAACCCTGGAAAAAATCGTCCAGATCGCCGAAAAATACCAACTGATGCTGATCTCCGACGAGGTGTACTTCCGCATGGTCTACAACGGTCTCGAATACGCGCAAATCACCGAAATCGCCCAAGGACGGGTGCCGCTCGTCGTCATGCGCGGAGTCTCGAAGGATGTCCCCTGGCCTGGAGGTCGCTGCGGCTGGCTAGAATTTCACAATGTCGACCTCGACGCCGACTACAAAGCCTACGTCGAAGCGGTCAAAAAACGCGTGCTCATGGAGGTCTGCTCTGTCACCCTGCCTCAATATATCCTCCCCAAGATCTACGACCATCCAGACTTCGAACAATGGAATCAGGAATACAATGCTGAACTCGAGAAGAATGGAAACTACATCGCCGACGTCCTCGGCAACACCAAGGGCATGAAGGTCAATCGCACCAATGGCGCCTTCTACATGATGCCGCTTTTTGAAGACGGTGTCCTGAACGATCAGCAAACCCTCCCCATCGCCAACGATGAGGCCAGAAAATACATCGAAGCTGAAGTCAGCAAACCCGGCTTTCCGCTCGACAAACGCTTCACCTACTACCTCCTGGCAGCGACGGGCATCTGCGTGGTCCCGGCAAGTGGATTTTTTAGCCCATACTCTGGATTCCGCCTGACGACCCTCGACCGCGACGACGAACGCCGAAAGAGGACCTACGCCAAGCTCTCGGGAGCCATTGAGGAGTACATCGCTTCAGCGTGAAATGCACCCTAGCCTCTTACAAGGGGAAGTTTCTTCAAAGATGAAACCTAAAAAACACAATGCTTCCAGCACCAAGAAGCAGAGCGCATTTTCTATTTTTAGGCTGCTTGAAAAAGCAACTTCCCCCTTTTAAGGGGGCTAGGCAGTGTTAACATAAGCATGGTAAGATGAGCTCATCTTTACCAAAGTTATGCAGAAATTTCTAACTGATGAACAGTTTAATCATATTGCTCAATATTTTCCAATACCAAGAAAACCC
>JBFWVJ010000004.1:0-130454 GCA_050246795.1 Candidatus Altimarinota bacterium
TACTTCAATGAAAAACGTCCCCAAAAATCCAAACATTTTCTTCCTCCTCTCCTATTCGGAATCCTGAAATTCCAGCTCACAAAACAAAAACTCAACTACGGTGTCCTAAATGTCTGTAATTAGTTCAATCTTTATTTGTCAAATGAGCTTTGAATGAGTTGTATTTGTTTCCATTTTTCGATACTTTTCGCTATTTTAGCTGTAGATGTCATTTTTCACCCTTTTATGCCCCAACAACGCGTCCTCCTCAAGTTCTCCGGTGAAGCTCTTCTCGGATCAGAAGAGTCGGGGATCGATTTTTCCATACTTGGGAACCTTGCTCAGCAGATTTTAGACGTCCAAAAAGTGGGATACCAAGTCGCTGTCGTGCTCGGAGCCGGGAATATTTGGCGGTTTCGGGACAATCAGAGCTCCGGGGTGGACCGGGTGAGTTCGGATTACATGGGCATGTTGGCGACGATTATGAATAGCGTGGCTTTGATGTCGTCTATTGAGGCGAAGGGGGGTGTGGCCAGGGTTTGTAGCGCTTTGGATATTCCGTCGGTGGCTGAGCCATACATCAAGCGGAGGGCTTCCAGGCACCTTGAAAAAGACCGGATCGTGATTTGTGCAGGGGGGACAGGGAATCCCTATTTTACGACTGACAGTGCGGCGGCTTTGCGGGCTTTGGAGCTGGAATGCGATGTTTTGGTGAAATGTACCAATACGGATGGTATTTATGATGCTGATCCGAAATCAAACCCCAACGCGAAGAAGTTTGATAAGGTGAGTTATGACGAAGTGTTGGAAAAGGATTTGAAGGTGATGGATGGGGCGGCCATTGCGCTGTGTCGCGATAGTAAGCTGCCGATCGTCGTGTGTGAGTTTGGCGCGGATGGGAATATCATGAAGGCTTTGAAGGGGGAGATCGGGACGAGGGTGGGGTAGGGGAAGGGTCGTAAGGACTTTAAGGGTCGTAAGGGATATAAGGAGAAATTCAGAGTGGAAGGTTTTTTGTTGTCATTTCGACCGGAGTCGTTGGTTCTGGAGGTGGACGCAGTGGAGAAATCCGTTACCGGTTGTGATGTAGTCTAAGAAAGCGTTCTAGATCGGGTGATTGATGAGGTTCCAGATTTCTCCGCTTCATCCCTTCCACATTCACACTCCATTCCGGTCGAAATGACAGAAATGTGGTGCCATCCTGACTCCATTCCGGTTGAAATGACAAGCTTACCAACTGGCATTGTACACTTCTTTGCGATGGAGAATTCTTAGCACTACGAGGATTACGAGAGAATGAGTCTTTGGATCAATTCTAAAAACCACCCTGTAGTCGCCGATTCGGTAGCGATAGGTGCTGATCTCGAATCCATTGAGTTTTTTGGATTGTTTCAGTGGTTCCTCATTTTTAGCCCAATTTGAAATTTTTGTAAGTATCCTTTTCACTTCTTCGTTCTCCATCTTCTTCAAATCGTTTTGGGCTTTTTTTGTGTAGACGACTCTATAGTCCATATTTTTTCATCAAGTCTTCTTGTGTCACGAAATGGCCATGTTGATACTCTTGCCATGAGGTCTCTACGTCTTTTGCTAGTGTATCGGCAACAAGAGGTCTCAAAACCAGCTCGTTCCCACGGATCTCAGTGGTATAGTACTGTGTCTCGAACTGGTCTCTCCATTTCTTGGGAAGGGTGATCTGTCCTCGTTCAGTGGCTTGGACAATTTTTGACATAATAGGAAAGTAGGAAAATATGATTTTCTGTAATGATGATATCATGACTTCCTTCATCGTACAAGATCCATCCCAAAGCGAAGAGCCGGTCCCACGAATGGAACCGGCTCTCGCCCTTCTAGCACCCCGGGGGGCGCGACGGTCGGTGCTAGAAGTAGAGGGCGATCCCACCCTCGAAGCTCTCCCCGTAGCTGTCGTCGGAAAAGCTACGGGTGGGGGTATCGATCTTGAAGCGGTCACGCCCCCAGGTGTACCTGGCGTACACCGAGATGGAGCCGAACAGCAGCAACTTCGCCTGCACTCCTGGGTGAAGCCTTTCATGCTCTACCTTCTGGAAGTTGCCGGTCACGGTGTTGCTGTCACGGTCGTAGGCCGAGAGCAGCCCGCGGAAATCCAGGGTGACGTTCTCAGTCACCACCTGGATGCCCGCCGAGAGTTCTCCATCCAGCCATGCAGAGCTGTGCTCGCCCAGCTGGAGGTCACTCTCGAAACCTGCGATCAGACCCCAGTTACTACCCAGTCGGTACCCGATTTCTGCGTTGAGGCTGAAGTACCCCTGTACGGACGAGATCTTCCCGTGCTCGAGGTAGATGGCCCCGGCGCCGATTCTCAGGTGGTAGGACAGTGCGCCACTGATCGCCTCGGACGAGCGGATGTCCAGGAACGCCTGGCCACCCGTTCGCGTGTAGTTAAAGAGGTCGATTCCGTGGGAGTACCGTCCCTGTGCTTCCTCAAACAGTCCACTGACGCCGAGACGATAGGGGTTGCCCCCGCTCTTGGCGCCATCCGGATTGAGCACGAAGCTGAGTTCGCCTTCGCCGGTGTAGATCTGCCGGTCAGCGTACCCAGAGCGACCGTTCGGCCGCTCGAGGTTCTTGAAGGTCTCGAACGAGTACTTGAGCTCGATCTTTCCGTCGATGGGTCCTTCCAGCTCCTGAGTCCCCTTGGTGCTCACCAGCCCCTTCGGGGCCTTGTGCCACATTTGCTTGACCTCCGTCTCGCTCGAGACGGTGGCCGAGCTCGACTCCTGCGCGAACGCGGTGCCGGGAACCACCCCCAGCAAGATAACCGCGAACACCATCGTGACGATCCAGGTGATCCTCATGGATCACCTCCTTTCTCATACTGCTTGTTTTCCCCCTCTGTGTCTGGGGGGACCTTGATGAACCTTGGGACCATCCCTTGGCTCGATCCTCCCGTGTACCCCAGAGGGGGAAACTGTACGCGGGAGTAACCGGACAAGAAAAGCTTGGAAAAGTCTTATTTGGATGCTTTCTGCCTTTCATAGCCGGTGACTCCCGCGTAAACTTAAAAATTTCTTCTAGCAATGACCTGTCAAAGGGCAAGGGCAAGGGTTTTCGGCGGAGTACAACTCCGGTTTACTGTCCTTGGAGTGGAACTCCAGGACAGCAATGAAAACTTTGCCCAGACTGGCTTTTTACACCAAAACATAAAAAAAGTCAATGTCAAATGGCACGACCAAGTCCGCATCCCATGATATGAGGTGCGGACTGGTCTTTGACGTACTCGTCAGAAGTCGAGTTGCAGCGAGGCCGTGAAGAGGATGTCGCCGGAGCCTTCGAGGGTTCGGCGGGACAGCTGGGACGTAATGACTGTGCTGGTGAAGTTCTCGTTGAACTTGTAGGAGCCGATGTAGCCCACTCGTAGGTCGAGGAGGAAGTTCGAGACCCGGAGCCTGCCTCCGGCGCCGATGACGCCCAGGGTCTCTTGCACCTGCACGTCGCTGGTATCGTCGTTCCATTTGCCGCCCTGGACGAAGGCGAAGCCGTCGATCCCGGTGAGCCAGACTCCCTTGAGGTCCATTACGTACCGTATTCCCAGCTCCAGACTGCCTGCTAGTCTGGCTACCTCTTCGCTGTCCAGCCCGGTGTCGAGCAGGACCCTTCCGAAAGGGCCAAACAAGGCTCCGTCGAAGCGATAGGCGATGTCGGCTTCCAGCCGGTTGAGCCAGACCAAGTCCTCGCCATACCACTTGCGAGACCCGATGCCGGTCAGATAGGTCGCGTTGTAGGACAGCTGACCCGCCCTCGAGAACACACGGATGCCGGTCAGGCCGCTCGTGAGGTTGCGGTTGAGGATCTTCGTTCGGCGTACTACTGGAGTGAGGGCGGTGAAGCCGACGGCGTCGTTGTTGTGGGTGCCGCCACGGATGTTGAAGACGTTGTCCACCGAGCGGCCTTCGTAGTGGAAGGCTGAGATGAAGTACCAGTCATGGCTCTCACTCCGAGACACCCGTACGCTCAGCTCGATCTTGATCGACAGCAGTCCGGCAGTTTCCTCTTCGTCGCTGATGAGGTTGGGATCGATGAAGCCATTGAACTTCGGCTCCAGGTCATTGTAGGCGATCAGTCCACCTCCGAGCGTGAACGAGATGCGCCAGGGATCCAGGTAGCGGTACTGATCTGACGGGTCGTTCCAGAGTAGGTCCGCACTCAGGATCCGCTCGCCACTTGGAGATGAAGTCGTGCTCCCGGGGATCTGCAGAGTGGTCGATGATTGCCCTTGAGCCTTCAGTTCTGAACTGCTGCAGAGCACCATGAAGACAAGAATGCTGAAAATGAGGATTCGATTCACAAGGTTCCTCCTGCGGTGGGGGTAATGTTTTCTGACGAAAAATGTCAAAGACCATCAGCTTTCGAGTGAAAACTGATAATCGATTATTATCCTGGAAAGTGTGACGAAAGTAAAGGGGGGGGGGGGAAGGGTCTTAAAGGTTGTAAGGGTTGTAAGGGTTATAAGGGTTGTGGGTTTATGGGGAGATTTTTTGCTTGTTTAGTTTTTCAATTTTTGTAGAATTTTTTGGCAATTTTTTTCGTTATGGGCGAAGCAAAGTACAAGAAGTATTTCAATGAGATGTTTGAAGAGCATCGCGAGCAGTTTATGCATTTCATGCTGCTCAACAATGCCTATGGACAGGATAAGATGGAGTTGAAGCAGCAGTTTGATGAAGAAGGAGCGAAAATAAAGGTGATTGTAAATGAGTGGGAAGACCGCTTGTGCCGGAAGATGGAGGCAGGGGACAATGCTTCGTATTCTTCAAAGCTGGGTGAGAAGTTTCAGGAGGAGGTGCTGAAGTATTTTCCGTACTTTCATGAAATCGGGGTAAGGATTACGATAAACAATGGATAATGAACAATGGACTTTCGTGTTTTATTGTTTATCGTCTATTGTTCATTGTTGCTTCCATTTCGCAAGGGAGCTTTTTTTGTAGAGACAAGGGTCATTGGTAGACTTAACCAAAGTATTTGAACCATATGAAGACTTGGATCTGGAGGGGGATTTTGGTCGCTATCGTTGCTTTTTTTGGCGTGGGGGTTTACCGGTTGATACTGTCCATTCCTGATCTTATTTCGGCGAATGTGAGCCGATTTTCCAGCCAAGTGGTGGAAGTCTTGCCATCGATCGTTGATCCTGTACAGGGTTTGGTGAGTTTGGAGACTCGGTTTCAGGTTTTTAAAGTCCCGCAGCAGGACTGGATGGCCGATGTGTCAGGATTTCCTGTGACTCTGAACCTGTGCCTGTTTGCGAAAGAGGGCGATTCGAGTCCGATTTCGTTGCAGTGTTGGGACCGTGTGTTTGCCGAGCCCCGACAATTGGAGCCGGTGCTGCAATATCAATCCTCCCTGTACCTCCCCACTTCTCGTGCATCGTTTGGTTTTTTTGTGCAGGCATCTCTTCGACACGCCGAAGGGTTTCTCTGGAGTGGGTCGACCGATCCGGTTTCACTCGTTTGGAGTCCCCAAAGCAGGATTCGGCTATTGGATGGGCATGAGTTGACGGTCGGTGAGCCTATCGGATCTGAGTCGGCGATTACTTTGATGTCCCGAGTGGACGACGTGCGGTTTCTGTTGGATGGGCGCCAGGTGTTTCCGTCACTCGTGGTGTCACCCCCCGCGAATGATGGATTTATCATGGTTGATCAGCCTGCGCCGGCCCTTTACCAATGGATCTACCCTTTGCCTCAGCAGGCTGTTTCGCCCTCTTCTCAGTTTTGTGCACAGGTTGGAGAATCTCCAACTCAGTGTTATCCGCTGATGCCTTCTCTGCTCTCGGGTATGAATTCTAGCTGTGGTAATGCCGTGGTCGAGGCTGGTGAAGAATGTGATGATGGCAACCAGGACGAAAGTGATGCTTGTACGAGCCAATGTGTTACCAATCTTTTTCGGTCCGTTTCCTTGAACTATCCCTTGCCCGTCGTATCAGTGCAGCCATTGGCTGATGCTCGCTTTAGCCTTTTTGCCCGCTTAGAACCTGTTCATGATCATTCCGTTCCCCCGGAGGAACTGTTCATCCGTATGGTCCGTGATCAGGGTGAATCCATCCTTTCAGAGGACGTGCAGCGAGTGAATGGTTTGCCTTTTTTTCAGGCTTTTCTCGCTGAAGACGAGTTCGTCCAGCTGGACTTTATCCATCGAACGGGGGATATGGAACGGGTTTTCCAAAGCACGCTCGTGGACACTCGTTTTCCAGATCCGTTGGTTCAGGACTTGAAGTCGGCTGCTGAGTCTCCTGTGTCAGGTGAAGGGGTCATTTCCCACGGCGATTTTGGTGTGTTGGATGTGAAATGGTTGGGATCTGAACGGTCGCAGATCGACTATGAAGGTCAGGTGGTGACAGATCTCACTGGCGAGCGAGTATTTCAGACCAGAGTCGTCGCGCAATCAGGGTTTGACCAGGAGGTGAAGTTGCTCCTTCGCTTTGCCGACGAATCGGTTTCCTTTACTCATACTTTGTCTCCACGGGCCACGGAGGAGATCCCGATGAGTATTCCGGACGTTGCCTATGGAGATCATCGCTTGGTGATCTCGGCGGTGTTTCCAGATGGGCAAAGGTCTGCGGATATTGTTTTTCCTTTCCGGTATACGTCGAACTCACTGAGTTCAATGGTGGTACGTCAATGGTGGCAGATCGGGGCGATCGGAGTGTTGATTCTGCTCGGATTTGCATACGCTGTGTTTCGCGTGGGAAGAGCTGCGAGTCGAAGGACCATGGAATAATGAAAGATCTGGTTTGATCATTTCCATCCCAGGACTGCCCATTGGAGGAATCTTTCCCACCTGGTGGTTTCAGGTGGTGGTTTGATTGCGATGAAGCTGCGCTTGAAGAGGAGTGGAATTCCGGCGGGGTCTTCTTCGACGATGATCTTCATGATCTGCTGCAGGAGTTCCAGTCTCTTGACATGGTTCAGCTGCACCCGCGACTGGGATATCAATTCATCTACTTGGGGGTTGGAGTAGGTGTTGTTGAAGGCAGATTGGGAGTCGATGAGAGCGTCCAGGAAAGGGCCAACATCCCCGATTTCAAAGTCCAATGGAAGCAGTGTCAGGTCAGCACTTTGCTCCATGAGGGCTTGTTCGTAGGATTCGTGGTTGATTTCTGATGCGATGACAGTGATGCCTGCCAATTCAAGCTCCCGTTGAATGGCTTTGGCAACTTCTTCTTCCTGAAGAGGGTATTGGAGGGTCAGGACGATTTCATCTCTTTGTTTTTCTTGCCGAAGGTCCGACAGGACTTGAGCTATTTCTCCAGCGTCAGAGGATCTGGAAAGTTTTGGATCGTATCCCACTACCCCCGGAGGAGCGAATTGGTTGGCCAGTTGGCCATACTGAAAGTAGCTGGTTTGAAGAATCCTCGGACTTTGAAGGATCTTTTGCAGGCTTCTCACGACTGCGGCGTCTTTGAGAAAAAAGCTTTTTCTATTGACCAGCAGCATCATACTTTCAGTGTTGATTTTCGGCAGAATACGATAGCCATTTTGTAGAAGGCTTGGCCAGAGCTTGGTTTCGGGTTCATCAAAGAGATCGATAGATTGTTGCTCAATAAGCTTTTGGATTCCTTCCGGATGCTCGACGCGCACGACCCGTTGATAGTAGGCGGGATGTTGAAGAAAGGGCAGCAATGCATAGCGCTCGTTTCTCACGCTCCTCGTGAGATGGGTGCTTTTTTCCAGTGGTAAGTACGCTTCAGTGGACCTGTCTGCATCGACTTTTGGATCAAGCGGAACTTTTGTCAGTTTTTGAGGAAGGAGGGGGTCCGGAAACTGAGTGATGATCTGCAGCTTGTGGGGGTACACACTGATCATGTTTTTGATCGATGCCAGGTATTGCCGGTCTGGAGATGACGCCTGGATCTTTCTTTGGAACTGAAGAATGATGGATTCTGCAGAGACGTCCTTCCGCAGCATGAATTCCCATATGTGTGGGCTGATATTGCTCCAGCTGGTACTCAGGGCTGTCGTGAGTTCGAGGTCTTCGTCCAGCCTGGTGAGGGTCGGTGCCTCGGTTTCGACCGTATCGTTGCGGAGGATAAGTATTTCCTCGCCGGGAATACGAATCAGGCCTTTTTCGAAAAGGGCTGATGAGGTGTTGATGAAGAGGAGTCCCAGGAGCACACCAGCTTGCACTATGAGAATGACGAGGCTGCTGATTTTTGCCCGTGTGCTTTGACGGCGATAGGTCATGAGCACGGTCAAGACTGAGCCGATGAGGATGACCGCTAGAAGTCCGGTCATATTCCTGGAGTTTGCCTGCCAGAAAAGTGAAGTCAGCTTCGGATAGCTCCCAGCTGGTTGAAGCTGAAAGCTGATGATGTGATGGGTGCTTTTGGAACCGCTGGAGGCATCGAGCAGGTCTTGCTCGCCGGGTCCTGCGATGAGGATGATGTGCATGTCCTTTTCTTCTTCCTGAGGTGCCTGCACTTCTATCTCTGCGTTCAATCGGTGTGGTTGCTCGGTCGTGAGTGGCTGAATTGATTGGCTCATCTCCGGCAGGACGACGGACACGAGCTGGAGTGCTTCGGTTGAATCGCTGAAGACATCACCGATGATTTGGATGGTAATCGGGTCTTTCTCTGAGATGGTATAGACTTCGAGGAATCGGCTTTGGAGAGTTTTTAGCGGTTTTCCTGATTGGCTAAAGCTGATACGGTCGATCAGAATACTCTGACGAGGTGAACCACTGCTTTCGTTGCGGATCTCGCCACGTTTATAAAATGGAACGACGATCGTTTTTTCCGGGATGGCTAATGCAAGCCGGAGGTCTGATACCTGGCTGACCACGAGCAGGATTTCTCCAGATGGAGGCTGTAGCGGAGGGAGAATACTATAGGTCTTTTGTATGGTGCTGGTGGCCGAGCCCAGAGGGTAGATCAATTTCTTTTGGTCGACAAAGAATCCCCATACTTCTTGCTGTGGCTGATCAGTACTCCCTACGAGGATGTTCACTTCGTCAACAACGCTTCGTGGCGTGATGTTGCTGATCAAGAGCTCACGCTTGATATCCTTGTCTGCTTCGCTTTTAAGCATTTCGTAGCTTTCCTCATCGAGGTATTGATAGGACGTGGTCGTATCTCGCGTGCTGAGCGGTGGAGAAAAAATCGTATTGCTCGCATCAGCTCCGAGGATACTTTGTCCTTTGAGGAGAGTGAAGATGCTTAAAAAAGCGATAGTGTGGATCCATTTTTTCACAGGAGTGCTTCGGTTGCATATAAGTGTAGCAAACTGGCTTGAAATTCAGAATTGGAACATGGCCCGGACATCATATGATGGGAAGCCGTGCAATATTATTTATCGATTTCTTCTTTTTTGTGTCACAGAATGCCAGACTCTTCGTTGTAGAGTGTGAACTTGCTTTTCATGGATCAAAAAAACCTTACAGAACAGCTTCAGAAACTCTTTTCCACTCATCAGGCGCCGAGGATGACTTCTCGTCGGATGAAGAACGTAAAGGGAGACCTGTTTCTTCGCATCGAAGAAATCGAGCGGAACGCTGCTGAAAAGATGATGATCTCTCAGTTGAAAAAGCGCTACAAGGGAACCAATGAATTGCAGCAGGCTCGAACCAAGGCGGCGGTGATGGAGCAGATCCGTCAGGAACCTATGCTGACTCATGCCGACGAACTGCTTTCTGCTTTTTTCTTGTTTTCTCGTAAGGCCGTTGCGATGGGTTTTGCCTTCTTGCTGGTCCTCACGACTTTCCTGGGTCCATTCCAGACCTTGACTCCTCTGAGAATGGTATCAGTGACTCAAGCTGCCTATCTCGAGTGTCGTGGGACGGTGTATGTGAATGGTGAGGTCTGTAGTACGGAAGGATTGCGTGAGGTGCAAGTAGGGGACGCCATCTCTACTGACAGCGGATCGTTGGCGACTCTCTTCTATGCTGATTACACCGTGGTCAGGCTCAATGATCAGACGAAGGCGACGCTCGACCCGACGGACCGTTCCAGGATCCACCTCTCGGAAGGAAACGTATGGCTCCACTCCACCGCGGAGGGTGTAAAAGGATCCTTCAAAGTCGATACTGACGTGATTCGGGCAAAGGTCCCACAAGGATCAGCTGGGGTTTCTGCCCGGGGTGCGCTCACTCAATTGTATTCTTCCACTGCTGCTGTTGAAGTGCAGATCGAAAATACTCCCGGAACTACTGAACTCATGACTCTGGCTCCAGAGAAGCAGCTCCTCGTTCGAAAAACCCGCGCTAAGCCGCGCGTGCAGGAACTGCCTTTGGCTGTCAAAACGCCCGAATGGGTGACGGACAATAGACTCATGGACCAAGAGTATCTCGAGATGGTTCGAAAAAAGACCTTTGAAAGTACCGTTGCCGGTGCGGGATTGCTCCCAGGAAGTTTCCCAGATTTTCTTCAGAAGATCACCCAGTCTGCCCGTACTGTTTTGACCTGGGATCAACAGGCCCGTCTGAATCGACAGCTGACCGAATTGGATGAACTGTTTTCTGAATCCTTGGTGCTCTTGGAGAAAGGAGATATCACCACAGCTGAGGAAACTTTAAAAGCCTATCAACAAAAATTTGTTTCTCTTCTTGCTTCTCCATCTGATACGATACGCCTTGAAATTTCAGCTGCGGAAACTGATTCTTTTGGAGAATTACTCCGATATCACGCGCGACTGGTTTCCCCGTATTCTCCAGAGGACGATGAGTACCTTCTCAAGCAGGAGGTCGAGAGAATAGCTGTCAACACTGTCGTGCTTCAACGGAATCCGTACGCCAAAGCAGTCGCCACAGAGGCGATCACGAATAAGCTTTTGCTCGCCCATCAGGCCCTCGCGTTTCAGAATGAGGCCTTGGCAGAAGAAATCCTGCTGGAGGTGTCAGAATTTGTCCCTCAAGTGCTCCCAAGTGCTCCGATGGCGATCGATACCTCTGATCTGACCCTCTTAAATTCTCTCCTGGTGAAATCAGACCTGATTGCCCCCCTGGCTCGAGACATTAAGAGGATGAAGATCGATCAGCTGAGATCCTTAACACCTCAAAACCAGACCCCGCTCGTCGTGGCTGGAAATGTGACCGGGACTGCTTACAGGCCTTCAGAAGCTCAAGTAGGCACACCTGCTGGTGAGACCGTGAAAATCGTCGGTCAGGCAGTGCGAGATGATGAATCCCTTTAAAACATTGTTAGTACTCGTAGGTGCGTAAAAGTTGCGCCTCTGCGAGTGCCGATAAAAAGAAAGGTGATATCAAAATACAGTTTCTAAAAGAAACAAAAACTCCCCTTCTTCTTTGTATGGTCCATCGGAGTCTGATGCTTTCGACCAAAAGCAACAGATAAGGATGGTATAAATGGCCACCCCTCGAAAGTACTTCTGTGATAAACCCCTTCGCTTTTCCGGCGATTTCTCTCTCTACAGTGCTCGTTTAAGGGCGCCAATCGGAGACTGATCGTAGGAAAGGGCGAGGGGGTTATTTTTTGTGGAGATGCGTGGAGGAAGATGAAGATTGAGGGGAGCATTCGGAACTGCTTGCGCGTAGACGCTTCGGTCAAGTCTATTCGCAACTGATGGTTCGTTGAGGTGTGTGGAGTTGAACATCTCTTGGTTCGCGTTTGTTCCTTACCCGATCGAAAATGAAGGGGTCTTGGTGGTGGAAGTATGGAATCTCCTAACTCCCACTTGTTTCCATTCCTATTTAAGCTGAAGGTGTGTTCGTGATCGATAAGTTCAAGAATCTCTTAACTCTTACTTTCTTCCATTCCGACCGAAACTGAGTGGGTTCTGGGGTGGGGTGAAGTGGAGGAATCCCTCTACAGTGTGTATATCTGGGCAACAGAAAAACATTGGGACGCTGTGCACGGTAACGTCCTGTTCTTTGACGTTCATTCAAATCTACAGGATTTTACAAACTTATAGCCCAGTGGGGTAAAGCAGATATGTTCGTAGGTTCTTAAAACAATCGGAAATTTGCCAATAGTTACTCCTCCGAAGGAAGCAGGTGGTTGGCACAAGTTAAGCCTAAATAAATTATCAGCAATTACATTGAAATCGTCTTCATTAATCTTGTAAAACTTGCATATTTTTTCCTTGTCAAAAACCGTCTCAAATCTTCTCTCTTGTGGTTGCTGATTTACTTCGTCAAAAAGCTTGTCTAACAAACTTGCTTCCACAGGGGATAGTTCTTTCAAGATTTCTGGAAAACTTGGTTTAACGGATTCACTGTTATGACTTGCAGATGCATTTGCAATTAACGCTGCCCATTTATTTTGCATTGATTCTTCTTCTTCGAGTGAGCCGTTTTCAAGCAACGGAACTAGGGTTTTGGGATTAATAGTTTTTGGTGTTATTCCTTTTTCTTTGAGAAATTTTTCGGCTTTAAGAAGTATATTAATCTGATTCTTAAATCTCCAAAATTTTACTGTGTCCTGAATGATCCCACCTCCCTCCTCAAGTCCTGGATTTACAAGTTTTCCTGCAAATTCCTTTGCGGCTTGAAAAGATTCTTTCATCGCTTCTTTTGCGAGTTCTATGCTTTTGTCATCAGTCATATCTCTTTTAAATTGTACAAAAAGTACTATTCACTCAATATTTGAACGCCTGCTTCTGCGACTTGGTTTGCCGGCATCGGACTTGGCGCGCCGAACATCAAATCCTTGGCTTTTTGGTCTTTCGGGAAGGCGATGACTTCACGGATGTTGGCTTCGTCACAGAAGAGCATGAGGATTCGATCCAATCCGAGAGCGATCCCGCCATGGGGTGGGGCGCCGAATTCGAAGGCTTTGAGGATGTGGCCGAATCGTCGTTCGGTGTCTTCGTCGCTGACCTTCAGGATCTCGAAGATGCGCTTTTGTAAATCTCGTTCGTGGATACGGACGGATCCACCACCGATTTCATAACCGTTCAGCACGATGTCGTGCGAGGCAGCCAGGGCTTTCATGGGATCGTTGAAGACGTGTTCTTCATGGCCTTTCATCGGCCTGGTGAAGGGGTGGTGCGTGGCACCAACTTCTCCGGTTTCTTTTGACATCTCAAACATCGGAGCGTTGAGGACCCAGCAGTAGGCGAGTTGGTCCTGGGGGACCATCCCTTCTTCTTCGGCGATTCGTTTTCGCAGCGCTCCCATGGATTCACAAGCAACTGTCCAGTCATCTGCCGCGAAGAAAACGACGTCTCCCGTTTGGGCTCCCACTTGTTCGGTGATCTTCTGGACCATTTCGTCACCGAGGAATTTTGTGATCGGTGCTTTGGGGCCTTCAGAGGTGTACATGATGTAGGCCAGTCCTTTTGCGCCGTGTTCTTTCACGAAGTCGGTCAGCTTGGTTTCAAAGTACGATCGGGGTTTTTCAGCGTAGTTGGGGACACGAAGCGCTTTCACGCACGGTGCGGAGGCGAAGACTTTGAAGTCAGAGCCTTTCACGAGGTCGGTCACGTCTTGGAGTTCCATGGCGAAGCGGATGTCTGGTTTGTCGGATCCATATCGGTCCATCGCTTCTTGGTAGCTGAACCTTGGAAATGGTGCTTGCAGGATCCTCTTGTGGGATTGATGGGTTTTCGAAAGTTCAATGAGCAGTGTTTCGATCAATTCCAGAATGTCTTCCTGTTCCACAAAGCTCATTTCTAAGTCGAGCTGGGTGAACTCCGGTTGTCGGTCACCGCGTTGGTCTTCGTCGCGGAAGCAGCGGGCGATCTGGAAGTACTTGTCCATGCCGGCCACCATGAGCAGCTGTTTCATTTGCTGTGGCGACTGCGGGAGCACGTAAAAGTTCCCATGATAGAGACGAGAGGGGACGAGGTATTCACGGGATCCTTCAGGAGTTCCTTTCACGAGCATCGGAGTTTCGATTTCGAGGAAGCCTCGGTCACTCATATAATTTCGGATGTGCCGGTTCACTTCGTGACGCAGGATCATGTTTCGCTGCATGCGGGATTTTCGCAGGTCCAGGTAGCGGTAGGTGAGGCGATGTTCTTCCCCGACGTGCTTGTCCTGGTCGATTTCAAAGGGAGGGGTTTTGGACTCATTCAAGATTTTCAGCTCGTCGACGATCACTTCGATGGCCCCAGTGGTGAGCTGTTCATTGACCATCCCTTCCGGTCGCTCTCGAACCATCCCCGTAATCTGGATCACGTACTCGGAACGCAATGATTCCGCTCGGTGATGGACTTCTTGCTGGTGTTGCGGATCGAACACGATTTGAGTGAGTCCGTACCGGTCACGAAGGTCGATGAAGATCAGGCCGCCATGGTCTCTTCGGCGATGGACCCAGCCGCAAAGGGTGACTTCGGTGCTGACCTGTTGTTTTGTCAGCTCATTATTGGTGTGTGTTCTGTACATGTGATGGTTTATGAGGAGTTTTCAATGAATCATTTTCAGTTTTCATAGAATTTCCAGTTTCCAATGAATATTGACTCATTGGTAATTGATTGAAAATTGGAAATTGAGAATTGAAAATTTTCTCCCAGAGTGTATCGAATCTGTGAAAAGGGCGCTAGCGGAATTGTGACCTTCATTTGAGTTTAATGTCAGGATAAGGTGGTCAACAATTTATTTTTTCAGTCAACTCTTCTTTTTTTAAGCACTCGGTGTTCTAGGGCATTGCTGGTAGTATTCGTCTGCCTTTATTTCTCGAATGTACATTGGGATTACGACCAAGAATGGCCTGAGCGACCCGAAGAAAATCGTCAAGAGTGCTGTAGCATATCTGAAAAAGAAAAAAATCCAGTATGATCTTTGTCCGGGGACATGCCTCCTGGTGCCGAACCACAAGCCTGCCCTCGACCTGCACAAGCCCTACGATGTGATTATCGTTTTTGGCGGTGATGGGAGCTTGCTCCGCACGGTGCAGTTCATGAGAAATTTCGACAGCGCTGTGATCAGCATCAATATGGGGCGTTTGGGATTCTTTTCAGAGGCAACAGGAAATGATTACAAGATGGTAATCGACCGGATCTTGAAGGGGGATTATCAATTGGAGACGCGAATGCTGCTGCGGTGCACCGTCATGCGGAAGGACCGTCGTGCTTTCAGCCAGCGAGCCCTGAATGAAGTCACTATTTCTCGTGACGCCTTGGCTAGGATGATTGCTCTCAAGACGACCGTGGATGACGTGAAGCTCACCACTTATGTTGCCGACGGGTTGGTAGTTTCTACACCGACTGGATCCACGGGGTATTCGCTTTCTTCCGGAGGCCCCATCGTCGCCCCGGTCTTGGATAGTATTATATTAACCCCGGTCTCCCCTCATTCCTTCACTCAAAAGCCGATTGTCCTCCCATCGAGTTCGAAGGTGCAGGTGCATGTGTCCACCAGTCAGGACCGTATTTACTTGACGATGGATGGTCAACGAGGATTTCATTTGAAAGACAATGACCTCATCAAAATCAAAAAGTCTTCCAAGACTTTGAAGCTCATTCGGTTTTCTGAGAATTCCTATTTTGACACCCTTCGAGACAAACTGCACTGGGGAATGGACTTGGACGGCAGGGAAATCTCAAGTAAAAAGTTCTAGTCTTCACTCTCAACCCTCAACCCTAAACCCTAAACCCTCAACCCCCACCTCTATGAAAAACTCCATTGCTGTCAAAATCTTCGGTGTCCTCGCGATTATTGTCTTGATCCTTACGGCTATGGCTCCGGTGTTTTATGCTTTCGCTCCACGGTATGAGTTTGTCCCACCTGATGCGAGCTCAGATACTCCAGCTGCTGCCGTAGAGAGTGTGACGATCGAATAGATACTGTATGAATGAAAAAATTGTTCTCGGAATTGACCCCGGCTTAGCTACTATTGGCTATGGGTTTATGAAATTCCGCGGTGATGATGCCCACATTCTTGATTTTGGGGTGATCGAAACTCCAGCAGGATTGGAATTGCCAGAGCGGTTATTGATGATCCAGCAGGATTTGACGGTGTTGTTGGAGAAGTACCGGCCCGATGAAGCCTACGTCGAGGAAGTTTTTTTTAGTACGAATACCAAGACCGCGATTTCTGTCGCGCACGCGCGGGGGGTGATCATGTCATCCCTGGCTTCGCACGGTCTGCGTCCCAGATCTCTCACCCCAAACCAGGTCAAACTCGGTATGACGGGTGATGGTTCCGCGGACAAGCGTCAGGTCCAGCACATGCTCAAAATGCAGTTTTCTCTGTCTCAACTCCCAGAGCCGGATGATGCCGCAGATGCTTTGGCCATCGCGTACTGCGGGGGTCTTGCTTTTTGGGAGGCCATCCCCTAAGCTTACCCAGTGTTTTATTCACTATGATTCGATCGCTTCTGACCTTTTTGGTTCTCAACACCGTGAGTGTGTACCTGGTTCATCAGGTCCTCGACGGATTTGTTATTACCGGTGACATATGGGGATATGTGTTGGTCGGCTCGATTATTGGGCTGCTCAATCTTTTTGTGAAGCCCATTCTCAAAGTTCTTTCTCTTCCCTTCATTTTTTTGACCGTAGGGTTGTTCCTGATCTTGATCAATGGCTTGATCCTCTGGCTCGCACAGCAGTTCGTGACTTTTTTGGAGGTTTCGGAGATTACCTTTGTGATCAGCGGAGCGTTTACCTACGTAGTGGCTGTGTTTTTGCTGGGATTGTTTAATTACCTTTTTCAGAAACTTCTTCGCTAATTTTTCTATTTTTTAACCTTCTCTATGCAGCAAACGATTTTGATAGTTCATGTGGTGGTGGGGATCTTGTTTATTTTGTCAGTGTTGGTCCAGGATAAAGGGAGTGGTCTTTCTTCTACGTTTGGAGGATCCGGTGGGTTTTATGCTTCACAGCGTGGTGCTGCGAAGGTGATTCATTACCTTTCCCTTGTTTTTTGCTTCATCTTTTTTGCAACCGCATTGGTCTATGTCGTCTTGCCTGATGCTGGCCCTGAGACCTCTCTTGAAGCTCCTGGAGCTCCTCTCGAAATCACTCCCGGGGTTGAGGGAGCACCTGTTCAAATCACTCCTGAAGCGGTCCAGTAGTTTTTTTGTGTGTTTGATATGATTCGTTTTTTTACCCGCACCGAGAAAATCATCATGATGCTGTTGGTGATCCTCATAGGCGTCACTTCAGTGTATTTGTATAGCCGTTTTATTCGTGACAATTCTGAACTCATCGCCAGTGAAGGCGGTATTTATACAGAGGGAGTGGTTGGCAGGCCCTTGTATCTCAACCCTGTGCTTCTCCTCGGCAATCAGGTCGACAATGATGTAAGCCGGTTGGTTTTTAGTGGTTTGACGAAGTACAACTCTCACACGGGACTGATCGAGGACGACATTGCTACCAGTGAAAAGTCCAAGGACAACCTCAGCTACACCTTTACCTTGCTCGCGGATGCCAAGTGGCATGATGGCCAGCCAGTGACGGCGGATGATGTGGTCTACACGTATGAGTCCGTCATCAAGAGCCCTTCATTTAAGAACGCGAGTCTCAAGCAAACCTTTGCGGAGGTGTCGGTGGAAAAGATCAGTGAACGAGTGGTGAAATTTAAGCTCGCATCTCCCTATTCGTTCTTTTTGTCCAATGTCACTATTGGACTGCTCCCGAAGCATCTCCTGGAATTCGTCCCGGTTGAGAATTTAGAAAAATCAGAGTTCAATCAGTCTCCGGTTGGGACTGGACCGTATCGTTTTGGTTCCTGGACGGTTTCAAATGACACCCACGAAGTTACTTTGAAGCGGAATGAGGAGTATTATGGCGCTTTGCCAAAGGTGCAGACGGTGATTTTCCGGGCTTTTCCTGATGCTTCTTCGCTCCTGGTCGCCGAAAACACCCTGACAGGCTTTCGCTTGAGCACGGAGCAAATCCCTGAAAAACTCTTTGCTGATTCCAGCCGTTTCGAAGCGTTTGATTATCGTTTGCCTCAGTACAGCGCGCTTTTTTTGAATACCCGCTCCGACATGCTGTCCAATAAAAAGGTGCGCTTTGCTCTCCTGCTGGCAACTGATAAGGATCGTATCCAAGAGATCGTTCAGAACTCTGAAGTCGTAGATACGCCCATTTTGGAGTCAAAAGCTGATCTTGATATTGAGTTTAGCCTGGAAAGAGCCATGGGAGCTTTTTTTGATACCGAGTGGAACCTTCCCGAAAAGGTGAAGGCGAAGGCAGAGCAAGCTGATGGGAGTGGAGGCCCTGTCAATATGGCCTTGATAGGGGATGCAGCCGAGTTGCGCTTTGAAGTCCAGGCCATACAAGACTCCTGGCTCACGATCAGGCTGGATGGTGTTTTGCAGCCTTCTTTCTTGATGAAGAAGGATGAGACGAAAACCTACACGGTCCAAAAGTCCCTTACCTTCCAGACGATTGGGAACGCTGCCGGGATTAAAACAACGGTCAATGGGGTCGGGTTGAAGGCCTTCGGTGGAGATGGGGTCGTCGTGCGTAATCTCGTGCTTGACCGGACTACTTTGGAGAACTATGTCGTTGAGGATGCGGTGCCGACTCCTGTGGCAGAGCCTGAACCTGATCCAGTTCCGACTCCGGATGTCCAAGTGCCACCGGAAGACGTTGAGGTTCCAGATGAGGTCGAGGAAGCTCAGGATGAAGAGCCAGTGGTTAAGCCCATGGATGAGCTCGATAGAGTCCGTGTGAATTCTGAAGGGAAACGATTGGTCTTGCGCTTGGTCACGGCTCAGGAGCCTCCTGTTTTCTTGCAGGTGGCTGAGGAAATCCAAAAACAATGGCTGGAAGCAGGAGCCAAGGTCGTGATAGAAACCTATCCATTGGTGGACCTGCAAGAGAAGATTAGCAAGCGGGATTATGATATCTTGCTTTTTGGGCAAAATCTGGGCTACAATCTCGACGCTTTTCCGTTTTGGCACTCCAGCCAGGCTGAGTCTGGACTGAATTTGTCTGACTACCGAAGTCTGGAAGTGGACAACTTGTTGGTCAGTATCCGAAACACCTTCGATGAGAGGACCAAGCAAGAACTCCTGGATAAGCTCAAAAAAATTATTGCCGAGGATACCCCGGCTGTGTTCCTTTACAACCCAACGCACTATTATCTCATCGATCGCTCGGTTAAAAATGTCCAGCTGGGCAGACTCAGCAATCATTCAGACCGCTTCACGGACCTGAGCAACTGGTATCTCAAAGAAGATTACCGATTGAAAGAAGATTTTAGTTTTTCCGGTTTGATACGTTGGTTGTTCACCTTTTAATGATTCGTTTTCACTTCTTAATTTCATTCGTATGTACGTTATCTTGACCAAGGATGTTCCTGGTGTTGGACAGAAGAATCACCTGTTGAAGGTTCGCAGAGGGTATTTCATGAACTACCTCCAGCCACGTAGCCTCGCTGAAGCCGCGAGCGCTCAGCGAATCGAATCATTGAAAGAGCTCATCATTGCCCAAAAAGAAGCGGCTACTCAGGCTGCGCAAGCCGTCCAAGAGAGCGCGAAGGCCTTGGAAGGGATCACGATCGTTCTCAGTGGCAAGACTTCTGCCAAGGGAACCTTGTTCAAGGCGCTTGGTGAGAAGGATGTGATCGCAGCGTTGAAGAAGCAGGCTGGAGTCGAGGTGGCAAAGGGATCAGTTGAAATGGAGCCACTGAAGAAAATCGGCGATCATGTTGTCCAGGTCCAAATGGGTGATCAACAGGTAGAGGTGAAGGTGAAATTGGAAGCCAAGGAGGAGGAGTAGAAACATTTAACAATTGGCCATCGACATGTGACAATGGAAACGTTGTCACATGTTTTTTGTTTATGAAGGTTCTGGCAATTGATTTTGGCCTAAAGCGCATTGGTCTTGCTGTTGGTTCTTCAGAGGCTGGTATTGCTTTTCCTCGCGATGTACTGCTGAATGATGATCAGTGCTGGGTGGGATTGAAGGAACTGGTTGACCGTGAATCCATCCAGTTGGCACTCGTGGGCATGCCTTTGAAGCGTGATGGCGCCCCTGGTGATATTGATGATGAGCTCCAGCATTTCTTAGGAAAGCTCCGTGACCTTGTGGAGGATGTCCAAGTAGTTGACGAGCGTTATACGTCAAAAATGGCCCAAAGCAAACTCCGTGAAATCGGCATGAAGTCCAAGGACCAACGCGATGTGCTGGACTCTACAGCTGCTCAAATCCTTCTGCAAGAGTGGTTGGATCAGCAACGGAAGGCTTCATGACATGCCAGATTTGGGTTTTTTTGGAGTTGACCAGAGGATGTTCTTCATCATTCGTGCTGATGGTTTCTTTTTCGGCTTTTTTAAAAGCTTCTTTGATTTCAAAGTCCACGATTTCTACCAGGAATTGTTCGCCGGAACTCAGTCCTTCCCTATTTCCTTCGAAGAAGGTAGCTATGCCATCGATGTTCTGCTCTTCGGCCAGTCTTGATAGGGTATCGATGACTCCTGAAATCATGTCTACATCCGTGGCGTTCTCAACGATAAAGGGAATGCTTTGCTCACCTACCGCGAGGAAGATCTGAGTCGTTGGTGCCTGAGATCGAATGGTTTCGATGAAGCTGAGGTCTTTTTCTGAAAGGATCATGGTTTCAGAGAGCTTGATCTCGGGAAGGATGACCTGAGTGATGCTCACCTTTTCGATGAGCTTGGTGATGTCTTCAATGAGGTCGAGATCACGGATCACCAGGACATTGGTGGTATTCTTTTTTGCCCCTTCTGCTGGGGTTTCTTTTGGTTTGAGCGTGATGGAGTTGACCATCTTCGAGAGAAATTCCACGATTTCTTCTCGGGTGATGGCTTCGTCCATGATTTGCCAGAGCGGGCGGTCTTCTCCCGGGAGGTTTATTCCTACCTGCTTCGCGAAGATGACATAGGGGTCAAACCAGGCGTTGGTATCGTTCATGCTGCTGTGGATCTGCTCGAAGAGATCGTGGATCCGTGTATCAGCCGCTGAGCCTGCGTCTACCATCATTTTCCAGGCTTCCCCCCGTTTTGCTTCTTGATATCCGATGTATTCGCCATTCTCGTAGCCTTTGATATCTCCACTTATTTTTGCCAATGCGATGGAAGGCGCTGCCCAGAAGTCCGGGGGAGTATCTTTAAAGGGCCACAGATGGTTGTTCATGAGCATCTTCTCCATGTCTTCGATGTGCTGCTTTTGTCCAAAGAACTGGTAGGTGATCTTCAGCATTTCAGCTCGATTGGCACTTGCCTTGGGCCTGAACGTCCCATCGGCGTAGCCATTGATGATGCCGAGCTGGCAGAATTGACCGATGAGTTCACTTTCAGTGTCTGAAAATCGGCATTCTGGTGCGGTAGATGTTGGTGCGATCACTCGTGTTCGGAGTTCCCTGACGGGGGCATTAGTCCCTTGGGAATAGGTCAGGTAGATGAAGGTACCAAGGGTGATGACGAGGATGGTAAAGACGACTTTTTTGAGCATTTTTTTGTTTTTTATGTCGAATTATTATACCATGAAACGGCTAAAAAATCACGAAATTCATGTCTCACTTCTTTTTCACTTCCGAATCCGTCACTGAAGGGCACCCAGACAAAATCTGTGATCAGATTTCCGATGCTGTCCTCGACGCGGTGCTTCGTGATGACCCTGATGGAGCTTGCTGCTGTGAGGTGTTTACCACGACCGGTCTGGTCGTCGTGGGAGGAGAGATCACGACTTCTACCTATGTCGATGTGACGAAGATTGTCCGGGAGACCCTGAAAAATATTGGCTACACCGATCCTGCTTATGGGATCGATTACCAAAGCTGTGCGGTGGTTCTGGCCATCGATGAACAAAGTCCTGATATTTCCCAGGGTGAAAAGCCTGAGAAGAGCCCTCATCAACAGCAGGGAGCGGGAGATCAGGGGATGATGTTTGGCTTTGCTTGTGATGAAACCCCAGAGCTGATGCCCCTCCCGATCATGCTCGCTCATGGGCTGGCGCGAAGGCTGGCTGAAGTACGCAAGCAGGGCATTGTTGACTATCTGAGGCCCGATGGGAAGACACAGGTCACCATTGAGTATGATGAGCAAGGAAGGCCATTGCGTGTCGATACGGTGGTGGTGGCCGCCCAACACCATGAAGGGATTGAGCAAGCGCAGCTGAAGAAGGATCTTTTGCAGCATGTTATCCAACCTGTTTGTGAAAAGTACCTGGATGAAAGCACGCGGTACTTTATCAATGAAACCGGGAAGTTCGTAAGTGGTGGCCCGCAGGCTGATACCGGGTTGACTGGGCGCAAGATCATCGTCGATACCTACGGCGGAATGGGACGACATGGTGGCGGTGCTTTTTCGGGTAAGGTGCCGAATAAGCAGGACCGTTCCGGGGCGTATATGGCACGCTATATTGCTAAAAATATCGTCGCTGCCGGATATGCTACGAAGTGTGAGATCCAGCTCTCCTATGCGATCGGCTATCCTGAACCCGTTTCCATTCACGTCGACACTTTTGGGACGGGGAATGTCGATCACAACCACCTCGAAAGCGCGATCCGAAGGTGTTTTGACTTGACGCCAGCGGGGATCATCCGCGAGCTGGACTTACTCCGACCGATCTATTTGCCTACCGCGACCTACGGACACTTTGGTCGCTCAGAATTCCCTTGGGAACAGCTGAATAAAGTGGAGGCTTTGCGTGCCCAATTAGGATAGCTTGTTGTAGAGCCAAGCCACCGCGTACGCACCAACAAATCCATCAATGAATCCGTACAGAGCCCCGATCAAGGCACCGATGAACGTCGTGTCGTAGCCGATGTAGAAGGTGGCGATGGTTTGGATGCCTTGCTCCCAGATGCCAAATGCATTTGCGATCAGACTGGCGAAAAGGATCCCGCTCGCCCAAACGATGCCGATGGAGAGGGCGAAGGCTTTTGTGGAGAGTTTCATGAGGAAGGATTAGTAAATTCTTTATACTCCTTTCGTTTCTTATCAACAAACTGTTACACCACATTCTTCTTTTTCTTTCCAGCTTACCCCTGGACTTCTCTCGAATTTTTCTCGAAAGTGTCTATACTCTTGAAAGCCCTTAATCCCTTTGTATGGATTTACAATCAGCAGAAAAACTTATGCAGGATGCACTTAAGCATCTGGAAGGAGAATATGTGAAAATGCAGGTCGGACGAGCGAGCACCGCTATGGTGGAAGGTCTTTTGATCACTGCTTACGGTATGACTCAGCCGTTGAGGAATATTGCCTCGATCACGACGCCAGACGCCAAGTCGATCATGATCCAGCCTTGGGATAAATCCGTCTTGTCTTCTATCGAGAGTGGTATCCGTGAACGGTCTGATCTCGGACTCAACCCTATGAATGACGGGAATGTTCTCCGCATCAATCTTCCCCAGCCAACGGAGGAACGACGGAAAGAATTGGTGAAGGTGGCATACGCGAAGGCTGAAGAAGCGAAAGTCTCTATTCGCAACGCGAGGCATAAAGTTCACAGCGCGATCAAGGACCAGTTGAAAGAAAAGGAGGTGTCTGAGGATGAAGCCAAGGCTATGGAAAGCGAGCTTCAAGAAGTCGTTGACGCGATGAATAAAAAAATCGATGAGTTGGCCAAATCAAAAGAGAAAGATATTTTGACGGTTTAGTATTCATTTTTGTCCCTATGGGTTATCTCATCAGTATTGTCGTTTTCTTGATTATTTTTTCTGTCTTGATTCTGGTGCATGAGTTTGGACATTTTTATGCAGCTCGTAGGGCAGGGGTAAAAGTTGAGGAGTTTGGGATGGGACTTCCACCTCGTGCAAAGGGGCTTTGGAAGGACAAGATGGGGACCTTGTACAGCCTGAATTGGATTCCCTTTGGGGGGTTTGTGAGGATGTACGGGGAGGACAGCGAAGATGAAAAAATGAGAAACAAGGAAGGGAGCTTTGCCAGTAAAAGCATTGCCGCCCGCACGCTGATCATACTCGCGGGAGTAGTGATGAATTTCTTGCTGGGATATGTCATTTTGGTACTCCTCTTTACGGTCGGTACGAAGCCCTTCATCGTTACTCAGGATGATTTCCAATACTATCGTGAGCAGGGGATTATTGACGCGAAGGAGCAGGTGGTTGTCACTGATTTTGCTGATGAATCCCAGGCGGATGAGGCAGGCATCGTGGCTGGAGATGTGATCGTGAAGGTGGGAGGGAATGATATCTTACGAAATGATGATTTGGTCGCAGCGGCTCAGAAGTCCGCTGGTCGGGAAGTGCCTGTGACCGTGATGCGTGGTGAAGATACCTTGAGCTTTGATGTCCCGGTGAGTGAAGAGGGGAGGTTTGGTTTGGTCATTTCCGAGGCACCTGATGTGAAGGAGATCAAGGATATTCAGTACCCTTTTCCGAAGGCGTTGGTCCAGGCTGGATATGAGACCGGACGACTTTCGGTATTGACGATGAAGATGTTTGTAGAAGTCTTGTTTGATTTGTTTACCAAGGCTGAGATATCCGAGCAGGTTTCTGGTCCTGTAGGGATTGCGCAGTTGACCCACCAGACGACCCAAAATGGAGGTGTGTTGGATGTCTTGAAATTGATTGCTTTGCTCTCTATTTCTCTTGGTGCGATCAATGTTCTGCCGATCCCGGCTTTGGATGGGGGACGATTTCTTTCCATTTTCTTTGAAGTTGTCACGCGTAGACGACCTGATGCTGCTTTGGAAGCCAAGATCCATGCGTTCGGGTTCTTGTTGATTTTGATTTTGATTTTGGCTGTGACCTACAATGACATTCTGAAGCTTCTTCAATAGTTGACATTCTCAATTCAAGTATTATAATGCACACCTTTCATTCCATTGATGAAAAAAGGTGTATTAATACCATTCGATCCTCGGTCTCCTGACCAAAGGCTCGTTGTCCCCCCTGCGAGTGAGTTTGATCGCGTGCAGGATTTACTGATCGATTTTCGTGCTCAATTGTTGATTCCCTGTGAATCTTCTGAAGAATTGGAATCACTTTTGATTGCTACGAACAAAATTCTTTCTGGGCTTCGTACCAGGATCGTGAATGCTTTTAGCGAGAGAAGTATATCCGAAGCAGCCTTGCGAGACTTGGCGGCGATCTTCTCCTTGGTCTGGGCTCGAGCGCGCAGTTTGAGGTCTAATGATGGTCCTGAACAGGTACGGGTGCAGGATATTCCTCGAGAATTGGTGGAGGGGTTGTAGATCCGACATCATTTTGTCGTATTTGGGGGACTTGTGGATCCTTCTCACGATGGACTGGTTTTTTTGCGAGGATAGTTTTAAGAGGCGGCAGGTTGATTCGAATCACCTCCCTTTCACTATTTTCCGACCCAAAAACAGTTTCTACTTGGGCAATAGAGGCTGACATGAAGTTCCACACCAGCAGCTTGCCATCGGGGGTCAGCACATCGTTGTGGATTTGATGGAGGATGGCTTGTGTTCGTCTAGTGTCCCTAGAAAAAGGCATGCTCGAGAGGACCAGTTTGGCTTTCGCTCTTTGGTCCTCCATGATTGACCCGATGTGGCTCGCATCTTCATTCAGGACTTTTAGCCTTGGGTCTTGGATCGTGCTGGTAAGTCTTTGGGCATAGTTCGGATTGAGTTCTATCGCGAGGTACTTGATTTTTTTACGAGTTCGTCGCAGTACTGCTTGTGGCATGGGGCCAGGACCTGGTCCTATTTCTACGATGAGGTCATCCTCCTTTAGAGCGTCCAATGCGAGCATGTCACATAGTCTGTGGACTGCCCAGGGGATCGTTGCGAACCAGGTGCCAGTCGTGCTGTTCTTCAGTCCTGTCCGGGTAATCTCATCACACCAATGCTGAAAAAGGATGAATGACTGATGGCTCCATTCCAGCCATTCTCTGGCTGATGAGCAGGGTTCAAGCTGGTCTCCTGGAGGAAGGTGATTCATCCTTGCGGTTACTCGCTAGAGCATATGGGAGTTTGAATTTGAAGTATAGTATTTTTCACCATTCTTTTTTCATGCTGTCACAGGAAAAGTCTTTCTATGTATAAAAGTACATACTAGTATAGAAGTACTTTTTTTTTCTTTTTTTATGAATACGAGACTCTATAGCCTGGCTTCACGGGGCCTTGATGCGGACTTGGTGAAGATCGAAGTGGATCACTACATGAGCCAGCCTGGGATGGTGATCGTCGGCTTGGGTGATGCTGCGGTCCAGGAAAGCCGTGAGCGTGTGAGGGCTGCTATCAAGAACAGCGGATTTCGATTTCCACGCGGGCGAGTCGTGGTGAACCTAGCACCAGCGGATGTCCGCAAGACAGGACCTTGTTTCGACCTGCCCATTGCCTTGGGGATGATCTCCCTCAGTCATGATTTTTCGCTTCCGAGGAGAGACGAGACCGTTTTTTTTGGCGAGCTCTCATTGGATGGATCCCTTCGCCATGTGAACGGTATTTTGGGATTGGTCACGGTCGCCAGGGACCAGGGATTCAAGCGAGTTTTTGTTCCCCGGGTGAATCTCGAGGAGGCATCGCTGATTGCTGGGATTGAGGTCTATGGAGTTGATTCTTTAGGTCAGTTGGTGAACTCTCTCATGAGTGATGAGGAACTTGAGTCGGCCCGTGTGAGGGATCTCCAGGAGTATTTCAACGCTGCCCCGTCGCCGTTGGTCGATTTTGCTGATATCAAAGGCCAGATTCATGCCAAGCGTGGCTTGGAGATCGCTGCCGCCGGTGGTCATAATATCCTCATGAATGGTTCGCCTGGATCAGGCAAGACAATGATGGCAAAAGCGCTTCAGGGAATCCTTCCCAAAATGGATTTGTCTGAGGCTCTGGAAGTCACCAAGCTCTACTCACTTTCTGGACTCCTGCCTGAGAAGGATTTTTTAGTCCGTTCAAGACCATTCCGGACGATTCACCACACCGCTTCTGGAGCTGCCATCGTGGGTGGTGGGAGGATTCCAAAGCCGGGAGAAATTTCATTGGCTCATCGTGGTGTCTTGTTCTTAGATGAGATGGCAGAGTTCCCGCCCCATGTGTTGGAACTCCTTCGTCAGCCTTTGGAAGACCGACAGATTACTATTAGCCGCACCAATGGATCTTTGACCTATCCTGCCCAATTCATTCTTTGTGGGGCGATGAATCCTTGTCCTTGTGGGTTTTATGGGGTGGCAAATGCTCCCAAGTCTTGTACTTGCTTGCCCGCGGCGATTGCTCGCTACCATCACAAAATATCTGGTCCTCTACTTGATCGGATTGATCTGTATTGCTCCGTGTCGCCTGTTGAGTACGGTGAGCTGAAGAACGACGAGCAAGCTGAGCCGACTTCAGAGATCCTACGACGTGTCGAGAGAGCTCGTGAGATCCAAAAGGCTCGGTTTGCAGCCTCTCCGTCAAAGACCAACTCGGAGATGTCTGCAGGCCTGGTTCAACAGCATTGTCATGTTTCCGTTCCCGTTGGTCGATTGCTCGATAGGGCTATGCAGCAGTTCAGTTTGTCCGCTCGAGGGTATCATCGGCTCTTGAAAGTCAGTCGTACTATTGCTGATTTGGCTGGCGATGAAGAGATCAAGGAGGCCCATGTGCTGGAGGCTTTGCAGTATAGGAGGAGTGAGGGGTGAGGGGATCTGTGTAAGAGCTTGTTTTCAGGGGAGATCTTGATTATCGTATCCGTTGCTTTAATGCACTTCCATGAGTTTGTATCGTAAGTACCGGCCGCTTGATTTTTCTTCGCTCGAAGGACAAAACCATATCCGCGATATCCTTCTCGGAGCCTTAAAATCTGGGAAGGTTTCCCATGCTTACCTCTTCACAGGTCCACGCGGGACGGGGAAGACCTCTACTGCTCGTATCATGTCCCGGGCCATCAATTGTTTGAATTTGTCCGCCAATGGACCTTGTAATAGCTGTGAGATTTGTAGCAGCGCACTCGAGGAGCGATTGACCGATGTGGTCGAGATCGATGCTGCGAGCCACGGATTGGTCGATGATGCGAGGGCCCTCGTAGAGCAGGCACGGTTTATGCCGACTCAGGCGAAGAAGAAGATCTATATCATCGATGAAGTTCACATGCTTTCGAAGAGTGCCTTCAATGCTTTGCTGAAGATTATCGAAGAACCTCCTGAACATGTCCATTTCATCCTTGCCACCACTGAAGCCCACAAGGTTTTGGACACCATCAAGTCCCGATGTCAGCGCTTTGACTTTCACTTGGCGGATGAGCAGCTCATCGCTGCCCAGCTCCGAAAGGTGTGTGATGCTGAGCAGGTCAAGGCTGATGAAGCTGCACTTAAGATCTTGTCCGTCCATGCACGTGGAAGTTTTCGAGATGCGTTAAGCCTGCTCGAACAGGTCGTGGGGATGGGAGAGGTGACTGAGACGTCTGTCCAGATGTCGTTGGGTATTTCTCAGCATTCATCCGTTGAGAGCTTTCTCTCCTCTTTGTTGGATGGGAAGAGCCAGGAAGCTCTTCAAATAGTCCATGAAATCCATGAACAGGGCCATGACCTCTCTCAGTTTTGCCAGCTCATCCTGGAGCAGTTGAGATCCAGATTATTGCAGGGTGATCCCCAGTCCCAGACGCTACTTTCTTGGGTGGATATATTTTTTGTGGCGCTGGACCAGCTTCGTGATGCTTTTATCCCACAAATGCCCTTGGAATTGGCCGTCTTTAAGTGTTTGAAGTTTGTTTCACCATCTTCGGCTTCTCTTCCTGCTCCCCTTGAGATGATAAATCCTGCACCGGCTCCTGTGACTTCAACGAGCAAGCCTCGAAAGGTCATTTCAAAAGCTCCCGTGACCGAGTCTGTCCAAGCTGTTGAAGATGCTCCTCCATCACCAGTGCCAGTCACCGGGTTTGATCTCGAAAAGTTCTTCTCTTTGATCAGTTCTGTTCCTCTCCGGTCATTGTTGAAGCATTCGAAAATTCTTCTCTCAGAGAAGGGTTTGAAGATCCAGGCTCGTTATGACTTTGAGCTCGGTAAGATCCGTGAGCCTTCCAACTTGGCTTTGCTTTCCCAGGCGTATGAGCAGATGACTGGATCCCGCGCTTCTATTGAATTTGAGGTACAGCCTGCTTCAGACTTGCCTTCTCAGGCTGGTTTGAGCAATAATGAAGTAAAGTCAGTGTTCTTGTAAATTTTATTGGTTGGTTTGAATGGAGCTTGTACAGCAAAAGAAGCGGCTTCGTCAGGAGATGAAAGAAATCATGGGATTTGTAACTGATACATCTGAAAGATCGGTTCAGCTTTTGGAGAATGTTTTGAAAGCGAAACTCCTCAAGAAGGGCCAGTTAGTTTCCGTTTTTGTGCCGATGGAAGATGAAGTGGATACGATCCCTCTCGTTGAGTATTGCTGGGAAAATGGTATTTCGGTGTCGGTGCCTGAGTTTCAATCTCAACGTCAGGACCCTTTTATTCTTAGAAATTGGGAGCGGTCTGATCATTTGTACGAAACCCAGTATGGTATATTTCATCCGAGAAACTCAAAGACCTTCACGCTGGAGGAGGTAGATCTCGTCTTTGTTCCTGGGATGGCTTTTACAAAGAAGGGAGTCCGCCTCGGTCGGGGGAAAGGTTTCTATGACCACATGCTTTCGCAGTATGACGGAAAGAAGGTGGGGTTGTGCTTTCAAGAGCAGATAAAAGAAAACATCCCGTTTGATGAACGGGATGTTTTGGTGGATGTGGTGATTGCTTGCTAGTTTTTACTTTTTTCGCTCATCATCTGAGTAGCTGTACTGCTCGATGATTTTGTTGTAGTCGAAGACTTCGTCAGCTTTGAAGAATCGTGCTACTTCCTGCTCGGCAGCTTCTGGAGAATCTGAGGCATGGATGACATTGGAGCCGTAGGATGTCGAGAGGTCACCACGGATAGTGCCTGGAGCGGCTTCACGAGAGTTGGTGACACCACACATCAGACGAACGGTATCGATGGCCTTGAAGCCTTCCCAGACTTGGAGGACCACGGGTGAACTCATCATGAAGGATTCGATTGCCGGGAAGAATGGCTTGTCGACCAGATGTCCGTAGTGCTCCCGCAGGGTTTCAGACTTGAGCATGGCCATTTTGTTGGCTACCAGCTTCAGGCCCTTTTTTTCAAATCGTGCTACGATTTCTCCCACGAGTCCTCGTTGGACGGCGTCAGGTTTCAGGATAATGAGGGTTTTTTGCATCATATTCAGAGTGCTAATGATTTTGAGTAGGTGAAGTATATATCATGGGTGTTTTTTTCCAAAGTGCACAAAATACTTGATCATTTTAAAAAATAGTATACATTGCGCGCGGTTTGCTCGGGTTTACCGTGCAAGCCACTGAGGAGTGAGAAGGCCCTTGATACCCCTCCAAGGTCTCACTCCTCTTCTTCCGCCCATGCCAGGATTAGAAATCTAGCAGCTTTTCAAAGCTCTCCTCAGTTCTTTCTGGACCGATGAAGGCCAGCTTCAGTTTTTCTGCGTGGAAGAGGTCCTTTACGACCCGTTCGATGTCTTCGATGGTGACTTTGTTGATCAATCCGTGAATATCGTCCAGGGTTTTGATGCCTTCGTTCAGGAGGGCCTGTTTTCCGAGCAGATGAGCTACTTCTTGTGAATCTTCCAAGTTGATCACCAGCTTGCCGTAAAGATACGATTTTGCTTTTTCGAGTTCCT
This sequence comes from Candidatus Altimarinota bacterium, assembly GCA_050246795.1. Lineage (GTDB taxonomy): Bacteria > Patescibacteriota > Gracilibacteria > JAUYGZ01 > JAUYGZ01 > JBFWVJ01. The sequence goes on from JBFWVJ010000004.1 coordinate 30,392, forward strand.
TTTCTTCAATCCTGGGATTGGTTTTGAGATTTGAGTATTCTTTGACGATTGACAGCACTGCCTGATCGATCCGGTTCACATCCACTCCGGCGTTGGTTGAGAAGTGTCCACAGTCGGTGTAGTCGTCCGTCGTCGTATGGATATAGTAGCAGAGTCCTTGCGCTTCACGGACGTTGAGGAACATGCGTGAGCTCATGTTTCCCCCCAGGACGATCGAGAGAAGTTTTTGAGCGTAAAAATCCGGGTGGGTCGTGTGGTAGCCTGGGAACCCAATGACGAGGTGGGCCTGCTCGGTCTTCTTTTCCTGCATGATGACTCGTTTTGAGTCGGAGTAGCCTTCAAATGCTGCCCATGTTCTCTTCTTCTTCGTGATTTTGAACGTGAAGTACTTGTTCACCAGGTCGAGAATTTCCTGATGGCTGATGTTCCCGGCCACGGAAATGACGGTATTGTCCGAACTGTACAATTCGTCGTGGTACTGCATGAACTGTTCTTGGGTGACGCCTTTGATAAGTTCTTTCGTCCCGATCTGGTCTCGGCCCATGGGCTGATCCCCGAACATGATTTTTTCAAAGTCCCATCCGATCTGGTACATGGGTGTGTCCTGGTACATATTGAGCTCTTCCATGATAACGCCCCTTTCTTTGTCGATTTCCGCTCGATCGAAGGTGGGGTTGATGAGCATGTCGGAGATCACGTCGAAGGCGATTTCTTTGCTTTCTTTCGCGAGCTTTACGTAGTACCCGGCGTATTCTTTCCCGGTGAAGGCGTTGAACTGCCCACCTACGGTGTCGATCGCTTCAGAGACGGCCTTGGTGTTTTTGAAACGACTCGCTCCTTTGAAGAACATGTGCTCAATGAAGTGGGAAATACCACTGATAGCGAGCTCTTCATACCGAGACCCCGCACCGACGAGGACGAGCAAGGTGATGCTGTCTGAAGGGATCGTGGAGGTGACGACGCGAAGTCCGTTGTCGAGTTTGGTTTCTTGGTAGGTTTTCATGGGGTGGGGGTAAGGGGTATTGGGACGATTGGGACGATTGGGATGATTGGGACGATTGGGAAGGCTTAAAGAGAGTAGCAGGATTTTGCTGTCCTCATAAGAGCAACTTTTTGTTGTTGAATCCTTTGGGCAGCATTTGAGGTCTTTCGGTTGTCATGTTCTTCGTTTTTTTCTAGGCTTTTTTTATAATTCTTCCTATGAATGAAGCCATAGTCTGGGGATACGACTCATTGAATAACGCTGTGATGCGTACCAGCATCTCTGATTTACCTCAGTTTGTTGACACGATTCTTCATGAACAGAATGATGCCGCGAAGTTTCTTCTTTTATTGAGTCTTTCTAGAAGAATTACTGGTCACACCCTCATTCAAAAGATTCTTTTGCCTGATGAGCAGATTGAAAACGCGTACATCCTTTCCGTACTAAACCCGCTTCGTGAGAAGGTCTTAAAGGCTGTTTCAGGAATTATACAGGTTCCGATGGCTTAGGATTTTGAACTGTTGGAGGAAAGTTCAAACATGCGGTCTAGGCTGGACTTTGCTTTTTTAAGGACTGATGGGTCGAGATTGATGATCTGATCGGGTCGGGGGTTTTTCAAGGATTGCAGGATGTCTTTGAGCATGATGGACTTCATATAGGGACAGAGCACGCAGGCTCCTACCACTTTCTTTTCGGGCATTTCTGCTTTTACTCGATCAGCCAATCCACACTCACTCACGATCATGAATTGCTGTTGTGGTGATTTCTTCACATGCTCGATCATACTGGTGGTACTTCCCACGAGATCGGCCTGGTCGATCACCGATGAACTGCACTCAGGATGGACGAGGATTTCGACTCCTGGAAATTGTTCACGGACGGCCTTGATGGAATCAGCCGTGAATTCTTCGTGGACGATACAGGTCCCATGCCACTTGATGATGTTCTTGGGAGTATTTCTCTGAATGTAGTCGGCCATGAAGCTATCCGGGATGAAGATAATGTCATCATTTGGGAGTGATTCGATGATGTGCAGCACGTTGGAAGACGTCACGCAAACATCGGACTCTGCTTTCACAGCCGCCGAGGTATTCACATAGCAGACAACCGGTACTCCGGGATGCTGTTCTTTGAGTCGTTTCACATCCTCCGCGGTGATGGAGTCGGCCAACGAACAGCCGGCGACTGCTGGTACGAGGACTTCTTTCTCGGGGTTCATGATCTTGGCTGTTTCACCCATGAAGTAGACCGAACAGAAAATGATTTTCTTGGCCGGATGTTCTGAGGCAATTTTGCTGAGCCCATAAGAATCACCGGCGAAATCCGCCACTCCGTAGATAATGTCCGGGCTTTGGTAGGAGTGGGCGAGGATGATGGCGTCTTGTTCTTGCTTGAGCTGGTTGATTTCCAGGGTGATCGGTGCGTACACCTTGCATTCATCCAAAGACCAGCCGACGTTTTGGAGCTTTTCGAAAAGACGGATGGATTCGGCTTCGAGTTGGGAAGTGGTGAAGTTCATCGAGAGGGAGAGGTTGTTGGCATTATACCTCACATTAGCCTCGCAATCCGCAAAAAGTTTTCGGTGATCTGCCTTCCCTTTTTAAAATAGTTCTCTTGGAAGGCTTCCCATTGCTCTCGCAACTTGATTGGATCACGTTGCTTGAGGTCTTCGTCACATTCTAAGCATTCCTCGATGATTTCTTTTGTGAGCTCGAAGTGGCATTGGAAGCCGTAGGCATTGTCGCCGACTTTAATGACTTGTGGCTTAATGAAATTTCCTTTGCCGATTAAAGTAACATGTTCCTTGAGTTCGACGGTTTCGCCGTGGAGTTGAAAGACTCGAAAAGGGTTCGGCAGGCCGTCGAAGATGGGGTCTTTGGTAAGTTGCTCTACGGTGTAGGGTTTGTGATCCTCATGAAAAAAGCTGATTTCTTTGTAAGGACTTTTTTTGACAGTCCCGCCGGCGGCCTTACAAAGGACCTGCATGCCCAGACAGATACCGAGGTAGGGGATTTTCCTTTCAATGATCTCCTGGACTCTTTGCATTTCCCGAGTCATTTTCAGGGTCTGGTCATTGGCACTGTCCGGTCCACCCATCACGACCACTGCTGAATACTTCTCTGGTTCGGGAAACTCTTCGCCTCTGTCCAGGTCTCTGATTTCGTATGGGAGTGCACGATCTTTGAGGATGTCCTCAATGATGCCCGGACCTTCGTGGACATAGTTTTTGATGATCAGGATCGGTTTCATCAGATGTGATTAGCTTTGCTGGAGGAAAAATTTGTCACTGCTGAGGGTGACCCCTAAAGGTCGAATGACGACTTCCCGTGTGGGTGACGAATCCACATGTCCACCGATCAGAGCGTTGATGTTTTTCTTCCGTGCGATCTGGATGATTTTTTCAGCGTCTTTTTTGTTTTCGGCGAAGATGACGAGACCCAGCCCGTAATTGAAGACGGTGATCATGTCTTGTGCGGTCATGCCGGAGTGTTCTTCGACAAAGCGGAAGACTTCTGGGACTGGCAGCATTTCTTCGACGACATAACGGAGGTCTTTCTTTGATCTCATAATTTTCTGCCAGCCGTGGCCGGTAATGGGCTCAATGTTCGTCGGATGGATCCCTGCTTTTAGGATCTCTTGAATCAGTGGCGTGTAGAGGATGGATCGGTTGTTGATGGCTTTCCAGTATTCTTGTCCGCTGGGGAGTTGGGTGCGGTATCCGTGAGGGAGATTTTCTGCCAATTGACGGAGGGAAGTAAAGCCGTTTTCATTGGGTCCAGTGCTTTCGATGAAGACCATGATGTTCCCTTTTTTGAGCTTGCTGCCGTCTACTGGTGGGATCCCTGCCGGCATCATGCCGAAGAGGGCTCCGGCGATATCGATTTTTTCGGGGTAAATTTTCGTCTTCAGCTGAGGTGTCTCGCCGGAAAAATAGACGCAGCCCACTTCTTTGCAACCGTCAACAAATCCCTCCAAAAAGCCTTTCATGAAGGTTTTGTTGAAGACGATTTCCGGAGTGCTGGAGGGGAGGTACAGGGAAATAAGCACCGTCTGCATCCCGCTGGAAGCGGCGTCATTGGTGGTGACGGAGAGGGTTTTGATCCCGATATTGTACCAGAATTCCAGCGCTTCTGCTTCTGACATATCATCTGGCCTGGCGTCGTCGGCTGTCCCCAGACCTTCCGGCAGGAGGGTGATGTGGAGTTTATCGGCTTTGGATTTCAAAAAAGGCTTCAGGTCGAGGGCGAAGACGTTGGCACTGGCACCCAGACGTCCCTTCGGGATGAAGCCGAATTTCTTCGCAAATGTTTGCGTTTTTTTGGCGGCTTCGATAAAGGCGTTCTTTGCATTATCAAGCGTATCGTAGTCGACGTGGTCCAATTTTTGCGAAGCCATGGGTACTGAAAAGTGCTTCTAGTGTACCAGTAGTTTTGGATCCGATAAACGTTGATTTATGACTTCGGCAATAGCTCCTCCGATGACATGCATGAGTCCGGCAAGCTTTGTTTCGTCATAGTCGAGTTTGGAAATGTCAAAACCTTCGTGATCGACTGGAACCTTTGACCCCCAGTCCTTGGTAAGGTCGATGTTGAAATACGACTTTGCCAGCTCTGCCCATTCTGTGCCCAGGTGGATGTTGCTGAGCCGAAATGTCCCACTTTGTTCGTGCTCAATTCCGTGGTCTTTGAGGGCTTTGCAGACTGCTTTGATGACCACTTTGTCCCCCAAGGATCTCGTTTCGTCTCCGATCGTTTGAGAGGTGATAATGTCTATTTTCCGTGGATTGTCAGGATTGATATCCCAGCTTTTTATGAAGTCTTTGAGGTTGTCTGGGTTGACCTCTATGACTCTCCGTGGGTTTGTCGGTGACATCGTGTGTAGGTCGATGACCATACCTGCTTGCATGATTTTCTTTTTGATTTCTCGATAGGCTATGCGATACATGCTCAGCAGGCGCTTCTTTAGGTATGAGTGTTGTTCATGGTCAAATGTTTTCCAGAGTGCTCGTTCTTCAATGCGGTTCATGTCTAAAATTCCCCGAGGAATCATTATTTTTATAACCTGCACCCGGATTCCTCCTTGGAAATGACCGACGATATTTTTTGCCAGAAGTTCCGCTGCCTCAGTGGCAAAGACGTCTTGCTCGATCGTCAAAAATTTTTTGTAGGTTTCTTCGTCGACTTTCACCGCGTCGAGCATCTCGTTGAGTAAGTCGGGATACTCGAATGCGAATTGGTCATAGGATGCATCGTGTGGTACCAGGATGTTGATCGCTCCTTCGTCAGGTCCTTTCCCATATCTGGTCACATGAAGTGGATTCATTTGGAAAATCAGGTGAGTTTTCTATAAAGGTCTTCACCGGGATCGTCAAACATTTTCAGGCTTGTTTTTCTTCACAGAGGGCAAATCTCGGAACCATTTTTCCTTCCACTTCGACTGATCCCAGAAACATCTCGACGGGACGTGCCCACAGGACGTCCTTTCCAAAGTCTTCGGATTCGTAGAGAGCTTGATAGAATACGAGTTTTTCCAGGGTTTCCGAATGAAATCCGGTTCCCAAAACCCGGTACTGTTTTCCTTTGTAGTGCCGGTAGATGCCGGGCGAGGGGAGCATGGGGGAGGGTTAGTGGGGATAGAGGGAAACTGGGAAGAAAAAAGCCCTTTCAACCCCCAGCCCCTAACTAGGGGAGTTCCCCCTCAGCTTTTTTCTGAAATGGAGTGGAGAATTTTTTTCAGGACTTCGTCAATGTCATTATAAATTTCTTCATTTTTAAATCGAATGATTTTGTATCCTGCATCAATGATAAACTTTTCGCGCCAATCGACCACATACTGTCCTATCCCATGCTGTCTTCGGAATCGATGGCCTTCTAGATTTCTCTTCTTCAGTTTCTCCCAAAGCATCGCTTCGGCTCTCGTAGGATCGCTTCTGAGTTCGAAACGTCTTTGCTTCATACTTTTCCATCCTGGAGTGGGCTTATTTTTCATTTTTTCATTTATTTGCGCGGCATGGGTGCTCCCCTAGTTAGGGGCTGGGGGTTGAGGGAGTCGCAAATGCTTTTCCCTGCCAGTCTCCCGGTCGCCCAGGACGACTGCAGGTTGAAGCCGCCGGTTACTCCATCGACGTCCAGGATTTCCCCGGCGAAGAAGAGCCCTGGGCACATTTTAGACTGCATGGTTTTCGGATCGACTTCGCTGAGTACCACGCCTCCGGCGGTGACAAATTCGTCTCCTGGACGACGGGCGATGAAGTGAACCGTCAGTTTTCCAGTGAGCAGATCAATGATGTTGATTCGATCCTTCTTCGAAAGTTCCGCGGCTTTTTTTTGTGGCGCAATGCCAGCCAGTTCCAAAAGTGTGTCGACCAGTCGATGGGGCAGATATTCATTCAAGAGGTTGTTCACTTGTCGCGCTCCATTTTCCTGGAATTTCATTTTTAGTGTTTCATCCCATTGGTGCGCATTCATCTCCGCTCTGGGAATAATCTTTATTTGGAGAGCTGTGTCCTTGCTGATTGGGGTGAAGGCGAGATGGGATGACAGCGCGAAGGTAGCTGGACCTGAAATGCCGAAGTGAGTGAAAATGATCGGGCCGATCGCTGATTTCATTTCTCCATCTTCAGCAACGGCTTCCAGTTTTGCGTTGTCTAGGGATAGGCCGGAGAGTTTTTTGGGCCATTCTTCCTGTGTTAAGAAGCTGTTTAATGAAGGCCCGAGTTTGGTGATGCTATGGCCGCAAGCTTGAGCGAAGGTGTATCCGTCGCCTTTGGATCCGGTGTGTTGGTAGGCGTTGCCGCCGGTCGTCAAGACAACGACGTCAGTTCGGAGTTCGGAGTCGGGAGTTCGGAGAAGAAATGCATTTTCTTTTCGTTCGACTGATAGGATCGTTTGGTTGAGGTGAACTCGAACCTTGTTTTTCTCAAAAAGTTTTTCGAAGGCGCCGACGACGTCCTTTCCTTTGTTGGATCTGGGGAACACGCGTAGGTCTTCTTCGATTTTTAGTGGTACCCCGTGGGACTCAAACCATTCAAAGACCTTCTCCGGTGGGAAATCGTACATCGCGGTCTTGATGAAGTCTGCTCCGCGCGTGTACTTGCTGAACAAGATCTTTTTGTCGGTGATGCCGGTGGTGACATTGCAGCGTCCACCGCCACTGATGATGACCTTTGCTCCCAGGTGAGGGTTTCGTTCAAAGAGGTGGATTTCAGCATCCAGGTGCTCTTCGATGAGCGTGGCTGCGCACATCAGACCAGCTGCTCCTCCGCCGATGATGGCTATTTTTTTCATTCCGTAAAGAGATCGAATCAGGTACATTGAGTATACTTCCTTTTTTTTGTTTTTATGAGCGCTTCGAAATATTCTCACGATGAAACCCTCTCAACGACCCGTATTGAGATTTTCAGTGATGCTATCATGGCGATCATCATGACGCTTTTGGTTTTAGAAATCGAACTCCCTGTTTTACCGGAAGGATTTACGAATCAACAGGCCCTCGATGGGTTGATCCATGTGTTGCCTCATTTTTTGAGTTTCACCCTCAGCTTTCTGGTGATCGCGATCATCTGGGTCAATCATCATCATTTTTTTCACCGCTTGAGGCACGCCGATCGAGGACTGCTGTGGTTTAATAATTTATTGCTGTTCTGGATCTGTTTCATCCCATTTCCCACGTCGTTTGTCGGTGAATACTACACGGAGCCTGTTCCGGTCTTGTTTTACGGGGTTGTCTTTTTCTTCATGGCGACCAGTTTCGCTTTGGCCCATTACCATGCTTGTAACCATGGGCTTTTTCGGCAGGATGTTTCGAAGGCATTCTTAAAACGAGAAGTCCAGCGGAGCTTTGTTGCGCCGATCTTATATTTGATCTCCGTGCCCGTTGCTCTTTTTAGTCCGAGCGCCGCGCTGGGGATTTTCGTTTTGGTGCCCTTGCTGTACTTTTTGCCCGCCGCGACGGTGATGGCGGATGCTTAGGCTTTTTCCCGTACTTCTGTTCCACTTCTTTGACTCGAAACAGCACGATCTGCTGGATGAGATCGTAGGGAATGGGTTGATCGTAAGGGAATTGAATGGAGCCCTTGCCGGTCACATACTCTTCGAGCTGTTTTGTGAACGCTGCATTTCCGGTGGGGGTGGCATAGAATCCCAGGTGGGTTTTCATGGCTCCGAAATACACCAGTGGCTTCTTGTGGAGCTTGTAGGCGGGCATCATATAGCTGATACTTTCTACCGCTTCTGGCGCGCTTTTTTTGATAATACCTCTGATCTTCTTCAAGATGCTTTGGGCTTCTTGGGGAGAGTTCTGGATGTATTCATCGACGGTTTTGCCAAGCGATCTCATCATGGTGATTGATTAGGTCTGCAAACAGAATATCTTGGATTCGATGATGGATCCAAAGAATTCATTTGGACTCCTGAAAGTTTTTGAGTAAAGTATTCGAGCGCGGAGGGATGGCAGAGTGGTCGAATGCGGCGGTCTTGAAAACCGTTAGACCCGAAAGGGTCTCGGGGGTTCGAATCCCTCTCCCTCCGCCATTTTTCAAGTGATATTGATGTCCAAGCGGTATCTTGCCCTTCTCAGGGGCATCAATGTCGGTGGGAACAACATCATCAAGATGACAGACTTGAAGAGCTGTTTTGAGCGCTTGGGCTTCACTGACGTCCGGACCTATATCCAGAGTGGCAATGTGCTGTTTTCAGCCAAGTCCAGTTCCGTCCGGAAGCTTGAGCTGGAGATCGAGACTGCCTTGTCGGCTGAGTTTCAGTACAAGTCCACGGTGGTGGTCATTTCTCGAGAGATGATGAAGAAGGTCATGAGCGAATTGCCAAAGGGGTTTGGCACCCGGCCGCTTCACTATCGATATGATGTGGTGTTTTTCAAGAAAGCACTGACTCCTCAGAAAGCTTTGAAGGCTTTTGAATTGAGAGAAGGTGTTGATAGTACCTCCATCGGCACTCATGCCATTTATTTTACGCGCTTGATCAAAGAGATCACCAAGAGCCGTATTTCAAAAGTCGTTCAGAAGCCAGAGTACCAGTTCATGACGATCAGGAATTGGAATACGACGAGCAAGCTTCATCATCTTATTACCGAAGCGGTTGACCGTGCGTGACAGTTTATATGGTTCTTTATTTGAGCTCCGATCAGGATGATCAAGGAGACGATGGAGGATGGTTGGAGTCCGAGGAGGGAACTGTTGAGGTACACTAAGCCTGACACGGCTGCTATGAAGAGCAACACATTTGCTGGGGGTGTTTGGTGATGCAGGTATTTTTCTGAAAGTATTTGATAGTGTTCTCTTATCTCATTTGGGCCGTGATTTTTGCCAGGAAGCAATCCTCCAATAACAACTGCATTCGTAGATAAAGTTGGCAGCAGAAATCCCACGAGAAACATACTTACAGGATTTCTTCCAATGATTGCGCCCGGTGTTTGATTGTACAAGAAGCTGAGGTCTCCCACGACATACCAAATGATGAGGAGAATGCTGAAACTATGTACGAGACTTGCCCCTACGGTGAACGGTTTAGAGAGTTGGCGGTTCGTGACGTTGATGTAGATCGAGATGAGAAAGAATGCGATGGACAGAATGATGAGTGGTTCGCCATTGCGTATGAGATCATTTTGTATGAGCACGGCCATCAGCGCTGTCGACCAGATGAAAACGTCCCACTCTTGGATTTTTGGTGATAGGAACAGCCCTACTACCCCACCGACCGTCACGCAGATGTAAGTCGTCACGATCGTGATACTTTGTTGAAAGTCGAGAAAAATTACAATGCCCAAAAAGATCAGTGCGTACACTAGTATCATCCCGATGAGTACTTTCTCTGAGAGGCTTCTATTTTTTGACTCACCGCTTATTTTTGTCTTCGACAAGACCATCATCAGTATTTGTACTGCGCTTCCTGCCATCAGCATGATGGTGTTTTGGAGTTGAGGGTTCATCGTGGTAGACGAGTAGAATTTTTTTTCGTGTATCATTTTGCTACACTTGAAATGATTTACCAAATGTCCCATATCGCATTTCTTCCAATACTTTCTCTGCTACCTAATTCCCTCGTTTATTCTGGGTGCGGTTTGGCATGTGGCGGTGTTTCCGAAGTACTACCAGAAGTTGGCGATCTACTCTCGTATCGACAGACCTCGGTTTGAGTTCGGTCTCTCTGCTATGATTTTGCAAGGTCTTGTCGTGTCATACTTGTATCCGTTAGTTGCTGACCAATGGCTCTTCGGACTCGGGCTTTTTATCACGCTTGAGAGTTTTATGGTCTTCGCGGAAGTGGGCAAGCAGGACACCAGCTCCCTTGGCGGGTTCTTGCTTATCCAAACTTCTTTTTGTGCTCTCCAGGCTTTGATCGTGACCCTCATTTTCGGTTTTATCCCATTTCTATAATCCATGGCTCAGGCAACTTTCCCCACCGGCGTGGTCCACGACACTCCAGCAGATCTTCGCAAAGCTTTGATGAGTTCTGCGGTTGCGCTGACGGCTTGGGAGAGTATCACCCCGCTCGCCCGCAATGAATTTATTTGTTGGGTGGAAGATGCGAAGCGGCCGGAGACAAGGGCCAAGAGGATCGATGTGGCGCTTTCGAAGTTGGAAGATGGGGAGCGGAGGCCTTGCTGTTGGATTGGGTGTATTCATCGTACTGATAAGGCGATCAGTCCTTCGGTGCAGGGGATTCTTAGCAGGCGCAAGAAGAAATAACTTTTTTTCCATTCCGACCGAAGGTCTGTACTCAGACCGTAGTGGAGGAATCCCTCTCCCTACCCTTGCCAAGGGATTCCTCCGCTCCACCATGAGTACATGGTTCCGGTCGGAATGGAAAAACGTTTTACAACTTTACTTAATCCTTATGACTCACAAAGAAATCGTTCGAGAAATCAATCGCGGCTTTGAACTCGATGACCACGATATGATCATGCAGCACATTCATGATGATGTAGTGTGGTTTTGTCCTGGGGCGTTCACCGCGAAGGGTGCGGCTGAGTTCCGCAAGCATATTCGGGATGATGTGTCATTTTCTGGTACTCCGAAGATTACGACCAAGAATGAGATCGCGGAGGGTGAATGGTTGGCGGTGGAGGGTGAGGTGAAGGTTTTGTTGAAATCGGGCCAGCCGATTGAGTTGTATTTTCATGACACCTATCGGTTCAAGGACAACAAGGTGATCGAGATGACGTCGTATTTGGTGCCGAAGACATAACTCACCCTCCGTCACTATCGTGACTCGTCCCTCTCTAATATTAGAGAGGGACAGCGACGAAGGAGCAGGGTGAGTTATACACTTATTTATTATTTTCATCCCCATGCAAAAAATCACCCCTATGTTCTGGTTCGACAGCAACGCTGAAGAAGCGGTGAAGTTTTATACTTCCTTGTTTCCGAATTCCAAGGTCAACCTAACGACTCACTACACGGATGCCTTTGTGGAAGTCACGGGCAAACCGGCGGGGTCGGTGATGACGATTGATTTTTTGTTGAATGGCCAACAGTTCACCGCGCTCAATGGAGGACCGGATTTCAAGTTCACTCCGGCGGTGTCGATGTTCGTGCAGGTGAACACGATCGAAGAAGGGGATGCCATTTGGAACAAGCTCGCCGAGGGAGGGTTCGTGATGATGGAGTATCAGGAGTATCCGTTCGTCAAGAAGTATGGCTGGTTCAATGACAAGTTCGGCATGTCCTGGCAGGTGATCGTCTGTGGCGTTCCGCTGCATATTTCTCAGTCGCTGATGTTTGTGGGTAAGGAAGCGGGCAAGGCGGAAGAGGCGATCAACTACTATGTGGATTTGTTCAAGAATGCTCCTGGTGAGGCTTGGAAGAATTCGAAGGTGGAAGATTTGGCGCGCTATGAGGAAGGGGAAGGGGACACGGTGGGGTACATCAAGCATGGAGCGTTCGTTCTCGCTGGTGAGACCTTCAAGGCGATGGGCAGCAGCTACGACCACCAGTTCGGGTTCAGTCAGGCGACTTCGTTCGTCATCAACTGTGATAATCAGGATGAGATTGATTATTTCTATGACACCTTAGCAATAGGCGGGCAAGAACAGCCATGTGGGTGGGTGCTCGACAAATATAACGTCGCTTGGCAGGTCACTCCGGCGCAGTGGGCGGACTGGATGTGTGGGCCGAATGGGGAGAAGGCTGCGAAGGCGATGTTTACGATGAAGAAGCTGGATTATGACGTGCTAGAGAAGGCGGCGAAGCAAGGTGAATTTTGATGCTACTTCCTGAGAATTCTTTTTTAAAAGTAATTTGAGCTATTTCATGAGCATTTTTGGGTGTACTCTTTCCTATGATCTCTTGTTGTAACTATGAAAACTCAAAGTTTTACCATCGTCATAACGCAGGATGAAGACGGTATCTTCATGGCTCAAGTACCGACCTTACCTGGTTGCCATACACAGGCGAAAACCTTGCCTCAGTTGTATCAACGAATAGAAGAAGCGATAGAGTTGTGTTTGGAGGTACAAAAGAAGAAGAAGAAGCGAATAGTTACGGATCGCTTCATCGGAGTACAACAGATTCCTATCATGGTTTGATCATGCCGAAGCTCCCCATCATTTCAGGGAAGAATCTTTTGAAGGTATTGAAGAAAGCTGGATATATTGAGGTTCGAAAGAAAGGAAGTCATGTTTTTGTGGAACAGAAGTCTTCAGAGAGATCGACTGTTATTCCTGTTCATGCAAATGAAGATTTGGGAAAAGGTATTTTAAAGAGGATTCTCAATGATTTGGAGATTTCTGTTGATGAGTTGATTGAGATGATAAATTCCTAGTCATCTGGCAGGTCACTCCGGTGCAGTGGGCGGACTGGATGTGTGGGCCGAATGGTGAGAAGGCTGCGAAGGCGATGTTCTCCATGAAGAAGCTCGACTATGCGGTGCTGGAAAAGGCGGCGAGGGGTTAGCTTATATTCGCAAGTCGGGGAGGCCCGATCATAAGTTCTAATCAAAAAAAATGTGGTATTTGTATTTGGACGAATCGGGTGACTTGGGTTTTGATTTTGTTAATAAAAAACCGTCAAAATATTTTACAGTTACTATACTTGCTTTAAGCAGCCAAGAAGCAAATCGTTGTCTTATCAGTGCTGTAAAGAAAACTCTGAAAAGAAAGTTAAATAAGAGGAAAAGTAAGAAGAGAATGGTTCATGAGCTCAAGGCGACGTCTACTTCATTTGATGTAAAAAGATATTTTTACGAGCAGGCAAAAGGAATTAAGTGGGGCATTTATAGCATTACTTTAAATAAGAAAAAGGTTTATGATGATTTAGCAAAAGCAAAATCGAGAGTATATAATTTTGTATCTCGAAAAGTTCTGGATCAGATTCCATTTGAAATGTCGATTGGAACAAGAATTGAGTTAATCATTGATAAATCTAAAGGGAGGACAGGTATTGTTGAATTCAATAAGTATATTCAAGAGCAGTTACAAGCAAGAATACACCCCAAAACCCCACTGGAAATTTACCACCGAGATTCACAAGACACACCTGGCTTGCAGGCAGCAGATCTATTCTGTTGGGGAGTATTTCAGAAGTATGAAAGAAGAAATCAGGATTGGTATGCTGTCTTTGAAGATAGGGTACTGTTTGATGATTTGTACCTCAACTAAAAAATGAGTGAGCCTTGTAAATTTGGAATGTCTTGGTTATAGCCAACCAGATGGATGGGAACGCCGAGAACAACTTACAATGGTCTTACCACTCAAATACATAATACACTATATATGCATGTTATTACATATGTTTTTTGTGATTATTGTATCTTCCGTAAAAAGATAAAGTCAGTTAGATCAAAACCCTTTATTCGATTCCTTGACCTCTTCTTTGACATCTTTTGGTAAGTTCTCCCATTTTGTTTCATCAAAATTTAATACATTTTTCCATGCTAGCATTCTTTCGACGATATCGAACCTTTTTTTAAGCTTCCTGAGGCTTGATCTTTACTTTCAAATTTTTCGAGATAATGAACAGGTTGCGCTACATCTTCAAGATTATTTGCCTTCACAAACGTTATTCCGGCTCCAATCCATTTACCGTTTGGATCTTGTCTGGACTGCACTATAAATTCTCTCATTTAGATTTGGATTAAATCTATTTCTGAGAATGACTTTATCTCATTCAATCTCCTGATTCAAAGATTAGTTGTATCTTGCTGTAAGCTTTCCCACCCCAACATCGCCCTTTTTCGTTCCACCCCCCACCGATACCCACTCATCTCTCCCGTCGACTTCAACACCCGATGACAAGGAATGAGATAGGCGATGGGATTATCACCCACGGCCCCTCCCACGGCTTGGAAGGCTTTTGATTTGCCGGTGGCTTTGGCGATCTCGGCATAGGTGCTGGTCTGTCCTGGTTCGATCTTGAGGAGGGATTCCCAGACTTTTTTTTGAAAGGGGGTTCCGTGGAGATGGAGCTTGATGGGGGAGTCGATTTTTCCTTCGTTGAAGTAATCCCGGATTTGGTCATGGGAGTCTGAGGGCCATTCGATCAGCTCGGTTTTTTCCCAGCGCTTCTTGAGTTCGTCAAAAGCCTCTTCGAAGTCGTCAAACAACATCACATTGCAGATGCCTTGCTCAGTGGAGGCGACCAGGCAGTTCCCGAAACGGGTTTCGAAAGTGCTGTAGGTGATGATACCTTTGTACTCTTTTGGAGGTCCGTCGAAGTGGAGTTCGAGGTGGTTCATGACTCTATCGTAGTGAATGGATTGCCTCCACTCAAGTTGAAATGACTCCCATTTATACCGAGTTTTCTCATCACTCGGTCCTTTCTCTGCCGCCTTTTAACGAAAGAGGTGTAAGCTCATCTTGTCTCTACTTTTTCACTCCACCAATTTATGAAGCTGAACGAAGAATCCGGGAAGCAGGAACTTTCGATGAGCAAGGTTCTAGACGCGACTTCTGAGCAAGTTTTTGAAGCGTGGGTGGATCCTCATCAAATGGCCCAGTGGTGGGGGCCGAAAGGATACACCAACCCAGTGTGTGAGTTGGAAATTCGTGCTGGGGGACAGATCTGGATCGAAATGACGGACCCGAATGGGAAGGTTCATCCGGTCGGAGGGATTTTTCAGGTGATCGTGAAGGGCCAGCAATTAGTTTTCACTACGAAGTCCTTTATGGATGCTCAGAACAACCCAGGGATGCTGAACCTTAACTCGGTTCAGTTTCAGGAGCATGTTGATGGGAAAACGAAGTTGGCCCTCAAAGTCATCGTCGTACGATCGACTCCTGAGATGGCCATGCAACTCGATCGCATGCGGGAGGGATGGAGCCAGAGTTTCGATAGATTGGCGAGGCTCCTTGAGAAGAATGAAGTCTTAGTATCCCCAGCAGTGCATTCATAGCTATCCGCAAGTGAAGATTCACAGCTGCTCTTGGAACTTTCCCTGCCTTTGTTAGGATGGCCTTATCTATCCTTATTTTTCTTTATGAAAAACTGTACGAACTACCAAAACCTCTCCATCATTTTCTTACGTTTGATTTTAGGAGCTATATTTATTTGGGCAGGATACGCGAAGTGGTTTATTTGGTCTGCTCCGATGGAAGGCATGACACCGATGATGATCTACCTCACGAAGTTTCTCTCCATCGTTGAGCCTCTCGGTGGGATCGCGTTGGTCGTTGGATTCTTGACTCAGTGGGCGGCTGGTGGACTCGCGATCATCATGGCTGGGTCCTTGTATTTTGTGTATATGATGGGCGCTTCTTTCTTCACCGGACAGACTGGTACCGGAGCTGACTACAACCTTTTGCTCCTGGCAGGATCGGCGGTGCTGGCTGCTTATGGTGCAGGATGCTGGTCGATTGACGCTCTGTGCTGCAAGAAGAAGAAGTAGTTTTTCTTTTGTGTTTTCACTTTTTATTTTTTTATTTTTTCCCTATGTACGTTGACGGATTCGTCCTTCCTATTCCGAAGGACAAGGTAAAAGCTTACAAAAAGATGGCGACGGTAGCCGCGAAGGTCTGGAAGGACCATGGCGCTCTCCAGTACGCCGAGTGCCAGGCAGATGATCTGAAGGTCGATGAAAAGTGGTCTCTTCCTTTCCCTAAGCTCGTGAAGCCAAAACCCAACGAAGTGATTTTCTTTTCTTTCATCGTTTACAAGAACAAAGCCCATCGAAATGCGGTGAATAAGAAGGTCATGGCCGACCCTCGCCTGAAATGTGATCCGAAGGATATGCCATTCGATTGTCGCAAAATGGCCTATGGAGGTTTCAAAGCTCTTGTAAGCGCATAGTATGACCAACAAAGAGAAGGCTTTAGATTTTTTGCACCTTGCTGTCTCCGGACAGGTCGATCAAGCTTTTGAGAAGTACATTGATTTGTCCGGAGTGCACCACAACGTCCATACCCCTGCAGGGTTTCCGGCCCTCAAGCAGGGGATGAAGGACAGTGATGTTCAGTTTCCCAACAAACAGTTCAAGTCTTTGTTTGCCATTGAGGAAGGGGACAAGGTGATGGTGTATTCCAGCGTGGTGCTTCGTCCGAAGGAGCTCGAGGTTGCGGTAACTCATATTTTCCGGTTTGAGGGAGAAAGGATCGTCGAAATGTGGGATGTCGGGATGATCCTTCCTGAGGACATGCTCAATACTGATGGAGCTTTTTAATGCAGGATATGGATCCACGCCGATACACTTTCAAGCTGCGGGTATGGATTTACCCTGGCGAAGCGGCATGGCACTTCGTCACGCTCCCTCAGAAGGAGTCGGAGATGATCAGAGAGGTGTTTTCAGAGGTAAAGCGTGGTTGGGGATCATTGCCTGTCAAAGTGACGGTGGGGGAAACTACTTGGAACACTTCCATTTTTCCTGACAGGAAGCGCGGAGCTTACTTGATGCCTCTCAAGGCTGAAGTTCGGAAGAAGGAATCGATTCACGATCAAGATGAGATCCTATTGCAGTTAGAGATCAAGGCAGGTGAACTCTATTGACTTTTTCCTCAGATTAGTTATAATGCGCACTCTTTTTTGCTTATGGAATCTGAACCAAACTCAGGCTTTAACTGGACCGATTTGCTGAAATTCCCCGTTCGGAATAACAGTGGCCAAGTCATTCCAGTTGATATCATCGAGCAATACATGAAGGATGTTCAGAATAGGGCAGATTTTGAGCGCGCGCTTGTTCGACTCAAGGAACATCAGTTTGCGAAAAGAGTTTCCAGCCGGAGCTTGAATGCCCTTCAAAAGGAAATCAGAAAGCAACTCGGCCAGGATGATGAGTAGAGTTTAGGCTGCTCTCAGTCCGACGACTTCTTCACAAAGCCTTTCGATGCTCAGAGGCTTTCTTTGAGAGGCTTTTTGTTGTTCGGCCGCTTCTCGATAGAGTCGGCTGATGACTTTTGGTGGGAGCTTGTCGACGGGGGTCGTGAGCAGTGTCTTGTAGATCCTGGTCATGAGGTCTTTTTCGAAGTCTTCATGGGTGTTGTTGTAGACCACGATGCGCTGAGTGGAGAACCCCTTTCCGTAGATTTCCGCATTGTCTTTTCTGGCCTGTTCGCTGAGGACAGAGAAGCTATTAGGATGAATCCGAAGTAGCTTGGTGGTGTCTCGCTCTTCATCGGGGTTTTTATCTGCAGCATCTTTGGGCTTGGATTTGAAGTCGATGCCCAGGAGTCGGATGTCGCCTTGCGAAGAGAGGACCTCTACCATCATGTCGATGCCGCCGTAATAGTCCATCGTTTTACCCACTGGCACCACGCGGAATTTTTTTGAGCCCTGGAAGGTTTCACCGACGATAAGTTCCATGATTTTTTCCATCATCTTCCCTTTGCTGATGTCTTTCATGACTTCGGCGCCCTTTGTGTCGAGGTTCCGATCGTATTCGAGCTTTTCTTTTCCTACAATACTTTCTTCCAGACCGCTCATGCGTTCTCTGACGATCCGTGCTTCCTGGAATCTCTGCCATGTCATTTGGTCCAATTCCCACACTTGCTTCAGTGACGCCATCGGATCATTGCTGGCTTCAAGTGAAGGCAGTCTCGATCGATCTCTGATCACTTCTTCAGCTTTTCCATCCTTGATCAAGCCAATGAGTTCATCAAAGGTCATTTTTTCAAGTGCTTCGAGTTTGAAACAGGTTTTGAAGTACTGTTCAAGATCTTCTTTCTCTCCGATCAAGGCTGCCATTCGTTCGAGTTCTTGGTTTGGGAACTGTCGAGCGCTGGGAGTCAATTCAAGCAATTTGGAAATCGTGTCTCGTACTTTTGCTTGTTCTGATGTGATTTTTTGCCGCTCCCTCTCTTGGTGTTCGGCTTCTATTTTTGATTGTTCGGATTTCCATTTGGCCACTGACTGCTCGAGGTCTCGCAAGAGCTGTACAAGGTCAAATAAGTCATCATGTCGTTCTTCGGCTGTCTTCCCATGCAGGACGTGCTGGGTGTTTTTGTCTTTCTTTGGGTTGATCAATTTGAAGTAATCGCCGAAGGCTGGTTTTGATTGGAGATCTGCCTTGCGGTTGTAGACTGGTTTGCTCGACTGACGTGCTACGTCATAGAGCGTCTTCTTGAACAAATCCCACTGCTTCCATAATCGTTCAAATGCCTTCATTTGCGCCATGTCGAGTGATTTTTTTGGGTTTTCGAGAGCGTCTTTCAGGCTCGAGATGATGCCTTGCGAACCCTGAACCAGTGATATCAACTGCTGAGAGCCTCGCTTGTTTATTTCCTCTATCACCTGTCGGAGTTCTTGCTCTCTTTGCTCGATTTCAGTTGCCGTTGTGTGGTTTGGACCGGACATGTTTTTCTTTTTATTTCAGATTATTATACCATTTTCTGACTTTTATTTCTAGGTGCCCTGCTTTTCTTTTCTGGAGTAGAGTAGGGAAGGTTTTACTTTGCTATGGATCTTGCCGATCGTATTCAGCGCGGACTCTCATACCTCCTAAGCTTTGTCATTTTGGCAGCTTCTGTTGGTGCATTTTTTGAAGGACAGTGGCTGAATGCTTTTTTGGCGGCCCTTGCCTTTGTTCTTTCTTACGTCCCATCTGCCATTGAAAAGAATTTGAAGATAGGACTTCCGATTGAGTTTGAGTTTACCTTTGTTGTGTTTTTGTTTGTCACGATTTACCTGGGTGATATTAATGCCTATTACACCTACTTCTGGTGGTGGGATATTTTCCTGCACACTCTTTCTGGTGTGCTCCTCGGACTGGTTGGGTTCATCCTCGTTTATATTTTCCATTCTGAGGAAAAAATTAGGCTCCGACTGAGTCCGTTCTTCGTGGGCTTGTTTACCTTCGTTTTCGCCGTTTCGATTGGCGTGTTTTGGGAAATCTTTGAGTTTGGTTTGGATCAGCTCTTTGGTTTGGATACCCAGCACGGAAGTCTGGAGGATACCATGTTGGACTTGATCGTAGATGCGCTCGGGGCGCTGTTTATCTCTGTGATTGCTTACTTTTATATGAAGAAGGTCCGGTTTCCGGTCTTTGATCGGATCATCACCCGTTTTTTGGAAAAAAATCCGCGGATGTTTCGACGCTGGAGGAAGCCGAAGCAGACGTAGGTCTCCCGTGGCCGTGATCAGCTCATGGATTCCACATGCTTTTTGAAGTTGTCCAAGATCGCTTGCCAGCCTTGGCGTTGCATGTCTTCAGGGTTTTCATTTTCTGGGTCGAAGGATTCAATGACTCGGGTTCCCTCGTTTTCTGATACGAATTGAACCGAGACTTTTCGGCCGTCGGACATCGAGTACTCGATGAGTTCGTTTGGAATCACCTTTGTGTAGGTGCCTTCGAAATCAAAACCAACGCTGCCATCCTTTGCTTCCATTCTAGAAGTAAACTTTCCGCCAATGCGCAGGTCGACCGTGCTGGACGGAGTATGCCAGTCATCGGAAGCAGAGTTCCATTTCATGATGTCTTCGGGAGTGTTCCAGGCATGCCAGACTTTTTCGAGGGGTGCTTTCACGAGGGTTTCGATGGTGATCATGGGTGATGTGGAAATGAAATTATTTTTTCAGAAGGGCTTGGTATTTTTGACGATTGTACCAAAGGAGGTAGAGATTGAGTGCCAGGAGTAGGTATCCCAAGCTGGATTCAGCAGAGATCGGCGACGCATTGGTAAACCAATGAAAGGCCATGATGTTCACCGTCAGGGGAAGAAGTATGAGGGCTGACAAGGCTTGATGACCTGTGAATAGGAGAACAGCACACAACGCGAAAGTACCTCCGATGAGGGGCATCATATAGCCGGTTTGAAGGAGTGCCGACATGAATTCCCAGCTTTCGGCCGTGCCGTACAAGTCTGCAGTTGGTTCTGGAAAGAGTCCGATCGTGCCTCCAATGGGGATGAGGAGAAGCAGGAGGAGAAGAATGCGAAGAACAAGGTTGGTCGTTTTCATTGGTAAAAATTAATGGCTCGGTCCACATCGTCAGCGGGGATTTCGAAGTGGACAATAGGTTCTTTTTTGGTCATGAATGTAGTTTAATGACGATTTGATTGTAAGCGTTTTTTTTGTTCAGTCCCGCTCCTTGTTTTGACATAGGTAAATTTGAGTCTATAATGTGCACTCATTTTTTTACTATGAATACTATGGGACCCGACTTCAAAAATTCTCCTCATGAATTTGAAATTGATAGAATGTCTGAGTTTGTCCGAATCGCTCGCAGTATGGGGCAGTTTCAGGTTGATCAGCTCGCTGCATTGTACATGCTGTTGGTAGATGACGAGCTACTGGCGCAAGCCGACCTCGGTGCGACTCTCTTACGAGAAGAACGTGCCAGTGAAATGGCACATGAATTGTCCGATGCTTCACGGATGGCTCGTACTGTACGATCTCAAATCAATACTGTTATGCCGGGTTTGCTCGATGTCGATAGCGATCCTTTTACACTTCAGGCACAGCAGCTTTTGAGACATGCTCACTACGATCGTATCAACGCTGCCTTTGTTGTTGGATTCGTCAAAGGACTCAGGAAGGAAACGTTTGAACAGATACGGCAGCTTGTCCAGTCGCTGTGCAATTAGCATTCTGGCTCTCCGGTGATTTTGTTTTGGTTGCGCTTAAAGACCAAAGATCGATACGGAATTTTTTTAATTCGCTTGATCTTTTCTGGAAGCAGACTATGCTAAAAGAGTTCTCTTTATTATTTTAATACCTTTTTATGAGTTACGTAGTAGGCTCTAAAGTCAAAGAATTCAACAAGAAGAAAGGCTGCAATACTGCAGGTGATTTTGTTGATGCTCTCAACAAGATGGTGGAATGGCACCTCGATCAGGCATGTAAACAGGCCAATGTGAATGGACGAAAGACGGTTCGTTCTAGTGATGTCATCGTTGGGATGAAAGGAAAGGACAGCTATGTGGTCATGTCCAAGGTGAAGGAATTCAACAAGAAGAAGGACTTCAACACCGCTGGTGACCTCGGAGAAGGGTTGAACGCAGTGATCGAGTGGTACCTCGATATGGCTGCTAAACGAGCGAAGTCCAATGGACGAAAAACCGTTCGTGGTGATGATCTTTAATCTCACGCCTCACAAGAGCCCCGTTCGCGGGGCTTTTTTTGATACGAAAATCTTGGAGATGATCAGAACTTCTCTTTGACATTCTTTTCTCCGCTCTCTACAATAGCTGGGCTATTTTCACCTATCATGCTAGGCAAACTCAGTAAACGAAAGCGAGCTCAGAAGCACGGCTTCCGACAACGGATGTCGACTAAGAATGGACGAAAGGTCCTTTCACGACGTCGAGATGCCGGGAGAAAACGATTGGTCGTTCAAAGTAAGTACTAATCTTTCGCGAAGCGAACTTAGACGTTTTCATGCTTTTAAAATCCTTCAGAGGACTCACATCTTCCGAGGTCAGTGAACTCTTTCAACACCAACACGGTTCATCATCGAACCGTTTTTTTCGTGTTTTGTGGAGGAAGACGGAGGAACCCAGCCCGAGATTTGTCGTGGTCGTTACGAAGAAGTTTCACAAGTCTGCGGTCACCAGAAATCGGTCTCGACGAATGGTTTATGATCTCCTCCCACGCACTTTTTCACGGTGGACAGAGGGGGTGAGAGTTGCTATCGTGGTCAAGACGAGTGCCCTCCAGGCATCGAAACATGAGTTTGAACAGGCGATGTACGACGTGATGCACAAATCCGGATTTGTCTAATCATTTCTTTTACCCCTATTCTTTTGGCTAAAAAATTTTTTGTTTGGCTCCTGATTTTTCTCGGCCTATCACTCATCCTTCAAAGTTTCCAAACGGGAGAATCTGATCCGGCTTCCCTCGATGATTTTGTCCTCGCCACCACCCAGGAGTCCTATACAGTCGGGGAAAGCCCCGTTTTGAACGTCACGAACCAGCTCGATCGCACGATCCGGGTTTCTTCTGATTGCCCAAGTGAGCCGCTGACTGTTGAGCGATATCAAAATGGCGTGTGGCAAACGCTGTCAGCTCCTGAAGGAAAGTATGTCGAATGTGCGCCAGGAGCAGGTTCCACTGATCCTACTAGCTCACAGCACGTGTTTCACCAGGCCGAGTTTTTGGAGTTCGCGCCAAAAGTGGTGACCAGTATCGATTATTCACCTTGGAAAGACCTCTTGTTTGATGAATTGGGGAGATACCGGATCCAGCTCGCAGTCGAAGTGGATGGGACTCCCAAGTCGTTTTTTGCTGAGTTCGAGATGGAGGAGAGAGGGTTCTTTTCTAGTGTTTCATTTCGTCTCTTTTTGCAGCCGATTTTCAACTTTCTTCTGTTCCTGACGAGTGTGTTGCCAGGGCATAACTTCGGGCTTGCGGTCATCGCCTTGACCTTGATCATCCGTTTGATTCTTCTCGTCCCAAATCAAAAGGCCCTGAAGTCTCAAAAGGCCATGAGCATGATCCAGCCTGAGCTGGAGGCTATCAAAAGAAAGTACAAAGGGGATCAGCAACGAATCTCGATGGAGACGATGGAGCTTTGGAAGAAGCACCGGGTGAACCCCATCGGCGGCTGTCTTCCTCTTTTGATCCAGCTTCCGATCTTGATCGCTCTCTTTTACGTCGTAAAAACTGGGTTTACTCCCTATCAAGGGTACCTCATGTATGATTTCTTGAAGGTTGATCTTTCACAAATCGACACCAACTTTTTCGGAATCCTTCAGCTGGAACAAGTCAATGCCACTTGGTTGCCCATCCTGGTCGGGCTCTTACAGTTCTTCCAGATGAAGCTCGCCTTTGCTCGAAAGAAAATTGATAAGGGTCATGCTGAGGGCGAAGGAGTGAAGAAACACGAGATTGCCCACAAGGATGAACAAGTCGATCCAACGGACGCTCTTCAGGACCCGCTGCGGATGATGAATAAAACCATGTTGTACTTCATGCCGCTTATGATGGGATTTATGGTTGCTACGCTCCCATCTGGTGTCGGATTGTACCTGGCTGTATCGACCTTGTTTGGTATTGTCCAGCAGTACGCCGTTAACCGTTCTTAATTCCCTTTGCCTATCCTTTATTTGTCTCTATGAAAGAACAAGAAGCGAAAGATCTTTTGCATCGATTGCTCAGCAGTGCGGGCTTCAGATTTGAAGCGGTTGAAGTTGAAAATCGCGGAGAAGGGGAATACTACGTCAACGTCGTATCAAAAGACGATGCCGTGCGTCTGATAGGACGCAATGGTGAAGTGTTGCTCGCGCTTCAGCACTTGATGAAGAACCTTTTCAGGGCTCAAATGGTCATCGAAGACCATGAGTTTGTAAAACTCGATATTGACTCGTACCGAAGTAAGCAAGAAGGCAATGTGCTGACGATGGCTGATAAACGTGCCAAGATGGTTCTCGAAACCGGTCGTACTGAAGTCCTCCCGTCTATGTCCTCATTCTTTCGAAGACTGGTCCATTTGCATATCAAAGAGACCTATCCACAGCTGACGACGTACAGCCAGGGGGATGGCAACTATCGATCCGTCTGTATCGCTCTCGCCTCCGGGTCGCCGGATGAGGAGGGAACATCTCCAGATCTATACGTTGACGTCGACTTCTGATCGCTTGATTTTCCTCCAGAGGTAAACCCCAGCGAGCGCCATGAGCATCAACATGCCTGTTTCAGCAGGTCCTGATTGACTCAGTCCTCCGGCTGCGTTGTGGACATTCGTTGGTTGGGCGGTTTGAGCTGGAGTCGGTGTGGCTTGTTCATTGAGCTCTTCTCGTCGTTGTTGCAGGCGATCCTGGAGGGATGTCCCCGTTTGCTGGGTGCCAGTGGTGGTGTCTGGTTCAGTTTCAGTTCCGGTTGTAGTATTCGCAGCTGGTCGAGCGGGAGTTGCCTTAATGGTGATCTGCTCACTTTTATTGCCGATCGTCAGTTTGAGGACCAAGTCTTGCGCGCTGTTGACCATGGTGAAGCTCAGCACACTTTTCGTCGTGCCATCAGGGAGTTCTTCGTTGTTGATCTGAGGAGCTATTTGAGCACCAGCTGTTTGTGACCAGTCGATCGATTGATTGTTTCGATTGCTGATGATGGCGGTGACTTCCACGCTTTCACCCAATGTAGGAGCTTGCTTGTTGCTGCTGAGTTGAATGCTGGTCGTCTGATTGTTGGTGGTTGTGGTGGTGTTCGTGGTGGTGCTGGTATTGGAAGGGGTTGTATTTGTATTCGTATTTGTATTTTGGTTCGTATTTTGTGCGCAGCTATTCGGGTTGGCTACAAAGGATTCATTACTGCTTTGGTAGATGTTCGTAGTGCTATTCTTTGGGTAGATTTCACCGCTTTTCACCTTTATTTCAAAGGCTTTTTGATTGATGCCTTTGACGTAGATCAGGTCTGCCGCCTGTGGTGCGCCATTCCCTCCGGTGAAGCCACCAGCGAAGGTGATCTCCATCACATTTCCGTTTTGCGTTTTGTTGTTTTCGGCGACGATGAAGTTTGAGAAGGCTGAATTGGCCATGAGATTGACGTCTTTGATGTCGTCAAAGGTCGATGTGCCAGCCGTGAGGATTTCAAAAATGAATTTGAGTGCGATCACTTCTGGACCATTTGCCGGACTATCAGGATCAGATTGATAACCGATGCCGACTTGCTTTTCCTGCGTGTCGCAGTCCAGGTCAAAGACTACTTTTGGGGCCGCGGCGTAGGCCGGTGCTACCGCACCTGCTACGAACACACCCGTGATAATTGCGCTGAGAAT
This sequence comes from Candidatus Altimarinota bacterium, assembly GCA_050246795.1. GTDB lineage: Bacteria > Patescibacteriota > Gracilibacteria > JAUYGZ01 > JAUYGZ01 > JBFWVJ01. The sequence continues at coordinate 55,466 of JBFWVJ010000004.1, forward strand.
TTTTTTCATATTCGATATAACATTTCATAAAATTATATCATTATTTGTCTCTTTTTTCAAGGATTGGATTAGGCAAAACCCCTGTAGCTTTGCTAAGATCGTCTATGAATGTCACTCCCCACTATGTTTGCCTTGAACGACAGTGTTCTGATTCTTATCTATAGTGTGTTTTCATTTTTTCTGGCTTTTTTGCTGTGCCCACCTTTCATTGCCTTTTTGAGGCGGCATAAGATCGGAAAGAACATCCGTGAGGATGCCTCTGGGGGTGGAAAGGCTGTTCTTTTTGCAGCTCTGCATGAGAAGAAACAAGGAACTCCTACCATGGGTGGGGCCATAGTCGTCGGTGTGGTCCTGATGTGTGTCCTTCTCTCCCGACTTTTCTCGTATTACGGGTGGATCGATCACTCTTTGCTCAATCGTAAGGAAACCTACATCCCCGTTTTCACGTTGTTGACCTGTGCTCTTTTGGGAGGATTTGATGACTGGTTCAATATTAAGGGGCTGTGGAAGAAAGGAATCCCTGTCACGCCGAAGTTTCTCTTTCTGCTGTTGCTCTCTCTGGTTGGCGCCTGGTGGTTTTATGCCAAGCTGGGATTCAGCGGAGTCTTCATTCCCTTTTATGGGGAAATCGAGCTGGGGTGGATGTACCCTTTGCTCTTTGTCTTGGTTTTTATAGCCTCTGGACATGCCGTGAATATCACCGATGGTTTGGATGGCCTGGCTGCAGGATTGTTGATCATGTCGTTTATGGTGTTTGGAGTCATCGCATATAGTAAGGGGATGCTTCTCCTCACTACCTACTGCGGGGTAGTCGTAGGCGCTTTGACAGCTTTTTTGTGGTTTAACATCAATCCTGCCCAGTTTTTTATGGGGGATCTGGGCTCACTTTCGTTAGGGTCGAATCTGGGGGTGATAGCGTTGCTGACAGACTCGCTGGTACCGCTTTTGCTGGTAAGTGTTGTTTATATTATGGAGACTCTTTCTGTTATCATCCAGATCACATCGAAGAAGCTTCGAAATGGCAAAAAGGTATTTTTGATTGCTCCCATTCATCACCATTTTGAGAAGATCGGCTGGCCGGAAACGATGGTCGTGATGAGGTTCTGGATCATTGGTGGTATTGGCTGTGTTTTCGGTCTTATTTTGGCTCTTGTTGGTTAACTATATGAACCCCCTTCGGATTCTTCCTTCCATTCTCAATGTGCCTGACGGCAATGTCCAAAAGGCGATTGATGACGTGAAGGACTTTGTTGACGGGATACACTACGACGTCATGGATGGGAAATTCGTCCCTCCAACGACTTTTACGGTTGAAGACTATCAAAAACTCCAGATTCCGGTTTTTACCGATATTCATCTTATGGTTCATCATCCTGAAGAATGGATTGGTGGATTCGCGAGTGCTGGTGCGAACTTGCTGACGGTCCACTATGAGGCAGAGCAAAAGGATGTACGATCTACCCTGGAGCAAATAAGGAAGCTTGGCTGTTTGGCCGGACTATCGATCAAGCCGAAGACCCTGGTGACGGACGTTCCTTACGACCTGTGGGACTACGCCGATGTGGCCTTGATCATGAGTGTAGAGCCGGGTTGGGGTGGTCAGGGTTTTATTTCGGAAGTCTTGGACAAGGTACGTTACTTGCGGGACAAGTTTCATGACAAGGACATTAATATCGACGGAGGTATCAATGCTGAAACTGGTCACCTTGCTTGTCAGGCGGGGTGCAATATGTTGGTGTCGGGCACCTATATTTATAAGAGTGAGGATTACCGGAGGGCGGTGGAGGTGTTGAGAGGAGAGGCTAGTTCGTAGTTGGGACATGGGAGTTGGGTTTCCGTTCTTCAATTATTTGTGATGATGGATTTATCAGATATTGATCAGCTCAAGAGGCATTTGCAGAGGCATGGTCTGTTTGCTCAGAAGTCATTTGGGCAGAATTTTTTGGTCGACGCGGGTGTGCTGGATCATATAGTTGAGGCTGCAGCATTGGAGGAATCTGACCGTGTGATAGAAGTCGGACCAGGACCTGGTGTTTTGAGTCAGCGCTTAGCTCCCAAGGTGAGTGAGTTGGTGGCGGTGGAGATCGATCAAAAAATGATTGAGCCCTGGAAGGCTTTGATGGAGGGTTTCCCGAATGCTCAGATCTTGAATCAGGACGTACTCCTGTATGTGCCCGAGGATCAGGACTACAAGCTGGTGGCGAATATTCCGTACTACATCACTTCCCCGATCCTCAAGCATTTTTTGCGGAATCAGAAGATCAGACGACCGAAGACGATTGTCCTGATGATCCAAAAGGAAGTTGCTCAACGAATCTGTGATCTCCATCAGCCGACTCTGCTGAGCTGGGAAATCCGAATATTTGGTGAACCAAAGATGGTATGTCCAGTGCCTCCATCTTCCTTTTTCCCGCCCCCAAAAGTCGATTCAGCAGTTTTGAAAATTGAGGTGTTCGAACAGCCATTGCTGTCGGATGAACAAATGGATCCTTTCTTTCAGCTTCTGAGTTGGTGCTACAAGCAGCCTCGGAAGACCCTGTACAACAACCTCTGCTCTGTGGGGAAGTGGGGGAGGGAGGAGGTAAAGGTATTGCTTGAAAAAGCCCAGATAGATCCTGGATTGAGGCCACATCAGTTGGTGTTGGAGGATTGGAAGAGGCTGCTCTCTACTTTTTCGACAGGCTCTTGATGCACAGTCGCCAGATTCGATGAAGCTCTTTTGATTGAATTCCTCGGTAGGTATAGTTTACGAGGAATAACGTCGAAACGAGCAAGAGAATCCACGCAAAGGTCTTGAGATCTGTTTCGGTTTTGGTCATCAGCGCGAAAATCGAGAGAAGAAAGGAGGCTATGAAAATGCCGATTGAGAATGAATCGACGTATTTCATGCCTTCTTCATCTTCGTCGACGACGCTGGCGGTGGCGATGCGGGTGATCATGTCTGAAGAAACAACGATTTCTTCTTTGTCGAGGTTTTCTACCTCGTTCATGTCATGCTTTGATACGAGCTGGAGGAAATTCCGAAGTCCGATCTTCGTTGTTTTTCCCGTGATGTAAAACTGAGAATCCGAATCACTGACGATTTTGTCGAGGCTCACTTGCTCTTGATGAAAGACCCTCCGATCGATTTTTCGTTCTTGGACGTTGACCTCGATGGGTCCTGTGTTTTCTACTTTTTTGTTGAGGATGACGGGGATGGGTTTGCCTTTGTCCATGGGGGGGTGATGAAGGAGACTATGGGGACGATTATGACTCTTGGGAGAAGGCTTCCCAATCGTCTCCTGGTTCTCAATCGTCTTTTATTTCTCTCTTATTATACCGTATTTTGCCATAAATTCTGACCCGCTGTTCGTGACAAATTTTTGGAATATTATTTGATGAACTTCTGCATTTTTTTGAGGAACTTGTACACCGCGTACCAAAATGGGCGGAGAATCAGGTCTTGCGCGGCTGGATAGTTGACGACAGTTCCGCCGAACTTGGTCTTGAATTCTGTGATGCCTTTCCAGGGATGGTCTTTAGGAGCATTTTCTGGGGCGATTCCCAAAAAATCATACGTCTTACAGCCACGATGCTTGGCCTCTTTGATCGCTTCCCATTGAATCAGGTAGGGGGCCATCACTTCACGATAAGAGTTACTTGATGCTCCGTAATAGTAGATCGCTCTCTTCTTTTGGAACGTACAGATGGCGGCTGAGATCGGCCTCTCTTCATAAAACGCGACGAAGATCTCGCTCATAGGGATTTCCTTGAGCATCGACTGATAGTAGGATTCATTGTGGGCTGAAAACGCGTCTCTTTGTGTGGTCTCGTTGAGCAGTTGATAAAATATCGTGCAGAACTCCTGCTGTTCCTCCATCGATTGGGCTCGCTTCACTAGGACCCCTTTTTTGTCAGCCAAAGAGATGTTGTAGCGACCCTTCCGTTTCATTTGTTTCAGGAGCTGCTCTTCACTGAGCGAAAGGTCGAGGATGAGGGTCGTTTCCGGTTGTGGTGAGTGACTTTTTTTTGCTTTTATCTTTTTTGGAAGAGGAACTTCTTGCTCAGGATCTATCCTTACGAAGACCCACTTCTTCTTTTTCCCTCTGACGGCAAGCTCCTTGAAAAACTCTGTTTCCTCATCCTTGTTTTCGAAGAACGGTCCGCGTGGTACATAGGCGTATTTCATCCCCAAGAAGAGCGGGTACTTCATCACGAGGTTTCGCCCTATTCGCGTTGCTTTATGACCGAGGGCTTTTTGAAACTGCTCCCACTCAGTTGTTTGCCATAGCGGTATGTCGTGGTCATCGTTCATTCGATGCGTTGGACAAGGGTACGAAGAAGCGGGTTTGGATCGGTGAGGTTACCATGGATGTCTTGGATGTTGCCCAGGGAAAGTTCGTAGTGCTCTTCCGGTTGGTCAGTCATGCCCTCAACGGTGATCCAGAGGTCTCGGTCTTCGAAGATGACAGAGGTGATTCGCACTTCGTCGCTGACATCGTTCTTTTCATTTTTGTCGGTGATGCGATAGTTGAGCTTGTCGAGGGCCGTACTCGTGTCGATCAGTTCGTTGAAGCGGACATTGATTCGACTGAGGGTTTCAAACCGTTGCCAAAGTACGATAGGTGGCTGTGTGTCCGCCGTCTGGACCACGTGGAAGGCTTCATCTAACTCCAATTTTCCTTGCCAAAAGGCCAGGTTTTCACGAATGGACATGGGAGTGCTGGTCGTCGCATTCTTCATCGAGCTGTCATTCATTTGTTTGACGGCTACATGCCAGTACTGGTCTTCGAGTCCCGGCTGTTTCACCAGCTGGAGATGGTAGTCCTGGGCAAGGATCGTTTCAGGAAGGCGGTAGAGATAGGTCAGGACCAGCTTGTCACCGGGCTTCATACGGATATAGTCTTCAAAAACCGTGAAGCCCAGGTCGTTGGTTTGCTGCGTGATGGTAAGGCTGTCTCCGCTTGCACTCATGAATTCTGAGCCTTCTGGGACATAGAGTCGGAGATAGGCTTGATAGATGTCGGACTGAATATTGTAGCTGCCCAGGTGCTCGAGAGTGACTTCAAGCTTTGACTGCTGCTGAGCAGGGTTGGAGAAGTCGGCGAGGTATCGGATGGACTTCGTGACGTAACGGTCTGCCTTGCGTCCACCGATATTGGCAACGTTGAGGTGGATGAAGTCGCTGTTGACTTCTGGTGGGGTCACGGAGCCAGTGAGATGATAGGTGTCGAACTTTTGTTGAAGTGATTCGGCTGGTGTGTAGACGAGGAGGTGCTTTTGCTGACTCAGGAGAAAGAGTTCGTGAAAGAGCGTCCGATAGGACGAAGGGGACTGGATGATCTGCTTGATCAGGGTATTGGCGAAGGGTTTGAGAATATTCTTTCGGTTTTCCAGTTGCTGAGTGTCGTGCGTGTCGATGTTCTTTGAGATCCGTTGGGAATGAATGAAGAAGTTGTCCTGGTCGAAGGTCACGTCTTCGACGGTGAGAGGGCCATAGATTTCGAGGAGTTTTTCAATGACTTTGAAATCAACGCTGAAGACGCCGTCGATGTCGCGGTCTGGGTACGCCAGCTGGTAGAGGGAAATAATGTCCTGGCTGCTCTTGGAAAAATCCGGTGAGAAATTGGCATCTCGAAGTGTCCAGCCCGCGAAGAATGGATCTCTGTCACCGATAAAATAGTCAAAGGGTTTGGGAGCAGGAAGCTTTTGAGGTGGATTTGGGATTTGATAGGAATCTTTTACTTCGATAGAAGGATACCCAAAGAGCAGGTTTACTTCGGCCACCGCGGTAATAAATCCTCCGGTAGGCCTGAGCTCGTTGTTGTTTTGCAGGAGGACGAGATAGGATTTCGGTCCGAAGAACCCCATCAGGTAGGGCATATTCCAGAAGAACGGTCGGAATGGCCCCAGAATGTTGTAGACGATCAGAAACATGCCGAGAAAGAAGCTTCCGACCGTGATGCCGACGGCGTATTGAATTTTCCGTTTGGTTTGCTTTCTCATGCTAATAAATGAACGATGCTATCTTACCCTCGCCCTCAGAAAACTTGTAATTTTTTTAGAAGTTTATACAATGTTTTGGCTAATAGTTGATCGTTGACGGTTGAGAGATGATCGAGGTGTTTCCGTACTCTTTTCACCTTAAACCATCAACCTTTCGGGTGATTAGCTCAGTTGGTAGAGCAGAAGCCTCTTAAGCTTTTGGTCCTGGGTTCGAGTCCCAGATCACCCACCATCCTTCGCTCCTCCACCAAGATCAGCTCGAATTTTCTCCTGCTCTGAAGCTTCGAAGTGCACCTCTGATCGGGCGCTGTTTTGGCAATACTCACATCAGGTGGTTTAAGGATTTTTCAGGGGGTATACTCAGGGTAACTTACTGACTGGTATGCCACTGTGGTTTTGGATCCTCTTCGCGGTACTTTCCGTTTTGGCGCTCCTTTCGGTGTACTATTTTTACCGTCAGGCACAGCATGTAGCCAGTCGCCATATCCATATCGTCACCGCTGAGAATGCTGATGTCGTCCGTACCTGGCGATTGAGGTTTCTTTTATTTTGTTATGTCATCAGTTTCGTGCTCGCCTTGGTTTTCTTTTTTAGCTCATTTTGGAGTCAATTATGAAGCATCCGAATGGCAAGAGCGCTCCGATCATTTATTTGTCCTTCAATGAACACTGGATTGTCCTGGTTCGTCCAGTGACGGAGTTCTTTTTAAGCCTGATTGTCTTCGCATTTCTTTGGTTTTCTGCTGGACTCCTCATCGATGTCGCCTACGTTTCCCCGTTGATGTATCTTTTTTCAATGGCATTTTTGTTGATCGTCCTTCATCGCTTTTTTCTCTCCCTGATCAGCTGGGAGCTCTCAAACTGGGTGGTCACCAACCGTTTTATCATCGATTTTCAGAACAATCTTTTGACCAAAAATGATGTGTTGTACATCGATATCTCCCGGATCGATGAAATGGAGAAGAAGAAGCATGGTGTGTTCTCAAACCTGCTCAGATACGGTGATGTTCATATCAATGTTGCGGCGGCACCTTACCCGATCATCTGCAAATCTGTCCCTTATCCTGGGAACTTGACTAATTTGATTAAAGCAATTCGTGATCATCGTGTGGATGATGAGATCGATGTGGAGGTGTATCGGAAGATTTATGGACGGAAGCTGAGAAATTTCTTATAATACCTCCTCTCATAACATTATGAAAATCCTCTTCATCGGTGATATCTTTGCTCGTCCGGGACGCAAACTTCTTCAAAAGATTTTACCGGAGGTGATCGCTGAGCATCAGCCTGATATTGTCATCGGCAATGTTGAAAACCTCGCGGGTGGAAAGGGTGTGAATAGAAGAAGCTTGCAGGAGATTGCTTCGTCGGGAGTCGACGTGTTTACCGGTGGGAATCACAGCTTTGACAATTTGGATGGAAATGAAGTGTATCAGGATTCCTCATTTCCTCTTTTGCGGCCCGCGAACTTTCCCAGGGGGACTCCTGGAAGAGGGTGGGGGATTTTCACCGCGAAAAATGGGGAGCGGTTGCTGCTGATTTCTTTGTTAGGGCGCACGTTCATGCCACAGCATGCGGATTCTCCGTTTCACTGTGTTGAGGATGTTTTGGCTCAGGTACCTGAGGATGAGTATGATGTTTCCATGATTGATTTCCATGCCGAGGCTACCAGTGAGAAGCATGCCTTGCTTTGGAAGTATAATGGCAGGATTACCGCCATTGTTGGTACTCATACACATGTTCCTACGGCTGACGCTGATATCACTCCTGCCGGGACGGCCTTTCAGTCTGATGCTGGGATGAATGGATCCCTTGACTCATGTATCGGGATCAAGAGTGATCTGGTGATCAAAAAGTTGATGGACCAGATGCCATTGAAGTACGAAGTGGAAACGACTGGCAGAATGCAGTTCAATGGGGTCTTGATCGAGACGCAGGGCAGAAATGCAACGAAAATCCAACACCTTCGAAAAGTGATTTCCCGCCTATCATAGAGCGGACATCAGCCAGCATTTTTTGTCTCAGATCCAGCGTCTATTGTTTGGTGAGGCTTTTCGATCTACACTCTCTATACCTTACTTTTTCGTTTGAAAAAATTATTTGCCCTCCTTGCTATCGTTTTCATCGCTGGTGGATCCTACCACTTGGGACAGAGCAGCGTCGTATCGTCTTCTCAGAGCGTGTTGGACCTGAGTATGGCGAATGCGGTATGGGACGTGGTATCCCACAACTACCTCCGGATCGATGAAGCGGACCAAGAAAAGTTAAAGTATGGCTTGGCAAGGGGATTAGTTCAATCACTGGGTGATCAGCACTCCGTGTTTATGGATCCTCAGGAGGCCAATGATTTTATGAGCTCTCTCAATGGAGATTTGCAAGGGATCGGCGCCGAGTTGAAGCTCGAAGATGACACCGTCGTCATCGTGAATCCTCTGCCGGATTCTCCAGCCGAAAAGGCGGGCATCCGTCCAGGTGATATCATCATGAAGGTGGATGGTGAGTACCTCGGGAGTGTGACCGACCTGACGGAAGTCGTGATGAAGATTCGCGGTCCCAAGGGCACCAATGTGACCTTGACGGTGCTGCATGAAGGAGAATTTCAACCCATTGACCTGACCATTACCCGGGATTCTATTCATTTGGTAGCGGTCAGCTGGAAGGAACAAGAGTTTGCTGGCCAGGTCATCCCGGTGATCCAGCTTGCATCTTTTACTGAAACCATTGGTGAAGAGTTTGAGAACGCATTGCTCGAGGTCATGGCGAAAGGACACCAGAAGCTGGTCGTTGACTTGCGCTTCAACGGAGGGGGCTACCTGGAGGGAGCCGTCGACGTTCTCTCATATTTCTTACCATCTGGATCTGAGGTGGTCTCGATCCGCAACCAGGATCAAGAGATTCCCCGCAACTCGATGCCAAAGAAGACTCGATATGAGGGTGAATTAGTCCTATTGGTGAACGAATCGTCTGCCTCTGCTTCCGAGATCGTCGCTGGAGCTTTGCAGGACTACCAGAAGGCCCATGTGATCGGTACGACGACCTTTGGCAAGGGGTCGGTGCAGGAAGTCCATGGGTTTTCAGATGATTCCTTGATCCGTCTCACGATCGCTGAATGGCTTACCCCTCAGGGACGAAGCATTGAGGGCGTCGGGATTGAGCCAGATCAGGTCTTAGAGCTTGATTTTGAGCAGTTTAAGGAAGGGACTGACAACCAGATGGAGGCAGCCTTGGAATACCTCGCTCGTGAATGAGTTTATTTGACTTCTTTGGCCTTCTTGACTACAATCCATGGGCATATTTCTTTAGAATTTCTTTGAGAGCTCTTCGTAAGAATGAGGAAATCCGGTCTTTAGCAGTTCGAGTCATCGGCTTCAATGGCGAGCAGTTAGGCTTGATGCCTATAGAAAAGGCTTTATCGCTTGCTAAGGAGTATGACACCGATTTGGTGGAAGTGTCTCCAAAGGCAGCTCCACCAGTCTGTAAGATCATGGACTATGGGAAATACCTCTATAAGCTGAAGAAGCAGGATCAGCAGCAAAAAAAGAACACGAAGAAAACAGAGGTCAAAGGAATACGGCTCGGTATTAGCACCGGTGAACACGATTTGGAAGTAAAGCGAAAGAAGGCACGAGAATTCATCGATGATCGTAACCTGGTAAAGGTTGTTATCATCTTCAAAGGAAGAGAGCTGATGCACAAGGACTTGGGACGAGAGAAAATGTTTGATTTTGCAAAGTCTTTGGAAGACGTCGCTGATATTGACACACCACCTAAGCATTCCGGGTACCAGACTGTCATGGTCCTCTGCCCAAAAAAATCATAAATCCTTTATTTCTTCTCATGAAGATTAAGTCCCGCACCTCATTCAAGAAGCGAATCCGTATCACCGGTTCTGGTAAGATTAAGGTGATGAAGGCTTCGCGCCGACACTTGCTCCAGCAAAAGTCCAAGAAGCAGAAGCGACTTGGGAAGACTGGCAAGGCGATCATTAGCGCTCAGCAGTTCAATTATCAGGTCAAGAAGGCTCTTCCGTATTCATTCTAGTTTTATTGTGTTTTCCGTTTTACCTTTTTAGTTTTTCCTATGTCACGCGTCAAACGAGGTACCATGGTGAGGGCTCGACACAAGAAAGTGTTGAAGGCCGCAAAAGGATACCGAGGAGGCAACTCCAAGAGATTTAAGTCAGCTAAGCAAACAGTGCAGCACGCAGGAATGCATGCTTATCGAAGCCGAAAAGTGAAGAAGCGAGATTTCCGTGCGCTTTGGAGCAGTCGTCTCACGGCTGCGTTGAAGCCTATCGGTCTCAATTACAGTCGTTTCATCAATGTTCTTTTCAAGAAGGAGGTCGTCTTGAATCGAAAGGTCTTGTCCGAAATGGCCTTCAATCATCCTCAGGCGTTTGATGATTTGGTGAAGAAGGTGAAGTAAATGAAATGAAGTCGAGGTTGGAGAAGCTCATCACAAAAAAACAAAGGCGAGGATATCGATCCTCGCCTTTGTTTTTTCTTGTTTTTTCATTATCGACCCTATTCTCGGATCGTTACCTTGGTCATAAAGATTTCTTCGACCGGTGCGTCGTTGACGGTTTGCGCGTTGCCGATCGCATCTACGACCTCCATTCCTTTCACGACTCTTCCGAACACGGGGTGTTGGCTGGAAATGGGTTCTTCGTCGTGATTGAGGAAGGTATTGTCGACCAGATTGATGAAGAATTGGCTTCCATTGGTGTTAGGTCCACGATTGGCCATGGAAAGGGTGCCTCGGACATTGGATGATACGGCTTCATCAAATTCTCCTGGGAGATCGACTCCTAGACCTTTGTAGCTGTGACCTCCAGTACCGTTCTTGTTTGTAAAGTCCCCGGTTTGAATCATGAAGTTCTTAATGACTCGGTGAAAGGGCACGTTGTCGTACTTTCCTTGTTTCGCCAGCTCGATAAAGTTCTTGCTGAGCTCAGGGATTTCATTGGCAAAAATTTCAGCTTCGATGGTGCCTTTAGATGTTTCGATCACGGCGACAGGGTTTGGTCCAGTGTTTTTATTGCAAGCGGTAAGCGATGCAGTCATGAGAAGAGTTAAAAGAATGGAAGTGGTTTTCTTGAGCATGGGAAGAAAATTATGAATGCGGAAATAGGGTACTGTATTTTTTTGGATTTATCCAGGGTAGAACAGTGACTGGATGAAGGTAATTAATCCATAGGAAATGAGTGTCACGGTCAGTCCGATGAGCGAGTAGATGAAGATGGTTTTTCCCATTTCCAAACGGTTTTCGTCACCTCCGGAGATGATCATGATAAATCCTCCGATGATGAGTGCTGTGACCGCCAGACTGCTTACGAGGGTGATAAGCCAGTCGGCGATGGTGTTGACCACACTTTGAATGCTCCTGCGGTTGGAGCCATCAGGACTTGGTTCATTCAGAGTAAAAATATTTGAAACATCAAAGGTTGCTTGCTGGTTTCTCTTGATTTCAATTTGTGTAATTTCAGCTATCTTTGCTGATACAGCATCACCGATATCATCGGCTGCATCTTGAAGTTTTGAAACATCGTCTTCTTTTCTTGCAGGGTCAGCTTGTGCTAGCTCGACCTGTTTTCTGGCTTCAAGAAATGATTGATAGAGTTCGTTTGCCTCCAACTGAAGATTGTAGTATTCCTGACAGAAATTTTGACCTTCAACACTCGTGCCAGCTTCTACACTACAACTTGTTTGTTTTTTTATGATCTCGTCTGCACTTTTTGAAGTCGCAGCTTGGAGATCCTCATATTTTTTGTTGATCTGAGAGATTTTGTAGGCCGTGTTATTTTCAACTTGCTTGTCTAAATCATTGATTCGTTCGTTTCTCGTTTTCAGATCTTTATCCATGCTTTGAATGGATTCTTCCTTCGCTTTTATTTGTTGGTCGATTGCTGCCTTTTGTGCATCTGGTACTTCCGTCCTTCGTTGTTGAAGTTCTGACAGTTCTTTCTGTGCAGCTTCCCTTTTTGCTTGTTCTGCGGTTCTCTCTTCAATAGCAGTTTTGCGCTGTGCTTCAAGTGCATCGAGCTGCTGTTGGGGAGTTTGAGGAGAAGTTGAAGTTGGAGTCGGAGAAGGAGTAGCTGCGGGAGGTGATCCAGCCAGTGCTGAAGAAGAGGTATTGAAGGCGATCACCAAAATCATTAAGGCTACAATGATCTTTTTCATCATGTTTGAAGTCGTGAAGAGATAAAATCTGTCAACTCTTGATGGAATCTCTGCTCAGAAAACTTCTCAGCGTGTCCTTTTATCGCCTGACTGTCCCACTTGATTTCACCGAAGGCGGAGAGGGCCTGCATCAGGCTGTCGACGGTTTGTTCGCGAAAGAACATGCCGGTTTGTCCTTCTACCACGGTGTCTCGTGATCCTCCTTCTGCATAGGCAATCACTGGTCGGCCGCTGGCCATGCATTCCACCGGGGTGATGCCGAAGTCTTCCAGCTGGGGGAAAATCAGAGCTTTGCACTCGCTGTAGAGGCGCTTTAGACTGTCGTCGCTCAGGCGACCCATGAATTCTATGTTTTTCTTTGCCATTTTTTTCAGCTTGCTTTCATCAGGACCTGTTCCAACGATTTTCAATGGCTTGCCCAGGTGGTTGAAGGCTTCGATCACGAGGTCGAACCGTTTGTAGCTGATCATCCTTCCAACCATGAGGAAGTAATCTCCGGGAGTTCGGATTTGGAACTGTTCGGTGTTTACGGGGGGATGGATGACGGTTGATGGCCTCCGGTAGTACTTCTGAACTCTTTCACCGACATAGTGTGAATTCACCAAAAAATGATCTACTCGGTCAGCCGTCAGTCGGTCCCAGAGACGTATCTTGTGGATTTTTTTCTTGATGTTGTTGTGCGTGAATTTGGGAAAGGATTGGAGCCGGTATTCCAGTTCCCAGGGTTCCCAGGCGTAGCGCATGGGAGTATGGCAGTAGCTGATGTGGAGAGTTTCTGGCTTGGTAATAATGCCTTTAGCGACGGAATGGGAGGAGCTGATGACGATGTCGTAGTCGTTGAGGTTGAACGATTCGATCGCCAAGGGCATGCCAGAGAGCATCAGCGTGTGCTTCTTTTTGGCAAAGGGGATCTTTTGAAGAAAGGAGGTGTAGATGGTCGCTGTCTCGAAACCCTTGGTCCGTGATGGATCATAGAGGGTCGTGTAAATGGGAGCTTGTGGAAAGAGCTTGTGGAGGCTCATGATGACTTTCTCAGCTCCGCCGAGGTTGGTCAGCCAGTCGCAAACAATGGCGATTTTTTTGTTGTGAAGCGCCCCAAGTCGGGATCCGAACCCCCCGGCCCCCTTAAAAAGGGGGGGGGCCTCCTCTCCAACTCCAGCTTTTGGTGTAAATCCTTGCATGGAACCATAAATATTCGCTTTACATGGTACTGATTTTGTTTGTCCTCTGCGATGGGAATGGGTTGACGAGGGTAGGTGGTAGTTGGTCGGTGGTAGTTGGTAACTTCGATGATGAAAGTGCTCTTTTTTTCTCCTCAATTTTCCTGCATATTGGATATGTATTTTCTACAAGCTACTCCCTACCACCTAATTCCTTCCCTATGTTCGACCACATCAAGGCTCAGGATTCTCAAATCTACGATGCGATTGTTGCGGAGTGCAAACGACAGCGAGACGGTATCGAGCTGATTCCTTCGGAAAACTATGTGTCAGCAGCCATCCTGGAGGCGAGTGGATCGATTTTGACGAACAAGTATTCGGAGGGGTATCCGAGGAAGCGATATTATGGCGGCCAGCAGAATATTGATACGATTGAAGAAATAGCGATTGAGCGGTGTAAGCAGCTTTTCGGAGCTGAACATGTGAATGTTCAGCCGTATTCCGGATCTCCGGCCAATGCGGCGGTGTACTTTGCCTTGCTTGAATTTGGAGACAAGGTGATGGGGTTGAAGCTTGATCATGGAGGTCACATCACCCATGGTTTGCCTATTTCTTATTCTGGAAAGGCTTACAACTGGATTCCTTACTTGGTGGAGGAGAATGGGATTATTGATATGGATAAGGTAGAGGCCATTGCCATGGCTGAAAAACCAAAGATGATCGTGGCTGGGTTTAGTGCTTATCCAAGGAATATGGATTGGAAGCGCTTCGCGGAGATCGCTGAGAAGGTAGGGGCTCTATCGTTTGCTGATATTTCTCATGTGGGAGGATTAGTGGCTGCAGGAGTGATCGAAAGTCCTGTACCGTACTTCGATGTGGTGATGACGACCACGCACAAGACCCTTCGTGGACCTCGAAGTGCCATCATTATGTGCAAGGAGAAGCACGCGAAATCCATCGACCGAGCGGTTTTCCCTGGTATGCAGGGAGGCCCTCACGACCACACCACGGCTGGAAAAGCGATTTGCTTCGCCGAAGCGTTAAAGCCCGAGTTTAAGGAGTACGCTGAGCAGGTCGTGAAGAATGCCAAGGCTTTGGCCGACAAGCTCCTCAGCTATGGCTATGAGCTCGTCTCCGGTGGTACGGACAATCACCTCATCTTGGTCGACCTCACCAACAAGGGTATTTCCGGGAAGCAGGCACAGGATGCTTTGGACGTCGCGGAAATCACGGTGAACAAGAACACTGTGCCATACGAAAAGCGTTCACCAATGGATCCTTCTGGCATTCGCCTTGGTTCACCTGCGGTGACGACGCGTGGATTTAAAGAAAAGGAAATGGAGCAGGTAGGGGACTGGATCCATCAGGTGCTTTCCAATATCGACAATGCTGAAATCCACCATCAAGTAGCGAAGGAAGTGGCTCAACTTTGCCAAAGCTTCCCGGTCGCGGGGACGAAGGTGTAAAAACTATTGATACTTCTTGATGTATTTTAACCATCTTTTGTAGTCTTTTTTGGTATCTTTTTCTATTTCTATAATCCATACATCAATTTGCCTGTCGTCGAGAGTGAATAAGACCCTGATCCGTCCTACTCTTTTTCGAAATATGCTCTCAGAATTCAACAGCTTCTTGATATTTGATGATTTTAGGCCTTTTTTTTCGAGTTGATCTAGGCTCGACATGACTTTTTTGAACAATTCCTGGTTCGATGAATACAGCTCATCAAGTTTTCTTTGAGCGTTTTCCTGCAATATGACCTTAAACATTTCTCTTTTTCTTATATTCTTCAAAAGATACTGCCTTGTTTGGATCACTATCTCTCATTGATTTTAGTACCAGTGCGGTATCAATGAGGTCATTGTAAAGACTTACAAGTGGTGAGGCCGATTTTTTGTCCTGTATTTTTTTCATACAATGAAAATATATCACAATGGCTTATGAATACAATGTGAGCATTGTTTCTGATTTTATTGCTTCTTCTTGAACCAGACATCCCTCGAGCGATCGAAGCGGTCAGTGGTTGGGTCGATGTTGATGTCGAACTTCGTTGAGTAACTGGCTCCAGTCGCATCATTTTGAAATTGGAGATTTTCGAGGACTCCTGTTTCGAGATTTGCTGTTGCGGTCGCAATTTGAACGAAGGCGCCATCGGTACTTTCCTTTTTCATGATCTTGATTTGATTTTCCCCGCTTTTATCAAATTGGTATTGAATATCCGCAGGCAAATCGTTCGATTTTCTGTTGTAGATGATGCTTTGAGTTCCTCGAGAAAAAACAACAGCATCTTTTTCTATTCCCACCACATCTGTCATTTCGTATGGATTTGTCGGTGTAAGCTCTATGTTTTTAACGGAAGTTTGCATTCCATTCTTAGAGGCTGAAAGTATTAGCTTCACTTTTTCTGTTCCTGTCGGCGTTGGTATTTGTTCTTTTGGAATGTAGATCCTGTCACCGTTGAACTGTACCCAGGTTTTACCATTGTCGATGGAGTATCGGTACGTGGCTGCAGCGTCGTATCCAGGGATCGTGTACAATAAGGGTTCGCCTTTGTAGAGCTTTGCTGAGTCTTCTCTCGGCATAGGTATGGAGGAAGTATTCTTTACCAATGTCATCTTTGTATTAAGTGCTAGTAGAAATTGATCAACATCAATTCCTGGCTTGAGGACAACTGCATCATTAGTAGTAAAACCTGTTACGTTTGCTTCGATGAGTCTTTCATTTACAAGTGTGGTTGTATCTTTCGCAAAAAATGATTTATTTGGTTCGAATGAGCTGTTCTTGAATCCATTCACAACTCGATTTATTTCAGCTGCACTATAAATCGCGAGATCCAAATTTGTCTCAGGGAACTTTAATTCAGTCGCCCCGATAGATATCTTATATTCGTTTCCTGACTTTTGGATTTGAGTGGTTTGATCGTTGTTCGCTACCTCCCAGACATCACGAGAACCTGGGACAATATTCAAGTTCGTCACACCCTGGATATCTTTCGCGAGCCTGTCCCGAATATAGAGCATGTTTTCTGGGACTCGGTCAGTGGTTGTGCCAGGGAGGATGTTGAGGATGACTTTTTTTTCTAATGGACGAGCACCTGATGTATCATTAGTATTTTTTATCTCAAAGGTGATTTCAACGGGTCCAACGGGAAGTTTTTCACCTGCTTTTAGTTGAATTTCATTTCCACTCAACTCAATTGCATTGTTAAGTGGTTGCCCGTTTTGTGTGATACGCTTTATGCTTCTCTCGATGCCATTGTTTGTTTTTTCTTGATTAAGTGGATTAAGTTCAAGCAATTTCAGTGCAGATCCACTGGCTGAAAGTGGTCCATCATTTCGTTCCAGTTTGGCGTCTTCCTTGAAGCTAATATCTTTGCTAGATGGAGCGATATCATTTCGAATGCTGACTGACTCTGGACTTTCCACCTGTGGTTGATCATTCATAATGCCTCTCAATGAAGCTCTGTAGGCATCACTGTGAGTGTAGGCATACATTTCTCTGAGGTTGTGTCCATAGGGTGCGTGTTCTGGGTTGGTCTGGTAACGTCTGACGTTCTCGTCTCTGAGTTGATTGAACCGTGTCTCATAGTTGGTCCAAATTCTCCTTTCTTCAGGAGTAGCCGTGTGGTTTCTAGTACTAGCGTCGATGTATCCTCGCTCCAGGTACTGATTTGTCTTCATGGTCTCGATGTCTTCGTTTTTTGGTGGGTTTAGTCCCATCAATTTCTTGAGGTTGTCTTTCGGATTGCCACGTTTTGTACGGTATTTTTCGGTGGTGAATTCCTGAAACTCTTTTCCACTCGTATCAACGAATTGCCAAGCATCTTTCCCAGTCGCTGGGCCAGCTGGGTCGTACTTTTGGATACGACCATGAGTGTTATCGATCCCATAGACCACAAGCCGATCTCCATCCATCTGGGTCCAGTATCGGAAGTACTGGACATTGTTTCCCACCTGGTAAGCGATCCCGACTTTTGGAACTGTGATGGCTTTTTTGATAATGTCTTCATTGTTTTCAGTGGTTCGGAACGCGCCTCCAGAAGTGGTCGCTTTGATTATTTCTGTATATTTGGTGAACTCTCTCACGAGCTCATCCTTTTCTCTGTTCTTTGCCACATCCTGCTGCAGGCTAAAGTCCACGGATTCCAGAGCGTTCATTTTTTGCTCGAAGAGCGTCCCGATAGCGTCTCTTTGTGTGAGTTGTGGTGGAAAGTCAGCGAGGCTTTTCGCGAGATCTTTTCTCATCTGTACCCGGTGCAGGATTTGGTCTAGACCATTGTCGAGCTTGAGAAGGGTTTGGTTGTTGGTTTCTTTTAGACCATCGATTTTCCCATCGAGTTGTTTTTGGATGGTTTCTGCGTCGAGGCTTTTGATATCCGTAAGTTTTATATTTACTTTTGGATCATTCAGGAGATCTTTAAATTTTGAGAAAACATTTGACCCGAGTATTGCGACCTTGTCTGCGACGTTCTTGATTTCTGTTGCCACTGCCTTGGCTTTTCCCTCGATTTCTTCTGAAGAATTATCTCCCACTTTCTCTTTGTCAGCTTTCAGTCTTGCACTGAGTTGTTGGGTTTCCTGCTTCCTGGTCTGCTCATCCATGCGTTGCTCGGGCCCCTCGCCAAAGAACACAAGTCTTTTTTGTCGGAACTCCCTACTCGCCGATCTGAATGAGTAGTGGAGCATTTAGAGGTTTTGAAGGAGTTCATCGGCGCGTTCTTCATCGCTGGCGTGTTCACTGGTTTCTTCAGCTTTTGCCAGTGTAGGGAGGTCTTCATGCTGAAATTTTCGAACGGCTTGTTCGATGCGATCGAGCTCTTCGACCATGGCTCTGTTGTTGGCTTCTATGGTCTTCTCGGCCGTTTCGATCTCTTTGGAGACAAGTTCCCGCTCTGGAGCCGTCATCCAGGCTGCGTTTTGGACCAGGTCGTCCTGACGCTCTTTGCCGAGGAAGGCTTGGTTTTGTACGAAAGCAATGAAGGCTTCTTGGGTCATTTTGGTGTTTATTTTCTCCATATTATACCAAAAATGAAGCCCTTTTTCAATGATTCCAGTGGCAATTCCTTAGCCCTTCTTCCATTCCGGGCGAAGTGAAGGGAAGGAATCTTTCTCTTTGACCCTGCCAGGTATTCCTGCGTCGAGTTTAGCCTGAGCACGTCGAATAGGTCCCTTCGCAAACCGAATCGATTCCAGTCGGACTGGGAAATGGTGCTTTATTCGACGCTTGCCTCCTCCGAAGCACTTTCTTTCAAGTAAATTACGGTCAAGGTAGCGGTCTTACTCCTGTTGCCCTGAGCATCACTCGATTGTACTTTGAGGAGATTTTCGCCTTCTTGAAGGCTGATCGTCACTTCGAAGCTGGTTGATCCGGCTGTGAAAGTGGCTTTTTTGTCGTTGATGAAGAGGCTCTGACTTTTTGGATCCACCGTCCCGGTGATGGTCAGGCTCTGTTCACTGGTTTGAAGCACTGTGCTGGGGTCTGGAGACGTGATCACAGGTTTGGAAAGCTCCACAGCGGTCGTCGTAGGAGGCGTCGACGGAGTATCTTCGATCAATCGAGTCGTTGGTTTTTCCTGGTCTTTGAAGATGTAGACCGTCTTTTGACTGGTGTTGCCCAGCGCGTCGTACGCGAAGATGCTGTACTTATTCTTTCCTGAGACCAGATTTCCGTAGCCGACCCCGCCCAAATAGCGATAGGTCTTTGCCCCCGCCACGAACTGCTTGAGACAGTAGGCAGGCGTGCTGTCGTTGTGAGAAATGCAGACTTTCTCCGCATCGGTGTCGATTTCTCCTATCAGCTCGATGGTGTCTCCACTGATGACTCCATTGCCGTTTTCATCCACTTCCGGCTTCGTGATGTTCCCAAGGATGGGGCCTTGAGTGTCGACTTTGAGGTCTAGCTTAACCACTTCCTTTTTCTTTTCAGAGCCTTTTTCCTGGGCGGTCACCTGGATGCTGTTCTTTTGTTCGGAAAGGGTTGTTACTGCTTCCCATTGGTCCGTGAGGCCGAGGGTGGCTTTTTGGTCATTGACCCAAATGCTCTCGATCTGATCTTTATCGTATGTTCCGGTCACGCTGACTCGTGCGCCTACTTTTTGATTGGCTGTAGGAGTGGTGACTACCACAAGCCCTTCTTCAAGGCTTTCCAGCTCCACCGCTGGAAGTTCAGCTACTTCCACGATTTCTGTCACGAGACCGAGCTGTTCTTCCTTTTCCAGGTTCCATAAGTACCATTCTGATGATCGATATGATTCATCAAGGATGCTCACGATATTCTTTTCACCTGCCTTCAACAGGTCGAGATTGAGGTCGTCGAGGGTGACTTGCTGGCCGCCGCTGAGTTCGAGCTGGCCGATGGGCTTGCGGGTGCCATTCATTCGCTCCGCCACGTTGCTCACTACCTGCCCGCCGATCACCCGAAGCCGGTCAGGGTTGGTGCTGAGGTCGATGACACTTGCTTTGTTCATCTGAATAATTTGCCGTGAAGTGTTGATGATGAAATCAGCCTCTTGGGTGTTTCCATCCATCCCTCTTCGCCATAGTTGTCCTGAGATCAACTCAATGGAAATGTGATCGCCTTCGGTCACGTTTTTGTCCAGTCGGATCAGCTTTATTTCAGTTTTCTTGTCGAGGCGGATTTCACTGCCTTCGAAAAACCTCAGGACCAGGAGTCCCGTTGGGGAAGTCTTGATCGTGTCACCGGCTTGAAGAAAGTCGGTGTCCCTTAAAAGTCCCCACTTTTCATCACTCCAGGGCTTTAATTCGTTATCGCCTTCTTGGTACACGATGGTGACCTTTTCATCTTTGGCTACTGGTGGGGGTTGGAGGAGTCTTTGGAGGTCGGAAAGATTAACCTTGTTTTGGACGATGTACCATCCTGAGGCGACCAGGACGATAATAAGCGTAAAGGGGAGGAGGTAAGAACCGAAACCCTTTTTGGGGTACTTTTTTTGTGACATGAATATTCATTAATTTACAATTTTCAATTTTTAATTTTCAATCAATTTTCAAAATACCAATTTTATGGCTTTCCATCGAGGGTAGAAGTTATTTTTTGAAATATCAGTGTTAACTCCTGTGCTTCCTTCCATAGTTTTTTTATGTTTTCTCCTCTTAATGGCTCACATTTCTTGAGCATCACTAACCAATATTTTGTTTCTTGCGCTTCTTTTTTGCAAATAAAAATCTTATTTCTAAAATCTTTTTTAGAACTTGCGCCATTCGCTTCCATATAGTTCGCACCAATACTTGTGGCTGACCTGACTAATTGTCCAATGATTTTGCTAGAGATTGCGTCTTGCTTCGTGCTTTTGCAAAGTTCTATCACATCTTCCCCAAATGCTATTGTTCTTGCTTCTAAATCATATTTTCTCTCATTGGACATTGACACATTGTTTATTGATTGAAAATTGAGAATTGATAATTGAAAATTTCTATGCCATTCCGAGCTCTTTCTTAATCGCATTAATATCCCTTCTTAATCCTAGGTCTGACTGTAGACGTGATTTGATATTGTTCACGGAGTGCATGGCGGTCGTATGATTTCTCCCCCCGAAGATCTGTCCGATTTTTTCGAGAGAATAGTTCAGTTCTCGTTTCAGCATGTACATCGCCACTTGTCGAGTGAGGGCGATTTCCTGCTTTCGAGAAGGTCCCAGCACTTGATCTGAACCAACATTGAAGTATTTGGCCACGGTTTCGATGAGGTCCTCTTCCGACTGCATCTTGTCCTCGGCGGATTCATATTGCTGGCTGCCACCGATGATCCTCGCGGATCGGTTGTGCTTCAGCAGCACTCTTTCCACGGAGCGAACAGTGGGCGTGCTGTTCTCGAGCTCGGATTCGGCGATGGCTTGCAGGAGTACGCCTTCCAGTTCACGGATGGATTGGGTGACATTGGAAGCAATGAATTCGAGGACTTTCGGATCGATGATGATCTGATGCTTTTTGACCTTTTCCTGGAGGATAGCAAATCGAGTTTCGAATTCCGGAAACTGAATGTCACAAATCATGCCCATTTCGAAGCGTCCCGTGAGCCGTTTATCGAGCTCATTGAGCTCTTTCGGAGGTCGATCGGAAGCGATGATGATCTGCTTGCCCGCATCGTAGAGCGCATTGAAAGTGTGAAAAAAGGTTTCTTCCGTCTTGTTTTTTCCAGAAAGAAATTGAATGTCGTCGATGATGAGGACGTCGACCTTGCGGTAGCGGTTGTTGAACTGGTCCATCTTTCTCTTTCCCAGGGCCTGGATGTAGTCATTTCCAAAGGCTTCCGATGTCGTATAGATCACCAGCATGTCTGGATTCCGTTTGAGGATCTCATTTCCGGTTGCTTGCAGCAGATGCGTCTTGCCCAGTCCAGTGTTTCCATAAAGGAAGAGCGGATTATAGGTCTTTCCTGGGGCACTGCTCACGGCCGAACAGGCCGCATGCGCGAGTCGGTTTTCCTGCCCGACGATGTAGTTGTTGAGCGTGTAGGAATGGTCGAGGATTTTGGTGCTTAGGCCCTCGGAGAGCATCACTTCGGCTTGTCTCGGTTTCTTCCGGCCTTTGTTAGGATTCTTTTTATTGAAGATCTCATCCGAGATGTGCCGTGGATCATCTTCCTTCATCAGGCTCGCGTCCACTTGGATATTGATCTCCTTGATTTGAGGAAGAAATTCCTGAGCCGTTTTCAGCAGGTCTGCTCGAAAATGCTTATTGATCCAATCCAATCCCATGGGGAGCGGTACGCCCACGACCAAAAGATCCTGATCGATGTCCATGATAACGGTTTTTTTGAACCACGTGATGAACTGAGCGTGAGGGATGATGGTGCTCATCCGCATCAGAATGCTATTCCAAAGTTCTTTTTTATCCACAGTAAAATTGAAAAAAGAATAGGGACTTTTTGGCTCCATGAAAGGCGAAAGCCTTGCTCGAGTGTTTGTGTGAACTCGGTCTGGGGAACCCCATACTGCCCCCAAAGCTTCTTCATTGCAAAACGAATTTGACCGATAATGTGCAAAAGTTCTTGACGGAGGAGGGGGATGGTTGATGGTTCATAGTTGAGGGTTCATGGTTGATGGTTCATAGTTGATAGTTCATGGTTGATGGTTAATAGATGGGAGTTGGGAGTTCGTAGTTCGGAGTTTTTAGGGTGCTAGCTTCATTGGCTTCGTTAGCTTCGTTAGGACGGAAGTTCTATTGTTCATTGCTTATTGTTTATCGTTCACTGTTTATTGTTCATCGTTCTTCTAGTATCATCTCAAGGACTTTACGCACTCTCTTGATTCCATTTCTTTCCATACTCTGGCTTCTTCGAACAGCCGCGGCGCTCTCTCAGTCGACCTACTACTGGCAATTGAAGGAGTACCGCTGGGATCGGATGAAGGAATTTTTGTTCCAGCAAGGAGGGAAAAACTTTTTCATCAATACGTTTCACCTCCTGGCACTTGTGCTGGTCTTTGTGTATGGCGCTTTTTGGGTTTTTGACCTTCCTGGTGAGGAGGGCTTTCTTCAGTGGTTTCCATTGGTCGTTGCGGTGTTGTTTTTAGCTGAAGTGCTTCAGGATTTTCACACCGTTCTTCTTCGCAAGTTCCGACGGCCTCGTCCCACCGCAAAGGCTTTGATGATTTTCTCGTCGACATTTTTGATCGAGCTCGCTTGTCTCGCTCTTTTTTGGTGGTCGATGTCCGGGGATCCCACCATAGACGCGATCGCTTTTTTTCTGCTCTTTTTTGTTGCGGTAGAGCATGATATCCACGCGGCAGTTGTGGGGGTCTTCAATCGCATGAGTCGGTTCGCGAAGCGAAGGATCTTTCATCAGGCTCAAGCGAAGCGCCTCGGGATGAAGGAGCTGAAGGTTATTGGGATCACCGGAAGCTACGGCAAGAGCAGTGTCAAAGAGTACCTCTCCCACATTCTTGCTGAAGACTTCCGAGTCTTGAAAACCCAAAAAAATACCAATACTGAAATCGGTATTGCTCAGACCATTTTGAAGGACTTGAAAGAGGACCATGAGGTATTTGTCTGCGAGATGGGGGCTTATTCACGAGGTGAGATCGGGTTGTGTTGCCAAATCGCGGTTCCTCAGATCGGAGTGTTCACCGGGCTCAATGATCAGCATGCGGCGCTCTTTGGAAGTATTGATCACACCTTCCAGGCTAAATGGGAGTTGATCCAGGCACTCCCGAAGGATGGTTTGGCTGTGTTTAACGGGGATTCTGCAGAACTGAAGAGTCGTTTGAAACCCTCAGAGGTCCGATCTGTTGTTTGCTCTACTGTTCATGGTGACGCGGTGGCGCAGGACATCAAGGTTCACCAAGATTCGATTGAGTTCCGGTACAAAGGCCGGGTCTTTACGGCTTCATTGCTCGGATCCTTTCAAGTCGTGAATCTTTTAATGTGCATCGTCGTGGCAGAGTCGCTCGGTCTTTCATTGGAGCGCATTGCGCAGCGGATCAGCTCTCTCGCCGCCCCGGACAAAACCATGACTCTTCTGACTTTTTCAAGAGGGTATATCATTGATGACAGCTACAATGTGAACTCCGATGGTCTTCAGGAAGCTCTGACGCATTTGCAGCGATTTGAAGGCTATCACCGAGTCTTGTTTTTTCCAGGAATCCTTGAGCTTGGCGAGGCATCCCCGAGTCTTCATGAGCGGTTCGGAGAGCTCATTAGCCACCATGTGGATGACGTGTTTTTCACCGATTCCAGCTTCTCCCAGTACCTCACCGCTGGCGCTCTCAAAGGCGGTCTCGGGAGATCTCATATTTTTGAAGTTCAGGACCAGCAAGAAATGATCCATTCTCTTCAGAAACTGCTAGAAGGCAGATCTCAGGAACGGTTTGTTATTCTGTTTGAAAGTCGTGGTGCGGAGAAGGTGATGGAGTGGTTGGGGCGTGGGGAGTAGGGGGGGGTGGGACGATTGGGACAATTGGGACGATTGGGACGATTGGGACGATTGGGACGATTGGGACGATTGGGACGATTGGGACGATTGGGACGATTGGGACGATTGGGACGATTGGGACGATTGGGACGATTGGGACGATTGGGACGATTGGGAGGGTTAGGAGTGTTTGGGATTGAGAGATGCATTTTATTGCTGCTGAGGCTTGTTATTCCTCCTCTTTTTTGGTATAATGGAGAGAAAATTAATCACTTCCATGGCGGTCGAAATACAAAAAGAAAATCCGTATACCGAAGCAAAGGAAAACTTCCAGGCCAAGATGGAAAAGGCGAAAGAAGCCTATTCCGAATCAAACCAAACTGGCTTCATTGGCAAGGTCAAGGGGTGGTGGGCCTCTCATGTGGCCAAGAATAAGGCAGCCTATGAGGCATCGAGGGCTAAGCAAGGTTCAGCGAGTCCTTCGCAGCCAGCGGCGACTGCCAATGGCCAGGCTTCCACTGATGCTTCTGTGAAGTCTGTTGAGCCGAAACAGGAACCCCTCATTAAGGCTGAAGGGAAGCTTACTGAAAGCCTTTCGGTACAGGTGGATTTGAAGAACCTCGCGGACAAGGATGAGAAGACACTCACCCCAGAAGAAAAAAAGCTGCTGATGGAGGATGAGAAGAAATTCCAAGAAGGTATTGCGACGATCAAGGATTTGATCGCCCCTTCTTCCATGGAGATAAGTTCGACTAAGATCAAGATCGGTGATGTCTGGGTACGGTCGTTTTATGTTTATTCATACCCTCGTTTCCTGGATACGAACTGGCTTGCTCCGCTCATCAATTTTGATGTGACCATGGATATTTCCATGTTCGTTTACCCGTATGAGTCCGCGGCCATCATGAAGAAGCTCCGTCGGAAGGTGGCGCAATTCCGCTCCAGTATCCGTATGGATCGTGAACGGGGGGTGGTCGAGGATCCTGCTTTGGAAACTGCGCTAGAAGATGCTGAAACCTTGCGAAGGGACCTTCAACGAGGTACGGAACGATTCTTTCAATTCTGCTTGTACTTCACGCTGTATTCCGAAGATGAAAAAAAGCTGGATCGACTCTCCAAGCAACTAGAAAGCCTTTTGGGAGGGAAGCTAGTGCTTACCAAACGAGCTGACATGCAGATCGACCATGCTTTCACTTCCAGTCTCCCGCTCGCGCTGGACGAATTGGAAATGATGAACAACATGAATACGGGACCCCTTTCCACGACTTTCCCGTTCACCAGCTCTGAACTGACTTCCAACCGTGGGATCTTGTATGGTTTGAACCGACACAATGATTCTCTGGTGATATTTGATCGATTTGAATTGGAAAATGCTAACTCGGTCGTCTTCGCCAAGTCAGGTGCCGGGAAATCGTATGCGGTGAAACTCGAAATCCTTCGATCTCTGATGATGGGTACCGATGTTCTGGTCATTGACCCGGAAAACGAGTACAAGACTTTGTGTCAGTCTGTCGGAGGGACCTATATCAATGTCTCCTTGAGTTCCGAGGAACGTATCAACCCTTTTGACCTTCCCGGGAAGCCAGAGGATCAAGTGGAGAAACCTGGGGACCGATTGCGGGAGCACATTATTAACCTCACCGGACTCGTTAAACTGATGCTAGGCCAGATCACGGATGAAGAGGCAGGTCTTCTTGACCAGGCCTTGATTCAGACCTATCAGGCCAAGGGAATCACCATGGATACCGAAGATCCAGAGTCATTAGCACCTCCTCTGATGTCAGATCTCGTTCAGATTTTGGAAGGAACCAAGGGTGCGGAAAATATGGGGAAACGGCTCAAGAAATTCGAAGAAGGAACCTACAGCGGGATTTTCAATCAGCCTACCAACGTCAATTTAGCCTCCGGCATGATTGTCTTTTCGATCCGAGACCTGGAAGATGAGCTTCGCCCATTGGCGAGTTATGTGATTTTGAACTTTATTTGGAACAAGGTCCGCAGCAAACTGAAACGCCGAATGCTGATCATCGATGAGGCCTGGATCATGATGCAGCATCAGGACAGCGCGAAGTTCTTGTATGGTTTGGCGAAACGTGCCCGTAAGTATTACCTCGGTGTCACGACCATCACCCAGGATGTGGAAGACTTCGTGACGTCCCCGTTTGGGAAACCGATCATCACCAACTCGTCCATTCAATTGCTGTTGAAGCAGTCTCCAGCGGCGATCGAGTACTTGCAAAAGATCTTCAATCTGACAGACGGTGAAAAATACCTCCTGCTCAATTCAGGGGTCGGACAAGGTCTCTTCTTCGCCGGGAACAAGCACGTGGCGATCCAGATCATTGCTTCGTATGGTGAAGACAAGATCATTACCACCAAGCCACAGGAGTTGCTGAAGGCGAAGGAGGGGGAGGGGCTAAATGCAGGTTAATTCAGTACAAGACATTCATTTTTTCTTAATATTGACAGGTGCCAATCAGTATTATTGCTGCTACAATATGTGTTTGATCGCTTTTAATTGTATTTGGTAGTGTTAAGGTGCATTAAATCATTAGACATGACTCATTTCTGGAAATTAATAGGCTTTGGCAAGGGTTTATTTGTTGTGCTAAAAAATGAGCGACAAGTTAAAGATGAGATTGATCAGAAGGGGTTAGAGAAATTCTTGGAAGAACATAAGTTTTATAGTAGCGGCAAAGGAGAAGCAGTAGCTAAATAGATTAATGAAAAAGTACCTCATCGATGAAAGCATTTTTGTGTATTTAGACAGAAAAGATTACATCTATCATACTCAGTTGGTTGCTTTTTTGGAGGACGCAAGATTGTCTAAGCCTTTGGTTCACCGAAGACATATTTTGTATTTGCCGCACCTTGCAAAATTGAAATTAGGTGCCTTAAGATTTTACGGCGCTCTCATATTTATGAAGAAGTTCACGCGGTCAAAAGAAATGGTTTTATTTCCTTTAGAGAAGGCCGACATGAGAGCAAAGATAGCAAGATCTTATGTGAAAGGATATTTAAAGTTGCCTTGGCTTTCTCGATTATTCAATCATATCTTTCCAAAGACTCTTATAAATTTATATATCTATTCTAATGAAAATAAATCCCAGTATTTTTTGAAAAGTTTCGGTAGAAAAATTTCTGCGAATGAAGTTGTTCCATTGGAAGTATGTGAGATTGCTCTCATAGCAAAGAAGCACAAACTGGATATTCTTAGTTTTAACCAGGATTTTGAGTTTCTTACGATGCTGCAAGGGAGGAGATCTGCGTACATCACTTACATCCACCCAGATGATTTACTAAAAGAGTATATAGGAAGTCGTGACCCGAAATGATTTTCTTTATTCGACTTCGATCTGATGCTTTCTGAGGGATTCTTTTGCAAGTTCAAAAACTTCCTCCAGCCGCTTTGAATCCTTCGCCTCCATGCAGACCGAGACACAAGGAGATGTATTACTTGCCCGGATTCCTAGCCACGCGCCATCGTCGAACTCAACCCGTACCCCATCCATCGTATTACAGCGGTAGCTTTGGCCGAGCTCTTGAGCGAGATTCTCAATCACTTTGAACTTCTGGTCGTCGGCGCAGAAGGGGCGGAATTCTGGCTTGGAATAAACGAGGGGAATAGTTGCGTAGGAGCTGGAAACTGGTTCGTTGGTTTTTGAGAAGATTTCCAGGAGTTTGGCTGACGTGTAGGCGGCGTCGTCGAAT
The DNA here is from genome assembly GCA_050246795.1 of Candidatus Altimarinota bacterium. Classification (GTDB taxonomy): domain Bacteria; phylum Patescibacteriota; class Gracilibacteria; order JAUYGZ01; family JAUYGZ01; genus JBFWVJ01. The sequence goes on from JBFWVJ010000004.1 coordinate 83,369, forward strand.
CCGTAGTAGTTTTCTGCCAAGAAGAAGTGTCCGCTTTGTTCACCGCCAAGAGGCGCTTTCGTCTCGTGCATGGCGACTTCCACGTGGGAGTGTCCAACCGGAACCATTTTTGGAATGCCTCCGTTGCTTTTGATTTCCTCCGGAACAATGAGTGAATTGGAGACGGTGTAGACAACTGATGATCCCGGGTGCCGTGACAAGATATCACGAATAAGCAGAACAAAGCTTTCGTTGGCGTCGTGGTACTTGCCTTGTTCGTCCACGATGGCGCAGCGATCACCGTCGCCGTCGAAGGAGATCCCCAGGTCAGCCTTGTTTTCAAGTACCGCACTCTTTAAGTCTTCGGTGTTTGCTTCCACCACCGGATCTGGTTCGTGATTGGGAAATTTTCCATCTTGATCGCAGTACAGCTCGATCACTTCACATCCCAGCCTTCTGAACAGCTCAGGATAGTGTTTTCCTGCGATGCCATTGGCAGCGTCTAGCACGATTTTAAGTGGTTTCGTTAGGTTGATAATCGAGGATATTTTTTCGTAGTAGTTTTCTTCGATCATGATCTCCTCCATCGTTCCAATTGATTCCGCGGCAAACTGTTGGTCAAAGATCATTTGCTTGATGGTCTGGATTTCGGCACCACAGATGGAGTGGGCTTCGCGCCCGACCAGTTTGAAGCCATTGTATTCAGCCGGATTATGGGAGGCCGTAACATTTACCCCTGCATCATAGTTTCCTTCGCAGACGGCGAAATAGAGCATAGGACTCGTCGAATCCTCCAGCAGAGAAACCCTTGCTCCGTGTTCCATCAGGCCTCCAATGAAGGCTTTTTGGAGTTCTTTTCCATGAGTCCGGTTGTCACGTCCTACCACGATTCTCGGGTGCTGGATTTCGTACCGATCGATGATAAAGCTGACGAAGGCTTTTCCAATTTGACGCGCTGTTTCAGCGTTGATTTCTGACCCGTATTTGCCGCGGATGTCGTAGGCGCGGAAGATGTTTTGGGGAGGGGGGGGAAGGGTCATAAGGGGTGTAAGGGTTCTAAGGGTTCTAAGGGTTCTAAGGGTTCTAAGGGTTCTAAGGGTTCTAAGGGTTCTAAGGGTTCTAAGGGTTCTAAGGGTTCTAAGGGTTCTAAGGGTTCTAAGGGTTCTAAGGGTTCTAAGGGTTTTTTCCATTCCGACCGGATTGAGTTGAGAAATTGGAGATGGACGGAGTGGAGGAATCCCTACTCTAGCCATTCCAAGGGATTCCTCCACTCCGCACTGAGTACAGTGCTCCGGTCGGAATGGGAAATTATGCTTTGGTATATAACTCACGAATCTTGCTTCTCAGCTGCTCAAACGATCCTTCTTCGATGCTCTTCTGGATCGATTTCATGAGGTGAATATAATACGCTACGTTGTGACGAACGAGAAGGGGAATGGCGAGGATTTCTCCGGAGGTCATGAGGTGGCGGAGGTAGGCTTTGGTGTATTTTTGGCACGTCAGACAGGAGCATTCCGGGTCGAGTGGGGAGGTGTCGCGAGCATACTTTTGATTGCGGATGTTGATGGTGCCCTGTGAAGTGTAGAGGTGTCCGTGGCGGGCATTTCTGGTGGGGAGGACGCAGTCGAACATGTCGACGCCGCGGGCCACCGATTCCACGATGTTCAAGGGGGTTCCAACCCCCATCAAATATCTTGGTTGATCTTCAGGGAGGTAGGGGAGTGTTGAATCTACCATTTGGTACATGACTTCTTCTTTTTCCCCAACGGAGAGGCCACCGATGGCGTAGCCGTCGAAGCCGATGTTCACGAGATCTTCCGCCGACTTTTTGCGAAGATCAGGAAAGATTGATCCTTGGACAATGCCGAAGAGCTGCTGACCTTTGGTCGGAAGTGTACTGTCCTCCGCCTGGACTTTCCGAACATATTCCAAGGACCGTTTTGCCCAGCGGGTGGTGACCTCCAGCGATTGTTCGACTTTTCTTTTCGTGTCCGGAGCCTTGCACTCGTCGAAGGCCATGATGATGTCTGCCCCCAAGTTCATCTGGATCTGCATGGATGCTTCCGGAGTGAGCATGATTTCCCTACCGTCGATGTGGGAGTTGAACTTGACTCCTTCTTCCGTGATTTTTCGGATTTGCGCGAGTGAAAACACCTGAAATCCTCCGGAATCTGTCAGGATGGGTCCATCCCAGTTCATGAATTTGTGAAGGCCTCCGAGTTCTCGGATGAGTTCCGAAGTCGGACGGAGGTGCAAGTGGTAGGTGTTCGAGAGGATGATTTGTCCACCCAGCCTTCTGACTTCATCGACTTCGATCCCTTTGATCGCTGAACCGGTAGCGATCGTCATAAAGAAGGGAGTGTCGATTTCACCATGGGGGGTTTGGACTTTCCCACGCCTAGCTTTGCCGTCTTGATGGAGGATTTGGATGTTCATGGTATTGATTTAGCTGGTTTTGATCTCTGATCCGAACCAGACTGTGCTGACATTGTGGTTCCAATCGGGAGATTGGAACCAGCCGAGGGGGGAGATTAGAATCAGCGGAGGGGTACTTGTTTGAGGGTGATGAGGGCTTCCCTTTTTCCCATTCCGACTGGAGTCGAGGGGTTTTGGAGGGAGACGAAATGGAGGAATCCCTTGCCATTCCGCCCCTTCCATGTACCACCAGTTTCGGTTGGAATGGAAGAAGTGGATAAATTCTTGCTAAAACGTCTATTTGTTGAACATTGAAAATTGATCATTGAAAATTTCTCTTCTCTCTATGATAGACTTGCAAAAGAGATTAGCATTTCTTTATGCGTTTGAAAACGGTTTTATTGTTGGTTTTGGCGATGACAGCTGGGGTAGTCTTCAGTTCGTATTTCATTGGTGGGGTTTTGACGACGCAGGTTATTGGCCCATTTAGCAGTATAAATACTGGAGCTGACTACATGGATGGTCCTGGACCTATAGCAACGGATGTCCCAGCGGTGACTTTTATTGATGCGGAGCTCATCGATGGCTGGATTCCTTGGATTATTAAGCAGGTTTCGATCCTGATTGGTGGGTTGTCATTGATCGTCTTTGTCTACGCTGGGGTTATGCTGATCATCTATGGGGACAATGAAGAACAGCTCACGAAGTCATCTAAAATGATTGTATTTGGGATCATCGGGATTGTATTAGCTGCGTTCTCGTATTCGATCGTTGCCAATGTTCTTAGCCTTTTCTAATGAAGAGATTTTTTGCTTCAGTTCTGACTTTTTGTTTTCTTTTTGCGTTTCAAGCTTCTGCTTCAGCCTCGTTTGACGTCGCTGGAAATTTTGGAAATGGTGTTCCGCTGAGCGAGACATTGCAACGATCTGGCGTTACACTTCCCAGCAATCTGCCCAGGTTTGAGGTCGAAGGTGAGACGAGTGCAGTGAAGGCGTTTGAAAGTATTCTTTTGACCTATGTCATCCAGCCGATTTTCTTTTTGGCGGGAGGTGTGGCGGTGGTGGTCATCATGTACAGTGCAGGACTTCTGATCACCGGGAGAGGTCAAGAGGATTCCCTTACGAATGCAAAAACAACCCTTACCTGGGCCTTTGTTGGGCTTGGACTGGTCATCCTGGCCTACAGCATCGTCAGCAATTTGGCTGATATTATTCTTGGCGTTGTTTATCCTGGCTGATCATCCATCCTTTTTTGATGAGGGCGTTCCGAGCGGCATCTTGTTCGGCAATCTGCTTGCTCGATCCATTCCCGGTAGCGATCATTTCCCCCTCCAAATACACCCCCATGGTGAAGGTTTTCTTGTGGTCTGGACCTTCTTCTTTCAGGACATCATAGGTCGGTGTGATTCCCAATACTTCTTGAGCTGTTTCCTGAAAATATGATTTGGAATCGATATGGAGGTTCTTTTCAAGGATATTTTGCAATCGAACCAGAATGTACTTGTGAATGAAAAGCTGGGCTTTCGCGTATCCACCCTGTATGTAGATATATCCGATCAGTGCTTCAACAGTATTCGCGAGCAAATAGTCTTTTTCACGTCCTCCACTTTTTTCTTCACCTCGAGAGAGCTTGAGAAAGGTTCCCAGTTCCAAATCTTGTGCCACCTCAGCCAGAGTTGGGCCTTTCACTAAGGCTGACCTCCAGTTGGTGAGCTCCCCTTCGGAGTTGCTAAAGTTGCGAAACAGGTATTCTGTCGTGACCAACTCTAGGACTGCATCCCCGAGGAATTCCAACCGTTCATTGCTTTCCAGCTTTTGGCTGCGATGCTCATTCACATAGGAACGATGGATGAACACTTGGTCGAGGAGTTCGGGAGTGTTTTCGGTGAGGCCGATTTTAGCGATGAGGGGGGAGTAGTCCATGGGGAGGGGGAAGGGTTTTAAGGGTTTTAAGGGTTTGAAGGGTACGGAGGGTACGGAGGGTGCTTCAGGCTTTGGCCTTTTCTTTATTAATGCTGCTGAGGACTCCATTAATGAACTTTGAGCTGCGCTCGCTGCCGAATTCTTTGGCGAGTTCTACCGCTTCGTTGATGATGACTGGGGTAGGCACATCAGTGTAGAGGAGTTCGTACGCGCCCAGATAGAGGATCGCTCGATCGTGACTGGCAATCTTTTCCAATGGCCACTCGGGAGCATATTGGACGATCATTGAGCGGAGGGATTCCAACTGTTTCACCATTCCAAAAAAACGCTCGTGGTCGAAGTCATTGATGGCTTCATTCGAAGTGTTTTCCTGCATGTTTTTCCAGATGTACTCCAGCACGTACTGCTGGTCGAGTTCGTTGTCGGCTATTTCTGGTTTTCGTTTGAGAAGGTCTTCCCAAAGAAAGATAGCTTGGACCAGAAGTATTCTTCGCTGATGTCGGGAAAGTTCCATTTTTCAAGGTTTTGCTCGATTATTTTATGGTATTTTCCTATGTACATCAACCAGATTCCATACCACTCGCACGCACTCTTATTGCAGTTTATTTGCAAAAGCAGTAGATTCCATACACTTCCTTTTTTTCACCATGACAGACTTTATTATCACCTTTCGAGAGACACTAGAGGCCGCACTGGTCGTTGGAATAGTGCTTTCCTATCTCTCTCAGCTTGGTCAGAGGAGCTGGTTTAAGGTGGTCTATGGAGCTGTCGCAGCTGCTGTTGTCCTCAGTATCTTCGCAGGCTTCGGTTTGCAGTGGTATTTTGGAGGGTTTAGTGGAACGGTGGAGGAAGTGTATGAAGGCATTGTCATGCTCACAGCGGCTGCGCTTATTACCTGGATGGTTCTTTGGATGATTCAGCAGCGACATGTTCTTTCCCAAAAAATTCGTGAGAAAGTAGATCTTCATTTGGAAAAGGGCAGCCGGATTGGGATTTTTTTCTTAGTCCTTTTGTCGGTTCTGCGCGAGGGCATTGAGACGGTATTGTTTTTGGAGGCATCGGCTCTTCAGTCTGGAAGCAACAGTTTTTTTGCTGCCATTGCCGGAATTATTGTTGCTATCGTGATCGGGTATCTCTTGTTCTCTGGGCTAAAGAAAGTCTCCTTGCGGCATTTCTTTACCGTGACCAGCGTCGTGCTGATTCTCTTTGCCGCAGGGCTGGTCGCTCATGGCGTGCACGAACTTCAAGAGGCTGGATGGATCCCGGTGGTGGTGGAACACGTCTGGGATCTGAACCCTCCCGTTGTGGAAGAAGGTGTCTATCCTTTGCTCCATGAAGAAGGCGTTATTGGTTCCTTGATGAAGGGAGTCTTCGGATGGAACGGCAATCCGAGTTTATTGGAAGTGCTCAGCTATGCTGCCTATCTCGTCTTCATCTGTACGGGCTGGTACATCATCGACCGACAAAAGGTGAACGGAAGGCGAGTGTAGAGTGGTTTGATCCTTGCAGTTTGTGCATGAATCAGTACAATCTTGCCATCTTTTTTTTTCCATGCTCAAATTCATGACCGAAGCGGAGTATTACGCTTCTCTCCAGAATAATGGCGAGCAGCAAGAGACCCCAGTCCTTGAGCTCGATCTTTTCGATGAGGACGTGGAAGCCTTCAACCGTTTTTTCGAAGTGTTGAATAATACCCGGAAATTGATGCTGAGCGGGCTAAAGGACACTTTGAACTCTGGAGCTGACAGTTACTGTTTGGGCGGAGTGCTGGAGCGTGAACAGGCAGCAGGAAAAATTCTTTTTCGAATAGCTGGTCAGCCACTGACCGTTCCATTTGAAATGTTTCGAAGGATTACGCTCCATGTCCTCTCGAAGAAAAAGGAGGTTGAAAAGGGCTCTATGGCTGCTCAGCGCTGGCAGTTGGGACAATAATGCGTTCCTCTTCCTTGAAAAGTGATTTTACGAATGACTCCCTTTTCGCACTGAAGGCATGGTTCTCCTTGCCGTCCGTAGGCTTTCAGCTCAAAGGCAAAGTTTCCGGGCTCACCGTCGACTCCTGCGAAGTCCCTGAGGGTGGTACCTTTGTGGCCCACGGCGTTCTTCAATATTTCGGACGAGGCATAATAAAGCTCATCCAGTTGTTTTTTGGAGAGTTTCGCCGCTGATTTTTCCGGGCGGAGCTTCGTCTGATGACAGATCTCATCGGCGTAGATGTTGCCGATGCCGGCTATGAGTCTTTGGTCCATCAAGACTGCCTTCAGCGGCTTCTGACGTCTTTCAAAGGCCTTGTGGAAGTTTTCCCGGGTGTACAGGCTGTCGAGGGGGTCGATGCCGTAGCTCTGCTGGATCATCTGAAGTTCTTCAGAGGAGACTCCTTTCAGGTAGCCGAACTTGCGGACATCTCGAAAGGCCAGCACGGACCCGTCTTCAAACTCAAAAAGAACATGAGTGTGCTTCACCTGCAGGCCTTGTTGAATCTGGTCTTCTCGAAATCTCCCCGCGGTTTTCTTCCCACCGGCGGTTGATGCGTAGAGCAGGGGAAAAATACCCGCTTGGATCACTCCTGCTTGTTGATGGAGAAATTGCCCCGTCATTTTGAGATGTGCGGTCATGGCCTTGCCTGAAGACAGGTGAAAGATCAACAGCTTTCCCACCCTTGAAATGCTGGTGAAGGAGTTTCCTTCGATCATCTTCGTAAAGTCCTTTATTTCCTGACGAAGGATCGATGGATCTCGCACCTGGACTGACTGGATTCTCTTTTTTAGGATACTGGATTCCAATTGTCGGCGAACGGTTTCTACTTCGGGAAGTTCTGGCATGGAGTTGAATGACGTCTTTTGTGGTCAACATACTCCGCTCCTTCGTTTTTGACAAATGATGGATTTTTCCATATAAAGAGGTCTTATCTTCTCTTTCTATGACTTCTCATCCCATATCATTCCCAGAGGAGAGCTCTCATGAAGGACCGCGTCAGGAATTCGCACCGCGGACCACGGCTCTCGCTTGGTCCCGCGCTGGGGTTCTTGCCCTCTTGAGTCTGACCTCATGTGTGGCCCCTTCCGAAAAGACGTCGGCTTCTTCTTCAGCCAGACTATCAAGCCAGCAGCCCCCCGCTGTGCGACTGAAGAGTGATGATTCCTCAGCCCTCGATGAACAACTCGACCAGGTCGTACAGGCAGGAGGAGGCCAAACAAGGCAGCAAATGACGGCTAGTGAAGTCTATCGCGAGCGAGTCGAAACCCTTCGAACTCGTCAGTTCCGTGGGAAGACGTTTGAGTTGCAAATCCATCGTGAGCGACTCGTACTGCTCCAGTCTCAGCGAATGACAGGAGGCTTCACTTTGCCAAGTGATGAAGAGACGCGTCTTCTGAAAAGAATCCGTGAGCTGGAATTTGAGCTTCATCTCCTCGATCCGATGGCTCAACCGGGATTTTAGCTCAGATGGCATCTCCCGCGTTTGGCCATTATACTCAAGAGGATTTAGCACACCTATGAAGTTGCTGGGCCTTCAGCTGGAACATTTCAAAAACTATGAACGATTGTCCGTTGATCTTTCAGATAAGAAGATCTTGATTCTTGTCGGGAAGAACGGCCATGGAAAGACCAATTTTTTGGAGTCGATCGTCGTGCTCGCCCTTTCCAAAGGATTTTCTAGCACGGCGCTCACTCCACTCATTTCCTGGAGTTCAAAGGAAGCAGAAACGGGATTGCCTGAGTACTTCCGTGTCCTAGGACAGGTGCAGACCAGCGCTGGGAGAACGGACCTTGAAGTCGGAACTTCCAATAGGACCAAAAGCCTCAAGATCAATGGAGTCAAAACAAAGCCGTATGACTACATTGGGCATTTGAGGGTGGTTCTTTTCACCCCTCAGGACCTGAATATGGTCATGCTCTCGCCCCAGCTTCGCCGCAAGTACATCAATGTCTTTTTGAGCCAAATTGACCCGGAGTATTTGAAGCATTTAGGTCAGTACCAAGCAGTACTCAAGCACCGTAATAAGCTCCTCGACCGTCTGCGAGAGACCGGTAAGCTCGATGAACTGGACTACTGGGATGATCAATTAGCAGAGTACGGAGCGTATCTCCTTTGGAAACGTCGCCAGGTTTTCTCCAGTCTCAACCAACGGCTCTCGATCAATTATGAAAAAATCAGCCACCAAGCCGTTGAGTTCTTTTTGGAATGGAAAAAGCCGTGGCCCGAGGCTTCACTGCAAGAACTTCACCGCAGCTTCCGAGACTACCTCGAGTCCAAGCGGTCCCGCGACATCGAGGCGGGTACGACTTGTGGCGGCCCCCACCGGGAGGACTTCGTTTTCCAGATGAATGGCAGGAACTTAGCGAACTTCGCGTCCCGTGGTGAGTGTCGGTCGGCGGTCTTGTCGCTGAAGATGGCAGAAGCGGATTACATGAAGGAAGTGACGGGGGAGACGCCGGTGGTATTATTTGATGATGTATTTTCTGAACTCGATGTGGACCGTCAAAAAAATCTTCTGGAACTCTTTGAAGTCGATCAGGTGATTATTAGCACGACCCATGTTGACTTCGTGCCTGAGGGAGCGGTGGTATGGCAAGTGGAGAATGGAACAATCACCTCCCGAGACGGAGATGAGCATAAAACGTGAGGATCATCATGCTCGCCTTTGTAATGGACTATTTGATCATTTTGGCAATTTTCTGTGCCAACTTCTTTTCCAACAGTCCTGGGAAGAGCTTATTCTGCTTTGGGCTTTTAAAGACACTTTGGAGACCCTTTATAGCCTGTCCTAATGAAGCTGGCTTGATCTTCTTGCCTTCCTTGAGAGCTGACGCAAGCCCGACGGCGATATGGAGATCTGTCAGATGGTTCGGAAGGTGAGGCAAAGTAGAAATGAGGGATTGCTTCGACTTTTTTTCAATACGGTGGGACTTCAGACTGATAATGACCGCCTTTTCTGGCAGGTGTTGGGTCACCGAAGCACCGATGTCGTCGGTGGTAGCGGAAATATAAAGGTCAGTCTCTGATAGTACCTCTTCACGGGTCCGCTGGTCTTTCCTCAGCTTCAAGGCCTGGACGAGCTGGTTCTTGCGCTTATTCATATTTGGGCGCTTTTCGTAGAGCGGACCTTTTTCATCCAACAGGGTCAAGTTTTCGACTTGTTCTTTTTGCAGCATTTGGATGACTTCCTCGAGCAGCTCGTCATCGCCTTCGATGGTCACTCTTGCCTTTTTAAGAGTCTTCTTCAGCATTTTCGAAGCGCTGTGCAACGCAGTAATGACCGCCGCTGCTTGGAGTTCGTCCGTGAAGAAAAGCGGGTAATCCTTTTCCTTGTAGGCTTCTCGAATCATTGCCTTTTCCAACGGCTTCAGATCGGACGCAATCATCATTTGGAAGTTGAGCGACAGTTGATCGAGGAGAGCAGGAAGGTTATTGAGGTTCTCGTAGCGGAGCAAGAGTGGGATCGCGTTGACACCAGCGACCTCGGACAGAAGGCCAGCGCGTGCTGACAACAGCGGGTAGTATGAACTAGGACGAGTGCTGATCACACCAATGGTCTTGTGGTGGACGCAGTATTTTTTTTGAGACTCGGGGTTGGCTTGAATTTTTTCAAGGATGCCGATGATGCCTGGGTAGTAGAAAAGAGAGAGATCACTCTCCTTCTTGAGGGGCATACCCGATCCGGTTTTGAAGTTCCCTTCAGACTTGGCGTACATTTTTACCGCCTTCTTATGAGTTTTTTGAACCATACTGAAAAAAGAATTATTTTCAGTCTACGAAAAGGAATCGAACTCACCAAGTGAGTCATCTTGTGTGCGTGGTCATAATGTGGGTTGGCCTACAAGCACGCCTTGATGAATCCGGCGAAGAGCGGATGCGGACGGTTCGGTCGGGAGAGGAATTCTGGATGGAATTGACTGCCGATCATAAACGGATGGTCTTTGACTTCGATGATTTCCGCCAGCTTGCCATCGGGGGAGGTCCCGGAGAAGACCAGGCCCTGGTCCTGAAGCAGGCTGAAGTAGGGGTTGGTGTAGTCCGTCGAGACTTCGTAACGGTGCCGGTGTCGTTCGAGGATCGAAGTTTTTTTGTAGCATTTGTAGGCAAGGGTTCCCTTTTTGATGAGGCACTCTTGCGCGCCTAAGCGGAGGGTCCCGCCTTTTGATTTTTCTTCACTTTGGTCGGGGAGAAACTGGATGACTTGATGGTCTGCCTTCGGATCAAATTCTTGCGAGGTCGCGTCCTTGACCCCAGCGACATTTCTGGCGTACTCGATGGTCATGATCTGACAGCCAAGACAGAGCCCGAGGTAGGGGATCTTTTTTTCGCGGCAGTATTGAGCCACCATGACCTTTCCTTCCACGCCTCGCTTGCCGAACCCTCCGGGAACGATCATTCCATCTACCATTTTGAGCTTCTTGTTTTCCTCAGCATCTCCTTTTTCTAGCTTCTCGGTATCGATCCAGACGATTTCAGGCTTGTAGCCTTGGGAGTAGCTCGCGGCCTTGATCGCTTCGAGGACCGAAAGGTAGGCGTCGTCGAGATCGGTATACTTTCCTGCGAGTCCGACTGAAAGGGTTTTCTTTGCCGTCTTGATTTTATTCACCATGTTCTTCCATTCCTTCAGGTTCGGCGTCTTGTTCTTGAGCTTCAATTTCTTGGCAAGGATTTCAGTCATGCCGTATTTTTCGAATTCGAGTGGAACCTGGTAGATCGTCTCTGCGGTCGTGACGGGGATGACGGCTTCTTCCTCCACATCACAAAAGAGAGAGATCTTTTGCAGCAGGGGCTTCGGAATAGACTGGTCGGCTCTTGCGAGGATGATATCCGGTTGAATCCCGATCGAGCGGAGGAGCTGAACTGACTGTTGAGTTGGCTTGGTCTTGAGTTCCTTGGCCGCGCCGATCCACGGAAGGAGAGTGAGGTGGACGGAAAGAGTCCGGTCTGGGCCGAGATTGTGCCGCATTTGGCGGATGGCTTCCAGGTAGGGCTGACCTTCGATGTCTCCTACCGTGCCGCCGATTTCAACCACCACGATATCAGCATTGGCTGACTCACCGCCTTTAATGATTTTTTCCTGGATCGCGTTGGTGATGTGAGGAATGATTTGCAAGGTCTTGCCCAAGAAGTCTCCTTTCCGCTCCTTTTGCAGGACCTCGGTATAGATGCTGCCAGTGGTGACCGTGGAGTATCGATTCAATGGTTTGTCGATAAATCGTTCGTAGTGTCCCAGGTCCAGATCGGTCTCCGCGCCATCGTCCGTGACGAAGACTTCTCCATGTTGAAAAGGAGACATCGTCCCAGGATCGACGTTCAAATAGGGATCCAGCTTTTGCATAAATACATTGTATCCGCAAGCGGTGAGGAGGTTCCCAATAGAGGCAGATGAGATGCCTTTTCCTATCGAGGAACACACGCCGCCCGTGACAAAAATGTATTTGGTCATTCGTAGAATTTTTACTCGGTCATTCTAATCGACTGGGAATGCTTCTTCAATAGCGGAGTGACGCTAAATGGTGTCGGGTATACACATGGTCACGATCTTGCAGATACTACAGCCATCAGAAAAGAAAAAATCCCATAGGTCGTGAGACGCTATGGGATTTTGAGGATTCTCAGTCGAGCAGATCACTATCGAACACTGTCTTTGAGAGCTTTTCCGGCTTTGAAAGCTGGGAGCTTCATCGCTGGGATTTGGATCTTTTGGCTTGGGTTTCGTGGGTTCACTCCAGTTCGAGCAGCGCGCTTGCTCACACGGAAGGTACCAAAACCAGTGATGGTCACGGTTTCACCTTTCTTGAGAGATTTCGTGATCGTTCCGAGTACTGCCTCGAGAACATCAGAAGCGGCTTTCTTCGTAACACCTGCTGATTGAGCAGCTGTAGCGATGAGATCTTGCTTAGTCATATGAGGAGAATAAAAAATAAAAGACAGTCCCGATATTAGTCCTCCAAGGGGGAGAGTCAAACTTTTCCTTTGTGCATGCGTTTTTATTTTTGAACAGATTATTGCTTCAGCTGTTTTTGGCTTGTGCTTCACAACCATAATTTTTTTTGGCTTTCACATGCGCCGTTTTGGTATATGCCTTAAAAATATAAAAGTGTAAATGAGTCAATAAATTGTATGGTATACTCTCTGTATCATCTTTCTATGACTCACCTCAGTGTCCTTCTTCCCGAAGTTCTTCGTTTCTTTGACCTCCCGCATCGGTCATTGATTCTTGATGCGACCCTTGGTTTGGGAGGCCACAGCAAGGCCATTTTGATGGACCCCACTTTTTCAGGGAGGGTGATAGGGATCGATCAGGACCAGTCCCATTTGCAAGTTGCCAAAAAAAATTTACAAGATCTTGATTCCCGATTTCGAGGAGTTCACATGAACTTTGGAGAGCTTCGGCATTTCCTGGAACGAGAGTCCGTGCCATTTGATGGGATCCTCTTTGACCTCGGTGTTGCCTCTCCACATTTCGATACCGCGGAGCGAGGTTTTTCCTATCAGACAGAGGGTCCTTTAGATATGAGAATGAACCGGGAGCAGGAACTCACCGCTGGGCAAATCGTCAATACCTGGGAGGAAGACCAGCTCACGCACATCTTTTATGAGTATGGTGAGGAAGCCCTCTCTCGTAAGATTTCCCAGGCCATTGTTCGAACACGTCAGCATTCAGTTTATACAAAAACGACTCAGTTGAAGGACCTCATAGTGGACGTCTATCGTTCAGCTGGGTTCTACTCCTCCAAAAAAAATCCCGCGACAAAGGTTTTCCAGGCCCTGCGCATTGCCGTCAATGACGAGCTGCGAGTGCTGGAGGAGGCCCTCAAGACATCCCTTGAGTTCATCCAGCCAGGAGGAAGGATCATCGTCATCAGTTACCACTCTTTGGAAGACCGGATGGTGAAGGACTTTTTTAAGTCAGCTGAAAATCCTTGCATTTGTCCACCGAAACTCCCGATCTGCGCTTGTGGTCGAAAGCCGCTGCTTCGTATACTGACGAAGAAGCCAGTCGTGCCGACGGAAGAAGAAGTGCGAACGAATCCGAGAGCGAGGAGCGCGAAGATGAGGGTAGCGGAGAAGATCGTTTATCATTAGACCATCATGGCAACTATCACGGTTCAGAAAAGACCGATCCCAGTCCTCCCGACTGAAAACAAGCGCGAGAAGAACAAGTCGAAGAAGATCTTGCTCAATGCGAGTACACTGATGATGACCATGTTTCTGTTTATTGTTCTGACCTGCTTTTTTTACCTGTCTGAATTCAACAAAATTTCTTCCCAAGGCGTCGTCATCAATGATTTGGAACGTCAGCGTTCTGAACTCATCATCGAGAATGAAGTCTGGAACATGAGAATAGCCCAGCTGAAGTCCATGGATGTCATCGAACACCAAGATGTCGTACGAAGAATGCCGACGGTTGATCCGGCGGAGATTGAGTTTATTAATTTGGACGTGAGGGAGGGGGAAGGGGCTTAAGGGGCATGGGGGAGGGTACGGAGGGTACGGAGGGTACGGAGGGTACGGAGGGTACGGAGGGTACGGAGGACTAAAACTCTTTCCTAGAAAGCTAAACGGTTTCTCTCTGAGAACTACCATCTCCGAACTCCGAACTCCGAACTCCGAACTCCGAACTAACCATCCTCCTATTGTTGCTGCATGACTGTTGAGATCACGTCTGCTTTGCTGTCCAAAAGGATGAGAAGATTGTAGATGAATTGGGCGCGGCTAATCGGGCGAGAGAGCGCTGCGACATCGGTCGCGTCGGGAAGGTCGCCGCCGTTTTGATTGAGGATGCGGACATACGGTGAAAACCACTGATCTCCGGCGATGGTATTAGCCTGGAGCACATTGCTCGGGAAGCTCGATGGTTGGAGCTGCAGGAGCGTGTTGACGATGACTTTGGCGGCTTCGGCTTGCAGCAGGTAGTTTGCTGGCTTGAAGGAACCGTCGGGGTAGCCGGTAAAGATGTCGACTTCACGGACGGTCTCGACGAAGCCATAGAACCAGGCAGATCTCGGCACGTCGGTGAACCGTTGGCTGGTAAATGCTGAATTGAGGATTGGCAAGTCGCTGGTGGACAGGAATTGGAACAGCACCAGTGGCCCTGTCACGAGGATTTTGCTGATTTCAGCTCGGTTGATCGGGTCATTGGGCAGAAAGCTTCCGTTGGAACCGGAGACGATCTGGTATTGCTGCGCCAGGCAGATCGCGTCCCGGTACTCTGCTGGCTGGTTGGAGATATCTGGGAAGCAGCCGTCTGAGGCGCCTTTTAGATTTTCCTCAACCACAGGCGAAGTGGGCTCTTCAGTGGGGATAGTGGGGGATTCGATACCCAGGATCTTCAAGGGCAAGACATAGTTTTTCACGTCCGTGAAGTCTTGGATCAGCAGGTCGATTTCTTGAGTTTCGGCTGGAGTTCGACCGGAGAGCACGTATCCATTTGGGATGAGGAAGGCTGGGATTTGGGTGCTGTTGAGCACATGCGAGGCAGGGAGGTAGCTCCTCAGATCCAGCGTGATGTTTTTATTCCCACTCAGTTCCACCGTGTTGAGCCGAATGGTCTCTGGGGTCACGATCGTCAGCCGAAAGTCGACCCGAATCGTATTGGGAAGCTGATCGGAGTCGCCACCTTCCAGGCGCTCATCAAACTCCACGAGCGAAGAAGGGGTTGTCATCTCTTTTTCAAAGACGGCAGAGAAGACTTGGTTTTGGAGTTCGGGAAGCCCGAAGAGCGTCAGGATATTATCCTCCACATTTTCTGGCTCGATTGATAAGGCATCCGTCACCAGCGTAAGACCAGAGATTTCTGTGTCGCTGTACCCCTGCTCCATCAAAATTTGAGGGACCTTGATTTCATTTGGGAACCCTTCGACGATCGGCAGGACGATTTCTTCCTGTTGAACGGGCAAAAGCTTGAACTCCAGCAAGACCAGTTCTCCGGTCTCTTGCCGGATGGCCTGGATATATCGAGAGACTGGAGACTGGAGCGCGGAAGGATTTCCGGAAAAGATAAATTGTTGCTGCTCTGGACTGAAAACAATGGCGAGCTCCCCTATACTGGTGATCAGAAGGCTTTGATTGCTTTTTGGTACGTATTCGGAGGTCGTTTCGATGACTTCCTCAATGGGGTCGAGGATTCTCACGGACTGACTGACTTGATCGGTATCAACTTGAATGGGGACCTCAATGACCTCTGGCTCGATGAGCTCGTTGTTGGGGTTTTCTAGAAGTGGTACACGATATGTGCGCACCGTGCTGACCTCGATCTGGGCATATGCGAGCTTCATGAGGTAGCGGACCTCGAGCTGAAAATAGCAGGCTTGAAGCAGGCTCTCCGCGGGTGGTGTACCGGTGATCAGGCGCTCTTCCGGATCAAACTGAAAGATTTGTCCACACTCTTCGGTGAGAAACTGTCCTCCGATGATCTCAAAGCTGCTGGCCTGCTCAATGCCGCCGAGTGGAAGTGGTTGGTTGTACTCAAATCCCGCTTGAGCACGTCCCAGCTCAATGGGTCGCAAGAGCGAAGTATTGGGGACATTGGCGGGTTCCACGACTTCGAAGATCAGCTGGGTATCAAAGGTCGCCAGATCGATGTTGCCGGGAACAGGCGTGGGAGGGAATGTCCTGGCATACTGGCTCACCTCGGTTGGTTTGTTCAGGCTGACCTGGATGGGAAGACTGATGATGCCGGTGGGATTGACCAGGCTGATAAATCCTGTTTCCTGTCGATACAGGATGCCGTCTTCCAGGAGCTGTTTGACCTGAATGTTTGGACGGAAAACGTTTTCTAGGAACATCCTGACACGACTTCTCTCAGGGACTGGTAACTGCAGGACGATGCTTCTGTCTTGTTCCCGAAATCCCTGGATGACGATTTCGTCACCTGGTACAAAGCGAATGGTATTTGGAATGGCCAATGGATCAGTCCCTCCAGGGTAAAGGAGCGTTTCGTTGAGCGGGGGATCGACTGGGATCACCTCGAAGAAGGAGGGGGTCTCACCCCGTTTGTGCAAGAGGACATTGCCCTTTGTTTCGGCGATCAGCGTATCAGCGGTGCCCAGGAGATTGATAGAGTAGCTCTTGGAGAGGACACCTTCCTGCTTGCCACCGGATGACGATCGAAGGTGCAGATGCTCAAAAACGAGATGGGTAGAGAGCACTTGCTGGAGCGAGTCGGTCTTCACAGGGAGAAAGTGCTGCTGTGGAGGAAGGTTGATGTGATTGGTCGTCAGCCCGTTGGTATGGAAGATGATCGTGTTTTGCGGGAGAATTTCAGAAGGCGTGAAATAGGCCTGTAAGGAATTGGGAATGACGGGTTCATTTTCAATCGACTCTTCTGCCGCGTCTTCGGCATAGAATTCATAGCATCGGGAATTTTCCCGGTACGTCATCTGAAGTGGAGTGCCAGACGGCCGCAGGATCTGCACTTGTAATTCCTCAGGCTGAAACAGCGTCTGGATCTGGGGAAGATTCGTGAAGCAGAGCTGGAGGACCGGGAGGGTAGTTTCCGCAAACATCAAGGTTTCCGAAGCGTATCCCAGCATGATTTGGCTGTCTTCTCGAATCACGGAGACGACCTTGAAGTAGCATGACGTCTGACAATTGGCGAGGACTGGTAGCTGAAAGCTGTTGTCGGTGAATTGCACCGCTTGAGACGAGGCGGACTCGAAGTCAGGAGTAATGCTCACGAGCAGTCGGACTTTCTCCCGAGTAAGGGCGTTGGTCAGGCTCACGAGCTTTTTGGACGGGTCGTAGTTTTTGATGATCGGAACTTGATCGCTCAGGCTTCCGTCGAAATCAAAGTGCTTCAGGGCTTGGAGTTGGTTTTCCTCGGCAAGGTATCGCAGAGGATAAATGCGTCCTTCTGTGAAACCAGCTCTTCTGGCGCTTTGAAGGCAGTTGGAGGTCATCATGAAATCAGTACTGATCGTGCCCAGAGAGAAGGACCCCGTGGCCGTTCTCAACAAGCAGATCAGGCGGTCACCTTTTGCCTGATTGACGACTTCCAGCTCGGGAATCGGGTCATCGGCAACAAGCGGAATCTGCTGAAATGACTCCGACACCAGGCTGAGATTGTCCCGGTTCACACGCTGTGACCAGACCTGGTCGTTTTTACCAATGAGATTGAAGTAGGGCAACTGGTTTGGAGTGGTCACGCTCGTGGTGAAGGTCGATGAGTCATCTTCGAAGATCATGATGGGGACTTTCTGTTCGATTTTCTGCAGCACCTTGTGCAGGTTGAGCAAGGGTTCCCGGGTGAGTACACCGATCGATATTGCGTCTGCTTGGGGAGCGATGCTGACCGTGAGCTGGAGCTTCAAACGGTTTTCCAAGGCGTAGAGTTCCGGGAGCAGAGAGGAAAAGTCCGTTCGATAGAAGGCCGCGAACTCATCTTCGTCCAAAAGGCTTTGATAAGGAAACTCCGCGCTGATGGTATTGGCAGCCTGGCTGATATAGGCAAAGCTGTATTCCACCTCGGTATAAAAATCCAAGAAGTCCTTCAACGGAACTCGTGTGGTGATGTCCTTATTGGCCGGCAAGAAAAAGTATTGGTAGTCCCAATCATTGGCTCCGGAACGGAAACGAAGGATGAGGGTATTCAGATTTTTCGATGGGAGATCCGGCAGGACGATCTGTTCTTGCTCGATCACGAGCGGTGGGGGAGAGACGGAAATCGATTCTCGAATGAGATTCGCTTGTGTCAATCCTTCGAGTTTTTGAAGGGTCGTCATTTCATTGGCCAGGAGCAACGCGCCGTGCGGAGTAATGGAAGCCTTGCTGAAGGCTTTTTCATCCGGGCTGAGGATGGTATGAAACCCAGGGCTGCTGACATAGAGCAGTTCACCGGTTGGATTCACGACCGTTTTGTAGCCCAATGGGAAATCCACCGGGACGGGATGATCGATCAGGGTCGTGCGAGTTCGATTGAGCACCGTGTCGTATTCCAGGCTGATGTATTCACTCTGTTTCAAGCGTGTGACGATCGTCCCTAGTCTCGTGCTTGATTGCTGCTGAAGATTTCGGATGCTGAGGGTCTCGCTGCTCGCGGTCGAAAGAACTTCAGACTGGCCGGTTTGCAACAATACCTGGTCAATGATTTGGTGTGTACTGCTATAGCGGCCTGCCGATTCCACCAGGGCATTCACCATGATGAGACTGATGTCCGGTGGTTGGGGGTCGAGGAGTCGCTCGTAGTAGATATCAAACTGGACCGGGTCGGTTTTCTGACGGACCAGCTTTACGGTCGAAAGTGCTTCGGGAGTCTGAAGGAGCTGTCCTTTCAAGAGACCAGAAGCATCGATCAAAAGACTGGCTACGCCGATCAGGATCAGACCAAGAAGGAGAGGGTATGGGGATGAGCGTTTTCTCATCAACGGCTGCGATTACATGGCAGAGGGAGGGTTTTCATGCTTAATGTCATAGTATCGTGAAACCCATTGCTTGGTAATTGTTTGACCGAATCCCTGCTAGATTTTTTTTGAAGAATGTGAGAAAATATGCTTTCCGCAAGAATCTGTGGTGTTTGGAAAGATCGAATGCATGGATTTGGTTTGTCATGTCTTTCGATCGAAACTATACTTTCCTAGTCTTTCAAAAAAGATGGATATTTCTGAACTCATAAAGGAGGCGAAGAAACACCATGATGTGGACGCGAAGAAGATCCGCGAGGCCTTTGAATTTGCCCAAAAAGCCCATGCCGGTCAGACCAGAATGAGTGGCGAGCCGTACATCACCCATCCCTTCGCTGTCACGATGATCCTGGCTGAGTATGGAGCGGATGAGGAAAGCATTATCGCCGCCTTGCTCCATGATGTGGTGGAGGATACGGAGTACACCTTGTCAGATATTGAAAAGCACTTTGGAAAGGCTGTGGCCACCATAGTAGATACGTTGACCAAACTCCCCCATGCGACAGAGGTAATGCACCATCACCAGATCGATTCCAAGATCGAAAGTATTCGAAAGATCTTTGAAGTCATGCAGCATGACGTCCGGGCTATTGTCATTAAACTCTGCGACCGGCTCCACAACATGGAGACGCTTGTCCATTTTCGCCCTGAAAAACAGAAGCGGATTGCTCAGGAAACCTTGGACATCTATGTAAAGATCGCAGACCGACTTAGCGTTGCTGACCTGAAGGAACGACTGGAAGAGGAGAGCATGAAGTATCTGTATCCTGCTCCATTTCAACTCCTTCAGAAATTAAAGGCTTCCAATCACAACACCTTTAAGAAAGCAAAGAAGGGCATCCAAGATATTATTCGTACCCATCCGCACCTAAAAAAGTGCACAAAGGTCCTTTTTCATTCTGTAGTTCCATATGACCGGCTTATTGAAAGCCATTTTGAAACCCCAGAGATCCAGCAGGAAGTACACCTTCTCTTTGAGGATGAAGAGGACTGTTACCTGGGGTTGAAAGATGTTCATTCTCTTTGGAAAAATGTCCGTGGAAATTTTCGAGACTACATTTCCTTACCCAAATCAAATGGATACCAGGCGCTAGAAACCGTTATCATCAATCCCGACGGGAACAGCATGAAATTTGTCATACAGACCCCGAGAATGTATTCCTATTACCGCTATGGGGTGATGCTCGAGTGCTTTACGGAGAGTAAGACCGGCCGAAAGGTGCAGCTCCCATGGGTGGAAAATCTTAAGAGAATTCACAAGGAGACAAAGTTTCGAAGCAATGATTATAAGTCAGCTCTGGAGAATGACATTTTAAAAGGATCGATTATTATCTATACCCATGATAATAGGATTATTCTTTTGCCACCCCGAAGCACCGCCCTCGACGCGGCGTTTTATGATTTAGGAGATCGCGCTTTTCATCTGGAGTCCGTCTTCATCAATGGCAGAAAAAAAGACTTTTCTACCGCCCTTCAAGATAGCAACACGGTGAACTTTGAGATCACGAACAAGGAGACTTTTGAGTATGATTGGATCTATAAAATCAGCACTGCGTATGCCAGATCGTTTATTTCTGACCGATTGAGGCTTCTTCCCTCGAAAATGAAGCAGGAAATCGGAAGGAATGTCCTGCAGGATGAGCTCTCACATACTCAAAGAGGATATCTGGAGGAATTGTCTGACCAGAGGAAAAAGGAAGTGGCGAAGTCGTTTGATTTGTCAAACTGGGAGGAGGTGTTGGAGGAGATCGGCATTGGCTCTGTCTCACCTGGCACAGTCTTGGAGCTCCTGTATCATGAGAAAAAGGGACATCGCGATATCAAGAAGTACCTTTTGGAATTGCACCGAGATATTTCGAAGCCTATCTCAGGAGTTTTTGAGATTTTTTCGCAATCCAATTCTTCCATTGACCACCTTTCAACGGAAAATATGAATGGAGATGGGTTTCATGACTCTTACATGATCACCGCTTCCTCAAAGGAATTACGGCTTCTTTTGTCCAAGCTTTCTTCAGGCTATAGTATCACTTTTATTAGTGAATACGTCCCACTCAGAAAGATGATGCTGTTGTACTTTCTCATTGGGATCGTTGCTGCCTGGTCTTTCAACCCATTCATCATCAGATACCTTATCGGTGAAGGGCTGGATCCGATCAATATATCTGCCATTCGAATGCTGGCTGCTGGATCAGCAATTTATTTGATTAGCTACTGGAGAAGATTGATTTTTCAAGAGAGTTATAAAGCCTTTCGATTCAATTTTTCATTTTGGATTATCACCTTCTTCCTGACAGCAGACATGATTTTCTCCCACTATGCGCTGCGATACATTCCGAGCAGCCATTTCATTTCGGTGATGGAATCAGGCCATGTGTTCACGTTTCTCTTTTTGTCATTGTATTTTTCCATAAAGCAGGGAAGCAAAGATATTCGGCATATGATCCTACCAACCGTTTTGGCAAGCTCTGGGATCATTTTCCTTTTCTTTCTTTCAGTCGGCACGCCATACCATGTCGGACATTATCTCTTACTTGGGGTTTTGACGACGTTTTTTCTTTACAGCTACCTCAATAGTCAGTATCAAAAACAGCAACGTGTAAAGGATAGGACCCTCATTCAACTCTCTTATATGTTCTTGATTGGCGCTTTTTTCCATCTGCCGATCATGGACTTTCAAAATCTGACCTCCGCCTCCGGCCAGTCCATTTTGTGGGCCGTCTTTAATGGAGTGACCGCCGGTGCTTTAGGTCACTGCATTTACTTTATACTCACGAGGTACTTCAAACAGTTCAAGATAAACCTTGGCTTGAGTTTCATTCTCCCGATCGTCGTCCTCGTAGAGTACGTGTTGTATGGCTTAGCGGACATGCGATATCTCATTTCTTTCGCGTTGATTTACATGGCGGTGCTTCTTACCGCGTATGCTGAAAGAAGATCGAAGAATGCTCCGTCCGTCACCTTGAACATCCCTGGTTAGCGTCGGCTTTCTCGAAGTTTTTTCATGTAGACCTTGATGAACTCTTCCAAGCTTCTCTTTCTTTTGGGGTCTTCTTTTACCATTTCGGTAAAAATGGGGTGGTCTACCACACTCCACATCACATCCTCCGCGCCTTCGATAGGCTGGACTCGTACTCCCACTTTTTTTACGCCAACTCTCATTTCATGAAATTTTATTGAAGCAATGTTTGTATCCGGATGGATCATAATTTCTCCAAAGGCGTGTTCGACTCCTGGATTTAAGTACAGATCGTACAATCCGCAAAGCTCCAGGAGTTCAGCTGCCCCTTCGTATGGCAATCTAGATTGAGCCTCATGGTTGACAGCTGTCATTTTCATCCACCCCACCTGATCCAACTTATGTCCTTTTCTGAGCGAGCTTGTCAGAGATTGATAATCTGGTGATATAAAGTTCTTGGGCATTCCCTTATACTTCTTCTTCATGTACTCAGTGTCGTCTCCATTCGGATGTTCCCACCATACAAAAGCAATGATTTTTTCTTTGTTCTCAGGATCAGGTATCACCAGGAAATCGTCTTGCAAGGGTTTAATGCTCTCGACACTCGAGGGAATGTTATAAAGCCATCCTTCATAGAATTTGTCGATATTTCGTACTTGATGGTGTTTTACATTTCTATACCCAAATCCACCCGCGAGCCTTACGATCGCCTTCAGATGTTTGCTGTTTGGTTTTCGGATGCCAATTGCCTTCAGATCTAAACTTCCCTCCAAGATCATATCGATCATTCTTTGCTTTACCTGGATGTCCCGTGAACTTCCCGGCTTTCGATCATTCTCAAAATCAAAGTCCAAGGGTCTGGGACTCTTTTCTCGGCAAATCCTCTTGATGTCATCTCTGCTCATATTCAACCTGTTGGCGACCTCTTCTATTCCCACAGGAATGACCACTGGGCCAATATCGGTTACCAATGAGTGAATATCATTTAGCAGGCGATCGAGTATTGACGATATTGCAATATCAGTGTCGTTGTATTCACTGTTTGTCTTGCTTCCATTTGGCGGAGTGTGTCCGGATACGGTGTCGCGCATCACCTGAAGTTGGCCGTTTACGGAAAGCAAATATCTCAATCCACCATTGCTATTGTTGTCCGATGGTGGTTTAGCGAGTGCACCCATAGTCCTTAGATATTAGCTTCATTATTACATAATTTTATCGTTCCCTCAAGCAGGAGGTTCCCCGTTTGAAACAGGATATTTCTGCTTATACTCAGCAATTTGTCTGCGCTTGGTGCACTTTCAGCAGGCTGGGGAGAACCGATATATTTCCTGATAAAGTAATTGGCCATAATTCTTATAAATCTCGGCTGTACAAGCCCTCTTTTTCTCATGACGAAATGCGCCAAATGAATGTATCTCGTCATCAACATCCCAATTCGAACGTTTTTTGCCCCTGTGTAGATTTCAGCATTAAACAGTGCGATATAATATGACTTACTTTCTTGCCCATAAAGCTCTGCTGCCTCATCGATGTAGTAGGGGAGAAGGTTGTCTTCATGTGGGACTCCTACTTTTTCTTCTTCTCCTCTGATGAGGTGTGGAAGTTTATGTTTAGAAGCCAAAAGTGAGATTTTAGCTGCTTCAATGACTGGGTCATTTTGCCCCGAGACGTTGAATCGATCCTGTATGGTTGACCGGTCAGCATCCGTCATATCAGCTCCAAGAATTTCAGAAACTTTTGAAGTCACCGTGTAGATGATTCGTTCCATTTCCTCGGGTACTTGCTCAATCGCGGCTAGATTTGATCCTGTCAGCAATGTCGCTTCATAGGCATCACGAATTGTCGCCTGGACACTCACGACGACTTCCTTGTCCACTAGGAGAGGATCAATAAGTCTGCACTGGAGTTCTATGGGGATCTGTGACTCGTGAAGAAGTCTCGCCGTTCTCCGCAATGGCTCATTCGTATACTTTCCATAATACTTCTCCAGTTGTGCTAAAAGTGGAGGCTTCCCATTGCGTTGTCTCCCAGAAGTCTTTTTCCCTCCTTCGGGATTTCCATCCGATACTTTCCTGGTTCGTTCCGACATAGCGCGACAACAGTGAAGTTTTTAAGGAACGCATATATATATTATATTCCCGTTTTAGTCAAGCCTTTCGATGGCATATACTACAACAAAAGTAGACTATTTTCAACGTATAGTCCAATTATCCCACATGTTTCTTAAGTTTCAGTGAAAAAGTCCGTTGTTTAGGAG
Organism: Candidatus Altimarinota bacterium; assembly: GCA_050246795.1. Classification (GTDB taxonomy): domain Bacteria; phylum Patescibacteriota; class Gracilibacteria; order JAUYGZ01; family JAUYGZ01; genus JBFWVJ01. The sequence continues at coordinate 107,277 of JBFWVJ010000004.1, forward strand.
CTTACAACAGGATTTGATTGCAGCTCTGGATTGAGAGGAGGTTCGGTGAGAGGCTCGGGTAATTCTTGCTGTTCCATGGCTTCTGGAGCAGCTTTTTCCACTGTTCGCTTGTTCTCCAGGTAAGAGAAGACAGGGTAGGGGATGAGGATGCCAGCCTTGTCGAATTCTTCCTTGATCTCGGCCATCAGCTCGGATTTGGTGATGACCCAGCTTTTTTCTTTATTTTGTGGATCGACCCAAAAGCGAATATTGAGCTTCATGCTGGAGCCACTCACGCGGCTGACCAAGACCCTTGGACGAGGATTTTTTAGGACGTGAGGCTTTCGCTGGATGATCTCGGTCGCGAGGCTCATCGCCTTTTTCAAGTCCGTATCCAAGTCCACATCAACGGCAAAGTTGATTCTCCGGGTATGGTGGGCGGTGAAAGACACTACTGATTTTGTCATGAGTTCTGAATTTGGCACCACGATCTCCGTGCCATCGATCGATTTCAAGATGGTGCATCGAGTCTGGATCTCCATGATCTTTCCTTTAATCCCACCAGCTCCCGCGCCGATCTGGATAAAGTCACCCACTCGAAAGCGGTTTTGGAGGATGACCACAGCCCCCGCGATGAGATTTTCCAGCAGGTCTTTGAAGGCAAAGGAGATCCCAAGCCCAAAGAAGCTGATGACCTGGATGAAGTCCAGTTCGAAGATGAATTGCAGCACAGCCGCGATCCCTATGGAAAGCGCTCCAAAAACAGAAAATCGATTGACCAGCGCCACCATGTCCGGGTAGAGCGTTTCTCCTTTGGCTTTTTGCAGAGAACGGACGATCCTCGCCGCGATGATTTTCCCCAGGACATAGAAGACCACGATGATGACGATCGCCAGGATGAGGTTTTTGAAGACGTCCAGCGAGGTCACGATCGTATCCAGGATTTCACTGCCGCCTTCGGTGGTGCTTGAGGTGGTCCTGGTTGTTTGTGCCGTTAATTGGTCGAGAAAAGAGTTCATGTGGGTTCAAGTATGGTGTTTAGAGAATACATTCGCCATCTCCGAGCTCGATAAGATCTGCTTCAAATGAATCATCGTCTTTCAGTTTTTCCTTGCACTGCTCTACACAGTAAGATTGTTTGCTGTATTCGTCGTAGTCTTTGCAAGACTCTTCAACGATTTCTCCGTCACATTCCTTGCAGACACTCATCTTCTGCTGCAGACACTCGTTTACACAACTTTCCATGAGTTCACTTTCCGTCGGTGGAGGCTTGATGCTTTCACAGAGTCCACCACCTTCTTGAACTTCTTTTTTGAGCCCATCGTAGGGAGTTTGTCCGACTGAACCACCAGGAACGGATGCCGTTCCATTTGGTGATGAGCCAAAGTCGATGCCTTTTTTTAGAAGGTCATCGATCGGATATCCATAGATCGTCCGACCCGCACGATCCCAAGGGTCGGTATAGCCGACATTGATTTTCGGAAGACCAAAGTCGTAGCCGGCTCCCACTCTCCAGGAACTGTCAGGGGTTACCATTATCGTCCCCCGTCGCGTGATCTCATCCCATGACATACCCTCTCTGAGCCAACTCAAGTCACCGCCAAGAGGATTGACATATGAGTCATCATCCTCTGAATATTCTTCAAATCCATTCTGAGGAACGTATTCGCCTTTGGAGTCTTTGAAAGTAAGAGCAAAGTCAGTACCTGGTATATAGAAATATTCACCAAGTCCGCTTTCATACTCAATCACTTCTTTCATTTCCGCATACCCGCCCTCTTGGTATTCATCAGCGTATTTGAGTTGCATGCTCAAGGAGTCGAGTGAGTGCCAAGTGACTGCGCTGCCGATTCTGAAACTGTCTCCATCCATTTTGAGGTTGACTCTCAGATCGAAGTCATCGCCATTTTCGACGTTCAAGGTCAGGGTCGGCCCTTCAGTTGTTTCTTCCATGTATCCATCTATTTCCACTGGTTCTCCGTATTTGTATGCTGAATAGTTGTATGCACCATTGAAGGTTGCGCTCACGCCGATGGTCCAGGTATTTAGACCAACTGACCAGCTGTCGCTTTTTCCTGTCGTATTTGCGATCACTAGTGGCTGATCGTATTCTGGTAAAATGGAATAGAGATATTCTCCGGGCTTGAAGGTTGTATTCGCGCTGATTCCAGTGCCGAAGTCCACGTGAGTATGACTTCCGTCCAAAGAAAACTTTGTCGCATCCTTCATGTTTATTGTCACAGCTTCAACCTTTTTTTTGCATGGGCAATTTTCTCTGATGAGTTTTTTCAGTTCGCTGATGCGTTTTGAGAAAGGGTTGGTGATTTTGCCGATCTCTTCAATCTTGTTCGATAGACGGTTTGTGGCAGTAGAATTTGGACATTTGTAAGTGACGCTTCCGAAAAGGATTCCCGAGCTTTGTCCTTCAGCTATGTTCTGGTCTACTTCATTTGCAGGCTCGCAGCCGGTGCCGGACAGGCCTCCCTTGATCAACCTTGCGCGGTCTTCTTCAAGTCGTTGGAGTTCTCTCGTCCACTTCAGGCATTCCTCACTCATCGGACATTCGTCCGCGGATGGAGTCGGGTTTGGCGCTGGAGAAGCCACCTCAGGTGAGGTGGTGGATGATCCTCCAGTGCTCACAGGTTTTTCTTCAACTGGCGATGTGATGCTTTGATCTTTTGGCTTATCACACCCCGCAGCGATTCTTTTTTCTGGAGGAAGCTCCTTACAGATACAGTCTTGAATTCTTTGCTTCACTTCGTCCGATTTCTCATCGTAATCAAGTCTCTTTTTTACTTCATCACTGATTGCCGTACCACTGTAGTATCCCAGTTCAATTCCTAATCCATTGATGTAGTCCCTCGCGAATCTGCAGAGAGATTGTTCACTATCGTCGGTCGGCTTATTGTTTGAACCAAACAATGAACCGCTGCTTCCTGTGAGATCCTCTGATTCTGGAGCATTGCTCCCTGATGGTGAGGTGGTGGATGATCCTCCAGTGCTCACAGGTTTTTCTTCAACTGGCGATGTGATGCTTTGATCATTTGGTTGATCACACCCCGCAGCGATTCTTTTTTCAGGTGGTAATTCCTTACACACACAGTCTCTAATTCTTTTCTGGACATCAGATGTTTTATCATCGTAGTCGAGCCTTCTCTTTAATTCGTCCATTATGTCTTTACCAGTTATGTATCCTATTTGATTTGTCTGTTGTAAATTAATGATGTGGTCTCTCACGAATCTGCAGAGAGATTCTTCACTATCGTCCGTCGATTCATTGTCTGAACCAGACAGTGAGCCACTGCTTCCTGCGGGATCCTGTACTTCGGGAGCAGGTTCATTCTTTGGCTTTATTTGGCTGTACGCTTCATCAAGTGCAACAAATGGATTAGCGAATGGGGTAAGATACATGAGTTCGAAGTATTTTTCGATAAGTCTTCTCCATTCCTCATCAGTGAGATCTTTCGTTCTTTCACCGCCATACTTTTTTAGGTTATTTATTGTCTCAGCTATCGCTTCTTCACTGGGCTTAATAGGTGTTGAAGGAACATTCCCATCGTCTTGGGGTTCTCCCACGGTGACGGTGTTGTCTTCAGGATTGTATTCAGAGACCAATGTCCCCGTTGAATCCTGCCCTCCTGTATCAGATGAGCCACTTGCGGGTGATGAATCGGCACCTGGACATCCAGCCTCTCTTTGCTGCTCTTGAGTGAGGTTTTTACAGACACATTCTCTGATTCTTTCTTGGATCTCTGGTGACTGTTGATCATAGTTCAGTTGGTTCGCAATGTTTCCAAAAACCACATTTCCTGCAGGGTTGATGTTTTGGTTCTTCAAACCATCTATATAATCAGCAACATATCGGCAAATGTTTGCTTCAGAATAGTAGTTGTCCTGCTCAAGGTTTGGATCAATTGTCACGACACAGTCGACTTCTGTGTACTCTTGCATGGATTCGATCGTGTAGTCAGACAAGTCTGAAGCTAAATACCTTGCGGTTTCACGTAGACCTTTTGACCAAGGAGTACCCTTGGAAGTAGCGGTGAGATACGTCACATCCCCTTTCCAGTCGATCCGGGCTTTTCCAGCCTGAATACACTGGAACTCATACGTTGATGAGAATATTCTTGTGTTCTTGATGGAGTGAGTAAAGGGAGCATTATCGATCCTTGCTGGTGTCAATATGCTGGAGTTTGTCGTTAGTACGCCATTCAGCAGGTTGTTAGCTTCCGCTACTACCCAGGTCGTACTTTCTATCTCTCCATTAGCTAGGGTGTGTCGTTCTTGATCAGTTCTCGTGACTTTTACTTGAACAGGGACTCTTTCTCCGACGACATAGGTCTTCTTTGAAGGAATCACTTCTGCTTGGAAGTGTCCTGATGGAGCCCCGCCGTAAATCAGACCTTTTTCTACACGAAGCTCTAGATCACCGGCCTGGATGGTGCTGTCTGGTGCACCCTGCTTTTGAATGATCACGGTCCTAAGACGTTGCTGAGCATTCACCACTGTCAATGGGCTGCTGGCCAGCAAGACTGCAAAGGTGAGAACGAGTGAAGTAATTTGTGGGAGACGTGGTTTGAACATGGGAAGGAATAAATGTGTTTTTATTTTTTATGATTAAAGGGACCAGATCATGAGGCTTCAAAGTGCTGCCTCCATGACTTGAGCTGTTGTTGAAATTGTTGAAGGGCTGATTTCAACTCGATGTACCGTTTGTTGTCTTCTAGAAAGGCTTTGATCAAGTCTTGTTTTTCAGGGGGGAAGGTGAGTGCCTGGTTAATCGCCTCGACTGCGCGGTCGATCTGAAGGATCGTCTGGGACTTCTCAGCCTCGCTTTTTCTTTGGGCCATGAGAGGCACTTTTTCATCCGTCAGTACTAGTTGAAGGAACTTGATGGATTGCAGGAGACCTGAACCATCTCTGATAACAGAGGCGACGAGTTTGGTATTCTCTTTTTTCATTCTCACTCTTTGAAGGACTGGAGTGTCTTCAGGTATGACATGAAAGGCATTCCATCCATTCTGAAGACCACGACATTGGTCAACCATCCCTTGTAACGCTTCCTGAAGCAGGTCAACTTCATCGCTGTCCTCGTGTGCTTCATCGGGGAATGAAATCCCTTGGTCGTTCACACGATCACGCGTCTCTTGCATATAGGGACTCAAATCTATCGAATCCATTGAGAGTGAATCCCTTCCTTTGCCCGCGATCGATGGTGGGGCGCTTGGCATTGATTTTTCCGGATCTGGTGGGGTGTTTCCTTTTGTCATAATGAGTGATGAAAGGAGGTAATGTTTCTATTCTACTCCTTTTGTAAAGAGGTTATTTTTGAGAAATGAAGTGGTCTCCAGAAAACGCACGGAGATGGATGAAGAAGGGGACTCCTTTGTCTGTCACCTTTCTGCTGACAGAGGCTTCCTCTTCATCGTTGTGATCCGTTACTTTCGTGTTGAACGATGCACCGACCATCGATGAAAGCTCATCCGGTTGGTACAAAGCGATTACCTGCTGCTCGCCGTTTGAGTCCACTACCAGAGCATTCTGGTAGGACTTCATCACATCGGTACGGAGGAGATTTTTGTCGGCATTTTGTGGGTCTTTGACAACGCTGATCTTCGGAAGTGAGTAGACATTTAAGAGGTAAGCGTTGGCGGGAAAGAGGACTGCTAGTCCATCACACATCAGGACTGCTCCCGCTGGGCCAGTGACCGCCACAGGTCCCATGTAGGTTTTTCGGAAGGCTTCGTTGGTGCAGTTTCCGAAGTCCATCACAGGAGGGAGTTCATAGGTGGCGGGTATTTTTTTGCGAACCGTTCCGTAGTAGATCGTCCGCGCATCGGTAATCATCGAAGCTGTGAGCGACTTTCCAAACTGACTTTCCATACGTCCCATGATCCGTGAAAGGGCTTCATCATTTTTTGATGCATCGTTGATGCTTGCTTCCTGCGCAAAGGCATTCACCATGACCTGAATCGTTTCTTTGCTCAGGGTCGCCATCCCTGATGGGAGATACGCCATCTGGTCGGCATAGACTTCTTTTGCCGCGAGGATGTTCTTTCGCTCTACGATTTCACGAAGCTGGAGCACCAGCCGAATCGCTTCCACCAACGGGAATCCAACTCGACTTTCGTCATTCCAGGTCCGTTGAGACTTGATAAATCCAAGCTCGCTCAGGACCTTCATCGGTTCTTCCCCGGAGGGAATGAAGATTTTTCCAATGATGTCGAGCAATTGCAGTCGGCTCATGAAGGAAGCGCTCTTCGCGTCCTGGGGAACCAGTCCTTTTGCTTTCGCGAACACCATCGGATTGGGTTCATTAGGGAACAAATAGGCAATGATATTTCCGTACGTCGCGACATTGTGTTCCGGCCACATGGGGAGCTTATCTCTCAGCTCAGGATTTTTTTTCATCCGATGAAGGTAGCTCAGGATTTCATTCGCGTAGGCAGCCACAAATTCTGGTGAAGCCCCTTGAATGTCTTTCGCGTAGAGTTGCATCAAGGTCGCCTCGGATTTGTACCGGTCATACGTGTTAAATGAATTTAGCAACTCGGGATTCTCCGGTTGGGAGAAGGTCGACGAAATGCCCAGCAGCTCGCTTTTTGCTGATGCTGAAGCACTCTCTCGCGTTGAAGACGGGGTCGAAAAGATCTGGGCGGTATACCCATCACCGTTTCCTAGGACGATCCCTGCCAGCAGCACGACGGCTACGACTCCGAGAAGCGCTTTCATGTTTTTCATGTTTGTTTTTAAAAGTATCGAAATATTATATCGTATTTCAAATGAATTTGCAAGACCTTGGCCCCTGAATGGCTCTCAGTTCGATGAATTTTCAGTATAATAGAAATGGCTTATTTTTCTGATGATTCCCAAAAAGTATTTCGAGAAAATCCGAAAAGTCGTTGAGATCGATGCCAATCCCGACCACCAATGGTTTATTTTTGGCTCTAGTCTTCGAAAAAAACACTTTGGTGATGTTGATTTGGGCGTCATTGGAAAGATTGATCATGAAACACTGTCAGAAATACGTGAAGCTTTTGAAAACTCCACGCTTCCTTATAAAGTGGACATCGTCCCCTTTAGCAAGGTTCAGAAGCGGTTTAGAGACAATGTATTTAACTCTCCCATCAAATGGATCAGACGTTGAAGCTGAAACTCCATGATTATTCAAAAAGTCTTCTGACCCTGGAGGAATCCCTCCAGAATCCGCCGTCTGACCTGATTCGTGACGCGGTGATAAAGAGGTTCGAATTCACCTTTGAGCTCGCCTGGAAAACCGGGAAAATCCTTTTGAGTGAAATCTATGGTATTGAAGCAGCTTCACCGAAGTCGACGTTCCGTGAGCTGAGACGAGTGAATTTGTTGAGCGATGCTGAAACTGAAACTTGCTTGCGCATGACTGATGATCGCAATGAAATTGTTCATCGATATGACTTGGCGTTCTTAAAGAAAGTCTTTGCTCGTATTGGAAAGAAGTATTCTCGCCTGCTTCAGAAGTTGGAGAAGAATTACCACTCCTCCATTGAATCTACTCCCCTCCATTGACCTCCCTCCAGAAATAGCCTGAATCCGGCAGTTTTTTGTCCCCCGGAGGGGTCAGGATGTACTTTCTGAAGTCCTCGTAAATGATTTCTGAGGGTTTGTTGACCATTTCTTCATCATCCCGTTCTTGATTGAGGGGAGATCTCTCCCAAAAGGCTTTGTACGCAATGACATCCCCGAGGATCCGCAGCTGTTGGTCGCTTCGACCTGAGTGGAATGCTTGCTCGGCCAGCATCATCAGCTCCACATCCGTGACATTCGGGCGAATGCTGATGTTTCCCGTGCTGTGGAGGCGGACTGAGGGGATGCTCGTCAGGTCGCCCGAATGTCGGTCGTAAAGGATGTTGCTGCGGAGATCGACATTGCCTTCGATCACGAGTCGTGCGCGGCCGCCGGAAAGAGTCACATCACTCGTGCCATTGCCGATGATGGCGTCGCCTTTGAAGTAGTAAATGGTGTCGGGGGAAAAGGAAACCGTTCCTGACAGCTGAAGGGTTCCGCCATTCACGGTCATGCCCGAAGGAGAAGTTGATGCTTGATTCAAGCGAATCACCTTCCCATAGACCTGCTTATTCAAGAGATCATCCATGTAGTCCCTGGGGAATTCATCGCGGTCATAAGCTTCGCCTCGAGAAAGAGTGCCGTTTTCCAGGAAACCCTGATCAAAGCTACCGGAAGCGATCTTCTCTCCGAGTTTTGATTTCAAAGGATCGCTCTTGTGCGGCGAATAGATGATAAAGTCCGCGTTGTGTTCGTTGGGCGGGGTGTAGAGTTTCATCTCCGTGGCCAATGATCGGTCACTGAGTTGGACCCAGTTTGGATTGCCACTGCTGGGGATGATATCCCAAAAATCTTCGCCAAATCCCATGTGACCATTTTTGGTCTGAAGCCAGGCGACGGAGGTGAGGGTGGTGATGTAGTCCTTGTCAGTGGTAACTAACGGGATGACGCGGCTTGAAAACAGCACCCATTTGTATTCCGGAGGAGTCGGATAGTAGTAGCAGGTAGACTTGCCGCAGCGCCGTGAGCAGGTGATAGGAGGCCTGTTTCCTACCTGTTGGTACATCCAGGTGTCTTCAAATACCTTTCCGAGAGTTGAAGATCCACTGTTTGAAGTGTTGATTTCTCCTCCCAGACCGTCCGCCACCGCCCGAAAATCTGAAGTGGACATCAGCTGCGTACTGATGTTCCTTCCATCGTCCAGCAAATATCCGTCGATGATTTCTCCGCCGTTTTTCATGAAGTAGTTCACCGCGTTGATGCCATCCTGAATCACTCTTCCTGATGAAACCTGGTAGTTGATCAGATCTTGATGGTCCGATCCGCGACCGGTCGTACTCAAAAACTCCGGACGATCACTTGGAAGGTCAGTCGTGATGGTGAAGTTCAGATCGACATTGCTCATCTGCGATGAAGAGAGCAATTGCTGAAAACGAATGGATGAGGAGGAGTTGTAGAGGTACAGGGTGCTGTTGAAGGGAGCGTCATAGGTTGAGCTCGGGCCATTGTAGCCAGCTTCATTGCAGTAGTTGCGGGTGTAAGTGTGGGGAGGTGCGGATCCATTCGAGAGGAAGGGATAGACCTGCTTGTTCGTCCCCGTGTACTGAAAGGTATGGATCACTTTGGATTGGTCACCCTGGTCAGCGCGCGCAGTTCGATCTTTTGAGTTGAGCACGATCCTTCGATTGAGCGTGATGTCATGGGTGAAGTCGCCAGTTGGTTCCAGTGCTGAAATGAGGGCATGCGTGACTGAGTTCGAAGTGATTTCGAAGATCTGTTCGCTCTCGCCTTTATAAATGATGTGCTGCCCCGGGTGGGTGATGGAAGATCCAGTGGCGTTTTCGCTGACCTGCACAGTGAAGGAATACTCGTAGCTGCCCTTGGTTTGAAGTTCCGGGGGATTTGAAATATTCACCCCGTTGCAGTTGCCGGACTTGCATGTCGTTTGCGGAGGGACGAGTCCTTCGATGATGAGGTTCGCAACGGGTTGTTTGGTGGTGTTCGTTACACGGACGATGTAGGTGATGATCGAGCCTTGGTAGACCGTGTTGTTGGCTGAAGGAATGGCGGTGAGTTCGACGGTGAGTTTGGGATTGTCTTCGACTTTGACGCAGATGAGGCCGTTTTTGTCTTCTTCGGAACCTTCGTCTACTGGGCAGTCGGATTCGTAGGAAATGGGTGAATAAGCCGCACCCTCCCGACCCCCTGACCCCCTTGGCAAGGGGGAACCACCTTCTGCGGCTTCTTGAAAAAGTTCATCGTCCTTTGGGTAGCATTTACCATCTTGTTCCTCTTCATTGGTCGGGGGGTCGGTCTCCAGGAGATCGTCCGGGATGTAGTAGTTGAAGAAAACCGTTCGTGATCCATTGGATTCGATGGGGCCGGGGATGGTGACGCCGTCAGCAGGTGGGAAGGTTTGGCCATCGTTCGGAACGGAGATCCCGCTAATGGGGTGGTCGATGCGGATGGAGTTGGCTTCGTACTCGAAGGAGGGGGAGAGCGGTGGCGGGAAGTAGGTATGGTTGTAAGCCGTCGCTCCGCCTTGATTGGTGAGCGTGTCGCGAACGGTGATACGAGTGCCTGGTTCGATCGTTTCGCAACTGTTGCTGCACTGGAATTCTCCGCCGTAGTAGTCGAAGGCATAGCAGCGAGTGACTTGGACATTCACTGCGCCGTCGCCTACGTGGTGGATGAGTGGTTTGAGTGTAACGGCTGAGTTGTTCGTCGCACTGGCGACGATACGGTTTTCAGTGGTGATGTCGTAGTCTTCGAGCAGCGTGTCTTCGTCGACCTGCACGAGCAGGTTTTTCTCAAATTTCTCACCTGAACCCAGTGATTCGACCAAGTCGATTCTTCCCGCGCCTTTGCCGGTGTAGGAGCCTGACCCTTCTTCTGGGATGATCTCGCTGAAGTGGGAGTCATCGAGGGTGGTGAATATCGGTGGGTTGAAGCCGAGATTGAGGTTGTTGAGTTCGACGGGCGAGTCGATCGGTGAGATGTTTTCGAGGCTGACGTGGTAGGTGATGCTATCGCCTTTGTCCAGATAGCTGTCGGGGTGGGGGTCGGGGAAGGGGGTAGAGGAGATGCAGGCGCGGAGGAAGCAGGATTCTTGGCACTTCGGTACAGTGGGGTCAGTTTCTTCTTCCAGTTCATCGAGCAGGTCTTCGATGCACTGCTCGTCGCCTTCGCAGTCTTTGAGTTTTTCTAGGCACTCCAGGTCACCGTCACATTTCTCAAATGCTTCCAGGCAGAGTTCGTCGTCGGAGGAGCAGTAGTCGAGTGGGGTGGGGTCTTCTTCGGGGATTTCGATTTCAGTCCCTTCGACGGGGGTGTCGGAGGCGAAGGCGACTCCGTTGTTTTCCACTTCAAAACCTTCCCATATCACCTTTATCTTGTCGGATTTGTGGGCACTCGTGTCGAATTTGTACCATTTGATGGAGAACTCACCGGAGGGATCTTGAATCGTGTCACCGCTCGGACCTGCAAAGCTATTGGTCTCGTTGGTTCCTCTGGTTCCGGCACTGCTCCCTAATTCTGTTTCCGTACGCTGATTAAGGAGAGACCATGGTTCAACGTAGTTTGGATTATCTTCAGGTGCTCCATCATCCCAAAAGACCCTCAACTTGATCGTGTTGTCAGGAGGAACAGCCGTCTTTCCGGTCTCCTTTCCAAACAGTTTTTGGGCGTCAGCGTCCTTGTCGAAGAGAATCACCTGATTCTTATCGGAGACGTCAATTGTGAAAACAAATTTTGCATCTGCACCAACGTTGTAGAGGATGGTCCAGTTAAGAGAGGACTCGTATTCTGCTTTCGTAAAGAGGGTCGGTGTACCACCGTTGAGCGGTGTGAGTTCATTGCCAGGTTTGTTGGGAATCTGCTTGAAGAGTGCTCCGAGTTGTTCATTGAAAATGGTTTGGATTTTTGAGGTGTCGGTAGCCGCAAGACCAATGGTCCCCGTATCTTTTTGAGTTCGGAGTTTGAAAACATTGATGAGTCCGAGGCCGTCAATGCCGTTTTTTTTGTCTGGGTCTCCATTTCCTTTTTCATCTACGTCCCAGACCGTTTTTATTTTAATCGAGTCACTTCCATCACCTGGATAAACTCTCAGGATATTGCTCCATCCGGCGTTAAAGTTACACTGGTTGTCAGCGATTTTTATACGGTTTGTTGATCCGCCAGCGATTTGAACTTCAGTAGATCCCGATAGACATTTGACCTTCCATGATGATGGCGCACTATTATCGGGGTTAAATATCAGATCCATCTGATGACCTGTTGTGTTGATAGCATCGACACCACTTGTCAGTAGGGCGTTCTCTATCTGGAGGTCGACGTAATTAATCCCAGGCAAGGTTTTGATTTCATAGGTGGCTGGGGTATAGCTCATACTCACCTTGTTGGTGAGGGGAGCTGTCAAGGCCAGTTGGAGCTTGCTATCATTGGTATGAACGTTTGCACCGTCATTTGGGAAAAAAATGTAACTTTCATCATCATTAGCAGAACTGTTCAGAGATGCCAGCCCTGATGCCATGAGTGCCGTCAGTGTGAGAAGGAGTGCCGAATACCTGAAATATCGGTTCTTCATAGGAAGGGTTATTCTTGTTGAATTCTGTAAATGTCTTGTCGAATCACATCATAGAGTCTTTCCTTTCCCGCGTCAGAAGTCCGCCATTCTTCAAAGGGAGGAAAATCCTTGCCGTTGTAGGTGTTGATGACTTGAAGTTCAAATTTGCAGCATTCTTGAGTTAAATCATTTCCGTCTTTGTCTTTGTATGTATATGTTTCACTGCTTCCCCTTTTGAGTCCTTCATTATAAGAGTCCCCGACTTGTGCTCCTCCATTGATTCCAAGAATTCGTGCATAGTACTCAGGATAGTTCACGTCAATTTTTCTCTTTTCTTCCGGGCTTGTGTTGTCGGTTTCGTAACCGAATTCATCATAGGTAATTGTTTCTTTGAGTGATGCCATCGCATTTGCAGTGAGGTTCACTGTTGTACCTTCTCTCTTCACTGATACTGAAAAATCTTGATTTGAAATCCAGAGTTTGCCAGCTTCAATTCTCACTACAGGTGAATTCACAATCCACTCATACTGACTCAAATCCACCCCATTGACACAAGTTTCACAACTCAACACCGGCAATGGCTCCGGCTGTTTTTCGACCAAGCCTTCATTATACTTCGCCACGCGGTAGATGATCAGCGCCGCTTCGCCGCGAGTCATGCCGGCGGTGGGATTGAACTTGGAGACGCGGTCGACGAATTCGTTGCTGAGAGCAAAGCTGAGGTAGGGGATGTACCAGGCGGACGGGTCGAGATCGGTGAAGGGGAGTTCGGAGTTGGCGGTTGGGAGTTCGGAGTAGTAGCTCTGGGCGAGCATGGCGATTTTCATGAACTCGGCTTTGTTGACGAATTGGGTCGGCTTGTAGGTCCCGTCCGCGTACCCATTGATCAAGCCAAGCCTTTTCGCTGAAGTCACGTACTTCGCAAACCACAGTGATGAGTCGACATCTGGAAAACCGGAGTTTGAGTCTTCATCTACCGCAATTCCTCGGCTCTCGAAGATAATTTTCAAGGCTTCCGCTCGGTTGATCACCTGGTCCGGCTTGAAGGTGCCGTCGGGGTAGCCTTTGATAATGCCTTGCTCGTTCAAGTAATTCACGGCTTCGAGGAGGATGGGGGATTTGACGTCGGGGAAGGTCGCTGCTGCAGCGCCTGTTACCCCCGGCCCCCCATTCGACAGGCTCAGGGCGTGCTTAAAAGGGGAGAGAATCAAGAGCGCTGCAGCAGCGAATAGAAGAAGTTTTTTCATAGGAATTTAAATTAATCAATTACAAATACTGAATTTCTATCAAGAAATGACCTGATTTCATCCTGCGTTTCATATGAAAACATTGCATATGATTTTTCCCCTGGAAAAGCATGCTTATTAAATTCTAAGCATCCTTTCCGAACCTCCTTTGGTTCAAGCTTTTTTATAAAGTACAATTCATTTTGTGAGTTCTTAGTACCCATCTTGAAGGACTTTGAATTATTAATGTAGTCAAATGTATCTTCATAAAATTCTGGAATTGAAAATGCATAGACTTTAACACCAAACGAACTGAAATTCCTTTTATTTGAAATATCAAATAGAATAGAATACGTGTTTTGGTTTCCTTGACACTGGATTGTGCTCAAACGAACATTCGATATTTTTACAAATGATTCCTGTGGCACACTCATTTCCTTAAATGAATGAATGTATTCTGGAGAAGTTCGTAATTCATAATTTAAGTAGCTAATACCTGCTTCATCTTCGAGCCCATCTTTGATATTCAATATAAATTGATAATTCGTTTTGTATCCAAATAAGTGTGTATCTTTATTGTTATGAATAAATCTTAATTCTTCTTGTCTTATATCATCAGTTGTCGGTGTCTTCTCTTCGAGAGCTAGATTTTGTTTAATCAATTTATATCTTATATCAGAGATACTTTGACCTTGTTTATATTTTTCAAAATAATACAGATCAGTGGAATCGACAAAAAAGTTTAACGACTCAACGCCTGATTGATTCGTTATCCGTGAATATTTCCCGGACAGCGAATCGTATTCTACAAGATACTCATCTTGTTGTTTTTCTATACCGTAATTGGCGGTTGTCTCCTTTTTCCAATCCTTTGCAAAAAAGTAGAATTTTTGTGTATTAGGTACATACTTCAGATTGTTAAATTCAAATCCGACTTTTTTTGACGGAATTTTCTCTTTAAATGAAGTTAGTAGATTGAACGATCTAGAAGTTATATCATATCTTAATAGCTGACTTTCAAAAGAATCAATATCACCCCTTTGAAGAATTCCTATCGATCTGTCATCAATGAAACTCGCATCATAAATCCATTCAAAGTGTTGGGCTTGGAATTCTCTTGTCGTAGTATCAAAAATTATCAAGCTTTGCTTCTTTGACATTCGGTCTGGTATCAGCTCCAGAATATCTGGACAGTCTCCACCTAAATCAAGGCCCCTATAAGATAAATACCTTCCACTATTTGAGGTCTCAAGGAATTCTAAATCTACATCGCTTCCACGCGGACAGATGAACTTTTTATTGTGTAAAACTTCATACTCGTCGAGGTCATACGCACTGTAGTCAAAAATTGTTTCATTGATGTCCCTGCTTGAATATGAATGCTGAATAGTAAATAGATATAAAATTTTTCCCTCTAGTACAGCTGATACCACATCAGGATTATATTTTGCATTTTTGTACACGAAACTTTCTTTTAGGACTAGCAGACTTTCATTATAGAGTTTTCTGCGGTTACTTAGGTCAAAAATTAATATATCATTGATTTCACTTCTTTTTTCGTACGACACGCCAATAAGTGCATCAACTTTACTGGAATCATTTTTTGCTGAGGAATATGAAATTTCGTCACTAGCCGTGTAGCTGCTAGAGTCTATGTCTTTTTGTCCTCCACCCTTCGTTTTATCATCAATATCTCCTCCTTTATCCTCCGGAAAATACCCCTCCAACTGATCCAAAACTTTGCTATATAGCTCTGAGATAGGCGAAATTTCCTTTCTAGAAACAAGCAAAGCTTTTTCGTTTTCATCAATATCTGAAATACTCTTCGGAAGTTTTATTTCCACTGTTCTTTTCTGCTTTTCGAAATAATCTTCAAATTCCGAAAGATCCGGCTTTTGTGCTAAAGGCCCCATCAGACGCGTCATTTTTTGATTAATCGCATCCAATTCACTTTTTGAGCTGTCTTGCAATTGAGGAGCGCAGGTGAAACGGATGGACCCAGATATGTGATCCTTAGGATAGACTTTCAGCCCATCACAATTGGGGATCCATACCAGCAGGCTTTCAGGAAGGTGAGCACCGGTGATTTCAAACTCGTTTTGCTCTAAGAGTATCGGCCTGGCAGGAACAACTCCTGAGATATAGATTTTGTCCGTCATTTGCATCAAAATATTGCCTTCGATGAGCTTTTCTCCTCCTGGTTTATCTTTCACCACGAAGTAATGCAAGCGCTGGTTGAATAGAGAGGGGAGAAACTTATTCAGAAAGCTCTCACGAATAAGGGGAGTGCATTGGATTTTTACTCTTTTTTGCGCTCGGGATATTTCCCGAAGCTCACCACAGCGTTCGATGAAAAACGCATCTGCCAGGTCGACATTATCCCCGACAAAGGTAAAGGTGTTTGGAATTCCATATGCTCCCTCCAACGGTGTCACTCGACTAATGTGGATGCGATAGTCCTCTTGAGTGGTTGATTCGAACTGAAGATCCTGTCTTGGATCGCTCAGGCGAAAAGTAAAGGTGTGGAGATCATTAGTTCGTTTTCCTTCACTGTCTTCCACTCTTCTTGGAATTCTGCATTGAACCCGTTGTTCATCGGGGGAGCGCATGATGAAGTTTTGGTCGGTACATTCCGGGAATTGAAACAGAAGGTCTCCTGGAAGATTTTCACCCTGAATAGTGAATGTTTTGAGTTCTCCGGGTCTCTTTCTATCAGCATTCACTCGATGAACCTTTGGAATGGGAAAAGATGCTTCCGGCGACAAGATCTTTAAGATGAATTCGAAGGGGATGACTCCGTAGGTTTTTGAGGTAATCGTGCCATTGGATATCTCCTCATCAGCAAGATCACCTGCCACTTCACAGCTAAATTGTTGTTCGAAGTCTGTTTTTGTTATCCACTGTACATCATTGCAGCCAGGTATTGATACCTCCACATCATCCGGAAGTGACGTTCCGGTAATGGTAAAGTCTGTTCGGCTTCCCGCATACGCCAAAAGAGGATGAATTGATTCCAGTTGGGCTGGGTTATAGCTCAGCCGGTAGGGAACTTTGCCATCATAGAGGTCCCAATGGTTCGACGGATCGTACATGATGCTCGTCGAGTAGTAGGGATTTCCAGCTTTTGAGAGTCCTGTGTATGTTTCTTCACCAATCAATGGTTCCGGTTTGTATGCCGAACCATCAGCGTTTCGCATTTCGTAGTGAAGATGAGCCCCGACATTTTCACCATCGAAAGCTGAACACTTCATCCCAGATGTATTGCCAGTGTCACCCATTAGGCCGAGAACTTGGCCTTGTTGAACTTCGTCATTGATATTTACAGCAAGCGTATCTTTGATCATGTGAGCATACCAGGAACTTGTGTCGTCCGAATTTTTTACGATGGCATAGGTTCCATATGCACCATCTTCATCAGCGTTTTTTGTTTTCAACACAGTTCCGCTTTTTGCTGCTAAAATTGGCGCTCCATATGAATCACAAGGGTCATCTTTTTCGTATGTGCGTATATCAAGTGAATACAATGATTTGTTTTTGTGAGTGCTTGAGCCATCATAACCATTCGTAATATGCACTTTTCCTTTGGGATATGGAAAAAGCACACCCTCAGCTTGGACACTAGTTACTTCCCCTGACAGAAAAGTAAAAAAAATGATTATGTAAACGAGGCACTTAACTTTCATGCTATGGTATCAATAGTGCATTAAAAACATCGTAAATCGTCAGACACGTATTCTCTGGGTCGAACTTTGTGATGAAATAAAAACGATCATTCCATTTGAAAATTATTGATTTTTCTATACCAAACTGGACCGTTTCATACGTTTTTTCATATGCCTCAATTTTGCCATAAGGGATCTTCTTATATGAATAACCTAAAAGGTCATACATAAATTCTGACTCTACTTTATCCTCCTTCAGCCATTGCTCAATTGAGATGCCTATTAACTCATCATTCATCGTCAGGCTTGCTCGACAATCCTCACCCCGATAAATCAAAATCCTCCCCGGTTCAACTTCACGAGTAACGACTCTCAAATCGGAAGGTAGTTTCAAACTAAAACCTTCTTCTTTTAATTCCACCAGTTGTTCGGCCGTCTCCTGATCAACCGTCACTTCGACTTCCTCTTCGGGCAGTGATTTCATTTGGAAGGGAGGTTCGTCGCCGAGGATGAGATAATCTTCTTCGGCGATCTCGGGTGGAAAAGGTTCTTTTGTATACATCTTGTAGGAACCTATTATCCCGAGAATTCCTAATAGGATGGCCACACCAAAAATTTTTTTCATAAGGATTTTAAAGTGTACTAACTTGTGATCTATACGTGCCTCACCCGATTATAAAACGGATGCTTCCAGATACTGACCGCCAATCCCAGAGGGATTCCCGTCACGACAATCGATGCGACATCCATGCCTGAAAGCGCAAGCAAGAACGCGATCCCTCCAAAGACAACCGTGAAGGTGATCGGCCAGTGTTTTCCAAGCCAGTATCCTCTGCCAAAAAAGAAGCTGATCAGTGCTCCGATCAAAATGGTGATGGCGAAAAAGATCCCGAGTCCACCGAGGAGCCCGGCGATCAAGCCCGCTGCTTGCTCACCGCCTTCTACACCTGCAACCATGTTTCCAGAAAGAGCACCAAGGAGAGACACGCCAAACCCAGCCGCAACGGCTGAGAAGGCCGAATAGGCTGCGAGGACATAAAACAGAACGCTCAAGGTCGTGCCTTGCCAGGGTCGGATAGAAGTACTCATGAAAAAAAATGAAGGATAAAAAGTGCTGCCCTTCATCCTACTTTTTTCCTTTTCGAATTCCACAAAAATGAAGATTTCGTGAACTCTACGGCATGAGACCAAAAATACTTTTTACAATTCCTTCAAGAGCGATACAATAGAGAATAAGAGAGATGGGCCGAAATGTTGACATTTGTGTCAAATAGAGTATGTTACTATCTTTTTAAAAAGATCATCATGGCTCCCAACCAGCTTCCTCAGAAGTTAGAACCGTTTCTGATCATGGCTGACAAGCTTGAAGGAAAGTTTCCCGACACTTTTTCAGGACTCCGATCCCGATTGGAAACTGGATCTTGTACCCCGGACGACGCTAAAATGATCGGAAGAGCAGCCAACTCACTCAGCGGGACCCCGAGTGAGAAAAGCCTCCTCAAGATGCGAGACTTGATTTTGAACTGTCTGCAGTCGGAACCGGAGCGCCCTCTGAGAAGCTCGAACGTTTCTTTGCCAGAATTATCTTCTTCGTCGTCTGGTTTTTCTTCTATGGCTGCACCATTTGCCCTCCAAGAAGGGCAAATGAAACCCAACGCCGTGAAGGATTGGAGTATGGTATCCACTACTAGCGGCTCTCAACGACTCCCTCTTCAATCCCCTCAACAAGGAGGACTCTCCCTCCCGGAGGTGTCAGTACCTGGTCAGCGAAGCGGCATGACCTACTACGATAATGGAATGAGTGCCCAGGCAGCTCCACAGATGAATGGGGTCAATGGATATCAGTATGAGCTGATGAAAGATGGGTTTGCTATTGAAAAAGTTATCGGACAAGGAGGGATGGGGGTGGTTTTCAAAGTGCGAAATACTCGCGTCGGGAATCGTGAAGAGGCCCTGAAGGTCATCACGGTCCCCGGATCAGCACGTGATGTAGACCGGGAAGCGGCCATTGGCGGATTGTTTGATCTGCAGGAGGGATTGGTGCGCGTCAATAGCGCCGGTGTCGTCCATGGAAACAAGTACATCGCCATGCCATACTTGGCGAATGTCAGAGACCTGGAAGACCTTCCAGAAGACCTAGAACTCCTCCCGAGGCTGGTGCTCTGCTGGGGGATTTTGAAGGGGATGAAGAGTATGCATGACAAGAATGTCCTTCATCGGGATATGAAGCCGGCGAATGTATTGGCAACCGGTGTGGAGAATGGAGATATCATGGAGCTTCTCGAAGGCATGAAGACCTACATCACCGATTTCGGGATTGCTCTCAACATCAAGCAGCACGAGACAGCTGGGCTCCGAGCTGGGACCCCTCGGTTCATGTCCCCGGAACAAATCAGAAAGGCACGACTCACGCTTGCCAGCGATGTCTTTTCCGCAGGGTTGACCCTGTACGAAGTGATCACTGGTACTTCTCCTTTCCCCGAAGCCATCGTCTCCGATACGGATCCTGAAGTCGTAATGGAGCATATTTCTACCCTCAAAGGATCTGCCATCAAGCGTCAGGATCGAGAGCTTCTTCACCTCGGACTTCCAAAGGAACTCCACCAGCTGCTCTGCAACATGACCCATGCTGATCCCAAGAAACGTCCAACGATCGAGATGGCGCTTCAGACATTTGACGAGTACCTCCATGAACTGCGACCGGATGTGCAGGAGGCTCAAACCACCAGGCGGAATAAAAAGCTCGCTACCTGGGCGGCAGGAGTGTTGGGGACAGTCGCGTTGAGCGGTCTTGCTCTGCTGCCGGGGATTAAGAGAGGCCAGCGCTTAGAAGCTTTTGCCAAGACCCACGCGCAGGCGGTATCGAATGCTGACTCGGCTTTCCAGGAGAAAAAGTGGACCGAGGCCATTGCGCTTTTGAAGGTGGAAGTTGAGAGGGTAGAGAAGAATCCTGATTTGGGAAGTCTTGAAAAGGAAGAAAAAGTGGAAGCTTTGAGAAAAAAGCTCGAACAAGCCGAGACCAATTTTGCGGCTTTGAATAAGGCTCATCAATTGATCGCTCAGGGCGACGCACTCTTAAACCCTGTTCTCGCCAACGGACAGCCCGATCCCAATACTCCATCCGACTTGGACGGAGCGAGACGGAAGTATCGGGAAGCACAAACGTCCTCCAATGAAGTTTTTACAACGGTACAGCAAAAGCTCCAGGAGGTCGATCAACGCGAATGCCGCGGCACCTACACCAAGGGTGTCCGTCACTATAACCGAGGGGAAATCGATCAGGCGAGAACTTCCTTCGCCGATGTGGATCGTCTGAGGCAGGCGGGACTGAACGAACAGCAACAGAATTCCTTTGAAGCGATGAAGGACATCCTGGATGGTTGGGAGGAGAAACTTCGTGAGCTGAGGTTGGAATGCGTGCGTGTCTATCGCCTTCGCAGCTTTGATGAATTTAAGGAAGCGGTGGATGGATGGAAGGTGGCGGCGTTGAGAGGGGATAGAGATGCGATAACTAAGATTTTGGAGTTGGAAATGTACTTGGTTAGAAATTCAACTACTCAGGATTATGAGAATAAATTCTTCTTACTTTATGATGCAATTTTGAGAATAGAATCAGGTGTCATATCACACCTTCAAAACCCAAGAGCAGTTGTTGAACTACAAGAATTTTTTATGAAAAATATTTCTACGCTGAGGATGAAAATGATGGAAAATCTTAGAGAAGGAGATTTTTCATCTTATCAACCGCGAATGATGCGATTGCTGGATAATGCTGAGAGAATGCAACAATCACTTACAGAGAATGGCCAATTAATTGATTTAGGTGGAGATGGAATTGATGCAAAAAATTACTTAAGTTCAATATATTCAGACGTTTTTAGTCATGCAAGATCTCTTCCACCTGAGGAAAAAAAATCTCTTTCTAGAAAAATAACCGAAAAATTCTCGAATTCATTAGAAATAATGGAGTTAGTCAACATGACCCTGACTACTCGTGGTAGAAAATAGAAATTTCACTTTAGAATGGTACATCTCCACCTCCGACTCTTGTATTCCCACTCCCCAAAGCAAACCCATCCTCCAACGCAGTGCCGTCGCCGTTTGTGTCAGATGATTCATCGAACTCTCCTGAGTTTGAATCGTTTTCATCGTCTTCTGGTGCGGATCCATGTTCTGCTGCTGGTTCTTCGGTTTGTCCCCGTTCTTCCACGACCTCTCCGTTGATCACGAGGACTTCGACACATTTTGGTCCGGATTCATAGGTAAAGGTGCCATCTCCTGCAGAACCGTGGACATCCCCACCGGTTACTTCATCATTACTGAAGTCTTCCACGAATCCAACAAAGATATCGTACCAATTGTTTCTTCGGCGGCCACCGCTTCCGAAGTTGAAGGATGCCTGTCCACCTTGTCCGGTCCTGCTAATGCCGGTGGTACTCAGGTTTACCGATCCAGAGGAAGAATTAGGAGCTAGTGTAACATTAACGTTTGCGATCGCGGTTCCACCTACGAGTACGAATGGCTCATTCGCGCAAAGCATGCCCACAGAACAGCTCACGACGAGGGTTCCAGGTTCCGTGGCATCACCAGGGTCGGCATCCGTGATGGTGACCGAAAGGGTTTCGGTACCACCGGGCTCAATAGGAGCTGAGGTATGTGTCACTTCGATGGTGGGAGACGTATCCGTGAACTGAAAGTTGTAGCTTCCATTCACCACATCGTGCCCATCATCCATCGTGAATTCGATGACGGCGGTACCATTGTAGTCAGCTGGGATACCGGTCAAATCGAGCGTTACGAGATCGTTTCCAGGATCCTGTGTTTCATTCGCGAAGGTCGCCGCTCCAGGTGATACTCCCAAGTCTAAGAAGTTCACGCCGGTGACGTCCACGGTCACATCGTCACTTGGATCTGGATCCGTCATGGTAATCGTAAGACCGATCACGTCCTCCGCGATGTCACTGTGAGATTTTGAAGAAGGTACGACGTTTGTGTTGGGGTCTGCCAGGCTAGGTGCTGTTTGAGTGAATGTGAAGAGATACTCCTGGAACGTGGATGCAAAACTAGTGGTACAGGTAACGACGATGTCTTGGGCATTGTATTCTGCTTGAGTTGTGTTTCGGACATCAAAGTTCAATGTCCTTGTGGTGCCTGATCCTGACACCGATCCTGGTCCCACTACATCTGTACCACTCGCCGCGAGGGAAACGAATGTACCACCATTGAGGTTACAGACCACTGATACGCTCACGTCATGAGGATTTGCGTGGGTGTGGGCAATGGTATTTGGACTCAGTTGGTTTCCCGAAAATGAAGGAGCTGTTATTGAAGTTACGTTCACAGACTTTGAAACGATTTTATTCTCCCCTGAAAAATTCTGTGAAGTGGAGTTGATACTTATTCCCCCCGTAGGCCCAGCTCCAGTGTTGATGTTGTACGTCGGACTGACGAAACCTGCTGTAGTACAGGTAAGAGTCACTCCTGTTGCTGATTGATTGCTCGTGGCACAAGTACCGGGATTAACGCTGTTTAAGGTGAAAGTCCCCGTCATGCTGGCAACAAACGTAAGCGTGTCGCCTGTGAACACTTCACTTCCAGAATGGGTGTAATTGGCGTTTGTATTTGAAGGCTGATCATTTAGACCGCTAATGAAGCTGGAGATAAATGAAGCTTTCGCGAGAGGAATCGCAAATTCTTTCAAAACGGAAGTACTGAGAGTGGCTTGCAGGATGAGGAACATCGCTATAAAAATGCCTGATGTTTTTTTGAGAGTGGAGGTCAACGTATGTGTTTTTTTCATGGATTTTTAAAAATATCAGAATATTCTACCTTAAATCCTAAAGAAAAGCAAGGGGTGTTTGGGGTGGTGGTTGAGTGGGGGAGTTGCGGGTGGGTATGATGGAGGAAAGATGCTCCTCCTATTTCGACATTTTTTTCCATTCCGACCGAAACCGAGCGGGTTCTGGGGTGGGGTGTAGCGGAGGAATCCCTTGGCTCCCCCCTGTTCCCATTCCGACCGAAACCGAGCGGGTTCTGGGGTGGGGTGTAGCGGAGGAATCCCTTGGCTCCCCCCTGTTCCCATTCCGACCGAAACCGAGCGGGTTCTGGGGTGGGGTGTAGCGGAGGAATCCCTTGGCTCCCCCCTGTTCCCATTCCGACCGAAACCGAGCGGGTTCTGGGGTGGGGTGTAGCGGAGGAATCCCTT
>JBFWVJ010000005.1:0-123593 GCA_050246795.1 Candidatus Altimarinota bacterium
TCTTGAAAGCTCCTTTTCTTTTACTTCCTGACGAATTTGGTGCAGTTTATCTTGGGACATCGTGTTTGGGTGATGAATTAGACCTTTTCACACTACACGGTGTCCTATTTGTCTGTGAGGTTTATATGTCATAGATGACTGTAGATTGACAGATTCTATTCTTTCTTTTTTCCTTATGATTCAGAAATTATCAATGCCTTTGTTTTCTGATAGACTGCCTGATGTTCCTGAAAAAATTATGACACACCAAAATAGACCATTGCCTCAGCGCGAAGGATTGAGTAACTCTGCAGATCTTCTTGCGGCTCGTGTCGCCGATCTTTTTAAGATTACCGCTGCAAAAGGTTTCTCAAGAGGACAGGTCGTCGACTTGCTCCAAATGGCTGCTCATGAGGCGTTTCATGATGTTGCTCGTGGGGACTTCCGAGGATTTCAAATGGTGGAAGGAATGTCAGATGATAATTATCCGACCGAACCTGCCGACCTGGTCGAGTTGGTCCAGGCTCAGGTAGCACAAATCATCGTTGTCGGGCGGGAGAGAGGCATGACAGAAGAGCAAATCATTACCCTGGTGGTGGGGGCTACTCTTGAAGGTTCCGATCAGGATGTATCTGATGTCGAGCAGCTTTAGTATTCCTCCATGGTGGAGGTGTCGCCGATGTCTTGGCCCAGTTCCTTCATTTTGAGGACGCGCCGCATGATTTTCCCGGAGCGGGTTTTGGGCAATTTGTCGACGAATTCGATTTCGCGGGGATAGGCGTGGCCGGCGAGTTCTTTCTTCATGTATTGTTGAATGTCTTCCTTCAGGCGAAGATATCCATCATCGCCTTCAGGTGATCTGTCTGGTTTGAGTTTGATAAAGGCCTTAATGATTTCTCCCCGAACAGGATCTGGTTTTCCGATCACTCCCGCTTCGGCTACGGCGGGGTGTGTCATGAGGGCGCTTTCGACTTCGAAGGGACCGACTCGTTCTCCTGCGGTCTTGATGACATCGTCGTCTCGGCCAACGAACCAGAAATATCCATCTTCGTCTTTCCAGGCGCGGTCGCCGGTTAGATACCAAGAGTGGGACGATGGGGAAGAAGGAGATGATTGAGACGATTGGGAGGGGAGGAAATACTTTTCGAAACGCTCGGGATTGTTCCAGATGGTTTTCATCATACTGGGCCAGCCTGGTTTCAAAGCCAAATTCCCTTCTTGTTTTGGCCCGAGTTCATGGCCTTCGTCATCAATCACAGCAGCATGGATGCCAGGAAAGGGACGCCCCATGGATCCTGGGCGGATATCCATACTGGCATAATTGGCGATCACGATCGATCCGGTTTCAGTTTGCCAGTAGTTGTCGTGGATGGGGAGCTTGAGGTTTTTCTGTGCCCAGACGATGGCTTCGGGATTCAGAGGTTCACCGACGCTGGCAATATAGCGCAGGCTGGAGAGGTCATGCTTCTTCAGTAGGTCGCTCTCTGTCATCAGCATGCGGATGGCGGTGGGAGCGGTATACCAAACCGTGACTTTAGACTTCTCGATCAGTCCATACCAAAGATCTGGATCGAAACGGCCGTTGGAGACGATTTGCGTGATGCCATTCGACCAAGGTCCGATGATGCCGTAGACAACGCCTGTCACCCAGCCGGGATCGGCGGTACACCAGTAGATATCTTCCTCATGGAGATCCAGGATCCATTTGGTGCTGAGGTGTTGTTGGACGATGTCGCCATGGGTGTGGACGACCCCTTTGGGTTTTCCGGTGGTGCCTGAGGTGTAGAGGATGTAGGAGGGGTCATCTGCTTTCATGTGTGCGATCTCGAACGATTCTGGAGATTGGTTCAGGAGATGATGGTAGTTCAAGATTTGCGGGGATAGCGGGGATTGTGGGATGACTTCCTCGAGGTCGTCTACCAGCAGAATAGAGCTCAGTTCCGGAAGATTTTTTTGGACTTTTTTCACTCGTTCGAGCAGTTCTTTATTGGTCACGAGGACTTTTGCTCCGCTGTCTTTTAAGCGGTCTTCGAGGGCTTCATAGCCGAAAGCGGCGAAGAGGTTGCCGGCGATGGCGCCGAGTTTCAGCGTGCCCAAAAAGCTGATGTACAGTTCGGGTATTCTGGGAAGAAACATGAAGACACGGTCGCCTTTTTGGACGCCGAGGGATTGGAGCACGTTGGCGAATTGGTTGGTTTTCTTCACCAGTTCAGCGAAGGTAAACTCCTGTGTGTGCTCGCCGTCTGTCCAGATCATGGCGATTTTGTTTTCTGTTGATGTTCCGAGATGGCGATCCAGGGCGTTGTAGGTGATATTGGTCGTGCCGTCTTCGAAGAACGAGACTTCATCTTTCGCCTGATTCCAGGAAAAGTTTTTGCAGGTTTCGTCGTAGTTTTGGAGCTGGGGAGTGAGACGGAATTCGGATTTCTTTATGGGGTCATAGTTCATGATGGTCGATTTTTATGGGAATAACTTTTGTTTGTTCTTCTTCCAAAATTGGCATTTCGATGCGAAGGATGCCTCTCTTATAAAACGCGGCGACTTTATTGGTGTCGACATTCAGTGGCAGCACGATGGAACGATTGAACTCCCCCCAGAAGCATTCTTCGGAAAAATAATCGCTTTGTGCCACTTCCTCGGGTTTTTTTCTGATCCCACTGATCACCAAAATGTCATCGGTGATGGAAACGGAAATATCTTCAATAGTGATCCCGGCGATGGGGGCCAAGATGACGAGTTTGTTCTGGGATTGATACACATCAACGGGGATCGGCGCCGCGTCTTCATTGGATGGAGGGGAGTGTTCGGAGCCGATTTTTTTGGCGGTGAAGAAAGACATAGGGAAGGACGAGTAGGACTTGTAGGACTCGTAAGACTGGTAAGAGAATTTTCATTGATCCATCTTCAAATGACCAATGGTATCCATTGAACATTCAATGAAAATTGGAAATTGTAAATTGAAAATTCTCTAGAGGTAGTTTCTTTTGTTCTCGTTGTGTTCTTCGTTGGTTCTTGCGTAGCGGATTTGGCCGTCGTTGCCGTGGAGGTAATAGTAGTAGTCTGATGCCTCCGGGTAAATGGCGGCCTTCAGCGATTCATAGCTGAAATTGCTGATGGGCCCCGGTGGAAGGCCTGCTTTTTTTCGAGTATTGTAGGGCGAATCGCTGTTGAGGTCGTCTATGGTCAGCGGCGCAGTCCATTTGTTGAGCGCGAAGCGGACAGTAGCGTCGACGCCCAGTATCATTCCTTCTTCCAGTCGTTTCCAGAGGATGCCGGCAATGATCGGTTTTTCTTCGTTCTTCCGAGATTCTTTTTCGATGAGCGAAGCCATGGTGACGATCTGGTGAATAGAATACCCACGCTGGGCGATGCCGGATCGAAGTTCTGAATCGAGCTTGTTGTCGAAGTTGTCGAGCATGCGAAGGATCAAATTCTTCGGATTGATGGTGTCCGGATCGACGAAGTAGGTGTCGGGGAAGAGGTATCCTTCCAGGGGCTGTCCGTTGGGTCGTGAGTGAAGAAAGGAAAAGTTCTCGTCGATGGTGCAGTTTCTGGCGCATTCCAAAAAGGTCCCAGCCGAAAGAACATTATTTTTTGCCAGGTATTCATCGACTTGCTGCAGGGTCAGTCCTTCTCGAATGGTGACCACGACTTCATCTTTTCTGGCGTTGGTGAGGTATTCAGCGATCTCAGGAATGGTGTAGGATTTTTTGAGGATGAATTTTCCTGCTTCTAGTTTCGGAGCGATGTCTTCTTCTTTGATGTACTTGTAAAAAGCCCATTCGGAAATAATGATGTCCAGATCAGCGAGTTTTTCGGCAATGGTTTTACCGTTTTCTCCGGCGTCGATGCTAAGGGTGATGCGGGCAGTTGATTCTTTGTCGACGGGGGTTACCAAGTAGTGTTCGTAGGCGTTTTCAAAGTAAACGTAGGCGGAAAAGCCACCGATGAGGAAGGTGAGGAAGAGAGTGGTGAGGACGGTACGAAGGCGCATGAATTGGGAAAAAGAGGACGATTAAGACGATTGAGACGATTGTGACGATTGTGAACCCCATCGTCTCCTATTTCTTATTTTCCAAATCCCATGCCTCCCATAATATCTTTCATCTTATCGGCGGCAATGGTTTGTGATTTTTTGATGGCTTTGTTCATGGCGATCACGAGGTCTTTTTCCAGTTGGGGTATATTGTCTCCATAAAAACCCTGTTCGATGGAGGTGGAAATGACATTTTGTTCTCCATTGATGGTAACCTTCACACCGCCTTCGGTGGATTCGATGTGGATGTTGGCGAGTTCGTCTTTGATTTGTTTGGCTTGTTTTTGCAGTTTGTAGAGGTCTTTGGCTTGGTCAAACATTCCCATAAGAGAGTATTAGTACTTGAAAGGCAGTGGATGCACTGCATGGGATATTTTAGATGAAGCGGGATGCGATAGCAACCGTTGAAAGTTTTCGGGGAGGTTGGAAATCCTGACGGTATTTTTTTCATATTTTCTTCATAAATAAGCCCTTTTTATTGACTTCTTGACGGTTTTATGTTTATTCATTTTTGTATACCCTTTTTGTTCAATCTCTCATGAGTCATTTTTTCCGTAGACTTACTGCCTTGGCAGTGGTGTTTCAGATGTTGTTCACGTCTCCAGGTATGGCTGTTTTTGCTCAAGAACTCACTGAAGATCCGCCAGAGGTCCTAGAAGAAGTGATTCAAGCAGAAGTGGTAGACGATGGGTTGGGAGAAGAGCTGGTGGAGGAGGAAGAAGTGATGGAGGAGCAAGAACCGGTGGGGGAAACTGAAGAGAGTTCGTCTTCTAAGGCTTCAGAAGAAGAAGTTTCTGATGATGATGGCGTAGAGGACGAAGTGGAAGCAAGTGATCAAGAAGTGGGCGATCTTGAGGGCGATGAAGCGCCCGTTGAAGAAGTCTCTGATGAACAAGCTCTCTCTGAAGATGGTGAAGAAAGTGAAGAAACAGATCTCGATGCCGGATCTCGACCTGTAGATGCCGACAATAATAGTGATCAAAATAGTGAAATTGAACAAAATGTACAAAATATAGATGAGCTTACCGAGGAGCTCCTTGTTCCTGACTTTTCTGAGGTGCTGGAACGTCTGGAGCAGGCTTTGGCTGATGGGACGCTTTCTCGAGATGACCGAGCGGGCATGGTTGCTTTTTTGGAGTCCCTCCAGGCAACTGATGAGATGGTTCAAAAACTTCTTGATCGTTTTCCGGTCCGTGATGAACGTGAATTGAAGCGGTCGACTGTTCAAATATCCAAGGGAATCATCCCTCCGAACTTGTTGAGAAAAGCCCGCCAAGATTTGTCCCGTTCAGGTGTTTCGACTCAAAGTATTGAAACCTCGCTGCCGGTCGAATACGTTTCTGATCGTATTCTCGTCAAAGTGAGTTCGGCTGCCGTGGCCGATCAATGGATCGCTCAGGCTTCTGCTCAAAACCTCGAAATTGTTCGACTCTTGGATGGATCTCAGCCGCTCTTGAAAATCGATGCCCTAGACGACCGTTCCACGATTGACTTGTTGCAGCAGTATATCTCCGATCCCAATGTGGTGTATCAGGAACCGGATTATGTCTATCGAACAGAAGCCGTTCCCAATGACAGTACCTATGGATTTCAGTGGCATCATCGCAATACAGGTGGAAACTATTTCGGCTTTGTTGGACCTGCTGGTGAAGATATCCAATCTCAGGATGCCTGGGATATTTTCACGGGAAATGGAAACACCATTATCGCCGTCATTGATACGGGGGTGATGTACACTCATCCAGATCTTCAAAACCGTATGTGGAATGGATCTGCCGCTTGTGTCGATCATAATGGAGCGGCCCTTCCAGGAGCTTGCCCCAATCATGGGTATGATTATTTTGATAATGATGATAATCCGATCGATGAGGCGAATCACGGAACACTCGTGGCGGGTTCAGCTGCCGCGCATGGGAATAATGGTGTGGGTGTCGCTGGGGTGAACTGGAATGGAAAGATTATGGCCCTCAAGGCAGGAACAGCTGATTCCAATATTTTGCTGAATAGTTCAATTACCAATGGTATTTATTTCGCGGTGAGAAATGGAGCGAAGATTCTCAACATGTCGTTCTCGAGTTCTGGTGAGTCTACCGGTATTACCAATGCCATCAATTTTGCCCGAACGAATGGGGTCTTGGTGTTGGCTGCCGCGGGCAATAATTCCCTGAATCTTGACTTGCCGGGACAGGACGCTTTTCCTTGTGAGACCAATTTGGACAATATCCTGTGTATTGCCTCGACCAATTTGCAAGGCACCTTGCAGTTCTTGGGTGGCACCGCGACTTCCAACTACGGACAAACTGCGGTCGATGTGGCTGCTCCTGGGAGCTTGATCGTTTCTACGGCACCCACGCAAACTGACCTCTATAACAACGCGTTTGAAAATGGAGCCACTGATGTTGGCCAATTTACTCTCACTGGATCCTCGGGATGGGGGCTCAAGGATACTGGATCGAACAAGCTTCTGACGACCCATACATTGGGCTCTTATGGGAACAATGAAAGCACGACGGCTTCCATAAACCAGGACTTCAATCTTAGTAGCTATCGGTCCGGGACGCTCTTATTTGAAATGAGCTGTTTGACCGACAATACTTTTGATGCTTTTGGGAAGCCAGTCGATGGAGTGGCGATTGATTTCAGTCATAATGGGGGAACTTCGTATGAAGAGGTGACGACTTTCAATGGCACCTTGACGACTCAGCGAGGCCAAGTGGATGTGGGCCCAAATGGACTGCCTCTCATCACCATTGGTCTCAACAACGATGATTTTGTGAGTCAGTTTCGTTTCCGTTTCCGTTTTTTTAGCAATGCGACCAATACTGGCACGGGGTGTGAGATCGACGAAATCCGTTTGCGAGTGACAAGTGGTGCTACCTACTTAATTACTTCCGGAACTTCTTTTGCGACTCCTATTACGGCTGGTTTGGCGAGTTTGATCTGGGAATATGATCCGACTCTGACCTATCAGCAGGTGATGCAACAGATCTTGGCTGGTGGCGAAACTTTGGCCTCTTTGACCGGTACGACGGTTTCCGGGAAGCGCATTAACTCCTATCGTTCTCTGGCTTTGATGACGGACCCGGCGGTCCAAAACCTGCGCGCATTTTTGAGCAATGGTGGTACGGAGTTTTTTGATGGGAATGCTGTTTCGACGGCCAGTCCTTTTTTCTCTTGGATAGCTCCGACTGGGCAAGGGATTATCTCGGGCTATTCGTATGCTGTGGATGGTGTTCCTGATGCCGTGGTGGATACGACGGCGACATCAGTGTCTTTAAGCGGGCTTTCAGAAGGCCCTCATACGTTTCAGATCTTCGGGATCAATGACGTGGGGACGGTTGGTACGGTTGCGGTCTTGAGCTTTACGGTGGATACGGTGGCGCCAAATGCTCCGACACTTTTACTGCTCAACACAAATGGTTTTGTGAATCTGGCCAATCAATCAGCAAGCACGCTCAGCGGATCTGCGCCTGAAGGAGCTTTGCTCGAATACAGCATTTCGGATGGAAATATGTCGGTGACGGGAAGCCAATCGGTATCCTCCGGTGCTTTCTCCATTTCCAGTGTTGACCTCGATCAGCTGGCTGATGGTTCGTTGACGATTTCTGCCACCCTTCGGGATGCGGCGGGGAATATCTCCTCGGCTGGCACCGGATCGGCGACTAAAGACACGCAGATCACTCCTCCGACACAGCTTCAGCTCAATGGTGGTATGCCGATCAATGCGGCGACTCCCAATTCGGTTGATCTAACCTTTACGACGATTGAGGCCGGGTCAGCGGTGTATACTATTTCCAATGGTATAGATGCCGACCTGTTGAACACGGTTTCGGTTTCTGGCGCGGGGACGACCACGGTTTCGATCAATCACAACAGCTTGAGTGATGCTACGCTCACTATTGAAGTCTTGTTTACCGATACCGCTGGGAATCCTGCTGCATCTGTGCAAACCACCCTCGTGAAGGACACGAATGTGCTTTCGGTGGCGCAAGTGCAGCTGAATGCAGGAGTTGGCGTGAATGCCTCCAATGTGGGGTCAAGCACCTTAAGTTTTGAGGCTTTTGAAATCGGAATAGCGGATTATGTGATTTCGGATGGCTCTGCTCCTGATGTGTCGGGGACTGTGAATGTGAATGCCGCTGGGATTATTTCTATTTCCAATCTTGTTTTGACAGGGCTTGATGATGGTTCTTTGACAGTGACCGTTGGGTTTACAGATACGGTGGGGAATGAAGCAGCGGACGCTATGGTTTCCGTCCCGAAGGATACGACCGTCTCTCCTGCTACGAATGTTCAGCTCAATAATGGGAATACCATTCTGAAGGTGGATCAAACGGAGGTTGATCTGACCTTTCAAACCACTGAAGCTGGTTCGGCTACCTATACCATCACTGATACTGGTTCAGGTGTCATCACGGCCACTGTACCGGTGACTGCTGCCGGCACGACCACGGTCCAGGGTTTGGATGTGAGTGGACTTGCTGATGGGACTTTGAGTCTCTCAGTGGTCTTCACCGATTTGGTGGGGAATAGCGCTGCCGCAGGCACGGGTTCAGTCTTGAAGGATTCGATCGTGATGGCTCCTACGAATGTTCAGTTGAATGGAAGTGTCACGATTTCTGCCGCTACGCAAACAAGTGTTGACCTGACCTTTGAGACCACTGAAGCTGGTTCGGCGAGCTACACGATTTCAAAAGATGCTGGAAGTATCACTGGATCGGTCAATGTGCTTGGAGCCGGGACGACGACGGTGGCTGATCTCGATGTGACTTCGTTGGGAGACGGTACGCTCACGCTCTCTGTGATCTTTACCGATACTCCTGGGAATGTCAGCGCAGCGGGGACTGGTACGGTTGAAAAAGATACGACCGTTATTCCTGCGGCTTCGGTTCGATTGAATAATGGCGCCGGAGTGAATCAGGCGACGGTGTTGAATTCGAGTTTGATGTTTGAAACAACAGAGTCAGGCAATGCGACCTATGTGATTTCCAATGGAACAGCTTCTGATCTGACGGGGTCTGTTTCCGTCACGGCTTCAGGGACGACGACCGTAAGCAATCTCGATTTGACCTCGTTTGGTGATGGACTGTTGAATCTTTCTGTGGTTTTCACCGATACGGTCGGGAATACCGCTGCTGCCGGAGTGGGGACAGCCCAAAAGGACATTGTCGTGAATCCCGCGACCAACGTGCAGCTCAATGGCGGAGTGACCATTATCGCGGCGACAGAGGCATCGGTGAACCTCACGTTCAGCACTGACGAATCAGGTTCAATCACGTATACGATTTCTGACGGTGGTGCGACTCAACCTCTTACTGGTACTCAGTCCGTTGCAGGTGGGCCGGTGACCATCGCCGGGTTGGATGTTCGTTCTTTGGCCAATGGCACCTTAACGATTTCGGTGATTTTTACCGACGGTCTGGGGAATGAAGCTGCTGCAGGGATTGGCACCGTTTTGAAAGATTCGGTGATTCCTTTGGCTCCTCAAAATGTTCAACTCAACGGAGGAGTGACCATCAATGCTGATACGGCTGATTCGGTGTCGATCACCGGCACGGTCAATGAACCGGGCACCTTGCTGTACGCGATCGTCGATGGGGATGGGGATGATGTAAATGGATCCATGGTGGTTGCGGCGTCAGGACCTTTCACCATTTCGGGCATTGATGTGTCCAGCTTGAGTGATGGGACCTTGACGGTCTATGTAACTTTGACTGATGTATCGGGAAATACTTCTTTGGATGAGAATAATACCGTCCTGAAGGATGTGGTGTTCCAAGCAGCGACCAATGTCGCTCTCAATGGAGGGGTGACGATAAATGCCAGCACCCATACGGGAGTCGCCCTCAGCTTCCAAACGATAGAAGCTGGGAGTGCGCAGTATAGTATTTTTGATGGAACGGATACGCTTTCTGGTTCGGTCGCGGTCGTTGCTGCCGGGACGACGACCGTTTCTAATATCGATGTCAGTGGACTGACGGATAATGTGACCCTGCAGATATCGGTTGTCTTTACTGACTCAGCTGGGAATACCGCGGCTGCTGGGACGGGGACTGTCTTGAAAGATGCCGTTATCCCGCAGGCACCACAAAATGTGCAGCTCAATGGAGGGGTGACGATCGTTCTCGCGAACCAGACTTCGGTTTTTCTGACGGGAACGGTGGGTGAAGGTGGCATGCTTTCCTATGTGATCTCGGATGGAGTGCATGCTGATATCACTGGTACTCAATCGGTCGGTGTTGGTGCCTTTACGGTGACGGGTTTGAATGTGAGCAGCTTGAGTGATGGGACGTTGAATATTTCGGTGCGAGTGACGGATGATGCCGGTAATCAGTCTGCGGCTGGGACGGCGATCGTTTCAAAAGATACCGATATCTCAGTGGTGACTAATGTGCAGCTTAATGGCGGGGTGACCATTAACGAGGGAACCCAAACGAGTGTGAATCTGACCTTTGTGGGAGTTGAATCGGGCTCTGCCAGCTACACGATTACCGCTGCCAATGGCAGCCTCACCGATACGGTCAGTGTTTCGGGATCGGGGACGACCACGGTTTCAGGACTCGATGTGAGTTCGTTGGCTGATGGGACCTTGAATCTTTCGGTTGACTTCACTGACACGGCAGGGAATGTCGCTGCCGCGGGGACTGGATCAGTCCAAAAAGACACCGTGGTGGCTGCGCCGCAAAATGTGGAATTGAATGATCTGGCGACGATCAATGAGAATACCGAGGCATCTGTGACCCTGGAGGGAACAGTGGCGGAGGATGGACAGCTTTCGTATGTCATCAGCGATGGCAGTGATACGGTTTCGGATACGGTGCCGGTCACCAGTGGAGCCTTTTCCATTTCTGGTATCGATGTAAGTGGATTGGATGATGGACCTTTGACTGTAAGCGTTACTTTGACAGACAATCCCGGAAATCTTTCGGCTACGACTCAGGTGATGGTTCAAAAAGATACCTTGATCGCTGATCCGACCTCATTGGTGATCAATGCCGCACAGCCGGTGACTTCAGCCAATCAAACCCAAGTGACATTTGCCTTCTCGGTGACGGAAACGGGCGCGGTGGACTATGAATTCACAGATGGGACGGATATGGTCTCCGGAACCCGATCAATTTCTTCCACTGGGGTTCAGAATGTGACGGGGGTCGATGTGAGCACTCTTGATGAAGGCACTTTGACCCTCACTATTCGCTTCCGAGATGATGCCGGAAATGTGGCTGGAGATGTCTCAGGAACGATTTTGAAGGACACGATCGCCAATACGCCGACGAACTTTATTATCAATGGCAATCAGGCGGTCAATCTTGCCAACCAATCGCTCGTCTATTTCCGTGCAAATTTCTCTGAAACCGGCACGATGGACTACGAATTTACCGATGGCACTGATACGCTCAGTGGTACCACAACGATCTCCAGTACGGGAGTGGTGACGGTTTCCAATGTGGATTTGGCTTTGATGGATGAAGGGCTTGTGTCGGGCAGTATTACCTTTACGGATGCACTCGGCAATGTCAGTCTGACCGTTTCGGGGACTGCTAATAAGGACACGCTGGTGAATTCTGCGGCTCAGGTGATTTTGAATGCCGGAACCACCATTGCTGGAGAGACGGCGAATTCTGTGACCCTGTCGTTTATCGTTGTTGAAACCGGCACGGTGAATTATACGATCACCGATGAAAACAATGATTCGGTCACGGGAACGTACGTCGTTTCAACGGTGGGGACGGTGGTGATCAGTGGGATCGATGTGAGTTCACTGGCAGATGGACTCTTGATCCCTGCGATTATGTTCATCGATGATGCTGGAAATGGCGCTTTGACCGTTCGAGGGGCTGCAATCCAAAAAACGGATCAAGTGGCCGATGGTGCTGGGAGGAGACGACGGTTTTTCTTCCAGGATGATGAACCAGTGGTTTCATCAGGTGGAGGTGGCGGTGGAGGATCCAGCTCGAGTACGGTTTCACCAGCCGTGACGACGACTCCTGAGGTTTTGTCCGAATCTACTGCTCGATCCGAATTGGAGGAACTTCTGCGTTCGGAAGGGCTGATGTCGGATGAGAAGGCTGATGACAATGAAGATTTGGTGTTGCCGTTCGTTGACCTAGTGGAAGGCGATGAAGTCTATGACGCGGTGAGGTATTTGTATGGACGGGACATCGTCCGTGGACAGGGGAATGGTTCACGATTTGATGGCAAGGGAGTGGTTGATTGGGCGCAGGCATTGAAAATGCTGCTCCTGGTGAGCGAGCAGGAAGTGGACTTAGAAGTCGATGAGTCACCTTTCCCGGAAGTAGAAGCGAATGCCTGGTTTGCTCCATACTTCGATCTGGCGAAGCGAATGGGGTATGTCAATGGCGGTCCAAAAGGCAGTGTCATTCCTTGGCAGGCGATGAACCGGGCTGAGGCGGTGGTGCTGGTCTATCGCATTTTTGGCCTTCAGACTTTAGAAAGAGAAGCCTCATCATTTGATGATGTAGAGGCAGGCGTGTGGTTCTCAGATGCTGTCCACGATGCGGTGGAGCGAGGGTTGTTATCGGTGCAAACGGAAGGCACACAGCGGCTTTTGAATCCTACGGCCTTGATGACCCGTGAAGAGTTTGTGCGGTTGATCGTTGGGCTATGGTTGGCTGAGCGATCATAATCGGGAAGAAATGATGGGGATCAAAAAGAAGGTGAGGATAATCAAAAGAAGGCGAGGATAATCATCCTCGCCTTCTGTCATGGATGTATGATTTCTTATTCACCGGGTAAATAATCCACGTCATCCTGTTTTTCCCCTGAGAGCTTGATGAAGCCCAGGGATTTTACAGTATCAAGGACGTAGGAACGGATATAGCCTGGGGAGATGGAGTAGAGGTATTCGCCGATGTAGACCATTCGCTGGACCATGCGTTCGGGGTCGCCGTAGAACCATTCTCCAGAGTTTTCAAACACGCTGTCGTCTTCGTAGTGGGTCACTTTGCCTTTCAGCTGGAAGCCATTGGTGAGGTCGACGGAGTAAACGATGCCACCTGAGAAGACGGTCTGGATGTTGTTATAGATGTCCTTGGAACTAGGATCAATTTCTTCGGTGATGGTGATCGGGAAGGCGAGGAGTTTCTTGTCTTTGTCGAAGAGCAAGGCTTTGTGGTTGTAGAGCAGGTCGCTGGTGGTGCCACGGGCTCCGATGACTTCTTTGTGCGTTTCTTTTGGATTGGCCACATCGGTCACGTCAAAGATCGAGAGCTTCATCCCCAGGAGGAATTCAGAGGTCAGGAATTCAGCATCTTCCGCTTCCGGGGAGACTTCCCGGCCAAATCCGATGAGATGGGTTTCGTCGAATGGGTGGAGGTAATCGCTCCAGCCTGGGATTTTGAGTTCGCCTAAAATCTTTGGGGTGGTCGCGGTTGAAAGGTCGATGACGAAGAGGGGATCGACATTGCGGAAGGTGACCATGTAGGCCCGGTTGCCCATGAAGCGGACCGATTTGATGCGTTCATCGGGAGCGATCTCTTCGATTTTCCCGACGGTATTCATGTTGTCGCGATTCAAGACGTAGAGATTGTTCCAGGTGGACGATCCCGTGCGCGAGTTGTAGCTATCGAGAGTGGTCGCAATGCGGAAGGTGTCGCCGGATTC
Source organism: Candidatus Altimarinota bacterium (assembly GCA_050246795.1). Classification (GTDB taxonomy): domain Bacteria; phylum Patescibacteriota; class Gracilibacteria; order JAUYGZ01; family JAUYGZ01; genus JBFWVJ01. Next base: position 13,640 of record JBFWVJ010000005.1, read on the forward strand.
ATCCATGGAGAATTGGTTCAAGATATTGCCGGGGACGGAGCCTTGGTTCTGGTATTCCACTTCGTCTTGAGCGAGCTTGAATCGGTACACGAGGGTTGATTGTTCGTTTTCGTAGTAGAGATCACGCCCTACCCGTCGTTGAATTTCTCGATAGTGCGGAGCGGCGACATAGAGGTTTTCCCGAGAAGCATAGATGTTTTGACTGGAGCCCAGCACGACCTTTCGGTTGAGTTCTCCGTCGAGGTCAGCGATGTTCAATCCCGCCACGATCATGTAGTTGCGGTCCTGAAAGTTGGGGAAGTATTGCACTCCGGTACAGCGGACGAGTGGTTTGTCTTCTTCTCCATGAGCGCTGTCCTTGAAGAGGGGTAAGATCACGTCGGCTGGCTGGTCTTTTTGGATGTAAAAGTAGGGGATGTATTGGTTGAGGACGAAGTAGACATTTTTGCCCACCTTGCGGGAGCTGGTGTAATTCCCTTCGATTTCGATGCTTCGTTGTTTTCGAGGATTGCTTCGATTGGTGATGCTATAGACGTAGACCTTCATTCTGGTTTGGTCGAAAACAGGGCCAGGCCAGATGTCGACGGCCATTCGGGATTCCATCATGAGGGGTCTTGGTGTGGGATACGGATAATCACGGTAGCGGTACACGTGTCCGATGATCACCATTTGGTTGTCGTCGACGTAGATTTCCTGAGGAGTGAAGTCAGGATCGTCGAGCGTGATCGTGGAAAGTTCTTTCAGCGTTGTCCCAGGATAGGCTTCGACGATGCGAACGGTATCGTTCTTGATCAGGTAGATGTATTTTCCGTCGTTTTTGACGATGTCCGCTTCATCCACTCCTTTGACCTGAACATTGGTTTGGGAATAGTCATCTGCTCCCGCTCCACCCCCGAGCTGATTGGAAGCTCTGGATTCTGTTGTGGTTGAGGTGGGGGATGGTGCTTGGGGTGGAATCGCTCCTTGAGCACTGTCTCCGTCCCGGATGGATTCTTCCATGGCTTCCCCTTCGGATTTTAAGTAATAGTCATCGTATATCGGTTCGTTTAACTCCAGCTTTTCGATGAGGGCATCACAAGAATCAATTTGAGGGAGTTCGCTTTCCCGCACGTCGAATTCTTGGAGTCTGGCCAAGGCGAGAGATTCATCTTGAAGCGTTTCCTTCGCGGCGTGGATCATGCGTGCCATTTCTCCACGGGTGATGTTTTTCCGGAAGCTGCGGACGCTGACAGGGATGCCTTTTCGGTTTTCAAGCGATCTGACAAAGGGGGTAAACCAGTGTTCGTCGGACGCATTGCTCGTCGTCCGGAGTTTGACTGTGTTGGCGATGATCTTAGCGGCTTCTGCGAAGTTCACCGGTTGGGTGGGCTTGAAGGTGCCGTCGGGGTAGCCGTCGATGATGCCCTTTTCTTTGGCCATGCAGACGTACTTGGCAAACCAGTCTTCTTTTTTTACATCGGAAAAATGCACGGTGTCTCCGCTGATCTTTTCCAGACAGGCGTCGATTTCAGCAGCCGTGAATTGGGCTTCCACCATGATCTTGGTGAGCTCCGCGCGGTTGATCTGATAGTCGGGACGGAACTGGTTTTCTTCTTGACCTTCGACTTCATATCCTTGGACGATGTTGTTTGTTTTGAGATATTCGATGGAGTCTTTGTATTCGTAGTCTGCATACACGTCGACGAAGGGGGAGTCGGTGTCTTGAGCACTTGTAGGGGGAAGGGGCGTAAGGGTCGCAAGGACCGTAAGGGTTATAAGGCTTGAGACGAGTTTTTTCATATGGAAAAATGAAGGATAATGCAGCTTTCTATCATCTATTACGAAAAATACCATGGTTGGTAACAGGGATGGTGGGGGATGGGCTTGCCGAGTTTGTCACACGATGGTTAACCATAAAGAAGGCGAGGATGTCCATGCTCGCCTTCGTATGAAATTTTTTATTCCCATTCAATGGTCCCCGGCGGCTTATTTGTCAGATCGTAGAAGATCAACGAAGGAGTCAGATTCTTGAGTTGTTCTAAAATGTTGTTCAATCTTTCCGTTGGAATGAGGGCAAAATCGGCGGTCATGGCGTCGATGGAAGACACCGGCCGAAGCACGCAGCTTTCGTGAGTGTCGGTGGAGGAAGCGAGAGGCAGCAAGATGGTCGGACACTGCCAGATGACTTTTTCTTCCAAATCAAAGCGGTTGATTTCGTCCATGACGATTTTGTCGGCTTCTTGGATGGTCGCGACACGGTCGGGAGTCAGATAGCGGTCGGGGAGGATGCTGGTATCGGAAGCATCTCCATGAAGCGTGAAGAGCACCCGGTTGATGGATTCGAAGCGGTTGGTGAGTTCCGTAGAGATTTCCTGGAGCTCTTCTTTGTTCCACAAGTCCTGCCAGGTTTTTCCGTCGATGGGGCTGAGAGCGACGGGGTGGCGGTAGGTGCGCACGTCTCCTTGGACGCCGACGGATTCTACGGGCAGGATTTTTCCTGTCAGGTGGTGGCTGGCAAGGAGTTCGTTGACCTTCATTTCTTCTCTGGAAAGGTCTTCCGGTGCGGGGACTTTGTGAGGCGTGCAGAGGATGCGGATAGCCAGACCAGGCCCCGGGAAGGGATGCCGCCAGACGAGGTGGTGGGGGAGACCGAGCTGTTCGCCGAGTTCCCGGACTTCGTCTTTGTAGAGTTCAGCCAGTGGCTCAATGACCAGTCCTTGGTCCATGAGTTCCTGGATTTCCGGCACGCGGTTGTGATGGGTCTTGATCTTGTCGGCGTGTTTGGTGCCTCCTGATTCGATCGTATCTGGGTAAATTGTTCCTTGGCCTAAAATCCAGTGATCAGGGTCCAATCCCATTTCATGGATGGCTTTGGCTTGGATGTCGATAAATTTCTTTCCGATGATTTGTCGTTTTCGTTCCGGTTCGGCGACTCCCTTGAGCGCTTCATAAAAATCCTGTTTGGCGTCGTAGACGTGGAGGTTGTTCATGTTGAGGGCACGAAGCGCGCTCATGACTTCGTCAATCTCTCCCTTGCGCATGAAGCCGGTATCGACGAGGAGTCCATAGACTTTGTCTTCTCCCAGGACTTTGTTCAGGAGCGTGAAAGCCACCACCGAATCTACTCCTCCGGACACGAGCATAAAGACCTTGCGGCCGCTGGGGTCCACGTGCTGGAGGATCTGTTGGCTGATGTATTCCAGGTAGTTGGCGGTGCTCCAGGTTTTTTCCGCCTTGGTCAGGTTCACGAAGTTTTCCAGGACCTTTTGTCCTAGTTCGGTGTGGGTCACTTCAGGGTGGAACTGGATCCCATAGATATGCTTATTCGTATTGCCCACGGCAGCGAAGTCGTTGTTGTCGGTATGGGCAAGCACGGTGAAGCTGGTCGGGATTTCAGTGACTTCGTCCCAGTGGGACATCCAGACTTTCAGTTCATCTGGTTCGATGCCTTCGAAGAGGCCTTCCTTGCGGTCAATATATAGCTTTGTCTTCCCGTATTCCTTGGTTTTTCCAGGGGAAATTTTTCCTCCCAGTGTTTTGTTGGTGAGCTGGTGTCCGTAGCAGATGCCGAGGACTGGGATATTGAGCACGAAAATATCCGGGTCGGCGACGAGGGCATGTTCCGCGTTGACACTTTGTGGTCCTCCGGAAAGGATAATTCCTGAGTAATTTTTTAGTTCAGAAGCGGGGGTGTCGTGGGGAAGGATCACGGCGTAGACTCCCAATCGTCGGATTCGGTTCGTGATGAGGTGGGCGTATTGGCCGCCGAAGTCGAGGATGGCGATGGTGTTTTCCATGGGGGGAGGGTTTGGAGGGTACGAAGGGTAGGGAGGGTACGGAGGGTACGGACGGTACGGACGGTACGGAGGAGTTTGAAAAAAACGTAGCTAGATTATAGCAGTATTTTGTTTTTTTGCAGCCCTTCTCTTTTGTGCCTTTCCAACCTTAGGTCCCTTTCGTACCCTTTTCTAAATCCGGATGCATTTGTTTGATCTCCTTCAAATGCTTCATCATCGAAATCTTCCATACCAGTTTTTCAAAATCTTCTTGGGGCATTTCTTTGGAGCCGACGAGTGAGAATTCTTTTTGGGCCAGTTCGCTGTTCATGATGAAGTAGATGAGGTAACCACCGCCGACGAGGATGGGGACAACGCCCATGAAGAAGTTAAATTCCAGGAAGAGATTGAAGACGGCGTGGATCAAGGCGGCGAAGACCAATCCCTCGAAAATCTTTTGTGAGCGGTAGGTGTTGTGAGCTTTGAAGCGGAAGATACGGTGGATCCATTGCGGGAAAGCCGGTGCGTGGGTTTCGACAGATTCGATATGGTGGACGGCATGGGCAAATTTGGAAAGTCCATAGTAGTAGCCGAAGACCGCTGAGAATACGATGTGGCCGAACATCGAAATAATGGATCGTCCCAGGATTACCATTGGGATTTGTTCTTGAGGGGAACTGGTGAAGTAGATGATGTTTTCCAAAAAGGCGAAGCTGAGCGCGACGATGATGCTCAGTTCGATGGCATTGGCGATGTTTTTGATCTTGTGGTCATCGAAAAGACGGACGATCAAGTGCTTCGAGTATTCTTCTAAGATGGCGAGAATAAAGGTCGTTCCAATAATACCTGGGGGAATGGAGAATGAGGTGAAGGTTCGTAAGATGATGTCGATCCCGAGAATAAAGATGAAAATCAAACTCGTGGCACTAAAGTTCATGGGTTCTGACAAGAATCCGTGCAGGGTATTTCGGAAGGATTCTTTGGTAAACAACGAGTAGAAAATGGTAAATCCGCCGATGACCAGCACGAAGAAGGTCCCCATCGAAGAGAATGCCATCAGGATCTGGACGATGCTGGCGAAAATGTCCTGGTTGGCGAAGATATTGCTGAGGTACGCGGTGTTCAAGCTGGGGGCCCAATGGGTGTAGGCGTATTGGTAGACGAAGAGAGGAATGACGGAAAAAATCCCGATGAAAAAGGTGTCACGGATGATTTCCGCCGGCAGGGCTTTTCGGTTTTGAAAGCGGAAGATGAAGTACCAGAACAGCACGCCGGGGAGCGCATAAACGGCGAATTCGAGGAATTGACGGAGGGTGATGTCGAGGATGGGCATGGGGAAGGGTCGTAAGGGTCGTAAGGGCCGTAAGGATCTTAAGGAAAAAAATCGAAGAATTCTCGTTATTATAGCAGAAAAATGCCTCTTTTTGAAGAAGAACGAGGTGTTTTAATTTACATAAGGCCTTTCATCAGCTCCTCAAACTCTTCTTCACTGAGGTTTTCTTTTAAGATCTTCATTTCCTCTGTCATCATTTCCTCGGGAATCTCGAATTTGGCCTTGGTACAGCAGGCGCAGCGGTGGTGGTTAGGTCTGGTTGAGGTGGGATTATCGTCGGACATGAGAAAGGTCACAAGTTGTATAAATTTTTTTCTCGAATTTACATACACTTTATAATCAGTTTTGCTTCTTAGCAAGTGCTGGTTTTTGGCTTTGTGTCTCACGTTTTTCAGGATTGAGAATGGTATCAACATCACCTTTCAGGTGGGTCAATGGGTTGTCATTGACGTCCCATACTTAGCGGTGTAGCTTCTCTTGGCACACAAGATATTGTGTCACCTCGAGATGAGGTGGTGTGACATATCAGTTTTCACTCTCGGTTCATTTTGGTGAGCTGACTTTCAAGTGAGAAATAAGGGACGATTGGGAAATAGGAGACGATTGGGAAAGAATTCAAATCCCCATCGTCTCAATCGTCTCAATCGTCCCAATAGCATTTTTATCTTTTTCATTTCCTGTTTTATGTCTACCGTTCTGAAAGTTCGCAAGCGCAATGGCAGTATCGTTGACTTTGATCCGATGCGGATCAAGACCGCTGTGGAGAAAGCCGCCATTTCTACCAACCGTCATGATTTAGACTTCGCTGCTTCTTTGACGGATGAAGTGGTCGCGATGTTGGAGAAGAAATTTAGCGGTGAAGAAGCTCCGGATATGCCAACGGTGGAAAATATTCAGGACGTGGTGGAGCAAGCCTTGATGAAGAGCGAATTTTTCGAAGTGGCGAAGGCGTACATTCTCTACCGAGAGCAGCAGGCTGAAAAGAGACACTCTGAGCTGCTGGACAAGATGAAGAAAAAAGAATTGATGGTGACCAAGCGCAGTGGACAACAGGAGCCTTTCGCGACCAAGAAATTGCAAGCGGCGATTGAGCGGGCCATTACCGGTTTCGAAGACTTGATCGATGCCGCAGAAGTCGCTGAGGCTTCCAAGCGCGATATGTTCGAAGGCATCAGCACGGAAGATATCGATACAGCAGTCGTGATGTGCATGAAAGCTCGCATTGAAAAAGAGCCGGCGTACAGCTACGCGACCGCTCGAATGTTTTTGAACAATGTTTACAAAGAGGTCCTCGGAGATGATTTGAACCAGAAAAATTTTGAGCAGAAGTATCGGGAGATGTTCAAGGTCAATCTTCAGTTGGGGATCGAATGTGAGAGGATGACGGACCGCTTGATGGAGTACGATGTGGATGATTTGGCAAGTCACATGGACCTCGAGCGCGATAAGTTGTTCACGTATTTGGGGATCCAGACTTTGTATGACCGATACTTCATCCATATCGAAGGCCGGCGTATCGAAGCTCCCCAGTACTTCTGGATGCGTGTAGCGATGGGCTTGGCGATCAATGAACAAGACAAACAGTCTCGGGCGAAGGAATTCTACGATGTGCTGTCGCAGATGCTCTATGTGAGCTCTACGCCAACACTCTTCAACTCCGGAACGCTCCATCCACAATTGAGTTCTTGCTATCTTTCGACTGTAAAGGATGACCTCGGACACATCTTCAAGTTTATCGGTGATGACGCCCAGCTCTCCAAGTGGGCCGGAGGGATTGGAAATGATTGGACGAATATTCGTGCGACGGGTTCTTTCATTAAAGGTACCAACGGAAAATCCCAGGGGGTCATTCCATTCTTGAAGATTGCGAATGATACAGCCGTAGCAGTGAACCAGGGAGGGAAACGAAAAGGGGCCATGTGTGCCTACCTTGAGAGCTGGCATTTGGATATCGAGGACTTCCTCGAGCTTCGGAAGAATACGGGTGATGAACGACGCCGAACGCACGACATGAATACCGCCAACTGGATTCCTGATCTGTTCATGAAGCGGGTTCAGGCGAATGCTGATTGGACGCTGTTCTCTCCCAACGAAGTGCCGGAACTTCATGACCTGTATGGAAAGGCTTTTGAGTCGAAATATGAGGAGTATGAAAAGTTGGCTGATCAAGGGAAGGTGCGCACGTTCAAACGCATGAAGGCGGCTGATCTGTGGAGGAAGATGCTCACCATGCTCTTCGAAACCGGTCATCCCTGGATCAACTTCAAGGATCCTTCCAATATCCGTTCACCTCAGGACCATGCGGGAGTGGTGCACAGTTCCAATCTCTGTACCGAAATCACGCTCAATACATCTGCTGATGAGACGGCCGTTTGTAATCTCGGTTCGATCAATCTCACCAAGTTTGTCCAGGATGGGAAATTGAACTACGAGCTGTTGGAAAGCACCGTTCGCACCGCGATGCGCATGCTCGACAACGTGATTGATATCAACTTCTACCCAACGGCTGAAGCCAAGAATTCCAACATGAAGCACCGACCAGTAGGGCTGGGGATCATGGGTCTTCAAGACGCTTTTTATCAGCTCGATTTGAACTTTGACAGCGAGGCGGCGGTGGATTTCTCCGACAAGTCCATGGAAGCGATTTCCTACTATGCCATCCAGGCTTCTTGCGAATTGGCGAAGGAACGTGGGACTTACGAAAGTTACAAAGGATCGAAATGGGACCGGGGGATTTTCCCTCAGGACACGATTGATCTTCTCGAAAAAGAACGAGGAGAGCCCATCGATTGTTCACGGGAAGAGACCATGGACTGGGGCAAGCTGCGCGAGCTGGTGAAGCAGTATGGGATGAGGAATTCCAACTGCATGGCCATCGCTCCGACGGCGACCATTTCCAATATTTCCGGATCCTATCCTTGCATCGAGCCGATCTACAAGAACATGTACGTGAAGTCCAATCTCAGTGGTGAGTTCACGGTGGTGAATGATTACCTCATCGAAGACCTCAAGAAATTGAACCTCTGGGATGACGATATGTCCGAGCAGATCAAGTACTACGATGGGAGCATCCAGCAAATCGAGGCGATTCCGGAAAAGCTGCGCGCGAAGTACAAAGAAGTCTTTGAAATCGGTCCGCTCTGGCTGGTGAAGCACGCGGCGCGACGTGGCCGCTGGATCGATCAGAGCCAGTCCTTGAACATTTTCGTTCGAGGTGTGTCCGGAAAAGAACTCTCTGAGATCTACTTCACCATTTGGAAGATGGGGCTGAAGACCTCGTATTACCTGCGAACGCTTGGGGTGTCTCAGGTGGAGAAATCGACCGTGAATGCTTCCAAATATGGGTTTACGCACAAGCGTGATTTGAAGCAGACGGCTGCTGCCGGTGCTCAGTTAGCCGCTGCCGCAGCTGAAGTGGCCAGTGAGCCTATAGCTGCAGCTCCCACCACCCCCGCCCCCTTGAAAGGCGAGGAAATGCCCCCTAAAGCTTCAGCAAATGATGCGGTGATGTGCAGTATTCTCAATGGTCCGGAGTGTGAGTCGTGCCAGTAGGGAAGGGTCGTAAGGGTCTTAAGGACCGTAACGATCGTAAGGATTTGAGCCCTTTTCCCATTCCGACCGGAGCCATGTACTCATGGCGAAGTGGAGGAATCCCTCTCTCTAAAAAATTTCAATTCTTAATTGTTCTCTCTATGTCCCAAACCAACACCACTTCTACCAATACTTCCACTGATACCGCTCAGAAGAAGGATATTCAGCGCCCGCAGGGAGCTCATGAAATCCGCAATAGTTTTTATGGCGATTTCAAGATGACCAGCCAGCGGCCGAATGTGAATGACCGGCGCATTATCAATGGAGAAGAGGGCGATGTGGTGCAGCTGTCGCCGATCAAGCACAAGTTTGCCTGGGATGCGTACAAGGCTGGGAATGCCAATCACTGGTTGCCGGAGGAAATTTCCATGCAAAAGGATATTGAACTGTGGAAATCCAATAATTTGACCGAGAATGAACGAAGGGCGATCGAGATGACGATGGGATTCTTCACGACGGCTGATTCCATTGTGGCGAATAACTTGGTTCTCGCCATTTACAAGCACATTACTTCTCCTGAGTGCCGAATGTACCTGCTCCGCCAGGCCTTCGAAGAAGCGGTGCACACCCATTCCTACCAGTACATCGTGGAGTCCGTGGGGCTTGATGAGAGCAAGATTTTCAACATGTATCGAGAGATTGAGTCGATTTATAAGAAAGACATGTTCGCGGTGAGCCTCACCGAAGGGATTTTGGATCCGAATTTCTCCACCCGGACACCTGAAGGCGCTCAGAAATTCCTCGAGAACCTCATCATTTTCTACGTCATTACCGAAGGCATTTTCTTCTACTCCTCCTTCGCGATGATGCTCAGCTTCCAGCGCCAGAACAAGATGGTGGGGACGGCGGAACAGTTCCAGTACATCATGCGGGACGAATCCATGCACATGAACTATGGGATCGATATGATTAACGCCATCAAGCAGGAAAACCCAGAATTGTGGACGCCAGCTTTCCAGGAAAAAATTGTTCAAATGGTTCGGGATGGAGTGGAGTTGGAAATCCAATATGGGGAAGATGTGATTCCCGACGGGATCTTGGGACTCAACAAAGAAGGCATCCGCGAATACGTTCAGCATATCGCTGACCGCCGTGTGGAACGCCTCGGTCTGCGACCGATCTACGGTTCTCCAAATCCATATCCTTGGATGTCAGAAGCGATTGATCTGGGGAAGGAGAAGAACTTCTTTGAGACTCGCGTGACGGAGTATCAGGTTGGGGGGACTTTGGAGTGGTAAGAGTGAAATGATGTAAAAGGGGAGCGCTCAGAAATGGGCGCTTTTTTTGTGCACCCTTTTCTTGAATTTCATTAAAAAGCCATTAAAATGCAGCCTCTCATTTTTTTATCATTCATTTCATGGTAGGGCCAAGGGCTACTCAAATCATGGAAGATCACAACGAAGAACTTCGTGAAGTGGAAATATTTACGGAAGAGGCCTTTCGTTTTCCTCATGTGACTTTGGATGAAGTGGATTTTGATGTTCTTCGACGAAGAGAGTTAGCGGGGTACATTATCGATGGAAATGAGCTCCTGAGCCCTCTGATGGAAAGGCTCAGCTTGATGAGGGGAGCATTTACTTCTCTCATGGGATCACGGAAAAACATGCTTTTTGATTTGAGGAATCTTTTCCCTGACACGGAGAGTCCGGTGGCGATGATTAGTCAAAGGGGAAACTTTTCTGGCGCTGTGCGAAGTACAAAAGTTCAGCACGCTCTCGTTGCTTGTTCAGAAGGTTTTTCACTCAGAAATCATACCGATACCATTCCTTATGATGATGATTTTTATCCCAATTTGGGGTATGGAATGGTGATGTGTTTACAGCCTGCAGCATCGGGTGGTGCTTCCGTGGTCTACAATAGATGCGACTATTTTCCTGATGATGAAGCTCGGCAAACGACCTTAACCTTCCGTCATACTCTTCAAGGTGGGGAAATATTGCTCTTCCCGGACTTTCTCTTGCATGAGCTGCTGGAAATTAGAGAAGGGGTGCGAATGGTCATGCTTGGCCAATTTCGATAGAGTTGACCAACGGTATGATGAAGCGAAAGACTCTGAAAATGAAAGTGAAGTGTTGTCCATTCATTGCTGGAAAATCTCCCTGAGAATGGCTTTCTGAAACACCTAGATGTTTTCCAGGAAAACAGCCAGGTGAATCGTTGAAAATGCAGATATAGGATCGGTCAAGATCCATGAATCTTCTACTTTCTTGATTTTTTAAAAAGAAGAGCTTCTTTGCGAATGCTCATAGCGGACTGTCGCAAGTCTTTTCCTTTTAGAGTTTTTCTGAGTTCTTTGAGGACTTCTCGGACTACTTTGTTGATACAGGAAGACTTCGCTTCAGGACATTCTTGTTGTAAACCAGCTGTGAAATCTGAAGGAATTACCGCTCCTTGAAACGTGTCGGTTTGCGCGAATGAAGGAGTTATCATGTGGGCGAGTACCACCAGCGAAAGGAACGAAGAAAGAGTGTTTTTCATAAAAAAATATGAATAATGAAAAGTTTTTCTACCATATTATACGATTTTTATTCAGATAGTGTTTCATATTTTTTTGATTTGATAAATATTTCTTTTCTCATGTGCATTTTTTAGACACAAATTATGTACAAATATTCATTATTTTATTGCTCCTGACCAAGAAAAAGATACACTAAAGATCCTTTCTCTTATCTATGCAACCTCTCGCGCATCGACTTCGTCCCAAGAGCTTGGATGAATACATCGGACAAGAACATTTGTTGGGACAAGGGAAGCCTCTTCGAAAAGCTATTGAGCAACGACACCTGATGTCCTTTATTTTGTGGGGCCCGCCGGGGGCGGGGAAGACGACCTTAGCTCGTATCTATGCCAGGGCAGTGGATGGGATCCTGTTTGAATTATCTGCAGTTTCTGCGGGAAAGGCTGATGTGAAGAAGGTGGTGGATCAAAAAACGATGAAGCAGAAGATCCTGTTTATCGATGAAATCCATCGCTTCAACAAAGCTCAGCAGGATTTCTTGCTTCCGTACGTGGAATCAGGCGAGGTGGTGTTCATCGGGGCGACGACCGAGAATCCGAGTTTTGAAGTGATTTCTCCGCTGCTGTCGCGTTGTCAGGTGTTTATTTTGAAGCCGCACACGGATGAGGACATGGCGAACATCCTTGAAACGTCTGGATTGAAGTTGGACCAGGAGGCTCAGGAGTGGTTGATTCGGTATGCGAACGGTGATGCTCGCCGTTTGTTGACCTTGCTCGAATCGGCGACCCAGCTGTACGGAAAAAAACTGACGGTGAAGACTCTTCAGGACGCGCTGCAGACCTTCGCGGTGCGCTACGATAAAAAAGGTGAGGCGCATTACGATACCATCAGCGCCTTCATCAAGAGCATGCGGGCCAGTCAGCCGGATGCGGCTTTATACTACTTGGCTCGCATGTTGGAAGGAGGAGAAGACCCCAAGTTCATTGCCCGTCGCATGGTGATCTTTGCCAGTGAAGACATCGGACTTGCTCAGCCGACGGCCTTAGTGGTCGCGAATGAAGTGTTTCACGCCGTTGAAAATGTGGGGATGCCGGAGTGTGGGATCAGCTTGGCGCATGCGGCAGCGTATCTAGCTCTGGCGAAAAAGAGCAGAGCTTCCTATGAAGCCTTTCGTGCGGCTCAGGAGGACGTGCGTCAGTACGGTGAACTTCCCGTTCCGCTCAAAATCAGGAACCCGGTGACCAAGTTGATGAAGGGAGAGGGGTATGGGAAGGGCTACAAGAACTATGATGAAGAGAGCTATCTTCCCGACAAGCTGAAAGGGAAGAAGTATTTGATATCGGAAGAGTGATTATTGAAGTTTTTGCCGAACGAGTTCATTGGCTTGTTTGCCATCGGCTTTGCCTTTGATGATCGGAGCGAGTTTTCCCATGACCTTGCCGATGTCTCCTGGTCCTGATGCTCCCATTTCAGCCACCACTTGATCGATCAGTTTCTTGAGCTCTTCTTTGCTCATTTGTTCGGGCAGGTAGGTTTGGTAAATAGCCGCTTCTTGTTCTTCCTTGAGGGCCATATCGTCCCGGCCTCCCTGGAGGAAGCTATGGGCTGATTCTTTGCGCTGTTTGACGGCTTTTTGAAGGATGGTCGTGACGACTTCGTCGGTCGTGACCGCATCGGCAGCTGAGACTTCATGCTTCATGATTTCCGCTTTGATCATTTTCAAGGCTTCTGCCTTCAGTGTATCCCTGGCTTTCATCGCTGCTATGAGGTCGGCGTAGATTTGGTCCTTGAGCGTCATGATAGGGAGGGTTATGAGCTGGTGGTATTCTTAAGGCTATCATGTTCGTGCAGTTTGTCGAGGGTTGGTTTCCTTTACCACAGCGGATGCCGGAGTTCGTCGAAGATGAGGTGGTAGTGCTTGAGGCACTGGCGAAGGCATGAAACATAGCCTTCTTCTCGATATTCGTATCCCCGTTTTTTGAGGAAGGTTACGATCTTTTCTCGTACTTTGCTAATGGCGTGATTGGAAAGATGGGGGAAAAGATGGTGTTCGATATGCCCGTCCAAAAAGGCGTTGCCTCCCAAGATTTTCAGAAACCAGTTTGGTTTAATATTGCGGGTGGTTTTGCTTTGAAGGGTCATCCATTCGGGACGGGGTTCGGCATCAAAGTAGGGAAGTCCAATGTGGTTGAAAACAGCGATGTGGAGGAAGAGCGGGGCGAAGATGCTGCGCATCACGAATACCAGCAGCAGTGAGATTCCCCAGCTATAACCTAATATCAGAAACAGCGAGGCTTGGCTGAGGTAGCCCAGGGTGGAGATGCTGAGATAGATCAAGAGTTCTATGGGGTTTTTCCTGAGGTGCCAGATGCTGCTGGCGATGATCCAGGGTACGACGACATATGGCATCAGGAAAAAGTAGACATATTTATGGAACCAAGGGACGTAAAAGAGCATGGGTTCTTTATTGATCACATTCGTGTGTGGATGGTGGGTTTCCACATGCCTCCAACGCCACCAATCATGGCTTTTGCTCACCCAAAATTCGGTGAAGAAATAGGCCGCGAAGAGGTTCCAACGTCGAGATTTGGCCATGCTCTGATGGCTGGCTTCATGGATGCCGCTGATGCCGATGCTCGTAAAGGCATAGCTCATAATCGTGATTCCCAGGATCTGGAAGGCCAGGTGGGGGAGGGCAAAAATCAGCCAACCGCCAAAAAACAGCAGGAATTTTAATCCCGCTTTTACCCATTCGATGCCATGGGTTTCGTACCAGTTGAGTTTTTGCATGACCTCACGAATATCCTTTGAGAGTTCTTTGAAGTCATCAGGGGAAAGAGTGACGTCCATAAATGTAAAGTATAGATGACATTGTTTGGTTAAAGAGTATACGCAAAAACCCTTAAAAGTAAAGGGGATTGGTGTTTTTGAAAGCTTTGGGAGTTTAGTTTGTCCATCGAGCTGAGATTCCGCAAGGAAGAAGAATGCCCGAGCCGGTTTCTTTCAGCCCCAGTTCGTCGGAGCTGACCGTCCCTTTGAATTTTTTCAGGTTTAATTTGAGAATGTTCTCGACGACGGTGGGGGAGAAGCCGGTGGTATAGGAGTTCACCAGGAAAAACAGAGGCTGGTCAGATAAAACCTGAGCACAAAGTTTGATCAATTCAAAAAGTTGTTCTTCCACTTTCCAGATTTCCCCTTTAGGTCCCCGTCCATAGCTGGGGGGATCCATGATGATGCCTTCGTATTTTTTTCCGCGGCGGATCTCGCGTTCGACAAATTTAAACACGTCGTCGGTGATATAGCGGATAGGAGCGTCTTTGAGTCCGGAGAGTTGAGCGTTTTGCTTGCAGCGAGTCACCATATTCTTCGCTGCGTCGACGTGGCAGACGCTGGCGCCAGCCTTGGCGCAGGCAACGGTGGCTCCGCCGGTGTAGGCGAAGAGATTGAGGACGTTGATAGTTGAGGGTTGAGAGTTGGGGGTTGAGGGTTTAATTCGCGATTGAATTTTTTCCGACATCCAGTCCCAGTTGGCGGCTTGTTCTGGAAACAACCCGGTGTGCTTGAAGCCCATGGTTTTTACCGAGAAGGTGAGGTCTTTGTAGTTGATGCTCCATTCTTCCGGCAGTTTTTTGTTGTATTTCCAAGCGCCGCCGCCTTCATTGCTGCGATGGTACCAAGCGTCCGGATTTTTCCATTTTGGATGCGGTTGCGAGAGCGGCCAGATGATTTGTGGATCTGGTCGTCGCAAGACGAAGTTGCCCCAGCGTTCGAGCTTGTCGCCGTCGCCGGTGGCCAGGAGTTCGTAGTCGGTCCAGTTTTGGGCTATGAGCATATGAGTGATTGCTAATCTTCGTAAATGGCGTGGGTGCCGATGCTGATGAAAAGAATACTGCTGTCCTCCATGGATTTGAAGATAATACGATGCTTTCGATCCAAGGAAATGCTCCAAAGGCCCTCCAGTTTACCTTTTAACTTATGAAGGCGCAATGATGGGTGGAAGGGATTTGCTCGAAAAAGCTCTTCTGTTTTAAGGGCTTTTTCTTTGATGCTTTTTGGAAGTTCTGTGAATTGTTTTCGGAAGTGTTGGCTCGTGTGAATGGTTTCTACTTTCATGGAGTTACATCAAATCTTGTAATGAGCTCAATTTTTTCGTTTTTCCAGACTTATATTCTTTCTCCGCTGCTTTGGCTATTTCGAGAAGTTCGTTTTCGGAAATAAGTTGTTGTTCAAGCTCCAAAGCGCTTAATACGTAAGCACTGGTCGTCTTTCCCATTCGCTTTGCTCGCTTTTCAATGGCTTTCTTTTTTTGTGGAGAAACAGAAATGGTAATAATGGAACGCATATTTTCACCCTTAAATGTAATACAATTGTATTACAGGTTATCGCTTCATGCAAGGGTGATCTCTTTAAACTGCAATATCTGAGGAAAATCTGGTGTAATGAAGTGAATTTTAAATAAATATGGAAGAAAATCGTCGATGTGCCGAGAGGGATCACGGTGGAGATATCCGGATGTTCCGCGACTCCTGCAAATGGCAGCTCAGAGTGGTCCAGATCGTTTTGCGGAAGTATTGCACGCACATCGTGAAGAGATCCTTCGTCGTGCTGAAGAACTCTCAGTCCATATCTATCCCAACAAAGCTGATGTGGTCTTGAGAGAATATTGCCCTGAAATCAATCTGGAGGAACAGTATAATGCTCGTTTGGCTGAACTGGCGGCTTGTGAGGTCGCACATCTCGATGAGCAAGGGAGGCCCAGCATCACCGCCATCGATGGCAATGAGTATCCAATTCCTACTTTGGAAGAAATTCGTGAGCGGCTTACTTTAGAAAAAATTCGTTTGATCAGCGCTTTGCCTGAGCCGCGTATTATGCTCCTTGTTCCTTTTGGGATGTCATTGAAAGGGTTAGGAGGAAAAGTGACCATGATTCCGGGGAATTTGGTTCTAGCACAGGATGAAATTTGTATTTACTATGATTCTGATGCTGGTCTTCCAAATAGAACAAATGGGCAAGACAAGCTTTTCTATGACCCCAAACGTTTTAAACCTCAAGACCACGGTGGTAAGAGTAAGCAGGAAATTCTCAAAGAGACCAACTGAGATTGGGATATCGTCTTTGTGGATGGAAGACAAGAGGTCAATCCTGGTGGAAAGTATGCGACAGATCTTCTAAAAGACTATCAAAGTAAAGGTTGGGTTGGTTTTCGCCCCGAAGACGCTTGTGTTCTCCATTTATATGCCATCATGCAGGGGGTAACATTTGATCAAGCACGCCATATTTTCGATTTGGGAGCTTATTTGCCACACGTGTCTCTTGTTCAAGATCCAGGAATGAAATTCGATGACCAACATGTTCCGTGGTCTTATTGGGAGCCATACTTTAGAAATTCCTCTCTTTCTTTCGGTAATCCAAGAGCAGTTGATTCACAAAATCATGGTTCTCGTCCTGCGGTAAGGATCTAAAGCTTCTGTTTCAACCCTTCGATCTCATCTCTGAGTTCAGCCGCCTTCTCAAAGTTCAAGTTCTCCACTTCGATCTGCATCTGCTGTTCGAGGGCGTTGATGAGTCGTGGCACTTCTTCTTTCGGCACTTTCTTCAGGTAGGCTTCTTTTTCTTTTCGAGATTCTTCAGCGGCATGTTTTTCCTGATCGACGATACTCTTCACCGCTTTGATAATGCTCTGTGGAGTAATGCCATGGTCTTCATTGTATTTTTGCTGGATGGCTCGGCGGCGTTCGGTTTCTTCGATGGCGGCTTTCATGGCTTTGGTGAGATGGAGACCATCTTTGGTGGAAAAGTGGCCGAGTTCTTTGTCTTTTGGCGTGCTTTTACGAGTATAGAGCACCGCTGTTCCCGCGAGGTTACGAGCCGTACGGCCGATGGTCTGAATGAGCGCGTCTCGTGAGCGCAGGAAGCCTTCTTTGTCGGCGTCGAGGATGGCGACGAGGGAGACTTCCGGGAGATCAAGTCCTTCACGGAGGAGGTTGATCCCCACGATGATGTCGATTTCGCCGGTGCGGAGTTTTTGGAGGATTTGGATACGTTCCAGCGTGTCGACATCGGAGTGAAGGTACTGCACTTTCAGGTTTGCTTCTTTCAAGAACTCCGTCAGGTCTTCCGCCTGTTTCTTGGTCAGAGTCGTGACCAGAATTCTTTCACCGCGCTTCAATCTTGTTTGAATTTCATTCATCAAATCATCGATCTGGTGTTCTTTCGTTCGCACATGAACGATCGGGTCCAGAAGGCCAGTTGGTCTAATAATTTGTTCAACAATTTGGCCTTTTTGACAGTGTTTGTACTCGTAGGGACCAGGAGTGGCCGAGACATAAATGGCTTGGTTGACATGGTCTTCAAACTCCTCAAAGTTGAGCGGCCGGTTGTCGTAGGCAGAGGGAAGTCGGAAGCCATGGGTGACGAGATTGTCTTTGCGGGATTTGTTCCCACCGAACATGCCTCCTATCTGTGGGATGCTGATGTGGGATTCGTCAATGATGAAGAGCGAGTCGTCCGGGAAGTAATCGAGCAAGGTCGCCGGCTGTTCACCTGGTTCTCGGTCACCGAAGTAGCGGACGTAGTTTTCGATCCCTGAGACATACCCGGTTTCGAGCAGCATTTCCACGTCGAATTCTGTTCGGCTCTTTATTCGTTCCGCTTCCACGATTTTGCCAATGTCTCGAAAGTATTTTACCTGCTGATCCAGTTCTTCGCGGATGCCGTCGACCGCCTTTTTGATTTTTTCTTCTGTGGTCACGTTGTGTTTGGCCGGGAAGACCATCACCATGTCATGTTCCTTGATGATTTCTCCAGTAAATGGGTCGCATTCGTGGATGGATTCGACATCATCACCCCAGAAATCGAGCTTGTAGATCGTGTCCTGAGAAGAAGGAAAAATCTCGATGCTGTCGCCGAGGACATGGAACATCCCTTGCTTAAATTCCAAAGACGATCGTTTAAACTGGATGTCGGTCAGCTGGCGCAAGAGCTTGTCGCGCTGGATGCTTTGGCCTTTTTTCAGCGTAATCGCCAGGCTTTGGTAGTCTTCCACAGGCCCGAGACCATAGATACAGGAGACAGAAGCCACGATGATGACATCACGACGGGTCAGCAGGCTTTGGGTCGCCTGATGGCGGTACTTGTCGATTTCTTCATTGATGGAGGCGTCTTTTTCGATATAGGTGTCGCTGTGGGCGATGTAGGCTTCGGGTTGATAGTAGTCGTAATACGAGACGAAGTAGCAGACGGAGTTATTGGGAAAAAATTCGCGAAACTCGCTGCAGAGCTGGGCGGCCAGGGTTTTGTTGTGGGCCAGCACGAGGGTGGGTCGCTGCACTTCGTTGATGATGTTGGCCATTGTGAAGGTCTTCCCCGAGCCGGTGACACCCAGGAGCGTTTGATGTTTCTCCTTGGAATTCAGTCCTTTTACTAGCTTTTCAATGGCTTGTGGTTGGTCTCCGGTGGGTTTGAAGGGGGAATGGAGTTGGAACATGGGGAGTAGGGTACGGAAGGTGGGAAAGGTAAGGACGGTACGGAGGATATGGGTTTTTCTGACAGATTGTAACGATAATCTTTGGCTTTTACAAGCGTCTTAGGCATGCTTTAATGTTTGAGAAGTTTCGGTTTTCCCTTCTCACCCTTCGTACCGTCCGTACCTTTCGTACCCTGCATTTATGGCTCTCACCGCCCTTCATCGCTTCAACGAAGAAGACCTCAATCCCGGAGAAGTGATTATTTACCGGGCGCATTTGAATTTCATTGCTTTTCTTCTTTCGAGCAAATTTTTTATTCTTTCTTTGGCCGTTGGAATAGCTATTTTGGTGATTTCTTATCTCTATCGTGAAACCATTGGATTTCTCATCGATGGGACGATCACGGTGGGGGTGGTCTTGTTTGCGAGTGGATTTTTGCTCTGGGGCGGGATTAAGTTTTTTTATCGATTTATTGATTGGCTTTACGACGAAGATATCATCACGAATCAACGGGTGATTGATTACAATCAGAAATTTTTGTTTTCGAAGGACCTGACGACGGCGAGCATGAAGTCGATTGAAAATATCATTCTGGTTCAGAAGGGCTTTATTCAGACCTTTTTTGATTTCGGGACCTTGGATGTGCAGACTTCCGCGAGTGTGACCCACGCGAGGCCAGGAGAGATCGGTCAGTATTTGGTGCTGAATGATATTTCCAGGCCCAGGAAGATTCAGCAGCTCATCGATGAGATCGCGTACCGCGTCAAAAAAGAAGTGGAAGTGGATCCGGATGAAGTCTTGATCAAGTGTGGGTTGAAAAAGGGGAGTTTGGAAGAATACTTTGTGGTGAAGAAGACCAAAGGGTGGCAGGGACGGGTGAAGAAACTCATGAATTGGTAGAAGGTTGAGTAGTTCATGAATATTTCATATGATACAAGTACTTAATTTGGTCTATGGGAGAAGTGCCGGATCGTTTGGAGAAGGAGGTGCCCTTTATTTTGGGCATCGATCGATCAGGAGAAACTCCGAGCTTTTCAACTCATCCAGAGAGATTTTCTGTGCCGGGACTTCTTTCTCCTCGTGGAAATGACGCCTCAAATCACTCGATGTTAGCTGCTCTCAAGGAAGTGGGAATCGATGGGTTGTTTGTAAATGATGATGCATTGGGGAGGCCTTATTTGAGTGATCCGAATTGTCGAGGGCTCTTGTATCATGGACGAATCGAGGAGATGTCTGATACGGCACAATTAGTTGTTATGAGACGAGAACTGATATTTGTCTTACTTTTCAGTGAAAGTAATGTGCCGATGGAAATGAGAGAAACCGTGTCGCCGGTGATCGAAGGAGAGAGAGATTTTTATACTCTTCCTGGTGACATCTATGCTGTCATAAAGCCTTTTGGCATCTTTCCTTTGGTTGCTTTTTTGCAGCGGCATCTTTCACAATTGCAAACATGATTTCCGCAGTTCACAAGCCATTGGTGATCGGATACGATGGGAAATCCAGTCCAGATTTTTTTGTGACGAATAACACGCATCACTATCCGCAGGCGCTTGGGCTTCATCACGACACGCTTGCATCAAATGACTTCTCCAACAAAGCCTTGGTGAGGTATTTGGACTATTATGGGATTGATACGGTTTTTTCATCCCGTTTAGCACGACTTACGAAGGAAATGCGTCATAGGGCGTTGGTATTTCTTTTTCATCCCCACGAGGATGAGAAAACGGGAACGGCTGAATTTATTCAAAACATCCGTGGGCGATTGGTGGTGATGTTGTATTCTGATTTTGATCCCTTGAGAAACAGTCCCCGTTTTCCGGGATTTTCTTCAATCCATGTCCTTGAGGATGGGCTGTATGGTGTTGATAAGTATCAGGGATTTAATGAATTGATTCGTTTTTTGGTTGAGCGCCTTGTTTCCCAGCGGGTGGTGTAGATGGTGTTGCAAGCAGCCGCCATTTTGTTAGCATGTTTTTGACTTATTTCAGCGTCTTATGCAGGAATTGGAAGTGATTATCGGGTTGGAAGTCCATGCTCAGGTGGCGACGCAGTCGAAGCTTTGGTGTGGCTGTAGCAATGATGATTTTGATGCGGAGCCAAATACCTTGGTGTGTCCAGTTTGCACGGGGTATCCAGGAGCTTTGCCGGTGCTGAATGAAAAGGCGTTGGAGCTAGCGCTGAAGACGGCGTTGGCTTTGAATTGTTCGATTCCTGCACATTCTAAGTTCGATCGGAAGAATTACTTTTATCCGGATTTGCCGATGGGGTATCAGATTTCGCAATACGACGAGCCCATATCTAAGGACGGGTATTTAGAAGTTGGGACGATTGGGAACAAGGAGACGATTGGGAAAAGAATCGGGATTACGAGATTGCACTTGGAGAATGATGCGGGGAAGTTGATGCACGAGGGAGAGTGGAGTTTGGTGGATTTCAATCGGTCGGGATCGCCGCTGATGGAAATTGTGACGGAGCCTGATATGAGAACTCCTGAGGAGGCCAAGGCATTTGCCGAAGAGCTGCAGAAAATTTTGCAGACCATTGGTTCCAGTGAGGCGAACATGTACAAGGGTCAAATGCGGTTTGATGCGTCGATTTCACTCCGTCCAAAGGGTGAACAAAAATTGTATCCAAGAGCGGAGATCAAAAATCTCAATTCTTTCCGTTCTCTCGAGTCAGCGCTTCACTTCGAAATCCGAAGACAGCGAAAACTCTGGGAGGAGGGGAAGGCTCCGGACAAAGAAATAACCGTGGGGTGGATCGAAGAGGAGCAACGAACACAGATGATGCGTGAAAAAGAGTCGGCGGCTGATTATCGGTATTTCCCGGAACCGGATGTCCCACCGTTGGTATTGGAAGAACAGTTTGTTGAGGAACTGAGAAAGAGCTTGCCGGAGTTGCCGGCGGTCTATCGGGAACGGCTCATGAAGGAGTATGGATTGAATGAACAAGAGGCAGAAATAGCAGTGGATCAGATTACCTTGGGTCGGTTTTTTGAGGAGGTGGCGAAAGTCTCTGGTGATGCGAAGCAGGCTCGGACCTTTGTTTTCAATATTCTTCTCGGGTTTTTGAAAGAAGATGCGCTTGATGTTTCCAAATCGAAAGTGATGCCTGAGCATGTTATTGAACTCATTCGTTCCGTCAACTCCGGAAAAATTTCTTCACGAGTGGCGAAGGAAGTCTTGGAAGAAACCTATCTCACCGGCAAAGATCCGCTCGTGATTATTCAGGAAAAAGGGCTGGAGCAGGTGAGTGATACCGCGGCACTTGAAGGGATTTGCGATCAGGTGTTGGCGGAGAATGCGAAGATCGTTGAAGATTTTAAAAATGGAAAGGAAAAAGCCTTCGCAGCATTGATCGGGAAAGTCATGGCGGCGACCAAGGGGCAGGCGAATCCGGGGGTGGTGACGGAAATCTTGAAAAGGCTGATCGCTGGATAATGTTCTCTGGACTCCCTTCTTATTTCCATCTCAGCCATTCTCCTTGTTCAAAGGAGCTTGCTCCTTCTCGAAAGGGGGCGGGATTGTGGTGGTAGGGGATGGATTCCATAATGTTTGATGGATCGGCGAGCTTTATGTGGAATTTTCCAGCAAGATATCGAATGAGCTGTCCACCATTTTTTGAGTCATCGATGAGCAGGCGATTGACCCGGCTGATGATTTCACCTTCAGACGTGTTTATGCTGATGTCGTCTTTCAGGCTGGGGAAGAGTGATAGGAGGCGTTCAATCATCACAGACTTTTGGAAAGTGTCACGAGCGCTTGGTTTTCCAGCTTGATTGACCAATCTCTTCTTTTTTCTCTGATCTTTTGGGCAGCAGTACTCAATCAGCCATTGGACAATTCTTCGAAGGTCTGATCGTTCCCGTGTTTTATTAATCCATTGCTGATTCAGTTCTCGTACGATGACGAGTTCAGAGATGTTTGTTTGGTGTTCAGGGGTAGGTTTTTGAGGGGGTCCTTTTTGGATGGTGATGCCTCGTTCTTGTTCCAATTTTTCCACTTCTTGAAGCGTGGCGCATAGGGTTGATACGCAGCCTCCTTTGCCCTTTCCTCCGTCCTGGAGCAGGCGGACTTTGAATTGACCGTGGACTTTCTTCAGGCGAGAGGGTCTTTGGTTGAGGATGACATATTTTTTTCCGGAAAAGCTGAAAACCCCCTGTTCACCGATGTGAATCTGGTCCACGACGTAGGGTTTTTCGTTCAGTCCTTTCTCAAATTCTGCCATATTTGGAGCTTTATTTGGGAGCCTTGGATAGGCTTCTTTGAAGAATTGGTGATCCATGAAGAGGGTTACCAACTCCATTCGAGTGCAGGTGACGTTCTTGAGGATCTGGTGGATGATGCTCAGCGTCTCAGTGTTTTCTTCTGGAAACCTCGCGGCGGTGGCTTTGAGAAACAATTCGTAGACGGGGATGTTTTTGGGGATGCTGATGGCTTTTGGGGTTAATGACAAATTTTTGCGCATAATAGGGGTGTTATTTTTCTTTTGTCAACCAGAACTCTTGATACATTTTTTTGTTCACAGTAGATTTTGGTATGATGGGAGCGATAAAAAATATCCCATGGAAGGACTTTGGGCTACATCTGCGGACGTGTTGAATATGTCACTGGCGATTGGTGTGGGAGCCGTGTGTTTTTTGCTCTTGTTTGTGTTGTTTTATGTGATCTTGATCCTTCGAGATGTGAGCTACACGACGAAGAGTGTTCGCGATACGGCGGATACGATTCACAATTATGTCCAGACTCCGGTACGGGTGGCGATGGATATTTTTAAGGGCGTGCAGGATGTGATGGGATGGGTGGAGAAGAAGACGGGGAAGAAGAAATAGCTTTTTAGCTTTTTAGGAGTTAGCTTCTTAGGGCTTCTTAGAGATATTTATGAAGTTTATTCACGACGAAGGAGTAGTGCTGAGGAAATATGATATAGGAGAGAAAGATGAGGTCGTGGTTCTTTTGACGAAACATCATGGCAAGATGGTTTTTGTGGCGCGTGGGAGCAGGGATCCGAAGAGTCGGAAGGCGGGAGCCTTACAACTTTTCAATACCATTGCTTTTCAGGCAAGAGTTGGAAGAGGAAAACTTCCCTACCTGGAACAGGTAAAGTCCTTAAACTCACGGAGTTTTTCGATTGTGGGGTCTGAGTCGTTGGATGCTTTTTATCGAGCATCTGAGATGTTGAAATTGACTGATTCTTTTATACAAGAATCACAATCTGTACAAAATGTTTATGAAGATTTGAACTTGGCACTTGATCATATTTCTCAGAGTTCGGTGGTTTTCATTTTCTGGATCCGATTACTTCAGGACTTCGGGGCCCTGCCTGATTGGTCCAGCTGTTGTATATGCCATGAAGCCTTGTCTCTTGATGCCCCTCTTGTTTTTTCTTCTGAGAATAAGGGCTTTGCCCATCAGGCTTGTTTGTCTTTTCAGTCTCCACGGGTGGAGCCTTCTGTGATAAAGTTGATGTCCTTTTATCAGAGGGCTGAGATGAATGATTCGCTTCGAGTCATTGTGAAAGAGCCTTTGCTGCAGCTGGTTCGTCAGACCTTACAAGAAATTCAACTTCATCACTAATGTATGCAAAATTGGCAAGCGATCCGCGACGGGAAACTCGAAAAGGAAACGTTCATTCAACGAGCTCGTATTCTCGACCTGATCCGTGAATGGTTTCGCAAGGAAGGATTTTTGGAGGTTGAGACACCACTTATGGTGAAGCATCCCGGGATGGAGCCTCATCTCAATCTGTTTTCATCTCAATTCGTCTCTGAAGACGGTCAGTATTCTGACAAGCGCTATTTGCACACGTCTCCCGAGTATTCGATGAAGAAATTGTTAGGGGCTGGATTTGACAAGATTTTTCAGCTGACCAAGGTGTTCCGAAATGGGGAACTGGGCAATGCAGATTTTTTGGGGTGTACGGGTGGTAAGGCTGGTGAAGTGAATTACTGTGTGCAGCCCTTGGGCGAAAACGAAAGTCGACACAATCCCGAATTCACCATGCTGGAGTGGTACAGGGGAAATGCTGGGTATGAAAATATCATGGATGACTGTGAGTCTATGTTCAAATATATTGTTCAGTATTTGCCTCGAGAAGCTGTTCCAACATCAATTCGACAGCTCGTAGAAGGGGAGTGGGAGCGTTTGTCGGTGAAGGAAGCTTTCCAGCGGTATGCTGGGCTTGATCTCGATTCTCTTCGCGAAGAAAAAGACTTACGTGCAGCCGTCGAGAAAAAAGGCTATGAGCTTGGTGTTCACTACACGTGGGATGATTTGTTCTTCTTAATCCTTTTGAATGAAATTGAGCCGCATTTAGGAAAAGAGAAACCTCAGTTTTTGATCGATTACCCGGCCAGTCAGGCGGCGTTGGCTCGGAAAAAGGCTGATGATCCATTTTATGCCGAACGATTTGAACTGTATATCAATGGTTTGGAACTCTGTAACGCCTTCGGCGAGCTGGTGGATCCTGTCGAACAACGCAAGCGTTTGGAAGAAGAATGGCAGCAGCGGAAAGACATGGGGAAGGAAACCTATCCTCTGGATGAGATGTTTCTCGAAGCTTTGAAGACCATGCCTCCGAGTGGGGGAAATGCTTTGGGGATTGATCGGCTCGTGATGGTGCTCCTGGGAAAGAAGTCGATTGAGGAGGTACTGCTGTTTCCCTGGGGGGATGTTTCTTAAGTCGAGCATTTTTCTGAGGTTCTTTGGATTTTTCCAACAACATAGTCGACCACTCGACTTGTTCCGAGTTTTTTCGGTAGAGTGATAAGTCTCGTTCCGACACTATGTGCTTGATTTTTATAATGTTGATATGATGAGTGAGATGAGGTTGCGGCGTTGAAGACTACATAATCACAGACGGGGAGTTCGTTTCTCTGGTCGCCGTCCCTTGTGATCACTCGAGCCCCGGCTTTTTCTAGTGCTTCGACGCTCTTCTTGCTAATCTCCTCATGTCTTCCCATTCCGAAGATATAGGTGATTTTTAGTCCTTTGAGTGGCATCAAGTTTGCAGTTTCCGAACTCGAAGAAATCTTCGATGCCAAGCTTTCAGCAGAAATGGCAGTTCGTTCTGACTTTCGATGACTTTTCGTTGATTCAAGTGTGCTGAGGATGGCGGCTCTAATTCCCTCTCCTCGTTTTAAGAGCTCATCCAATTCGCGGATTTCTGATTTGATTTGTTGGAGTTCGCGTTGAGTTTGCACGATCTCATCCTTTCGTTGTGCTTCTTCTTCGAGCAGTTTCAGGAGGGCAGTGTCTTGTTTTTTTAACACTTCTCGATTCTGTTGTAATCGAATCATGTCCGGTGAAGTGTGTTGATAATGCATTATTTTCTCATGTCGGCTTCGCAGACTTCTGGCAGTATGGGCGACACTGATGTCGAACGCTGGATTTTGTAATAGCTCTCCATAGTTCTTTAGTTTTTTTTTGATTTCTAGGAGTCCTTCCAAGGTTTTCATCTGGACTAAAAACCGATCTATGGAACTTGCTTCGGCTCCGAGAGTATCGGGAATGGGGCTGGTTTTTAGAAATGCCTCAAGATCCGTGTAGAAACTGATTTCAAGTTCTTGAAAGGCTTGGTTTGCTTCTTGTTCAGCTTTGATGACATGCGAAAAAGCCGAATTTCTTCGGTCAGATTTTTGCTTTAGATCTTTTTTGATTTGCTTCAGTGAGGCTTCCATTTCGCTCAATCTTTGTCCAAGTCTTTTTTCCTTTAACTTTCCAGTTAGTGACTCTTTTCTTGTTTTCAGCTCAGCAAGCGTGTGGCTGACTTCTGATTGAAGACGTCGGAGTTCTGCACGACCAGATTGTTCTATCTGAGGTTGATCTGGAAAGGATGGAGCTTTAGTTTCCATTGATTTTTTAAGCTCGCGTATTTTATGCGACTTTCCTCACAAAACAAGCGTTGTTGAGCTTGTTGGACAACTGAGGATGGTTACTGAGCGTTATGTCCACATGTGAGAAATATTTCAGGACTTTTCGCCCATATTCTTCTTGGTATCTTTCCAGATCTTATCGATATTGACTCGGTAGAGGTTGTGATACCGTTCGAGTTCTTCCGGAGCAGCCATTTTGAGGACGTCGAGTTCGGGGGCGAACATTTCGCTGTAGCGATCTCGTCGACGGATCATTTTGTGGGTGCCGTCTTCGTAGACCATGATCATGGGGGCGCGTTTGATCGTGTTGAAATTGCTGCTCATCACTTGTGAATAGGCTCCTACATCCATCGCCATCAGCACATCGCCTTCTTCCAGCTTGGGCATCATGATGTCTTTGCGGAGGATGTCCCAGCAGTCGCAGGTATTACCAGCGATGGTCACCATTTCGGTTCGTCGTTTGTTGAGTTTGGAAGCCGGTAAGATGTCATACTTGATACTTTCCTGGATGAGGGCGTCTGGGATGAAGTTGTAGGTCGACCCATCGGCGATGATCATTTTTTTTCTTTTCCCCAATCGTTTTCGTGAGATCACCCGCATCAGTCCCATGCCTGCGTTGAGCACGATGCTTTTTCCAGGTTCGAAGATGAGGCGAAAGGGTTGAAGATTGTTTTTTGAGACCAGCTTATTGAAATACTCAGGAAAATCAGCCATGGCTTCGATGGGAAAGGCGTGCTCGTCTCCGATCGCCGCCGGGAATCCACCTCCCAGTGAAACGGTTTTAACCCGAATGTCTCTCATTTGGCATTCCTTTACCAGGCGGATCATCGATCGCAAGGCGGCTTTGAATACCCGCTGGTTTTTCACGTATCCGCCCATGAAATGAAATCCTTGGAATTGCAGGAAAGGACTTTTGCAGGCGCTGTCGATTGCTTTGTGGATGTACTGAATCGGTATTCCGTATTTATTTTCTTTGGTCGAGTAGCTCCCGATTTCCAGCATGGGATTCACACGTATGACCACATCGATGTACTTGCGAAGTTTTTTGGCGGTGCTGGCGATACGCTCCAGATCTTCGAAGCTATCGACGGTGATCGATTGAACGGCGATCTTCGCGGCGAAGTGAATGTCTTGTTCGGTTTTGTGGAGGTTCGTAAAGGTCAGTTGTCGTGGTTCAAAGTCGGCCAGAAGTCCCAGGATGAGTTCTCCCACACTGGAGCAATCCAGTTCAAATCCTTCTTCGCGGACGATGCGGAGGATTTCGAGGTTGCTGTTGCATTTTACGGCGTATTGGAGGCCGAAGTTGGGAAAGACTTTTTTGAAGCGACGGAGTCGACGCCGGATTTCACTTTCCACCATCACATAGACCGAAGTGCCGTACTTTTGGATGAGGCGGTCGACGGGGATTTCCTCGATGCAGAGCATGCCTCGTTGGTCCTGCCCCAGGAATTCATCCCATCGCTCTCGTGCGTACATGTGAGAGAGTGATTTGACCTGGGGTTTGAAGACCTTCTTTCGTCGTTTTTTTACAGCTTTTTCTTGTTTCATTGCCCGAGTACGTAATGGAAGATAAGGGGGGCGACGATGGTCGCATCAGAGTTAATCATGAATTTTGGGGTGTCGACATCGAGTTTCCCCCAGGTGATTTTTTCGCTGGGAACGGCTCCTGAATAGGATCCATAAGAAGTGGTTGAATCACCGATCTGGGCAAAGTAGCCCCAGAATTTTACCTCTCGCTCCATATCCTGGATGAGCATCGGGACGACGCAGATCGGGAAATCTCCCGCTATCCCACCGGCGATTTGGAAAAAGCCGATCGAGTGCTCTTTTTGGGTTTCGGTATACCAATCCGCCAACAAGGCCATTTGCTCGAAACCGCTCTTGATGACGTGGTATCCGGAAAGGAGTCCGTCCATGACCATCGAGACGTAGATGTTTCCGAAGGTGCAGTCTTCGAATCCTGGAGAAAAAATCGGAATGTTTTTCTCACACGCTGCAACGACCCAGCTGTCCTTTGGGTCGATCTGATATGAAGGTTCCAGTGCTTTGCTGCGAATCAGTTCGTAAAAGAGTTCGTAGGGGAAGTATCGCTTGCCATTCTTGTCGGCTTCCTGGAGGAGCGGGAGAAGGGCTTTTTGGATCCTGCGGAAGGCTTCTTCTTCGGGAATACAGGTATCCGTTACCCGGTTTAAGCTTTCGTCATAGAGTTTTTTTTCATCCGCGTTGGTCAAGTCGCGGTAGTTGGGGATCATTCGATAGAAATCGTGCGCCACGAGATTGTAGATGTCTTCTTCGAGATTGTTTGCGCTGCAGGAGATGGCATGGATTTTATCCTGTCGAATCATTTCAGCCAGGCTCAGTCCCAGTTCGGCGGTGCTCATCGCCCCTCCCATCGCCAAAAACATTTTCCCTCCTTTTTCCAAATGCTCTTTCCAGCCTCGTGCTGCATCGCGGGTTTCGCGGGCATTGAAATGACGGAAATGGTGGTCCATGAATTGTGAAATGTTCATGAGTGCTCGGGTTAAAAATAACGATCATCATTGTACAGGTTTTTGTTTTCAGTGCGAGCGTATTTTTTGTATGATGCACCTGAAATATTCGCTGTCATTTTTTATGGATAAAGCTCAAAAGATCGCTGCCTATGATCCCAGTGATCTGGGTTTGGACAATGGAAATTTGTTTGGCCTGCCATTTACTACCGAAGAGTCAGAGGTGATCGTGCTCCCCATGCCCTGGGAAGTGACGGTGTCGTATCGTGATGGTACGGCTGCAGGTCCTGAAACTATGTTTGAATGCTCACAGCAGGTGGATCTCTATGATCCAGATATCGTTGATGCTTGGAAGATGGGGATCTCCATGGAGCCGATTCCGGCAGAATGGCAGAAAAAAAATGATGAATTGAGGAAGAAGGCGGAGCATTGTATCGATCATTTGGTCCAGGGTGGTCATCCGACTGATGCGTTGGTAGCTCCACTGTATGCTGAAATCAATGCGGCTGGTGAGGCGCTGAATAAATACATCTATGAAAGAAGCTCGTTTTTTTTGGACCAGGGAAAGGCAGTGTGTGTGGCCGGAGGGGAACACAGTGTTTCCCAGGGATTAATTCAGGCTTTGAGCGAACGACATGAGAAGTTTTCTATTCTTCATATCGATGCTCATGCGGATTTGCGTCAGGCTTACGAAGGCTTTGAGTATTCTCATGCGTCGATCATGTACAATGCCCAGAAGCTCTCTCAGGTCGACCAGATGGTCTTGGTGGGGATTCGTGATTTTTCTGAGCAGGAAGCGAATCGCATGAAGGATTCCGGAGGGC
Organism: Candidatus Altimarinota bacterium; assembly: GCA_050246795.1. Classification (GTDB taxonomy): domain Bacteria; phylum Patescibacteriota; class Gracilibacteria; order JAUYGZ01; family JAUYGZ01; genus JBFWVJ01. The sequence goes on from JBFWVJ010000005.1 coordinate 43,435, forward strand.
GTTTGCTTCCCTTCGAAGACCGGACTTTGAAACGAAGGAGTTATCGAGGTGAGACCTGGGAACAGATTTGTCGGGATATCGTGAAACCCCTTTCGGACAAGGTGTACATCAGCTTCGATATCGATGCTTTGGATCCTTCGCTTTGTCCTCATACTGGTACGCCCGTTCCTGGTGGCTTGGAGTTTGAACAGGTGTTTTTTATGATCGAAATGCTGCTGGAACAGAACAAAACGATCATTGGCTTTGATCTCTGTGAGGTGGCCCCTGGAGTGAGTGATGATTGGGACTCTATCGTTGGTGTGAGGGCTCTCTACCGTTTGGCAAATCTCATGGCGGTGTCGCAGGGGAGGAAGGGGTGATGTTTTCTCATACCATTCGTGTTCTCTTGTTGAAATACTCATTCATGAAGAGATTGAAAATTTGTTCTCTTGTCTCCAGAGCCATTGAAAGTGCTTTTTATTGGGCTTCTTGCTTTGTTCAATTCTTGACGCTGGGAAATAGTTCGCAAAAGCGTAAGCTGTAAAAAAACTTCATGATTATCACCCTTTTTGTTCACGGGACCATTTTGCCACCGGCTTGGAGCCGTGAGCTTCCTTTTATTCACGATTTTTATTTTTGTCCACCTGGGCTTTCTCCAGTAAAAGATCTGGCAAAGAAGTACCATTTTCACAAAATTCTGGCAGCACTGTCCGAGGAAGATCCAGTGCAGTTTCCTCTGGAGAGCTTCTATTTGTTCGGTTGGTCTGGGGATTTATCCAACAAGGCTCGAGAACAAGCTGCTGAGGAACTCTTTCTCCAGTTGCAAACACTGTTTGATTCTTTTCCAGAATTACCCGTACTCCAGATCATCAGCCACAGTCATGGAGGGAATGTCGTGCTTCACCTCGGGAGGATTCTTTCCGAGAGGATGCCCTCCCTCAGCATTGAACGGTTTATTGCTCTGGCTTGTCCAGTACAGGTGAACACTCAAGAGCTGGTAGCACTTCCGGTTTTTGAAAAGATCTACTCTCTGCATTCACACATGGATCTTCTCCAAGTGATGGATCCTCAAGGACTTCATGCCTTTTGGGATGAAGAAGAGCAGCGAGATATTCTAAGCCTCTTGAACTCTCTGAAAAATCAACGTACTCTCTTTTCGCAGCGACATTTTCCTGCTACAGAACGCTTGCTACAGGTGCATTTTACCTTTCATTCATTGGAACTGCTGCACATTAGCTTTCTTTCCCCTCGATTTTTTCGACTCTTGCCCGATATCCTTGATCACTTGAGCGATATCCCGCTGCGAGCTGATGAACTTCATCTCAACTGGAAATAATTGTTCATTTCTTAATCTGTCATATGATCATCTCCGACCTCAAAAAAGGAAACGCCATCAACTGGAAGAATGGTGTGTGGATCGCTCAGGATATTACCTTCGTGAATCCTGGAAAAGGCTCTGCGTTTTACCGTGTGAAACTTCGGAATATTGAAACGGGCCAGTCGGTCGAAAATACCTTCAAATCAGGAGAAAGTATTGATGAAGCTTCTGTGGTTCGTCGAAATGCACAGTTCCTCTACAAAACCGGAGATGAATTTCATTTCATGGACAACGAAAGCTATGAACAGGTGGCTTTGGATGGCGAAGCGGTTGGAAAGGCCGCTGACTTCATGGTCGATGGTGTCGAAGTACAACTTGTCGTGGTGAATGACCGACCGGCAGGGGTTCAACTTCCTCCGAAGATGGTCTTCGAAGTGACGGAAGCTCCGCCAGGAGTCAAAGGAGATAGCGCTACTGGTAAAATGATGGCGGTGACGATTTCCACGGGGGCGACGGTGATGGCTCCGTTGTTTATCAAAACCGGTGATAGCATTCGGATCAATACTGAGACGGGGGAGTATGTGGAGAGGGCGTAGAGCGGTGCATTTAGAAACTACAGATGAAAAGAACTCAATCCGAACACCCTCTTTCTATTTCTGATGTGGGGATGTTTCGGGTATCAAAGGAAAATGTGGTCAATGAAGGTGATGATGGATTGATGTGGGATTCTGAACGCAGATTAGCTGTGATCGCTGACGGTATTCACCAAGACAATGGTCATGGAATGGATGATGTGCTTCGTTTACAGAATATTTTGAATGGGGCATCAAATACCAGAGAGGATATACGAGCGTGTTTTTGGAATTTGGCAGGTCCTGAAACTGCTTCGACGATGGTTGCACTCCATCTTCCAGAGTCATTTGATCGGCCAGGTTTGTTACTCCATGCTGGTGATTCCCATTGTGTTCGTATTTCTCGGGCAACTTCTGAGTCGGTTTTAGATGTTTTGACTACGGAACATTCACTTTGGGAATTCCTTCATTTTTCCATTCATGACGATCGAAAACACTTCCACCAAAAGTATAATCAACGGAAGACTTGTCAGGCTATTGCCTCAGCGGGCATTTCAGTTCAGGAACTGGTCGAAGATATAGAGTTTTTGGGAGATTTTCTTTCCGAACAGTACTTGGACCCCCAGCTCGATCTTTTCTTTGAGGAATGGCCTTATGATTTCCTTGTAAGGAAGTTGTATCGAATGATTTTTCAGTGTCGTTCAACACTTATCCTGACCATGATGAATACGCCTGCTGAGATTCGGCATTTCATCGGTGATGGGAAGGATATACCTTGTGAGGATGGCGATCGTATTGCTTTGATGACAGATGGTATTTACGCGGATGTTTTGACGGACGATGAACTACGAGACATCCTACTGCAGCCAATATCTGCCCAAGAGACGGCCCAATTGTTGGTTAGTGCCAGCCAAAGAAAGAAGATTAAAACCGATGATCGTGCGGCGATTGTTCTTGATCTAGCGGAAGGGTACTAGTCAGCGGATGCTTTTTCTTTGGCATCTTGATATTCGACAATGAGCGTTCCGTCTTGGGCCAACTCACAATATTCTGGGATTTCCCAATCTGGTCGAACGGATTGATAGATTTCAGGTGTGAAGGGGGTTTTGATCCAAACTTTTGAACCTTTTCGTTTGATGATCTCGGAATCGGAACCCAGTTCGACCTTGCCGATACGCGTGTCGACCATGAATTTAGGAATAATTCTCGTGCTTGCATTCGCTCGAAGGTATTTGCGAATGGCCTGAAATTTTTCCAAGCTGGTCCGGAAGTATTCGGTTCCTTGCAATGGATCCGCTTGATAGACCGCGTAGGGTTCTACCCCCAGCTGACGCAGCTTGCGGAATAGATCGATCAGGACGTCCGGGTCATCGTTGATGCCTTTCATCAGCACCGTTTGGCTGTAGAGCGGGATGTTGTTTTGAGTGCAGAGGAGGAGGGAACGGATGGTTTGTGGGGACAGTTCGTCGGGGTGATTGATGTGAGGGGAGATCGAAATTGCCAAAGGCAATTTTGAATTTTCAATTTTCAATTTCCAATTTTCAATGGAATTGAATTTTTTAAATGGTTTAATCCATTCCTCCGTGATCAATTCCGGATCGGAGGTGAAGATGCGCGTGCCGACGCGGATGCTGGTGAGGTGGGGGACGGTCCGTAGTTTTTCACAAAGATCGAGCACATTCTTGGGGAACATCAAAGGGTCGCCTCCGGTGATGAGCACTTCTTTGATGCGTTCATCATTTTTCAGGTATTCGATGGCTTGGTCGAAGGTGTCTTGCGGAGTCGAATAGTCTCCCTTCCGGACATCATGGGAGTAATTCTTCCGAAAACAAAAGCGACAGTAAGCGAAGCACTGGGAGGTGGGCATGAGGATGACCCGATCCAGGTAGATTCGTTCCAAGCCTGGGATGCCGGTTTTAAGGATGCCGGGATAGGGCCGTTCTAAGCCAACGGGTTCCAATTCGCGAGGATCGGGAAGGTACTGCTTGGCGATGGCTTTTGAATACTTTATTTGTTCAAGAAGGTAATCGGTGAAACGGAGAGGGTGTTGGAAGAGAAATTTCTCAAAGGCTTCCCGGTCGATGTTTTCGTAGGTGATACCGAGGAGGGATTCGAGTTTGGCGAGAGAGTTGATGAGGTGGTATTTCTTCAAAGAATCTTATTATTTGGACCAAAAGTGTACCACTTTTGTCATGTCGACCGGAGTCGTAGGTTTTGGGAAGGACGCAGTGGAGAAATCTGGCGTCTGTACAGTTGAGAGATTTCTCCACTTCGTCCTGAGTACAGGGACTCCGGTCGAAATGACACAAAAAAAGTCGGAATGGAAAACTAAGGTGTTTTTTCGAAGAGGTTGGATTGTTTGTGCATCGTTTTTTGAGAGGGATCCAGTCCCAAATGGACATAGGCGTGTTCTGTGGCTACTCGCCCTCGAGCTTTTCGGTCGAGCATGCCGAGTTGGATCAGGAACGGTTCATACACGTCTTCGATGGTGCCGGCATCTTCGCCGATGGCAGCTGAGAGGGTGTTCAACCCGACCGGTCCTCCCTGGAATTTTTCAATAATGGTGCGAATAAGCGTGATATCCGTGCGATCCAGACCAATATGATCGATGCCAAGGGCCAAGAGGGCTTTTGCAGTGATTTCGTAGGTGATCATTTTTTCAGGGGTCTGTTCCATTTCTGCAAAGTCTCGAATTCTCTTGAGCAGACGGTTCGCAATCCGGGGAGTCCTGCGAGCGCAGCTGGAAATCTTTTGAGCGGCTTTTGGATCGATCTGGTATTGGAGGATATTCGCGGAGCGGCGAATGATGTGTTCGATCTCTTCATCAGAATAAAAATCCAGCCGAAGGATGTGACCAAAGCGGTCGCGCAAGGGAGAGCTCAGATGAGAAAATTTAGTAGTAGCTCCGATCAAGGTAAAGTCGGGGAGGTTGATACGCATCGTTCGGGCTGAGGGCCCTTTGCCGATCATGATGTCCAGGGCGTAGTCTTCCATGGCGCTGTAGAGGATTTCTTCGATGTTCGGACGCAGGCGATGGATTTCATCGATGAAGAGAACATCGCCTTTTTTAAGATTCGTCAGAATGGCTGCCAGATCACCCTGTTTTTCAATAGCAGGAGCGGAGGTGATCTTAAAATTTCCGCCCATTTCATGGGCGATAACGGCTGCCATGGTGGTCTTGCCGAGGCCCGGAGGTCCGTAGAGGAGGGTATGCTCCAAACATTCTTCCCGTTTCTTTGCCGCTTGGAGAAAGATCTTCAGGTTTTCTTTGAGTTGGGTCTGGCCAATGTATTCCTCAAGTGTTTTGGGACGGAGCGAGTTTTCAAAGACTTCCGAATCCGTGCCGCGGGATTTGCCGCTGATCATGCGCGGGTCGTTAGAGTCTTGCTGGTGGTGGGAAGAAGAAATCGCCATGGGGAGGGAAGGGTATGCAGGGTACGGACGATACGGAGGGTATGGACGAATTTTCCTTCGTACCTGTCCAACCTTTCGTCCGTCCGTACCCTTAAATTTTATGCGAGGCCTTTCAGCAGGTATCCTATGCCGTAGGCAACTGCAGCTGCCGCTCCGCCGACCAGGAGCATTTCCAGTCCGGCTTTAAACCAGGTTTTGGCGATCAGTAAGCTGCGGAGCGATCCTACCACAAAGATGCTGACAGCGGTAATAAGGCAAGAGAACAAGAAGGCGTTTTGTTCGAGGGTTGGGAAGAAGTAAATGAGCACAAAGGTTAGGAGGGGGATCAGACCGCAGGCAAGAAAGGCGACAAAGGTGACCGCGCCAGCCATGATTGGATTGATGTTTTCTTCAAGAATGCCCAGTTCCTCGACCATCATGGTTTTCAACCAGAGTTCTTTGTCACTTGTAATGATTTCTACGGCTCGATCGAGATCCTTTCCAGTAAACCCTTTTTCTTTGTAGATTGCTCGAATTTCCTCCTTTTCTCCTTTTGGGTAGTTTTCCACCTCCCATTTTTCCCGATTGTATTCCTCCTTGTAGAAATCCTGTTCTGATTTGATGGAAAGATAGTTGCTCGCGGCCATAGAGAAGCCATCGGCGATCAAATTTGCAAATCCAAGGATGAGGATGATGCTGGGGCTGAGTTCTGCTCCGACCACTCCTGAAACGACGGCAAAAGTAGTGACGGTTCCGTCCAGGGCTCCGTATACGGCTGATCCGAGGTATTTTCCGGCTGATGGATGTTCATCAGGATGAAAATGCTGGGTATCGTGTGCTTTTTTTGTGAGTTTTACATCTTTTTTTCGATAGGCTTTACGTACAAGTGATTCACGTGAGGTCATGAGAATGGAGGATGAGTGTTACTGGTAGCTTAGCTTTTTTGCTCCCTTTTTTCTACTCCTGGCAGTTTTCAAATGGTTACTTCCGCTCGTTGACCATTTTTGGTTTTCATGATATAATGAAGTACTTTTGATTTTCAATTTTATGATGTTTTTGCGCTTTTTTCAGTCCTGGAAGGTATTTGTACCTTTGTTGGCCTTTCTGCTCATTGGCAGCGGTGTTGTTTTTTTGTCGGGAGATGAAGCTTCTGAGGGTGCTTCGGAGGAGGTTTATAAGACGGTTGATCTGATTCGAGCTGATTCATTGGTTCAGGTTCCGGTCGTTTCTACTACTTTGGGGACGGTACAGTCCGACCATGAAGTCGAAATCCGCGCTGAAACTTCGGGAAGAATTGTTTCCATTGGTGTTAAAAAAGGCGATATTTTGCAACCGGATCAAATTCTCTTGGAATTGGATCATCAGATCCTGGATGCGCAGATCCTTCAAGCTGAGGCACGATTGGCCTCTGCTCAGGCCCAATTGGCCAAATTGAAGAATGGTGAACGGCCTGAGGACATTGCCATCCTGGAGCAGAAAATTTTGGCCGAAGGCGAACGACTGAAAGAAATGAAGCGAGGGGCTCGTCCTGAGGAATTGGCAATTGTACAAACGCAATTGGAAAATGCTCAGAGGAATCTCTCAGATGTCGAGCTGGAACTGAAAAATATAGAAGATAAGGCTGCGAGAGATCTTGCTACCACTTTACAGAAAAACCGTGATGTTATTCAACTTTCATCGGTTACCATGGCGAAAATCCTCAGTAGCAATTTGCAAGATGTGATCTATCCGATCCGCACTCCGGAAAATAGAACTTGTCGTCTTCAGTTTAATACTATACTTGATAATCGTATTGCAGATGCATGTTTTGAGGCTTTGTTTGCTTCGGAAGCAGTCAAAGATTTTCTTATCGACCTTGCTCAAGATGATCAAAATGAATTATTTGAAAAGCTGAATACAACGGATGAAAAAATTACTTTGATGAGGAATTTCTTGGTCAAACTTCTCCAAGTTGTGAATTCCACGGTTTCGATTGATCAGGGGTTGCCTCTGGATGAATCACTTTTGAATTCCTACAAGAGTGCCATTGCTTCTGGGCAAACTGAACTGGAAAGTGTGGCTGCTCAAGTGAATCTTCAAATTCAGAACTCTCAAAGCCAGCTTGTTAATAACAAGTCAGCTGTCGATGCAGCTCAGAATCGTGTAAATCAATCTAACAATGCTGTTTTAAACTTAGAGAAAGAACTAGCGCTCAAGTCGTCCGGCGCAACTCCTGAGCAAATCATCATCCAAGAAACCCAAATCCGCCAATTGGAACTTCAGCTGGAAATAGCTCGAAATGGAGCTCGTAACGAGGATGTGTTGGCACAGGAAGCTCAGGTAAAACAAGCGCAAGCTGATGTGGCTGTGGCGGTTGCGAATAAGAATAAGGCGGTTCTGCGGTCTCCACTACGCGGGACGGTTATTCTTCTGCCCTTCGAAGTGGGGGATTATGTAAACAATGGTGAAACACTTGCTGTGGTTGCGAACCGGGAGGCTTTGCAGGTGAAAACGTATATTACTGAAAAAGAACGAGGTTTGATTATGGTTGATGGACTCGTCACAGCTCAAGAGGGAAAAATCAAGGGTTTTGTTGAAGAGATTTCCCCGGCCTTGGAGCAAGAGACGAAGAAAATCGAAGTATTGGTTCGCTTAACTGAAGCAACGGAATCCTTGGTATTGGGGCAAACCTTATTTGTCAATTTTGAATCATCCCTTCCTGAAAACACTTTACGAGTTCCTCTTTCGGCGGTGCGCATAGTCGGAGAGAGTGCCTTTGTCCTCACAGTCGATGCTGATGGATTCGTGCAATCATTGCCGGTAACGGCGGGAACACTTCTCGAAGACACGGTGATTATCACTGGGGTTGCTCAGGATCAATTGATCGTCGCCGATGTTCTGGGGATCAAAGAAGGTGAGAAAGTTCATTCTTCATCCTCCTTATGAGCCGTGTCTGGATTTTTTTCATTGAGCACTTTCGATTCACCTATGTTGTCCTGACGACCATCATTTTGTCAGGTCTGGTGTCGGTTTACTTAATGCCAAAGGAATCTGCTCCGGAGGTGGTGGTGCCGATTGGGGTGGTGACGACCATTTACCCCGGCGCGAGCGCCCTGGATGTGGAAGAACTCGTTACCAATGAAATCGAAGATGAAATCAGCGATTTGGATGATTTGGATACCTATACTTCCACCTCTTCTGAAGGAGTTTCTTCCATTGTGGTGGAATTTGACCCCAACAGTCAGATCGATGATCGGATCCGGGCTTTGAAGGACGCCGTCGATGATGCACTCCCTGATTTGCCTGATGAAGTCGATCGATCGATCGTCAAGCAGATCACGTTGGCCGATCAACCGATGATGATTTTTTCTTTTTCGGTGGATGTGCCTGAGCGTGAATTGAAGTCCATCGCTGAAACCGTCCAAGACGAATTGGAAAAGCTTCCCGGACTTTCGGAAGCCAAGCTGGTGGGAGTCAGAGATCGTGAGGTGCAGGTGACTGTGGATCAGGCTCAGCTGGAGTTGTATGGACTCTCACTCGGAGAAGTGGTTCGCGCGATCCAGAGCAATGATGCTCAGCTTCCGGTGGGCTCTATTGAGCAGCAGCAAAAGAAGTATACGGTGCGTTTTGAAGGCGGTTTGGAGGATCCCTCCTTGATTGCTGATATTCCCATCAGGAGCCTCGGAACTCAGCCGGTGTATGTGTCCGATGTTGCTCAGGTTACGGATGGTTTCCAAGAACAATCCAGCTTGTCCCGATTGAGCTTGGATGGAGAAATGGCCGAAGGGTCTATTTCCGTGGAGATATTTAAGCGTGAAAGGGCTGACATTGTTACCTTGACCAATGCGATTTATGCTACTTTGGATGAACTCAAAAAGGGCGTTCTCCGTGATGCGGAAGTTTTTATTTCCTTTGATGAAGGGGAGAGGATCCAAGATGATTTGTTTGGTCTCTTGAACAATGGTTGGCAGACCATTCTCATTGTTTTTCTGCTGCTCTATTTATTTTTGGGATGGAGAGAGGCATTGTTGGCTGGGATCAGTGTTCCGGTGACGTTTTTGATTACCTTTATCTTTTTGTCTATCCTGGGGTTTACCATTAATTTCTTGACCCTGTTTTCGCTGATTCTTGCCCTGGGGATTCTGGTGGATTCGACGATTGTCATCGTGGAAGGGATGCATTCGTATGTTCAAGAAGGCAAGTCTCCTATCGAAGCCGCGAAAGCAACCATTCATGAGTACCAATGGCCGGTGATTTCCGGGATCATGACTACCGTGGCGGCCTTTTTCCCCATGACCTTTGCCTCAGGGGTAACGGGACAGTATATCCGAACGATTCCGGTGACGGTATCGATCGTTCTTTTGGCTTCACTTTTTGTAGCGTTGACGATCATTCCGGTGATTGGCTCTCGTTATTTGAAGAAGTCTCACAATGATTCAGCTCATCGGTCTGAGGACAAAACAATATCAAGTGTTGAGTATATTCATCGGCTTGGGGTGTGGTATGAAAAACGATTGCGAAAGATTTTGAGTGATACCAAACATCATTGGCAGGTGTTTGCATTTTTGGTGATCGCTTTTGTGATCAGCATGTCCCTTCCATTTGTTGGCATTCTGGATGCGGTCTTATTCCCAGTGGTCGATGAAGATCGGTTTACCCTCCAGGTCGAGGCGCCATTAGGGACTGTTTTGGAAAAAACCGATGAGGTTGTGAAAAAAGTGGAGAAAATGCTGTACGAGGATCCGAGAATTGTGTCCTTTGTGACCAGTGTGGGTTCAGCCGGAGGCCAATCAACAGGTGGTTCATCTTCCAGCAGTCACATCGCTCGTATATCGGTGAGCCTCGTAGAAGAAGATGAGCGAGTTGAAAAAAGTTATGACATTTTGGAAGAATACAGAGCCCGATTTCGCCAGATAACCGATGCGAATATTACGCTGTCCCAGGAAGCGGCAGGGCCTCCCACGGGATCGCCGATCGAAATCACGTTCAGTGGTGAAAACCTCGATGAACTGGATCGACTCTTGCGGTCCGGTGAGGAAATCCTGGCGACGACTGAGGGGACGACGTCGATTGAACGTTCCATCAAGGATGCTCCGTTTGAGTTTTCATTTCGAGTGGACCGTGCCAAGGCGGCGCAAGTGGGAGTGACTCCATTGGATATCGCAGATTTTATCCGGACTTCTCTTTTTGGAAGGGATGCCACTACCTTGAAGCTTCAGGGAAATGATGTCGATGTCATGGTTCAATTGAATTTAAATCCATTCTCAAATCATCCCCATGAAACCCAAAAGACCTCGATCAACGTTCTCGAAAACCTCAGTATTCCGACTCCTCAGGGATCTGTTCCGCTGATGGCTTTACTGGATACCAGTCTTCGGAGCAGTGTCTATTCGATTCAGCACGATGATGGCGAACGTATTTCCAAGCTGACCTCCGATATTCGTCCTGGCTTTACGACCCAATCGGTTTTAGAAGCTTTTGATCAGCGGGTTTCCGAACTCAAAATGCCTCCTGATTACCGGATTCGTTATGGAGGAGAGGCTGAAGATGTCGCGGAGTCATTCAATAGCATGTACAACGCCATGATCATTGGGGTGTTTTTGATCGCGGCCATTCTGGTCTTACAGTTCAATTCGTTTAAGCAGCCGTTTTTCATCCTGGTTTCCCTTCCATTTGCTTTGATCGGCGTTTTCCCAGGATTAGCCATCTCTCAGCAACCCCTCAGCTTCCCAGCATTTATTGGTATCGTTGCTTTGTCCGGGATCGTGGTCAATGACGCGATCATCATGATCGATCAGATCAATAATAATATTAAAAAGCATTTACCTTTTCAGGATGCTGTCGTGAAAGCGACGCTTTCCCGGGTTCAGCCCATTATTCTGACCACGGTCACGACCGTTGCGGGTATTCTTCCTTTGACGCTCAGTGACCCGATTTGGGGGCCGCTGGGATTTGCTATTATTTTCGGGTTAACGTTTTCAACGGTCTTGACCCTTTTGGTTGTGCCGCTCTTGTATTATCGGTACGGTGAACATACGGTTCAGTTATAAAAAAGGCTCTTTTCTTCATGCAATTTTAATGTTCGTCTGATAATGTTTTTCCTCAACAAGTAACCAGCTTGCTCATGCGAATTCTTGTAGCGGAAGATGAAGTCAAGATTGCCGCCTTTATCAAAAAGGCCCTTGAAACCCATTCGATCGCGGTGGATCTTGCCACAGATGGAGAACAAGCATTTTACCTGGGTACGGTTTCAGATTATGACGTCATTTTGCTGGACGTGATGCTCCCGAAGATGAATGGCGTGGAAGTCTGTCAGAAACTACGATCAAAAGATGTTAAAAGTCCCATCATTATGATCTCTGCTCGTGGGGCGATCGATGATAAGATTCGAGGTTTGGATAGTGGTGCCGATGATTATTTGCCGAAGCCATTTAATTTTTCAGAACTCTTTGCGCGTATCCGTTCGGTTTCGAGGAGGAAGGCCACTCTTTTGAAGCCACATCTCCAGGTGCATGATGTGACCATAGATACGAATAAATGCTTGGTCTATCGGGGCGACAAACGCATCGATCTTTCACCGAGAGAGTATCGCTTACTAGAATATTTGGTGAAAAACCAAGGAAAGGTCGTCAATAGATTTGATATCATGGAAAACGTATGGGGTTCTGGCGAACGAAGCCTTTCCAATGTGGTCGATGTTCATATCAGTCATCTTCGTTCAAAGCTGGATCGTGGGTTTGAAACGGAGTTGATTCGTACCGTGAGAGGAGGGGGATATATTTTCGAATGATGAGGATTCTACAGGGAAGGTCAGCAGTATTTGACCTTTTTTTTCTTTCACTCGGATTTTGCTCAGACGAAGAATCGCTAAGCCCAGTTCTAGGCCGACTTCGTGGTTTTTGTTTGCAGAGTTGAGCAGCGCCTGAGGAGATGCATGGTCTATTTGGAGGATTCGAGACGCGGAGTGGTATCGAATTTGCAAGCGCTGAGAATATTTCAGAATTCGTTTCAGAAGTTGTTTGACCGCTTCGCTTATGTAAAAACGATCGAGTCTTAAAACAACTTTTTCTGAAGGGAGTTGGATCTGTTTTATTTGATTTTCGTTTTCATCGAGGGTTGCGAGAGCGGTTTCGAGGAGTTCGCGCAAGGAGATTTTTTGATAAAAAAACTGAGGTTTTTTTTTCATGAAGATTTCCTGGTGTTTGATGAGGAGTGCAGAAGTTTCTGTGATTTCAAGCAGTTTTTTTCGATTTATCCGCTTTTCCTTGAGCAAGTTTGAGATGACCGTGAACATATTGAGGAGGTCGTGCTTGATGGCTTGTGCGGATTTTTTCATGGCGTCATTATCTGTTGTATTATAAGAAACAAGGGTAAAATACAAAAGATAATCATCGTTGTATGAATATTCTCATAGTTGAGGATGATTTTCTGATTGCCAGATCTCTTCGAAAAATCTGCCAGAGTATCCATTTCGTGAATTCGGTAGATGTTGTATTGAGCTATGATGATGCTCTGCGAAAAGTAGCTGATCTTGGCTATGACCTGTTTTTGACCGATCTTTTTCTAGGGGTCGATCAAGATGAAGGCTTGAAATTATGTGAGTTTTTAAGACTCCATCATCAGAGGACGCCGATTATTATTGTGACGTCGTATTATTCGATTGAGTATTTGGAAAGGGCCTTTGCGTTGGGGGTCAATGACTATCTCCTCAAACCTTTCCACCCCAAAGAGATTGAGCTCAGGATCCAGCGTTGGATGAAGGTCAATGACCATCCCATTATCGGCCGGCTCCAGTATGAGCAGCTGAGTTACGAACCCACAACGCATGAATTCTTCTTTGAAGAAAAAAAACTGTCATTGACGAAACGCGAAAAGGCTCTGTTAATCATTCTCCTTCGGGATTCTGAAAAACTCCTGCCGACCCATTTCATTGAAGAGAAGTTTTGGGGTGATTACTCTCATCAGAGTCATAATATTCGATCCAATATTCAAAGCTTGAGAAGGTCTTTGGGCAGCTCATGTGGCTCCTGGATCCAAACAGTGCGCGGAGAAGGCTATATCTTGAAAAAGGTATCGGGGTGAGAAATAATTCATCTGTTTGAAACCCCTATGAAAAAGATCCTGATATTGGAAGATGAGGAAGTCTTAGGGAGGGTTTACAAAAAGAAGCTTGAAGTTGAGGTACGGTGGGTTAGGTCGGTCGAAGAGACAGAGGAAATCATTCATCAGTTTCCTGCGGACCTTCTTCTGCTCGATCATGGGATTCGAGGACATGAAAAGGCCGGGATCGATCTTATCCCATTGCTTCGAACGGTTCTTCCTGGCTCAAAGATCCTGATGTTGTCCAACTATAGTGATTTTCAACTCCAGGCAGCGGCTGTTGAGCAAGGTGCTGATGCTTATTTGGTCAAGATCAACACCCCTCCCAAAGTACTGGTTCAGTATGTCCACGGACTCTTTAATGCTTTTTCCGAGGTTTAATGGAGGTATTTGCCCGGGTTTTTGAGGCAGGTTTTGGAAGTGAGATCGTGAAGGTCGCTCCTCCTCCGGGGGTATCGCTGACGGCGAGTTGGCCTTTGTGAAGATCGACGATTTGTTTGCAGAGATAGAGTCCCAATCCGATTCCCATGCCCATATGACTCTGGCTGGTCTGAAATTTATGAAAGATTTTCTTCTTTGCCTCGTCGGGGATACCGGGTCCATTGTCTATGATCGAAATATCGATGCTTTTGGCGGTTCGTTCCGTCCGGATCGTGATGGTTCCTCCTTCCGGAATAAATTTTTGCGCGTTTGTCAGGAGGTTGTACATGACCTGGCGCAGTTTAAACTCATCGACTTTTAGCAGGACCGGTTGCTGGAGTCGTTGGTCGAGGCTCAGTTCGATGGTTTTTTGGCTGGTGATGTCCTTTAATTCTTCAAAAATGTCGCTCACGAAGGTGGCGATGTCGACGTCTTTCAAGTGGAGCTTCGCCTTTTTTAAATCGTACTGTTGGACATCGAAGAGGTTCTGTGTGAGGTGTTTGAGTTTGTCGAGGGAGTTTTCAAGGACTTTCATGTCTTCCAATACCTGTGAGCTGTGATCATACGAATCCAACGTGTCTTCGAGCTGAAGCAACGCGATGTTTAACGGCGTTCTGAATTCGTGAGCCGTTACGGCGATGAAATCGGATTGTTGGCTGAGCAGATGTTTGATTTTTTCATTTTGTTTTTTGAGGTGATTGGTTTTTTCATTGATCAGTTGTTTCATCAAGTCATTTTCCTCTTTGAGATCACTCTGGAGCAGGATGTTGATGAAGCAGAGCTCAATAAACTGTTTTGTTTTGATGAGTTCTTGAATTTCTTCCCGACTGTAGGAATCTTTTTGTGGACGGTGTCCGAGGAGGAGGAACCCGATCAGCTTTGTTTCCAGATACAAGGGAAAACAGATCGAAGCATCCAGTTCTTTCATCTTTTTCAATTGATGAGGTTTTTTTTGAAGCTCGAGCTCTTCGGTGATGAGGACTTTTGTGTGTTCAGTTTCAATCGATTTAGAAAAGTGGTCTGCGTAATAGATGGGGATTTCGATGTGGTTCTTTTTTTCTCGGATCAAGTACAACTGGACGGATGTAAAGTGAAGATTGAGGACAAAGGCTGATTCAATTTTTCTGACGAGTTCTGAGTAGTTGCCACAGTAGTAGATGCTGGACTTGAGCTGGTCCAACTGATATCTGAATTCACGGAACTGACTGCTGATGAATTCCGGGAAGATTTTTTCGAGGTGTTTCAGTGAGAGAAGGCCTATTGAAATCCCCAGGACGCTATTGACCCAGCTGGCGAGTGGTGGAAGATTCGTTTGTGCAAACAGCAGGGGGAGGAGCCATTCAGCCGTAAGTGTAATGCCCGCAAATCCTGCAAACAGTAGCGAAGCTCGTAGGATCTTTAATGAGGCAAAGGAGAAATTGAAGAACCGATATTTTTGCATGGCGTAGAACGCCGGAATAATGAAAAAGAGACTAAAGGTCGGGGATTCGAGTTGAAGGATGAAGATCCCCCACAAGGGGAGTACAACATTGGTCGCGACTCCGAAGAAGAGAAACACCCAACATCCAAAAGCAGCCATGATAATCTTCTTTCTTTCCAAACCCTGGCTACTCCAAATTTTTTGGATTCCCAGCAAGATCGCCAGGAGGAGACTGCCCAAGAAATACCAGACATATACCTGATACCAGGGTCCGAATTCGTCGCCGTACAAGACGCCGTCTTGGAAGATGAGCGCTTTTTCGATAAGGGGCGTGAAGAGGGCTATGCCAGAGAGTGCTGTCGTGATCACGATCGCCATGATGACCACCCAGCGGGGGATGGCGATGGTGGGACGAGGGAAGTAATGAAAGAAGCCACAGAGTCCGAGGCCTAGAAAAAAAGAAGCTGCGTATGCGCCTCGAATAAAGGTCAATGATCCCTCATACCACTGCGAAACGTTTCCGAGGTAGTAGCCGAAGTACATGCAAATCAGCCATATCAGCACGCTCATCGTAAAGAAAAAATACGAGCGATGGGCAGGTGAATGGGGGTTTTTCATCAGCGAAAGCACGCTGATGACCAAGGTGATCGTGCCGCAAAATAAGTACAGCACGGTAATATACAGTGGCATGGTGAATGAGTTCGAGTGTCATTTTCTCATGTGCTGATCTCCATGACAATCTATTAGCTGGATTGGCGAGTGAAGGTGGTGACAAAGTCTTCCAGAGGGGTGATGATCATCGTGCTCTCGTTTTCCTGGGGTGGTTTTTCTTCTCCCAGTGCTTCGGGGACATCGATGGTTCGTGCTCTTTTGAAGAGCTTATAAGCGGTGTTGCCGACGACGGCTTCGGCGATATTCCAGAGTGATTTCCGGTCTTTCTCCGGGATGTGTTTGAAGAATTCTGATGTGAGTTTCCAGAAATGGCCTTTTCCATGAGCATTTTTGGAAATACCGATGCAGTTCCACACATACACCTCACTTTCCGCACTCAATTGCTGTGGGCGTTCACTGCCTTCTGTTAGGTGAGGATGGTGGTTCAAGGTTTGGTTGATCGAATCCATGAACCGCTTGAAGTCTCGTTTTTCTGATACGGCATGTCCTGAATAGGCGACTGGATTTTCCCATTCTTCTTGTGAAAATGCGTCTCGTAGGCTGCACTTCCGTCCGAAAGTAAGCCCGATGATCTGTCCGGCTTCGTCGCGGAGCAGCGTCAGGATGCCTTGTTGGGAGAATTTCTGCTGAAACTTTTGGAAGGCTGCTTGGGGGTGGACCCAGTAAATGGCCTGTTCCCCTGTGGTGGGGTGCACGGGATACTCGGCGGGTGAATATGTGAGGAGTTTTTCAAACGGAACGTAGCTGCCGTCGCTGACGCCAAAGGCTTGCTGTGCGGAGATCGGTTTTTTTTCGGAAGGATAAAAGAGGAATTGTCCGGCGAAGTCATTCGCAAAAAGCCACCAAAAAAACCAGGTCACTTCCCAGAGGACTTCATCCGTTATTTCACCGGATTCGGAGAGGAGGGTTTGAACGGTGTACGAAGGATTTTCTTTCCCTTCCTGGGGGTATTTTTTCTTCAACCATGCTGCCGTATGCTGCCAATATTCTTGTTTTTTCTCCGGTGGAAGTTCGCGATACGGGCCGATAGTTCCTCTACAGCTTTCGCTGCCACAGAGGCAGCCTTCGAAGGACCAATCGCTGTCTTCGGTCATGGCATAGTCCCAGGTGAGCTGTTCTCCGGCCTGAATTTCCTTTCTGGCGACGATGTATGAACTGCCTTCGATGCCGCAGTTCGGATCACAGGAGTGGTTGACGAGCTCTGCCAATCCACCTTTGCCGTGCAGGTAGGTTTCTTCTCCGATTTGGATCACATGGTCTCGCATGAAATCTGGAGGGTCGTTGGGCAGCTCCGATATTTTTTTTGCTTGGTGGATGGATCCTGCGAAAGCGGCGATGATTTCACCGGCGGCGATTTTTTCTCGAGCGAAGACGGCTCGGCCCAGATGGGGGAGTCGTTGGATCTGCACCTTGGGATTATCCAGTCGATGCGGAGTGTATTCAGGGTGTTGTTCCAGTGATCCGAAGATGTTTCGACGAACTTCGGAAATCTTTTCTCCCGTTTTTTTAAGGGGTTCTCTAAGGGAGGGAGGGATTTTTTCTGGGTGAGGTGGGCGGAGGGATTCTGACATGAGTTAGTGGTTATAGTATGCGTATCGATGGGGCTTGAAGCCGTTGAATTCTGAGGATTGGCTGCTGAGATAAGCTCCGGCGGTGGGGATGTGGAGGTAGTCTCCTTCCTGAAGGTCCTCGGGTAAATCGATGATTCCTAAAGCATCTCCGCTGTCACAGGTTCTGCCAAAGACCCGGTAGGGAATTCTGGAATCTGAAAGAGGCGCGCCATTTTTTTTCCATCCTCGGAAAGGATATTTCCAGCGGTGAATGATCAGATCGCTGAAGCTCGTAAAAATGCCATCATCGATGTACATAACTTTTTCGCCTCTGCGCTCTTCGACTGACAAAATCGGGATCAGTGCGTCCGCTGCTTCTGCGACCATGCCTCTGCCGGGTTCGATAATGATGTTTGGCAGGCCGCTGAAGACACCTTCTATGGAAGCTCGAATGGCATTTGAGATGGCTCCTAGGTAGTGCTCGAGGTCAAAGCGGTCGTGTTGGTGGATGTTCGCAGGGAGTCCTCCACCGATGTTGATGGTGCTGACACCGCCCACTTCACGGGCCATGTCCATCATTTTGGAAATACCCTCTACGAAAATACCAGGATCGGTGTTTTGAGATCCCGTGTGGATGGAGAGGCCCGGATTTGCTCCAAGGGCTTTGATCATTCGGATCATTGATCGTACATCTTCTGTGCTTGCTCCGAATTTTTCTGAAAGGTTGATGCCATCATGCTGAGTGGGAGTATCGAGTCTTACCACGATTTCCAATTCGTCGGGGCGGATACTCTCACAGTTCAACAAAACCTTTTCAATTTCTCGTCGGGTTTGCACGGTGAAGTGCCGTACTCCCATTCTCACGGCGTTGCGGATGTCTCGTTCTTTTTTGATGGGGTGATTAAATAAGACTTCGACTTTTTTTTCATCGACCGTACTCAGCACTTCTTCTATTTCTCCCATAGAAGCGCAATCGAAACTGTTGACTCCGGCTTGATGCAGGATCTCGAGAATTTTTCTTTGGGGGTTGGCTTTGACGGCATAGGCGATACGACGTCCCTCTGCTTCGGAGAGGAACATTTTCTGAAGGAGCTGCACTCTTTTCTGCAGGTTTTGAATGTTTAAAAAGTAGAATCCTTCTTCTGGGAGTTCATCCGTGACCCTTTGGAAGGCTTCATCGAGATGGGGGGTGAAAAGTTCGAGGTCTTTCGTTGAAAAGTTTCTCACCCCCATGAAAGGGGTGAGAGCTTGTGGATCTTGAATGTCCACTTTTTGCCCTCTGTTTTTTGTGGAGATATTCACAATTACTCATAGATATATACTACGAGTATCCTAAATCGAACTTTGTCGAAAAACGGTCGGTTTTGTTAATGTATTTTATCTTTTTGAAGGGTTTGTGATCAATCCTGATCAGGAGGGGTATTGGCCTGCTTGCTAGGAAATCTTTCGAGGTCGCTCCGGCTCTTTTCTCAGAGGTGAAATTCTTTTTTTGATCAGGTCTCGTTGTGTCCCATTTGAAGCGCTTCCTGGATTTTTTCTAACAGTTCGCTAATCTTCATTTTGAAGACAAGGATCAGTGGATCCAGTTCGGCAGGTATCATGGCGATTTTGAACTGTGCTGAGGGGATATCGGTGGTGTTGAGGATGATCGGAAAGCGTTTCTTTATTTTTCTGGTGTAAACGGCTAAGTCGATCCCGTCTTCTTGTTCCTTGAAATCAAAATCAATAATCCCGAGGTCGAGGTACTGATTTCTGATGATTTTTTTTGCTTCGTCGACTTGTTCGGCCACATAGACTTCATGACCATTTATTTCCAGGGTTCTTTTGTAAACCCTGCAGAGGACTTCCGTGTCATCTGCGATAAGGATTTTCATAGGAAAAATTATTCTTCTTCATGCAGCCAGAAGTACAAAAAACCCATGCTCAGGATGGTCAGGATGATCATCGCAGTCACGAAGATGACGGGATGGTTACGGTAGCTCATAGGTGTGGGTAAATATTCCATTATACAGATTTTCTCGGTTTTGTCTATTTTGTTCCAGGCCTGACTCGGTGGTTTTATTCACATCGCTGATTATTTTGACCCGAGGGCGTCTTTCGTGTACGATGGTTTGTTCTTTACTCATTAATTGTCTGTATGAAAACCCCAGAAACGAATATCGGACTCTCACAGGAGTCTCGCGACAAGATATCGGTCGTCTTGACTCGATTTTTGGCCAACACCTATGTGTTGTATACCAAGACACAGGTCTTCCATTGGAATGTCGAAGGGCTGCTTTTTCATAGCCTTCACGAGATGTTTGATGGACAATACAAAGCCCTTGCGGACCAAATCGACGACATCGCGGAGCGTTTGAGGGCCCTTGGCCACAAGACCCCGAAAGGATTGGGAGATCTGTTGCAGTTCGCAACGATCAAGGAATCTTCTGCTGACTTGAAAGCCCCAGAGATGGTCCAGGCGCTGTTCGAGGATCATGAGCAGATGTGTCGACAGCTCCGGGAAGATATCGAAGTGGCGGATGATGTTGACGATGTGGGGACGGAAGATTTTTTGACCTCTCGGTTGGAAGCCCATGAAAAAATCGCTTGGATGCTGAGGAGTTCGCTATCTTGATCAATTATTTTGTTCATTTGTATTCTTTCGGATCTCCGCTTAAGCTGAGGGGGTCCTTCTTCCTTTTATGAACAAAAAAGCTCGCATCGTTTCTTATCTGATCTTTCTTCAGGCCCTCCTCGCCATGTTGGGGTCGCTGTATTTCAGCAATTTCGGCGATCCGATCGAGAATTTCAAGCTCGGAGTCTTTTGGTTGCCTGGTTATGGTTTCGATCCTTGTCAGCTGTGCTGGTGGGCCAGGATCCTCATGTATCCCATTGTGCCCATTTCTTTGGTGGGGATTTTACGAAAAGATCCGAAGTTCACCTCGTATATTTTGCCTTTGGCCATTCCTGGGATTTTTCTCGAGGTGTTTCACTACACCCTTCAGAAGACGAATATTGACAATCCTTTCGCGTGCACGGGTGCCAATCCCTGTTCAGCCCTCTATGTCGATTATTTAGGATTCATGACCATTCCGTTTTTGTGCCTGACGGCTTTCACAGTGATCGTTGGGTTGAGTTTTTATCATCGCCGGTTGATGAGGTCATCTGTTTAATGCTTTTCTTCCCATGGTGTTCGAAGTACTGACAGAATGGCGACCCTTGTGGGTTCTTCTTCACTTGTTCTCGATGGTGCTGGGATTGGGTGGGGCGACCTATTCGGACCTGCTGCTCTTTCGATTCCTTCGGGATTATAAGATTTCCCACAAAGAAGCCGATATTCTCCGTGTGATGTCTCGAGTGGTTTTGACGGGGATTTTTTTGGCGTTCATTAGCGGAATCCTCCTCTTCCTTCCTGAATCGGAGCGTCTTTTGCAGACCCCGAAATTTTTGGTAAAGGCCATTGTGTTTTTTGTTTTATGTCTCAATGGTTTCTTGCTTCACCTGCTCGTACTGCCACGGCTCATTCGATTTAGCTTTCATCGGGATCATTATCTGTACAAAAACATGGTCCACCTTCGGCATCTTGGTTTTGCGATGGGGGCAGTTTCCTTTACGTCATGGTATACAGTCTTTATTCTTGGTTCATTACAAGTGGTCCCATATAGCTTTTCGTTCCTGTTGAGCTTGTATATCGTTCTCTTGCTCATGGCAGTAGCGACGGCTTTATTGTTGGAATATTTTGTGGCAAAATCCGTTAAAAACTCTTCTTCATTTGTTCCATGAGAAACATTGAAATCGGTATCGTTGGAGGTGGTCAGCTGGGAATGCTGCTTCTGCAGTCGGCGATTCCGTTTCCTGTCCATGTGAGCGTCTATGATCCTGATCCCACTTGTCCGGCAGGCGCGTTTACCAAGCGATTTTATCAGGGTGCGTTTGAAGATCGTGAGGCCATTCTCACCTTTGCAAAGCATTGTGATGTGGTGCTCTATGAAACGGAAAAGACGAATCTAGAGGCACTGTACGAATTGCAAGGACAAGGGAAGAGGGTCTTTTCCCATCCAGATTCTCTGGAATGGATACAGGACAAGGGGGTACAGAGGCAAAAGCTGAAGGATGCCGGGTTTCCTATTCCAGCGTTTTCTTTGGTGCCAGCTGATCAGGTGCGGAGTTATTCCGGACCTTTTCCCATCGTCCAAAAAGCTCGTACTGGAGGATATGACGGCCAGGGAGTGTTTATTCATCGAGATGCCGCTTCGCTGGCAAAGGCTCCGGAAATGGCATCGGTGTTTGAAGCCATGGTTTCCATCGAAAAAGAAATCAGTCTCCTGGTCGCTCGAAACGAAGCAGGGGAGATCGTAGTGTACCCTCCCATTGAAATGGTTTTTGACCAACGGGCGAACCTGGTGGACTATTTGGTCTCGCCAGCGCGGATCGATCCTTCGCTCACCCGTGAGCTCACTGACCTCGCTCAACAAATGGCTCATGAGTTAGGATTTGTGGGGGTCTATGCCATTGAAACTTTTGTCGACCAGCAGGGGAAAATCTGGATCAACGAAATCGCTCCAAGGCCTCACAACAGCGGTCACCATACGGTTTCTGCGAATGTGACGTCGCAGTATGAGCAGCAGATCCGAATCGCTCTGGGACTGCCGATGGGATCCGTGGATCTGCTTTCACCTTGTGTCATGCTCAATCTTTTGGGGGCGGAAGGGGAGAGCGGGCCGACGAATTACGAAGGACTCGAAGCGGCCTATCGGATCCCTCAGGTCCAATATGTATTTTATGGAAAATCTGAAGTCAGACCCTTTCGAAAAATGGGACATGCCATTATAATGGATCCCGATAGAGATACTGCCCTCGCTCGAATGGAAGAAATTCGTCGTACCTTGACCATACTCCCACATGAATAAAAAACCACTGGTTGCCATTATCATGGGAAGCGACTCGGACCTTCCGATTCTAAAAAAAGCTGAAGAGGTCCTGAAGGAGTTTACAATTCCCTATGAAATCACCATCGTCTCTGCACACAGAACTCCAGATCGAATGATGGAGTATTCGAAGCAGGCTCATGAAAGGGGTTTAAAGGTGATTATTGCCGGAGCCGGTGGCGCGGCGCATTTGCCGGGAATGGTGGCTTCACTCACGACGTTGCCGGTGATTGGAGTCCCGGTTCATTCCACGAATTCTCTGCAAGGTATTGATTCGCTTCTCTCGATTGTTCAAATGCCGGGAGGGATTCCGGTGGCTACGGTAGGAGTCGACAACGCTCGCAATGCAGGATTGTTGGCTGTGCGTATGCTCGCGCTCTCCGATTCATCCCTTTTTGAGCGCTTGCGTGATTTCATGAGTCAGCAGACCAAGAAAGTGCTGCAGAAAGTAAAGAAAATGGAAAAAAAGAATATTTCATAGTCTCATCCTATGGCTCTCCTGCGATCACTGCGAACTTTTCCTCTCTTTCCGGTTCTCAGTGTCGCTTTGGTCGTCTTGACGGTGGGTTCCGCTTTTGGAGAACTCTCCGGGCGTGGGGCCTTGTTGGGGATGGTTTCTGCTTGTGTTATTACCTTTGTGTCCGCTTTGATCGGAGGATCTCGCTATGGTATCAGTTCTCCGACAGGTCCCATGACGGCTGCGGTAGCGATGGTCCTGCTGATGGATCAGCAATGGATCCAATCCCAAGGCTCCGATTTGGATCCGCTCTTGATCTACAATTTCACGATTCTGCTGGCTGGAGTGTTCCTCCTGGTCATGGCGCTTTTAGGGGTTCATCGTTTGGTAAAGTCGGTGCCCCAACTCGTGATTTCGGGGTTCATGAACGGGATCGCAGTTTTGATTTTTTTGTCGCAGGTGAGGGTTACGCAAGGGGCTTCCAATTGGATCTTGCTGTTGGTGACGTTTGCTTTGAGCTACGCGGCTGGACATTTTTCTGAGCGCTCCTCTCATTTCCTGCTCCGATTGCTCTTGAGCTCATTCGGAGTGATCG
Organism: Candidatus Altimarinota bacterium; assembly: GCA_050246795.1. Classification (GTDB taxonomy): domain Bacteria; phylum Patescibacteriota; class Gracilibacteria; order JAUYGZ01; family JAUYGZ01; genus JBFWVJ01. The sequence goes on from JBFWVJ010000005.1 coordinate 66,797, forward strand.
TGCTTGTGTCGCTCGCGGCTCAGATATTTTCTCTTCCAGTCTCTTTTATTACCTTGCAGGAGACCTTTGCTCAGTTTTCTTTCGCTTTGCCGGATGCTTCCATCGTGTCATTCGAGACGATGGGGATTTTATTCCCCGTCGCCTTTGAACTGGCTTTGATGGCTTTGCTGGATACGCTGCTGACCGCCGTGATCGTAGACCATAAAACCAGAACGAAAACCCATCACACACGCGAGCTTGCGGGACAAAGCCTTACTTTTGCGATTTTTTCTTTATTTGGAGGGCTTCCTGGAGCCCAGTCGACGGTTCCTTCGATGATGATGGTGCAGGAAAAAGCTGGTCACCCCCTTGCTAAATGGGGGGTGGCTCTGATCTGTTTCTTGCTGACGTTTCTCTTTCTCGACTTTCTCGAGTTTGTCCCAACGGCTGTTTTGGGCGGTGTAATCTTGAAAATCGGCTGCGATGTAGCAGATCTCACTTCCTTTCACACTGTCTTCAAACGACGGAACCGGACCATGCTCATTCAACTCTTCATTCTTTTAGGAGTTTTGATTTCTACTGTAGCGATCAGCTTGAATTTAGCCGTTATTGGGTTCACGATGCTCTTCGTTCTCTGGAATCGTTCCGTGCCCAAGCACTTCCTGATCCCTGATCTCGTGCCCGAGAAACAGGCGGAAGGATTTGCTGATGAACTGTAGTTATGAATGCTTCACAGAATCTTTTTCTCGGTCGAACGGTTGTGATTGCAACCATGCATGGCAAGGAACAGGTCATAGCTCCTCGTTTAGAAGCGGCGTTCGGGCTCCGGAGTGAAGTGCTTTCTGGTCTTAATACTGATCGGTTTGGGACTTTCACGAGAGAAGTAAAACGTCCTGGTGATCAGCTCGAAACCTTGCGGAAAAAAGCCAGTGCCGCCCTGAAGCTGTCTGATCATGATCTCGTGATCGCCAGTGAGGGCAGCTTCGGTATGCACCCGAGTGTTCCTTTTGGACCATCGAATTCTGAAATGGTCCTGTTGCTCGATCGTCGTCATGGGCTTGAGATCATCGGCCGGTCTTTGTCTTCCCATACCAATGTGAAAGGGGAGTGGGTGACTTCGGTTGATGAAGCCTTGGTGTTTGCCCGCCAATGGGGATTTCCAGACCATGGAGTTATTCTCCGCCTTCATCAGCATCTCCCATGGATGATCAACAAAGACATTCATGATGAAAAAATATTGTCCTTGTCCGTTCAGAAATTTTTAAGATGGCCTGGTGTTTCAAAAGTTTTCCTGGAGACGGATATGAGAGCCCATCAGAACCCTACCCGTATGAAGGTCATCGCTGAGGCGACTGAAGATTTGATCAAGCATATGGGCTCCTCGTGTCCCACCTGTGCCTGTCCTGGATTTTCGGTGGCAGGGATGAGGGGGTGGAAGTCTTGTCAATGGTGCAAGAACGTAACTCAAGTGCCCCTTCACGAAATCTGGAAGTGTCAGAGGTGTTCCTTTGAAGAGTTTCGCATGAATGGTGATGGAGACACTGCAGACCCGCAATGGTGTGAACGTTGTAATCCGTAGTCTTCGTCCCGATAATGGTGCCTTAGGCGATGATGAGCTTTCCTTGTTCATCGACAAAAAGTTTGAGATGTTTGGCGATAAAAAACAGGATGAAGAAATTGATGGTCGTTAAAATAATAAAGGGGAGCCGGATCCACATGAGAGAGGGGTGGGTTGCCCCAAATTGAATGAGGTGTGTGATATCGGATACCACGAGCGAAAGCTCTACGAGCAATCCCAGTGCCACTGAGTTTCGAGTGACATCGAGTTCGCGGCGTCTCATGCCTTTGAGGGCTTGATACCCCATCAAGACGGATACTGCCGTCAGGAATAGAAAATCAAGTCTCATGGGTAAGGGCGAAAACCAAGGAGTATATCCAGCTATTTTTATGATCACATCTCCAATGCCTTGAATCACGACGTTGTAGCTCAAAAAGAGCACCAGACCAATAATCCATCGAGGATAGAGTCGAAATTTTTGGCTGTTTTCATCGACCACGCGAGTCGTATGATGGTGAAGGAAACGTGTGATCATTTCCTTGGCTTTTTGAAGAGGCTGGATCATTTTTGAATACATATGGGGTCGTGAGCGAATTTGAGAGGTCATATTATCTGTTTCAACAGAGTTCTTCCACGCCTTTCTCTTGCGGAAGGACGCATTCGAAAGCGAGGTAAATGATGGGGTTGGTGAAGAGGCCCCGGATAATAATTTCCTTTCGTGAAAGCGATTTTCTGATATTATCTCCGTGCTTAGGCCCATGGTGTCAATGGTAGCACACCGGTCTCCAAAACCGTTAGTGAGGGTTCGAATCCTTCTGGGCCTGCCACCGGCTAAAAGCGGTCCCCCGCAGCAGCGCGTGCCATCAGTTTTTGGCTTCCAATTCAACTAATGCTCCTTCCAACATGAATGACTCACCTTCACCTGGCACTTCAAAGAGAAAAAACCCTCTCTTGTATGCTTTGCTCAACATTCCTGTATTAGGACTTGGTTACTTATTTCTTGGTTTTTACGCACGATTCTTTGTCACCTATGGGATCATCGCTGGCTTCATGCTGCTCAACCTCGTCCTGATGAATCTTTTTCTCAGGTCAATCATAGGAGTAGTGCTCTTTTTTCTGATCGTACTGGTCTTGATTGTTTTCTGGGTCATAGTAGATAGCTATAAGAAAGCGAAATTTTTTGAGCAAGCGCAGACAAAACCAAGTTTTTCGATGAAAATGTTTATGATTCTTCTCGGGCTCATTTCCTTTCTTGGTATTCTTTTTCTGGGGGCACTCAACTATACGAGTTTTTCACACTTGGCTTTCATTAATCCTGATCAACTCACCCCACTTGGATTGCAGAGAGATTTGTCAGCAATTCAAGATGAGACTTATCGAACTGAATTAGATAATCTTGAGGTTACGAAAGACGAAGACCTTCCACTACCGCTATCAACTTCTTCAGAAACCTTACTGTATAAGGGGGCATGGTTTGATATTGCTTATCCATCTGACTTCACGATCCATGAACGAGAGCTGACTTCTGAGGACCATAGCTCGAGTGGAGACTATGATGGTGTTGCTTTTTCTTCACCTGATGAGAAAGTTGAATTTTATATTTACTCCCCCCTGCGATCTGGAACATCGCAGTACGAATATGTCCTAGCGAATGAAATCATTTCATTAGAAGAGATTCCAGAGAGAACACCCTCTGGGGATTTCGACCAACAAAGGACTATTGAAAGAAAAACCTTTTCAGACAAAAATGGTGAGTATTCAAGGTCCTATCAAAAGACCTATGATTATTGGGGAACTCATTCCTGGACGATCGGAATCAAGTACAAGGCTTGGGAAGATTATCAAAGGTATTTGGCACATTATTTGGTTTTTAAACAATCCCTCGTTCAGTACACGGATCACTAGAGTTTCTTTCATCTAAAAATACCGTGAATTTCGCATGATTCTTTATCAAATTCACTTTTTTTTATCTTTTCTGGTGAATTTCAGTTGGTTTCCTGCCTTCCATGAAAAGGGCGTGTGTAAGCCATTTTCCTCGACAAAGAATGCTCTTTAGGTTATAAAACATGGATTATTTATTTGAATGGAACCTATCAAAGAAAGATTGGCGGTAGAGGACATCCTGGGTCTTTATGAGCCTCCAGAGATTCCTGAAAAGCCAGACCTACATTCTATCGAAAAGCTTGCTTTTCAGAATCGGCAGGAATTTCCTCATAAATCCAACAAGCTGCTGCATCAGCACGTCAAGCGGAGCAAGCATATAATGTTGTACGAGAGGAATGAGTGATGAATGGAACGGATGGAGACGAAGCGCTCTTGTCATCGGCAACCAAGTGCTGGAGGATTCCATTCCTCTTTCGCTCACGATTCAAAAAGCACTATCAAGCCATCCAGAACGTCCGAGCCAGCATGGGCTTACGGTATATCTTTGGAAATCAAATATTCTTGCAAGAACACCTTCGGAATGGACTCAATCCTTTACAACCCAATCGGAAAATGGGATTGGGGGGCATATGTATAACATTGTGGGAAATACCTTTGTTCTTCGAGATCGCCAGATTTATCCCCATTATCGAAATCAAGGTTTTGGAAACATGGTGCTCCAAGCAGCAGAAGACTATATTCAACTCACGGCTGATGAAATCCAAGAAGAACAGATTAGCACCGTAGGCGCAGCCCAAATCGACGTCATTTGCTGGCTTTGGAATCGTGGCTATAGGCCTCTATCTTCCGAAGATGAAAACAGGCTAGCAAGAGTTTTAAACGGTGATCAAAGCCTTTGCATTGGACAGAAAAAATATGTCTTCGAAAAAGACATACCGCCTGAGGAAAGGACTCAGGACAATATGGAGAAGGCGTTTAGAATCCATTTCGAAAAAAGATTTCGACCAAGAACATCATCAAGCATTCGGCATCAGCAAGGACAATTTTCGGCAAAAATCCACAAACTCCTCAAGTAAAATCACTTTCATAAGTGGAGTTTGTCAATTCCTGCTCCTTGCCTTTATGGAATTTTGATCATATTTTCTTTTCGACTTTGAGTCCAAGAATATTTTTACGAGATCCTATGATGAAGAGATGGATGGATGAATCGAAGCAGGTGCTTCAGAACACGTTTGGTTACCAAAGCTTTCGGCCTCTGCAGGAGCAGGTGCTGGCTTCGCTGTATGAAAAGAAGGATACGGTGGTGATCCTCCCCACGGGGTCGGGCAAGTCCTTGTGCTATCAGATCCCAGCCTTGGTCCTGGGAGGAGTGAACTTTGTGATTTCTCCTTTGATTTCGCTCATGAAGGACCAGGTGGACCAGTTGAAGGAATTGGGAATCTCCGCTACTTATATCAATAGTACGCTTTCGAGTGGGGAGATGTCCGAGCGGTTTCAGGGCATTGAAGATCTGCGCTATCGACTGGTCTATGTCGCTCCGGAGCGTTTGGAGAGTCAGGTGTTTTTGCGGTTGTTGCGAGTGCTCGCGGAGCGTCGGCAGGTCCATTTTGTGGCCATCGATGAAGCGCATTGTGTTTCCCAGTGGGGGCATGATTTTAGGCCTTCATATAAGCGCATCAAGGCCTTGCGTCAGATCTGCCAGGTGCCTTTTTTGGCATTGACGGCTACGGCGACGGACAAGGTTCGCGATGATTTGATCCAACAATTGGGCTTACAAGATTCACGACTCATCGTGGGGGACTTTGATCGGGCCAATCTTCACTACGCCACCTATCAGCCGGATTCGAAAAGAAGCTGGATCGCCCAGTATGTGAAATCAAAGGCAGAGCAGTCGGGGATTATTTACTGCGCTACGCGGAAAAATGTCGAAGAAATCAGTGGATATTTACAAGAGCAAGGCGTGAAGGTGGCGGCGTATCATGCCGGTCTCAGTGACGAGGTCCGGAAAAAAGTTCAGGAATCGTTTTTGAAGGACCGTACGCCGGTGATCGTGGCGACGAATGCGTTTGGGATGGGGATTAATAAGCCGAATGTTCGGTTTGTCCTGCACGCGGATATGCCGGGAACGATGGAGCATTATACCCAGGAAGCGGGGAGGGCGGGCAGAGATGGTGAGCCGAGCGAGTGCGTGCTGTTCTTTGGCTACCAAGACGTGGTACTTCAGCGGTTCTTCATCGATGGCAACAATCCTTCGCCAAAGCTCCTTCAAGAAATCCTCCTGCTCTTGAAATCTCAGCACAATGTTCCGCTGGTGGCCCGGTCCCTGAGCTTCGCCAAGTCCCAAATGGAAGTGGACACCGCTTTGAAGCTGCTGCTCGAAGCTGGTGCGATCCGAAAGATTTCGAATGATGAATATGACCTCACGGGGGATCCCTTCCGACTGACTTTTGAGGAATTGGATGCCAAACGGAAGTTAGCCGAGCAGAAGCTTCAGCACATGATCGAGTACTCTGAGTCCCATGATTGCAAACGAAATCGAATCCAGTCGTACTTCGGATATCAGCCGGTGAAGTGTGCCAATTGTTCCGGATGTGTCCAGTCCGAACAGTCTTCACAGCAAGCAGGTGTTGATCGTGCTGCAGATGTGACGCTTCCCGTTCAAAACATTCTTCAAGGGATGATGCAGTTCCCGCGACCCTTTGGCATGAGTATTGCGGCAGCGGTTTTGACGGGGTCCAGGTCCCAAAAAATGGAACAATGGGGCTGTGCTTCCTGGTCGAGCTACGGGTCGATGAAGGAGTACAGTCAAGCCGCCGTGATGAAGCTCCTTAAGCAGCTTTTGAAAACGGGATACTTGGAACGGCAAGGAGAGGAGTTTCCTGTCTTGGTCGTCTCGCAAAGGGGGAAGAACATTTTGGAGACTGGGGAAAAGGTGATGATAACAGCGGACGAAGCCCCTTCATTTATCGAAGGCTCGCTGCCGGACGAGGCGGTGGATCACGATCTCTTTGCCCTGCTTCGCCAATGGCGGCGAGATGAAGCTCAAAAAAAGGATGTGCCCCCCTTTGTCGTATTCGGCGATCGGACTTTACGCGAGATCTGCCAGTCCTTTCCCCAGACGAAGGAGCAGTTCATGCTGATCAGCGGGATGGGGGAGCGGAAGTGGGAGCAGTATGGGGCTGCGATGTTGAACATCGTGAAGCGCTACTGTACTGAGCATCAGTGTACTTACCAGCCTCTTCAACGAGCGGAACGATCATTCAAGATGAAAAAAGTTGAGAAAGGACAGACCCAGATGGAGACCTTTGAGTTGCATCGACAAGGACTGAACCCTCGACAGATCGCACTCCGGAGAGGATTGGCACCGAGCACGATCGAATCCCATCTGGCTGATTTGGTGCAACTGGGGATGATTCGAGATATTGCTCCGTTTGTCTCTTCCGAACGCCAACGCCAGATCCGTGAAGTCGTTCAACGAAGCGGAGATCATTCCTTGAGAGCCTTGAAAGAAGCCCTGCCGGAGGAGGTAAGCTATGGGGAGATTCGATTGGTGTTGGCGTTCCATCAGCTTTTACCTTCTCAGGGATTTTTGTGATTTTCTTAGCGCATCTTCCATTTCAATGGCCATTGAAAAAACGTCTTCCGGGAGCGAAGAATCGACGTCATTCCACATGATTTTTTTCTTTCTCTTAGAGAGGTCTAAGAGGGTTTTCATGATCTGAAGGGGGCACATTCCCTCGCTGAGGAGTCGTTGAACATTGGCTTTCGCCATGATTTTTTGGCCAAACAGTTTTTGTGGTTGGAAGTGATCGTAGGGTTTGAAGACTCGATTAAGGACTCTGATAAACTGCTGCCGATGCTGAGCTTGAAAGGTTTTAAGGTCTTCAGGATTTGCAAACTCCGCCTCGAGTCGAAAGGGGAGTTGAGTTGGTTCTGAAACGTCGATCAGGATTTGTGGTGCCAGTACCACGTCGTAGGTAACCTCTGAGGGCTGTAATCCCAACTCGTCAAACAGTCCAGGAAAGCCCTTCAGGAGATCGAAGCGTTGTTTGATGACCAATCCCGTGATGGTATTTGTTTTCAACAAGGATTGATATTCTCGATCGGTGAGCTCAATGGCGTGTTCTTTTCGAATAATCGCCGGTAAAGCATCCCTCGTAGGATTTCTTAAAGCCTTCATAGGGGCTTCTTCTTGTTCTTTCACGACGAATTCCCATCGGTTGTCTTCCAAGGTAAATCGAAGCCGCGTGCCTTCGATATTGCTCGGCTTGATACCATGCCCGCTGACTTTTTTCAGGATCTCTTCCGGGAGGGTCAGATAAAATTGAAAAAACGTCGATGGTCTCATCGATCTCAGGATCTTTTTCTGGATGCATTGGTAATCAGCCGCTGAGAGATGTCCGTCGAGGGTTATCTCCGATTCATAGGTGTTCTTCGCCAAAGAGGGGTCGGTGAAAAATTTCGAGGGAAGTATAGCGACTTATTTTGGCAGGTCGATATTGATTGGACCCTTTTTTGAAAAAAGAATGGAAAAAGCAGGATTGCTTGCCCTCGCAAGTTGTTCCAGCTCTTCTGCTTGAATGGTGTCACCCTTTGCTTGAACGAGCAGAGCACTGTGGTAAAGGATGCTCGCATCTTGGCTTCCAGTACTTCTTGCTTTTTCGTTGTATTCAATTGCTAGGTCGAGTTCTCCGAGTTGAAGAGTGATCCATGAAATGAGGTCGGCGGCATAGATGGTCGGACGTTCCTGGTAGGTTTTTTCAGCTATTTGTTGGGCGAGTTCCAATTCCAATCCTCGATCAGCCAAGAACTGTGCGTATTCCAAGCCGACATTCAGGCCTTGCTCTTCGAGTTTTTCATAGCTGATGCGGACCAGTTGATAATAGGTCTTCGCTTTTTCTGTTTGATTTTGTAGTTGGAAAACATCGCCTATTTCAGCGGCCAGATGGGGCAATGGGAACATGGCAAAAATTTCTTGAAGGGTTTTTAAGCAACCGTCCAAATCGCCTTTGAGTGCCTGTATTTTCGCGAGTCCTTCGTGGGCTGCTACCAGATTTGGTGAAATCTGCAGGGAGATTTGGTAGATGCGTTCAGCTTCTTCCAAGTTTTTTCCCAGTGTCAAACGTGCCAGTTCGGCGGTGGCCCAAGCCATGTTTTCCGATATGGCGCTCCCTCCGTCGATGGCGAGCTCCATGGCTTCTCGTGCTCCTTCCAGATCTCCATAGATTTCTCGCAGATAAGCAATCCTGGTGAAAGCATTGAAGTCCGGGAGCAGGTCGACCATGGTTTGTAGTGCCTTTTCGGCTTGTTCGTACTCGCCGAGTTCGATGGCGGCGTCAGCGACGATTCCCCACGAAGAGGGTTTACGATCGTCCAGCTGAGTGAGGCGCTCTCCCAGTTGGGCTGCTGTTTTGAATTCGTGTTTTCCTAGTGCGATTTGAGCCCTGATAAATAAAGCTTGAGGATGGTCTGGTTCCAGTGTGTCGATGCTTTTCATGATCTGTTCAGCTTTTTCGTAGAGGCTGTTGTCCGCTGATTCGCGGATGGCTTGTAAGTAGTGCCTGGCCAGATCAAAGTGAGCCAGAATGTCTTCCGGATTTTGTTGGAGCTTTTGTTGTTCCAGCTGAATGTTGATCCAGGTTTCATCGTTGATGGTGGCTTGTTCCTTCAGAAAAATGCTGCTGAGATCAGGTCTCGGTGAGCATCCGAAGAGCAACCAGGAGCAACACAGCAAAGAGATGGCCCTCAGGGCCATCTCTTTGGATGTGGGTTGATGTCGAACGTCTTTCATGAACACTTTGAGCAGTAATAGTCCTTATTTGGTCGCCAGGTTTGGCATGGCCAGGTAAGGGAAAGTATTGGAGAAGGCTTTGTCGTTCGCATCGACTCCATCTCCGAGTGCTTCGGGGACAGTGTACCCCTCCACGAGTTTTCCAGCGACTGCCTGGATGGCGATATCCGTGACATCATCTGCCAGTCGTCGTCCGTTCGGGAATCCAGCCGTATCTCCACCGAAGACACCGAGTCGGTGTGGGTTGGTGGAAGGCTTGATGGAAACATTCAAGCGCAGCATTTCTGCTGGTCGAACATCAGCTGGTTGGTTCAAGTCTGGCACTCCCGTCAAGAAAACGGTTACCAGATCCTGTCGGTCCATGGTAGGGACATCTAGGCCGAGAACGGCTTTGAAGAGTCCAGCTAGTTCTGGTTTGGTGACCACAGCTCCATAGGCTTCGAAGTTTTTCCCAGCATCGTCGTGAGGGTGGGAAGCGTTGAAGTAGTCTTTGGCTGCGAGAGGTACCACCACTTCATTTACAAGTGGCATTCCGAGACGAGAGACCTGGACCCATCTTCCGCTCATTCGCTGGCTGCCTTTTTCGTTTCGGACGGTGATGTTTTGTCGGTAGGTCGCTCCCCATACTCCGATGACCGGTTTTTTGGTCTTGCTTGCAGAAAGCTGGTCATTGGTTAGCTCAGCGGCTGGGATTTCAAAAGCAATGGATTGGACGTTGGTTCCTTTGAGGGAATCGACTCCCGCTCCGAGATTGAGAAGGTCAAATACGTTCAGGTCGACGAAGAAGGGGTCTTCTACTGGACCTGCGAACCATTTGGAACCGTCCAGATTGGATTTTACCGCTGCTTGTTTCAAGGTTGCATAATTTGGTTGGCTCTTTTCACCGATCACTGGTGGAGCAACTGGAAGGTCCGTTGCGATGCGATTGCCCGCGTTGAGCTGTCTTCGTCCCAGTCCGGTGAATTTTCCGGTGATCCGATAGACATCATAGGTTTGGGTGACGTTTTCTCCTCCTGGAAGAGCTCCTGTGTTGTAGAGGAAGGTATTGCCGTTTTTCACATTGGTCTTGAATTTGAAGGCGTAGGTTACGTCTTCCATGGCATCTCCGTCATTGTCGATGTGGAAGGCGTAGAGTCCGCTGTCAGCAAACCGATAGAAATTCGGTCCAGCTCCCGCGATCCCAAGAGGCCAGTAGTTGCCGATCAAAACGACTCGTTCGTTGTTTTCTGGGCTGACAAAGGCGTAGAGATCCGTCTGGTCCAGCGCTGGATCTTGGCTGATCAAAGGTGCTTCCCGATGGGAAGAACTGTGAACTCTCGGACTGCTGCTCCAGATCGCTGGCACGATAAGTGCTGCCGCGAGCGTGATAGCGAGTCCTTTCTTGGAAGGCGTTTTCATCGCAAAAAATGAAAGAATAAAAGCTTCTTCAGTCTATTTTTTTCCTGATCAATGTCAAGGAAACTTTACATTTCTAGTGCTTTATTTTGGCATACATCAGGCCAATCCCCTTGGCGATGGTCATGACGAGAAAGGTGGCAACCAGCCAGTGGTCGAGTTCTCCAGTGGTGATCATTTGATACAGAAGTCCTATGATCGCAAGCATGCTTCCGCTGACAAAAGCCGTTCTTTCAGCGGAATAGAGGACGAAGTTCTCTCGTTCGTCGTTTTTCCGGTGGTGGCAGGTGATGAAAGCAAACACGAAGAAGGTGATCACGCCCAGGACGATGCTTTTCTTCAGCTCGATCGAGAGTTCCCAGAGGTCAAAGGGGTTGAAAAAGAGAACGAGTGCCAGAAGCACTGCCGCGACTCCGATCATCTCCCGCCAGATATCATGTTTCTTCATAAGAAAAAATTAAGAATGTTTTTCCAGTTGAAAGATTTTTTCAAGGGGAGTATTAAATTCCTTTGCAATTTGCAGGGCGAGTTTCACGGAAGGGACGAATTTGCCTTTCTCGATGGAGATAATCGTTTGCCTGCTCACTCCGACGGCTTCCGCAAGAGCCTCTTGCGTCAGGTTTTGTTTTTTTCGAAATGCTGTGAGTTTATTGACGACGGTGATGTTTTGGCTCATATATACGGAGAGTAATCGTATCGTAGGTATTTTCACCTTCTTTTACAACCCTTTCCTTTTTTCATGAAATCGTTTGCTTTTACGCTGCTCTTCCTTGCTGTAGTTCACTTTTCTCTTCCTTTGGCGATGGCCCATGAATTATTGCCAAAAGAAATCCTAGAAATCCTGCAAAATGATCCTGATTTGCAGAGTGAAGCTGCTCGTCAGCTCATCGATGAGCATGCCAAGAATGGAACCCTTCAAGAGCAGCAGCAAGTACAGGAGCTTTTTGAACTTCGCGACCTTTCTACGACTGATGGATTTTGGACCTCATTTTCACGATTCATCGTCCTGGGTATTGAGCATATCCTCGAAGGGGTCGATCACATCTTGTTTCTCCTGTCTTTGTTGCTGGTGTTTGTCAATCTGCGAGGCATTATTGTTCTGGTGTCTGCGTTTACGGTTTCTCATAGTGTGACATTGATTTTGGCGGGAAGTTCTGTCCTGAGTTTGAGTTCAACGATCGTAGAGCCCCTTATCGCTGGTTCAATTGTGATTGTCGCGATGGGATCCGTGTTCTTCTCCCAGTCCTCTTGGTGGAAAGGTCAAAAAAAAGTCTGGATCGTTTTCTTTTTTGGTCTCTTTCATGGATTAGGGTTTGCTGGATTGCTGGAAGGCCTTCAGATACCTGATGACCGGTTTATCAGTTCATTGCTGGCTTTTAACATCGGAATTGAATTGGGACAGATCTTTGTTTTGATGCTGGTACTCCCTTGGGTTTACTTGTTCAGAAAAAAAGCCTGGTATCCGGTTTTTATTCGAATCCTGGCCCTTCTGATTTCTTCCGTTGCCTTGTATTGGTTTATCGAACGTGTGTTTCTTTGATCAGTTTGCCTTCAGCAGTTCCTTCACAATCTTCTTGCTTTTCTCCACCCCCGGCTGGTTGAAGGCATCGATTTCATAGAGTTCACCGAGGACAGCGATCTGCATTTGAAAGAGCATGAAGAGTTCGCCAAGGGTGTGGGCGGAGAGTTCCGGGACTTGCAAAATGATGGTCGGTCGTCCGTCCTCCCGCAAGGCTTGCTCGGTAGCGTTGAGTTCGGCTCTCAAGATGTTATGCACTTTCAGCTTGGAGTTGGGGACAAGGACATCGACGTGAGGGTTGAGGACTTCGATAAAGAGATTGATCTTGTCATTTGGCCCATCTTGCAAAAGTTGGAGGACGGAATGCTGGTCGCTCGCGCCGCGGAGGGGGAGAGGAGTGATGCCGACTTCACGGGTCTTGCCGATGGATTCGGCGAGGAGTTGTTGGTACCAGAAGCCGAGAGCAGACAGCTGATCATCATAGATCAACATGCTGAGGATATTTTTTTTCTGAAGGCGAGGATGGATATCCTCGCCGGAAGAAGGGCGAGGTTCTCCAACCTCGCTTTCGGGGCTGCGTGTGGGGCGAGGATGTCGATCCTCGCTTTCGGTATGAGTGATCGAAGCAAGCTGGAGGGCTGGGTTTTCTTCGGTTTGTTCCAAGCAACGTTCCTTCATCTGTTTGGCACCGTCTAAGAGTTCATCGATATTCCCACCGAGCAAAGCGAAGGGGAGTAAGCCGACGGAGCTCAGGACGGAAAATCGGCCGCCGGCTTCTGGTGGGATTGGGAAGCTGGTGAGTTGGTCTCGTTCGGCGATTTCGCGGAGCTTGCCTTCTTTTGGATCAGTGATGATGATGAAGTTATTTTTGTATTGTTCGTCGGAATATTTTTCTTTGAGAATTTCGTATTGGGTCATGGTTTCCAGCGTGGTGCCGGATTTGCTGATGACGAGGACGAGGGTGCGTTCAGGGTTTATGGTGGAGAGTTCATGGTTGATCGTATTGGAGTCCAGATTATCAAGAACCTTCAAGCGTTGATCGAAGGGGAACAAGGCTTTCTGAAGCGTGACAATTCCCAAAGCGGAGCCGCCCATGCCGAGGCAGAGGAGTCGGTCCCAGGTTCCTTGTTTTTCTTGGACAAATTTTTTGATCAGGGGGACGATGTGGTCGGGGTCTTCTGCGAGGTCGAGCCACTGCGTGAATTTGCGTTGGGGGATTTGTTCAAGCAGTTTGTAGGTTGTAGGTTGTAGGTTGGAGCGGAGGGAGGTTTTGAGGGAGAGCATGTGGTGGGGTTAGCGGTTAGCTTCTTAGCTTTCTAGCTTTTTAGGTTTTGAAAATCCTAGGAAGCTAGAAAGCAAGAAAGCTAGTTATATTGATTATTAAACTCTATCTCCACATCATTCCACTTATACGTCCCTCTCCGCTTGTCATAGCACTTGTGCAAGGCTTCATCCCGGTCTTTTTCATCGGTGATTTGTTTGAAAGGGCAGCGCTTGCACTGGACGTCGACGGTGTACTTCATGCAGCAGCTACTCTTATAGAGAGGATTTTGTTCTCCTTCGTTCGGTCGGAAGGCGGCGCTGAGGTGGTCGAGGATGGACATGGGAGGGAGGGTCTTAACGGTTTTAAGGGTTTTAACGGTCTTAAGGGTTCGAAGAGATAAAATGATCGTAAGGAAGAATTCATTCAAAGTATAGTCTTTAGGAGATGCTTTCATAAATGAAGTTATAAAATGAAGGCCTCGCTTGTCTTGGGAACATGGAAAGAACTTGAAATTTGGTGCTGAATCCGTCGTAATAAGAGGAGTTCTCATCATCTCTCATGAAAAAATTCTTCGGTGTGTTCTTGATGTTCTCCCTTCTTTTCAGTGCTCCGACTCCTCTTCAGGCTGCGGAGAGTTTTCACGATGTAAAGGACCATCCTTATCAGGAAACGATCGATGCTCTGCGCGACCGAGGGATAGTGTCGGGGTACTCAGATGGGACCTTTCGTCCCTACGATCCCATCAATCGAGCGGAGATGTTGAAAATCATTCTTTCCGCAAAAGGGGAGCGTATTGGAACTGAAACAGATTGTTTTCGGGATGTCGGTACCGAATGGTTCGCTCCCTTTGTCTGTCATGCCAAGGCCGAGAATATTGTGAAGGGCTATGCGGACAATCGCTTCAATCCGGCCCAGCCGGTGAAGATGGTGGAGGGATTGAAGATGGCACTTGAGACCTTTCAGCAGCAGGTGAGTGTTCCTGGAGAAGGAGAAGAATGGTTTCAGCCCTATGCGGAGTTCGCTCATGTCAACAATCTGTTCTCGAAGTACAGTTACATCCCGGGTCGGAATATGCAGAGGGGGGAAATGGCGTTTTTGGTGCATTCCCTGCTCTTGAACCAGGACGGAACCAAGCCTTTCACGGGAGTTCGGGCCCATCTTTCGGCTGGTTGTGGAAAGCCTGCTCCTCGGACGGCGCCGACGTCGTCCGTCATCAATGGAGTTCGACAAACGTATATCACAGATGTGCCGGGGGGGTATGATCCGAACGTCCCTATTGCTCTGACCTTCGGTTGGCATGGCCGGACGAATACTAATGCCCGAGTGAGGACGTATTACAAAGTCTATGAAGCTGCCAAAGGTGGCACGATCATGGTGTATCCGGTCGGAGTGGGGCCCTGGAATATCGAACGGGATGTAGCCATCTTTGATCAGCTCTTGGCGGAATTTTCCGAGAACTATTGCATTGATCTGGATCGGATTTTTATCGTGGGACATTCCCTGGGGTCTTGGTTTACCAATAGCCTTGCCTGTGCCCGAGGGAATGTGATCCGTGCCAGCGGCAGTCTCGGTGGCAGTACGACGGATACGGGTTGTACCGGACCGGTGGCGGCGATTACCATGCACAATCCCGCCGACACCTTGTCGCCTTTCCGAGACGGTATCAAAGCCCGTGATCTTCATTTAGCTCAGAATGCCTGTGGGATCCCGACGGTAGCCTATTCCAGTCCCGCGAAAGCCAATTGTGTTTCGTATACCCAATGCGCTCCTGACCAGCCGGTGGTGTGGTGTCCCCATACGGAGGATCACTCCTGGGGAGACTATTATCCTCATGGTTGGCCCAAGTGGACCGGGTCGGAAATCTGGAAGTTTTTTGAAAGTTTGGACTAAACTGGAACTAGAACCGCCTTTACAAGCCCTTTCCCATGCCTTATGCTCCTTTCTGTTAGATTTTAAGCACTTCTAGGCATCTATGGCTGTAAAACTGGTGGATCTTGCCGACTCGTTGGGACTCAAAGTAGCCGAACTCCGCGACTACATTGATTTTTTGGATCTGGATATCCCCAAAAACGCTTTGGAGATGAGTGATGAAAAGGCGCGGATTTTAGAAGAAGAAGTCCGCAAAGATATGGGAGATGACGGAGAAGCTGAGGGAGAAGAGGAGGTTTTGGAGGAAGAGGAAGAGATTGAAGAAGTGAATGATGATGAAGAGATTGAGATCAGTGACGAATCCATTTCAAAGGTTCAGGAATATGAAGAAGCACTTGAAGAAGAACGACAGCGCGAAATCTTGGATGAGCAGCGACGAATGACGGCGGGAAAGAAAGAGGGAAAAGTGAAGCCGAAGCCGAAGTCGAAGAAGGACCGCAAGGATCGTAAAGATACTAAAGATACTAAAGATGGTAAAGATACTAAGGAAGCCGTTGGAGAAGTCGCAGCAGATGATCGAGAGAAGGATACTGGAGTGGAAGAAGCGGACCTGCGCAAGGCAACAGGCATCGTTGAAATTCCTGATGTTATTTCCGTGAACGATTTTGCGCAGCGCTCTGGAATTCCAGTGGCGCGGGTGATCGGGGAACTGATGAAGAATGGAATCCTCGCGACGATCAATCAACAAATCGATTATGACACGGCGGCCATCATCGCTCAGGACTTTGGGGTGAAGATCAACCGCAAGCGTGAGCAGGCTTCTGTAGAAGAACTCATGGGGGGAGATTTGCAGTCGTTCATCAAAGAAGATGATGCGGAGAACCTCCAGGAACGTCCACCGGTGGTGGTGGTGATGGGGCACGTCGATCATGGGAAGACAAAGATTCTCGATACCATCCGAAACACCGATGTGGTCGCGGGCGAAAGCGGAGGAATTACCCAGCATATCGGGGCGTACCAGATCACCCACAAGGACAAGCGTATTACCTTCTTGGATACTCCTGGTCACGAATCGTTCTCAGCCATGCGTGCTCGAGGAGCGAGAGTGACGGACATCGCTATTCTCGTCGTCGCGGCGGATGAGGGGGTGAAACCGCAGACGGAAGAAGCCTATCAGCACGCGAAGGCGGCTGGAGTGCCTTTGATCGTTGCGATTAATAAGATGGATAAGGAAAATGCTGATCCGAACCGCGTGAAAAATGAGTTGGGTCAGAAGCTGGGGATCGCACTGGAGGAATGGGGAGGGGAAGTGGCGGCGGTACCGGTGTCGGCTATGACGGGAGAGGGCATTAATGATTTGCTCGACCATATTTTGTTGATCGCCGAAGTCAATCAGTACAAGGCCAACCCCAATCGTGAAGCGGTGGGGACGGTGATCGAAAGCCATTTGGATAAAAATCTGGGTCCCATCGCGACGGTGATCGTGAATACCGGAACGCTGCAGGTGATGGATAATGTAGTCATCGGAGAAAGCTTCGGACGTATCAAGCGCATGATGGACCATAAGGGGAAGAGCCTGCGGGCGGTAGGGCCATCTGGTCCCGTACAGATCGCTGGGCTGTCACAAGTGCCTTTGGCGGGGGAGCTGATGATCGTGGTGAAGGATGAAAAGACGGCGCGTGATCGGGCTTTGAAGATTCAGGCGAAGAAGAAGATCGTTGCGAGCAAGAATTCCCTGGTGGAGTTGATGAGCCGAATCAAGCAGGGGCGATTGAAGACCCTCAAGATCATCGTGAAGGCGGACACCAAGGGTTCACTCGAAGCGATCAAGAGCAGCTTAAATAAGATCGATTCGGCAGAAGTCGGGATCCAAGTGATCCACAGCGGTATCGGAAACGTGACCATGAACGATGTGAACATGGCGGTGTCCAGTATGGCAGTGATCTTTGCGTTCCATGTCGATACGCCGACTGAGGTTGAGCGGCTGGCCGAACAGTATGGAATAGAAATCCGTCCGATGAAGATCATTTATAAGCTTCTCGAAGAGGTGTCACAAATCCTGGAAGGGTTGTTGGATCCGGAGATCGTGGAGGTGGAAATCGGGGAAGCGAAGGTGATCCAGGTTTTCATGTCGAAGAAAAAAGACATGATCATTGGGTGTAAGGTGGTCAAGGGTCTCATGCAAAACAAGGTGAAGGTTCGGGTTTTGAGAGGCGACCAGCTCATCGGAGAAGGAGTGATTGCGGGATTGCAAAGGGGCACAGAAAAGGTAAATGAAATGAAAGAAGGCTTTGAGTGCGGGATTAAGCTGGAAAGTGAAATCAAGGCTGAGCCGGAAGATTTGCTTCAGGCGTACAGGATCGAGAAGAAGAAGAGGACCTTGTGATGAAGATTTCATGGTATAATGAAAGGAATGATTTTTTCTATGCCTGAAAAAAACTACAAAAATCCTGCTGACTTCGACATCCCGGAGACCTATCGAGCGATCACTCCCGGTGAACTGTGGAAGGCTTCTGCAGATCCAGCACTTCGAGCGAAGATTCGGTTTTTCTCCGAACAGGTGGAGGATGTGATGTCGGCGTATATGAAGGGTGAAGAGACCCCTGAGGAAGTGGCGTTTCTCAAGCAGTGCCGAGAGGACAGCAAAGCCTTTCGGAAAGCGCTCGAGGGCAAAATTCGGGCGGTGGCTGACGGACTGGATGAAGATTCGGTTGAGGCGTTTGTATTTGAGCAGCTTCGGTGTTCCAACACCAGGAGCAAGAAGGCTGGTTTTACTTTTTCTGTTGAAATCCGTCCGCTCTTCTTCACTTCGCTCATGGAAGACGAACAGAAAGAGAGATCACGATATGCTTCTGAAAACAGGTATACGGTGTTCTTTCACATCGATCAGCATCACCGATTTCAGATGACGCGGTTCGTGGTACCGAATGCCACTCATCACACGGGATACCAGCTGGTGATGGAGTCTGTATTGTCGGTGTTGGCAAGTACCCCATATATTGGACAGGCATTATGCAAGATAGCATGATGTGACTGTAACCAATACCAGATATGGCAAGAACACGTATTTCTCCTGAGATTAAGGAACAAATCCTCCATCGGATTCGCACTGAGGGAGTTTCAGCAGCAGATGCCGCACGTGAGCATGGTGTGAGTTTGCCGACGGTGTATGCCTGGCTTCGAAGATCGACGGTGATGCCTTCGAATATTCTGCAGATCAACAAGCTGAAACGGGAGAATGAGGAACTTAAAAGACTGCTGGGAGAAGCGATGCTCATGAACGAGCGGTCCAAAAAAAATAGAGCTCACCATGCGTTCTAAACAGAGTAAAAAAGCATTGGCGAAGAAGCTTGGGGTTTCCAGATCATCCCTGTACTACACCTCCAAGATGAAGGTGAGAGATCAAGCTCTCAAAGACCAGCTTTTGACAGCTCTTTCAGAACATCCTTCATACGGACATCGACGACTCGCCATTCATCTGGGTAGAAACAAGAAATGCGTTCTGAGGGTCATGAAGAAGTATGGCATCAAGCCATATCGAAGAAGAGTCAGAAGACCTCGAAAGAAGAACGATCTGAACAGAGACCCTCTCTGTGTTCCTAACTATGCGAAGATTTTGTGTCCGCTTAGAAGAAATGTGCTTTGGGCCTCGGACTTCACCTACTTGTGGTTTCGAGGGAGGTTTTGGTATTTGGCGACGGTGATTGATGTCTTCAGCCGGGAAATTGTGGGTTTCTCTTTCTCTGGGAAACATGATCGAGAACTGATTCTCGGTGCTCTCAAGGACGCTCTGAGCAGAAACTCAGCTCCGATATATCTTCACTCTGATCAGGGGAGCGAATACACCTCATACCAGTACTTGGAACTTTTGAAGGAAAAAACAATTAAGGCTTCTTTCAGCGACAAAGCATCTCCTTGGCAGAACGGATTTCAGGAATCCTTCTACAGCGAATTCAAAAAAGATCTCGGTGAAAGCTCACGGTTCGAGACGGTGGGAGAATTCATGGAAGCACTTTATTTACAAGTCCACTATTACAATCATAAGCGCATTCACACCGCTCTCAAGATGCCCCCAGCTCAGTTTGCGAGACAACATTCACTGCCTGCATACAAGCTGTCTTAAATTCGGGGTACTTGCCACACCTCATTTTTCTGGTTTGTATAGATCCATTATGTCTCCCACAAGCATATAGGTATACATAACATAGCTTTCAGCCTCCTCTTGTGTGACTTTATCGTGAGTACCTTTAGTTGTTGATTTGTAAATGGCATCAATACGGTCACCAATAAAATCTAAGTGGCTTCCAACGACTTTTACAAAGGATGTACTTGATGAATTGCGTTTTATAAACTCCTTCAATCTAATTATATAATTTTCCGAAGAAAGCTTTATGGATCTACCATTCCCTAAATCAATGTTCTCGTCAGTTGCTGGGAGTAGAAAATCTGCTAAGTCCTTTAATACTCTTCTACAAGAATGAACTGCATTAGCCCAATTTTCCGCTTTTTCTGATTGTAGGTTTTCATAGACAGAGACAAATTTTTCAAACGTCTCAGGTAAATAACTAGAGAGTGTTTTGTCTACTATTAATTTCTTCTTTTTGAATATGTCTTCTGTTATGTTTTTAAATTTGGTTTCGTAATAAACTCCTAATACATAGTTATAATATCCTGATTTAATTTGATCTAATTTTTTTGATTTTTCGGTTATGATTTGTCTTAAATTGGTTCTCTCGATTCCGTTACCAATCGGAGAAAAAACAGTTTGATTAGGATTCGCGGAAGAAATTGATACATCTCTGTCGAAAGCTACTTTCATTTGTTCTTTAGCTGCTTCTAACTCATTTTCCAGTTCAGCAACAGTCTGGGGAAATAAATACTCTTTGATTATCCCAAATTTGTCTTTTTGACGAAAAGTTCTATTTGCATATCTGGCTAGTTGAAATGCTTCTGCCAAAACTAAACCTTGATCATCAGTTGGATAGCCAGTTAATTCATATTTAAATAAATCCATTGCTGGCTGATTGCCAGTGATTCTTGCCAATCTTGCACAGCGTAGGACAATATTACTGAGCGGTATTTCTTGTAGTTCAATATTCCTTAGTATTTCTTCAGCAAGTTGTTGTATTTCTTGTGTTTTATCCATGCTGTTTTTCTGTTTAGTTTGCAGAGGGCAGATGGGAATTAAGGGTGTGAATGCCCGGAGTCTATGTCCTAGTTCTTCATTTTATCAATAATGTTCACTGATTTCTCAATAGTCTCGATTGATTTTGCTAATGAGTTTTCAAGAATTTTTATTGTAGGGTGTCCTTCTTTATGAGATTTCGATTCCATAGTTTGAACAGGATTAAAGGCACTTATTTCGATCATTTTATCCATTAGTTTTTCACTTAGCACGCTATTATCGTTAACTTGATCAATCTCTTCTGCTCTTTTTCTATATCCCTCAAACGATTTCGCAAATGTAGCCTTATATGAATATTCTTCAGATAATCTTTTATTTTGGCTGTATCTTTTTCCTGTAAAACTAGCAACCCAGATCAGGGAGGATATAATTCCAATATTTATAACTAACTTGATAATTAAATATTCTAGTAGTTTATCAGTATTAAGTATTGATTCAACAGTCGATTCTGAATTATCAACAGGTATTTTGAAATAAATTTTTTGTACATCATTTAGTGAAATTCCTAAAATTACTATTATCACCGTTATTGAAAGAAAGAATCCAATTAACCAGAGAATATTTGGACCTGTATAAGAGGCTGCCTTATCTGTGTAGGCCTTTGATAAGCCCACGGTGGTTGCACCTGCTAAAAGCTCATTTTCAATTTTGTCGTAGGTTTCTGCGTACTTCTTCTTTTGAATTTCAAAGAAGTTTTTAATTTTTTCCATTAGGCCATCAACGTGTTTTTCTCCCTCATCCGTTTTCTTTTCATATCCAAATAATTCTTTTTCTGCGGATTCTATTTTTTCTTTTGTCGAATGAAATTCTTGTAATAAATTGTCTAGTTCCTCCTTTATTCCCAAATCATTTTCGTCTTCTTCATCCCCAAGTAATTCAGTATAAATATCCCGAATTAGATTTATTTTTTCATTTGCTTCTGTCTGAAGTGCTTTTACTTCTCCTAATATACCTTTCGTGTTTTCACCGCCCGAAATCTCAATTCTGGATTCGGAAGCTTGTCTTTTTTGTTGCTCGATAGACTCAAGTGCTGTTTCTATCTTGTTTATTTTATTTACGGTTTCTTCAATTAAGGCTCTCAAGTCGGGTGCGCGCATGCCTTTAATTGTTCTCTCATTCATTTTTAAGTAGTTCAAATGTATAGAATTTTCTATTCGTCTGCGTATCACTATTAACCGATCTTATTTTTAAATTCCTTAAAATACTTTCCGAAAACCGCTTGAAATAAAACGGTTTTTTCGTATAGCCAAGCAAAATACTTTTCTGCCTCAATCTGATCAAATACATCCAGAACTTCTTTTTTAATTTTTATTCGAGAAGCTACTGCGGCATCAACCCATTCTGCACTTTCTCCAAGTTCATTTTCAATTTCTTCTTTTCGTTCACGTAAAAAATTAAACAACTCTTTATTTTTGTTAATGTAGATTTCGCATCCAATAAGGTTTTCTCGGGAATTTAATGTCAGTGCAACATGGCCATCTGAACTTCCCATACTAACGTCATACCAATGTTGTGGGCGAGGAGTTTGCAAACGAATTCTTGTGTCGTTTTCCCGAACGTGATTTTTGAATTTATTCCAAAATTCAAGTTGTTGCAATTTTGTACCAGTGAGTTCCCCATTTGAAGGGCTTGTTTTTATTGTTTTTGCCCATTCATTTGGACTAACCATTATTTCAAATTTTGGCGCTGGGTTTGATCCTTCAATCTGCCAAAGCTCAATCTTTATCAAAAAGAAGCTAATATCTTCGTCAGTGTGTTCGTTAAGCCAGTCAATTGCTTTTTGGTGTTCGTCACGGACATCCTTAACAATCCAAATGATTATTTCTGCGTCGTACCCCGAAGCGTAGGTGATGATTTTCCCTAAATGGTCATGATTTGTATCCTCGAGTTGATTTTCGATAATTATCTTTCTACCAGAAGCTTCTTCTTCAGCGAGAATATCAACGCTAAATTTTCCGACGTTAGCTTCTGTCTTTATTAGCTTTATATCAACTCCTATTTCTTCGCTTAGTGCGTCAAGATTTTCCTTTAGTGCTAGCCAAACGGTAAAATCGAGTGCTTCGTGTCCCCAAACATCTCTTAGGGCAACCTTTTTTAACTTTGAAAGTGGTATTTTCATAGATTTAATTTTCTTGTCGTAATTGTATTTCATTCCCCTTTATAAATAAATCGTTTTCGGAGCGATTTCGGGGAGCGGAGAAAACATCATACTTCCCCTCTATTAAATAGGAGAAAAACAACATCGGATTCTTTAAAGAGCTGAGGCCTTAAGCCTCAAAAGGAAGGCATGTATGTCATTATATCGTTTGCGGCGTATGCGATGTGGCCGGTGGTATAATGTTTGAACCGCCGAGCCATATGGGTGAAGCGTGGGTTTTGGAGTTGGAATCCGGCAGCGTAACCGTATACGCCGCTGTTAGGCGATGTTCTTTCCCTTTTAATTTTTTTTAATCAATTTAGTATTCAGTCATGGAATCAGATTTTTCAATTATCGAGCAACTATTGATGTGGATTTGTAGAAATGCCGAACTATTAGTCCAGCTCGGGATTCTTGTGGTTGCATGTATAGCATTGGGAACCTACAAGAAGGATTTCAAGCTTTCGAAGAAATATGATTTGATCAAAGAATTCAATTCGAATTTTACTGAACTCGCAAAGCTTGAAGTTGCAAGTAGGCATTTTGCTACACGCCTCATAAAATCCATTAGAGAGAAGTCTGATCCAACTAAACCAGTTATAGAAGATACAGATTCTCTGATACAAGAGATCTCCAGATTCAATCACTTACTTAACGATTTAACTAGTTTTATTGCTCAATCGCTTCCTTTATACACTTTTTGGATAAAGTTAATCCCAAGTGTTGAATCAGCTTTCGATGAAATGGAGGTGCATATAGAGGAATTTCAAGCAGAAGCTATAAATTTTGTATCAGAGATTTCTAAGTACAAACTTAACAGACTTCTCGGTTCTGGGAATGAAGATAAATTAAAAGACATAGTTGCTCGATTAGAAAGAATGCAAATGGTTGGAACTACCGTTCATAACTCAATCTCACACATGATGGGTGTTCTTGGTAAGGAAGTTAAAGCTTTGTTTTAAGGGAAAGAATGTCGCCTAACGTTCGCGGTATATCCGATGTGCGGAGGGAAATGGAGGCGGTATAATATTTGCGAAGCAACCGCCGGAATGACGGAGCATATGGGTGGAGCCGAGGGGGTATTTCGAGGTGGGCGGAACCAGATATACCGCTGTTGTCCGTTGTCTCTGTTTGGGAATCATTATGAGTCTAAAATGGGCACTTTTGCTTTTGTTTCCCTTAATCTCCCCTAAAAAGGAGGGGACCGAAAACGAATTTCCTTGTATTTTTGAATTTTCTTCCCAAATTTCCCCAAAAGTATGGTATAATAAAACGAACTGTAAATAAAAACTATGGCAGATCGTGATGTCAGAGATTCGGAACGAAGGGCACTTGCCGAGGGGAGCCTCGAATCTGAGGCGGCATATATGCGAAAGAGGATCCGAGAAGGAGCAAACGATGCTGATCTTTCAAATCTTCTCAAAGGCTTTAATTCAAACGTGGATGAGATCTTGGAACAGACCGACCTTTCGGAGGGGCGGCAGCTGTTGCTCAAAGCAAGATTTCTTATCGAGCAGCAAATCGCCTTTGCCTTGGAAAACGCCATCCAGCCAAGAGAAGGCGATGCGCCTCTTCCTTCACGAGAAGCGATCCTTGCCTCTGTCATGAGAACCCTCACCCCAGCACAAGCCCGAGAAATCCTGCAATTCAACGAAGCAAAACTGGTGATCACGCCTGTCACGAGTGTGGAGAGATACCGTGAAGAGCTGAATGCTGCCAGTCAAACGATGGAAGGATCCCGAGAGCCATACGTTTCAGAATTTACTCAGGATCACCTAAATACCCAAGCAACTCAAGCTCAAGTCGAAGGAAACAAGATTAAGAAATGGCGATTTGCCATCACCGAAGGAGCTCAAACTTTCGATATACCTGAGTGGGATAATGGACAAGAAAGCTTGAGAGACAGGATTAATAATCGTTTTAATCCACGATTTCATCAGAGTAAAATGTCGAGACTAGATTATCAATCCTATGTTGGTCTGATGATCCAAGGTCTTCGTCAGGGAAAACCTATTGATTGTGAGTATTTAAACCATAGTAGAAAAGCAGGTGCGCAATTTGAATGGCAATATACCCTCCTAAACGAAACGGATGAAGAAAACGGCCTCGTTGGTGCTGGCCTTTGGCACAGTGATGCTCGCAGCGTCGGCCTGTATGAGTTCTATCTCGATCTTCAGCATGTCGATGCGCGTCTCCGGCCGGCGGTGATGGGGGTAGTCATTTGATTCTTGATTTTTCTTTTTCCCCATTTTTCCTTTCCTCGTAAGTCACGAGAGAGTATTTTTCAAAGTGCGGTGAATAGAAACCATCCCGAGGACTCGGGAGGGCTACCGTAAAATTGAGGTTCAACAAAAGAAGTAAGGGTTTCTAAGACCATACTTCTGAATCACAATTCTTCATATATACCCATCACGTTTGAGCCAGATCTACCTCCAAAGCTCCAGGATGAGAGTAGGGAGGTGAAATAAGCAAACCAATGCGGAAGCCCCGCTTGCGAGCGGAGTGGACACCGGACGGATCTGGTCAACAATCACGGCCTCGTTGGTGCTGGCAATTGGAACAATGATAATCGCAACGTCAACCTGAATGAGAACAATCTCGATAATCAGAATGACAATGCGCGTCTCCGGCCGGCGGTGATGGTTATCTACGAACCCTATTGAGTGGCTTTCATCCAGCCGCCGAGCATCCTGCCGATCTCCGACAGCTTGCTTTGGGTTTGAAAGATTTTTGTTTCGTTCGCCAGCTTCAAATCCAAGAACAACCGCAGCTTGAAACGCAGGATTTCCAACTCAGCATTGGCTTTGATGAGATACGAACCTTTCAATGTCTTAGGAGCATGCTTGGTCATGATTAACTTTTCAAGGAAAGATAGGGATGATTGTTCAATGCTCGTCCCGAGTGAATACCGATGACGCTTGTCGAGCTGCTCATTCATATCTACGATGGCTTTGTAGATTTCATAACTGTGATTAATGATGGGAAGCGTGTCCATAGATCTGAGTTTAGAAAATATTTGGAGAAGTTGGTTGGCCTTTCGAAAGGGGAAACATCCCTCCCAGGAACTGCATGAGTTTCAATATGATCTGGAGCATAATCTTTTCTCTCTTCATCAAGATTTGAAGGAGGGAACCTTTCGCCATCGTGGTTATCGATCGTTCATTGTGTGTGATAACAAGAGGAGAGAAGTTTCGGTGGCTTCGGTGAGAGACAGGGTGGTGCATCGGCTGCTGTATGATTATTTGAATGAGATCTATGATAATACGTTTCTCTATGATGCTTGGTCATGCCGCAAAGGAAAAGGATTGCTGGCAGCGATCCAAAGAGCTCAAGGGTTTTTGAAAAAATACCCCAGCTCTTTTGTCTGGAGAGTGGATGTGAAGAAATTTTTCGACAGCGTTGATCAAAAACCCCTGCTCAAAATTCTGTCCCTCAGAATTAAGGACATAAAAGCTTTGAATTTGCTTCGAGAAATCATCGGCAGCTACACCACCCTTGACAGAATCTCGGGGGGGGGGCGTGGTATGCCTATTGGAAATCTGACCAGCCAAATTTTTGCCAATATTTACCTCAACGAGCTGGATCGGTTTGTTAA
Source organism: Candidatus Altimarinota bacterium (assembly GCA_050246795.1). Taxonomy (GTDB): domain Bacteria; phylum Patescibacteriota; class Gracilibacteria; order JAUYGZ01; family JAUYGZ01; genus JBFWVJ01. Next base: position 92,973 of record JBFWVJ010000005.1, read on the forward strand.
ACATGAGTTGAAAGCAAAAGCGTATTTGCGCTACGGTGATGACTTTATCATCATCGATGCTGATCGGGAAAGGCTGGTTCAATCAAGAGAAAGGGTCAGGGTTTTTTTGGAAGATCGACTTACATTACAGTTGCATGGGAAGAATGATCTGATCTTGAGAACTGATGACGGTTTGAAATTCCTTGGAATGGTTTTGTATCCTCCAGGAAGGAGGCTCAATAGCCGAAACAGGAAACGAGTGTTAGAAAGATTAAACATCAGAAATGCCGGAAGTTATCTGGGAATGGTGAACCAGTTTGAAAAGAAAAAATACCTGAAACGGTTTCGGTGGAGATTTGTACATTTGCTCGGAGCTGTTATTTCCGCTTGGTAAGTCCTTTGTATATAAACCTTTCCATTGGTTTATTATTTCCCACCATGCCCGCCTTACAAGCGTCGAAATAGGATTTCATATTTGAGGCGCTGTAGTTGATAGGCTCGTAACCCGTATCTATTGCCAAGAGATCGAGAAAGAGACGAAGTGTTCTTCCGTTGCCTTCACGAAAAGGATGGATGGCATTGAGTTCGTTATGGATATACGAAAGTTTTACAGAAATGTCTTTCTTAGAATCATCTTTTTTTGGCAGGTGTTTGCGGAGTTGTTTGTCGAATTCTTTGAGAAGCTCAGGAATGAATCGGCATGAAGCAAAAAGAGTATTCCCTTTCGAAATATCAACGGTTCGGAATTTCCCGGCCCAAGAGTAGAGAGGACTTAGAAATTGTTCATGAATTTTAACAAGTAGTTTCACATCGAACACGAGTTCGTGATTTTTCAGTGCGTTAAGAAAATGGGCGTAAGCATCATTGAGAAGAATTGTTTCGAGATTCGATAAACGATCAGGATCGGTAATTCCGTGCTTGTTTGCTAATGTTCCATTACTGCCTGCTTCATGACCATCCGCATCATAGCGAGAACGCATGTCCGTGTTTCTTTAAAAATTTGATTGCCGCAGTGTCATTCATCGCTTTTCGATAACTCAAACCTTCCAGACGGGAAGATCTTGCTACAGCTTTTGCAATATCTTTTTTGCTGATGACTTGATTTTTTTTCATGGGAAATGTTTCTAAGTGTGTTCATTTTCTCATTTTTTTGATCGAATTTCAATCTTCCTGCCGGTAGGCAGGCCCGAGGAGGGAGGGTAGGGGTAAATGCTGCGAACATTTCTAAATCTTTGATAAAGCTAGGAGATATCATGCTATACTTCGTATATTGATGTTTTATTGATAAATAATCTATGATTAAGCATTTTTCTATTTGTTTTTTGCTTATAATAACTGCTCTTAGCTTGAGTTTTGGAAAGGTATTCGCTGGGTTCACTGACGTCCCCACATCTGCTTGGTTTTCTCCATTTGTAGAAAAAATGCAAAATTTAGGAATTATTTCTGGATATCGAAATGCTGATGGAAGTCTAACCGGAATGTTTGGCCCAGGAGATACGGTCACGAATGGGCAGGTTTTCAAAATACTTTCTGGTGTAATGGATATAACTCCAATATCTATTACCAATCATCATTGGGCGTACGGCTATCTTTTGGCTGTCTCAAATGAGGTGTCCCCGCTCACAATGGCCGAAGGTGATTTGGACTTGCCTGCTAGCCGTGAACTCGTCGTAATTTTGATTGCCCAACTTTTGAAACTTCCTCAGCAACCTAGTCCTTTTCCCGACACCCAAAATCTGGAGATAGGTGCAGTTGCTGCCGTTGGAATTGTCAGTGGATATGGAGATGGGCGCTTTGGGCCAGATAATTCACTCTTAAGGGCCGAGATGGCAAAGATTGCCAGTAAAGTGCTCGAATATAAGATAGCGAATGAGGATTTGCCTCTTTCGACCAAACCTAAACTACCGAATGCCACCCAGCCTCCAATGATTCCACCACTATTACCTGAACCGCCACTATTGGCTGATCTTCAGATTGATTTTACCGGCCTACCTGTTACGACCATTTCTGCTTGTCAGGAAATTCAAACAAGTGGACGTTATATCGTTGATAGAAACCTTGTCCGTACGGAAAACAAACCTTGTATTGAAATTCATGATGTACAAGATGTTGCTCTTGATTGTCAAGGTTCGTCAATTACGAGCGCTATGCAAATCTATGAACCAGTCCTTTCAGTCAAAGATGTCACAAGATTTACCGTTGAAAATTGCACTTTAGCACTTACATCAGATATTTCTTTTTTCACGGTTATGAGCCTTAATAATAGCAGCCAAGGCATTATCAAAAATAATGTTATTGGTGCTGAGAATAAGCTAAATATCATCAACGGTGAAAATGTATCTTTTATCCAACTTCTTCAGAATCAGGTTTTGGGTTCATACGAACTTAGCGTTTCACATCATAACAAAATATCCAACAATGGTTTTTACCCATCAGCTAATTCGAAAGGTGCTTGTGTAGTTAATCTTTCAGGTGGTTCAAATAATGAAGTCCTGAATAACTCTATTGATGGAAGATCAGATGGGGTTTTTAATTTTCAATATGATCAAAATATTGGCTTTGACGATGGTATTTGCTTCGGTTATGAGTCTTTTGATCGAATCGAAGGGAATACTGTATTAAACCACTGGGATTGCGCAATAGAGACCTTAGGAGACGTGTCCGATTCTCTTATCCGTGGAAATAGACTTGTCAACAACGGAGTCTGCGGCATTGGAGGGTGGCATCACAACCATTGGAGGAACAACACGGTTGCTAAGAATGTTGTAGAAAATTCACCAAGTTTATTTACTTTTTTTCAAGCAGCTGCTCCTCCAGATTTAGATGCAGTTTATTTTTTTGAAGAAAACCAGTTCATTGATAACCGACTCATTGGTTTTCGTGCAGGTGCTCCTGGCGTCCCCTCTCAAGGTTTTGGTTTCGGATTTGGCCAAGATACAGCAATCAGACTTAATCTTAACAACAACCTTATTATGAATAACGATTTCGGTGACACGAACTCTCCTGTTCTCTTTCTACCCGGCTCTGCATTTATAGATGGAGGAGACAATAGATGCTCTACTGAGACTTCTAGTTTTGATGATTATCCAATCGCTTGTCAGCTTTAGAATGGCGATTTTTAAAGTTTGGTTGGAATCATCCATTTAACGCCTCACAAAGTAAGTGAAAAACTTGGTGTTGATTCCTTACCCCCCCCCAAAGAGCAGAGCAAAAATGTCTGAAAACATCATGAACGTCATCACACCGTTCGACGCCTGATCCGACGAACTAAGATGTAAAAATGGTTCTTTAGTCTAAACTATGGAGAATAGGCGCCTGATGTGTGATGATGAGCTGATTATGGTTGTTTGGAAAAGAGGGTGATAGTCCTTATTTGAGGTATCACATGACATTCGTCCCTCTCTAGCTTCACTGTTTCGTAGTGAGTTCCGAACCCCTCTTTTTCAATGAGAACGGAAAAGTATCCTTCCTCCTCTCCAAGTCCTGAGTAGAATCCATCGGGTCCTTCAGCAAATTCCCCATTCTTACCAGCAGAGATTTTTGCGCCAGTGACGGGGTTTGCATTTTGATCTTGAAGTCTGATCTCAAGACCGGAGACAAAAACTGCTGTACAGGCAGATGGTTCTTCTTTGAGGTCTTTTCCGACGACATTTTTTGCGAACCTATCCAGCATCACCGCTAATTCTGCTCTACTGACCGGATGATTCCCCTGAAACGAGCCATCGGGATAGCCAGTGATGACGTTGTTGTATCGCATTTTTTTAGCAGAAGATGCAAACCAGGATGCGAATGATTGTTCGTCGGTAAAGAAGGAGCTTGCTGCAAATGCAGTAAGATGTAACGTTCCAAGAACGATTCCTAATGTTAGAAGGAGAGAGGATACTTTTTTCATACGATAAATAAAGAAATGATAAACGATGCTAATAGAGAGTACGTGGTAATCAGCGTTATGTTACACAACTTTTGCGGTATATCCGATGAGGCCGGTGGTACAATTTGGCGAAGCTGGACCACCGAATGATATGGGTGAACGTGGGTTCTTGGAGTGGGGAACTGGCGGTGAACCGCACATACTGCTGTTCCGCGAAGTACATTTTTCCTGTTTTTCCCGCAGTCTGCTGTGCTTTTTTCTTATGAATCTGGGGCGAATTGATTCCTCAATTGGCGAAACGGCAGAGGGACGGGGTGAATGCCGTGAGATAAGATATCCAAACTGATTTTTTTATTCTTTCAGCAAATTATAAAAATCCAAATTTATATACAATTTTTCTCTACCGATTTTCATGCTCTTTAGAAATCCCTTTTTCTCTAGTTCGATCAAATACCTACCGGCAGTTTGCTTTTTGGCGATTTTTGCATCTATCAGAAATTGCCTTTTGCAGTACGGCTGCTGAAAAAGTATTGATAGCAAGTCTTTAGAATAGAAATTCAACTCCTGTTCCATTCTTTCGCCAGTCACCTTCATTAATTCGAAAATCTTATCAATTTTGTTTTTAGTAAAAATAGCTGTCTCCTCGACTCCTTCAAGCATGTATAGAATCCACTCTTCCCACTCTCCTTTTTCGGTCACATTTTTAAGTTTACGGTAATAATCAGCTTTATTTCTTATGATATGCTTACTCAAGTATAGTATTGGGCTCTCCAATAGGCCGGATGCGACCAGATATAATATGTTAATTATTCTCCCAGTTCTTCCATTGCCATCAGAAAAAGGGTGAATCGCCTCGAATTGATAATGAGAAATTGCCATTTTGACTAGTGGGTCTATGTCATTGTCGAGATTGATGAATTCTTCCAGATTTTTTAATTTCTCTCGAATAAGTGACTCTCCTTCTGGGGGCGTATAAATGATTTCACCTGTAGATTTATTGGCAATCTTTGTGCCAGGATTATTTCTTATCCCTGAATTTGTCTGCCGAATCGTTTGAACTATTTGAATAAAGATGTTTGTGGTTAATGGTTTTTTTTCTTGGATCCATCTCATTCCTACCCATAACGCATCCACATATCGGAGTACTTCTTTAGTACTTGGATCAAGTTTTTTCTCCGTGTCCGCGAGTGCCTGATATAAATCGTCTTCTGTGGTAACAATGTTTTCAATTTCTGAGCTTTCTTTTGCTTCCATCAAAAAAACGGCACTTAAAAGCACAGTTCTATTTGGCAATGCCCTGCCAGAAGCCAAACTGGCTAGTGCTCTGCCAGCAGATATTGTTTTCTTTAAAATTTTCTTAGATTCAATTTCTGAAGATGGAGGTAGTAGCGGCAGCTGGTTGTATGGCTTATTGGGATCGTTAAGCATATTGCGGTTATCATTTGCTCTAGTATAGCAAATAGAGTTATTTTTGTCAATTTTTTAATCTCATTTTTGTAACGAGATTATTAAATCACCTTATTATGTAAACAAGATTATAAATTTTAAATTTGTAATCATGTTGTTGGTCATTATGGCCTAGTTTCCAAAAAAAAAAGCCTTCACTCGAGTTTTCGGGGAGCGAGTGAAATCCAAAAAACCCTCATACAAATAAGAAAAAATCCTGTCCAAAATTCCTTATTGCACCCTTAAAAAGCAGAGTAAAAAATACAAAAAAGAAGAAGGCGGATGTCATCAGATCGTTCGCGGTGTATGCGACGTAGCCAGCGGTATAATGTTCGCTGTGCGACACCACTGAGCTATGTGGGTGGAGCGTTGGTTTCGGAGTTGGCTATGGCAGCGTAACCGTATACGCCGCTGTTGTGTGGTGTTTATTTTTGGCATCTAAATGTTACTTTTCCCAAGATTGCATTTTGAGCATAGCGTCTGCAGGTTTTCCAATATTGTTTCTCCACCATTTGACCATGGTTTAATGTGATCTACATGGAGGATAATATGGGGATTGGTTGCAGGCGATCTTCCACAGTTTTTGCACTTGAAATTGTCTTGCTTCATAACAAGAAACCGAAGTCGCAAATTTATCGTTCGTGATGTTTTGTGTTTAACGTGCTTGATTTTGAGGCTTTTTTCTTCCACTACTTCTATAGCTTCTTTAACTTCTTTAGCTTTTTTGTACGCTTCTGCTTGGCCTTTATTGGCGTATTCTACAAAAGCCTCAAGCGCGTTTCTCCAATTACCAAATCGATTACTGTATGTGTTTCGAGTTATTTTTGAGGGGTGTTCGCCTATATCGGTTACGGTTGGTTGTCTTCCGTTGTATGTCCAGACATTTAAGATATTTTCAAATAGTTCTTTGTCTGAATAGCCTCTTTTCTGTGAACGAGAAACGTGCAAGCCGGATTTTTTCAATGCTTCTGTCCAAGAGCCAAAGCGACGTTCAATTTTTGTTGTATTTGAAATCTTTTTGTACTTATTAAATACATCTCTTGTGAGAATTTCGACATTTGGCAGCTTGGCAATTCTTTGAAGCTCGCTGATCAATTCTTCGTCGCTAACATTGTAATCTTTTGTTGATGAAAGTCCGGCTATTTTAAGTACATTTAACCATCCACCAAATCTCTTTCTTAACGTACCTTCGGAATACCTACCATGCTTGTTGTATTCGTCTCTTGATATTGATTCTTTGCGAAGTTTTTTTGCGACTTCGATCACATCTTTTATCAGATCTTTATCTGATGAATTCCGATTGTTTGGTTTGAGTTCAAATTTCATAATGCAATAACTTTAGGCCAAAAATAAATGCCACACAACGTTCGCGGTATATCCGATGTGCGGAGGGAAATGGAAGCGGTATAATATTTGCGAAGCAACCGCCGGAATGACGGAGCATATGGGTGAAGCCGAGGGGGTATTTCGAGGTGGGCGGAACCGGATATACCGCTGATCTGTGATGTCCGCCTTCTTCTTTTTTGTATTTTGTATTTTTACTCTGCTTTAAGGAATTTTGGACAGGATTTTTTATAGAGGCGAGCGGCAGAGGGTAGGGTGAATGCCGTGAAGCCATTATCTCTTTATTAGCTTGTTATAATTCGATTTATTTTTTTTACTGTTTTTTCAAGATTGGCTTTTAGCTCGTGTTCCCAGATTCTGAAGACATTCCACTTTCGATCTATGTAATGCTTTGAAACTTTCTTATCTCTTATTTTGTTTTTTGAAATTTTTTGTATCCAGTACTCTTTGTGAGTGCTTGGCATTCTACAATGTTTGGCGCATCCATGCCAAAAGCATGAATCAATAAAAATTACAGATTCGTATTTTGGCAGAACAATGTCGGGTTTTCCAAAGTATTTGTTCGAATTTTTACGATATCTAAATCCGAGCTTCCAGAGCTCTTTTCTAAATAGAATCTCAATCTTGCTATTCTTACTTTTGACTTGAGCCATTATTTCACTTCGTTTCTCTCTTGAGACGTTGTCCATGATCAAATTTGAATTTGCCATCCAGGTGGCAAAATCATTTTGTCATATCCACGTCCTTCCATAAATGGCTTTATTTCCTTGCTAGAAGGAAATTCAGCTTCAAACTCCCGTTGTAAATCTTCAAGCAGATTTTTACCAAGACTTCCGCGATACTTTTTGTTCAAACAAAGTGTATACCAGTCATCCAAGTCGTTAATTGTGAGTATCCCTTGAATGCGCTCACCCCATCCAACTTGCTTTAGAAGTGATTCAATCGTTGTTTTCTCCGCATCAAGACAAACTATTACGATTTTATCAGCAGAAATATTATCTACGATGTCTTCGACTAGCTCTGCAGTGAGTGTTAAGTGTTTTACCTGTACAGCAGGTCCAAAGTTTGTCCACATATCTAAACCTCTATCTGCGGCATTGGTGACTCCCACGCGGTACAAAGCCGCTGGTAAAACAAGTTTGGTTTGCTTTGAGCTAATTCCTAAAACCATTTTTATAAACCTTTCAAAATCTTTTAAGATTTCCTTGTCTTTATTGCGAATTTCCAAAGTAATTTCTGCTTTTAAGGTTCGAACTATTGTTGCAAATAAAGCATAAACGAGTATTTCGTACATTTTGTCTATGCTGCGCCTGAGTCCGGGAGTAGTTTGAAAAATTGCAACAAGCTTTTTCACGGAAAAAGTGTCTGCTTTTGAATTCCTGATGTAGTCTTCAACTTCACGGACTGATGAAAGTCGAGCTTCCAGAGCTTTATAAATATATGCTTCGACGTAGCCTTTTCCTTTTTTGTTAATCTCTCCTAATTGAGTTAATAGTGCTGGAAGCATGGCATTTGCTTCAAAAATATTGTCCTGATATTTCTGACTAGATGTGCTTCTTCGACCAACTAATAAGAGAGATACCTCGTCTCTCCATTTTTTGGAGACATTTCTGTATGATTCTAAATCATTCAAATTCCATTTCTTCTCAGTTCTATTGCGAAACAAAATTTCAGCAATTTGAATAGGTTTATATAAATGGACTCGGGATTTTCGAATTAAGCTATCTAATGCTTGTTTTGAAATATTTTTAGTGAGCGTAGGTTTTTTCAATTTTGTCATTTAGAAATAGATTAAACTGCGCTGGGCGACTTTGAGGCTCCAATCCCATAGCATGCACCATGGCGCGTGCTACAGCTTCAATTTTTGGAATAACCACACTGTTGCCAGCCTGTTTTCTAGCCTGTGTGTCTGGCACAACGATCTTAAATTCGTCGGGAAATCCCTGCAATCTTAGCATTTCTCTTGGAGTAAGACGACGTTCTCCATTAACTGTTAAATAGTTGTAAGAACCATTCGCTCTTAAGGCACAGGAATGAGGATACATTCCTATATTGCCACTCTTATTTTCATGCCATACAGATGGCTTTGAAAGTGGTTTTTTATTTTGTTCAACCAGCCTTCTTTGTAATTTATTAAAAAAGTAATCACTAAGGAAATGTTTTTTGTCTATTTTGTGTGTTGGCTCTAAGATCTCAGCTAAAGTTTTTGATTCTGTTCCATTCTTGGGAAACTCAAACGGATAATTTTCCTTAAAGCCCACGATAATGATTCGCTCTCTCTTTTGCGGAACTCCAAAATTGAGGCCGTTAAGCACTTTGTAATGAACGAAATAGCCTAAATTTTCTAGTTTTTCTAAGATTATTTTGAATGTTCTGCCTTTATCATGCGAAGTTAATTGTTTTACATTTTCTAACAAAAAAGCTTTTGGCTGTTTTGCTTTTATAATTCGTTCGATTTCAAAAAACAAAGTTCCACGAGTATCAGAAAAGCCTAGCTTGTTTCCGATTATACTAAATGCCTGACAGGGGAATCCGCCTGTGAGAATGTCGTGATCTGGAATCTCCTCGGTATTTATTTTTGTAATATCTCCGTGTGGAGCTTCGCCAAAATTAGCTTGGTACATTGTTTGGCAATATTTATCCCACTCAGATGTAAAGACACATTTTCCTCCTGCGCGATCAAACGCGATGCGTATTCCGCCAATGCCTGCGAATAAGTCTATAAATGTAAATTTCACGATTTTGATTAGAGCATTCGGATGATATTCTAAATTTTATATCGTGTAAATTTACCTGGGATGACAAGTTTGGAAATATGATCAAATGTATATAAATATGTTGGTTGCAAATTAAGGTGTTATTTCAATAATTAGTTCGTCAAGAACCTTGTAAACACCTTCCAAATCTTCGTTGTAGCTTGCTGTATAATTAAATGTAATTACTTGTCGTTCATTAGTATCATAATTTTTGGCTTTAATTGCATTTCTGTTCTTTTCCCAGTAAACAGTAAGTCTTTCTCTGTCTAAAACCTTTGTGAATTCGTTAATATTAGGGATGTACTTGGTTTCACGGGAGTGTCCGAAGGTGTGGCTAAGATTGATAAGTAGGTAGTCCAAAAAATGCATGTGGTTATTTTGGTTTATTTCCGGATTAAAGCAGCGGTCAAATAGATAGTCATTTACCGCCATATTTATGGCTTTCCCATCATTTTTTCCGCTGATGTCGTAATATCCACAACCAATTCCTAGGTTTATTACGTAATTCCCAAGTTGGTAAATTATGAATGATTTCATTCCGGATTTTAATGCAGAGAGCCTGTAGTTAATATTATCAACACTTCCAGATTCGACTTTTTGACCTACATAGTTTGAATAATTTCCGCATGCATCATCTAGGGTTAATTTATCAATTTCATCAAAAATATTTATTCCTTTGTCAATAAATGACGTTTTAAAAATACTAAAGACTTTTTGTGAAATCTCTCGCATTTCCTCTACCAGAATGTCTTTGGTGTTTCCCTCAGTAGGGGCGTTTTGATCACCATGCTTTGATAATGCCCTTGATAGGTTGTAAATATCCCCCCCCCTGTCAGAACAACATCTTAATCTGAATAATATTAGATCGTGAAAACCCATAATTCCTCTACTTTCCTCACCCAAAATCTCTAAAACACTATTCCCTTCGTGATCATTTTCTCCAAATATCCAGTCGGCAATTTTTGTTACATTCTCGGTAGTGTTCCGCGAAGAGTGTTTGCCTTCTTCGTCTGTCCATCCGACTTGGTCAAGTAATTTTGCGATTATAAAAACTAATGTACTGCGAAAACCCACATCAATACTTTCTATTTCAAGCAACGAATGGTTCGGCAAAATTTGAATCGCATAATTTATCACCTCTATTGATTTTTCTACTTTGTATTCTTGATTCGGACTATTAATTAACACTGTCCAAAGTTGCTCATGTGTTTTTTCGCTTCTAGTGTTTGCATATTCATCCTGAGCAAAAACATCAACAATATCTCCCTCTAAGAGAATCTTGTCTTTTTCCTGAAGATAAAATTTGTATTGTTCGGTTTTTTCAAGACTAATCATTTTTGTTATCAAGTTCACGTATTTTTCCAAATTTCTACCTCTTGAATTCCAATACGAACCATTAAAGCATGCATAGGATGTTTCCATTTCCCTTGTAATTTCACCACTACGTATTCCCTTGTCTGATACTTTTAATTTCTCTTTAACGCCAAAGACTTTGTTCAAAATAAATTTTTTATCTTCCGACGATAGATCTGCTAAATATTTCTCGTATTCATCTGAATTTTTGTATTTTCCCTGCCCGGGTCCTTCATATTCGTAGATTGTAGAGAAAAATCCATTTTTACCCTGTGTTTCAGTGTCATGTATCTTTCGGAAAATGTTCGGATAATTTACATAAATGAGTAAAAGAATCACTAAATCATGTTTATCGATATCACTATATTTAAAATCCATCTTTTCTAACCCAAGAAGCACTGCGGTATTCATTAATCTTTTTATTTTTCTTGCATCGCCGATAAATGGCCGATAATGATGAAAGTCTTTAGCCTGAAAAATATCTTTAAGCCCTTCGGAAACTATTGAAACAAGCCTTGTATCTGCCAATCTGTTCCTTGCTAAAGAGTTAGTTTTATTCTCTGTAAAAAACTTCGATAACTTGTCGTTATCGAGAAAAATACTAGTCTTTACGTTTACAAATTTTTCCAGAAACTCAGAGATTTTTCCTGTATCAATAGAGTCCTTTTCAAGTGCTGAAATATTTTCGGTATCGTAGCAAAGTACATAAGATAAATTAGGTAAGGTGAATGATTTTTTTATTACGAATAGAACCTCCTTTATTGACTCGAAACTCAACCGATCTAGATCGTCAATAATGATAATTATCTTTCTATCCAGTGTTAACAAAACTGATTCCAGTCTTTCGAAGATATCTTCGAGTGAATCACCAGCCAAAGGTATATCAAAACTCAATCCAAATAAGGAAAATGAAGCTTTTGGGTCTTTCAAATATTTTTCATATTTTGAAATTAGTGATCCAATTTCAGGCGCAAAGGTGTGGTTATTGATTTCCCTTTCTAGCCCGTTAATAAACCTTTCTAATAAATTATCCTGATTTTCGTACCTTAAAGGATCAAATTTATAAATAATCATTTCTTTTTTGTATTTTTCATCCCAATATTCTTTGCAAAGATTTACAAAGGTTGATTTACCTGTACCCCAAGGAGCATCAATACCAAAAACCAAACTTTCAGATGAGCCTTGATTGAAAACTTTATCAGCAAATTGTTCAGCTTGAGATATGAAGCCAAAACCATCTTCATCTTTATTTTTTCCTTCTTGATCACTGATAAAAAAGGATTCTTGATCTTTTTTCTTGGAAAACCGAATTTGTATTTTTCTCAAAATTTGAGCAACTACAAATAGTAATGGTAATAATAGCAAGATTCTTAGCCCCTCCCATGATAAGAAACCAATCCATCTTGAGAAAATATCCAGTCCAAACCCCTCAAAAACGTATGTTAGGTATGAGCCTGCAAGTAATACGATCAGCAAATCTAATCTCCAGCTTGTTATTAGTATTCCTAATCTCCTCCAAAAATCTCTCCTTAGTACGCAAAAGAAAAGAATCAATAGGTATGATACCCCAATTAATAGTATACATTTTTCGCCCTGATTGGCTTTGGCTAGCTCGATGAATTGAATTTCAATGATACTTGATAAGTAGATCACTTCCGTAAACACCAGACCAATAAAGAATGTCTTCAGAATTGTTGAGAAATTTACCAACAGATGTGATTTAACTTGAGTTTCTTGTTTAGATGGAGCCATAGTTCGATGTTTTTACAAAATCCATAGTTATTTTATAGCTAAGTATCGTATTTCAGAAATTATAAAAAAGTTTTTCACTCGCGTTTTCAGTGAGCGAGTGAAATCCAAAAAACCCTCATATAAATAAGAAAAAATCCTGTCCAAAATTCCTTATTGCACCCTTAAAAAGCAGAGTAAAAAATACAAAAAAGAAGAAGGCGGATGTCATCAGATCGTTTGCGGTATGTGCGATGTCGCCAGTGGTACACTATTTCCCACCACTGAGCGATATGGGTGGAGCTGAGAGGGTTCTTGGAGGTGGGCGGAACCGCCACATACCGCTGATATATGACGTACATGCCTTCCTTTAATCCCGCCCCAAAGCGGGATTGCTTTTAAAGAACCGAATTTGATTTTTTCCGTTTGGTGAAGGGCAAGAGGGCAGGGGTGAATTGCCCTTTACCAAACCCCCTAAATTACTTGTTGAAGTTCTGTGATCTTATTAAGTTCTGCATCAAGTGTTAATTGCCGAGGCTTTAATCTCGCACTGTTGTTGTTTTTATCGCTTATATACTCTTGTAAACATTTACCTACGAATTCAGCTAGTTTAACAGGTACTGCATTACCAATTAACTGCTCTAAGGCAGTTTTCCCGCCGGTCCATTTGAATGTTTTTGGAAAAGTTTGAATATAACTTCTTTCAATTGTTGTAAGAGGTCGTATGTCTTTTGAAATCGCTGCAGAATCAGCAGAATGTCCTTTATATCCTTTAGGGAGTGGTCGGTTTACACCTCTTATTGTTGGGCTTGGTTCGTTAATACTAAATATGCCACGCCTATTATAGTTTCGTGGGTGCCTATAATAATGTTCAATTCCTAGGCTATTTCCTAAATAATCCTTAATGGTCATTGGTTTTTTTGAAAAGTTTTTCTCAAAATACAATTCCAGAAACCCATCTTCACCATTTAATTCTCCGATCATAAAAAATCGTTTCCTTTTTTGTGGTGCCCCGCAAAAACTGGCATCTAAAACTTTATATGTAAGGCCGTAATTAGCTTCCTTAAATTCTTTTATTGCTTCTTTTAAGATGTTGCTTTTTAGTATTCTATCCACGTTTTCCATAACGAACCATTTTGGTTTTACATTTTTGATAATTCTAGCAAATGACATAGTTAGATCAGCTCTTCCTCCTGTTTCATCTCGTTTGCCAGCACTTGAAAAATCTTGACATGGAGGACCGCCTATTATTAGAGAGGGTGAATATTTTTCGAACAAACTAGTATCTTCAGTGTTTGATAAATCATATTTTATAATCGGATGATCAAAATTTTTGCTGTAGATTTCTATAGCAGGATCCCAATTATCAAAAGCAGCAATAATATTGAATCCTGCATTTTGAAACCCTAGCGATAATCCGCCACAGCCTGCAAATAAATCGATTGTAATCATACAATTCTCTTAATTATCAAATAAGTTTGGAGTGTTTTGAATTATTCCATCTAACCTTCTTTCAGGGCTTAATAATTGTTGACCTCCGCCAAGTATTATTTCTTTTATTTGAGTTTTTTTTACGCGAGGATTGCTTTGTTCTTCGGATTTTAGATATGGATAGGTAAAACGTCCGCTTACTGCAAAGGCTTTGTCGTTTTTTGTGTTATATGATAATTCATCTATTATTTTTTTGTGGTCAACAATTTTGTCTTTTGAATAGTCAGTAAGCATTTTAGTCAGCCATATTACAGAACGAACCTGTCTCGATATTTTTCCTCTGTTTTGTTTTAATTCTTTTTTTGCGACATCAAAAAATAGGCGAGTAAACGCGAAATCACTCCAAACAAAAATATCCAAACACCCATCTGCTAATAATGCAGATTTGCCGTTTGTTTTCCATACAGGCTGCATAACCAATGGACTTTGTCGATCGCCATCAAATATTAAAAGTTCATCCATTGCTTTGATCATTTTATCTAAATGAGGCAAAACGCTTAGCCCTTCAGTCCAATCTTTGATTTTATAAAACCTACTAAAGCGGTCCTGGAGTATTTTTGGTTCTTTTTCAAAAGCGATAATGATGCTAAGTGCCATGTAGACAATCGTGTCTGGCCTGACTACTATTTCGCAGCTATATTGGCCTTCATCTCTGTTACATGTTGAATTATCTGGGATGGCTGTAAGTTTTATTTCAATTCCTCTTAAGCATTCCCCACTTCTTAAGTCCATTGTTACAAGATCAATCCTCGGTAGATTCCCAACAACCAATTTTTGAAAAGGGGCATGATCTCTTTCAAATGCGAAATATAAATTTTCGGAATCGTATTTTTCCCCAAAAAGTCTACTCGTGCTTATAAACTCATGTTCAACTTTTAGTTGCTTGTTAATTTTTATGTACTTTAAATCGATATTTTTGCTCGCCATAAAACATGCAAGAGCAGCAGGAAAAGATGAGTTGAATTGATTTTTCCCCCAATTATCTTTTTTGGAAAAATCTCTGTTTGAATGATTAATGCCAAATAATGCTGGGCTGGTTTTTTTATTCATAGTGCTGATATACGGACAGTATCTTATCTTGTTCAATCATTTTTATAAATAGGCGTTTTTTTCGCAGATTTTGAAGAATACCCTGAAATATAGCTACTACAATCCTTGAGATAATTTTTTCTCTAAGGTTTCCCACTTATCTGTGCCGAAAATATTGTAAGGTTTGCTTTTTCTTTTCGTGCGAATGTATCTAAAAAACTCTTCAGCGGCGAGTGAATTATTGTTAAGTACTCTTTGCCAATTGTTTAGCAACCATTCTCCTATTTTTACAACCAGTTGATCTTTAAGTACTATTAATCTTCCTTGTCTAGGAAAATTGTTAAATTCACACAAGTTTGATAAAACCTTATCTAAGCCTGTATTCTCAACTGAATTAGTTATAAATGCGTAAATTCCTAAATTTCCCATTCGATAAGGTTCTTTTGACTTATCTATGAGCCAGTTAATGTATCCTTTTTGAATTTTCAAGTCCCTCGAACTTAAATTGTAACTAACTCCGTAAGTGTATTTTGCATCCCAACCAAAAAGACGTTTTCTTTTCCTCCGGTTTGAGTTTCTGTACCCATAACAGCAATAACCATCTGGTACGTTTTTTCCTTTATATTCAGTTCCTAACCTAATTACGTCGGGAACTATTCCTTGAAACACATTAGTAATATCTATCTCAAACATATCCTCATTGTAATCTTCTGGTTTATCTTTAAGTCTATTAACTGAGGATCTTAAATTTTCGAAGATTCTTTCCAATACCTTTTGTTCTTGGTTTTCAACAAGGGGCAAGAATGTTAGGTGTGCTTGCTCATTTACTAGTTTCCCCAATGCAATATGTAGTGGCACGATATCACATCCTAAACTTCTTATATGATCAATTTTTCCAGAAATATCTGGATCAACTATTGCGATAATCCCAAAGCCTTCTTTTAAAAGATCTTCCGCAAATTCTAGGTCTTTTTTGTTTGATATGATAAAGCTGAATGTTGATAAGTTTTTAATTGGGTTATGTAAACGGAGAACCGTTTTCTTATAACTTCTTCGTTGTTTGTACGGAATCAATGTTGCTTTATAGCTTGGTAAATTTGTTTCTAGGTTGTTGCATAGCTGTCTAATTATCGATAATTCTTGCGTTTTAATGTTAATTGCTTCCCCAACAACAGTCATACTTTCCCTATCGCAATTTGGACATGTCCAGCTATCCCATGATGTAGAATAGCAATTTTGGCACTTTCGTTTGGCTATTTTAGATGGTTTTTTAATAAATTTTTGCCGTATTAGCTTAATTAACAATTTTTCAACTTGTTCTGGAACTGGTGGAAATGTTGGGATTTTTTTGTCTTTCAGAATTTTCTCTAAAATAAATTCATCAGTCAGAAGTTCAACAATGAGACGTGATTCTTTTACATTAATTTCCAATCTCTCATTAAGATCTGCGAGTATCGCTTCTTCAAATTCTATTGAATGTCTTTTGGCTGTTACGTTGATAAATAGTCGCTTCCATTCGTCACCATAAAGATAGGCAGTTCCTATTTTTCCTTGATGTTGGTAATCAACGCTTTTTAGTGCATCAATTCCTAAATCCTTCCAAACGTTTTCAATACTTGACAATGCTGCGTCTAATGACGTGTTGCCGTTAACCTTCAACCTCATACTGGGTTGTGACTCCATTAATGTTGATTTAAATACAACACAGTTTAAGAGTGTTCCATGAGTTGGATTTGAAGCGAGAAGTTTTTTTAGTACCTCATTTTTGTTTTGTTCACAGTCTAGACGAGGAGTCGCAATAGAGTCTTTAAAAAGTATGTATCTCACGTATCTTTGCATTAATTGTATTTCCTTTTTGCTTCCCGTTACTATACCAATTTTTTTATTTGCTTTATCAAAAATGAGGATTGTATGTGTCATTCTTTGGACTTCAACGTTTTTGTTTTCCCCCCTAATAACCTTTGCTGCAATTGGCTTAGAAAATAATATTAATCGTAATCCTCCAATCCTAAGATTGAATCTTATTTTTCTGGCAATTTTCAGGTTTCGATTTAAGTAGTTTTTTAATGATTCTGCCTTGTCAATAATCTGTGACTCAATCGAATCGGATGTTTCGTTATTTATTACTCTAAACCAGGTATTTGGTGATCCCCTTCGGCGATAGGTGGAGTATACAAAAATGTCCTCGGGATATTTATTTTCATCAAATAGGTCTTCTACAACTTTGAAATATATATCTTTTTCAACCAATGATGGGTCATTTTTGGCTTCTCGAATTATTGATAGTCCGTGTTGATCAATAAATTTCTTTACCAACAGTAGTTTTAGCAGAGCGTGGTTTCTTTTAAGCAATAAATGGTTGTGGTTGCTTAGATCAATTCCCGTCTTATTTCGTATAAACTCTCTTTCTGTCTCATCAAATGTTCTAAAGAATGTTTTTAGTTTGTGGAGTTCAGTCTCAATCAATGTTTCGTTTGTACCCAAAGTGACTTCTAGCTCCAGCCATTGTCTTTTTTCGTCTGCCGAAAGAAGGGATTCGTGTCTCATGTTTGCTGTGAAAAACTAATTTCAAATTATAGAAATTTTATACTTATACAAGTTTTATCTATTAGTCAAGTTCGCGAATTGACACCCTGATATTTCCTTTTTTTGAGCTTTATAGATATTCCATTATTTCAATAAAAACGTTTTCGGAGCGATTTCGGGGAGCGGAGAAAACTCCAATAACTCCCTCTATAAATAAGAGAAAAAATCAAATTCGGTTCTTTTAAAGCTGAGGCCTTAAGCCTCAAAAGGAAGGCATGTATGTCATATATCTCCTGAATAAACGACGTGTAGTCCTGTCAACTCCAAAAATTTGCCTGTTATACGAACTCGGAGTATTCAGGAGATGAATAAGAGTTTTTTTAGATGAATTTTATGAATCATGAGAATACGAGGATTTTTCCTCCAATGCTGGATGGTGAATTTTCTCCCCTTTCAAGGGGTCGAGGGTCGGTGGGGGAGCATTGGATGCTTTGCAAGTTTCGCGAAGAGATGTCTCTTCGCAAATACAGTCCGCAGACGATAAAGACCTATCTTAGTCATCTGAGAGGTTTTTTGGCGAGGTGTGGGGATCGGGATTTTCAGCCGGAAAGGTTTCGGCGATATGTGTTGGACTTGCACCTGCAGAAGGATTTTTCAGCCTCTACTTTAAATGGCTACAAGCAAGCGTTTCAGACCTTTGCGCGACTCGTTCTTCAGCGAAGAATTGAGGTGACGGTCCCAGCGGCGAGGCGAGAGAAAAAGCTGCCGGTGGTGCTGTCGCGTCAGGAAATTGATCGGGTTCTGTCTTGTGTGAAAAATCATAAGCACTGGCTCATGATTGCCTTGGCCTATGGTGCCGGGATGAGGGTGAGTGAGGTGGTGAAGCTGCGAGTGGGGGATGTGGATTTTGAGAGGGGGTTTCTCCATATCAAGCAGTCCAAAGGTCAAAAGGATCGGGTCACGCTCTTGCCGAAGAAGATGGAGTATCACCTGTTGATGTGGATACGAGGAAAAGCAGGGTCTGAGCTGGTGTTTGAAAGTGAGCGTGGCGGCAAGCTGACGTCTCGCACGGCACAAAAAATATTTGGAAAGGCCTGTGAAAAAGCTGGAGTGAAAAAATCTGCCAGTTTTCACTCGCTTCGTCATTCGTTCGCGACGCATTTGATGGAGCAGGGGACGAATCTTCGCTTTGTTCAGGAGCTGTTGGGACACAGCAGTATCCGGACGACCATGGTGTATACGCAGGTGAGTTCAGTGGCGCTGGGGAAGATCCAAAGTCCGTTTTCATAGATCATCTGTATTTTCCTAGACAATCCTTTTCCTCAATCGGTACAGTGAGGAGTGGTCATTAATCCACCCTTATGTTGAAAAAAACTTCGCTTGCTTTGTTGGCACTCCTTTTAGCTGGATGTGCTTCGAATGCTCCGCTGCCACCCATGGACGAGCATATGAACCATGATGAACACATGGAGCATATGGATCATGGAAATGAAGAAATATCCGCCGATCTCGATCGTTTGGTTTCTTCTTCCCGTCACCATGAATGGGTGGAAGTGAAAAATGGAGACAAGACCATCCATACCTTTGTGGTGTATCCGGAGGTGTCGGAGAAAAAACCGGTGGTGATCTTGATCCACGAAAACCGAGGGTTGAACGATTGGGCGAGGAGTATGGCCGATCAGGTCGCGGAGGCGGGGTACATCGCGGTGGCTCCGGATCTGCTGTCGGACTTCAGTGAGACGGAAAAGAAGACCAGTGATTTTGCGAATGAAGACGCGGCTCGGACAGCGCTGGGGACTTTGAAGCCGGAGAATGTTCTGGCGGATTTGGAGGCGGTGGCTGATTGGGCGAAGACCATTCCGTCTGCCAATGGACAACTGGTCTCGGCCGGGTTCTGTTGGGGAGGGTCTCGGTCCTTTGAGTTCGCCACCGAGCGTGAGGATTTGGCGGCGGCCTTGGTGTTTTACGGGACCGGCCCATCGTCCCTTGATGTCATCAGCAAGATTCAGACGCCTGTTTATGGATTTTACGGCGGAGCCGACGAACGCGTGAACGCGACCATCCCGGCCTCTGAAGAAGCCATGAAAACGGCAGGCAAATCCTTTGAATACAAAATCTACGATGGGGCCGGTCACGCCTTTATGCGTAGCGGACAGGATCCTACTGGGGAAAAGGCTAATGTAGATGCACGAAAGGCGGCTTTTGAGCGGATGAAGGAGATCCTTTCAGGGCTCTAGATGCTTTTGTAGAGAGTGGCTTTCTATTGCTGAAAAACCCTTGATAAATCCCGAAATCAAGCTAAAATGTCGCCGGTTTTTTTATACCCATTTGGGGAGGCTGTCCGATGAAGGACTTTCTGGTATTGTTTTTACTCTTTCTGTTGCGGGTATTTGGTCTTTTTCTAAACTTGCTCACCTATGTCCTGGATGTAGATGAGGATGAAGAAGAAGAAAAGAAACCACTTAACGTCAGGCTGGTCGAAGAGTGACCAGCCTGACGTGTCGTTTTGCATTTTCACTTGAAAGCTTTGGATGCAGGTGATGCTTTCCACCGGTTTATTCAAAAGTTCAGAGCGAGATCTTCTCGAAAATACTGATCTCCTCAGCTTTCTCCACCCCTCACTCCACCAGCTCGGCCCAGATCTCATTGCGAGTCATGAAGGGGGGCGTCCAGGGGGGATTGTAGCCGGCGAAGGAGAGGGTTCGGTACTTCAGTCCATCCCTTTCGAGGAGCTCCCGGAGCTGCTGTTCTTTTTGAGCGATTTTCTGGGCACCGTACCAGCCGCTGAAGCGGAGCACGGCGACCTTTCTCGCGGGTACTTCACGGATCTTGACGCGGCTGTCATTGGGCTTTGGTAAGGTGTCCATGCTGTACTTGGAGGGCATGACGAAGGCGACGGTGCGGTTGCCATCATCTTCGCCGGAGACGACGGGGGCGGTCATGGCGATGGGCTCGGCTCGTTCGGAGATCACGGGCGCGGTCATGGCGATGGGTTCGGAAGTTTCAGTGGTCACAGGGGTCGTCATGGCAATGGGTTCTTTGGCGGTGTTGTTGCCGAAGATGTAGTCGGCGACGACCATAAATCCACTGTTGAGCGCGTCGTCGAAGCCTTCTTGGCGCATGGTCTCGGCGACGATATAGGGGGCGTATTCTCTTATCTCATAGCCATCGGCTTGCTTGATGACGCTGTACTGGGGCTGTTCGATATTGCGCACGCTGAAGTAGCCAAAGGCCACCCAGGCGAGGAAAAGAACCAGGAGAATACCGATCCAGATGAGGGATTTGGTGGAAAGCATGTTTTAAAAATTACATGGTATGAGCGCCGGGGTTTTCTTCTTATACGCTTCGAAGTCTTTGCGGCCTTTGTATTTCTTCTCCAGCATCGGTATGCCGGAGACGTAGAGCAGGAGGAAGCTGATCATCAGGGGGCTGATAATGCTGAGGAGGCCCATCGGGGAGGAGATGGCGATGAGGAAGACGCCCCACCAGAGGGTGATTTCGCCGAAGTAGTTCGGATGGCGGGTGTACTGCCAGAGGCCGGTGGTCATGAGCTTGTCCTTGTTCTTCGGATTTTTCTTGAACCGGCTGAGCTGATAGTCGCCGACGGCTTCGAAGAAAAAGCCCAGCAGCCAGAGGGCGGCACCGAGCAGGTCCAGGAGATTCAATGCGGATTGTGGCGCGCTGAAGACGACCATGAGAGGCGAGGCGATGATGAGCAGGAGCGCACCCTGGAGCAGGTAGACCTGGAGGTAGGAGCGCAGGTAAAACCACTTGCCCCAGTCCTGTCGCCACTGGCGGTAGCGGTAATCTTCAGGCTTGTTTCTATTGCGAGTCCAGATGTGCAGGCTGAGGCGCAGGCCCCAGAGGATGATGAGGCCGGAGATGAGGAGAGCTCTGCCTGAATGAGCTTGTGTGTACAAAAAATATCCGGCGAGGAGCACGTAGCCCAGTCCCCAGGCGATATCGGCGACGTCATTTCTTCTCAGGATCAGCGAAATGACGTACCAGCTGGTCGCGTAGCAGAGGATGATGAGGGATGAGGTGGAAAGAAGGGAACTCATGAATTGAAATATCGCAGAATGTAAAATCCAGCTGTGCTGACGAGACCTGTTAACACCATCCCCCAGATGATGTCCACGAAGACGATGTTCAGTGGCCAGTTCTTCAGAGTTGCCAGGTTCGTGAGGTCGTAGGTGGCATAGGTGAAGAATCCAAACAGGGCACCTGAAATAATGGCGTGCTGGAGGGAGTTCTTTTCGGTGGCGGGGATGATGCAAAAGTAAAAGATCCCGACGATGAAGAGCAGGTAAAAGATGATGGCCGCTGCCCAGTTTACCTCTGGCGAGAGGAAGGCGGCGAGTTCACGACGATAGTAATTCTTCGCGATGACGCCGAGCCAGAGCATGTCGATGCCGAAGAAGACGAGGGTGGTGAGCAAGTAGCTGATCGAAAGGGTGAAGAGGGAGGGCATAGGAGGGGAAAAGGCTTTGTTTTTTTCTATCATGACATGAGCTGACCTACCAAGGAGCTGGTCTTTATCTTTGGCGATGCTTATGGTTTTTTGATGAGTTGAATCATTTGAAAGATATGGTACCATGTCGCCTCATTTATTTTGTCTATGGTGTTTTCGCCGGATGGAGATCTTCGCAGCCGAGAAAGGATGCAGGAGCTGGTGAGTGTTGATCGACAGGCAGCTTTTATGGCGGAGCTCATGAGGTATGCTCGTCTCTCGATCCAACAGGTTTTTTTGGCGGCGGTGTACGGACATGAAGCCTCTCAGCGGTTGGTGGAGGTTCCAGAGCGTCTTCGTTTGGAGACAGTCCAATCTGAGGATCTGCTTCAGGTGTTGCCTTGGTTCTTTGGTGATCGTTTGATCCCGAAAAAGGTGCTGGAATTTTTGACGACGCTGGGACCTCGATATGAACACGTATTATCCACCATGATTCAATTTTTGGGAGTGCTTCAGCCGGCGGATCGCTGTGTTCCAGACCGTAGACGAGTTTTTCCAGCCTTGATGGCTCATTTGGTTCGGTTTCCAGAATTATTGGAGACGATCGCTTCGATGGAAGACCCGGTCCTTCAGCTTCTCCCGGTGTTCAATGACCCCGACGTTGGTTTTCTCCGCCTGATCAATCCGGTGGACCATCGTTGTTCGCGCTGGGGTCCAACATTGATCGATGTGGATTCGCGACTTCGCGATGCTTGGGGAAGGATGAATATCAACCAGGCGCATATCGTCGGATGGCGGTTAGCGATCACCGAAGGAGCTTTTCAGCTTTCGTCAGACGCTGATTTTTCCGCATCCAGAACTTTGGAAGAGCATTGGCAGCAGTGGATCCAAGGCAGAGAGAGTGTGGAGTATAGTGGCCCGCTCTCGTACTTGCTCCTTCAATTGCCGCGGTTGCTCCAGTTTCCTCGACCTGAACTCTTGGACGGGGATCGAGTGGTGGTCTTGGGTCGCTCCGAATCTGCTGGTGGGCTTTGTGTGCTCGCTTATTTTAACTCAGAAGGTTTGCTCACTTTCTTTCCTGAATCTTCTCAGGCGGTAGTGGAGGACATTCGGATCAGGGCTTCAGTTTCCTTTGAATTGCCCTTGTCATGATGCGCAGAGTTCCTTAGAAGAGCGCTTCAAAGTACCCTGTTTGCTTGTTTTTCTTGGAGTTATCCCAATCTAAATACTGTCCATTCATCGCGATGTAGACCCCATGGGGCAGGGTTTGGGCGTAGGCGATCGCACAGCCAAGATTGAAAAATCCGTCTGAACTGCCGAATTTGTAAGGAATAAGGGCCCCGGTCAGGATGATTGTTTTCGGCAGCTTCGCGGACGCGAGCACTTTGGCGGTTTCGACCATAGTGTCGGTGCCGTGGGTAATGATCACTCGTTCGTTGGCTGAGGATTCACAGGCTTTCAAAACGATTTGTCGGTCTTCGGGAGTCATGTGCAGGCTGTCTTTCATCATGAGCGTGGTGACTTCGGTGGGGATAGAACATCGACCGAGGGTCATCATTTCAGGGACATGCGTTTTTTGAAAGGAGAGCTCTCCTGTGAGAGGTTCGTATTCTTTGTCAAAGGTGCCTCCGGTGATGAAAATGGTGATCATGCAGAATGAAATATGCCGCGAGTATCCTCACGAAACTTTCAAAAGGCAAGGGAATCTTGCATCAGAGTTTTTCCAGTTCTTTGAGGTCTTTGTCCGGGAGGTAGAGGATCAAGAGTCCCAGCACGATCCCTCCTACAGCCGTCCAGGTGTGACTCCCATCGAAGAGCCAGAGGTCTAGGCCGTCGAGAATGTACCAGATACCGCGCCAGATGAGGACAATGCCGAGTACGATCGAAAAGTTTTTTGAGAAGGATGCCAGGGTGATTTTTGAGGCCTTCATGGAGTTCTTAAAAGTGTCTCCATCATACGACGTGATTGTTTTTCGGCAAGTCTCCTTTTTTCAGGGTTTTCATGGTTTCCAGCAAACGCATGTATTTTTCAGCATTCGTCAGCATCCACAAGATGCCCAGCAGGTTGCACACGTCGTGGATTCCCACCAGGATGCCTTGACGGACTTGGATCTTGATGAGTTCGATCACCGCTTCTTCGGATAGTTTGTCCAGGGTGACGCATCGCTTCCGATCCTCTGTTTCAAATCTTTCAAAGGCGGCCTTGCCAATGGGTACGATCTTTTTTCGAAAAGCCTCGATATCGCTTTCACTGGTTTCGTCCAGGTGCTGGAGGATTTTCCATCCGATCGGATTGGTGGTTCCTGCGGGAGCAGTCATAGGGGTTTAAAAAATGATGGTTTGGAAGTTTTTTCTTTTTCATCTGCCATATTCAGGAAGAATTGATGGTATTGTCTTCGCCTGGTCAAGAGCATGAGAACGGTCATGTCATCGGCAAGAGCATGAATGAGCAACAGGATTTGTGTTTGGATAATGCTCCGCATCAGCTTCAACTGTTGTTGCGGAGTCAGTCGGTCCATGGCGACTAAACGCCGTTGATATTCCTTTGGAATCCGTTCAAAGCTGCTTTTTCCGATCGGGTCTAAGTGTTTTTTAAACCGGTCGATGTGCTGATCATTCGTGCGTTCTAACAGGTCACTGAAGGACGATCTTTCAAGAGTGAAAGAGTGAGGAGATGAAAAAACCAAGGGAAATAAAAAAGATCGAGGCTTATTGTAGCCATCGATGATGAATTTTTGATGAAGATTTACCCTGAGTTTCGATGATGTGAGGAATCATCCGAGATCTTCACATGGATGAAGATATTTAGGGAGATGCGCAGCAATCCTCATGCATATCACCCTTTCTCAAGCCTCAAAATTTTTTCCATCGTCTTCCCTTTGGCTAGTTCATCGATGAGCTTGTCCAAATACCGAATTTTTTGCATAAGCTTGTCTTCGATCTCTTCCACGCGGTAGCCGCAGATGACACCGGTGATTTTTGAAGCCTTGGGATTGATCTGGGGGGCTTTGTCGAAGAAGGTTTGGAGATCCACTTCTTGGTCGATGTGTTTCTGGAGTTGCTGCTGCTTGTATCCCGTGAGCCAGCGGATGATCGTATCGACCTCTGCTTTTGTTCGGCCCTTTTTTTCGGCTTTTTGAATGTAGCATGGATAGACCTTTGCAAACGGCATGTGGAATATGCGTGGGGTATTCATAGGGGAGAGAAAGTTTGTATAAGGAGGGCTTAGTCGTTGAGCAGCTCCTTCTCTTCTTCGATCAAGGCTTCGAGTTCGCGGTAGAGGTCTTCCACTTCTTCGGCCAAAAACTTGGCTTTGATGCCGAGGTCGCGGATGGCGTCGGGGTCTTTTTGTTCGCAGGCTTCGTGGAGTTCCAGAGATGTTTTCCGTTGGCCTTGCTCGAGGTGTTCGAGCCGCTCGCTGAGTTCTCCTTGTCGCTTGGTCACCCAGCGCAGGCGTTTTTGTTGTTCCTTTCGTTCTTCGTAGCGCTTTTTGTTGTCCGAGGGGCGTTTGAAGAGAAAGTAGGCTTCATCTTCTTCTTCAGACCAGCCTTCGGTCTGCAAGAATTCTTCATAGCCTTGTTCCTTCACGGAGATTTCTCCGCGGTCGAAGACGATCAGACGGTTGGCGAGACGGGACAGCATGTCTTCATCGTGGGAGACGAAGATGACCGTGCCTTTATATTTTTTCAGGGCTTCGATGAGGGCGTCGCAGGATTCCATGTCAAGGTGGTTGGTCGGTTCGTCGAGGAAGAGCAGGTGGGTTTTTTTGAGGATCACTTTTCCCAAACACACTCGGCTTTTTTCACCTCCGGAAAGCTTGGAGATTTCTTTTTTCGAGTCATCTCCTGGGAACAGCAAGGCCCCGCAGAGGTCGCGGACTTCTTGCTCTTTCACGTCTCCCACTTTTCTCAGTTCTTCCAAGATCGTATGGTTCGGGTGGAGGTTGTCTTTGCTGTCCGAGCCGAAAGAGCCTTTTTTTAGTTCGGGATGGGTTTTCAATTTGCCGGACTGAGGCGTGAGCTGTTCGCTGAGGAGTTTAAGCAGGGTCGACTTTCCTTTTCCGTTTCGACCGATGATGGCGATGCGGTCGCCGGCGGTCGTGGTAAGGGAAAAATCCCTGATGATACGAGGGCCATCAGGGTAAGAAAAATTCAGGTTGTGGGCTTTGAGCAGGCTGTCCCCATGAAAGGGATCGGATTGGAAATGGAAGCGGATCTCGGGGAGTTTTTCCAGTTTTTCGCCGATGTCCTGTTTTTCCAGGGCTTTGATCCTGGACTGGACCATGCCGGCTGACCTCGCTTTGGCTCTGAATTTTCGGATGAATTCTTCGGTTTTTTCCTTTTTTTTCTCCTGTTTGACACGGGTGCGCTCGTAGACTTCTTCTTCCAAAAAAATCTGGTCCATGAGCTTCCTCGGACCGCCTTTCATCTTGCGCATTTTTCCCCGGTGGATGGCCACTGTGTGGGTGACGACTTCTTCCATGAAGTGCCGGTCGTGGGTGACCAGCAGAAAAGCGTTTTGCCAGGTTTTGAGAAATCTCGACAGCCAGCGCAGGGTAAGGATGTCCAGGTAGTTGGTTGGTTCATCCAAGAGCAGGAGATGGGGTTCTTTGATGAGGGCTTCCGCCAGACGGATGCGGATTTGAAAGCCGCTGGAAAAATCTTTGGGAGCTTTTTGAAAGTCTTCCTGCCGAAAGCCAAGTCCCATCAGGATGGATTCCGCTTTCCAGTCTTGTCCGATGTTGTGGCCCGAGAGGGCGGAGCAGGCTTGCTGGTGGAGCGTTGGCTGCTCGAAATTCAGGTCCTGTTCCAGCGAGCTGATGATGAGGTTGGTCGAAGTTTGGATGGCACCGTCGGCGTCCTCGGGATGCTGGAGAAGTTTGAGAAAGGTGCTTTTCCCTGATCCGTTTCGTCCGATCAGTCCGATCTTCTCTTTGGCATCGATGGTTAAGCTTACATCCGAAAAGAGGACGTTGTTGCCATAGAACTTGTTGAGGTCGGTGATGCGGATCATCGTGGAATTTGGACAAAGCTTTCTGTTACTCGTCGTTCTTTTTGTGCGGTTTCTATTTGGACGTTGCCGAAGTTTTGCACCCAGATGAAGCCTTCGAAAGGACCTTCGTTTTCTTCGGTCAGCTCCGCGATGCCGATGCCAATTTCGGTGAAGGTTTCATGGAGCAGGTTGGCTCGGTGAGGGGGGGAGTCCATCCAGGTCTGGATCACCTCTTCAGGAGTGGTTTGTCCTTTGGCCAGGTTTTCTCCGACGGAGTAGCTTTTGTTGCAGTTGCACTCATTGAAGTTTTTCAGATAGCCACTGGCTTTGATCCGGTCTTCTTCTGAGAGTCCTTCGGGGGTGTCGTGTTCGAAGTAGTCTCGCTGCTGCATGTCATCGGCGTGGGACTGAGCGGAGCCTTCCAGGTAGGCATTGTAGGTCAACGGTGAGAGGCCAGCTTTTGTTCGTTCGGCATTTCCCAGATCGATGACCTGCTGTTTGAAGCCGCGAAGGCTTTCGGTAGCCTTGAACTGTTCAGATCCGACGATCCGATAAATGATTTCTGCCATTTCGCCACGAGTGAGAAGCTGAGCTGGGTCCTGAAGGGTCGTGGGGAGGGCGTTCTTTTCGCGGAGGGCGTCGATGAATGGTTGGAACCAGGGTTCGCCAGCGTTTATAGGAAATTCAAAACTGTTGGCGACGATTTTGGCGGCTTCCGCCAGGGAAATATTTTTTTCAGGCTGAAAGGTTCCGTCCGGGAATCCAGAGATGATGCCCACTCTTTCGGCGTAGCAGACATAGGGATAAAACCACATGCCGCTCACGACGTCGGGGAAGCACTGGCCGGCGTGTTCGAGAGGTTCCTGGCCGACGACGGCTCCGATGATGATCTTGGTGAATTCAGCGCGGTTGATGAGCTGTTGGGGCTTGAAAGTACCATCTGGGTATCCACTGACGATGCCTTGTTCTTGTACGAACTGAATGGCTTTCGCATTGGGGTGCTGCATCGGTACGTCGGAAAAGATCGCAAGCGCCGCGTTTGCCCAGACACAGAAGGTCATGAGGAGGACCAGAAAGAGAGCTTTTTTCATGATGAAAAAGGGGTTAGAACTGGGTGAGATCAAGGTCTTGCCCAGTGATGATAGAAAGATCATAGTCTGTGTTGATCCCAGCTGGAGGAGCTCCTTTCATTTTGATCGCACCTGGGAAAAAGAGCTGGATGACTTCATCGGTCACTCGGGTCTGTTCTGGTTTGTGGATATAGTAGTGGGTGGTGGTGTAGTCTTTTCGATCGGCGTTGTCGTAGCGTTGGACGTTGAAGCCATAAGGGATGAGCTTTTGTCCCAGCTGAGCAGCGAGTCCGAAGCGATTCGTGCCATTGAGGATTTGGATGCTGGCGTCTTCTTGGAAAAATTCTGGAAAATCGAAGACAAGGGCGATGAAGCGTTGGATATCTTCATAGGTGTTGCCGATAGGGACGAGGACGAAGGCCCCTCCATAGAGTTGTCGTTCTGGAGTGTAGAGGAAGCTTCCCATATCCAGGATGTCGGTATCGATAAGGACGGCGGAGGTGATGTTTTCCTGGTCGAAGTCTTGCGCGAGTTGTCCGAGTCCGATGAGTTCCAGAGTGCTGATATTGGTTTCCACATGGTCTTCGAATTCGTTGTAGAGTTTTTTGAGGAGCAGAGGAGAGCTGAGTAAGTCGGCTTCCTGCGCTTTGGTTTTCAGGGCGTTCAAGATTTTGTGCTGGCGGGCGGCCCGGTCGAAATCCGAAGTGGAGTGTCGTGAGCGGGCGAATTTGAGGGCGGTGGATCCATCCAGGAGATGGGTCCCGGCTTCGATGGAGAAGGTTTCGTACCCGCTTTCGTCTTCTTTGGGATATTCCGTGTCATAGATGCTTTTTTCTACGACCACCTCCACACCTCCCAAGAGGTCGACGACATTGATAAAAGCGTCAAAATCAACTTTGACATGGTAGGGAATGGAAAGATTGGTGATATTTTCAATGCCATGCCGGAGGATTTCCAGGGACTGCTCTGATCCGTAGGTGCCTTTGAGGATTTCGTAGATTTTGTTCACGCGGCTGGACTGATATCCTGGTAGGTCCAACCACAGATCTCGAGGGATAGAGAAAAGGCTCACGGTTTTTTTTTCAGCATTCAGAGAAGCCACGATGATGGTGTCGGTGAGATCGGCGCCATCGTGTCCTTCGCCACCGGTTCCGAGGAGGAGGATGTTGGTCCGTCCTTTATCATCCTTTTGCAGGTCCGTGGAAATGATCCCAACGAGGTCTTTGAGGTCAAAGTAGGTGATGTACTGATAGGTCGTGTAGACGACTTTGAAAATGATAAAGGCGGAAAAAAGCAAAAACAGCACCAGGAAAAAGAACGGGACTTTTTTTTGTCGGTATTCCGCCTTGCTGGTGGGGATGCTGCGAACAATTTTTCGAAAGAGAGACGTATGGATTTTTTTCGGGGTCTGGTCAGGTTTTCGGTCGTTTTGGATGGATTTTCGGGTGAATTGGTTCACGAGAGATCTCTTAAAAAAGCCATTGGGGAGTGTAGCATAGATAGCGTTCAGCTTCATTAGCTTCTTTAGCTTTTTAACCTGAAAAAACTTTTGAGGCTATTGAAGCTCTGAGTGTATTCCATGATGGTTCTGTTTTTTCTCGAACTGGAGCAGAAGTGTTGAAGTTTTGATGGGCAGCCGTTCCGGCCATTCGATGAGGACGAGGGCGGTTGGGTCATTGAGGGCGTCTTCGAGGCCGATGGAGGCGGCGACTTGATCGGGGTATTCGGAAGACTCAGGCAGGCGGTAGAGGTCGAAATGCCAGAGCAGTTGGTAGTTTGTAGTTGGGAGTTGGTAGCTTTGGACGTATGTATAGGTCGGAGATTTCACTGCCTTTTCGATCCCCAGCGCTTTTGCCAGGCCTTTTACGAAGGTGGTTTTGCCGGAGCCCAAGTTTCCTGAAAGTTGTACAACTCTTTTGTTCAATATCTCGGAGAGGAGTTGTTCGGCCAGCGCTTCAGTTTCGGCTGCGGAATGGGTGGTGTAGTGCATGGGGAAGGATTATGCTTCGCATGTTAACCCCCTAGCCCCCTTACAAGGGGGGAGTTGCTTCACGGAATCGACACTAGAGACGATTCTGCTAAGAACATCTCCGATGTCATGAAAGACTTCTTGGTTCGAAAATCGGATACTATTATACCCGTGTTCTTTTAAGAAAGCTTCTCTCCATTGATCTTTTTCTCGAACTTCAGGCGTCAGATGAACTGACCCGTCGATTTCGATGACGGTTCGACTTAAGGCATGATAGAAATCAGCTACATATGGGCCGATTCCGTGCTGACGTCGAAAAATAAGTCCATTTAATTGTTTCTTTTGCAGGTGTTTCCACAGTTTATCTTCAGCGTTTGTGGGACTATATCGGAGTTCTTTTCGTCTCTCTTTCATTCCTTTCCAACCGCGGAGCGGTTTTTGTTCTTCCATAGTAAAAATCTGAGATTTTTATTCCCCCTTGCAAGGGGGTTAGGCAGTGTTAACATAAGCATGGTAAGATGAGCTCATCTTTACCAAAGTTATGCAGAAATTTCTAACTGATGAACAGTTTAATCATATTGCTCAATATTTTCCAATACCAAGAAAACCCGAAACAA
>JBFWVJ010000006.1:0-121567 GCA_050246795.1 Candidatus Altimarinota bacterium
CCTAGCATTGTAAAAACCCTCAATTTTTGCTATAATGATCTGAATAGTTCTCAAAACATGCAAAAAAAATACCAATCCCGAGATCGGTTCAATGTGATAAAGAGTGGTGAAAAACGTCTTATTTATAAGGCGACAGGGAGTGAAAAAGCAGAAACTATTATTCAGCATGAAAAAATAGGGGAAGACCGCATCAACAAGCATCGCGGAAAATCTGCTGAAAAAGCGAAAGACAATGCCGATCAGATGCTGAAAACAAGTGAAAATCATATCAATAAGATCAAAGAAGAATGGAATAATGGCTTTCAGCGAAAGCTAGGAAATCTCACGGTATGGAGCGGTCTTGGAAAATGGTTCAACGTCGGTGACAAGGCTCAAGTGAGGGATCTGATCGAAAAAAGCGCTGAGAAACGGATCAAAGCGGAGGTCGAGAAAATTCAAAAGAGAGGGTACGAAGCGACCGCACATGCGAAAGATTCCATCACCATCTTGAATCATCGTATTTCTGCATCTAAGGAACTAGCGGCAAACCTTGAAAAAGACATTCGACAAAGAGAGCAATTGAGGGATCTTTACAAAGAGAATGTGCTTTGGTCAGCAGGAGAAAAGAATATCTCAGCTCTCAACCAAGAGATAGAAAAGTCTAAAAAAATTCAACAATTCGCGGGACAGATCCTTGGTGAATACCAAGAAAAAGTGGATGCCGGGAGAGAGAAAACACAAAGAATCCAGCAAATCGAGAAAGGCATCATCGATTTTATGGTCGCGAATGGGAATCCTGAAGACCGTCCTATGCTGGAAATGGCCCTTCGAGAAGCTGTGATGAACAGCCAAAATGGGATATTCAAAAGTCTTGTTCAAGAACGAGGATTCAAGCGTGGAGATTTCATTGCTATCAGTGGCATGATCGACAACCTCATCAATGGTGAAGGTGCACGAAATGGTTTTACAAAGGGTGAAGTGCAGCAGTACTTTTCTCGAAAACTCGTGGAGGAAAAAGTGGATGTCTTGAATGACCCCAATGAAACAACAGAGGCAAGAATCAGAAAACTTGAAACCTTGCCATTAGGCACCAAAATAAAAATCGGAACGACCGAATATTTTCTGGCAAAGAAAGAAAACAATCCGAAAGGCTTTTTATTGAAAAGCAGAGTTGAAAATGACCACTATGCTTATATAAATTTTGCACAGCCAGAAAATCCTATCTTTACTGAAGAAAAGCTTACAGGACAGGGAGAATTTCTTGAGCCCAAAAAACTGGAGAAAAAAATGGGAGATAAGACAGATCCTCTCGCGGTCGAATTTACTACTGTATCTCTTTAACAACTTTCATTATGACTCCGACAGCAAACATGACTTCTGAGCAGCACATCCTTCAGATGATGGAGTTGATTCGCCAGTCGCGAGCGATGACGGATAATCAGAAAAAGAAATATATCGAATCCATCCAGACGGGAAACCTAAGCGAAGAAATGATGGAAGAGGTATCCAAGCTCTTTGAGCAAGATGCACAGCTCCTCGATCAAGAGATCTCGGCCTCAAAGGAGGGGGTGACGATTCTGGAACAAGAAATTACAGAAGAACAAGCAAGCATTGATGAACCCCAGGCAAAGCTTCTCGCAGCACTCGAAGACTTTCATGAGAAAGAAGGACGGCAATTTGGTCAGACATTAGAAGGTATGGAGAAAGACCTGGAAAAAATGGAAGAAAGTGCAAAGAAAGAAGATGAAAAGGCAGCGGAAGACTCCATCCGCGCCAAACTCCAACAAAAATAAAAAAAATGAAAACCTTCCTGAAACAGATCGAAAGAAAAAACGAATTGCTGCAAAAGCGATGGGTATTTGATAACAATACACCAAGTGCTCCCCGAGAAAGCGCTCCTGTAGCGCCTCAAACTTCACGAGAACAATTAAGTCAGCGGAGTGCTCCAGAACTTCAGGCCAATCTCGAAGCAGCCCGTGCCGACCTTCGGGCAAAAATGGAACAAGCCAAGCAGCTGATCCCGCAATTAGAAGGGAAAAATGAACAGCAACAGTCTGCGCTTGCAGAACAAATCAAAGCCTTGTTAGATCAGATCGAAGCAAACACCCAACTTCGTGCGGAGTTTTCATCAGACGTTTACCTCGTGAAAATCGAAGTAGCGAAACGATTGAAAGGCATTTTTGATAAAATCACCTGGTCTATGCCTTCGATCGAAGGCGTCCAGACAGCATTCGAAGGAGGGAGTACCTGGCAGAACATCCTCAAGAGCGGTCCACTGTTGATGGCCCACTTCAAAAACCTGATGTATGTCTTCTTCGGAAGTGGAAAAGCGGAGGCGATAAAGTCTGCAGCCGCTCAAACTCCTCAAACGAATCCGAATACGCCCGGGAATACTCCATCTCAAACTCCTCCCGCAACACCTGAAAGGCCGAGAGAAAATCTGGATCAGAATATCCTCAGGCTTGGAGATTTTACTGCGATGCCGCCGGATGCGAACGCGCCTGACTTTCTCAAGTTTTCTGTTCGTGCGGCGAATCAAACCATCGTTTATCGAGTGAAAGCGAATGGAGAAGGCCTCCAAGTTCAAGAAGGAAACGAATTTAAAGCTCATGCGAGCACGGGACTCGAATTAGTAAATTACTTAAAAAATCACATAAGTCCTCTATCCGGTTTAAAGACGAAAATTGGAGAAGGTCTGACCGGAGAAGCCGCAACGGAGTTTGAAACAAGGCTCGCTATGTCCCTTATCAAACTCCAAGCCACTGAGAATGCAAAACAACCTCCACGAATTGATGTGGCCAATGTCTTGAATGAAAAATGGGAAGCCTTCAAACAGCATCCTGAAATTGGAAGGCTCGGATCAATGAATAATATCCGAAATATGTTCATCAACGCGGCGAACGAATCAGGAACAGCGGAAAGCATATTGAGAATCCTTAAAAGTGTCTCTACACCCTCTCAGCCTGCTGGGTCTTTTCCCCCCTCAACAGGGACCGGCAGCAGGACCTCGTGAGCAACAGGAGGGATTAGAAAGTTTGAAAGGAACCATGATTCAAAAAATTAATGAAAGCACAGCCTATATGATCAGTCAGCTTCAAAGTTATGTGGGGATCGCCAGGGGGAGAATCAACGGTGCGGCAGCTCGTCTCATGGCAGACATCAACCGTCAAAATACGAGATCAGAATGCCTGCAAGTAGCCCGAAGCGGAATCGAAAGAAGCATCAACACCGTTTCTGGATCACTAGGATCAACCGTCTTCGGTTCTCATAAAGCTCAAGTACTCCAGCGCTTAAGAAGCCTTCAATCAGAAATCCCCAATCAATAACCACTTATGAATCCAACCTCAACCACCATCTCTGTTCAAATCCAACGCCTCATGCTTCGCGACGCGGACAAGCAGCGTCTCCTGGAGGAACTCAAAAATGCTGACCAGGCAAAACTGGAAATGTTCGCCGGATTGATCCGTGAACACGATCAGGAAGCCTTGAAAGTGCTCAATGAAAAAGCAAAAGAACAGGAAGGAGTTCGCCAGAATTTTATGGAAACTTCCGGAGCTCCATCAGATCAGCTGACGGAAGCCGAAGGACAGCAGGTCCTGGAACTCCTCGAAAATACCTTTAAAAATCCTGATCAGCTAGCGGAATTTATCGCTCAGTCGGATGATGCGTTTCTGATGGAGTTGGAAGAAGTGCTGGTCAATTCCCTCGAGGGAAAGCCTCAGTACCAGGAGGAATTCCGTCGGTTTTTCCAAGAAGCAAGACTCCAAAAAGCCGCGGTAGAAAAAGCCGTGGAAGACGACCAAAAACAAGCCCTTATCGACGCCATTCTTCAAACCGAAGAACAAACCAAGCAATTGGATCGGCTGATCGCCGAGGCGGAAAAGGCTTTAAATATGAGGAATTCTTAAAGAAGTACCTCAATGATGAGACAACCATGCTTATCATTTTTTTTTCCCATTCCGACTGAAGTCGTAGGTGAGCCAATGAGGAGGACGCAATGGAGGAATCCCTCTCCCGGTGCCCTGCCAAGGGATTCCTCCACTACACCCACGCCCAGAACCCACTCAGTTTCGGTCGGAATGGGAACACAGGGGAGCTTATGGATTTCTCCACGGAATTTACCCTGAGCCAATCGAACGAGCCCCTTCCAAGTGACCTTCAGTTTCGGTCGAAATGGGAGGATGGCCCTTTTGAAACCTTCAAAAAAGGGCTTTTTTGTGCTATAATGAAATGATTCAAAACCCTCAAAATGAACAACAAAAACCCATTTTTATTCCCTGAATTTCAGCCTGAAAGATTCGTGTACAGGAGAGCGGACGGATTGAACGAATCTCAGCGCCATCTTCAAACAGAAGTCGGAAAAAACGATGCGGACAAGAATTTGCAATGGCAGTTGGAAGGTTTGAAAGGGGACATCGTAAAAGATCTGACTCGAGAACAACTCTCTCGACTTGAAAGCGGCATTCAACAACAGGATTTTCTCAGAGCTGATCAGGAAGATCAGACCCGTCTTTTGGCACAGATCGAAGGAACCACGCTCGAAAATGATGAAGCTCGCGAAGTGTTTTTCGGATCGCTGGAGCAACGATTGACCGTGCTGCTCGTGCTCCTGATCCGCAGCCGACAGCTGAATTATCAAGCTTTCACGACCGGCAACCAGCAGGGCCTTCTAGATGATCTTCGATCGCGAAAAGACCAGCTTCGCATCGGGACGGCGAATGGCAACCGTGAACTGCTTCCACAAGAAAACACTCTGCTCGATGCCTTGGCACGCTTGCCGAATCATTCGGTTCCAAAAGTCCGAGAGACTTGGGTGACGCTCTTGAGCGAACTGAAGAGCAATGTCAGAGCTATGGGTTTTGCCGCGGACATTGTTTCCGCGACGGATCGT
Source organism: Candidatus Altimarinota bacterium (assembly GCA_050246795.1). GTDB lineage: Bacteria > Patescibacteriota > Gracilibacteria > JAUYGZ01 > JAUYGZ01 > JBFWVJ01. Next base: position 4,871 of record JBFWVJ010000006.1, read on the forward strand.
GGTGAAGCACCTCAAGCTCCAGGAAATGCTTCGGAAGAAGAAAAGGGTATTTGGAAAGATATCAAAGACCAGTGGGAAAAAATCCCACCGGGGATTAAACGGGCAGCTCTCATCACCGCAGCGGTGGGGGGAGGGATCTACCTGCTGAATAAACTCTTCAATTCGGAATCCGGTGGAAGTTCGTTCTCCAAGCTCTTGGGAGTGGGAGCGTTGATCGCGGGAGGGGTGTACATCGCGGGGAAGTTTATGAGTGTAGATCGACTCTGGGGAATGTTTCGAGGAAAATTCGATGGCTTAAATCAAGAAAAATTCATGGAAGGTTTGGCAGCGTTCAAGAGAGGCGATCTAAGAGAGGCCCGGAGAATTTGGGGGTCTCACTCGGATGAAATTATGAACGAAATCAGAGGAGAAACCCGAGAGGTGACAGATGAAAATGGGATCCAGTGGGTAAGGCCCAAAGAGGCATTGAAGAACTACATGCACGACATGGGTGATTCATTGCTGCCCGTCACAAGCTGGATGAGAGAGCATTCTGTCGAGTTAACTTTGGTCGGCGGATACCTGTGCATTAGAAATTTTGATGCAGTAAAAGGTGGTCTCAGCAGTGGTTATGAGTCATTAGTTGGCTTCGCGCATCTTCTGGGAAGTCACCCTATTCGATCAACCCTCATTTTGAGTGCTTTTTTTGTAGGTTTAGCCGAAGCTGATGAACGATTCCTACTTCCGAAAAATGGTCAGCAATTAAAATTGCTTTTAACTCAAAAAAGACAAGAATTGGCAGCGTTTTTGGAACGAGAAGGTTTTGGCCCCCTTTCTTCAGAACAATTGGAAGCAGCATCAAAAATCATTTCGGGAGAAGAGCCCCTCACCAAGTATAAAGAGCAATTACAGGATTTAACGAGTCAGGCCCTCACAAAATTGACAGATAAAATTCGTCTCACGCCAGTTGAAAAAATCCGCATGGAAAATGCCAGAGGGTTTACTTCATTTATTGATCAGCTGAAAATACAGGGCATGAGAGAGTCCGAACCGGGAAAGGTCCTTATCCAGCAAGCTGAAAAATTGTTGCAAAAAATTCAGCTGGAAGGTGGGGTTACCATGGAGGAGATTGATGCGCTTCGGATCATTGCTCAAAAAGCGTCTATCGATTTCTTAGTGAAGGATGGTTACATTTATTGGGGCAGAAAAAATAACGAAGGGAAATGGGTTGACCAAATGGGGGCGGTGATCCAAGAGAACCAATTAAGATGCCTGGCGGTTAATCCAAATTTGAAAATCGAAGAACAATACGAAGCAGCGAATCGTTTTCTCCCAAATCCTGAAAGTATCATCAGTGCCCTTGGTGGAGGATTCCTAAGAAGGCCCTTTGAACAATTACGAAACACGAGTGCTGAAGTGATCGAAGGATACCGGGAGGGGCTCTTGAATGGAACGTATGTGTTGGTGGTGGAAGAAGGTGGCACGTACTTGATGGAAGGAGCGACTCAAAAGTACTTTGAGATGCCCAAGCAGCTTTTAACCCTCGTGACACATCCTATTCATGGACAATTTAGTGCGAAAGAATTCATATTTGAATACGGGGAGGGAATGGTGCCAGTTATGGTGTTGGGTGTGGCTTCGAGTCTTGGGAATCTACGCTTGCCAACAGGATTCGGAAGGGCGCTGCTAGAAACGGCTTTTTATCCCATCACCGGTGCCTCTGATGTATATCGTTTTTCAAAAACAAGAATGATAGGCCCGTTCTTTCAGGGGGCAAAAAACGGCGAAACGGCAGTCGCAAAAATGGCAAATGGATTTGCGGAAGTAGGCCGTCATAATATCGGAATACAGGTGATCGAAAGATACCACTTGATCTCTGGAAGACTAAGAGCTCTAAGGTCCGCCTTCGGAGGTGAGATGAGAGACTTGATAAGAGCGCAGGATTCGTTAAGAGAGGCACTTTCAATGTTGAGGAGCGCAGAAGGGGGAGGGGTTGCCAGTGGCATGAGAATAGATGCGGCACGAAGAGCTATTTCCAATTCGCCAGTTGATATCGTGAAGCCTATTGCGAACACGGTGAGTGGTGGAGATGCGAATATGGCTATCGAAACTGTCCAGAAAGCCATCAAATATTTTGAAGATTTGGAAGCGGGAATGTCGACACTTCAAAGTCTCAAAGCAGGAAAGGCGATTTCACCTTCGGAGCTTCAGATCCTCAGGAATCTTTCCAAAGACGATACGATGGCAGAGGTTTTTAGAAATGTGATGAAACAGTTTGGTGTTGCGGAAGACAAGCTCGACCTTGTGAGGAATGCTCTTAAATCAGAAGAGGGATTAGATGTCATTACGAACGTCTTCAGACAGGCGAATATTCTTGGTGAGGGGCTGAGTGAAACAAATATTGTACTAAAGGGAGCGGCCGAGGCAGTCGACGCTGCGCGCGCCACCAGCATCGCCACGGAAGTCGCCCGTACCGGCTCCATGCGCGCAGCAGCTGAAGAACTCCTTCGTGCGAGCCGAGGCGCGACGAACATTCACCCTGCTCAACTGGAAGGACTTCGTTCACTTGCCAATGCTCATCCGGATGATTTGAGAGGGGCTTTAAAAGCCCTCGACTTAGCAGACGATCAGATCGAAGTGGCCTTAAGAGCGCTGACCGCGGCCGATCAAAGTCAGGTGCAATTATTCGCAGCGCTCCAAGAAGCAAAAGTCTTACCGGATACGGTCAGCCTGCGGGTGGCGATCTCTGAATCACAAGAGCTCAACCAAGCCATGAAGATCCTGGCTGAAGGAGGGGACTTGAAACCGCAGCACTTCGAAGCATTACAGCAATTAGGAAAAACCGATGAAGCAGCTGATGTCCTGAAAGCAGCGGGTGTTCCCGCCCAGGCAGCGGATGAAATCGCGGCCACTTTGAAAACTGAATCTTCTTTGAATCGAATCGTAAGCCGAATGGCCAGAGTCCTCCCAGAGGTCAAAATCCCATTTGCTTCCGGATTGATCCGAATAGCGAAGTTCGCTCCTCCGGCACTGGCGGCAGTGGGAGCAGTAGCAGCCATCTGGGAAGCTCGACAACAATATGCTTTGGCGGAAGAGTTCAAAAGCAATCCCGACGTGGTGGCATACCTCAAGGTGAAAGCGTACACCACCGGGACGGTGGGAGTCGTAGGACTCGCCGCCGATATCGGAATAACGATTGCCGTGGGCGCATCCGCTGCTGCGGTTCCATTGATCCTTTTGACAGGCTCATTGATGCTCATCCAGGAAGCCGTCGTTAGTGCCATGGAGGCAGCAGCCGAACAAGAAATGGAAGCGGATGATTTTTATCAGCTGGCATTAAGAGAAGGGCAGCGAATCTCTGGAGTACGTCCACCTCAGATCCCCGAAGGTCAGCGGCCGAACGCAGAACAAATGAGTGAACTCATGATGGCTTCGATGAAAATTCAAGATCAGGGAAAACGCTATTTACTTCACCAGTGGTACACGACGGGAAATGATCTGGAAATAGGTGAACGCACCCTAGCTGCCTATTCCACATGGACGACTGAGGACCTTCATGAAGGAAGATCCAATACGAGGTCAGACATGATCCAAGCCTTGATCAAACTCGATACACCAGCCCCGCTTCAAAAAGACCCGGTGTACATGGGGTATCGATTTAAATATATAACAGCTGTGACGGCGGACCTGAATGTCGAAAGCTACGCCCAAGCTCAACTGTATCTTGCCCAATCGAAAGTTTTCGCGGACACCATGCGTTTCCGAGAAGTGAACGGACAACCGGTGATCTATCGTCTCAAGACTGGTCCGGATACAACGGAAGAGATCACGGTCAGTGAAGTGAAATACAACTTGGAAACCATCAGCTCTCAGGACGTGGTGAAAATCTTCAATGCCGTTTCTGGTGCGAACACAGCTGAATTTATAAATACGATTGGCAATCCTTTATTTCGGAGAATTTCCAGTTTGGATCCGAACTATCTCCAGTTTTCACTCAATGTATTGCAAGCTTACCTTCAGGCTAACATCGATCAAAAAGGAAGTAATGAAAGATACGATCGGCTCGATAAACTTTCAGGGCTTCTCGAGATTTGGATGAGGAGTCTTGGTATTCCCTACGTCCGCAGTCAGGATGCCGAGAGTTACTTTGACGAAGAAATAGAGGGTGTTGAAAAAGTCCTCAGCTTTGAGAATCTTTCCGAAGAAGAGGTGCGTCATGAAATGGAAGGAAGAATGCCAAACTCACCAGGAACAGCAGCTTTTTATATCCTCGCTCAATACTTTGGATACACAGGGATGCCAAACATCGGGCAGTTGAGACTCTTCTTCAATGAACGAAATGCAGCGCGAACGGGTGTTTATTGGGACGGAAAAAATTGGAGAGTGAATGAAACCTGGGATTACGATGACAATTCTTGGAGGGCTTGGGTCCCCATGACCGATTCCGAAAATACGAACGTTGCTGCACAACGAGTCATTGCTGCATTCCGGGCGGAGCCGGATGAGATCATCGAGAGTGACCGGGATTCAGCACTTGATATGCATCATCGAGACGACCTCGAAAGAAGAATCATTATGGTGAATGCGTTAGCGAACAGGATGCAAAGCGCCTACGACACCACTCGTGAAAGATTGGGGGGGGAGGGGGAAACACGGGATGTTCTGAGGAGTCCAACAGCTGAATTCTTGACCAGTCTACCAGGAGAAGTGGCTGCTGAAGCAAAGAGAAGAGCGGAGGCAACGGCCGAAGGGGCGAGATCATTTGTCGCAAATCCCACCGAGGGACTTCGGATGGCAGGAGAGCAAGCAGTGGAAGAGCTCTCGAACGCTAATCGATCAATTGTTAATAGTTTAGATCGTGCTACAGGAGGAGAGTACTCAAGAAATGTAAATAATTTTAGAAGCAGGATTGGAAGTGTTTTGTCGTCCCTCAATCCATTTAGTAAAGAAGAATAATCTTGAAATCAAAATCTAGCACTCTATAATAGAGAGTGCTAATTCTCCTTCGCGCCACCTCCAGTCGCACAGTTCGCGCTTCGGAGAATTGCCCTCTTTCAATTATCCAGCCCCCTATGAACGGCGCCAACTACACCAAAAGAACCACCGAAGCCCTGCAAGCCGCCATCAAGCTGACCCAAGACAACGGCCAGCAATCGGTCGATTGCGCGCATGTGTTCGCCAGCCTGCTTGCCCAAGAGGGAAGCTTGGTGTTATCGATTCTCAAAAAACTGGAAGCCGATACCGATCTCATTCGCGAACAACTCGAAGATGAAATCGACAAGGCTCCGAAAGTTCAAGGCGGAGTGGATGTCTACCTTTCCCAAGACTTCAAAAAAATTCTCAACCAGGCCAGCAAAGAAGCAGCCGACCTCAAAGACGAATACATTTCGACCGAACACCTTCTCCTCGCTTTTCTCGAAATTGAGAATGTGGTGAAGAAGATCTTGAACGCGCAAAACATCGATAAAAAAAGAGTGAGTGAAGTCCTGAAAGAAGTTCGCGGCAGCCAACGCGTGACCGATGATAACCCGGAAGCGAAGTATCAGGCCTTGGAAAAATATTCGACCAATCTCACTCGCCTCGCTCGTGAGGGCAAAATCGATCCAGTGATTGGGCGTGACGAAGAAATCCGTCGCATCATGCAAATCCTTTCGCGACGGACCAAAAACAATCCCGTTTTGATCGGTGAGCCCGGGACAGGAAAAACCACTATCGTCGAAGGACTGGCCAAACGCATCGTCGACCAGGACGTCCCTGAAACTTTGAAAAACAAAGAAGTTCTCTCCCTTGATCTTGGCGCCATGGTTGCAGGAGCGAAATATCGAGGTGAATTCGAAGACCGTTTAAAAGCAGTCATCAAAGAAATCGTGGCCGCCGAAGGACGGGTCATCGTGTTCGTCGATGAAATGCATTTGATCGTCGGAGCGGGAGCCGCAGAAGGACAGATGGACGCTTCAAATTTGATTAAACCTGAATTAGCACGAGGCAAGCTCCACATGATCGGCGCCACAACGCTGAAGGAGTATCAAAAGTACGTCGAAAAAGACGCCGCGCTCGAACGAAGGTTCCAGCCGGTCTTCGTGTCCGAACCGAGCGTCGAAGAAACTATCACCATTCTTCGGGGCATTAAAGAAAAATATGAAGTGCACCATGGAGTTCGGATTCAAGACAGCGCCATCGTCGCTGCGGCCACTTTGAGCCAGCGCTACATCACCGACCGTTTCCTCCCCGACAAAGCCGTCGACCTCATCGATGAAGCGACTTCAGCCCTTCGCCTGCAAATCGACAGTCAACCGGTAGAGATCGATCGCCTTCAGCGAAAGCTCATTCAACTGGAAATCGAAAAACAAGCGTTGAAAAAAGAAAGCGATGAAGCCTCGAAGGAACGCCTGAAAAAAATCGATAAAGAAATCCAAGACCTCCAGGAGCAAAAGAACGAACTCGAACTGCGCTGGAAATCAGAAAAGGACATCATCGTCCAAATCCGAAATCTGAAATCCGACATCGAGCAGCTCCGCATGGAAGCAGAACGGGCTGAGCGAAATGGTGATCTGCAACGAGTAGCTGAGATCAACTATGGCGAGATCCCCAACAAAGAAAAAGAAATGGATGCGCTCACGAAGAAACTTCAAAAAATGCAAAAAGAAGGATCCATTCTTCAGGAAGAAGTCACCGAAGAAGACATCGCCCGAGTCGTTTCAAAATGGACCGGAGTTCCCGTCACGAAGATGCTCCAAAGTGAGCAAGAAAAATTACTTCACTTAGAAGCAGAGCTCCACCAGCGCGTCGTCGGACAAGACGAAGCAGTCATCGCCGTCTCAAATGCCATCCGTCGAAGCCGAGCAGGAATTCAATCGGAAAACCGACCCATCGGATCCTTCATCTTCATGGGGCCGACCGGAGTAGGGAAAACAGAACTCGCCAAAGCCCTCGCGGAAATTCTCTTCGATGATGAACACGCCATGGTCCGCATCGACATGAGTGAATATATGGAGCAGCACGCAGTCGCGCGTCTGATCGGTGCTCCACCGGGATACGTGGGCTACGAAGAAGGAGGCCAGCTGACCGAAGCCGTTCGACGCCGGCCCTACTCCATCATCCTCTTCGATGAGATCGAGAAAGCCCACCGCGATGTGTTCAACGTCATGCTGCAAATCTTAGACGACGGACGGTTGACCGACTCCAAAGGCCGAGTGGTGAACTTCAAAAACACGATTATTATTATGACCTCCAATGTCGGCTCTCAATTCATCCAGGAATACGCCGACGGCAAGCTGGAAAAAACCGCATTAGAACTGAAGCTCAAACAAGAACTCGGCAAATACTTCCGACCCGAATTCCTCAACCGCGTCGACGACATCGTCACCTTCGAAGCCCTCAGCAAAGAGCACCTTCGCAAAATCGTCGATATCCAGCTCCAGCAAGTTTCCAAACGCCTGGAAAAACAGGGGATTCAGCTGGAAGTTTCGGACAAAGCCAAAGATCATCTGGCAGCCGAAGGCTTTGATCCACTCTTCGGTGCCCGTCCGCTCAAGCGCGTCATCCAATCCGAACTGCTCGATCCACTGGCCGTAAAGATCATTTCCGGTGAGCTGGGGAAAGGAAAAGCGAGTGAAATGAAGTCGGTGAAGGTGGATATGAAAAAGGGAAAAATCGAATTTCTCTAGGGAGTGTTCGCATTCTTCGACAACAGGAAGAACAAAAGGCCAAGAGATGGCTTTTGACAAATGGGGAAAAAGACTTAAAATAATCGCCTTCTTATTCAATGAAGACCTATGTCTGACCTCTTTGTTTTCCATCTGCAGGAAAGAGATCCGAGCGAAAATATCAAAGGGATTTTCTTTCCCAATGCCATCCTCGGCATCGACCATCTTCTTCCGAACAAGGGATTGATGATGTTCGTTCGCAAGACAAGGAAAGACGTCCGCTACAGCATTGCTGAAAGTGTCCTGATCGGCCCGGATGTGGAATTTAAGGCGGGGGAAGAAACCCCAGTCGTCGCCACCAATCTTTACATCGCGACCACACGAGTGGATATCTACCGATCCCTGTTGCCTACCGCGTACCAAATTCAATTTGAAGATCCGGAATACCAGCAATCTATTGCGGAACATTTAGAAGGAGAAGTGGGGTTTGTGGAGCTGCCACAGGTCCATTTAAGCCTGGTCGGACTCAATCGAGAAAAAATCCTTGAGCTCTGTTCCACTATTCCCGAACTCACGGACTACATCAGTCGTCACAAGGTGATCCAACTTGAATGGAGCGGGAAGAAAATTCAACTGGTGGTGACGAAGGAAGATCCTCAGGGATTTAATGCGGTCTTGATCGACATGAAGGAATCTCTGTATCTACCTTCAGCACAGAACGTCCGATTCGTCATGAAGCCAGTGACGGGACAGAAAGGAGTATATGAATATTACCTAGCGACCGACAACGCCCTAGCTTTCGAAAAACTGTTCGCAGGTGTTGAGGTCAAATTGGTGGAAGAATATCAGCGAAGGGAAGAATTCCTCCAGGATGGCCTTCCTGCTCGAGCTTCAATCTATCAGCTCCCAGAACAAGGCATGAAAATTGTGGGAGGCTTTATCATGAAGTCCTGTTATGAAGCTGATGTCAGGTCCAGTCAGTCGGAAGCTCTCGACGAAGCGATGAAACTTTTCTAAAGTGATGCCATAGGTATAGACTGTCACTATGGAATCCTTCTTCTCTTTTTTCGCGAATATCCCCACCTCCTCCTTTTACATCGGAGGAATCGTCTTGTTGTACTTGATCTACAAACGCTACGACGAAAACACCCGCTACAACAAACCATCCAGTGCCATTCAGCCGCCGACCCAAGCTCCTGCGTCTCCGATGACCCAATCACCCGAGAAGGAATCCAAGTCTTCCCCGAAGAAAGGCATTTTGTTGACCGAGCAAATGATCCAGTTCCTCAAAAGCTACGGAGCCGTGGAAGACTCCTGGGTCAGTTGGGGCATCAAAAAAATGTTTCCGGAAGAACTCCTGGTCGATTTGAGAGAAAAGGCGCTCAAAGGAGACTTGAAGGCCGGGATGAGCATTGAAATCAAAGATGGGAAGTGGAGGATCTTGTAATCCGCGCCTAAAAGAATACTATCTTGTCTGAATAAACCCTTACATATCCCTATGGAACTCTTCTACTTTCTCGCTTCGTTCACGACTCTTGCTCCCTTCCTGATCATCCTCCTGGTGATCCTCATCCGTCAGGTCAACCAATACGAACGAGGAGTGATGCTGACAATTGGGAAGCTTTCTGGGACCAAAGGACCCGGATGGAGACTGGTTGTTCCAATTTTTCAGAAGATGTACAAGGTCGACATGCGTGTGAAAGCCGTCGATGTCCCCAGTCAAGACGCGATTACCAAAGACAACGTTTCCGCCCAGGTAAATGCGGTGATTTATTACCGAGTTCGCGACGCGGAAAAAGCGATCTTGGAAGTGGAAAATTTCTACTATGCCGTCAGTCAGTTGGCTCAGACGACCATGAGAAATGTGGTGGGGGAAACCACCTTGGATGAACTCCTTGGCAACCGGGATACCATCTCCAAAAAAATCGAAGAAATCGTCGACAAAGCGACCGATCCGTGGGGGATCGAGGTGATCAGTGTGGAACTCAAAGACGTGCTCCTCCCCGAAGACATGAAACGAACCATGGCCAAGGAAGCGGAAGCAGAACGAGAACGACGGGCGGTGATCATCAAAGCCCAAGGAGAAGTGTTGTCCGCAGAGAATCTCGTAAAAGCAGCTCAAATGCTCGACAGCGCACATGGCGCACTTCACCTTCGCACGCTCCACTCCATCAACGACATCTCTTCCGACCAGTCCAACACCACCATCTGGATGGTTCCCATGGAAATCATGAGGGCAATTGAGGGATTCACTCACGGGAAGGGAAAGTAGGAAGTGGTATAACTCACCCCCGGCCCCTCTCTTCCAGAGAGGGGAGGTAATACATAAATGACATGGGTTCAGTGATTGTAGAAACCGCAAGAAAATTAAGAAAAAGGCAGACTCCTGCTGAAAAAATTTTCTGGGAAGAGGTAAGAGATAGAAGATATCTGAATAAAAAATTTTCTAGGCAATTTCCAATTCCGGTTTGGATCGATAATTCTAAGCGTTATTTTATTGCAGATTTTTATTGCTATGAACATCGTTTAATTGTTGAAATAGATGGTTCAATTCATGATGAACAAAAAGAATACGATGAATTCAGGACTGAAGTTCTCAAGACCTTGGGTATGAAAGTCATTCGATTTACGAACGATGAAGTTTTTTCAGATATAAAGGAAGTCATGAAAAAACTAGAATTAAAAATAAAAAAATCCCCCTCTCTGGAAGAGAGGGGTTAGGGGTGAGTTATAAACAATCTTAACTTCCTTAATGGTCCTAATTTGCTAGAATAAAGGTACTCCACCCCCCCCCATGAAGTCCTTCCAGTACAAAGCCAAAAACCACTCCGGTCAGGTCCTTGAAGGCGTGATCGACAGCCAGCACTTTGCTGAGGCTTCTTCGATGATCCAGGCGCGAGGCTTGGAACTCATTTCGTTGGAAGAGTTGAAAGTTCAGATGGAAGAAACCATGCCCTACCTGTTCGACGCCATCGACGCGGAAGGAGAGAAGGTCCAGGGGACGATTCAGGGAACGGATGAAGACCTCGTAAAACACCAGTTAGAAAAAGACTTCGGCTACAAAGTTTCCCGCGTGTACCGAAAGGATGAAGCCTATCGTCATGAAGAGCCGAGCGAAACGGAAGTCGAAGAACAAGCGGCTGAAATTGCTTCAGAATCGCATCAACCATCAGTTGCTGAGCCATCGACACCCCCCGAGGACAGCATTCTTTTCCAAAGCGCGCCCCGCATCATTCATTCCAAACCGGTGATTCCGGATGAAGAGCTGAACGAAGTACACGAATCCATCCAGCTGATGGTCGCCGAAAAAGGAGCTGCCATTTCACCAGAAACCAGAAACCATCTGCTCCACCTCAGCGGTATGATCGACTTGGTGCGGGAAAACCAAAACAAGGCCCGATGGAAGCAATTACGACATGATATTCGTGCTGCCCAGAAGATCGCGGAGCGGGAAATACAACTGTATGAAGATGAAAAATGGAAGGCCTACGAACAAAAAAATCCGACCCCAAAGGTTTCGTCGTATGCGGAATTCCCCGAAAAAGTTTCCCATTTTGTAAAGGCGAACGAAAAGGTTTCCAAAGTGGTCCACTGGATGCAAACCGTCGACCTTCCCAATCAGCACCAGGAATCGGATGTGCTCGCCAAGCAACAGTATGAATCAGTATGGTTTGAGCTGCAGCGATTTAGTGGAGCACTCGTAGTGTTTTATCTAAGCTTTCTCTTTGTAGCCTATTATTTGAAGCGCAGCGGCGTCGAAGACAACTTGCTGATCCGTATGTACGACACGCTTTTGTTTAAGCAAATCATGCTGGGAGTGTTCATCGCTTATGGCTTTTTGACCGTCCGAAAGGAGTACCTCAACAAGCGTGTCAAAACAGATCTCCTCATCGTCCTCTTGATGCTCTTCGGCATAGCATTTTTTATCTGGTAGGTATGGAACAAGCTTTTTTGACCCAACTGCGGGATAAGGACACATCCAGAAACGACTTTCGAAGCGCGGCGGAAAAACTTGCTGAGATGCTTGCGCAAAAAACCTTTCCGTTCGTTCCACGGAGAAAAGTCGCCGTCGAAACACCTCTTTCAACTGCGGAAGGGGAAGAACCCCTCAACCCCCTCGTCATTATTCCCATCCTCAGATCTGGTCTGGCGATCTTGCCGGCTTTTTTGAGATACTACCCGGAGGCGGCGGTAGGATTTATTGGTCTCAGGAGGGATGAAGCAACCGCCATTGCTGCGGAATACTACCGAAATCTTCCGCCACTCTCAGAAAATACTACCGTTCTCTTCATCGACCCCATGCTAGCCACCGGAGGAAGTGCCGTTAAGGCGATCGAAATCATCCGTTCCCTATCAATTCCTGAAGAACAGATGATCTTCGCTTCCATGATCGCCGCCCCAGAAGGCATTCAGTTCGTGGAAGAGCACTTCCCAAAAGTCCAAAAGGTGATCCTTCAAATCGATGATCACCTAAATCCGCGGAAATTTATCGTTCCAGGCATAGGGGACTTTGGAGATCGGTACTTCGGCACGGAAGCGCCAGATGAAAAGAAGGAATATTTTCTGTAAGAAAACCCCCGCTGATTTCGTATACCACAGTGATGAATGACCTCGACCTCATCCAACGGGCTTTAAAAAACCCCAACGACTATGGGTTGATTGTCGAACGCTATGAAAAGCCCTTGCTGAAATTCGTCTCCAGCCTCTCTCAGCTCTCCAGAGCGGACGCCGAAGACCTGACCCAGCAAATATTCTTGAAGGCCTACGACCATCTCAACGACTTTGACCAAACCCTCAAGCTTTCCACCTGGCTCTTTCGCATCGCCCGCAATCAAGTGATTGATTTTTGGAGAAGAAAAAAAGCGAGGCCGCAAGAACAATCCCTGGATGAATCGAGCGGCACCTTTGATGCGGGCATTGAAGAGGCCACTTTTGCTGCTGAGCTCGATAAAAAATTTACCTCCGAGCGCGTACAAAAACTGCTGGCGCTCTTACAGCCCGAGTACCGGGAAGTGCTGTATTTGTACTATTACGAAGACAAAAACTACGATGAAATCGCCGATATCATTCAGCGTCCTCCAGGGACCGTGGCCGCTCTGATCTCCCGGGCAAAAAAATCCTTTTCCGAGCTCGCCACCCGCACTCAACAACTCCAATACCTTACCCAAACTGCATGAGCAAAATGTCTCAGTCCATCCTCGACAAAATCAAACAGGAGCACCGAAGGCCGCTTCCATCCTGGAGGTTTGTGCTGAAAAACGCTGCCGTCTGGTTCTTAGTGATCTTGGCCATCAGCATCGCAGCCGTCTTCACCGGTACCCAACTGGCTCAGTTCATCCAGGCTGAATGGGGGATTGCTTCTCGTTGGCCCGGCGGTGAATTCGGCTTTGTTCGAGAAATGGTTTCTTGGCTCTGGATCGGCGGGATCGTCCTTTCATTCATCGGAGCTTTTGTCTTCCTTCGCTTTACCAAGAGGGGATACCGCTACAGCTTCGCCTGGATTTCCTTGATCTTGTTCACGGTGTTTGTCGCGGGCGGATCGCTCTTCCTGCCCACCCCCATCCCGGCTGAACTCATGAACTGGCAAGACAAGAAATTACCGCGAAAAATTGACGTGGCCCGTTTTCACAATCCTCAAGAAGGACGTCTGATGGGAGAAATCCTCTCCGAAGTCGACAACACGATTTTCTTGGAAGCCGTCGATCATCAGGTATGGGAACTGTGGGTTTTTCAGGACTCCGCCGTACTGCCTCAAGACCTTGTTCAAGTCTTTGGAGAAGTCATTGATCCATCGACCTTCGCGGTGCTTTCGATCCAGACCATCCCACCCCACTATTTCGTGCAAGGATTTCCAAAAGAGTTGCGTATCTCTCAATGAGCGCTCACCTATTATTTACCATTCACCAAAAAAGTATGAATTTCAAAAAAACTGCCGTGACCACCTTCGCGGCAACTCTCCTCATCGGGAGCTCCATCCCGTCCACCCAGGCTTTCTTCGGAGACTTCTTCGGAAAGAAAGAAGGCAAGCCACGCATGGAAATGATGAAAAAGGGAGACATGAAAATGAAGATGAAGCAGGCCCAAGCGAGCCCTGAAGTCCAGGCGCTCATCGAAGACCTGAAAGCCGCCCGTGAAGACGGTGATGAAGAGCGGGTCACCCAACTCCGAGAACAACTAGAAGTTCTCCACAAAGCTGAGATGGAGCAAAAAGAAGCCGCGATGGAAGCCGCACTCACCGGCGGATACGACACCTGGAAGGCTCACGCGACTGAGCAAGGCGTCCCCGAAGAAATTCTCGAAAAAGTCACGGCTGAAAATTTCGCCACCTTTGTGGAAATCCACAACACTCGAAAGAAACTGCGAGAGTTGGAGGAGTCACTGGGGATCAAAGGCTTTGAAGGCCCTCATGTCTTCATGATGAAGAAATAACGACACACTCCACTTACGATTCAAAAAAACAACCCTGAGAGTCATCGAAGGGTTGTTTTGATATCTCTGTCCGGTTGGTTATGATCATTCCATCCTCATATCACGTATGCATCAACCCATCACGCATCAGCCGTATCTACAATCCCTCGAATACCTCAAAAAGAAACAGCGAGTATTGTTCCTCACCACTTCCAACCGTTGGTCGGGCGAAGAAGGCGGGCAAATGCCAAAGAGTACCCAGTTGGCCTATCAGCTCAGCCATCAATTGGAGGGAAAGGCACAGGTGATAGAAGTACCAACAATGAACATTTTTTCCTGTGAAGGGAATGTATCCACCGAACGAGGAAATACCTGTGGTGAGCAGAAGGCGTCACTCAAGGATGACCAAAAGAATCCTACGGGGCACCATCGTTGCTGGGCCAGCATCAACCATCCAGACGACGAGCTCTGGAAAATCAGTAAGGAACTCCTCCAGTCAGACTGCGTCGTCTTTTTTTCTTCAGTTCGCTGGGGGCAGACCAATGCCATCTATCAAAAGCTGATCGAACGACTGACCTGGTTAGAAAATCGACATTCTACTCTCGGAGAAAACAATATTCTGGAAGGCATCGATGCGGGGTTGATCCTTATCGGTCAAAACTGGCATGGGAAAGAGGTCCTCGAAACGCAGAAGAAGGTGCTAGAGTTCTTCGGCTTTCATATTGTCGACGACTTATTCTGGAACTGGCAGTTCTTGGAAAATGCGGAAGAAGAAGACCAGGAGAGCTACAGGAAAGCACCAAAGGCATTCAAAGAGACCTTCTTGAGGGTCTTGGAATAGATGTGTCTCCTTTTTGTGGTACAGATCAATGGCTGGGGTGGAGGGATTCGAACCCCCGCATGGCGGCTCCAAAGGCCGCTGCCTTACCGCTTGGCGACACCCCAACGAAAACCAAGAACTTTTGGATTCTCCGAAGCGAACGGAGGCTTTCTGAAGCGCGCGAAGGAGAACCAAAGCCTGGTCATTATACGGATTTTGCCTAAAAAACAAAAGAAAACAGTCCCATAAAAGATCGAGAGAAACTGGTACGTTTTCGATCCTTTTCTCGATAATCTCAAGAAACCTTTAATAAACTATGAAATACCTTGCCGCGTGGTTTCTCGGAATCATTATTAGCACGAGTTTCGCATCACCAGTAAGCGCCTTTTCTGACCTCCCCGAAACCCATCACCATTATTTCCCTCTCACCTATCTCGAATTCGAGGAGGTCATTCAAGGGTACCCGGATGGCACTGTTCGACCTGGACAGCTCATTAATCGGGCAGAACTGATAAAAATCCTCGTAGAAGGACTCGGACACACCCCCAACCCAAGCACTCACAGAAATTGCTTTCCCGATGTGAAAGACGAGTGGTTTGCCCAGTACATCTGCTACGCCCTGATGCAGGGATGGATTTCTGGATACCCCGACGGGACCTTCAAGCCTGCTCAATCCGTGAACAAGGTCGAAGCACTGAAGATTATTTTGAATGCCTTTGGAGTGCAGACCGTGACACCTCGAAACAGCCTTCTCTTTCAAGACACCTCAGTATCCGATTGGTTCGCTCCTTATGTGGCTGCAGCCTTCCAAAAAAACCTCCTGGAAGAAATCGAATCAGTGAATTTCAATCCCACCAATGCTCGCAATAGAGGGGAAATCGCCGAAATGGTGGCTCGCATCAAAATGATCCAGCACATGAATGATCCTGAATACAATGATTGGATCAGGGCTGAGTTCGAAAATTATCTCCTCCTGCACGAACTCAGACGGGAAAACGGCATCGAAGGGAAGTTCAAGCTCAATCCCATCCTCACCAAAGTCGCCCGCGAACACTCCCGTGATATGGCCGAAAATCTGGGCGAACTGAGCCATTTCGGATCTGATGGAAGGGCTTCCTACGAACGCATGAATGACGCAGGGATTCCCGAACGCTTAAGAAATGCCGAGAATGTGGGAAGAGGCTGGATATCTGGGAGAGATATCATCGACGGTATTGAGCAAGTGCACCGAAACATCTTCATGCCTGAACCTGACGAAGGCTGCAATCATCGAACAACCTTGCTGAGCAAGTGCTTGCCATTCACAGAGGTGGGCATCGGAGTGTATGTGAAAGATGGATATGTCTACTTCACCAATGACTTTTCCACCAGCGAATAATTATTCCCACTCTTCCAGAGATTTTTTCACCTGACATTCCAGCTCTTCCAACACCTTGACCAGGTTGCCCTCTCCCCGATTTTTTTCTAGGCCTGGAAAATAGTCGCCCCACACCCGTTGCCAGGAGCTGAGGTTTTTCTGATGCTTCCGATCGAGTTCCGCCGCTCGTGGTTTGAGTTCCTGGAGGGATACCTGCAGGGTCAGCCAGTCCTCATCACGCTCCGCGTAGCGAAATAAATCTTCGGATGAGAAATACTGAGTCTCGTAGGTTCGCTCGCGTTCTTTCCACCAGCAGCGCACGAAAGCCTTAAAAATTTCTTGGCGGTCCTTTCGGGTTGGTTTCGCGAGCTTGTACGAGGTGTCCAGCATGTCCTTTGCTTCCTGCATGAGCTTTTCAAAGCTCTTGAATGGCTTCTTGAAGGACCGATAACGAGTGTTCATCAAGATCATCTCATGGGCCGACTCCATCAACGCCAAGCTCATCCACAAAGCCGTCCCAAAATTCTCGTTCTTAAAATGAGACTGCAGCAATTTCCGAAAGCTCTCGAGTCCAGCGTTATTGATCCTGGTGACCTTTACAAAACCCTTACGGGTCGTGCATTTTTTCAACATCTTCGCCAGTTCGTCCTGGTATTCCACAAAGGTTTTCCCAGTATCAATAGCCTTGCCTGTTTTCCCGATCAAAAAGGCCTCGAAACTCTTATCGGTTTTCGCGTATTCTTCGACCGCCGACTGAAGTTCATCAGCCTTCATCGATTCGATGAGCGCCCGGAGATAGTTGATTTTCGGCATGGTTTGTTAGATTCGTCCCCAGAATAGGCTTTCTAAAGAGCTAAATCAACCGTCGGCTGTTTGAGCTTGAAAACCCAATACCCCCTGCTCTATGATCACGGCGAATCTTCCATTCCGTCATTTCATGTATGAAATTCATCAGCAATCTTTTCATGCCCAAGCAATTGGTCTTTTTTGATCTGCTAAAAGAGCTTGCCGGCGCGCAAACACAAATGGCCAAATTATTTCTGGAACTCACAACTGAATTTAAGGATTTTCATGAGTTTTCAAAAAGGGCAAAAGAATTGGAACACCAGACAGATATGAAGACCCATGAACTGATCGATCGACTCAACAAAACCTTTATCACGCCCATAGACCGGGAGGACCTCTACCTATTAGCCCACGAACTGGATGAAATCGTCGATCACATTGAAAACGTCATTCACAATATCGAGCTTTATGAAATCCGTGAGAAAAACCCAGCCTTGGAAAAATTTGGATACGTGATCGCGCAAGCATCCCATGATTTGGAGGAGCTGGTCGATCATTTTCAAGAACAAAAGAGAACGGAATATTTGCTCAAGCTGAAGGTAAAAATTCATGAAGCCGAAGATCAGGGTGATGAAATCTATCAGCAGGCGATCCAAAAGCTTTTCAAAGAAGAAAAGGATCCCATTGCCTTGATCAAGTGGAAAGACATTCTGGAAAACCTGGAACAGGTGCTCGATCAGTATCAACGCGTGAGCGATATTATTGAAGGAGTGATTGTTAAATCCCAATAGCTATGGAGCTGAACCTTATTTTTGTGATGGTCATCATCGCACTAGCGTGGATCTACGATTTCTACAATGGGGCGAATGATTGCGCAAACTCGATCGCCACGACCGTTTCCACGCGAATTCTCACACCTTTCAAAGCAGTGCTCTTGGCGGCGGTTCTCAATTTCGCAGGAGCCTTGGTAACCAGCGAGGTAGCGAAGACCATTGGGAAGGGCCTGGTCGCAGAAGAGTTTATGACCCCTCTGGTCATTATCAGCGCTATTTGTGGAGCAGTCGCTTGGGCGGCTATCGCGACTCATCGGGGAATTCCAGTCAGTATCACCCATTGCATTATCGGTGGAGTCATCGGTGCGGGAATCGCCAGTGCGGGACTGGAGGCTATTACCTGGTCGAAGCTGCAGAAGGTAGTGATAGGGATGATCACCTCTCCGATCGGAGGATTTTTCGCTGCCTTCTTTTTGTTGCTCTTGGTATTCCAGATTTTTAAGAATACCCACCCGGCGAAAGCGAATGCCATTTTAGGAAAATCACAACTGCTGTCAGCTGGATTCATGGCCTTTACTCATGGGATGAACGACGCTCAAAACGCGATGGGGATCATCACCATTGCCTTGCTGTCAGGAGGCTTTATCCCTACTTTTGAAGTGCCGCTTTGGGTCATGCTGGGATCCGCATTTTTCATGGGAGTTGGAACCCTCTATGGAGGGAAAAAAGTCATTCAGACCATGGGGTTGAAGATGGTCAAAATAAAACCAGCTCAAGGGTTCGCGGCGGAAACAGCCTCGGGAGCTGTCATCATGCTCTCCAGTTTTATGGGCATCCCCATTAGCACGACTCATGTCATCTCCACGGCGATTATGGGAGTAGGGAGCGTAAAAGGTTTTTCAGCGGTGAAGTGGGGGATCGTGGGAAATATCGTCATTGCTTGGGTCATGACCATTCCAATCGCGGCCATCACCAGCGCGCTCGTCTATTGGGGTATCACGCTCTTTATCTAATGCCATTCTCCTTCATCAGGAAGAAGCTGAGGATGGTCCGGATGATAACGATCAGGAGAATTTGAACGAGGGTGTCAAAAGAAGAAGCAAAGGCCAGTTTGATCAAATCAGCCACGATGAAGAAATCGAGTCCGAGAATAATTCGATGAACAAAAACGGCCCGATGCTGGTGGTAGTCTTTTTCTGAGAAACGACTTTTCTTCCGGGGTTTTTTCCAGGGAATATGAAGGGAGTGGTGGAGGATGATCACCCCAGCGCCGATGACGAAGACCAGGCCCACCGCGTCAAAGAAGAAGGCGACAATATGAAAAACTTCTGAGAGATTCACAGGGAGAATAAATCATCCAAATCCTATCATTTTTCTTTTTTTGAGAAAACTATTTTTCGAGCAGGCGGCGGACGATCTTCGTGACGAGCGACCTTGGAGCGAAACGGAGAAGAAAGATTTGAAGCTTGTTCGTCCAGCCAGGGATGATCAAACGCTTTCCTTTCATGAAGTCTCGATACGCGACAAGAGCGACCTCCTGGGGCGACATCACGGAAGGGTTGTTTTTGAAGAGGCCTGTTTGAGCTCCTTCCGAGCGGCTCTCGAAGCCGGTCTTGGTCGCGCCTGGACAAAGCGCGGAAACCTGAATGCCGGTCCCTTCGAGTTCGCGGTCGATGGCCTGACTGAAGGAAAGGACATACGCCTTAGTGGCGAAATAAACAGCCGAGAGAGGGCCGGGCATAAATCCCGCCACCGACGCGACGTTCAAAATCATCCCTGACCGTCGTTTGCGCATCGGGCCGATAAAGAGCTTGGTGAGGTGTGTTAGTCCGAGCACATTTAAATGGATCATATTGGTTTCCATTTCCAGGTCGGTAGAATCAAAGGCTCCGAAAAGACCAAATCCGGCGTTGTTGATCAACACATCGATTTTTTTCTTTTTTTTCTGGACCGCGGAAAAAACTTTTTGTGGGCTATCGTGCTGGGAAAGATCACTGGCGTAGAGATCCACTGAAACCCCAAACTCCCGTTTCAATTCACGCGCCACCCGTTGTAAGGCCGATAGGTGACGTGAAATAATAAAAAGATCGTATCCATGTCGGGCAAATTCTCGAGCCAGTTCATAGCCAATGCCATGGGTGGCGCCAGTGATCAAAGCGGTTCGTTTCATGAAAAAAGTGTATTCTTTTTTCAGAATCACGCCACAAGCAATCCTTGCACCAGCATCACCTGATGGTTGGGTAAACTTGTCTCTATGGTAGACACATTACTCCTTTCGGAAAACATTCTTTAGCAAAAGCTGTTTAACCTTTTCGCTCGGTATAGGCTGATAAGTCTCTGGGTCGGTTATTTGTTCGTAAGATTTACCTGCTCTTACCTCGTCTCTTCGAGTGTAGAATTGATCAAGAATACTAAGTAGGCATCTAAACAGGGGGCCATTTACCCTCATTCGTGCGTAATAGACAAAGGTTTCGACAGCAACGTCTACAAGATATTTAAATTCTGGTTCAGAAACTTCAACGCCGCTTTCCATAGAGGCTATCTCAGAGAGAATTTTTGCGACTCTTTTTTCACTTAAATCGTGAAAAAATTTATAGGCGAGACGAACTTTTCCATCTTCTCCAATTTCGCAAAGCTCATCAAGAATTATTTCCGCTCTTTTGTAAACGGCGAGCATGAATTCCTGAGTGGAAACTGAATTGATATTTCCTCGAAAAGTCTTTCTCCATGTTTCAGTGAAGTAGGCACGAAGGGCCGCTTCTGGGTATCTTGATTTCAGCTCTTCGGGTGCTGAAGCAAGCAATGCGTTCTCAATATGGCCGGCACTAATGTCGTAGTATTTTCTATAAGCCTTCAGTTTTTCTGGATCTGACTCTTCATGACTCAATCCATTTTTTACAGGCTCAAATCCATATTTAGTAAGTGCTGCATTGATATCGGAAATTGCCCATTCCACCAGCTCAGAAATGGTAGAAAAATTTCCCTCAAGGTCAGAAAGGGGGTTTGCATCAGGACGCAGGGTGTGAACCGATAGCGAAAAGACAGTAGATACACCTGATCGAGTTTCGGTGATGGGAGAAGGTGGCAAAACTGATCGAGCATCATGGTTTTCCGAGGGGGTGCTATGCAAGCCGAGCTTGTTGTTGGTTTCAATTTGTGACATGAGAGATGGGGTAAGCTATTAATGAAATGACCTCGATTGAGAATCGAGGAGTTGTTGTAAGGGTGGTGAGCTTTCTGACTATCTACAACATTCCTCGAAACCGTATCGCTTCTTGAGAAGCGTCACGGTAAAGGCACAAATTCCCTTCATGTGCGAGGCTGTTGACATAAAAACCAAATATTGTTTGATGATATTTTATACAAGGAAATGACTTTTGTCAATCCTTTGACCCAAAGAGTGTTGAAGGTATTCGACAACGAAGGGGCACATCATCCGAAAAAAATATAAGATGATCATTCGGAAAAGAAAAGAAGAGATCTCGGAACTCTGTTGTCACATAAGCCACAACAAATGAGATGGTTGGTATTTACTCCTTCTTTGAGACTGAGTAGAGTGATGCCAACCCTTTTCCCTTCCTATGTCAGAAGCAAATCCCTTTGAAACCGCCCAGGCTCAAATAAAAGGAGCCGCAAAATACCTTGAGGGACTGGAGCCTTCACTGCTGGAGCAACTTCTGCAACCGATGCGAGTTTTGGAAGTGAACATTCCGGTGCGCATGCACGATGGGACGACGAAGGTGTTTAAAGCCTTCAGATCACAACACAATGACGCTCGCGGACCTATGAAGGGTGGGATCCGCTTTCATCCGAGCGTCACCCGTGACGAAGTGATGGCGCTTTCCATGTGGATGACGATGAAGTGCGCGACCGTGAACATCCCCCTCGGAGGCGGAAAAGGCGGAGTGATTTGCAATCCCAAAGAAATGTCGGAAGGGGAGATCGAGCGCATGTCGCGAGGATATATCCGCGGAATCTACAAGTACCTCGGCCCTCATCAAGATGTTCCCGCCCCTGATGTGTACACTACCCCACAAATCATGGCCTGGATGATGGACGAATACGAAGTACTGGTAGGGGAAAAGGCCCCCGGGATGATCACTGGAAAACCCTTAGAGCTTGGAGGCGCGGCAGGGAGGGGGACGGCCACCGCCCAAGGAGGATTTTTCTGTGTTGAAAACCTTGCTCAAAAAATGGGCTGGGACAAGAAGAAAACCACGGTGGCTATTCAGGGCTTTGGAAACGCGGGCAGCATCATGGCGAAACTTCTCCACGAGGCTGGCTACCTAGTCGTGGCCGTGAGCGATTCTCAAGGTGGGGTGTACCGAAGCAAGGGGATTGATCCTACGGTCGCTCTCAACGTGAAAGCTCAAAATGCTCATCTCGCCTGCTATGAAAAAGGAAAGATCTGCGACATCAATGCCATCAAAGCGAATAAAGACTTCAAGGCGATCACCAACGAAGAAATTCTGGAATTGGGCGTGGATATCATTGTTCCGGCCGCCTTGGAAAATGTGCTGACGAAAAAGAATGCCAAAAAAATTCAGGCCAAAGCGATCATCGAGTTAGCAAATGGCCCGACGACTCCAGAAGCGGATGAGGTACTGGAAAAGAAAGGCGTCATCGTGGTGCCGGATATTCTCGCGAACGCTGGTGGAGTGACCGTCAGCTACTTCGAGCAAGTCCAAAACGCGTATATGTACTACTGGAATGAGCAGGAGACCTTCGCCAAACTCAAGAAAATTATGGACGACGCTTTTGGGGTCGTTTGGGACACCAAAGAAAAGCATGGGGTCGATATGCGGACTGCCGCCTATATGGTCGCTATCAAAAGGGTCACGGATGCCATGAGGCTCAGGGGGAGGGCAAAACGCTTTGTCGAGTAGTTCGTAAATGTTGACTATAAGCCATTTTCTATTAAACTAGTAGCACCCTACTAGGAGTTTTATGATCAGCGCTTCTAAAAAAGTCGACTATGGAATCCTGCTTATGGCGAGCTTGCCGGAGGCAGGCGAACAAAGTTTTCGATCCCTGCAGGATATCGCTCAAGAAAAACGGCTCTCCGCAGGGTTTTTAAGCCAGGTCATGATGCCTTTGAAAAAAGCAGGACTTGTTCAATCAAAAGAAGGTTTTAATGGCGGATACCAACTCTCAAAACTGAGCACAAAAATTACTCTTTCTGAAATTTACCAAGCCATCGAAGGTCCGTTGAAGCTCACTGAATGCCAAGATGAGGCGAGAAAATGCGTCTGCGAACGCTCCTGTCCCACCAAGGGGATGTGGACCGATCTCCAGCACATCATGAACAACTATTTGGAACAGCATACCCTTTCAGAATTCAGAAAATAACCAACTATGAACCCCCCTCTTCTTCAGATCGAAAACCTCCACGTTTCCATTGATGAGAAAGAAATCTTGAAAGGCGTCACGTTAGCTATCGAACCCGGAAAAATCTACGCTTTGATGGGGCCTAATGGATCAGGAAAAAGCACGCTTTCCTATACCTTAGCGGGACATCCGAAGTATCACGTTACCAAAGGCAGCATTCTGTTCGAAGGGAAAGACATGACGACCGCAAAGCCAGATGAACGCGCCCAACAAGGGCTCTTCCTTTCCTTTCAGTACCCAAAAAGCATCCCAGGAGTCTCCGTCTCCAACTTTCTCCGGGCTGCCTACAAAGCGGTGAAGAAACAAGACATTCGAGTACTGGATTTCCAGCGCAAGCTGAAAGAAAAAATGGAGCTTCTCCACATTCCTCGTGAATTCATGGACCGTTCGGTGAATGAAGGCTTCTCTGGTGGAGAAAAGAAAAAAGCGGAAATCCTTCAAGCCATGATCCTAGAACCAAAGGTAATCATCATGGACGAAACCGATTCAGGGTTGGATGTCGATGCGCTCAAAGTCGTTGCCGAAGGGGCAAAGAAACTTCTCGCCCCCAACACAGCGGTCATCCTGATCACCCATTACTTCCGAATCCTCCAATACCTCACCCCCCACGTGGTCTACGTCCTCAAGGATGGAGAACTGGTCGCTACCGGCGGAGCTCCACTGGCCGAACAAATCGAGCAAAATGGGTTTGATGGCATCGGAAAAGAAGCTTCCAAGTCAAAAAAATCAACTCCCAAAAAGAGCAACGGAAATCCGTTCTTAGTATTAGATTAGGAAATAGAGGACGATTGAGAAACAGGAGACGATTGGGAAAATTCAACTTCATCCTCTCAATCGTCCCAATCGTCCCACTCATCCCACTCATCCCAATCGTCTCAATCGTTTCAATCGTCCCACATGCACAAACGAACCGATCCCATCAAAGCCTTTCAAAACATCGACCGTACGCGTTTTGATGAAAGAAATGAAGAAAAGTCGGTAAAGCGATCTGATTTAGGAGTGAATGAAGAAGTGGTGCGAATGATTTCTTCCGAAAAGAGCGAGCCACAATGGATGCTGAAAAAAAGATTGGAAGCTTTAAAAGTCTTTGAGGAAATGAAAATGCCAAAGTTCGGCCCAGATATTTCTGCTTTGAATCTGCAAGAGATTTGTTATTACCGCCGCGCAGATGAGGTGAGCAACGCCAAGACCTGGGAAGAAGTTCCGGAAGATATCAAAAACACCTTTGAAAAACTTGGTATTCCCGAGGCGGAACGAAAAGTGCTGGCCGGAGTCGGGGCCCAATATGAATCAGAGAACGTGTACCACAAGCTCCGCGAAGAATGGGTGGAGAAGGGAGTGATTTTTGAAGACATGGATGTGGCGGTGCAAAAATACCCTGACTTAGTGAAGGAATACTTCATGACCAAGTGTGTCCCCATTCGCGATCATAAATTCGCGGCCCTCCATGGAGCCGTATGGAGTGGGGGAACATTCTTGTACCTTCCAAAAGGGGTCAACGTGACCATGCCGCTGCAGGCCTACTTCCGAATGAACGCATCCCGTGGTGGGCAATTCGAGCACACCCTGATCATCGCCGAAGAAGGATCGCAGGCTCACTACATCGAAGGATGTTCAGCGCCTCAGTACGGTATGAGCTCGCTCCATGCTGGCTGTGTCGAAGTATTCGTCAAAAAGGGAGCGCGTTTCCGTTATTCATCGGTCGAGAATTGGAGCAAAAATACGTATAACTTAAATACGAAACGTGCCATCGCTGAAGAAGACGCCATCATGGAATGGGTCGGTGGAAACCTGGGATCGGGAGTCACCATGCTCTATCCCTGCACCATTCTGAAAGGAGATCGTTCACGAGCCGATCACCTCTCCATCGCTTTTGCCGGAGAAGGACAATTCCAAGACACCGGAGCGAAGGTGATCCACATCGGAAAAGAAACAAAGTCCAAAGTCCTATCAAAAGGCCTCAGTAAGGATGGGGGGACGGCGAACTATCGTGGGCTTTTGAGAATTTTCCCCCAAGCAGAAGGAGCTCAGGCTTCAGTAAACTGCGACAACCTCATCCTCGATGAAGGTTCATTCTCCTGCGCAGACCCCGTCATGGAAATTCACGAAGACTCTGCGGAGGTGTCGCACGAGGCTAGAGTCGGTTCCATCGGTGAAGACGAACTCTTCTACGCCATGAGCCGAGGCCTGACCGAGCAAGAAGCCACCGCCATGATCGTTCAAGGATTCATTGAGCCGATTGTGAAGGAACTCCCACTTGAGTACGCCGTCGAACTAAATCGGTTGATTGAATTGGAAATGGAAAACGCTTAGTTTTCCATTCCGACTCCGTTCGGCTCCGCTCAGGATAAACTCCGCGGAGGAGTCCCTTCCCAAATCCTTGCCAAGGGATTTCTCCACTTCGTCCCAACCATAACCCCTACGACTTCGGTCGAAATGACAAACAGCATGACCACCCTTCAACACATCAACGAAACATTCCTCGAACAATTTGCTACGAGCAGACACGAGCCTCGCTGGCTGCGGCAAGCTCGTCTCAAGGCTTGGCAGCAGTTTCGACAATTACCAGTTCCGGATTGGAAGCGGACGAAGATCCCCAAGGTCGATCTTCAAGAGACGCTGTTGTTGAAGGAGTCCAAGGGCAATGAAGGCGGGCCTTTAAAAATCGAGAAGAAAGTGCCCGCCAACACCTCCGGAAAAATGGTCTTGGTAGACGGAGAGGTGTTGAGAATTTCTTTGAAACCAGAGCTGGCTCGACAAGGAGTGATCTTCTCCGACATGAAGACGGCCGTGCTGGAACGCGCTGACCTTCTCGAACAATTTTGGATTCCTGAAAACGGACAAGACCAGTTTCAGTCCCTCCAAGCAGCCCTTTGGCAGAATGGATATTTTCTTTTTATTCCTCAGGGAGTGGTGATCGAAGAACCCTTCCAAGTACAAATTATTCAACGAGAGTCCGTGAGTACCATGAGTCAGCACATGATTATTATGGACGCAGCTTCTGAAGCGATGGTGGAGGAGGTTTGTGAATCTGAAGCGACAGAAGATAAAACCATAACTCATTTCGGTCGATCAGTCGTCCATGCCGAAGAGGGATCCCGCCTCAGGTATTATCAATTACAAAACTGGAATAAGAAGGCGTATGATAGTTCATTCAGAACATTCTTCGCGCGAAAAAACGCCCACATAACCTCTTTGAATTCCATTCTCGGCGCGGGTTCGGGATACATGGTGGCAAGAGGAGAAGCGCTTGAGTCGGGAGCTACGATCGAACACGACGGGATCACCATTGGAAATGATCAGCAGCAATTCAAGATAATAGCGACCATGCATCATCGAACAGTACAAACCGAAGGCATGATGCGATACAAAGGCATTCTCAAAGACCAGTCTTATTCTTTTCTCGACGGACTTATCCAAGTCATGCCTCAGGCGACGAAAACAGATTCCAGGTTGGAAGAGCACACCCTCATCTTGGGCGATAAGGCGAGGTGCGACGCCTTGCCAGCCCTTGATATCCAGACGAGCAACGTGAATGTCTCTCACTCGGCTTCGGTGACAAAAGCTGACCAGGAGAAAATTTTTTACGCCATGAGTCGGGGCTTGTCTGAGGAAGAAGCTCGGAACTTAATCGTCCAGGGCTTCTTTGAAGACCTTTTGCAAATGATCCACCACCCTGGCTGGTACGAAAAAATCAAACAGCTCATCGAAGCAAAGCTCTCACTTCCTCAAACATGACCAATCAATCCCGCCAGAACGATTTTCCGATCCTTCAACAGAAGGTCAATGGTCACCCCTTGATCTACTTCGATAACACCAACACCAGCCTAACACCCATTCAAGTCGTCCAAAAAATGGATGAGTATTATGAGGCCTACAATGCCAATATCCATCGAGCAGTCTATTCCCTCAGCGAAAGAGCGACAACAGAGTACGAAAACGCGCGAGAAAAAATTCGGGCTTTTATCAATGCTCGGTCGACGAAGGAGATTGTCTTCACCAGAAATGCCACTGAATCCATCAACCTGGTAGCTCAAACCTGGGGGAGAACGAATCTAAAGGAAGGAGATACCGTGATCCTTTCCATCATGGAGCATCACAGCAATATTGTTCCCTGGCAATTGCTTCAAAAAGAGAAAGGATTTCATCTCCGCTATTTAAGCCTAACTGAAGAGGGAAGATTGAACCTGGAAGCCTATGAAAGAATTCTCAAAACTGAGAAAGTAAAACTTGTTTCACTCATTCATCAGTCCAATGTTCTGGGAACGATGAACCCGTCCGAGCAACTGGCGCAATTAGCACATCAACATGGAGCAAAAATTCTCATCGACGGAGCCCAGTCGGTCCCTCATATGAAAGTTGATGTTCAAGCAATCGATGCCGATTTCTTTGTGTTCACCGGTCATAAAATGTGTGGGCCGACAGGCATTGGCGTCCTTCACGCAAAAGAAGAATTGTTGCACGAAATGCCCCCCTTTATGGGTGGGGGAGACATGATCCGCTCCGTTCAAATCACTGGAAGCGAATGGAATGACTTGCCCTACAAATTCGAAGCGGGAACACCAAACATCGCTGGTGCCATCGGCTTGGGGGCAGCTGTTGATTATTTGAACTCCATCGGCATGGAACACATTCACGAAAAGGAACAGGAACTCCTCAGCCACGCTCTAAAAATGATGAAAGAAATCCCTCAGCTGACCATCCACGGACCCTTGAATGAAAAAGACCGTGGGGCTATCATCTCTTTCTCTCTTTCAGGGATCCACCCGCACGATTTAGCCACTATCCTGGGTGAAAAAGGGATCTGCGTCCGTGCCGGAAATCACTGTGCCCAGCCCTTGATGGAATTCCTCAACGTGCCAGCAACGACTAGAATCAGCTTTTATTTCTACAACACCAAAGAAGAAATCGATGCCTTCATCCAAGAACTCCAGTCCGCCCAAAGCATGTTTCTATAGTCTTTAACGATGATTAAAACAGATTATTATGATTTCGCAGATTTCAAATCCACAAGAGGCATACCTTCATTCTGAACTTACTGGAAAAATAATTGGTGCTGCTATGAAAGTTCATCGTGAGCTTGGAAATGGCTTTCAAGAAGTGCTTTATCAAAGGGCTCTAGAGATTGAAATGAAGAATCAGGGAATTTTTTTCGAACGGGAAAAGGAAATGGACGTGTTCTATTGTGGAGAGCTCATCGGACAAAGAAGAGCAGACTTCCTCGTCGAAGGAGTGATAATTCTTGAATTAAAAGCAGTCAGTGAAATAAACACGGATCATTGGTCACAAGTGCTAAACTATTTAAAAGCTTATAAAATGGAGGTAGGTTTACTAATAAATTTTGGCAGAAAGAGTTTAGAATTTAAAAGGTTCGCAAAAACCCAATAATCATCCCAATCCAATAATCAGCGCCATCAGCGTTCAAGACAACAATGAACATCTACCTTGAGAACATTATTGACCTCTACAAACATCCTTTAAACCATGGAGAGCTGAAGGATGCTTCGGTGACACACCATGCCTACAGTCCCCTCTGCGGAGACGACATCACCGTCGATCTAAAAATCGAAGAAGGAAAGATCGCAGATGTACGACATCGAGGAGTCGGATGTGCCATCAGCCAGGCTTCTATTTCTTTGCTGACGGATGAAATCAAGAACAAAACTCTGGATGAGGTGATGAAGATGAAGCCAGATCAGGTCGTTGAAATGCTGGGAATCGAACTCGGACCTGTCCGCCTCAAATGTGCCTTGCTCGGTTTGGAAGCAATTCATCAGGCTATCGGCAAATGGAAGGAGGAACGATAAACAATAAACAATGAACCCATCAACTCTCAACTCTCAACCATCAACCATGAACCATCAACCACCAAAAATTACCGGAGACATGATCGTTGGCGACGTGGTCGCTCTGTTTCCAGAAGCGGCTGACATCATCAACAGCTATGGACTGCACTGCGTGGGCTGCCATGCAAACGCTTTCGAAACCTTGGAACAAGGATTGATGGGGCACGGATATACCGAAGAGCATCTGAAGTCCCTCTTGGAAGAGCTCAATGAATACTGGGAAGAAATCAACGAGGGCAACCCCAAACAACTTCCAAAAGAAGCGGAGGAGATGAAGATTACCGTGACCGAATTCGCTCTGAAGAAAATTCTTGAAATCGCCGATCGAGAGAAAAAGCCGGAAATCATCATCCGTATCGAAGCAAAAAAATTCGGAGATACCGTGAAGTATGCCATGAACTTCATCGAGCAGTCAGAGATCCATCCTGACGAAAAAGTCTTTTCATTCAAAAAGGGAAAGATCCTGATAGCAGTTGATAAATGGAATTACAAAAACATCAACGGCCTTAAGGTGGACTATGTCGAGGAAGAAGATCGTGAAGGATTTAAAATGAAAAAAGGATAGAAGCCGAGACTTCAGCCTTCAGCTTCTACTCAAAACATCTCTCGCATATTCCTTTCACTTGCTTATCAATATCGTAAAGTGCGTAACCGATTAGCAACAAGCTGATGATTTTAAACCAGAGGTTATATGAGGTGAAGGCATGAAGTCCGATCGCCAAACCAAAAAGTGAAAGGACGGGAAGAGTACATGCCGCACAAAAAACCGTCATGCTCGCCAAAATAATGCCAATGCCGGAAAATGACATAACCTGAAGGGAAGCCTTTCTTTTTTCAAAGGTATAAATAAATCCCGACGCGAGCAGACCGCTCATCAAGCTGATCAAAACAGCGAAAAGAACATTGGAGGCCTTCAAGCCTGCTCCCATCACGCACATCTCATTCTCATAGCCGGGAAGTCTGGCCATCATGAGAAACTGCATGTCAAATATGAAAAAAGAAAAACCCAACGCTATCAAAAGATAGGTTGGGTTTTTGAGAAGCGACATCAATGAAGACGGAGGGTTCATGAAGAAGAACTACTGCAGCATCGCGTCAATTTCTTTCTTGAAGGCGGCATATGGCTGGGCCCCTGAAATAATCTTGGAAGTTTTGCCATTCGTGATAACAAATCCAGGGGTGCCACTGATGCCATATTGGCTTCCGGCAGCCATATCAGCATTGACTTCGTCTTCCTTCTCAGGTGAAGTCAGGCAAGTTTCAAACTTCGACATATTCACCCCAACTTGAGATGCGTACCGTCGAAGGCTCTCTTGAGGAATCGTTCCGGTAGAGGCAACCCCAGTGAAGATTTTTTCATGCATTTGGAAGTAAGCCGCGTCGCCTTTTTGCTCACGGACACATTCAGCTGCCACCGCGGCCGGCAAAGCGTCATAATGGAATGAGAGCGGAAAGTCACGATAGACATAGGCCAGCTTCCCAGTATCAACGTATTCCTTTTTTATCTGAGAAAAGGTCTGAGTGAAATGGCGGTTACAAAACGGGCACTGATAGTCAGAAAACTCGATCACCGCAACAGGAGCGTCTTCATCGCCGATAAATGCGTCATCGTCAAAGAGCTCTTCCCGGGAAGTGGTAAGGCTGGTTTCCGGTTCCGCGTCGACGCCAAGGGCCTTGAGTTCTGCTAACAGTTTTTCCATTTCGCCATCGTTTTCAGCGATATTGGCACTCAAACCAGTTCCTGACATCTGCATCCCCAAAAAAACCAGAGAACCACTTACGACCAGTGAAGCAAATATAATAGCTGCAATAAGACCTTTTTGAGATCTTCCTTCGGTACCTTCCATCATAAAAGTCGGCTAAAAAATAGAACAGACCTATTCTACCTGAAAAAAGCTCGCCAAACAACGCTTCGAAAAAGACGGTTTTACACCGAGATAATATGACCTCTGGAAGCCTTTTTAAGCCGGTTCAAGAGGGAGGGAAGTAAGGGGTCGGATGACCCAGGAAGCTCCAGGAGGATGTGCCGGGCATCATTTTGGTCACACCAGTTTAAAAAAGCATAGAGTTCAGCGGCATACGCATGGAGATCTGTTTCTGCCGGAGTCAGAAAATACACGGCTTTGAATGAAAGAGCAGGAGCCTGATCTGAGAGTGTCCCCAACACCCACTCGGAAGGGGTTTTGACATGGTGATCCATCCATCCTTTCCTCTTCTCATTCGAGCCATAAAGCACGAAGAGTTCGCCTTGAGGGGCGTAGTGTTCGAGCAATTGACCCGGGCTTCGGACGTGATCGACAGATGAGGGTTCGGAAGCATCCAGCACCTTTTCACCCAAGACCTGTTCCAGTTGCTCCATTGTTATAGACCCCGGCCGCAGCAAGACGACGCTTTCGCCACTGCAATCCACTATCGTGCTTTCGATGCCGAGCGGAGTTTTTCCTCCATCCAAAAAATAAACCCCCTTTGATTCAAGTTGTTTTCTGGCATCTTCAGAGGTGGTAGTACTGGGTTTCCCGCTGATATTCGCGCTGGGAGCGGCGACTGGTTTCCCAACCGCTGTTAAAAATTCATGTGCCAAGGGATGACTTGGACGTCGAACGCACACGGTATCCAGCCCTCCACTGATGAGATCAGATACGGTCGATTTTTTTTTAAAACAAATCGTCAATGGTCCCGGCCAAAAGCAGTCGATCAATTTTTTGGCAGCTGGAGAGACCTCATGCACGAGTTCGTCCAATTGTTCATGATCGGCAATATGGAGAATGAGGGGGTTGTGTGCAGGTCGTCCCTTTGCTTCAAAAATACGGCGGACGGCATCTTGGTCGCTTGCCAGCGCACCCAGTCCATAGACCGTTTCTGTCGGGAAAACGACCAGTTGACCTGCCAGTATTTTTTGTGCCGCTTCTTGGGGAGACATAGACTCTAAAAGAGTCAGGAGTATAGCAAAAAAGATTCCACAACAGAAGCAGCAGACCTTTCACGTCGAAATACTTGCGATCTCTCTCCCGTAACTTATCCTTAAAAAAGTTGTTTATTGATTATGGAAATCCCTGAAACCATCCAGCAGTTATTGGATACACCGCTCTGGGGAGACACGTTAAGAACGTATGTGGTATCGATCCTAGTATTGATCGGGATCTTTATCTTCTTTCGCTTTGCCTTCAGGATCCTTTTTGGAAGACTGGAACGATACGCGTCAAAGACGGGCACAGACCTCGATGACGCCCTTTTCAAAATGCTGGAGTACAATCGTTGGATTATTTTTTTGACGCTCGCGTTCATTTACATCGACCTCGCCCTAAAGCTGACACCACAAGCGGATACGTTTGTCTCCAATGCAGGGTTAGTCATTACCGTCCTGTTGGGGATTCGAATTATTAATTTCTGGATCCAGTATGGTATCGAGAAAGCCAATCAAAACAAGACTGATGCAGCTGAGCAGTTCACGATCCATCTCTTGGGAAGAGTCGTGAAAGCACTGACCTGGGTTTTCGGAGGATTGTTTCTGATTTCTTCATTTGGCTACAATATCACCTCCCTTGTCACAGGGTTGGGGATTGGGGGTATAGCGGTAGCCTTGGCGATGCAAAGCATCTTAGGTGATCTCATCAGTAGTATTACCATTTATCTTGATAAACCTTTTCAGGTTGGGGATTTCATCGTCCTCGGAGAAAAAATGGGGACTGTCTCCAACATTGGCTTGAAAACGACCCGCATTATTAGCCTGCATGGGGAAGAATTGGTCATTTCTAATAAAAAACTGACAGAAAGCGACATCCAAAACTTCGGACGCATGATGCAGCGAAGAGTCTTGTTCAATCTCTCCGTGACCTACAAGACACCTTTAAAAAAGATGAAGAAAATCCCCGCCGGCATGCAAAAGATCATCGAGTCTGTACCGGACACAAGGTTTGAGAGGACTCATTTCAAATTCTTTGCTGATTCCGCGAAAATTTTCGAAATCGTGTTCTTTGTAAAATCAAAAGACCACCAGGTTTATATGGATCGTCTTCAAGAAGTAAACTTTAAGATCCAGGAGTGGTTTGAAAAAGAGAAGATCGATTTTGCTTTCCCGACCCAGACAATTTACCTGAAAAAATAATCATTCCTTGTTCTTTTCTTCAGCCGAAGAGTGATCATGCTTTTTTCTTCTTTTCCCAAAAAGATTTTTAAGTTTTTCCCGAATCCAAACATAGGTTGCAGTAATGACCTTCAGTTGATGGTACCTGGAAAAATCATACCTTGTACTTTCGCGTTGGAATTCCTTAAAGGCTTCGTCTTCAGTTGACTGACGACCGTAAATTCCAGAAATCCTTCTGGTCGTATCACCTTTCTTTTTCTTGTCCTTTTCCATAGAAAAAAATTTATCTCCTTGTACGTTGAGACTCTCTTACTTCGACATTACGCCGCTCTTTACAAAAAATCAAAATATTCCAATGTGGTTATTCTCACAAGTCTTTGAAAAATGTCGAAATCCCTTGAAGGGAAAATGATAAGTATTACAAGCTTTCAAGGAGTTGTTGTAAGGAGTTCTTCCCACCTTTTTCATACGTCCGAATGAAAACACTTCCCATAACTGCAATATCCGCATCTTTTAGAGCATTTTCAACATCCATTTTGCTGGAAATTCCAAAGCCCAGGGCAAGCTTGGTCGTAACATACTTTCGAACTCTTCCAATATAATCGCTCAATTCTGGAGGAAGGCCATCCAATGATCCAGTTGTTCCCAGCATTGATATACAATAGACAAATCCAGAAGCTACTTTCCCGATTTTTTTTAAGCGCTCATCTGGAGTGATTGGTGAAATAACTTGGATGGCATGGAGTCCATACCTCTTACAAGTCTCCAAATAGTGATCATAAGGTTCTTCATCGATCGGAATATCGGGAACGATAAATCCATAGCAGCCCACTTCCTTTGCTCGCCTGCAGAATTCTTCGAGTCCATATCGAAAGAGAATATTGTAATAGGTCATAAAAAGAAGAGGAATATCGGATTTCTTTTTAAGTCTCTGCATTAGCTCGAAGCACATATCAGGAGTTGTTCCATTGTCTAAGGCTATCTGATTTGCCTTCATGATCACCGGACCATCGGCCACTGGATCGGAAAAAGGAATTTGAATTTCCAAAAACTGAACTCCCGATTCCAACATCATCAAAGCAATATCTTCGGACTCTCGAAGAGTCGGGTAACCAGCCACGATATGAGTCATTATATTCTTCATGTAAATCGTTTTAAAAAATTATTGAAATGTTCTTTATCAAAATGCTGCGTGGTAATGAACAAGTCCTTCTCGCCACGCCCGGAACAATTGAAGACGATCACCTGATCTTTTTTCAATTTTGGTGCCAGCTTGATCACTTCTACCAGTGCATGAGTCGATTCCATCGCAGGAATGATCCCTTCAGTCCGAGCAAGGAGTTGATATGCTTCGAGCACTTCTTCATCTAAGGCATAGCGATACTCCACTCGTCCGATATCATGAAGGTACGCATGCTGAGGCCCGATCCCTGGGTAGTCCATTCCAGCCGATATACTGCTCGTTTCGGAAATCTGACCCTGTTCGTCCTGCAAAAAATATGATTTGTAGCCCTCTACGACTCCCACGACTGCTTCCTGGAATCGGGCCGCATGATCGAAAGCTCCCTTCGACCCCCGGCCCCTTACAAGGGGAGCACCACCTCGAGCTTTCTCTTTAGGTTTCACACCAAGACCTCCGGCTTCGACACCAATCATCTTCACTTCTTGTTCGTCGAGGAAATCAAAAAAGAGTCCCATGGCATTGCTGCCGCCTCCGGCGCAGGCGACCAAATAGTCCGGAAGTTTTCCAGCTTGAGCTTTGATCTGTTTCCGCACCTCTTCTCCAACGATTTTCTGAAAAAAGGTATTCATCACGGGGTAGGGATGTGGTCCGCACACAGTTCCGAGTAAATAGTGAGTTTCCTCTGGATGGGTAATCAGATCACGAAGGGCAGCATTGATCGCGTCACGAAGAATTTGTCCGCCTTCCTGAACGGGAATAACTTCCGCTCCGAGTCGTTCCATCCAAAATACATTCGGTCGTTGCCGGGCATAATCCTTCGCGCCCATATAGACGGTACACTTCAGTCCGAATTTCGCTGCCATCGTCGCAGTCGCGTACCCATGCTGACCCGCACCAGTCTCAGCGATGATTCTGGTCTTTCCAAGTCTCTTCGCGAGCAGAGCCTGGCCGAGGCAGTGGTTGATCTTATGCGCGCCAGTAATATTCAGTCCCTCATTTTTTAAATAAATCTGTGCGCCGCCAAGTTCTCTCGTAAGGTTCTCAAGATGAGTCAGGGGAGTTGGTCGTCCGGAAAAATTCACATAAAGATCTTTCAGCTCTGCTAAAAATTTCTTATCTTTGATGGCCTTATAAAATTCCTTCTCCAGGTCTTCCATAATCGGAATCAGCAGTTCGGGAATATAGCGGCCTCCGTAGATGCCGAAGTGACCGGTTGGATTGAGAAGGTATTTTTTGAGAGATTTTTTCATAGTGCATTTTAATTTTCCCACTCCGACCGAAGGAGGAATCGCTCTCCCTGAATCCTTCCGGGGGATTTCTCCATTTCGCCCTCCACCACAACCAGCAGCTTCAGTCGAAATGGAAATAAGGGATCTTATAAAATTAAATGAGCTTGATAAACTTCTGAATTTTTTTGAGATCGACTTCGCCATCGGTTTCAATGCCGCTCGCAGTGTCGACTCCGAACGGTTGAACCAATTTCAAAATATCCCGCACATTTTCTAAGCGAATGCCACCGGCAAGAAAAAACTTGTGAGGGAATTTCTTGAGGATCTTATGATCGAAACCTTTGCCGGAGCCAGGCTGAGCCGAATCCAATAGAAGATACTTCACATAAGGAACATATCGCGCGGCTTTATTCAGGCTCCCCTTGCGAATAATCGATACCCCTTTGATGACCGGTCGTTTGCATTTCTTCACAAAGGTAATCGGCTCATCGCCGGAAAGCTGAATGAAATCAAGTCCAATTTTTTCTGCAGCCGTATTTATTTCATTCAGGTCCTGATTCTGGAAAACGCCGACCACTTTTGTTCCGGTTTTCTGCTCGCGAATTTTTTGAATGATCTGACTTCCAAGCTGATAGGAAATTCTTCGCGGACTGGTTGGAACGAAATTCAGGCCGATAAAATCGACCCCTAGCTTGGCACACAGCTGCGCTTGCTCGAGAGAACGGATCCCACAGAGTTTGATCATCGGCTTCGGTTTTCCGATCAGGCCTTGAATTTTTTTGGTTATATCAGGACTTCTCAAAATGCTCGTCCCAACTAAAATCGCATCGGTTTGCTTCGGGAGTTTTTTCAGATGAGCACGCGTAGAGATCCCGCTTTCGGAAATGATGATTTTGTTCGCCGGTATTTTCTTCGCCAACTTGGAGGTCGTATTTAGTGAAACTTTGAATGAATTGAGGTCGCGATTGTTGATGCCGATAATCTCAGCACCTGTTTCCAAAACCATCTTCAGTTCTTCTTCGTTGTGAACTTCACAAATCGCCGCCATCTTTAGTTCGTCTGCAACCCTCAAATAGATTTGCACCTGATCCTTCGTGAGAATCCCGGCGATCAACAGAATCGCATCGGCGCCAAAAGATCGGGCTTCGTAAATTTGGTATTCGTCGACGATAAAGTCCTTGCAGAGCAGGGGAATGTCTTTCGTCGCCTCACGTGCCTTGCGAAGATTTTGCAGAGACCCTTGAAAATATTTTTCGTCAGTCAGGACAGAGATCGCTCGTGCGCCCGATTGCTCATAGATCCTGGCGATACGATCTACCGAGAAAGGGCCCTTCACAATCAAGCCTTCTTTCGGTGATGCTTTTTTTATTTCCGCAATCAGGGAAATTCCCTTTTGAAGAAGGGCTGAAGTAAAATCACGGTCAGAGGGCCGAAGTTTTCTGATCAATTTTTTCAGTGGAAGGTTCTTTTTTCTCTTTTCCACTTCTTGTTTTTTGTGAAGAACGATGTCTAACAGGATACCAGGAGTAGTGGTGGCATTTTTATAGGCCATAAAATGAGAATAGGCCTGTCCGCTGTTAACATATTTTTTCGCTTCCTGATAAGCTTTTTTTAGATTCGAATACTTGCCAGCGAGCTTAAGTGCCAGGGCGCAGTTGATAAGAACCAGGTCCAAATGCCGTGTCTGACAAGTCCCCTGAAGAATTTCTCGGGCTACTTTTTCATTGAAGTTCCCATCCCCACCTTTGATATCTGCGAACGCAGCAGCACTTACGCCAAATGATTTCGGAGAAAGAGAATACGTACGAATCTGACCTTGCTTCAGTTCCGCCACGAAGGTTTTTCCAGTAAGCGTCACTTCATCGAGTCCATCGTGCCCACACACCACCATGATATGCTTTCGCTTCAAAATCTTTGCTGCTTCAGCCATGAGCATCATCTGTTCTTTCGAGCTTGTGCCAATGATTTGTCGTTGAGCGCCAGCGGGATTCAGCAGCGGCCCAAGAAGGTTAAAAATGGTTTTAATGCCAAGATCTTTCCGGACTGAAGCAAAGTGTTTGAACACCGGATGAAACTTCTTGGCATACAAGAAACAAAGCCCCAGCTGTTCATAGATTTTCTGAAGCTTGTTCGTTGGTACGTCATGTGCGATCTCCAATTTTTCGAGCAAGTCAAAGCTTCCAAAACGTCCACTGGCTGCATTATTGCCATGCTTTGCGACAGGCACCCCCATGCCGGAAACGATAAAAGCGGCAAGAGTTGAAGTGTTGATGCGAGGGAGTCCAGAGCCGCCGGTGCCACACAAGTCGATAGCGTTGGGAAGTGAAAGGACTTCTGGAATTTTTTGGGAAAGCACCTGAACGAATCCCGCGACTTCCTTTGAGGTGATACCCTTTACGTTCAGTGCGGAGAGGATCGCTGCTTGTTGAACGGGATGTATTTTCCCATGCTCGACTCCTTCAATAAATGCCGCGATGTTTTCCGCAGAAAAATCCTTTCGCTCGCCGAGGATGTTGAGAAGATCAGACATTTGCAAATTTTTTATGAATCACATTCTCCATCAGTTTGAATCCGTTATGTCCTTTCATGGACAGCACCGACTCTGGATGGAATTGCACGCCTTCGATCGGCAAGGTTTTATGACGAACGGCCATGACCAACCTTGGCGGACTCACGGGTGAAAAAGCCCCTTCGCATTTCGCGGAAACCTCCAAACAGTCCGGCACTTGATCGGTCACCAACGAATGGTAGCGTCCTGCCAAAAAATTATAGTCCAGATCGGAAAAAATCGTCTTGCCGTCATGCTGGATTTTCGATGCCTTCCCGTGCACCGGAGGAGTAAATTTCAAGCTGCCTCCGAAGTATTCGACGATGGCTTCCAGCCCGAGGCAGACCCCGAACATCGGATATGTTTGATGATAACGGTCGATCATTGTCATCAAGTTCCCGGCATTTTTCGGCACCGACGGGCCAGGAGAGAGAACGATTAAATCCGGATTCACTTCTTCGATAATGCTCGGGTCGGCATCATTGCGATAGACCGTCACTTTGCAACCGAGCTGTTCGATATAATCCACCAAGTTGAAGGTGAAGGAATCGAAGTTGTCGATCATGAGGATGTTTTGGAATTTTTGCATAGATGTAAATTATTGAAGGCGAGGATCGACATCCTCGCTTTTGATGCGAGGTTATCGAACCTCGCCTTAGGGTCATGATATGGTTTCTAAAAATGCCTGGGCCTTCCTCATCGTTTCTTCGTATTCCGCTGCGGGATCTGAATCATACACGATGCCGGCGCCGG
Organism: Candidatus Altimarinota bacterium; assembly: GCA_050246795.1. Taxonomy (GTDB): domain Bacteria; phylum Patescibacteriota; class Gracilibacteria; order JAUYGZ01; family JAUYGZ01; genus JBFWVJ01. The sequence goes on from JBFWVJ010000006.1 coordinate 43,671, forward strand.
ATTGATAGCGAAGTTGGTCTCCACGAATATGAGCGGTACGGATGATAATGGCCGTGTCTACTTCACCTGAAAAGGTCAGCTGCCCGACTGCGCCCCCATAGTATCCGCGGCGTTCCGGTTCATGCTTTTCAATGGTTCTCATCGCTGCCACTTTTGGGGCGCCAGTTAAAGTTCCTGCATTCAAACAGCTGATGAGCGCATCAAGTCCGGTGTATTCGTCTCGTAGCTCGCCACTTAAATGGGTGACGGTATGCATGACGCGCGAATATTTTTCTACAAACCGGTAGTCATCCATCTTGATGTTCGGTTTACAGATGCGACGTAAGTCACTACGCCCCAGATCGACCAGCATATCCAATTCGGCTCTTTCTTTGGGGTTGTTCAACAGTTCGAGCAGGAGATCATGGTCTTCAATGGGGTCACCGCCGCGCCGAATCGTTCCCGCGATCGGCCGCAGGTGCACGACCCTGTCCTCACAGCGGACCATCATCTCCGGTGAAGCTCCCACGAGTTGTTCGTCGCCGAGTTCATAATAAAAGAGGTAAGGTGAGGGATTATTGTCGCGATACTTGAGGTACAGGGCGAAAGGATCGCCGGAAAAATTCGCCTTCACGAGATTGGAAAACACCACCTGCACGAACTCGCCTTCACGAATGTACTGTTGCCCGGTTTTCACCAGCTCTTGAAATTGGTCTTTTGAAAGGGCGAAGCTCGGCTCTCCGGCATGATAGGTTGGCGGTGAAGGGGGCTTTTCCAGTTGGGTGAATACCTCCGAAAAGTATCGGTCAGCGGACTCTTCCGAGCCACGGAAAGCGACCAAAGAACTTTCCTGCTTGATGTGATCGAAAAAGAGAAACGAGTCGTATAAGAACAGGGTGAAGTCATTTACTTCGTTGTTCGGAAGCCGATTCTGAAGGTCTTCAAACAAGCGAACAAAATCATAGCTAAAGGCCCCATAGAGCCCGAGTAAGGTTTTTTCCGGCATCTGAAATTTCTCCAACACCATCCGGATCACCTGGGCAACATTTCGTTTTTTACTTCTCATTTTTTCTTCAAGAACCTCTCCATCGGGTTCAACCGTGCCAATGATGGATTGATGATTCCTCGAAAAATGATCGGCGAAACCCAAGTCCATTTCGTTGATCTGTTCAAAATATATATGTCCTCGTTCATTCACAACCGTGATTTCAAAATGATCATCTTTCCCCGATATTTTGAGAACGGGATCGATGCCGATCAGACTGAAGCGTCCAGAAAAAAGCGAGACCTGTTTCGATTCAAGCAGGAAATGATATCGATAATTTTTATAAAGCTTCGCAAAAATTTCATGTGCCGGAGCATACGTCAGTTCCTTTCGAAATTCTTGGAGGGGAGTGGATGTGATCATGAGCATAATAAAAAATAAGCACTCGAGGTGCTTGGGAGTTCTTCCAATGTCACCTCATTCAATTCTTATTGCCCCACCAAGAGAGCAGTGTTTGAAAGCCACCGGAGCCGTATTGAATTTCTTTCGAGCCTCGGCTGACCGTCCCAATGCTCACATTCAACCTTTGAGCAATTTCTCGTTGAGGAACACCTTCTCCCAGCATCTTCACGATTTGAATTCGGCGAGAAATCTCATCCAGTTCCTTCGGGGTAAACAGGTCTTTGAGGAAGCCTTCTGCCAGTTTAGGGTCATGTATTTCAGCGATGATCTTCGCTAATTCCGATATATATTTTTTCTCAGACATGTTCTATCGTAATAGTACAATGGAATATTAGCGCCCGATTTTTTATTGTCAATAAAAATCATTTCCGGGCTTGAAATATTTCTTTTCGCTGATATATTAAGCAAGCTGAAAAGACGCACGTGTCGTATAATGGCTATTACCACAGCCTTCCAAGCTGTTGATACGGGTTCGATTCCCGTCACGTGCTCCATTAGTTTTCTTCTCTTACCAACCTTGGTTGGCTTTTTTCGATTACAAAAGGAATTTCGCCGACTGTTACCGCTCCTCCCAGCTGAAGTCGCACGTCAAGAGCGAGTCCTTGCTGAACTTCCTGAGAAAAATACTGATCAAAAACAAAATTCCCCAATGAATAGTAGATGTACTTCCCGTTATACACCTCCGATTCCTGCACCACATGAGGATGATGACCGATGATCAGGTCCACTCCGGCATCGATCATGCCATGGGCTTTATCTCGTTGGCGAAGGCTCGAGGTGGTTTCGAATTCTTTTCCCCAGTGCACCATCATCACCACGAAATGGTTTCTGCCTTTGAGTTCACGCACCTTATCCTTCGCAGCCTGCCAGTCGACTGGAAAGGGCTTGAGCACATCAGTGATCCCGATGAATCCAACCCGTATCCCATTCACGACCGTCTCGTAAGTGTCCTTCTCAAAGGCATTTTTGGGGTGGCCGACGGTCGCGATGCCCACGTCATGCAGGCTTTGTAAGGTCGATTCCCAACCTTTGGCGGCATGGTCCCAGGTGTGATTATTGGCCAGGTTCAGCAAGTGAAAGCCATACTTTTTCAAAAGACCAGGAGCCATTTCCGGATCAAAGGCGAATTGGGGAAACAGATCTGCCCGGCGAGCGGTCGCGTAGACGGGGCCTTCCAAATTCGCCGTCACCACATCAAAATCACGGACATCAACTCCATCGGGTCCAAAAATCTGTTCAAAGGGGTAATCATTGCCGTGTTCCTCCATGAGCCGTTTCAAATCACGGTCCAGCATGAGATCCCCAAAGGCGAGCATACGGACTTCTGGGACGGGAGTCAGCGCAAAAACGATCGCCTGTTGAGTGGGGCCGGAAAGACTGAGGATGAGGGCTAAAAGCGCAGAGAGCATCAGGAATCGGTTGTTTCAGCGTTTAGAGGTCAGCGACGAATTTGTCAAAAATCCATCCCGTATCCTCCGGTCCGGGGCTCGCTTCAGGGTGGAACTGAACGGAGTAAAACGGTTTTTTGACGTGATAGATCCCTTCCACCGTCCCATCATTCAAATTTTTAAACCAGACCTTAAAGTCCTTCGGAAGCGAGCGGGGCTTGATGGCATACCCATGATTTTGAGAAGTCACATAGCACTTTTTCGTGTTCATATCCATGACGGGCTGGTTGAAGGACCGATTTCCGTACTTCATCTTGTACGTCGTGCCTCCGGCTCCAAGTGCCATCAACTGCGATCCCAAACAAATTCCCAAAATAGGCTTGTTTTGGTGTTCTAGGGCGTGTTCCATGAGTTCAATCGTTTTCTTCACCTTCTTTGGATCCCCAGGGCCATTCGAAAACAGCAGTCCATGGTATCCTCTCAAATCACGATCTTCAAAGAAGTCATAGTTCCAAGGAACTCGAATGACCGTCACGTCTCGAGACAGAAGAGATCGGATAATGTTCTCTTTTACGCCGGTATCGATCAGAATCACCTTTTTCTTCCCGGCGGAGTAGGTAATGGGTTCTTTACAGGAAACCTCTGCCACCAGGTTGCGCTCATTGGGATCCTCCAATTTCTCCTTTTTCTCATTCGTGACGGCGACGATTTTGCCCAGCATCGCTCCCTTTTCTCGAAGCTTCTTCGTCAGCGCGCGGGTATCGATGCCGGTGATGGCGGGGATTTCTTGCTCGTCAAGCCATTGTCCCAAGCTCTTCTTGGCCGTCCAATGGGAATAGGTATCACTGTATTCGGAAACGATCACTCCACTCATATGAATGCGGTCGGATTCAAAATTCTCAATGACCCCATGGTTTCTGCGGGTGTCATCAACGCCGTAATTCCCGATCAAAGGATAGGTGAGGACTAGGATCTGACCCTTATAACTCGGATCGGTAAGCGACTCCGGATACCCCATCATGCCCGTGCTAAAAACCACTTCACCTGAAGTTTCTTTGAGCTTTCCAAATGAGGTGCCAATGTATTCTGATCCGTCCTCGAGGACGAGTTTAAGCTTGAACATTGCTTCGTTTAGAGTTAAGAGTTCATAGTTGAAGGTTTTCCCCACCATAAACCATAAACCATCAACTATCAACCCTCTCATTTATGGTATTTCATTCCGCGCTGTATAGTAAAGACTCTGTAGAGTTGTTCAAGTAAAACTAATCGCACGATTTGGTGGTTCATGGTGAGGGCGGAAAGTGACAGCACGAGGTCCGCTTTTTCCAGGATTTGAGGGGCTAAACCATGAGAGCTGCCGATGATGAAGCAGATTTTTCCAATCCCTTGGTCCTTGAGCTTGGTGAAGTGCTGCTCCAGTTGTTCGGTGGTGAAACCCTTCCCTTTATCGTCCAGGACCACCAAGTATTCATCGGGGCGAAGTGCTTGCTGAAGGGTTTCCGCTTCCCTTTCCAAGACCTTCCTCACATCGTCATGTACCCGCTCGTCTTTTAGGTAGGCCAATTCTAGCTCCGCCAATGGGGAGATTTTCTTGCTGAAATCAGCGATTCCTTCCCCGATATAGGAGTCTTTGTTTTTCCCGAGCATGAGCAGTCGGATCTTCATAATGGGACCCCCAAATCAGATAAGGCGCGTTTAAAGTGCTTCAAATTGGCTTCAGCTTGCCGTGTGGAAACATGGATGTCGATTTCGTGGGCAATGCGATTGCGCAGCTTATGGGCGGACCAGACTCCGTTATTATCCCGAAAAACCGATCGGGCTTTCTTCATTTTTTCTCCTAACGTTCCCGTAAACCCCGCTTTTTTTAGGGCATGGTCCAAGAGCTTATCAGCCTTTAAAAGAGCCTGCTCGGGATGCTTATGAACGGTAGACTCCACCTCCTTCCACATCAGCTGGATCACTTTGATCTCTCGGTTCGAAATCCTCTGTTTGCGATACAACAAAACATACAGCCCAAACAACAAGATCAAAACCGCTATTCCCATGAGAATAATCCAGGGCTCAATATTCATGAATTTACTTTTATATGGCTTTCAATAATCTCCGCCAGAAGGCCTTTCAATGATTCAGCATTCTGCACGTTTTTATTTATCAAGGCTTCCCCTCTGATTTTACTGAGCCATGAAGCGGCTATATGAGGACTAAATACCTTTTCCATGCGAATATTGACCCCGGAGGATTTGATCAGGTGGATGTTCCCATAGTTGAGCACCGTTTGCTTGATCCCTTTTACTTCCACATCCACGGATTCCACGGAGGTATATTCCACCCTGCTCGAACGCTGCTTAAAAAACCCGTCCCAAGAGGTCTCAATAATGCTCACATCAGTCAAGAGCCAGGCGTCCAAATACCAGTCCAAAAAGGCATAAATGCTGTACATGAGCGATAAGATCAGCCATCCATAAAAAAAGTAGCTGATCGGATTGAAAAGACCGGTGAAAAAAATGATGACCGAAAGAGGGATCAGGTATCCAACGATCCCAATTTTGAGCATCTGGTCTTTGACAGTGATCCAATGGTGATTGATCACAAAAAGCAGGGTTTCGCCCTTATCAAGGTATCTTTTGAACAAAAGTCGTTTGAAGAACATCAGTTCTTTTTAGAAGAATCTAGATGAATTATAAAGACGAAAAAGAGAAAGTCTAGGAAGGATGGTGCCCAGGGTGGGACTTGAACCCACACAGCCGAAGCTACTAGCTCCTAAGGCTAGCGTGTCTGCCATTTCACCACCTGGGCAAGAGTTCGGATGAGTACAAAAAATTTTCAATTTTTCACACTCACCCGTCCTCCATTACGAATCCTCGTTCCTCGGCTTCTCAATTCCGGACCACTCTTGCTCGCAGCTCTGCACCTGGGCAAAAAACGATGGTGCCCAAGGTGGGACTCGAACCCACAATCCACGAGGGAACACGATTTTGAGTCGTGCGCGTATACCAGTTCCGCCACTTGGGCAATTTGTTGCTCAAAAATAGTACTACAAGTTTTACGACTTGCAACTCTCATCAAGCATTTTCGGGCTTTGAATTTCCAGCCTCTAGCTCTTCCCCTCATACACCATCAATCCATAATAATAGAAACAGAGGTAGATGATGAACGGGAGAAAGGCGACACTAATCGAAAACAGGTGGGTGAGGAGCATGATCAGCAGTGCCGGCACCATGGCGTAAAACGATAGCTTGATGAGAAATGAGTACTGGATCGGCTTTTGACGAATGAGAAGGATAAGGAGTCCAAAGACAGAGCTAATAAGAGCCAGGATCCAGCTGCTGATGAAAGTGTAGAAAAACACCAAAGCGGTTCCCAATTGAAGCGCGACTCGACGTGCCCACTCCAAAATCGCAGGCAGATGCTGCTCCAGTAAGGGCCTGATCGAATTCTTGGAAAACGCAATCCCTTCCGGGATCTGCAATGACGCATATTCAACGACGGTGTTTTGAATTCCCGTAAACAGCACCATCGCATCTTGAAGCACATATATCCCCGACAATTCTGGGGGCAGGGCGAGGAGTTGTTCCCGAGTTTTTTGCGTATCCACTTGAACCGTGAATATGGAAGAGGTGAGCTGTTCTTTTTGTAGTCTCAGTTCCTGGTTTTCATCAATCGTAAAATAATAGGAGAAATCCGAGGGAATCGTCTCGAGTCTCCCTTCACTCAAGATCACTTCAAAGTCTGGCAGGTGTTGATCATAGTATCCTAAGATTTCCTCCGATCTCACCTGATGCTTGGAAAAATAGAGAGAGGTCAGCACAAAAAAGACCAACGAAACCAGGAGGGAAAGCAGCAGGAGAAAACCAACAGCCCGCTTCAGGCTGATGTCCTTGATACGGCTGTAGAACTCAGGACTGGAGGAACTTCCGATGAGGCTGGTGATAAATCCCGGGGAGTACATAAATAAAGAAAGATGATCAAAGTGTACTCGTATTTTTTTCGAGAAGAAATCATCAAATGCAATCCGGATTTCAATCGCTTTTTTGACAAGCCCAATCAGTATTCACTCCGGAACCGTAGTGCTATTCTAAGAGAAGTAATCGAGCCTATGTTCTGGAGTCGAAAATATCCCAGCGTACGACAGATCCGAAGATATGTTCAGGCTGCCAATTATTTAGCGGCAGCTCAGATTTACCTGAAGGAGAATTTTCTCCTAAATGAGAAATTAAAACCGGAGCACATTAAGGACCGATTGCTCGGACACTGGGGGACTGTCCCTGGGATCAATTTTGTGTACGCTTATTGCAATTACCTCATCAAAAAATACGATCAGGAAATGCTCTTCATCCTGGGGCCCGGTCACGGGTTTCCGGCACTTCAAGCCAACCTGTTCCTCGAAGGCGCCCTGACCAAGTACTACAAAAAAATTTCTTACAACGAAAAAGGTATTGCCGAAATCATCCGAAACTTCAGCTGGCCATACGGGTACCCCAGTCATTCCAATCCTGGAGCCCCTGGAGTCATCCTCGAAGGAGGGGAGTTGGGGTATGCGCTGTCCACCGCTTTTGGCGCGGTTTTTGACAACCCAAATCTGATTGCTACCTGTCTGATCGGAGATGGTGAAGCAGAAACAGGTGCTACCGCGACCGCTTGGCATTCCAATAAATTCCTCGATCCGAAGACCTGCGGTGCCGTGCTCCCCATCCTTCACCTGAATGGCTACAAAATCTCGGGCCCGACTATCTTTGGACGTATGAGCAATAAAGAGCTGATGTCGTTATTCTCTGGATACGGATATTATCCGATCATTGTGGAAGGGAAAGACCTCTACAGACCTATGCTGCGCGCGATGGAAAAATCCTACAAAGAAATTCGCGCCATCCAGAGAAGGGCCCGTGAAGGGAAAAAGCCGGTTGTTTCACCGCGCTGGCCTATGATCATCCTCAAATCCCCTAAAGGCTGGACGGGGATTCATCAGATTGGCAATAAACTGCTGGAGGGAAACTTTCTCTCTCATCAGGTGATCGCCAACAATTGCAAAAAAGATCCAGAAGAGCTGGAGTTAGTCGATCACTGGTTTCGATCCTATGAGTTTCAAAAGCACTTCAATCCGGAAAAAGGCGGTTTCTCAAAAAGTATCAAGGCGGTTATACCTCCCGATCATCTGAAAATGGGGCTGATCAAATATGCCTTCGGCGGACAGATCAGAAAGCCTCTGAAGCTGCCCGACGCCAAGAAGTTTCAGATCAAGCTCATCGAACCCGGTCAGCTGAGCGGCAACTCCATGTACAAAACCGGAGATTACCTCAAGGAAATCCTTCATCTCAATGAGAAAGAAAAGAATTTCCGCATTATGTCTCCTGATGAAACCTACTCCAACCGTATCAATGCCGTCTTCGAAGAAACGACTCGGGCCTTTGAGTGGCCACTTCAAAAAAACGATCAGGATATGTCGCCTGGCGGGCGTGTCATGGAAATGCTCAGTGAAAATACGCTCCAGGGCTTCATGCAGGGATATGTTCTTACGGGTCGACACTCCATCTTTGTCTCCTACGAAGCCTTCATCCAGATCGTCAGCAGCATGGTCGACCAATACGCGAAGTTCATCAAGGCATCTGCTGAATTTCCCTGGAGAAAACCGGTGTCATCGATCAACTATATTCTGACAAGTCTCGGCTGGAGGCAGGACCACAACGGGTTTTCCCATCAAAACCCGGGATTCATCAGCAACATGCTCGTCAAACACGGCAGTTTCATTTCCGTGTACTTTCCCGCGGACGCCAACGGCATGCTGGTGACCTTGGAGGATTGCTTTAACGATACCAATCGCATCAACATTATTGTCGCCGGGAAAAATTACCTGCCCCAGTGGAGGACCCTGCAGGAGGCGAAGGCTCAGCAAAAAAAAGGATATGCGATTTGGGATTTTGCGAGCCATAAATCCCCCGATATTGTCCTGGCGTCGGCCGGGGATTATCCGACCCAGGAAGCTCTCGCAGCCGTTAACATCCTTCGTTTCTTGATGCCCAAAGTAAAAGTGCGATATGTAAACGTATCGGAGCTCACCGCCTTAGGACTAGGGGATGAAAAAAAGGCGATGTCCAAGCAAGAGTTCATCAATCACTTCACCAAAGACAAGCCCATCATTTTCAACTTCCACGGCTATCCAGAAACCATTAAGAAAATGTTCTTTGGGCACAGTTCCGGCAAGCGCGTGCTGATCAACGGATACACAGAAGAAGGGTCAACCACTACTCCCTTCGACTTGCAAATTCGCAACAGGACTTCTCGCTATCAGCTCGTACTGGAAGTCTGTGAATTTCTTAAAGGAACGAAGGTGCTTTCAGTCCGCGAAGCATCGAGTATAAAGAAAATGATTCACAAAAAAATCGAGGAACACAAAGAATATGTGATCACCCACGGAGTGGATCCTGATATTCTGACGAATTGGAAGTGGGGAGAGTACCCAGCGGAGCTGGCATAGCCAGCGAATTTTCAATCATCAAATTTTCAATTTTCAATGGCGATTTCACTTATAGCAAATGCTGGGAGTGCGACTTATAAGTATGGACTGTTCAACGGAAGAAAAATAATAGCGTCATATCTCTATCAGAAAGAAGGAGAAAATATTTTTACGTTTTGCAAAAATGATGGGGAGAAAGAAACTATTTCTCAACAGCAGTTCGAGAATTCACTCTCTGATCTCAAGAAGAGGGAGGCAGCAATGATGTCAGAAATCGGACAAATAGCCTTCAGGGTGGTCCATGGAGGAAGCGTTTTTACCAAGCCCACTTTTGTGACACCTTCCGTCATCAAATCATTGGAAAAGTTGAATCATCTTGCGCCCCTTCACAATCCCTTTTCTCTGCGATTGATCAAGCAGGCACAAAAAATGTATCCGCAGTGCAAAAAGCTGCTGGTCTTCGATACATCTTTTCATTCGGGGATCGAGATTGAAAATAGAACGTATCCGATCCCAAAAGATCTTCAAAAAAAATATGGAATCAGAAGGTACGGCTTTCATGGTATTGTCTGTGAATCGATCGTTCGACAAATGGGGTGGAGGCTTTCCAAGCGAACTATTATTTGTCACCTCGGCAGTGGCTGCAGCGTGACCGCACTGCTCAAAGGAAAGAGCATCGATACCAGCATGGGATTTACGCCTTTGGAAGGATTGGTGATGGGGACGAGGGCTGGAGACCTCGACCCTGGTTTACTAGTGGAACTGGAAAAGAAAATGGGAAATAGAAAACTGGAGGAAGTCTTGAACAAATCATCAGGACTCAAGGCGCTTGCTGGCACGAGTGACATGAGAGAAATTTTGAGGAAGGCTGAAAAAGGAAATCGCGACGCGAACGTAGCCATCGAAATCTTTTGCAAAAAAGCCGCAAAAGAAATCGCCTCTCAGGTCGTCTCGCTTGGTGGTCTTGATCAGATCATTTTCTCAGGAGGCATCGGTGAAAACGCTCCGCTGATTCGGCAAAAAATTTGTGAATACTTGAAGCCACTGGGGGTTGCTATTCATCAAAAAAGGAATCAAAAAGCGAAAGCCAGAAAATCCTTTGCGAAACGGTTCTCAAAGATTAGACTCAGTTATGTCAGGGCAGATGAGCAGTCAGAAATGGCGCATCAGCTACAAGCACTCCTCCCATGAACCATCATTCCAGAACCCTTCTTGTTCTCAACCTCGCGGTGGTTTTATTAGGCTTGAATTCTCTTTTCGCGAAAGCCATCTCACTTGATGCCGGTTCCACGATTTTCTTTCGAGCGATGATCGCGATGGTTTCGCTTTTTTGCTTGAAGGCTTGGATGAAGGACAGGTCAACAATGAAAATGAAAGAGATTGTTTTGCAAATTCTCTTAGGTCTCCTCATGGGATTGCATTGGATCACTTTTTTCCATGCGATCAAAATTTCGAGTATCGCCCTCGGTCTCATTTCCACCTTTACCTTTCCGGTTGTTACAGCTCTTTTAGAACCTCTCATCACCAAAAAGCCGCACCACTCTAAAGACCTGCTTTTTTCACTCTTCGCATTTACGGGGATCTTGATCATGGTTCCAAATTGGGAGATAGCCGACCAGTCTACACAAGGCATCCTCTGGGGCCTGCTTTCATCAGTAGTGTTTTCACTGAGGAATATTTGGAGCAGAAAAAGTGTCGAGACGCATTCGTCGGTTCAGGTTATGGGCTTTCAAATGCTTGGAGTCATCCTCATCTCAGCCCCCTTTTTGTTCCAACTTCAAAACGCTCCTACAGCAGAAGATGTGCTTTTTCTATTCCTGATGGGGGTGGTCACGACCGCGTGTGCTCATACGCTTTTCATCAACAGCTTGAAGCATCTGAAAGCCAAAACAGCTTCCATCTTTTCCAGCATGCAGGTAGTTTATGGGGTTTTGTTCGCCTTCCTGATCTTTCAAGAAGTTCCCAGTGGAAGAGAAATATTCGGTGGCGGCGTGATCTTGTTGGCCGTTATTTTTGAGTCCATCACCCACTACAAAAAAAAGTCAGAAGTGATAGAGATGGAGAATTGAGGTGGTTGCGGGGAGTGGATTCGAACCACTGACCTCCGGGTTATGAGCCCGACGAGCTGCCACTGCTCTACCCCGCAGAGACAGTGTAGTGGTAAATCGCTGAATGATCAAATAAATCCCGGGGGAAAGGGTCTCTATTCACTCCGAAGAAATACTAAAGAAAACCTTTCTTAGAGGTTCATCGCCAATTCAGCAATAATGGGCAAATGATCAGAGCCGATGTTTTCACCCATCGTGTACTTCAACACCCGGATATCTCGACTGACGAACAAATGATCGATCGGAAGATAAAAGCCCCAGCTGTACCAACTGTGCTGAAGGCCGTTCCACATGTCCCGACTCGACACCAGTCCGGAGTCTTCTACAAATGACGAATAGTATGTAGACCAAGGAGTGAGGTTGAAGTCACCCATGACAATGGTTGGTGACTGGCCAGTCAAATCTGCGATGTGTTTAAGCGACTCGTTTCGCTGGGCAAACATTTCAGGATTGAATGGAGGCATCGCGTGAATGAGCACCACCTGGACTGGCTGCTCTTCTACTTCAACAACCGTGTGAATATATGGGATACCACCAGGAAGCAACTCTATGGACGGATTCACGAAGGGGAGCTTGCTGTAGAGTCCGATCCCAAAGCCTTCCTTATAAGGAAAGGTAATCTGATGAGGGTAATCATCATGTAGTGCACGCATCGCTTCAGCGAATGGCTCGGTTAATTCTATCAGTCCAAAAACATCCGGATCCTCTTCGCGAACAAATCTCAGGGTTGATTCGTAATCCACATTTGTCTTCAAAACATTCGCTGAAAGGACTTTTAGTTCTTGTCTTTCCGTGGAGGCAAAACTTTTCGTGGTGTGAAAGTATGGCGAAAGCAGGAGGCCGGATTGGACGAAAAGCGAAAAAAGAAAAAACAACAAGAAACTCCCCGTGATTCTTTTGTGGTCGGAGCCAAACAGGTGAAAGCCCAGATACGCCAGAACCAAGGGGAGGTGAAGAGCTATGATGTAGGGGAGAAAATTGATGAACAGATCACGATAAAAATGCTCAGGGAACATCCAGAAAAATACAAACCCCAAAAAATAGAGAGCAAAGATCCCGCTGAGAAAATGAAAGTACAATCGATTCAATTCCCGCATAATCAGTGAAGTGAAACAAGCACCAACCCTCTCGCTCGACGCGACATCCGAAGCTCGCGTAGTTTTCGGAGGGAGAGCGCAGGATGGTGCCCAAGAGAGGACTCGAACCTCCAAGGGCAAGGCCCATACGCTCCTGAAGCGTACGCGTATACCAATTCCGCCACTTGGGCAATGACTGCCCCGGTATGCTACCATAGGCCTGTTTACAATGCCAATGAACTCACTCGCTTCCTCATTCGCGGCAAGACTCCAAAAGCTCAACGACCCTCACAGGGCAGAAAACGAGAAAAAATACCATAAATCCCAAAGGATCCATTGGGGGGTCTCAGCGGGAGGGATGGATCAGACCATCCGTGAAACCATTCCTCAGCTTTCCCTCGAAGAAATGTTCTCGCTCTCTCAGAGCTTATGGGAATCCTCGATCTTTGACCTCATGGTCTGTTCAGCAAGGATCCTGAGCCATAAAAAAATCCAAGGGTCACGAAAACTTTGGAGGGAAGTAAAAAGATCCATGAGAGATGTCGATGGATGGTGCTTGGAGGATAATTTGGCAAAAGCAGCCTGGAAGTGCATCGCGGAAGATGAATCCATTCTCGATGACCTCGAACAATGGACACATCACAAAAATTTTTGGTATCGCAGGGCGGCGCTCATCTTCACCTTGCCCTACGCCAAGCAGGGGAAAGATCCTGAAAGAATGCTCAAGTGGGCGGGAAAGTATGCGGCTGACAAAGAGTGGTTTATTCAAAAGGCCATTGGTTGGTGGTTAAGGGATTTAGGGGCTCATAATCCGGAACGTGTGATACAGTTCCTGAACGAATACTGGCCAAAGCTTCAGTATGTCGCCAAAAAAGAGTCCACTCGAAAGCTGGAGAAAAAATATTTGAAAAAAATCCATCATTTCTCACTATGAAAATTATTCCCATCAAAACAGAACGGGTCGAAATCAATCCAAGGTCCAGCATCATCGAGGATTGGATTCTAAGCTCTCTTGCTGAGCAACAACAAGAACTCTCGAATGGCGACATTCTCGTTCTCAGTTCAAAAATCGTCAGCTACTTTGAAGGGAATGTGGTGCCTCTTCAAGGAATCTTAGTAAACGATCGAGCAAAACAAATAGCTGAGAAAATGAACAACAAACCAGAGTTAATCCAACTCGCCCTGGATGAAGCCGACCAGGTGATAGCTGAAACCCCTTGGGTGCTGCTGACCTTAAAGAATGGAGTATACACCGCAAATTCCGGAGTCGACCTGAGCAATGTGCCCGAAGGCTACGCCGTGACCTGGCCAAAAAAACCATTTGATTCGGCGGCCAGGATCAGAAAAAACTTGATGAGCCAGAAAGGATTGGAAAAGCTGGGGCTGATTATCATTGATTCAGCATGCACCCCGGGCAGAAAGGGCACGATAGCTCTCTCCATCGGCCATGCGGGAATAGAAGGATATCAGGAGCTAAAAGGTGAGAAAGACCTCTTTAATAATACGCTGCGCTACAGCGCTTTGAACCGGGTGGATTCTTTGGCGACGGCCGCAAACCTGGTTATGGGAGAGAGCAGCGAAAGTACGCCTTTGGCGATTATTCGGGATTACTCTTGGGAGCAGATCGAACAAACAAAAAACGACGAGATGCTGATCTCGCCGTCTGATGAAATGTTTCCAATGAGTTAGTTATTTCCGATTCGGCTTCATTTTCTTGACCGCTGGCTTCTTCACTTTTGCTTGAACAGATGATTTTTTCAATGGGGAAACCTTCTTGAGGAAAGAGGCCACGCTTTTTGTAGCGCGAACTTCAGCCTGCTGAACTTGCATTTGTTGCTTGAGCAGAGTATTTTCCTTTCTCGTGTTGTATTCGATTCTCATCATGACCTGGAGAATTTCAGCGACTGCCATGAGCATCAGCGCCACGAAGATACCGCCAAATCCCAGGAGGATGAAATCAGTGGTAGAGATACCGCTATAGGTTCCGAGGATCGCGCCAAGAGTTCCAAAGATGAAAACGAGGAAGGCTGCTACCTCCAACACCATCACGGAAATGGCAACAAACTTAAATTCGTTCTTCGTAATGTGTGCTCTCATATTTGAAAAAATTTAACAAATGAACAGTACCATACAAGTTTAGATCTTCCGATGGTCCAGTCAACGAAGTACCCTTTCATTTTCTCAAAAATTAGTATGTAGTAGCACTCAGGGATGCAAGGGCCATAAGGGTGATAAGGGACCTAAAGAAAAGCGACTATGTTTTGAAAATATGAGCTATAATTCATTTAAAAAATAAAATCATTTCCGCTATAACCCTTAAAACCGTTATAGCCATTAAGCCCCTTCTCATATGAAGATTTTCTGCATTGGTATCGGCGGCATCGGTCTCTCTGGAGTGGCTAGGATCTTGCAATCGCAAGGACACGAAGTGCAGGGTTCAGATGCTTCTCCTTCTTCGATCACCGATACTTTGGCAAAGAATGGGATAAAGGTTTTTTCTGAACACCTCCCATCAAATCTCGATGAGAGCTTTGATCTCGTTATCTATTCCGAAGCGGTTCCACCTGAAAACCCTGAAAGAACCCGGGCCAATGAACTTGATATCAAGTCGATCAATTACGCCACAGCTCTGGGCATGATCAGTCAGGGAAAGAAAACCATCGCGATCACCGGCACACACGGAAAAACGACCGTAACGGGAATGCTGACCAGTATTCTTCTTCAGGCCGGACTCGACCCGACTATTATAATAGGTTCGAAAATCGATCTTCTCGACGGACAGAACTTCCGGGTCGGTCAGGGTGAATGGTTTCTGTGCGAAGCCTGTGAATACCGTGATAATTTCCTGGAGTTGCATCCGGGCATTGTGCTCATCAACAATCTTGACCCAGACCATCTCGATTACTTCGGCACTGCTGAAAGATATTATAAGTCCTTCCAAAAACTGTCTGAAAAAATACCGGAAGATGGAGTACTGATCCTGCGAGAAGAAGACCAACGAAAGCTGAACCTTTCGCAAGTCAAAGCAAGGATTAAAATCCTTTCCGGACATGAAAGTCAGCAAGCTTCCTTCGATCTCAAAGTTCCGGGGAAACACAACCAATCCAATGCTTTCGCAGCCCGTGCAGTAGCTGAGGCTTTGGACATTCCAGAAGAGCAGATCAAGTTGAGCTTATCAAATTTTCATGGAACCTGGAGGAGATTTGAATACAAGGGAGAGATAAATGGCGCGAAAATCTATGACGATTACGGCCATCATCCGACCGAAATCAAAGCCACTATTCAAGCCGCGAGAGAGTGGTATCCAGACCAACAATTAGTGGTCATTTTCCAACCGCATCAATACTCTCGAACTCGCGAGTTTTTTGAAGAGTTTACCAAGGCTTTCAGCGGAGCCGATGAAGTCTGGATCACCGATATTTATCAGGCCCGTGATTCAGCAGAAGATATGGAACAGGTATCTGCAGAAAAATTGTCAGCCGCTCTCTCCGTCCAGCAAAGTGCTCGCTATGTTCCCATGAAATCACTCCCAAATGAAGTTCAAACAGGAGCCGATAGGTCAAAAGTCTTTCTGATAATGGGAGCAGGAAATATTAACGGAGTTTTTCAGCATCTGGTGTTTGACGCTCCGGGAGAATAGGGACAAGATAGATACACTTTGAAGATGAGTGGCATGAATCACCTCCCGGTGTACCGAAATACGGATCTCATAAAAGATCTTGTTGGATTTACCTCCCCTTACAAAAAAATGCTGTGGTGGGGGACAATTTTGAGAATCATTTCTGATGTAGCCTGGCTCTATCCTGCCATTGCCGTCGGGCTCTTGATCGATTATTTGACGGAGCACTTGGCGGATTTTGACCCTCGGTATGTCGTAATGATCTTAGGTATTTTTCTGGTGTGTTCTTTTCTGCACTATGTGGGGAGAGACATCGCGAAGTACCTCATCTATCAGGCGGGTGAAAATGCTGCGTTGGATGCTGCCCATAGGACCCTGACACACCTGATCAGTCTGGATATTTCCTGGCAAGAAAAAGAGAACTCAGGAAATAAAATGAAGCGGATCAGTCACGGACAAGAGGGGATTAAAAATTTAGTGCGTGTTTATGTCGATCTGGTCATCGAATCCAGCATCAACGCCGTTTTTATCATTATCATTTTAGGCACCTTCGATCGCTTGATCGCCGTCACTATGGTCGTCTATGTCATCAGTTACTACGTACTGTCTCTCTTGCTTTTGAGAAGAGCAAAAGAGCAGTCCCACCGGGTCAATGTGCAAGAAGAGCATGTCCAAGGACAGTTTTTTGAGATCATCAATAATATCACCACGGTAAAATGGATGGGGCTGGAAAAACCATTGCTCATGACCTTTCAACAGATCCTGAAGCGCCTGATGAAAGAAATAAAACTGCGTATTAAGTATTTCCGGATCCAATCGGGGAGTCTGGGGGTCTACAATGAACTCTTTCGGATCACTTTATTGGCGTACATTGTTTATGGCATTACCCAAGGGGACTATGGGGTCGGCTTGCTCGCGATTTTCTTGAGTTATTTTACGAAGATGCAGTTGGCAGCTGATGAGCTGGCGGTGGTAACGAGTGAGTTCATCATCCAAAAAATCCGTATCAGTCGGATGATGGGCATCCTTCAGGAACAACCGGAGGTCGAACTCACGGGCAGTAAACCCTTTCCAAAAAAATGGAAAAAAATCGAGTTAAAAAACCTCAATTTTTCCTACCAAAAACAAAAGTATCTCTATGATGTAAACCTGACGATCAATCGCGGCGAAAAAATCGGGATCATCGGACTCTCTGGAGCCGGAAAAACGACGATTTTAAAACTCCTTTTGAAACTCTATAAGGACTATGAAGGACAGATCCTCTTTGATGATGTTTCGCTTCAAGACATCAAGCGCGAAGACTATTTGAAACACACCGCGGTTGTTCTTCAAGATACGGAAGTGTTCAACTTGTCTTTGCAAGATAACATTAGCCTTTCTTCCACCAAACGAAGCAAGAAAGACCTGGAGAGATCTATGGAAATCGCTCACATCAACGAATTCCTCTACAAGTTGCCTGAAGGGGTGAAGACCTTGATTGGTGAAAAGGGAGTGAAGTTATCCGGAGGTGAAAAACAGCGAGTTGGCATCGCTCGAGCCGTTTACAAAAAACCGCAAATTCTGTTCCTCGATGAAGCCACCTCACACCTCGACATCGATTCCGAAGAAATGATTCAGGACTCTTTGAGCACCTTCTTCGAAAACATCACTGCCATCGTCATTGCTCACCGACTTTCCACGATTAAAGAAATGGATCGGATCATCGTGATGAAAGCAGGGCGGATTATCGAACAGGGGAGTTTCGCGTATCTTCTGAAAAAGAAGGGGGAGTTCCATCGGCTCTGGAGGAAGCAGTCGAAGAAGGATAATATTCGTTCCTCATAAAGCTGCCGTAAAGCAAGATTTCAAGAAGAGGATGTATTCGCGTTCACTTTTGGAAATAAAACAAAAACTCTATAACCAAGATTCATGGTCATATGAAGATACTTTTGAAAGTCTTCAGTGAAGTTTTCTCGCATTGTCTTTTCATCGAGTTCTTGAAATCCAAGATCGCGAGCAATTTTCATCATTCCCTCTGATTCGGTCGACATAAACTGCGGAAGCCCATCGTGCTGAATGCGTTGAATTAAAGGGGTGAGAACTGCTTTTGCGTATCCTTTATTGCGAAATGCTTTAGGAGTGAAGACCGAGCGAATTTCCGGAACAGGCCGTCCATCAAGCATTTTACCAGGAAAGGGTCGATATCCAGCGATACAGACGATCTCGCCTTCTCTTTCGAGGCCATACAGCCAATCTTTTTCGAGCATGTTTCTAGCTATTGAGGTTCTCGCATGGAGTACATCACGAAACGAAACATGTTGAAAGGTATTGACCAAATACCATGAGAGTCGATGCTCTGCTGGTCCAGAAAAGAACCCAATCGTTCCTTGAAGGGTTTCAAAAATTTTCGCCCTAAAAAAGGGAATAAGACCTTCAGGATAATGAAAGCTTTCTTCCACGTATTCTTTGATCAATTCTTCAAGTCTTTCTGGTGTCAAATATTCACGAAGCGCATCGGCAGACAAAACCCTCGAGTCTCCTATTGACTCCGATGAATCCTTGTTTTCTGCGGGAGAGTTGTCGCTCTGCTCTAATGCTATCATAGGTGATTTTATATTCATCACATTGTAGCACAAATTCACCTCCAACACACGCCCCGATAGGGACAAAAGTCACACTTCTTGTCGTCATATTCCGGCAATTGATCAAACTGTAAATCTTGGATCTTCTTCCAGATTTCTTGGATGAGCTTTTCATACTGCTTCACCATGTCCTGAGTCAGCGGGATCGACTTGTTCACAAAAGTGCCTTCTTCCAATCCGTACTTTTTCACCGTTGTTTTCACCGGGTCGATGAACACCAGCTGCCCGCTCGTGACCTTCCGCCGATTGTACCCGCTCTCGTAGAGCATCTTGTACGCGATCAGCTGGCGCAAGTAGTCATCGCAGTCTTCTGAAAAAATATCATCGCAGTTCTCCAGGGATTTGATGTGTTTGTCCGGTTCACCGGTTTTATAGTCGACGACTTGCACTTCTCCAGAGGATCCAAACAATTCGACTTTATCGAACTGCCCGGAGAAGATCAGTCCATCGGGCATCTTCTTCGTCAGCTTGCGTTCGAGTTCAAGAGGCTTGATCGGTCCTTGCTGCAGTGTCTGTTCGTACCACTTTTTCGCATCTTCCAACTTATGAAGGCAGCTCTGCTTCGCCGAAGGGTCCGGACCTTCCCATTCGAGCTGCTGAAGGAATTGCTCTTCAAAATATTCAATCGGAGGGAAGGTTCCTTCTTTCAAAAACCGGCGATAGCTCTTCTCCAAAGCCTTGTGGATACACTGACCATACACAAGAGCAGCGATTTTTTTTTGAGGTGTTCGGATTAAATTGTGATACAAAAATTTTCGCGGGCAGGTCAGATAGTTATTCAAGGAAGAAGGACTGAGGGCGATTTCCTCGACGAGCCCTGCGAGCGTATTGCCACTCTGTTTGACGGGGTCTGATTGGGGAGTTTTTTTCAAAAGCTGGATCAAGGTCTGTTCTTCGCTCATTCGCGTGAGTTGATCTGGAGCGAGACCCACGTTGCTGAGAAATTGAGAAACGACTTGTTTATCTTGAGGCGCCGCGGTGAAGAACAGACGGTCCTTCGCTCTGGTCGTCGCCACGTAGAACAATCGATTCTCATCAAACTGATGGAGTTTCTTCTCCGTTTCTTTGTCTTGAACGCTCTCTTGCCCGATCATCAGTTCGTGCGGAAGGGGAATGAGGCTTGCCTTCGGGCGCTTAGGCCATGCTTTCTCTTGCACGCAAAAAGGGACAAAAACGTGCTTAAACTCCAGGCCTTTCGAACCGTGTGCGGTAAGAATTTTTATGCCATCTTGATTGCTCGACACCATTTCTCCCGCGAGGGGAATGTCATGTCGTTCCAGTTGATCAAGATCATTCACATAGGTGTCCAAAGAAATGCCAGGTCGGGACTGGTTGGCTTTTTTTAAATTCTCCACAAAACTACTCACTGATCTGAGTTCGCGAAGCTTGAGGATCTGATCGTTTTTATAGGTGTTCAAAATAAAATCCACGATGTCCGAGTCTTGGACGAAGTCCATCACCAGGCTCAATACCGGGTAATGGGCCGACCGTTGAAGAAATCTCCCCAATGCCCAGGCAGCCGTATGAAGGAGGTTCGGATGCTTCAAAGAGATCTCTTGGTTGATCGTCAGTTGTTGGCTTTCCTCTTCCGTTGGGCCATTTTCTTCCAAAGCCGCTGTTCGATGAGGGGCGGGAAAGCGAAGGAGCAGTTCATTGAAGAGCGTTGGTTGTTGTGAAAACAGGGTTTCAGAACCTTCCGAAGATTGAGAAGCTTCTGAAGCAGGTACTTGCGACAAAAGGTTCATTTGCTCCGATTCGGAAAGCGACCCCAAAACTTTCGATTTTTTTCGCCTTGCTGATTTCCGGTAGGCATTCTTCTTTTTTGCCACCCAGGTGGTGAAGCCAATGAGGTCTTCATAATCAATCTGCCAAAAGTCGAATAAGAGGACTTCGAAAAGGAGCAGGTCTTTTTCTTCAAACTCCAAGTTTCGCTGCGCGAGGCGGAGGAGTTTGAGAAGCTGCTGGATTCTAAACTCCCCTCGAATGTCTTCCTTTCCATCAGTAGAGTAGGGAATGCCTGATTGAAGAAAAGCTTCGATGATGTCCTGTGCTGATTTGCGATCACGAACAAGCACGGCTGAATCATTCCACTCTGCTGAAGGCACCTGCTTCATCTGCTGAACCAAAAACGTGAGCTCTTCTTCCAAGGTTCCAAACCGATGTGAATGAATCGAAACGCCATCACCAGCCCCTCTTACCGCCTCTAAGGGCTTGTCCATAACTCGTTCCTCAGGTGGGATCTGCTGGATAATGCCTGCGCTTTTCTCGAGAATTTGCTGGTTGGAGCGATAGTTTTTATGAAGCAATACTTTCTCAGTATTGAGAAAATTATTTTCAAAGAGGTGGAAATTTCCCGCGCTCGCTCCCTGGAATCGATAAATGGATTGATCATCATCTCCCACCACGCAAACATTTGAACTCGGGTCATTGAAGAGCACCTTGAGCAATTCCAATTGAGCCCCATTGGTATCCTGAAATTCATCTACCATCACGTATTGAAACTGCTCCTGATACTTCGCAAGCAAATCAGGCTCATGCCGGAGGCTGTCTGTCGCAAGCAAGATCATATCATCAAAGTCATACCGTCCTCTGGCGTCAAAGAAGCCCCCGTCAGGAGCCTTCGCTTTTTCATAGGCTTCATACACGAGGCAAAAGGCCTTCAACTTCTGCACATGCTTTTCTTCGATCAGTTTTCCATCGGCTTTATAAGACTTCAAAAATTCCTTCAGTCGTTCGGGAGTAATCCCATCCCGCTTGAGAGCACTCATGTTCGACTGAATGTCAGCCCTGTAGAGATAAGGAGCGTTGGCCGGACGAATGATCTTAATGCCCTCCAGAGTATCGAGCAGGTGCTCCAAGAGATAGATCCGTTCCAAATCCGTCATCTCGATCCTCTCTCCTTTCACAGTGGCAGCTTCTTCAGATTCCACGATGATACTATTGGCAAATCCGTGAAAGGTCTCCACCACCACATCATACCCATTGGGGCCGATGATCCTCGCCAGGCGTTCCCGCATCGCCTTTACCCCAGCATTCGTATAAGTCAGGATTAGGATGTTACTCGGGTACAAATCCGTTTGCCTCAAAATATTTGCCGTTCTCAGCGACAAGAGCTGGGTTTTCCCCGTTCCAGGACCGGCCAGTACCATCACCGGTCCGTCGAGGGTATCGACGGCCTTTTGTTGTTCGGGGTTGAGTTGTTGATAGTATTGTTCGTATTTCATGCTTCAACATGTGGTTTTTCCAGCTCCATCACCTCAATGCTCCCCCCCGTCGCACCATCAGAAATCTTCAACACGTCCTTATCAATTTTCTTAAATTCTTTGTAGGACTGATTGTACATCGACACCGTGGTCGCCAGGTGGCCTCCCATTTTCTGCATTTTTTCATCGAAAGCGAGGATGTGTTTTCCGAGTTGAATGACATTCTTCTGAATATCTTTAAATCCCTGCTCCATCTTCATCTGGTTCAATCCTTGAAGCACCGTCTGCAAATACGCCACGAATGAAGAAGGGGAAACGATGATAACTTTCTTCGCAAAAGCATACTCGATCAAGTTCTGAGTATTCACCGATACACCCACGCTGTTGATGAGCAGACTGTGATAAACCCCTTCCGCGGGAATATACATGAAAGCAAATTCCATCGTGTTTTCTTCCGGTCGGACATACTTCGATGTCTCATCGATTCGTTTTTTCACATCTCCCCGGAACTCTTTTTCCAATTTATCTCGTTTGTCCGCATCGGTTTCTTGCATGATCTGATTATATTTTTCCAAGGAGAATTTCGAATCAATCGGAATAATTTGCTCTTTCATAAAAATAGCAGCGTCGACGATCTCTCCATTAGAAAATTTATATTGCATCTGATATTGAGTCGGTCCCAGCAGCGAACTGAGCATTGATTCCAGAAAGTATTCTCCCAATACCCCGCGGTGCTTGGGGTTTTTCAAAATATTTTCCAAACTCTGCATCTGTTCAGCAAAACCAACCACTTGTTTGTTTGTTGAATCCAGCTCAGACAATTTCTTCGTGACTGATTCGATCAGTTTACTGCTCTCAGAAAAAAGCTTTTGTTGGGATTCAGAGAGCGACCGGGTTTGTGCGTGAAGCGATTTGTCTTGAAGGGAAAACTTTTCGGCAATGGCCCGCTCCTGCGAAGTCATTTTGTCCTGAAAGGTGTTCTTCAAATCATTCAGCTGTTGAAGGAGAATCTTGGTCGTCTCTTCTTCGCCTTTGGGTTTTTGGAGTTCCTTCAGTTGAAGAACCAAATATCCGGTTATCCCCAGGAGGGCCAAAACCGCAATGATGAGAATCGTTTCCATAATACCGTATTTAAGAAGGCGAGGATGGTGATCCTCGCTACGTAATTAATGTTTTAATTCGTATTGAAAAATCATTTCTTCCATCCGTTGCATGTTCCGCTCGAGATCTTCCAGCTTTCGTCGAATGACATTATTGCGGGTAATGATGACCTGAAGGCAAGCTTGATAAAGATCTTCCAAATCATGATGAATCGCCTTCATTCGTTCCGGTTGTTTGCGGGCGAAGCGGAGAAGTTCACCGCTCATATCACAGATGCCCGCAATATAGGCTTCGTGATGAACGCCTAATTGATCAAGCGTGCTGAGGTTCTTCTTGTCCAAATAGTCGGCGAGCAAACGGGCTTCCACATATTCTTCAGTCCCCACATCCACTCCTCCGACACTGTACAAAAATGGACTCGCCTTCAAGAGCTTTTTCAAATCAGCATACTGTTTCTTCGCCTTGATTAAACACCCATTTGCCTCTTTGCTCTTTTCCTTGAGCAAAAACCCAATCGCGCTCTTGGATTCGATGCGGAGTTGGTCGCTGAGGGATAGGGCTTTTCTTCGATCCTGTTCGAACTGCTGGTAGGTCTTGGCGGGAAGCTGGAATTTCATCTGCTGTTCTAAAAAGTGCCCCCATCATACATGGGTTATCCGCAAAAATACAGCTTCTTAAATGGCTTAAGAAAGAGCTACTACCGGTGCTTGCGCCTTTTTGGAACGAGGTGGAAGTTGGCACAGTTGCATCGCTTCCTGTTCCACCCTTGCCTGATCTTCGGGAGAAAGATGGAGGGATTTAATGTTCTCCACCGCATCTCGGCAGAGGACATTGCCCTGATCCAGCAGGGTTTTGATATGTCCTTCCGTGAGCGTGGTCAGACAGGTCACAGGATGCAGCCCCACCCGGTCAATAATCTTCGCGAGTCCCTGGCCGTTGGGATAGGACCAGGAAATGACATTCAAGCCCACACATTCAGCATACTGAAGAGCCGTATGACTAAACTTGGTGTTGGTGACCAAATACCCTTTAAATTTTTTCCCGGTATGGCGATGCTTCTTTTCCCAATACGACTTGAGGTCTTCCATACGAGCGTGGACATAGAGTGCGGTTTTAATGTCGCTCTGAGTGTCATGGTAATTATGATACTTGCACTCCATCATCAAGATTTCCTTGTCATTTTCCGCGACTACATCCACTTCATGTTCGATGCATCTTCCGGGGACCATCACCCCTGTCTTCACCTTATATCCCAGTCTTTTCCAGATGCTTCCCACAAATTTTTCGAACGGATACCCACTTGGGCCGAGCCTCATGATGGCTTGCTTTAAATCATACCTCGCTGCGACCACCGGGGTGTTCTTCTTCAAAAGATCAAAGGCGTGTTGGTAAATCTCAGACGTCTTCATCCCATCTTCCAATTCTTGTTCCACATGGGACACGATTCGCTGAATAATTTCGTCTGACGCCCCAGATCTTTTCAGTGAATTCGCCAATTTTTCTGATTGGAACCATTCCGTGTCACCATTCCATTTAAGGACTTTATAAAGCTTTTTAGGCGGCATAGGTGTTCGTAATAATCTCCCTATTATATCACAAAAATCACAAAAAATGGAGCATTTAGGGCTGTTTTTTCATGAAAGGAAGCTTATTCAAGGCCCACCAGGAAAGAATTTTAGGATAGCCCTTTATGCCCATGGTCAGAGATCCAAGGTCTTTTCGAGGGTTGTAGGTCTTCCAGATCCGGTCCCAAATGGAAAAAACAGTTCCATAATTCGAATTCAATTCTTTCACGTGGTCGGAGTGGTGCACGCGATGATAGTTCGAAGTCACAAAGACCCATCTCAAGACCCGATCAATTCCGGCCGGCACTCGATAGTTAGCGTGTCCAAACTGATCAAAAAGGATCAGCAGCACTTGATAGATGATGAGGGCTTCCAGGCTGATCCCCAGGATCCAATAAAAAGGGAGATGAAAAAGGATGATACCGATCATCTCTCCCAAATGAAATCGAGTGCCCGTGCTGAAATCCATGTCCGAATCCACATGGTGCACCAAATGAAATTTCCAAATGAAGGGGACTTTGTGTGCCGCCACATGCCAGAGGTAGAGGATGAAATCGAGCGCCAAAAAAGAGAGGGAAAATTCAAAAACCACAGGAAGCTCTAGCCATTGAAAAACACCGAAGGTGTGTTCAGTCGTAAAGTTCGTTACCAAGTTGATCGCAGTGGTGAAGAAAAGACCATAAATAAGTGCATTTACAAATGCAATCGAAGCATTTTTCAAAAGATGCTGCCAACGGTTTTCTTTCAAGGACCGCAAGGGGCGGTAGGACTCTAAAAAGAAAAAGAAGGCGCTGCTGAGAAAAAAAGTAATGAGCCGAATATTTTCTTGAAGGAACATATCCATAGAAATGACAAACTCAGACCTTAAAACGTCGTAGGCGTAATGCATTCAAAACCACACTGATCGAAGAAAAAGCCATGGCTCCTGCGGATACCATCGGGTTGAGGAAGCCAAGTGCCGCCACAGGAATGCCAACCAAATTGTACGCGAAAGCCCAAAAGAGATTTTGTTTTATGTTTCGGAGCGTAGCTTCAGAAAGAGCCATTGCTTCGACTGCTTTCATCAGGTCTCCCTTCACAAGGACAACTTCACCCGACTCAATCGCGATATCCGTTCCCGTCCCCATGGCGATCCCCACATCAGCCTTGGCAAGAGCAGGGGAGTCGTTGATGCCATCTCCGACCATCGCCACCTTTTCCCCTTTTTTCTGAAACTGGCTGATTTGTGCAAGTTTCTGCTCAGGAGACACCTGGGCCAGGACTTCATCAATGCCTACTTCCTTCGCGATCGATTCAGCAACCTTTCGGTGATCGCCGGTCATCATTACTGTTTTAATGCCGCGGGCATGGAGGAGTTGAATTGCTTTTTTTGAGGTGTCCTTCAGCGCATCCCGGACTCCAAAATACCCGAGTACCCTTTTTTTGTCGGCAAGCAACAAGACCGTTTGACCTTTCGAATGGAGTTCTTCAACTGTCGCATCAACTGAGCTCAAATCGACCTTCAGTGATTTCAGAAATGAAATACTCCCAAGGGAGTAGGGAGTTGATCGGATGCTTGCCGTCACTCCTTTCCCAGTTTCAGCACGGAACGATCGGACCGGCAGCGTTTTTATTTTCTTTGAAGCGCCATATTTCACAATGCTCTGCGCCAGAGGGTGTTCCGAATGATTCTCGAGACTCAGGGCAATTTCCAAAACGGTCTTTTCAGATGTACGCCCGACCACACCAAAGGCCTGAACTTCAGGCTCTCCTTTCGTAATGGTTCCAGTCTTATCAAAGCAAATCGTGGTTATCTCATGGATTTTTTCTAATGCTTCTGCATTTTTCATGAGGATTCCCAGACTTGCACCTTTGCCCGATCCGACGACGATCGAAATCGGAGTGGCAAGTCCCAGAGCGCAAGGACAGGCAATGATGAGTACGGAGACCGTCACCACCAGCGCTTGAGAAAAGTCTTTGGTTGCCCAATACCAACCCAAAAAAGTAGCCAATGAGATCAGTACCACGCCCCAGACAAACAAAGAAGAAATACGGTCCGCGAGTTTTTGAATGGGGGCTTTGCTCATCTGAGCGTCTTCGACCAGACGAATAATTTGTGAGAGCATCGTGTCCTTTCCGACCTTCTCGGCCTTCATTCGGAAGGAAGTATTCCCATTGATGGTCGCGCCGATGACGGAATCTCCTTTTTTCTTTTCAACCGGAATGCTTTCACCAGTGATCATCGATTCATTCAAGGTGGCAAATCCGTCCACGATTATTCCGTCGACCGGCACTTTTTCTCCGGGCTTTACTAACAGGACATCTCCTCGCTCCAGTTTTTCTAGCGGAACATCGACCATCTTTTTCCCCACGACCTTATGGGCCGCCTTCGCCGAAAGCTCCAAGAGTTTTTTGATGGCCGCGCTCGCCCTTCCCTTCGCTTTTGCTTCTAAATATCTTCCCAGCATGATGAAGGTGGCGATAATGGCCGCGTCCATAAAGTACTCTTCGTGGGAATTCGTGAACAAGGTAATGTAACTCGAGTACAAAAAGGCCGCGCTCACTCCCAAGGCTACTAAAGTATCCATGTTCGGACGTCCTCTGAGAATAAAACTGGGAATACCTCTCAGGTAGTATTCTTTTCCGGTATAAAGAAGAATGCACAGGGTCGCGAGCATCATGAGCACCATCTCGTTCTGCACTTCAACTGCAAAAGATAGGGCAAGGATGAACACGCTCAGGATAGCTCCAACGATGACGCGGAGCGCTTTTGAACGAATTTCCTCTTCATTCTCAGCTGCGGCATGGGCGCTATGGTCTTCGCCGGACATCAAAGACCCATCTGGCATTCGATGCTTGTGGGGACTCGAATGAGCGGATTCATTGTTCAAAGGTATGGCGGTGTAGCCGGTTTTTTTTATTTTCGAAACAATTTCCTCCAAAGAAATCTGATTGGGGTCGTACATCACTTCAGCCTTCTGAGTCGCAAAGTTGACGATGATGTGATGAACTCCCTTCAATGGTTTCACATCTCTTTCAATATGGTTGACGCAGGAAGCGCAATCAATATCGGGAAGCGAAAAAACTTGAGTAAGGTGCATTTAATAAATGATTATCGATTTTGCATCATTCCACCAGAACCCATTTTCCCGTTTTTCATCATCATCTCCATTTCTTCCCCATGCATCATGCCTCCCGTCATTTTTTTCATTTTCCATCCAAATCCAGAGAAGGCACTTGTCAAAAGTACTCCCAGAATACCGACTACGAGGAGCCAAAGAGTCCACCGCTTGAGTTCATCGACTTTCATTTTCAAGGCCCAAGAAAGAAACAATATACCCCCTACGAGAGTGATGCCTACAAAAATCAGATGTAGGTGCATGGCTGCGGGAGCCAAAGAGAAAGAACCCATAAAGAAAAGAAAAAAATAAAGCCATTACAAAACTTCGAATTGCATCATCATACTACTCTCAAGATGTTCGGCAATATGGCAGTGAATCATCCACTTGCCGGGGTTACTCATTTCCACGATCAGATCAACCGTGTCACCAGTTTGAACGAGGACAGTATCTTTCCACACCAAATTCTCTTGCGTTTTTCCATTTATGGAAACGACTAAGAATCGTTGTCCGTGTATATGGATCGGATGCTGCATCGGATGACCACCATTCGGGTCATTGAACAGTCGTATCTTCACTTTTTCTCCGACCTTAAACTTCCAATCGTCGATAGACATATTCGATTTTCCTGTCTGAGGATCGGTTAATTTCCAGGTCGTATTCTCAGGGGTCGACATGATATTCATCATGGGCATGGTGTCTTCCCATTCGATTTTTTCATCTGAGTGAGTCATCATGTGTCCCATCGACATTCCCGCCATATCCACATCCATATTCAAAAGTCGGTCCGGTTTAGATTCGAGAGAGGAGCGAAAAACAGAAAGTTCGTCGGAAAGAAACGAATTCTTGCGGAGGGTAGAGAAGTCGCTCACGGAGGTGGAGCTTGAATCTCGATCAACAACTTCAATAGTCCCAAGACGGCTTTGGCTGAGTGGTGTTTCATTCATCAGGTGATAACGGCCGGCCTTCGGAAAAGATGCTTCAAAAACTACTCTTTCAGAGGGGGCAATGATAATGCTTTCAACGGAGAACTCTTGCTCATATGCCCCGCCATCACCTCCGACAAGCTTCATTTCCACATCCGGAATACTGAGGCGAAAGGGGCGGGTGTTAGCGGAGTTGGTAATAAAAAACCGCACAACATCTCCTTCTTCAACTTCTAATCGATAATCGGTCATGCCGTTGACCAGCATGGTATTTCCAAAGCGCCCCATCAGCGCATGATCTGCTGTTTCGGGAGAAAAAGCGACGGCCCCAGCTTCATCTAAAAGCAGGTCATCAACAAAGAGGGGGACCTCTCGATCCACTGTCGACCAATATTTTTCATCTGCCGGGACGACCCAGTAGTTTCCATACATCCCCATTTCCTGAGCATAGTCCTCTCGGAGGTGGGGGTGGTACCAGTACATGCCAGGGTCTGGGAAGGTGATTTCGTACTCAAAAGAGCTGCCTGGCTGAACAGGGTCTTGCACCAGATGGGTCCCGTCGAAAGCGTTTTTTAAACGCACTCCGTGCGAATGGAGGCTGGTGGGATGATCTACTTCATTCTTGAAAAGCACTTTGATAGTGGAACCTTGGCGAACTTTTAACACCGGCCCGGGAATGGATCCGTTATACGCCAGCATTCTGATAATTTTCCCATCAATGTTTTTTGAGACGGGAGCTGCTGTGAGGGTGTATTCGTCACCATCATTGAGCTCGACAATCGCGGATGGCTTCGCTTCTGGAAGACCAGATGGGTCGGTGGAAAATGCTTTCGATCCACCCGCATTATTCCCATGAGACATCATAGAATGATCCATCATAGAATGATCCATCATGGGCATCTCCGAAGAGGGAGGTGAAGCACAAGCACTAAGAAAAATCGTAAGAAAGCCGACAAAAAAGGTTCGTTTCATAAAAGGTCATTAACGGTTTGAAAGTTCGATGGTTTTTACAATTTCTCGGATAAATTTTTGCTTTTTTTTCTCGTCATCCGAGTGCAGGTGTTCTGCCCCGCATGTGTGAAGATGGCTTTCGAGAATCAAGGGCGGGACTCCTTTCAAAGCTCCTTGAAGCGCGAGCACTTGCGTGATGATATCAGCACAGTATTGGTCCTGTTCGATCATGCGGATGATTCCTTCCAATTGGCCCTTCATTCTCTTCAGTCGCATGAGAGATTTCTTCTTGTATGGTTCAATCATAGCTGAGAATTGTATTATACCCCATAGGGGTATTTTAATGGCGGTCAAACCAAAAGGCAACGAAATTGGCAAAAGGCCTTTATTTCTGCTAAATTTCGTATTAAATCAGGGCGGAGTTGGTTATAATCAAGCTTAGAAACCTGCATTCTCTATGAATTCCAAAAAAATATTCATCATCGCATCCCTAGGTGTCACGAGCATTTTGACGTTATCTCTCTCGTTTTATGCCTATGAAAAGTATGTTCGAGTTTTGCCTGAGCAAGCTTACATAGCCGGACAATCTCTTTCGGGTCTCAATCGAGTTGATGCATTCGAGAAGATTCAGGAGTACACCCAAAGCCTGCAAAACCGAAAATACACCATCACCCTCCATGAAAATGTGCAGCGGGAGTTTTCGATCTCGGAGCTTGGCATTACCTACGACCCGATAAAAACCCTTGCTCAGGTTTTTAACCACCATCGTTGGTTCGCTCGAGCAAATTCTGAAGGGCCGGCCGCCGTGACTCATAAACCGGTCGTAACCTACGATGAGGCAATCTTCCAACAGACGCTAAAAGACTTTCTCCTTTCACCGGAAAAGGACTATCAAAACGCGGAGATCGCTTGGTCAGAAAAAAATTGGTTCATTCAGCCACAAACTCCAGGTCTGATCATGAAAAGTGGAGAGCTGGAACGGATCGCTGCCGAGATAAAAAAGAACGCAGAAGAAGTGATGCCCACTGAGTCTCTTCAGGTTGCTTACGAATCGGTCGATGCTCCAAGAAAAACAAGTGATTTGGAGCCACTGCTAAAAATCATCCAAGATCGGGTAGGGAAGTCAGTTCTCTTGAGCATGGGAAAGGAAAAAACAGAACTCTCCTTGGGAGAATATCAGGACTGGATTCGTTTTGATGTGGTCGAACAAACGGTGGGGATGAACGAACCCTTTGCGGCAGACTGGGTAAAAAACTACGCTCGTGAAAGGGATGTCGCACCCGGGAACGCCATCATCACCGCCATTGAAGAGCACGTTTCAGAATACGACGGAAAACCATTCAAACGAGCAGTCTACTCGGGCAATCTTATCCATGGGAAAACCATTGATCAGCAGAAAATCATGGAAGCTTTGAAAAGCATGATCGAAGATCCAGGGGTTGAGCGAAAGATAACGGTCGAATGGGAAGACCTGTTGCCGACCATTACTTCGCAAGTAGAAGGATACTCATTTCCTCAGATCTTGAGTACCGGGATTTCCAGCTACCGCTACGGAAATCATCCCAATCGCGTAAAAAATATTAAGCTCAGCCTGGAAAGTTTTCAGGGGGTGGTGCTCGATCCAGGAGAAGAGTTCTCTTTCAACCGAGTGACCGGCTGGATCACGCCAAACAAAGGCTACACGAAAACCCAAGTCATCATGGAAGGACGAGTGGAGGAAGGAGTGGGAGGAGGTGTGTGCCAATCTTCGACGACCATGTACCGTTCGATCTTGAATGCCGGAGCACAGGTAACCGAGCGTCGCAATCACACCCTCGATATCATATATTATCATCAATACGGTTACGGACTTGACGCGACCGTCTACACCGACTCGCGTAACGATCTTAAATTCGTGAACAATTTTCCTGGCCCCATCATCATCAACACATTTACCGATGACGCATCTGCAGAGGCCGTCGTGGAGTTTTATGGCACCACTGATGATCGATATGTGGAACTCACTCAAATCAACACCGGTGACTACCTTTTGAAAAAATGGAACTGGAAAATTGTCTGGCCCGACCGGGTCGAAGAACAAATCGTCCAAAGCCGCTACCAATTGCCGAAAGAAGAAGAAAAACCTGCTAACCCTCTCGAAGGATAATGAAAAAGCCAGAACGATTCATCGAGCTGGATGTCTGGAGAGGAGGAGCCATCATCGCTATGGTGCTCTTTCATTTTGTTTTCTTGCAGGACTTCCTGGGATATCAGCGATTGGCGTATGATGAAGGAATCTGGTTCCTTTTGGCACGATTCGTTCAATGGAGTTTTTTGCTCTTGGTCGGAATCGGGATCCGGCTTTCATGGCAAAAATCGGTCTTGTATAAAAAATCAAAAGTTGATTTTCTTTTCAGGCAATTAAAAAAGGGGGTCATCGTCCTCTCCTGCGCCTGGCTGATCACCTTGCTGAGTGCCCTCTTGGTGCCTGAAGCCTTTGTCCGCTTTGGGATTTTGCATTTGATCGGGGTGAGCATCTTGGGCCTCAGTTTTCTCGCCGATCGCCCAAACGCGAGTGCATTCGTAGCAATATTC
Source organism: Candidatus Altimarinota bacterium (assembly GCA_050246795.1). Lineage (GTDB taxonomy): Bacteria > Patescibacteriota > Gracilibacteria > JAUYGZ01 > JAUYGZ01 > JBFWVJ01. The sequence goes on from JBFWVJ010000006.1 coordinate 75,778, forward strand.
ATCTATCTGCTGAGCTTCATCGTGCAATCGATCACCGTTCACCAGGAATGGCTCTTGATCTTCGGGTTTTATTATCGGTTCCAGTCTCTGGACTACTTTCCCATCATTCCCTGGATGGCCATCCCAGCCTTGGGGATCTCCCTTGGTTCTCGACTCTACCCATCCTTTGCGCCAAAAATAAAGGTCGATCCCAAAAGCCCTTACGCTCCTCTTCTAGGTGTCTTGGCTTTTTTGGGAAAGTATTCGCTCTTCATCTACATGGCACATATCCCAGTCTTGCTGGGGCTGGTTGTGCTTCTTTACTGACCGCTCACAGGTTCGGGATGAAACGAAAATCCCTCAGCAATTTTTTTCAATTCCGCTTCATCCAGCACGGAAATTTCTCCCTGCTTCGAATCGATGACCTTCGATTTTCTTAAAGACGCGAGATCGCGGGAAACAATCTCCCGCACGGTGCCGAGGTGAGACGCCAGTTGGCTCTGATTGAGGGGGAGCTTGAATGAAGAAGGCCTTTTCTGAATTTCGTGTTCACGGATGAGAAATTTTGCCAATCGCTCTTTCGTGCTGGAAAGGGAGAGATCGGTCAGGTCCTCGATCAATTCCGCCGTTTTTTGGGAAAGAAGCTTGGCAATGTTGAGCGAAAACGGATGGGAGCTTTTCAAGAATTTTTGCAGAAATCCGATTTCAAAAATACCCGCTTCACCTTCATCGAGCGCTTGTGCGGAAATGCGGTGATGATCATGGAACAGAGAGGACAGGTCAAAACAATCCCCTTCGGATACAACAGAAATGATTTCTTCCCGCTGGGTGAGTTTCCGGTCTTCAAACAGTTTGACCTTTCCCTGACGGAGAACAAAAAAGCGTGTGACCGGATCGCCTTTCTTAAAAAACACCTCGTGCTTCGAGAAGGGGAGAAGTTGGGTATTTTTTTCCAGCAGGGAGTAGTCATTCTCCTTGAGGCCCTTGAAGATCGGAAGTGTTTGGAGAAAACGCTTCATATTTCTAAAAAAGGGTAATAGATCAGTATAGCATTTTCTTTTCATAAAAAGAAACCCGCATCTCCGGAGATGGATGCGGGGAAGGCCTTTGGCTCCTCTGAGGGAGCGGTCACCCATGGAAGAAGGGTCGAAGAACACCTCTTCCCTGGGCAATGGCTCTACCGTGCCAGGAAGCGAAAAACCGATGCTATAGCTTCTATAGCCAGAAACGGGATCCACTGAAAAATCAAAGCTCAACCATACTCAATGAGTCATCGTACTCCTGGCCCAACGACGCAACAAGGGACAAATATCACAGTCGCCACGGCGGAAAATGGGAAATTGGATTGCGCTTTTTTCGATGCATGAAATCCATTAGAATGATCTATTAACAAAATCCTATGGAATCCCCGATGTTTATTATTTTGACCGTCCTGAATATCCTTTCATTGCTGGTTTTTTTTATCGTGAATCAGGAAACCAATAGGATCACCGAAAGTCATATTGAATTGATACGAAAAGTAAACGCGGCTTTGGTAGAAACACGAGTGTTAAAGATCGCCAGATTTGCCTATTTCGGCATCTTGGTGCTGCTCGTTGGATTTTCTTATCTTTTGTACACTTATTGGGCATCATGACCGATATCAACATCGACCCGAATAGCGAGCAGGTCCTTATCCGAATGAAGCGACATTGGATTGTTCTCGTACAGGGGGTGTTTCTTCTGATTTTTTTATGGTTTATTTGCATTTTTGGATTCATAGTTTCCAATGGCGTCAGAGTTGCAGCCCCGTTGGTCAGCTCCATCCTCTTCCTGATTTGTTTCATCCTGATCGTCTTTGCCCATCATTGGATTTTTTTACGATTTTTAGGCTGGGAACTATCGATTTGGGTCATCACCACTTCGAGGATCATCAACTTCAAGAATATTCCGTACATCGAAAACGACATCAATTTCATCGACATCAAAGAGATCGAACAAATCCTGCAAATAAAACATGGATTCTTCCAAAACTTTTTTAACTATGGAAAAGTGGTCATCCAAATCCCAGCCAATCAGCAACAGATTGTTTTTGAAAACCTCCCGCAACCTTCAAAGCTCGCGAATTTTGTTGAAGCGGTGCAAAAAAATAGGACATTTCAGGAAATGACCATCGAAGAACTCGAGTCATTCTTCAGAAGAAAATACGAGTACCTCATCAACAAATGGTGTGCAGAGGAACCGGAGTGTCCAGTCGAGGCTTAATATCCTTTGGGAAAGGAGTGCTTCCACCAAGCCGGTTGAAGAGATTCCTCTACAGCCCCCCAGCCTTCATTCAAAACACGATATTCTTCACCGATCCAGTCGCCATTTTCCTGGATCAGTTTACCATCTAAAAACATCTTTCCGTTTTTCCCCCGAAGCATGGTGGTCAGATCCCAGTGGGTCCCCGAAAAACTGCGGTTGCCATTATCCAGTTTCACGGGACTCCCGAGATAGTGTTGGTAGGTATAGCAAGACCCCAGCGCGACATGGAAACTTCCCCCGATTTTTTCCACCAATAAACCATTCACCACATGACGACGGAGATGCGGGTTGGTACCAATCCCCAGTTCTCCCAAGTGGCGGGTCCCTTCCCCGTGTTCATCATCCGCGGTGATGATCTCCTCCAGGTCTTTTTGTCCGACTTTTGCAGAAAACTCGACCAGTCTTCCCGACTCAAACTTCATGGTGACATCCTCGATGATCTCACTGCTGCCATACTGAAACTTTCCTTTGGCAACAATCACTCCATTGGTGCCATTTCGGAGAGGGGAGCTAAAGATTTCCGAACCGGGAATATTCTTCGCGATCACACTATTGGCAAAAGTTTGACCGGTGATATCCAGCGTCACATCCGTCCCATCTTCATTGGTGATGTGGACTTCAGCCGCGGCATCAAAACGCTCGATCAGTTTTTGTTGTGCGGTCTTGATCGCTTCCCAGGGTTGATCACAGAGTTGGAAAAAGAGTTCGAGATACGATTCATAGCTCATCCCGTCCAATTGAGCATCGTGAGGAGTTGGTATCCTCGTCAGCGTATAGTGGAGTTCACCCGCCATGGCCCGATCATGGATCTCCTGATTCATTTTTCGATACAGCTTGTTCTTTTTTTCATCGATCAGCTTCTTCGTCTCGATATCGCTGGAGGAAGAAATAATAATCTCGCGATGAACGCCTTCGTATTTCTGAAGATTGAGATCGCTCAACTGTCGCAAACCGGCTTCATCCAAATCATTGATCATATACACGCCTCTCATCGGATCTTTTATCCCCAGCTCGAAATCCACGCCGTTCAAAAGACAATGCCGAATCACTTCTTCAGTGACATCCTTCCCTTCCTCCGTCGTTGCGATCACGATTTTATCTCCCGTTCTAGCTCCGGAAGACTGGAACAATTGATGAGCGAGATTCACGATCAGCTCTTTTTCCACTGGCAGGGATTTCATCTGCAACCAGCTGGGGTCAGGAGCGTTCAAGATCTTTCTCATCAGTTCTTTGTTCTCATAGGCCCTCGTCACCGCCAACTTGATCAATCGCTGCGCTTTGTGGACGAAGTTCATCTGCTTAGAGAGCGGCGGTTGCAAAGCATCCGCATAGTCCTGAAGCAACAGGTCAATGGCTGCCTTCAAGGGCAAGTGCTGGTCTCTGAGCTCCAGCAACTGTTTCCGGATTCGTTCGAGGTGTTTGTTCATAGAGAAAAAGACGGGAGAATACTACCAAAGACCGCGCAAAGAATCATTGAGATCTTCTAGCAAACCGCTACAATCAGATGGTGAACCTTTATATATCGGGCCTGTAGCTCAGTGGTTAGAGCAGTCGGCTTAAAGTAATAACGCTAAATCAAGATGTGGATTATGTGCCTCTGCATGACAGTTATGGCAGATCAAAACGCATTTTGAAAGTTCATTTATAACACGTTTTAAAGTCCTGTTAGAGAGAGATCGCATATCTAATTGGAATTCTTTAGAACTTGATTCTAGATGGTGAAATGCAAGCGCAGCGAGATTCTTTGAATATCCACAATATGAACATTTGCCACCAAGCCTTCTCAGGAAATCTAATTTTCGATGAAGTCCTCGTCTTTGTTGAGATGGATAAGATTGATGGGCTTTGTTTTTACATGAAATCCCACAAAAGAGTGTTTGTCTTCCTTTCAAAATCTTTTGGCAGATTGAGCAATATAAACATTTGTTCATGTGCATACCATATCAAGCCATGCGTTAAATTACAAGGGCTACTATCGAAGTAATTCGTTAGTGAAAAATCTGTCAAATTCGGGGAAACCTACCGTTCAGCAGTGAACCATGGCAATCCCGAGCCAAGACCCGCGATTCGTCGCAGGTAAGGTGTAGAGACTAGACGGCAGACTCCCGATTCATCGGGATGAAGGGATAGTCCAGCTTACGAACTCGAAAGAGGTCACGAAAGTGATCGTGAGATGCATAACCGATTGGTCCTTGGTTCAATCCCAAGCAGGCCCACCATTCTACGCTACCTTCCGAAAAGCAGACGAGCTTCTGGTGGAAGTCTATAAAAACATCAAAAAACCCCGCAGGGCGGGGTTTCAAGTTCACGGGAAGAGAAGTGCTTACTGAGCAGAGGTTTCTGCTGATTTTGACTTGTTCATCGCAGTCGCTACAGCTCGTGCCATGCTGGATTTCTTGCGGGCAGCGTTGTTTCGCTTAATCAAATTCTTCTTGAACGCCTTATCAATGATAGAGTAGGCACCCTTCAAAAGTTCAGGAAGTTCAGCAAGCTTATTATCCTTTGCCGCTTTATGTAATTCCTTCATTTTGGACTTCAGACGATTGCGATACACATTATTGCGTTCGGTCTTTTTCACGTCCTGTCGCATTTTCTTGATAGCATGCTTGAGAATTGGCATGGGAGAAACAACTTAAAAGGTAGAAGGCAAAACAAAAACTCACAGAGCTCAGATATTGTAGTCCAGGAGCAGATTTTGTCAAAGGAAAACTCGTGTCTAGGCAAGAAGAGGTGTTTTCTTCGGCACTCCCACCCGTCGTGGATAGGCAGAAGACAGGGGCTTGGTTTTTTCCACCACGATAAAGCACCTTTTGGCTTCATCAAGCGGCAAAAGTGCTTCTTCACACTGGAGGATGCGAGCAGAGAGCAGGGCAGCCACATTTTGATAGTTTTTCCATTCATCAATGAGCTCAGGACCTTGATAAGCGATAAAATGGCCTCCAACCTTCACAAACGGCAAGCAATACTCCAAAAGTGTCGAAAAATGAGCCAGCGCGCGGGCCACGACCAGGTCATACTGTTCCCGATACTTCCGGTCCTGCCCCATCTCCTCAGCTCTGCCGGACAAGCACCGAACGTTTTTTAAGCCCAAGCTCTGAGCCATGCTGGAAACGGCCTTAATCTTCTTTTCTGTTGCGTCGACCAGGGTAAAATCAGCCTCAGGGTAGGCGATCGCCAAGGCGAGGCCAGGAAAGCCCCCTCCTGTGCCCATGTCCAGCACCTTCTGCCCCGGCTGAATGAAGTGGAAAGGGAGAATCAACAGCGAATCCACGATGTGCTTGAGTAAGACCCCCTCGCGATCACGGATCGCGCTCAGGTTCAACTTGGAGTTCCAGTCCAAAAACAAGTCGGCGAGGTGCTCGAGTTGTTGGAGTTGGTGAGGGGAGAGGGTGGGGAGGTAGGTTGAGAGGTTCATAGTCGTGATTGTCATGTGTTCATTTTCCCATTCCGACCGAAGCATGCCTTGAGCCTGCCGAATAGGTAGAGGGGGTGTTCCCCCTTTTTAAGGGGGCTAGGGGGTCGAGGTGGACGAAGTGGAGGAATCCCTTCCCCCGGCCTAGCCAAGGGATTCCTCCACTTCGCCCTGAGTACAGGGCTACGGTCGGAATGGAAAAACTATAAAATTTCAAAAAAAGTTTTCTGCCGTACCAACACTTTACCAGCTCCAAACTCTTTTTTCTTCCCCGAAACGTTCGTGCGAAGAATTTTCAGGACCTGATCCAGATGGCTCTGCTGGAGGTTCTTTTTATGCCCATGCACTTCTTCAAACATCAGACGAACGACAACCCCTTGCAGCACTTCATCCAGGTTCAAAAATTTCTTGAGATCGTACCGATGATGTTTGATGCGAAGGGTCTTCAGCGTCTTTTCAGCTTCCTGCTGAAGGTAGTCGGCCGCAGAACTCCAAATCCGAACATTGTTTTCCATCGTTCCCAGGAAATTCGGGTTCAGCTTTTTGAAGAGGGGAATGACCTTCCGTCGTAAAAAGTTCCTTCGGTATTCCAAGTCCCGGTTGGTCGACTCCAGCACAAATTTCAGTTTCATTTTTTTGCAATATGCCGTCAGCTCTTGCTTGGAATGACTCAGGAAAGGTCGCCAGAGATCCCCATCGATCACTTTCATACCCGCCAACCCTTCCAAACCAGCTCCACGAATCATGTTCAGCAATACCGTCTCCACCTGATCATCCGCGTGATGAGCGGTGACGATAAATCTAGCTTTATATCGAGCTGCCAGTTGACGAAAAAAGGCATAGCGTTCTTCACGCCCCATTTCTTCTTCATTCTTCTTCTGTTCATTTGCCAATTCACGCACTGGCACCACGGTTAATTCAAAATCAAATCCACAATTCTCCGCCAATGAATGAACAAATTCGGCATCAGCCGAACTCTCAGAGCGAAGCTGATGATCGACATGCGCGACAACGAGTTTCTTAAATCCAGACTTCGCGAGAGAATGAAGCAATGCCACGGAATCGGCTCCACCGGAGACAGCTACGATCAGTGGATCCCCGAGAGAGATGCCGAGATGGGAAAATGAAATATCCATAAGGATAAATGAGGCCTTATTGTAGAGCAAATACGTGATGATTCAAGAAGGGCATCATGCAAGAGAAGAAAATGTGGTGGGGAGTGATCTCGAAAGATATCTCCCCAGCCTGAACCTATCCTTTATTCATTTCTCTTTCTACTTCCCTGGAGTAGGGAGGTGGATCGAATTCGTATTTCTCACGGGAAGGGAGACGATCGTATTTTTCCCATGAGATTTGCGGTTTCCCACTGGCCCCGAGCTCTTGTTCGGGCTTTAAAAAACGAGATACCACATGAAATACGAAGGCAAAGACCTGAAAAAGGATGAAAGAATAAACTAAACCCATCATAATACCTCCTTTCTAGCTGATAAGGTTCAGATGCGAATATTCTAGCCCTTCAATGCTGACAGTCCAAGCCCTATCACCGCATCTCGATCATCATCCTCCGCCACTTTGTTCTTCATCCTCTTCCGACACCTCACGCACTGGTGTACAATCATCAGCCCCTTCTTTCCATTCGAATCCAGTTCAGCCGGACTCATCAAGGCTTTACAGGTACTAGCTCGATCACCAGGAACTTCATCATCCACATGACGTGAATACAAGCACCGCGTGCAGTGATTGCGGCAGCTCCCATCTTGAGGTGGGTTTTCTGCTCCACAGTGAAGACAGACGAAGCCTTCGTTGCGGTGGAAAAAATTTTTTCGTGATTGACTCATGATCGAGCAAAGAGACGGCGAAGCAGTCCGGGTTTTTCCGTTTTTTCTTCCTTGGCTTTGAGCTGCTGTGATGCCCATTTTTCTTGCTCTTCCAAAATCTCCCGGAGTTTTTTGAGGGCGCGAAACTGGAGCGTCCGCACATTCGTTTCGTTTGTATTCAACGCTTTGGCGATTTCCCGGTTGCTCAAATCCTGCATGAACTTGAGCAAAATGACTTCTTGATAATTGCTGTTCAACTTTCGCAGGGCATGATGAACCCGTTCACTGTTCAGCTGTTGCTCGGTAAACATCTGAGGACTCATGCTTTCATCGGCGATCTTTTCTTCCAGCTCGTAGAACTCTTTATTCGTTCGGTAGTGGTCAATCACGGCATTGTGAGCAATTCGAAACAGCCATGAGCTGAAGGGGAAAGAGCCCTTCCGATATTTTTTGATGTGGGTCCAGGCCTTGATGAACACCGATGCTGTGACATCATCTACGTGATCAGCAGAGATTTTGTAAAACACATACTTATGAATCTGAACATAGTAGATATCATAAATCTCTCCAAAAGCCTTGGTGTTTCCCTTTTGGGTTTCCTCTACGAGTCGATCGATATGGGACTGATTCATCTTCATAAAGCGCATTTCATCTAAGAAAGTCTAAACACAATCCAGAAACCCTGTAAAATTCTTTCGCTCCCCAAAGCCAAAAAAACAGTGTACAACCATATTGTCATTTTTCCTTTTACGCATGCGGAGAATCATTCTTTATATCGTCATCGTCCTCTTGTTGTTCTCAGGCATCAAAGAGATTAAAAGTATCTGGAAAGAGAATGAGAAGGACTTAGACGACACCTATGCTCAAGTGAAGGAAGGGGTCACGGGATGGTTTGAAACCGCTACCGAAACCAGCAAACAGCTCAAGGAAGAACTCAACGAGAAGATTTCCACGGCCTCCGACCAGTACGAAAAAATCAAGGGAGATATCGAAGCAACCACGGCCAAAATAAATGAAAAGCGAGAGCAGCTCGACAGGACTTTAAGAGAAATGGAAGAAGCCAAGAAAGCTCTGGATGAGCTTCTGGAAAAAGAAGCTGAGGCAGAATCAACAGAAGAGGCAGAAACGCCTAAGGAGTAGTCCGCAAATAGCCTTCGATAAACGGCATCAGGTCACCGTCCAACACTTTGTCCGTCTGGCTGGTTTCTACTTCGGTGCGATGGTCCTTTACCATTTGGTAGGGATGGAGCACATAAGACCGGATCTGATTGCCCCAGGCAGCTTCTTGCTTTGGGCCTTTTAAGTCCTTGACTTGTTCCACCTGCTGCTGCTCCTTCAGCTTGATGAGCCTGGAGGAGAGGATCTGCATCGCGGTGCTCTTATTCTGGAGCTGGCTGCGTTGGTTTTGGCACTGGACGACAAGCCCAGTCGGCAGATGAGTAATACGAACTGCACTGTCGGTCGTGTTGACTCCTTGTCCCCCTTTTCCACCAGCTCGAAACACGTCGATCCGCAGGTCCTCGGGAGGGATTTCCACCGACAAGTCTTCTTCGATCAAAGGAACCACATCGATCTTGGCAAAAGAGGTTTCCCGGGTATTCCCGGCATTGAAAGGGGAGAGGCGTACCAATCGATGCACGCCGTGTTCAGACTTGAGGAGCCCATAGGCCATGTAGCCATGGATTTCCAAGGTGACCGCCTTGATCCCTACATCTTCCGAGTCGCTTCGGTCCAACACCTCCACCGACCACTCCTGAGACTCACAAAACCGGGTGACCATTCTGAGCAGCATCTCAGCGAAGTCTTGAGCATCCTTGCCACCCGCCCCCGCATAAATGCTCAAGATGGCATCCGAACTGTCATATTTCCCCGAGAGGAACAACGAAATTTTCAGCTTCTGGTTTCGCTGCAAAAAGTCCTCCACCAATGGTTGGAGTTCCACCGGGTCAGTGTCCTCGGCCAGAGCAAGGTAATCCTCAAAATCCTTGATGAGCTGATTCAGATCGTTCAATAATCGTTCTTTTCCTTTCAGGGTTTTCATGACCTTTTCCGCTTGCTTGGGGTCATTCCAAAGATCAGCAGCTTGGGACTGTTGTTGGAGGCTTGCGACTTCATGGGTGAGTCCAGTCCGGTCAAAGATAGTCCCGCACTGCCTGGATGTCTTCGGAAACCGAATCGAGTTGAGCTCTGATATCCATTCAGATAGAGGGATTATAAGTCGGCAATATAAGCCTTATTAGCCGTCAAAACGACGATCTTTTGCTCGTCTTTGTCGACATAAAAGTCACGAATTTCGTTGGGTTTCAGGCTGTCAAAAACAATCTGCTTCTGGTATCGAGAGATCCCGCCAGAGCCCTTGGAATACACCACCACCCTTCGATTCGCACTGTCGAGGACGTAGAGATTGTTTGCTTCGGGGAGGGTGAAAATACGGCTTGGGTTCTTCAAAGGTACGGAAGGCTGATCCTTGATTTCGAACGGCTCCACCGCGCCTTTCAAATACTTCACAATGGTTCCATCACGGAGGAGGACGTAAATATTTCCATCAATCGTGAGCGAAACGGCGTTGCTGAGGTCACCCTGAGAGGAGTAAGCCGAAGCCGTGCTATAGCCCGTACGGAGTCGGCGGTATTTCCAAATGGTATTAGCAGAAGAATCCAGCAGATAGATGAACTCGCCATTGTAAGTTTTGATATCCACTCCTTTCTTCCAGGTTTCATCCTGGGTTTTAGCCCTTTCAAAGCTTCCGTTACGAGTAGAATACTCGATGATCTGACCGCTCTGAGTAATAAAAGACAGAACATTGAAGTCTTCGAGTTCCGCACCCGAGAGGACAATTTCTTCAGGGTCAATGGTGAGTCCTTCTTGGACCTTGTCGAGGAGAGATTCAAACAATCGTCTCGGTTCGTACACATAGTTCTTCTGATCTTGGGTGTGGACCATTCCTAGGGCATCTACCGTCCCTTTGTCCGAAAGATCGATGAAGACATTTGGGTTCTCTACTCGGACAATGGCGTCGAAATTATCCCGATAAAGGGAAATTTCTTTTTTCATCTTTTCGACATCTGTCTGGTAGTAGCCGGCGGCCTCAATTTCTTGAAGCGACACAGCCGCTTTATTCAAAAAGTCATTTGCATCCGTCTTTTCGCCAATTAAAAAGCGGTTTTCTGCAACTTCAATATTGGTTTTCACTTGGTAGAGCAGCTGCTCATACTTTGCAGCCTCAGCCGCCTTCTCACGGTATCCCGACTGAAACACCAACAACGCTCCCAGAGCAACGACCAATACAATGACTCCCAAGAGGACGTAGCGTCGGTTCACCTGCTTGATACGCTCCGGCTTTTTGATAATTTTCGAAAACCTGCTGCCAACCCCCGCCATAACCCCTCTTGCCGCCTTCTTCGCCGCGTCAACTTTGCTGCCATCGATTCTTTTTTTCAAAGAATCCAGCATGCGGTTCGACCTCTTGGTGGGTTTTTCAGGGGGCATTTCTGTTAACGGCACTCCTTCCTCCGGGATGCTCTCAGCAGCCAGGGGTTCTGCTTCAGGAGCGTCAGCGGTTTCTTCGGACAAAACTCCTTCGGAAATGACAAAGGAACTTACGAGACCCGTGAGTTCTTTTTGCTTGGAGAGCAATTTCAATTGATTCACCAGCTTGGCACCTTGATTGGCAAAAACTTCAGACAAGGTAAGGTCGTCAAAGGGGAGATGGCGACTGGAAAACACGATGGTGTCATCGAGTGAAAGCGCGCCTGAAGAAATCGAATGGAATCCAGATTCAACCTCTCCGTCGAGTGCTTCACTGATCCGGGAAAACTGGTCTCCTCTTTTCAAATACACTGAGGCATGCCCGGCGTGAGCGAAGTGGAGAGTCCCGTCCTGCAAAAGCCCTGCGATAGCATAGAGCCTTCCAATCGTGCCGGCCTGACGTTTCTGGTTTTCCTGGTCGAGGACGGTATTGACTCCCTTCAGGGATTCTTCAAAGCAGTAATAAGGATCATCAGACTCGCAGTTGAAAAATGAATCGTGCAGCGTTCGCCAAATCTTTTCGGCTAAAGCATCTTCTGCGCCCGGGTTATCCGGCAGGTCCAAAATCAAAAAAAGCTGACCTTTGTCTCTTCGTGGTCCATCTGAAAATGACTTGAGAAACGTCTCATTTTCCCGAAACGACACACTCTGCACCTTCATTTCTTCCATAGGGAAACCAATAAGGGGATCGGTTTAGTATTAACTGTTCTACCTGGTGAAATCAAGGTCAATCAAGATGCTCAAATGAAAGTGGATGGCGCCTTCTGCTGGGAGGAGAGTGCGAAGAGGGTGGGGGTTGAAGAAGGGAAAAGCTTGACAGATAGCATATGTTTTCTAAAATACCTCAGTAACTTTCATATTTAATAATAGGAGTCTTCATGGCAGTCGCCACTATCCGTAGAGAAAACGAATCCAACGAAAAACTGATCAGCCGTTGGAAGAAAAAGACCCAGCAGGCTAAGCTGGTCGAAAATGTCCGAGGAAAATTGACCTTCAAGAAGAAGGTAAATAAGACCAAGGAGAAGGAAGTCGCGAAAGTTCGCGAGAACTACCGATCAGAACGAAAGAGAAACCAGTTCTACTCGTAATAATGAACGACAACACATGCGCCCTTATGGAAGGCGAGGATGATCATCCTCGCCTTCTTTTGTATATTTGCGTGCCAACTCATACACCGCCACACTATACGCACAGGAAACATTCAGGCTTTCTTTCACACCAAGCATCGGGATTCGAATGAGAACATCAGCCTCTTCGCGCAGCTTGGCGCTGAGGCCTTCCACTTCATTTCCCACCATCAAGCAGATCGGCCATTTTGGTTGAAACTCATAGATATCTTCCGACTGCTCGCCGGTCTCCAGTGCGACGATCTGCACGCCCTTTTTCTTCAGCTGACGAACGATGTTCAACGGGTACTTATAGTGCTTCCACGGGACCTCTAATTCTGCCCCCAGGGCCGTCTTGCTGATCTGTTCGCGAGGTGGAGTACCCGTATACCCTGTCAAAAACAGCTGTTCAACCCCTGCTCCATCACTCGAACGAAAAATAGATCCTACATTGTGAAGAGAACGGATGTTTTCGAGAAGGGCTGAAATGGGGAGCTTATGAGCCATTTTTGAAGGTTGTGCAAAGAGTGTAAAGGGCTCTGAATAAATTGACAAAAAAAAGACAGGCAGCACAATGTCTTCGGCAATCGGGAGGATTTATGAAAACCATACTCAGTTTCCTTTTGGCTGGAATGATCTTGCTCATAGGATTTTTAATCCTTGCTGGACTGCTGGAAAGCATGTTCAAAGACCCGGGGGATCGCTGGTCATGAAGGTTGTCAATGCCCGGCTTCTCGTCGAGAAGCCCGGGCGACCTTTTAGTGTCCCGAAGTATAAAATGATTCCACGATCTTCCGAAACTGGGTCCGAAACTGTTTTCGGCTAAAGAGCTGGGCTCGATCATGGATCACATCGGCGTCAAAGCTTGGTTCCAACTGATAAAATCTCGCCAAAGCCGCTTCCATCGAAGCCACGGTCTGTTCCTGAAAAAAGACCCCCGTAATACCATCGATCACCGATTCCGTGACCCCGCCTTTTCCGTAAGCAATCACCGGCTTGCCGCAGGCCATAGCCTCCACAGGCGTGATGCCGAAGTCTTCCTCATTCACGAACACCAACGCCTTTGCACCTTGCAGGTATCGCTTCACCTCTTGATCAGACTTGCGGCCTAAAAATTCAATCGTCGGTCCGGCCAAGGCCTCCAAAGCTTTCCGATGGGTGCCATCGCCGATGATGACCAATCGCTTGCCGACTTTGTTGAAGGTGCTGATCGCTAAATCAATCTTCTTAAAGGGTGTCAAAGCGGAAATGATGATGAAGTAGTCATCCGCTTTTTCGTAGGGATAGAAGCGATCGACATCGACGGGCGGGTAGAGGACTTCTGCATCCACTTGATAGTACTTCTTCAGGCGCTTGGCCACATGCTTCGAATTGGCCAAGTACTTATCAGGTCGATCCGCAGCAGCCCGGTCCCATTGCCGCACCTCATGCAGGACCCGCCGGGCCATGAATTCCTTCAGAAACGATAAATGCCGCTCTTCCAAATACTCATGAGTATAATCCCAGGCATAGCGCATCGGGGAGTGGCAGTAGGACAGGTGCTTGGTCTTCGGGGAAGTAATGGCTCCATGAGAAAAGGCACCGCTGGAAGAAATCACCAAGTCGTACTGAGAGAGATTAAAGTCCTCAATCGCCTCGGGCATTTTCCCCAGAAGGTAATGGGGACGTTTTTGCAAAAACGAAGGATATCGGTGCAATTTCGAAGGCACCACTCGTTCTCGAGGGAACTCGTTCCCGCACTTCTCTTCATCATAGAGCAGGGTATAGATCGGGGCGTCCGGAAAAAGGTCCGCCATTTCTTTGACGACCCGTTCAGCTCCTCCGAGCTTGAAGAGAAAATCATGGACGATGGCGACTTTCATGGAAAGAAAAAACGAGAGGAGTATCAGGAACAAGAGGAGTATGAAGAAAAATTCAAAAGACCGCCAATATATTTAGTGGCTCGCCCCGGGCAATGTTTATTCCTAATACTCCTAATACTCCTAATACTCCTAATACTCCTTTAATTCCTGATACTCCTGTGCAACAAAACCACGATCTCGCCTTTGATACTGCTTTTCTCTTTCAATTGTGCCAAAACACTTTCTAAATCTCCTCGAATAAATTCCTCATACATTTTCGTCAGCTCTCTTCCCACTACTACCTGCGTCGTTGCTGGCAAATATTCCTTGAGCTGTTCCAAGGTGCGAATCAGCCTCATGGGGGATTCATAAAAAACCATTGTCCGTTCTTCTTCCGCCAGCTTCTTGAACAGCGTTTGACGACCTTTTTTCAGTGGAAAAAATCCCAGGTACACAAACTTATCCATGGGAAGTCCGGATCCCACCAGCGCGCTTAACACCGCACTCGCGCCAGGAATTGGCACGATCTGAATACCGGCATCCAAAGAATCCCGGATCAACACCCACCCTGGATCGCTGATCCCAGGAGTCCCCGCGTCAGAAATGAGAGCTGCCGATTCGCCACTCGTCAACCTTCGCACAATCGCCGCCCGTTTCTCATCGGTCGAATGGGCGTGAAAGGAGGTGAGAGGCGTGCTGATCTGATAATGATCCAACAGTTTTTTGCTCGTCCTCGTGTCTTCGGCACAGATAAAATCCACTTCCTTCAGCGTCCGAACCGCGCGAAAGGTGATATCTTCGAGATTGCCGATGGGGGTGGAGACGATGTAGAGTATGGGGAGGAGTATGAGGAGGATGACGAACGATACGAGTATCAGGATGGATCGGATCTTCTCCTTACACTCCTGATACTCTTTTATTTCTTAATACTCTTCGAGTTCTTATCACTCCACGTAATATTCGCCTCCTTATAATACCAGGGTTTGACGATTTCATGACGGAATTCTAAACCGTCCAAGGAAGGAAGTTGCTCCTCGAGTTCCACGTACGTTCCACCAAGCTCTTCCAAAGACTGCTTCCATTCTTCATGAACAAGACCCGAAAACTGAAAGCGAGGTTGGCCTGCTCTTCGAAGCTCAGAGAGCGAAGGAGAGAGAACCTCGCCAGTGGCGAACTCTGTTCGATCCATGAACCTCGGTTCTTCCCCCGGAAACCGCACCCACGCTTCATTCGCATTCGCTGAAATCAGCAGCACGGTCTCGTTGAGATCATACAGATCAAACACACTCACCTGAGCCACCGGAGTATGCTTCGCAAATACCCAGGCATTCGCCACGCTGACACCAATTCTCGAGCTGGTAAATCCACCGGGTCCCACGCAAACGATCAGTTGCTGAATATCATCAGGAGTGAGCTGATAGTCCTTCAGCAAGGCTTCAACAGCAGGTTGCAAGGTCTCAGCCTCATTCAGCTCTGATTTCCAGCGCTTTTCAGCCACGACTTGGTTTCCCTCGAAGAGCGCGATGGTGGTGTGGGGGGTGACGGTGTTGAGGAAGAGGGTTTTCATAGACGTATGAACGAAAGAACGGAAGAACAAGAGCAGTTCATAAGTTCATTCGTTTTTAAGTTCTTTGGTTATTTCCTTTCCAGTATACTGGAAACGTCTCACATTGCCCATGCTCCACGACCAAACCCGACTCTTCGCCAACGAAGCCAAAACCCTCGCGCCCTACGCCCTGAAATCTTCCGAGTCCCGTGGCAGAAAGCATGAAGAACCGGAAGATCCCTACCGGACGCCCTTCCAGCGCGACCGCGACCGTATTATTCATTCGAAAGCCTTCCGAAGACTGAGTGGGAAAACCCAGGTCTTCGTTTCGAGTTATGGAGATCACTACCGCTCTCGTCTGACCCACAGTCTGGAAGTCGCCCAGGTTTCCCGCGATATTGCCAGAGCACTCGGGCTGAATGAAGATCTTTGTGAAGCCGTCGCCTTGGCCCATGACCTCGGCCACACCCCTTTCGGGCACGCCGGAGAAGAAGCCATGAGCGAGATGATGGTCAAGTTCAACGATGTCTTCGAACACAACGAGCAATCCCGAAGAATTGTGGAACACCTGGAAAAAAAATCCCCTGATTACCCCGGCCTCAATCTGACCTTCGAAGTCATCGAAGGCATGATGAAGCACCGGACCCTGCACGACGACGGCAAAACTCCAGTCGTTCATTCGCTTGAAGCGCAAGTCGTCGACCTGGCTGATGCCATCGCGTATCACCACCACGACCTGGATGACGGGCTCAGAGCAGGGGTCCTGGAGTACGAAGCCTTGGCCGGCGAGGTCGAACTGTGGCAACAAGCCTGGGAAGACCTTTCCTTTTCTGAGCTGGGGGAAGACTTGTTTCGTCATATCGTCGTAAACCGAGTGGTCGGGCATTTGATTCATGACGTCATCGAGCAGACCGAAAAGAACCTCAGGACCCATGAAGTTCATCAGCCATTGAATCAACAAACCCATGCTCAACTGGTCGGCTTCTCCGAAAAGATGCAAAAGAGAACGGAACAGTTGGCAGACTACTTGGGAGATCATTTCTATCTGCACGAACGCGTTTCCAGCCAGGCGCTTCACGGGCAAAAAGTCATCAAGACCCTCTTTGAACTCTATTCGAAGCACGAACGTCTCTTGCCTCTTCCAGTTCGCGAGCAGTTCGAATCAGAAAAACGGCATGTGGTGATCAAGGATTATATCGCCGGAATGACCGATGAATATGCGATGGGGAAGTATGAAGAACATCGGGAATTGCTTTAAAAAAGTCTCCCTTCCAACCCCCAGCCCCCCGTTCGGCAGGCTCAGGGCATGCTTACAAGGGGAGAAAACTCACCACTCCAGCCTTTTTGCATATTTCAAAAGCTGGGAAGAGTGTTCCCCTAGTGAGGGGCCAGGGGTTGAGGGAGCAGCTTTTATTCCTCCATTTTTCTGAGAATCCACAAGTGTTCTTGCTTGAATTCGGTTTCAGCGAGCCTAAAGTAGAGCTGAACAAAAAATGAGAACAGATAATCCATTGGTATGTCTTCCGACAAAAGAAAGAGTGGAAAATTCATCACCCCGATTCTGATCGGTGGGGCTTTGGGGTCAGTGGTTGCTTGGGCCTTTGGGAGCAGAAAAAGAAGAGAAACCATTTCCGAAAAGATCGAAGGGTTGATCCACCAAGAGCCTCCCAAAAAGAAAGGATTCCTAAGCCGCCTCTTCGGCCGAAAAGACTAATCGTTTTTCATGAAGCACCGTTCTCTCATCATCGCTCTTGCTGTCGGATTCACTTTGGGCAGTTTGCCTTCTTGGTCGCTCAGAGCTGAAGCAGACCCCCAAGGAGAAGTGATCACCAAGCAGAAAACGATTCAAAAAGTCTTTAATGAAGAAAATCCGGAAGGAACCATTGATCTGAAAAAGATCGTGGAGGAAGAGCTCGTAAAGCCACCCGAATGTGACGAAGCAATGGTGACCTGCCAGATCAAAGCAGTTTCGTTTGATATCACCCTCAAGAAGGAATGGGTGAAGCTCAACATTGCTGAATTGAACGACTACGATTACGCAAACACCGTGCCCACCATCAAAAGCGAACTCACACGTCTTACCAAGCCAGAAGTAGTGGTCTTGCAGGAAACCCTGGCTCGGAGAGGGCTTTTGCAAAACCTCGATGGCAGCATCGTAAAGGAAAGGGGATTTTTCGGATCGCTCACCTGGCTCGGATTGCTGCGCTTGGCAAATATAAAGGGATTGGATCCTGGTGACCCGAAGTTCAACGAACTGCTTCGGGATAAAGTGAACGAGCTGCTCGACAAGATGGGCAAAGACCAGAGCTATATCTCCAACAACGCGCTCCCGTCTCGATATGATATGACTCCTCAAGAAGGCAGCCCACTGAGAGAAATGTGGGAGAAAAACCTCTATCTTTCCAAGCTGGCTCAAAACGCGGAAAGGGTCAACCCCGGAAATATTCCGCTGAATAATGGTGTTGACGTGAATATCGATGGCTTCGTCAACGTCGAGAGGGTCAGCGACTAGCTGATAAACACCTTTTTATTGGGGTCCTTCTTCCGTTTCTTGGAGGGGCGTTTTTCCTTGTTCCTCATTTCGATCTTGACCGCCGTCCCGGTGAAATCAAACATTTCCCGGAGCTGGTTTTCCAGATAGCGAATATAGGAGAAATGAAAGTATTCTTCTGAATTCACGAAAATGACAAAATGGGGAGGCCGTACATCGACCTGGGTCATATAAAACAGCTTGGGGAGCTTTTTTCCGGTCCCGGTAGGGGCGTGCTTCATGACCACCCTTTCCAGCCAGTTGTTCAGTTTTCCGGTTTCCACTCGTTTGACGCGATTGGCTTCAATGGCTCTGGCAAGTTCCAAAATCTTTTCGACGTTTTTTCCTGTCTTGGCGGAGACAAAGACGACGGGCACCCAAGGAATAAAATCAAACTTGTACTTCAAATAGTTCAAAAACTTCATTCGTTCTTCTTCGCCCGACTCCATCAGGTCCAATTTATTGACGACCAAAATGAGCCCGGAATAACTTCTTAAAATGTATTCCGCCACATGCTGGTCTTGGGCGGTCACTCCCTCTTTTCCATCGATGAGCAAGGCACATACATCAGCCTTTTCGCTAGCGCCCAGTGACCTCAGGAACGAATACTTTTCAATGCCTTTTTCGATTTTTCCACGACGACGAATCCCGGCAGTGTCGACGAGGGTAAAGGCGGTGTCTTCGTATTCCAAATCGATGTCGGTGCTGTCCACGGTCGTCCCTTGGATATCCGAGACGATCAATTGATCTGAACCAAGCAGTTTGTTGATGAGTGATGATTTACCAACATTGGGCCTTCCCAAAATCGCCAATCGAATCTTGTCTTCGTCGGGTTTTTTCTGCACCTTTACTTTCGGGATCAGTTTGTAAATCTCATCTAAAAGATCATCCGTCCCGATATTATGGGTGGCCGAGATGGGTTGGGGAAAGCCAAATCCGAGCTGAAGAAAGTCGGTAAAGTCTTCTAATCCTGAGTCACACTTCGAAGCGACCAGAAGAATTTTCTTGCCGCTTTTGCGGAGAAGCTGGGCCACATGCATGTCCTCACTGGTGATCTCCTCTTTTGAATCAATCAGAAAAACGATGACGTCAGCCTCGGCAATCGCCATGGTTGCCTGAGCCACGATATTTTCCTCAATGACTCCTTCTGATTTGGATTCGATCCCACCGGTATCAATCAAAAGAAACGGCTTTTTACCGTCGATCTGGGCATAGTGACGGTCACGTGTCGTGCCGGGAGTAGGGGATACGATTGCCTTTCGATAGCCGACGAAACGGTTGAAGAGGGTCGATTTCCCGACATTGGGTTTTCCGATAATGGCGATGAGGGGGAGCATGGTTCTAAAGAGTGGCTTAGATTGTAGCGGAAGAATGCTAAAATAGGAAGGCCGTAAATTTTCAATTCCCAATTTTCAATTTTCAATGACGCACATTTCTCTTCATACAAATATTGAGAGACTTCGGAATGATCTGAGGGGGACAAAACTCCTGGTGGTGACCAAAAAACGTTCGGTCCGGGAAATTCGGGAAGTGATCGCTTGTGGAGTGAAGGACATCGGTGAAAACACGCTTCAGGAAATTCAGAAAAAATTCGACAATAACCTGTTCCGTGAACTCCAAAAAAACGGCGTTAGACTTCATTACATCGGACATCTGCAGACCAATAAAATACGAAAAATCGTCCGTTTATGCGATGTGATCCAATCCGTGGACACCTTGGAAAAAGCAGAGAAAGTGAGCCAAGCAGCGGCAGATTTGAAGAAAACCATGCCGATTTTTTTGGAATTGAATGTGACGGGAGAGGAACAGAAACACGGCATAATCCTATTTGAAAGCGAGGATGGATCTCCTCACTCATCTGTCCACCTTCGGGAAATGATTTCCCAGATTCAAAAGCTCTCAAACGTTCGGCTCCTCGGGTTCATGTGCATCGGCAAGCACGATGACCTCGAAGAAACCCGAAAGGTTTTCAAAAAGTGCAATCAGCTGGCCCAAGAGTTTGGATTGCCGGAAGTGTCCATGGGCATGAGCGAAGACTATCCTGTGGCGCTGGAAGAAGGGAGCACCATGGTGAGAGTAGGGAGGATCATTTTTGAATGAACTTGTGAGGTCTTGGTCAATTCGCTAGAGTACAGATGCTCATCGCTTTCATGACTGAAACACCCTCCTTACATTGGGGATCTCGACTCCTCTTCGGCCTCTTGCTCGCCATCGTGGCAGCAGTGATAGGCTATTTGCTGGTGTACTGGTGGACCTTTCGCAATTTCAGCGATGTGCTGAATGTGAGCAGTTTAAAAAACCAAGTGGTCGCCACCCAAAAGGCCAGTGACGTAAAAGACCAGCTCCGTGATTTGGGATATTCTTTTGAAGAAAACGACTTCCATCAGCTCAATAGTCCGAATTCGACCAACTACCGAGCGAATGTCTTGAGAGGATACGAACCAGAAAAAATCGAAAACGAGGAAGTGACTGAAGAAGGGTACTACTTTTATGACGAAAACGGGATGGCGTACTACTTCCTGGTCGATGAAAACAATCAGATCGATCCTGAGAGCATGATTCCGCTCATTTCGGAATAACAATAAATGTGCTGCTTACGGCGCGCTGGGTCGCAATTCTTTCAGTATGTTCTCCAAATCTTCAGTCAGTGGTGCCTCAAACTCCACCCATTCATGCGTCCTCGGGTGCTGGAATTTGAGCTTGTAAGCGTGGAGAAACTGGCGTTTCAGCCCCATCCGTTCAAAAACGGCATTGGGTTTTTTGTTGCCGTACAAAGGGTCGCCGATCACCGGCCGGTTCAGGGCAGACAGGTGGACGCGGATCTGATGCATTCTCCCCGTGATAATCTGAATATCGAGGAGGCTGTAACGGTCCTGAAACGTCTCTTGCACCTTAAAATGGGTCAACGAGTCCTTCGCCAGCTTGGCGGGTGAAATAATCACCTTATTTTTCCCATTGATCTGAGTCTTGAGGAGCGGAGCTTCGATACTCCCGGTTTGGGACTTCATGATCCCGTCGACCAGGGCCAAATAATGTTTCTCGACCTTTCGTTCCTGGATTTGTTTGGCCAGATCCTTGTGGGATTCATCGTGTTTGGCGATCATCATAATGCCAGAAGTATCCTTGTCCAAACGATGGACAATGCCGGGCCTTTTCTCTCCACCGATACCACTGAGTCGGTCTCCGCAGTGATGAAGCAGGGCGTTGACCAGGGTGAGCTCGCGTTCATGTGCTGATGGATGGGTGAGAAGTCCGGGGGGTTTATTGATGATCAGCAGGTCATCATCTTCATAAATAATATCCAGTGGAATTGCCCTCGGAGTAAAACCGGATTCCTCAAGCACCATCTCCCGGACCGTAATTTCATCACCTTCTTCCACGCGGTTCCCTTTTTTCGCGAGAGCCCCATTGATGAATACGAGTTCTTTTCGAATGAGCTTCTGCACATAGGAACGCGAATAGGGCTGAGTTAATTCCACCAGCGCCACATCTATTCGCTCACCATCCAGGGATTCGGGGACGACGATCTGTTTCATAGGAGGATTTAAGCCAGGACAGTATAGCAGTTTATCAAGTGAATAAGCACGAAATCTGAAACATCATGAAACTTTGGTTTGGAATTTATCATTTGGACATTAGTATTTGTTTCGTATTTTAAATTTTGGGTTTGGAATTTTATGCTTTTAAAGTACCCCCTCATCCTCGCTTCTCGTTCTCCACGGCGCCAAGAAATTCTCCAGATGGTAGGATTGGACTTCGAGATCATGCCCTCGTTGTACGAAGAACCGCTCCACAGTTCCCGTTTGGTAGACCCTCAGAGCTTTGCTGAGGAACTCGCTTTTGAAAAAGGAAAGGAGGTCTACTCGAGGCTGGAACAAGAGTCCCTGGTGCTTTCAGCTGACACGATCGGCATCATCGGGCAGCAGGTTTTGGAAAAACCAAAAGACAAAGAGGATGCGAGAAGGATGATCCAGCTGCTCTCTGGACGACAGCATGAGGTGATCACTTCGGTGGCGCTTTTCTCTCCAGATCAGCAACCTCAAATAGAAACCGTCATCACCAAGGTGTCCTTTCTCACGCTTTCACCAGAGGACATCGAACACTATTTATCGTCCGAAGAATACAAGGACAAGGCCGCAGCGTATGCCATACAGGGGAAAGCAGCGGTGTTTGTCGATAAAATACTCGGAGATTACTGGAATGTCGTCGGACTTCCGATCGCGACCGTGTGGAAACTCTTGAAACCGTATCAGCAAGAGATAAATTGACTAAAAACAGGAAAGGAGGTAACATGCAGCCTTGTAGATAGCGATTTTTCCTATGTCATCATCTCAGGCACCGTACCTCGATCATCTTCCGGATGATCACGAATACCTTACGTATATCAAAAAAGTCCTCCGACACCGCTGTCGTCAGGCAGGTTTTCGACGTATCACCCCTTCGCTTTTGGAAAAGGTAGAGACCTGTCTGAAAGCTTTGAATGTGAATGAGCAGGAGCTGGAAAAATACGCTTCCACTATGTGTGACGAATCCTCCCAGAAAACCTTTGTCATGCGTTTCGATCCCGTCATTTCGATTGCCCGGGCATTCATCGAGACCGATATGAAAAACTGGCCTCAGCCAGTGGAACTCTATTTTATCGATAATTTTGTCAGTAAAGACCACCTGGGGAATGTAAAAAGCGATCTTGATTTTGGCGTCCAGCTCATCGGATCAAATGACGCCGCGCTCACCGCGCAGATCATTTATTTGGGACATAAGATTTTGCAAGACCTGGGCTTGAGAGAGCTTTTCACCGTTCAGATCAACCATATTGGTTCCCTGGATTCTCGGAAGCTCTACCTAGATGATCTGAAGAATTTTTATTTCGATAAGCAGCGTTCACTGTGCGACAGCTGCCTTCGGAACGCGGAAAAAGGGGATTATATCCAACTCCTTCGCTGTGAAGAAGAAGACTGCGCGATCCTCGCCCAACTAGCACCAAAGCTCGAGAACTATCTGAACAAGGAAGACCGGGAACAGTATGAGAATTTAAAGGGATATCTCCAGGAGCTGGAAGTCGAATTCCGCGAAAATAAGAACCTCTTCGGCATGGGCAGCTACAACGCCAACACCGTTTTTGAGTTCTGGCACAATGATAAAGGGGCCAAGCACATCATCATCGAAGGTGGGTCAAACGACATGGTCATTGAACGATTGGGAGGAGAAAAAGCCAATATGATGGGCTTCACGAGCAATACGGGAAGGCTCATCGAGAGCATGAAGGAAGCTCACATCCGGGTGCCTCATAAAGACCACCTGCAAATTTTCGTGGCTCAGCTCGGATTAAACGCCAAAAAGAAAGCGCTTTCTTTGCTTCAAAAGCTTCGAGAAGTCGGCATTCAGGCAGTGGGAGCGATGGGTACGGGGTCGATGCGGACCCAGCTCGATATGGCAACTCACTTTAAGGTCAAGTACACCTTGCTGATGGGAGAGATAGAGGTCAATGAAGGGATGGTTATCGTCCGCGACATGGAATTCGGCACTCAGGAATCAGTCCCATTTAGCAGGATTATCGAAATCATGCAGGAACGAATCGGACGTGAAAAGATGGATGTCATGGAGGAAGGCGAAAAAAGCGCTGACCTCAAAAAGGGAGAAAAGAGAAAGGCCAAGAAATAATTTCCTCTCGAAGTCGTTTCCGATAGGATGATGGCACTTTTTGAGTATATGAAAAACCTCTATCTCATCGGTATGCGAGGGGTTGGAAAGTCAACGATTGGCTCCTTATTGGCCCAAAAGATCGGGAAAGAGTTCGTCGATATGGACAAAAAAATTGAACAAGAAATATCTGAAAGTATTCAGGAATTCGTAAAAGATAAGGGCTGGGATGCTTTTCGCGAACAGGAGCGGCAAGCGGTCGAAACTGTTTCGAAGCTAGAGGACGTAGTGGTCAGTACCGGAGGGGGAGTTCTGATGTATTTTAATAATGCGGAGAAACTCAAGGCAACCGGCAAGCTGGTCCTTCTCACCGCCGAACTGGAAACCATTCGAACCAGATTGTCGTCGGCAGAAGACCGTCCATCCCTCACGGGAACAGGTTTCTTGGAGGAGCTGGAACGGGTTTGGAATGAGCGAAAAGATCGGTATCATCACTTCGCCGACCAAGTGATCTCCACGGACGGGAAAAACCTAGAAGACATCATTCAAGAAATTCTCCTCGAGCTATGACCAAGAAACTCACACCTATGCTGCAGCAGTATTTCGAGATTAAAGCGAAGCACCAAAACGCCTTTCTCTTCTTTCGCTTAGGGGATTTCTATGAAATGTTCGGCGATGACGCCAAGGAAGCCGCCCGATTACTTGGACTTACCCTGACCGCCCGACAAAAGGGCACGGAAAATGAAATCGCCATGTGCGGTGTGCCCCATCACAGCGCGGAACGGTACATCGCTCAGCTCACCAAACTCGGCAAACGAGTCGCCATTTGCGACCAGGTGTCCGACCCATCACTCCCCGGCATCGTTCAGCGGGAAGTCACCAAGATCATTACTCCGGGGACGACCCTGGATGAAACCATCACCGACACCAAGAAAAATAATTACCTGCTCTGCATCCTCAAAGAAAAAACGGTCTACGGGTTAGCCTTGCTCGACCTCTCCACGGGGGAATTCAAAACGACGGAAATCAGAGAAGAAAAAACTCTTCGCGACCTCCTCTTCTTGCTCGATCCTTCCGAAATCATCACCGAAAAGGCAGAGGCCTTGTCCGAGCTGAAGAGAGACTTGGAGCGACGCTCCCTGACGGAGTACCAACTCCCATACTTCGAAGAACCTCAGCATTTTCTTCAAAACCACTTCAAGGTTGCATCTCTTTCAGGATTCGGCATCGACCACTTTTCGATCGGGATCACGTCGGCCGCGACGTTGCTGAGCTATGTCAAAGAAACCCAAAAGACCGACGTAAACCATATCAAAAAAATTACCAGCTATCGGTTTCAAGACGTCATGGTGCTGGACGAGTCCACCATCCGCAATCTGGAATTGCTTCACACAGCTCGTGACTTCAAAACCGAAGGCAGTCTCTTGGACGTGCTCGACAAAACCTTCACCAGGATGGGGGCACGCAAGCTTCGACAATGGCTCCTTTCGCCGTTGACCGACCAGGAAAAAATCGAAACCCGCCTGGAGTCTGTGGCAGAGCTGGTCAGTCACTCAGAGGTTCGGACTTCTCTCCAGGCTGAACTCAAGGAATTCTATGACCTCGAACGATTGGTCGGGAGGATCGGCTGCAGATCGGCCAATGCTCGGGACCTGAACTACTTAAAGGTGAACCTCCTCAAAATTCCTACCCTAAAAGTCATCCTTCACAGCAGCTCCGCAACGTTCCTCAAGAAGATCCACCAGCAGCTCGATGAACTCCAATCGTTGGTCGAGCTTCTCGACCGCAGTATTCATCCTGAGCCACCGGTCACGATTTCCGAAGGAGGGATGATTGCCGATGGCCACCACGCGGAACTGGATGAATTGCGGGGCATTTTGAAAAATGGAAAAGACTGGTTAATCGACTATCAGCAAAAGCTTCGGGAAGCAACCGGGATCCAAACCTTGAAAGTGAAATACAACAAGGTCTTCGGCTACCACATCGAGCTCACCAAAGCCCAGTCTTCCAAAGTCCCCGACAGCTTTCATCTCAAGCAAAACCTGGTCAATTCGAATCGCTACATGACCGATGAGCTTCAAGCGTTTGAAGAAAAATATCTCACCGCGGAAGAACGGATTAAGACCTTGGAGCACGAATTGTTTCAGCAGGTCATCGAAGAAGTGATTCCCTTCATCACCTCGATTCAGTCCAACGCAGACCTGGTAGCGGTCCTGGATGTGTTGCAAAGCTTCGCACAGCTGGCGTTGGATGAGCACTATTGCCGTCCCCACATGAGCGAACAAACAGGTATCCATATTAAAGACGGTCGGCATCCAGTGATCGAACAAATCCTCAAAAAATCCAACCAGATCTACATCGCCAACGACACCCTCTTGGATGACCAAACCCAGCTCATCATTCTCACCGGACCGAATATGGCGGGAAAATCGAGCTATCTGCGACAGGTTGCCTTGATCACCCTGATGGCCCACATCGGTTCCTTCGTGCCGGCCAGTTCAGCCCAGATCGGCATTACCGATCGGATCTTCACCAGGGTCGGGGCCTCAGACGATCTCTCCACCGGACAATCGACCTTCATGGTCGAGATGACCGAAGCCGCAAATATCATCAACAATGCCACCGAGCGTTCTCTGATCATCTTCGACGAACTGGGGCGGGGGACTTCCACCTACGACGGTGTCAGCATCGCCTGGGCCATCCTGGAACACGTAGCGCATGAAGTGAAAGCCCTGACCTTATTCGCTACCCACTATCACGAGCTCATCGAAGTAGGGAAAGAAATCCCGCACGCCAAAAATTACTCCGTGGCCGTTTCGGAAAAGGATGGACAGATTATCTTCCTTCGCAAAATCATCGACAAAGGCGTGGACCGCAGCTACGGCATCGAAGTGGCCAAGCTGGCCGGCCTTCCCAACTCTGTTATCAAACGGGCAAATCAAATATTAGCGGAGCTAGAACGAGATCGTTTGCAGGAAGAAAAGAACCTTATGGGACATCAGCCAGATTTATTCAGTTCAGCCTCGCTGCACAATGAGCCATCACCACACCGAGCCCTGCTAGACCAGCTTCAAAAAATAGATCCCAATTCAATGACGCCGATCGAAGCGTTGAATTATTTAGAAAAATTGAAAAAGGAAATCTAAACCATTCCCCTCGTTAAGACCTTTAGACCCCTTACGACCATTACAACCCTTCGCCTATGATCAAACTCCTCCCTCAAGATCTCATCAACAAAATCGCTGCCGGCGAAGTCGTGGAACGGCCGGCTTCCGTCGTGAAAGAAATCACAGAAAATGCGGTCGATGCCGGAGCGACAAGATTTGAAATCGTTTTGGAAGAAGGAGGGATCAAGCTCATCCAGATTATCGACAATGGAACGGGCATGAGTGAACAAGATGCCAAGCTCTGCTTGGTCCGTCATGCGACGAGCAAGATCGATTCACTGGAAGATCTTTTTACAATTCAAACGATGGGCTTTCGCGGCGAAGCCTTGGCGAGTATCGCTGCCGTGAGCCAGTTTTCACTGGTCACCAGAAAGAAGGACTCGTCGATTGGTTTTAAAGTGACCCTAGACCAACTTCACCTCCCTCAGGTGCAAGAAACCGCTGCCAACGAAGGAACGAACGTTTCTATTCACAATCTTTTTTATAACGTCCCGGCCCGTCAGAAATTCCTGAAGTCCGCCAATACTGAATTCACCCACATCCTTCGATACCTTCAGCAGTTTGCACTGATCCATTTCGACAAAGAACTGAAGCTGGTTCACAACAAAAAAACCATCTTTCACTACCAACCTTCTGATGAAAAAACACGAGTGGAACAAGTGCTCGGAAAAGAATTTTCATCAAAACTGATCTCACTTCAAACAACCGCCAACGGTATTTCTCTCCGTGGGTTTGTCGCCAAGCCGGAACTCGTTCACGCGACTCACAAGAATCAATATTTGTTCGTCAACGGCCGTCCTGTCTACGATCACCTGATCAGCCGATCGGTCTTAGAAGCTTATGACACGATGGTCCCGAGAGGATATTTCCCGGCCTTTGTGCTGCACCTCGATCTAGATCCCAAGCTCGTTGACGTCAATGTCCATCCACGAAAATCAGAAGTGAAATTTCTCCAAGTATCAGACATCATGTCCCTTTTAAAAAGTGCGGTCAGGGATGCATTGAAGCGTGAAGACCTGACGCAAACTCACCACTTCTCAGAAAAAAACTTCCTAAGCTTTTCTCAGAAAATTTCTCCAGCTCAGAAGTCTTCTTATCAACCGAGTACTTCTTACTCCAGGCCAAGCGCATCCCAGGTAAAACAAGCCTTAGAATTCAATCGATCCTTCTCCGGCTCCATCCGAGAAATTAAACAGTCTCCTCTTGAGGAGCTCGGCTGGAAAATACTCGGACAAATCCATCTCTCTTTTATTCTGGTCGAAACCCCGGAGGGGTTGCGGGTCTTCGATCAGCACGCAGTCTCAGAAATCACCAACTATCAGAGACTGATGAAAGAAAGAGAGAATGGAGAAGTCTGCAGTCAGCAGCTATTGATTCCAGTTCAGGTCGAGCTCACCCATGAAGAAAAAAGTATCGCGGAGGAAAATGGCGAACTATTTCAAAAGCTGGGATGGGAAATTGACGAGATTAGTTCCACGAGTTTCCAAATCAGTTCCATTCCTGAAATTCTCAAAATAGAGAAAATTGAAGAGTCGCTTCACGACATCCTGTCTCAGCTCAAAGAAGAAAAAGGAGTTGATATGACCACCAGGGAGTTGGCCATCTTAAAATATGAAGCCTGTCGCGGGTCGGTTATGTTTGGAGATCCTCTCTCAATGGAAGAAATGAGAGGACTTCTCAATCAATGGCTCCAGGTAGAAAACAACGCTGCCTGTGAACACGGCAGGCCGGCAGCAGCTAATTTATCGATCGAACAAATGAGAGCCTTTTTTAAGCGATAGGGATGTTGACAAAATCGAAAATAAATTTAAAATACGCGCGAATATAAGCCTGTGAAATGTTGTCTCAAGATGGACAGAGCGAACTGTTGGAGGGAGAGTCAGGAGAAGGAATTGAAGTGATGAATATTTCAAGCAGTGTATCTCAACTCCCAAGAGCGGATGTTTTGGTCGAGAACGACCTTCGCGAGCTTCGCGGAATCTCCGATGAGGTAAAGCAAAAAATACAGTTTTTGTTTATCCTTGCTCATCCGGATGATGAGGCGACGCACCTCATTTACATAAAGGTGCTTCAAGATCTGGGTTTTCCTGTCGAGATCCTGTGGTTGACGTTCGGTGATGGGTCAACCGAAATAGAGACAAAAAAGGCAGAAAGTAGAAAAGTTCTTTCTTCAATAGACTCAGTCAAGTATGAGTTTTTGCCCAATAGCGTGCACGATCTGACTCAAGAAGCATTTCGAGGGTCAGAGGTCTCGCGTTCAACGATGCTGAAAAAAATCATTCAGCAAATCAGAGGAAAAATTCAGAATGCTTCCGTTGTGGTCACAAATGCGTTTGAAGGTGGTCATCTTTTGCATGATTTTACTCATGTCATCAGCAGGGCAGTCGCTGAAAAAGAGGGGAAAGAAGTATTAGAAATCCCTCAGTATTCTCTCAAAACTCTTAAAGGTATCTGTATTTCGGCTATCCATGCCATGAGACACTGGCAATGGGGTGATCATGTTTTGTACAATGTGGGGAATTTTCGTGAGGGTTGCGATCAGGGGGAACATCTCTCTGTGACCGCCGATGAAAATCAGATCAAACTTCCCAGCAAATTAACGCTCACGAATACTGGAGTAGCGTCTAAGGCCGGATTGATTCGGCTCTATCAGTCGCAATGGGAATCAGTTTTTACGCGCCTGCTCGGAATAGTAGAGGTCAACGGCACTCAAAATATCGAATGCATTAGGAAGGCAAGAAAAGTGCCGGGGCTGTACTCAACGATCATGCACTTCGAAAAAATCATCAAGAGCTGGTTCGGGAGCATGATTCCTCCCAGGAAGCTCTATGAGGTCCAAAAAGAAATAGATTTCCTCGTGCAGGAGGATGCTTAAAGCTCAAAGGACTCCACGATCACTCGCCAAAGATCTTGAGTGACTTGCTCTTCCGATTGGTTAGCGTTTACGACCGGCCAACCATATTTTTTTGCCAGGAACAGAAAGTTCTCACGGGTTTTTTCAACGGCCTCATCATCGGCTTCATTGCGATGATTAGCTTCCTTTCCAGAAAGAAAGCGATTGCCATCCATGAGGATTTCCAGATCGGGCTTCAGTTGTTTGTACTGCATGTTTTTGGCCTGCAGCCAGCTATAAGGGACCCCTTGGGTCATCCCCCAAGCCATACCAGTGCCAATATAATCTTCGGCAATGACAACATCATAGAGTTTGAGATCTTTTTGCAACTGTGGCTGAAAATCGACTCTATTTTGGATGTAGAGCATTTGAAGGCTTTCCCCTGATATATGTGGAGCTTCAGGATCTCTTAGAAAATAATTAATTCGAGGACCGGTGGGTTCGAGGTCATAGACCGGATATTTCTCGATTTTGACCTTTTTCCAAATCTTCTCAAACTGCTCTTTGAGACGCTTCACCTGGGTGGATTTGCCAATATTATTGATGCCGTAGAGGGCGATAAACATTCGAAAACGTAAAACGCATAATGTATAACGTAAAAACAATACCGTGGAAAGCCACTTCTTCAAAACATGCTTTTTACGTTTTTCGTTTTACGTTTTTCGTTAGTTTTCCTATACTTAGCGGGCTTTAAAACCTTCATGAAAATCTCCCTGAATTGGCTCAAAGACTTCGTCGAGTTCGATAAAAAACTCTCCATCAAGGAGATTGCTTGGAAGATCACTGAAGCGGCAGCGGAAATAGAAAGAATGGAGGCTCCTGGAAAGCATTTGGAAAAAGTGGTGGCAGGGAAAATTACCGAAGCAAAAAAGCACCCTAATGCTGACAAGCTCCAGGTTTGCACCGTGGATGTTGGTTCCGAAACCCTTCAAATCGTCTGCGGTGGCAAGAATGCCGCTAAAGGAATGATGGTGGCCGTAGCTCTACCGGGTGCACAGGTAAAGTGGCAAGGGGGAGAACTGATGGAGATAAAAAAGGTTGAACTGAGAGGAGTGGAAAGTACCGGTATGATTTGCGGCGCAGAAGAGATCGGACTGGAAAAAATGTTTCCACCTCAGGAACCTCATTTCATCCTCGACTTGAAGGGAATCAAGGCGAAGCCAGGGCAAGAGATCGCTCAAGTGCTGGGGCTCGATGACATCGTGCTGGACATCGACAATCACGCCATCACCCACCGTCCTGATCTTTTTTCCCACTATGGGATGGCCCGCGAATGTGTCGCCCTCGGGCTGGCGAAATGGAAAAAGGCATTAAAAAACGTACATCCTTCCAAACTCACCGGAAAAGCAAAGCTTCCCGTCGAGCCCACCTTCAAGAACAAAAAAATCTCCAAAAACTATTTCTCCACCGTCATCGAAGGACTCGAGACAAAAGAATCACCATCCTGGATCAAGGCCCGGCTTCAAGCCGTCGGAATCCGGTCCATCAACGCCATCGTGGATATCACCAATGTCGTCATGATGGAAATCGGTCAGCCATGCCACGCATTTGACCTGAGACTGATCGAAGGAAAAAAGTTCCAGCATCGGTTATCCGAACAAGGTGAAAAACTGACCACGCTCGATGGGGTAGAACGAACCCTTCCGAAAGACATCATCGTGGTGCAGAGTGGAAGTGAAATCGTCGACCTCTGTGGGATCATGGGGGCGCAGAATTCAGAAATCAAGCCGGACACGACGGAGGTCTATCTCCATGTTTGTCATTATGACAATGTCCTCATCCGAAAAGCGATGATCAGCCTAGGTCACCGGACAGACGCGGGAACGATTTTTGAAAAAAACCTTGAGCCGGAACGGGCGCAATGGGGATACATTCGTGCACTTGAGCTCTTTCAGCAAGTTTTCCCAGAGGCGAAATTCAAGTATGAAACCTTTCATCACCAACAAGAAGCGTCTCCAAAAACGGCTCTCCATCTTCCTCACAAAAAAATCCAATCTCACCTGGGAATCGATATCCCCGTCAAAAAATCTCAAAAAATCCTGGAGGACTTAGGATTTGAGGTAAAAGTGAAAAAAGACGCCTTCGAAGTAATCGTCCCAAGCTGGAGATCAAACGGAGTGAAAATCCCAGAGGATCTTGTCGAAGAAATTGTACGGATCTTCGGTTACTCCAATGTACCAGGGACTCCGCCGACCGTTGAACTGGCTACACCCGTCAAAAACCACAAGCGGCATACCAAGAGAACGCTACAAAATATCTTGGTCGGACTTGGGTTTCAGGAAGAAGCAAATTATTCGTTCCTCTCCGAAGAGCTTTTGAAAAAAATCGGATACAACGACCATTCAGATCTGATCGAAGTCGCCAATCCGGTCAGTGAAGACTTCCGATTCATGAGGCCAAATTTCCTTTCCTATCTCCTCAACAATCTCTCTCGAAACGAACTGTTAGAGGCAAAACAATGGAGAACTTTCGAAATGGGAGCCGTCTACAAGCGGCAGCAAAAAGAAGTCATAGAACAACACCTGATGACCCTGTTGATCTCTTCATCAGAAGAAGACTTTTTTCAGCTCAAAGGCGTAGTTGAGAATCTGTTCCAGGAATTAGCCTTGTCATGCGAATTGACCTCTTCGACTCATCTCTATGCCCATCCGAAGAAATGCCTGGCGGTCGTTTCAGGTGAGAAAATAGTTGGCCACCTCTATGAACTGCATCCGATGGTCAAAAGAAACTTCAAGATACGGGGGAATGTGGTGCTTTTTGAGGCTAACCTGGGTGAGATCATGGAATTAAAACCCCTTGAAGTTCAGTACCAAGAAATCAATCGAAACCCGATGGCATTGCTGGATATCAGCGTAGTCGTTGATTCCACGACGATGGTGTCAGATATCGAAAAAACCGTCCGATCCATCGAACCGGGCTGCCTGAAAAAGATCAAACTGATGGATGTGTACCAGGGAGCAAGCGTTGGTGAGGGAAAGAAAAGCATAACTTTTTCACTTTCCTATCAGCATCCTGAAAGAACCTTTCACGAAAAAGAAATTCAGTCTATCTTGGAGTCCCTCATTAAAAAACTAGAAGAAGCAGGTGGAACGATTAGGAGATAAGGTATGAGGATCACGCCGCCGTAGCTCAGTTGGTAGAGCAGTCGCTTCGTAAGCGAAAGGTCACGAGTTCAAGTCTCGTCGGTGGCTCCACAACAATTCTCGTTATAAATTTTTTCTGATATGATCATTCATAATTTGATCCTTAATCTTCTTCAGCATGGCTCATAAAAACCACACGGCGCACGAAGTCAAAAAGAAGCTCATAGGGTATATTACCGGAGCTTTTGCCCTGGTCGGTGCTTTGGCTTGGAATGACGCTATAAAAGCCCTCATCGAAACCCTCTACGATGCAGATCGAAATACCATCATGGCAAAATTCATCTACGCCATCGTCATTTCAATACTGGTCATTTTGATCGGGGTATACCTTTCTCAAATGACGGTGGAAAAAGAGGATACATAAGAAGGACGTAATGAGCGCGTCTAGCCGACCCTCAGTATTTTCTTGATCCATGCTTTTGCCTTCTTCTTTCGCTTATCCTTGAGCCCGTGTCCACACTGAGGGCAAATAATAATTTTTTCTCCTCGGAGTGCATAATCAACGAACCCCGAACCCAATAGTCCCGCGGGGAGCGCAAAGATCCCGATCGCAAAAATTGCCGTCAGTCCGGCAAAAAGTTTTCCAAGTGGTGTCATGGGAACGATATCCCCGTATCCCACCGTGGTAAGAGTGGTAACACTCCACCACATCGTCGCGGGAATACTGGAGAATGCTTCAGGTTGAGCAGGATTCTCGATAAAAAACATGATACTTGAGGTAAACAAAATCATGATCGCGATCGTATAAATCGTCATCTTTATCTCGCTTCTTTTGTCTTTAAAGACGTAGAGAAATACTTCCCAGGCGCGGAAATACCGTCCCATTTTCAAAAATCGGAATAAACGAAGGATCTGAGAAATGCGAGTAAACTGTATATTCATCACCGTGAAGAGCGGCAGAAAGAACGGGATGATCGCCAGCAAATCAATAATTGCGAAAGGGGTTTTCATAAATTTCAGCCTTCCCCAAATGGGGTGATGGTATTCATCTGATTCCGTGATCGACCAAACCCTTAAAATATATTCAGTCGCGAAAACCGAGACGACAAAAGTGTCAAAAATCAAAAAGAGCTTCTGATATTCCAAATAAACCCCAGGAAGCGATTCTATGAGAATAACAAGAACATTGAGAATGATCACAAAAATGATAAATCTCTCAAAGATCTTCCTTTGTGGATTATGGGTCGCTTGCTCCAAAATTTCGTAACACTGGCGTTTGAAAGAGTTTTTCATATCTGAGAAAAATCACTCAGATTGTATCAGCTCAGAAAAAAGTCCAAAGAAGATTCTTTTGAAAGGGCCGTTCATTTGTATTCTTATGTCTTATGCCGCCTTCTGAAGTATCCAAAACTTCAAGTACTTCCCTTCGGGGAAATCAATATTGAAAGGATGGTCTGGTGGCTGGTGTTTGATTTCCAAGACTTTCAAACTACAGCCAGCTCGATGAGAAGCGATCGTCAGCATTTTTTGGAACATCTCATCCGTTACATAAGACGAGCAAGATGAAGACACCAGTATTCCATTTTTTGGAAGGATGCGAAGCGCGGCTTCGTTGATCTGCAAGTACCCCGCCATACCTTTTTTGATCGACTTATTATTTTTCACAAAAGCTGGAGGGTCTAAAACGATCACATCAAAGGAACCTGGTCTGCAGTCTTCTAAATAATCAAAAACATCAGCTACTACCGCCTCTTGTTTTTTTGAGTCGACGGAATTCAGTTGAAAGTTTCTTTCGGCAGCCGCGATCGCATTCTTGGAAATATCGACACTGGTGACCCTGCTGGCACCCCCAAGAGCGGCATAGAGGGAGAATCCTCCTGTGTAGGCGAAGCAATTGAGAACGTTCTTGCCTTCACAGTATCCCTGCAACGCTTTCCGATTCTCGCGCTGATCCAAAAAGAGACCGGTCTTCTGCCCGTGGACAATATCGACGTAAAAGGAAACTCCATGTTCTTTGATCATGATTTCTCCTGTGGGTTCTTCCCCGTAGAGCAATTGTGATGGATTGTTCGTCAGCCCATCGAGGAATCTCACCTGGGCATCACTGCGTTCGTAAATCGACTTCGGCTGGAAAACACTCTTCAAAGCTTCTACGACCAGATCTTTCAGCACATCCATCCCCAGGGTATGAATCTGAATCACAAAGGTTTGGTCATATCGATCCACGATCAGGCCGGGCAATCCGTCGCTTTCGGCAAAGACCAATCGATAGGCGTTGGTGGAAGACATGTCAATGAAGCGCTCTCGTTCGCGTTGAAGGGTTTCCATCCGTTCCACAAAAAAACGTTCATCGATCGTTTGGTTTGGGAACCTCGTAAGGATCCGAACAACGATTTTCGATTTGGAATTGAAATACCCCCTGCCAAAGAAGGTTTTTCGGTTGCTCAAATACACATCGCACAGCTCGCCATCGTGGATTCCATCTACAGCTTGGATGGCATCCGTAAAGAGCCAAGGGTGGCGGAGTTTCATGAGGGACGCTTCTTTGTCCGGGTTGAGATAGATTTTCTTCAGTTTCATAAAAATAATTGAGCCACCATCTTAGCTGAACCCAGGTAAAAAGCCATCTTTTTTCAAGTGTTCCCAGGCGAGCAGCCCGGGTGCGCACGAAGATGATTCGCCATTCATGAGGACCGTTCGCATCTCTTCGATCGACAGAAGTTCAACATCGATGAATTCCGTCTGGTCCAATTCTTGCTCGGATATTTTTTCACAATCAGTCGCGTAGTAGCAGTGAATATACCGTGTCGAGTAGGGGGAAGTCGGCATTTTTCCGACCTTTTTGAAGCCACCAGTATAGCCCGTTTCCTGGAGGAGTTCTTTTCGTATTTGCTCGTCTGAGTGGTCTTCAAATCTCTCAAGCCGTCCTGCGGGAAGCTCAACCATTTCTTTCTCTGGGCCAACACGGAATTCCTTCACAACGACGAACTGGTGCTCTTTGGTAAGAGCTAAGACACAGCAAGTATCCACTTCTTTATTCACAAAGAAATGATGATCGCTGCCATCCGGCAGTCGATAGTGTCGATCGAGGACAGTGAAATAAGGGTTTTGATGGGCTGGAGTCTCTGACAGAAGGGTGAAATGCATGTGGAGCAATTTAGGAGACAGAAGGAGTATAACTCAGGCTTTGAAGAACTCGCCTGATTTTTCTACAAGGGTTCGTAAGGTCCGAAAGCTTCTCAATTCAGGATCTTTCTCCAAGAGCTCCTGTGCCTTTTCTCGAGCCATGGCAATGGTCCTCCCATCCATGATCGAAGCCATCTTGAGGTCGGGGAGGCCGCTTTGCTTCAGTCCGTACACTTCACCCGGCCCACGGATTTCCAGATCAATCTCCGCCAGTTTAAATCCATCCGTGTGGTCCGTCATGGCCTTGAGTCTTCGCGCGCTTTGTTGCTCGCGCTTGGTGGTAAAGAGAAAACAATACGACTGCAGATCATTTCTTCCCACGCGGCCGCGGAACTGATGAAGCTGGGAAAGTCCAAACCGCTCGGCTCCTTCGATGATCATCATGGTGGCGTTGGGGATATCGATCCCCACTTCGATCACCGAAGTGGCAACCAAAATATCAAACTCTTTGTTTTTAAATCGCTGCATAATTTCATCTTTTTCAGAAGCCTTCATTTTTCCATGGAGATATTCAATGCGCCGATGCGGGAAATCTTCATGTTTCAATCGCTCGTATTCTTGAAGCACGGACTTGGCTTCCAGTTTTTCGCTTTCTTCGATGAGGGGACAAATTACAAACACCTGACGGCCCTTGGTGATCTGATCGTCGATAAATAAGTTTGCCTGCCTCCTGGCTTCAGGGTGAACGACCTTGGTGATGATTGGTTTTCTTCCAGGGGGCATCTCGTTGATCACGCTCAGCTCCTGATCTCCGTAGATGGTCAGCGCGAGCGTTCTGGGGATAGGCGTGGCGCTCATCATGAGTAAATGAGGAGTTATTTCAGGGGATTTTTTCACCAGTTCAGCTCGTTGTAAGACGCCGAACCGGTGCTGTTCGTCGATCACGGCAAAGGCCAGTTTGGGAAATGTGACGTGTTCTTGAATGAGCGCGTGCGTCCCCACGACGAGTTGGATTTCTCCATTCGAAACCCTCTCCTGAATCTCCTTTTTTTCCTTTGTGGAGAGAGAGCCGATCAGAAGAGCACTAGAAAAATCCTGGAGTAACTTTCTCAAAGTTGAGAAATGTTGCTTGGTCAAAATTTCGGTCGGGGACATGACCACGCATTGGTATCCTTGCTTCAAAAATGGAAGCATGGCCATGGCTGACACCACCGTCTTTCCACTCCCCACATCTCCTTCCAAAAGCCGAAGCATCGGCTGTTCTTTTTCACAGTCTTTCAGGATCTGAAAGAGGGAAATTTTTTGCGCTCCAGTGAGCTGGAAGGGGAGTGATTCTTGAAAGGTTTTCATCAGTTCCGCATCCATCGGGAGGGCGATGGCCCCCCTTTGTTCAGACCATCTTTTTTTCTGTTGAAGCGCCCCTAATTGCAAAACGAAGAGTTCTTCAAAGGCGAGCATCTGCTTTGCCCTTTCCAGCTGCTCCGCATTCTCTGGAAAATGAACGGTGCGGATGGCTTCGCTTTTTTTAGGAAAAGAAGAAGACTCTCGAATCTCTTCTGGGAGGATGTCTTCAAACTCAGAGCAGACCGAAAGAAGAGGTGAGATTTTTTCTCGGAACCATTTGGAGCTCAGGCCCTCGGTTTCGTGATACACTGGTACGATAGCGCCGGTATGGAGGTGTTCGTCTGACCAGGGTTCAATTACAGGTGAAACATAGGTCATCCGGCCATTTCCATATTTCACCTTCCCGGAGATCATGACCTTTTGTGAGTGGTTCCATTGTTGGACCAAAAAAGGTTGATGGAACCACACGCATTCAATGCTCGAACCTTCCTCATCGGTAAAGGTCGCTTTCTGAATCAGCTTCCCGAACTTCGTTTTTTCATTCCGGATGGGGCTTAGCCTCCCTCGTGAATTATTGGTCTCCTGAAGGCTAAAAAGATTAATCGCCGTCACCCGACTTTTATCTTCGTAACGATGAGGATAGTGCAGCAACAGATCTTCAACCGTCTTCAAGCCCATACTGTTGAGGAGTGTGATCTTCTGCTGAGTGGTGCGCAAGAGAGATGAGAGGGGTGTCCGAAGCATGGATTTCGGCTAGTAGATTGACTTAATGAGCATTTTATACTATGCTTGCCGCTCAGAAGTATAGTATCTCTTTTTCTTTTGAATGTCTTTAGATCGATCAAAAATCGACCTTTGTGATCCGCGTATGAGAGATTTGAAGGAACGAAAGGAGTCGGAATTGTTCAGGGCAATTGATGATATATCGGTATCCAATGACGTATTAAAGGTCATTCAAAAAATATCGAAGGAATTAGTGGTCGAAGTGGTTGGCGAGTACTTGCAAAAGTCGCAAATGGGCAAAGCAATTGACGATGCAGATCTCGCACGTTACTACCGTGAACAATTGATTGAAAAGTGTCAGTTGGAGGCAGAGGTAGGGCAATTGATGCCTATTATCAGAGGGTATGTCCTCGGAGTGATTGCATGGCTCGACCAGTTGGCATCTGCAAAAGTGGAGAAAGAACCGGAGGGGATCGATCGATTGTTATTGGATCAGGCAAAAGAAGAGCAGAACTCCAATGTCGGAGTATCCTCATTAGTCATCAAGCTGGGGAGAGCAAGAATCCAAACCAATGAACAGCTCAGGACTTTTTATGAAAGGGTGGCGAAGCTTTCACAGGAAGAGGGAAAAAAAGCGCTCAAGGAACGGTATCGAAAGCGTTCAAATGAACTCGGTTGGAATGATTCATTTAGCTATCCTGAGGGAGGATTGCGTTCTGAGGTTTTTAAATTGCTGAAAGGGTATCTGGAAAAAGTCTTCCCTGGTGTGAGCTTTCAGGAGGTGCAAGTCAAATCGAAACGAGAGGTCGCTTAGAGACATCATCTGCAGATCGCCTTCGCAAACAACACCCCTCCTTTGACGCCGGGCTCTTTATCGACGGGTAATCGAGAGTGTATAAATTCGCCTTCGCTTGATAC
Source organism: Candidatus Altimarinota bacterium (assembly GCA_050246795.1). GTDB lineage: Bacteria > Patescibacteriota > Gracilibacteria > JAUYGZ01 > JAUYGZ01 > JBFWVJ01. The sequence continues at coordinate 114,717 of JBFWVJ010000006.1, forward strand.
GAGCAGGGTTTGTTGACGGCGCCATTGATGAACATAAGCCCTCCCTCTAGCCGATTCGAGAGAATCAATCATCATTTGTGAATAGTCATCGGTTGAGAGGTAGCATTCCTGAATCGAGAGATCGAGCGCTTTCATCAAGGTGCTGATCGCATATCGGATATCAACTTGCCGCTGATGGTCCGCAACATGAAATGTTTGAAGGGTGTAATCAAGCTTCTTTTGGGCTTTTTCCCAAGCTTGAATAATGATGTCTGGAGCTCCACCGCAGGTAAGTTGTTCAAGAAAATACTTACAGCTTTGCAGCAGAGATGGAAAAATGGATCCAACATCTGACACAACAGTCTTGCTCAGTCGTGGTGGACCTGAAGGGTCAGTGAATAAGGCGCTAAAACGGGCGAAGTTCCTCACTCCATCTTTGTGCCACAGAAGCGGGTCGTAATTCCGAGAGGCTTCTTTATGGGCAAGGTTCTTTACCGATTTTCTTTGCGATTTGAGCAAGGTGAGATTGATCACGACAAATCCAAAGGATTGAACAAGTTCCACAAAAAATGAATGATAGTTCGGTTCGGTCATCAACAAAAAGAGTTCCTGGCGGATTTCAGATACGAGACGTGGCGGCACTATTAAATCCACGCCCAATGATTTTTCCTCCTCAGGTTCCCAGGCTTCCTGAAGAATCCTGACCTTTACTCCACTTGGAACGCGTTCCATATTATGGTTTTTCAAAAAGAATGATTTCCCGGCCGACCACCTGATTTTCTCGCTCGTACTGCAGCGAACGGAGAGGAAGCAGGCGAGCCAAGCCTTGCGAAGTATATTCGTTCAAAGAGGGCTCAGGATAGAAGATTTTTTCCTTTTTCGACCGAAAGAATGGACAACAGAAAACAATCCGATCTCCTTTTTTAATAATTCGGCTTATTTCAGAGAAGAATTTGCTATTGATCGCATGAAGCAGATCAAAAATTTTCTTTTGTTCTTGAGCGTTTGGAAAACGAAGTAAAGGAGGGCCGAGATAGCCTTCGGTGACGATCGTGAGAGGATCTGAAAGTTGTAAGTGTTCAAAAGTATGGGTGGCGTCATGGTGGAAAACTTCAAATTTCGAAGGTCGAATGTCGAATTTTTGTATCAGCCATTCCATGTTTTCCTTGCTGGCTTCGACCATCCTCCCATTGATGTCCGACCCTGCCACCGGGAAGCCCATCAAGGTCGCCTCCAGCAAAATGGTTCCCAAGCCGCAGAAAGGATCATAAATCGTGGTCCCGGATTGGGGTTTGGCGAAGTTGACCATCATTTGGGCGAGTTTCGGCGGCAGCATACCTACTTTCATATCTCGCTTTGGTTTTTCATAGTCTCGAAGGGAGTACGCGTCAATATCTTGGAAAAAAACGGTCTGAGCCCAGATCTCTCGCCCTTTTTCCTGGTCGGGAAGCTTGTAATAGCACTTCACTAAATCAATGCCCTTTTCTAAAATTTTGCTTTGGTTCAGCTGTCCAGAGCTCATGTTTGAAAAATCTTTATTCAAAAATCTGGCATTCCTTCCTCGCTCCCTCAGGTCTTTTTTTATACTCATCAAGACTTTTGACAGCTGACCTTGGGTCCCATACTGAGAGACTGCGAATTCAATTTTCTCAGTCTTTGCCACCGATTCGATGCGATCAACAGGATCCCCATCGATCACCTCGCAAACCTTAATCGTCCCACCCAATCGATTCATGTCTTTTCTGGTGATATCCCGATCCAATTGGATGAGAGAAAAAGCCTGGCTTTGGAAGATCATGAAGTCTTCATAAAGACACTTCAATTCATACTGGGACAGGCTTGCGTTTTTGCCGTGGATAAAAATATACTGCTTCATAGTTTTTGTAAGACGTGGATTATACCTGTTCTCCTCATGAAGATCAACGATCAGCATCATAAAAGAATCCTTTTGGTTTTGACAGCCGTCTTGGTGTTTTGGCTGGGGAGGCTTTCAATTCACTATGAAGTCCATCGGGAACTTCCACCGGTTCAAACCGTCCCAGAGATCAATGAAAAAATTCCGATGATTGAAATCCTTGATATCTCAAACGGGCAGATCACCGGCGCCGTAAACAAATCGGAAATTCGAATAAAGTCCGGAGATTCCGTCGCGGTTCCCGATGAAAACAATCAGTTCATACTGAGTATTCAGCACCTAGGTTTTCTGGGAGAACGTGTTCCTATCGTCAAACACCAAATCCCCGAATGGGCCCAATTCGTTGCCAGCAAAAACGGGAAGTATTTTTATGGGCTCGACGAATCGTCAGCAAAAAATCTGAGCGTGGAAAATCGGGTGTATTTTGCAAATCAGCAAGATGCTGAAAACTCCGGATATCAAAAAAGGACACGATAACCGAAGGCGAGGTTCGATAACCTCGCCGTAGGATAATCAAAAAGGCGTGGATGTCGATCCGCGCCTTCAAGGTTGATTGCTATTTCCCCACCGCGAAATCCAATTGTTCTTCAGTTTCTCCCTTCTTTTTCATCAGATCGACCTTGATCTTTTCTCCATCATGGAGCTGGTCTTCCAGGAGCTTGTTGGAAAGCTCGGTTTCGATCAAATCTTGAATGGTTCGGCGGACAGGTCGTGCGCCGTAAGCAGGGTCGTAACTCTTCGTAGCGAGGTAATCCAGCGCCTTCGGAGCAATATCGATCTTGATCTCACGCTTATCCAGTCGCTTCTGGAGCTTCTCCAAGTGCAGCTTCACGATTTCTTTCACGTGATCGTGAGTGAGCGGTCGGAAGACGATCATCTGGTCGAGACGGTTAATGAATTCTGGGGAGAAGGCATCTTTTACTTCCTTCATGATCGTTTCTTTGGCGAGTTCGAACTCTTCTTCATCCTTCTTGAGCTGGTCTTTATCGACATCGAATCCAATCGGCGCAGCCTTGTTCGTTAGCCGTTCAGCACCAATGTTCGAGGTCATGATGATGATGGTGTTCTTGAAAGAAATCTTTCGTCCCTTTCCATCTGTGAGCATCCCGTCTTCCATGATCTGTAGAAGAATATTCTGCACGTCTCGATGAGCCTTTTCGATTTCATCGAAGAGGACAACGGAGTAGGGGCGGTTCCGTACAGCTTCTGTCAGCTGCCCTCCTTCTTCATAACCGACATAACCTGCGGTCGTTCCCACCAGACGAGAAACATTGTGGCGTTCCATGAACTCCGACATGTCGACTTTGATGAGCGCGTCTTGAGTCCCAAAGAACTCTTCTGCCAATACTTTCACCAATTCTGTCTTCCCAACTCCCGTAGGGCCTAAGAAGAGAAAAGAGCCGATCGGTCGTTTCTCATCTCCGATGTTCATTCGAGACCGGCGGATGGACTGAGCGATGACTTTGATGGCATCTCCTTGACCAACGATTCGTTTCGCCAAGGTCTTTTCAATATTCTTGAGCTTATCAATATCACTCTTGAGCATTCGGCTGGCAGGGATCCCGGTCGCGCGGGCAATGGCTTCCGCGATGTTTTCACCGGTAACATGAGGTTTCTTTTCATCGGGAACTTCTTGCTTCTTCGCTTCTCGGATTTTCTCCTTCATTTCGAGCTCCTTGGCTCGAAGTCGAGAAGCTTTTTCGTAATCCTGCTGATACACCGACGCTTCTTTGTTTTTCACGATCTTTGAAAGCTGCGCTTCCAACTTCTGGATTTCGTCGATATTCCCGTTGGTCTGAAGGCTCTTGAGCGAGCAGGCTTCATCCAGGATGTCGATGGCTTTGTCGGGCAGGAATCGATCGCTGACATAACGCTTGGAAAGTTCCACTGCTGCTTCCACCGCATCATCATCGATCTTAATCCCATGATAGTCTTCATATGTTTTTCGAAGGCCCTTCAAAATGGCAATCGCGTCGTCAACTGAAGGTTCATCCACCATGACCTTTTGGAAGCGTCGTTCCAAAGCTTTGTCTTTTTCGATGTGCTTCTGATATTCATTCAAGGTCGTAGAACCAATCACTTGGACTCGTCCTCGGGCCAAGGCAGGCTTTAATATATTCGCCGCGTCCAATGATCCCTCCGCGCCTCCGGCTCCGATCACCGTATGAAGTTCATCAATGAAGAGGATCACCTCATTTTCCGCTTGAGAAGCTTCGTCAATGACTCGTTTCATGCGCTCTTCAAATTCTCCACGATACTTGGTGCCCGCGACCATGGCAGTCATGTCGAGTTCCAAGACACGCTTGTCGAGCATGCCCACTGGTACTTCTCGCGCCACAATCCGTTGAGCAAGGCCTTCGGCGATGGCGGTTTTCCCGACTCCTGGTTCACCGATCAGCACAGGGTTATTCTTGGTCTTTCGATTCAAAATAGCAATAATGCGTTCGATTTCTTTCTGCCGACCAATCACCGGATCAAGCTTGCCGTCTTTCGCCATTTGGCTGAAATCGGTCGTAAAATAGTCCAGGGCAGGGGTCCGGGAAGGCTTTTTATTGTCCTTGGACTGAGGGCCGGAAAAGGTTTCCGCCATTTGGGGAGCCTGTTGTCCGTTCTGTTGCATTTGCGCGTTGATGATGAGTCCCTGGAGCCCGTTCATGAAATTCTCCAAAGGATTCTGCCCAGGCTGGCCTGGTTGTCCTGGCAGTGGGGCCTGAAACTGGATCCCGGCGACATTTCCCATCGGAGCCGCGCCGCCTTGGCTAAATTGACTCTGGATGTATTCGAGAATGTCGTTCAGATTGATCTTCATGTTTTCCAAAATCACCGTGGCTGCTGTTTCTCGTTGAGTGCACAACGAATAGAGAATATGGCTGGTCGTGATCTCAGGATGCTGGAATTTATAAGCAAGCGCTATTGCGTCTTCCAAGGTCTTCTTGGCATATCGGCTCAGTTTTTCGCCTGGTTCCTTTTCCATGCCGACCTTGATGGTCCCGACATTTTCCAGGACTAGCTGAACATTTTCGAGGGTTACGCCGAAATGCTGAAGCACCTTGGCACCGCTGCAATTCTTCTTGGCCAAAATCCCCAGCAGGATGTGTTCAGTCCCGATGTAGGTGGAATTCGCTTTCTTCGCCACGCTCTCCGCGAAAAGGAGGGCTTTTTTGGCGTTTTCTGAGAATTTATCGAAGTTGTTCATGGGTTTGGTTTATAGTTTATAGTTGATCGTTGAGGGACATCTTAGAAATCTGACTTCACTACGCGTTGTTTTTGGTTCTTGATTGCTTTCAAAACTTCCAGATCGCCAATGACTTTATCGACTAATCCATATTGTACCGCTTGTTCTGCATTCATGAAATTATCTCGGTCGGTATCTTTAATCACGCTCTCGAACTTCTGACCGCTGTGATAAGCGATGATATGGCTCAATCGGTCCTTAGTGCGCAGCATATGATTGGCATGGATTTCAATATCCGTCGCCTGTCCTTCCATACCTCCGAGAGGCTGGTGGATCATGACTTCGGAATTCGGAAGCACATATCGTTTGCCTTTCGTTCCGGCTGTTAGGAGTACTGCTCCCATAGAGGCTGCCATCCCGATGCAAACAGTCGAAACATCCGGTTTGATGAGCTGCATGGTGTCATAAATCGCCAGTCCCGCGGTGACGTGACCACCAGGGGAGTGAATATACATGGTAATGTCTTTCTTTGGATCTTCCGCTTCTAAAAACAAAAGTTGGGCGATGATCAGATCAGCCATATTGCTTTCCACGGGACCAGAACAAAACACAATGCGATCTTTGAGGAGTCGAGAATAAATATCATAGGCTCGTTCACCCTCGTGGCTCTTTTGGATCACGGTCGGTACCAAGAGATTTCGCTGGGGCTTAATAGTAGAAAGGCTCATAGAGAAGAAGAAAAGAAATGGTGAGAAGGATTAGCACTCTTCATAATAGAGTGCTAAATCTTCGCCGTCAATTGCTTCGGAGTCCAAAGCTATGCCGTGAAGGAAGTCTTCATTTCATGATATCAAAAAGAACAAAATCGGACAATTCTGTGCTCTTGAATGAATTGCACAAATGGTGTGGAGATCACATATCAAAAATTTCGTCCCAGAGAAGAGTTCAGGAGCTCATCTCCTGAACAGTGGGATCACATCTCCACCCCCACATGGAGGTTATTACTGAGGTGACGACCGTTCTTCCCGCGAGCGGGATGACGCGATCGTCTGACCTTCCGCCCGGAGGCAGATGGTCGACCTCAATCGTTGCCGAGAGGGCTGGGTTTGAACCGCCGGGTGCCGACCTTGTAGATCGGTTCCTTGGTCTCTGCTTTGGAGGATGCTGATGAGGGCTCCATTTTCTTCTCAGCTGGCTTGACCGGCTTGGAAGACTTGATGCCCAGGAAACTCAGAAGCATATCCATTGCGCCAACTTCCTTCTGAAGATTGAGGTTCTTGTTCGGATCCGACATGACTTTCTCATCCCCGATCAAGTATTGGATCAAAGACCAGATTCGCCCGCCGTTCGATGCGAAGGCGAGAGGGTCTTTTTTCCGCGCGCATTATAATGTGTTTAACGATGCAATCAAGGTGTAAAATTTTTTTGCTCCTTCACTATCATAAAACGTCTCCCGCTCCTTCCTCGAACAATGAGAGAAAAGGAGCGGGCTGTCAGCTTTCCCGCCCGACACGAGCGGGAAGGCGGTATGGAAGTTTTTCTTCCATGAATCCTCCTCCGGCATCCAAACCATGAGCTTCACGATGAAGCCCAAGGAACACCGCGCGCATTATAGGATATTTTTTTATAAAATCAAGATATTGATAATTGCGAGCTATAAACCTCACAGACAAATAGGACACCGTGTAGTGTGAAAAGGTCTAATTCATCACCCAAACACGATGTCCCAAGATAAACTGCACCAAATTCGTCAGGAAGTAAAAGAAAAGGAGCTTTCAAGAG
>JBFWVJ010000007.1:0-120590 GCA_050246795.1 Candidatus Altimarinota bacterium
TACTTCAATGAAAAACGTCCCCAAAAATCCAAACATTTTCTTCCTCCTCTCCTATTCGGAATCCTGAAATTCCAGCTCACAAAACAAAAACTCAACTACGGTGTCCTAAATGTCTGTAATTAGTTCATTGATAATTGCGAGCGAGAGTTGGCAGGAAAAACTTTCTAAAAAAGATCAGTCCAAAGTCTTCTTAGTGAATCTTCGGTAAATCGATCGTCTATAAAATGAAGCTCACCAGTTCTGCCACTTTGCACCTGCCAATTCTCGTAATCTACTTGGTTTCCTATACAGAATATTTTAGCTGGTGATTTTTCAAGTGGAGACCAAATATGGCTATCAGGGGGATACGGTCTGATGCCAATTAGCACTATTTTCTTAGCTTGAAGGATAGTGTTGCTCCATTCTTTAGTCAGATGTTCAAAAAAAGTAGGGCAAAGTTGAGCCGGTTTTTCTTTTGTGTAGATCCGCATCACGGGATAGAGCGAAGTATCGTCAGTTAAGTAACTGCTTAGGGCTTCCTCGTTGTTTACTGAATAAACTGGACAATCAAGCCTCACAGTTGATGTGTATCGTACATTCCTTCCCATCGGCATGTCGGGAAGCCAATTGCAGGATCCGTGAAGTTTTAAAAGTAGCAATCCCTCCGGAGCGTCGCCCTCCTTAAGCGGGAAAAGATAATTAACCTTTCTGCCTATTCTGGTGATTTCCCCATCTAGCAAGCAATCATAGTTGAGGGTCGAAAGCATAACGCCCTCCGCTCTCTGCCCAACGAGTCTATTAACAAGCTGTGTATAAAGCGTGCCCGATGTGTCAGCTGGTCTAAGGCGGGAAAAATAGATGCCAAATTGCTGTAAGAGTAAAGGGCTGATTTCGTGATGATTCTGCCAAAGTTCATTCATCCCATCCTCAAAACCTTTCTCTCTAGAAAATATTTCTTTTACGTCATGAGGAATAGCCCCCCCATGTAGTAGGGAATTCCTCACACAATTTCTCATAGAGTTTTTTGCCAAGAGGTGGACGATGCGGGTGAACGTTCATGCAAGCGTAGCTGGCGCCTGCTCCAAATAAAAATACTGTGTGGATTGGAGAGGGCATAGCTTAGAAAATTATATCGTGGTGGAGCTTAGGGGACTTGAACCCCTGACCTCTTCCATGCCATGGAAGCGCTCTAGCCAACTGAGCTAAAGCCCCAAAAAGAAGCGCTACCATTTGTAACGTGATTCATGGTTCGGTGCAAGAGTTTTAGAGCTCTTCAGTTAGCTTCTCGATTCTTCTCAGGAGCTCTAATGGATGTTCATGGGCGACATTACCAATCACCACATGGACCTTTTTCTGGAGACGTGTCGGGAGTTTTTCGACGGCTACATATCTTAAATCATCAGGTAAGAAGAGGTAGACGTCGTGGAAATGGAATTCGCGGTCGAGTTTTTTCAATTGATCGCTGAATGAGTTCAAAAAAACCCGCAGATAGTGCTCTTTATTATGTGCTTCGGTGCCCGGCTTGAAAAAAACAGTCGATACCCCTTCCGCGTGACTAAAAGCTTCTTGATCAGAATATCTATAGTCTGTATCAGAGGTGTGGAGATCCGAGACTTCTTCAAGTGAATCCTGGTTTACTTGGTAGACCTTTGCTCGATCGTGAGAAACGCAAATCAGGGCGGTGGAATTCGAAAAAAGTCGAAGCTGTTGAGGAATTTTCAGGGATTTTTGAGAATTCATAGGCAGGGTAAGGAAAGCTCATCATACCTGAAAAATGGCTTATTGACGAGAAAAAAGATGTTAATGGAGGAGTCTGTGGTGAAGGGAAATGCTGATTATAAAAAAAAGCACAAAAAACTTTTGACAAACATTTCATCCTTCACTAGTATGACTTGGCTCTGGGTTCGCCCAGGCTTTGTTATGATCTTTGACAGTTCGGATTGCAATTAGATTTAGATAGGTCCAAATATCTAAAGTACAGAAGAGGAAGTTCCCTCCCTTCCGGAGGGGAAACTTTCTTACAAAAATTTATAGAGCAAATCAACTTAACTTCGTTAATTGTTTTTCTTTTATCGAAGAGTTTGATCCTGGCTCAGGATTAACGCTGGCAGTGTGTATAATACATGCAAGTCGAGTGTCCAGCACTTTGTTTATTCGCAGAATAGGCAGGGTGCTGGACACGGCAGACGGGTGAGTAACACGTTGGTACCTGCCCTGAAGTGAGGGATAACTCCGCGAAAGCGGAGCTAATACCGCATGTGGTCGTAAGACTAAAGCTTCGGCGCTTCAGGAGGGGCCTGCGCAATATCAGCTAGTTGGTGGGGTAATGGCCCACCAAGGCTATGACGTTTAACTGGTCTGAGAGGATGATCAGTCACAATGGAACTGAGACACGGTCCATACTCCTACGGGAGGCAGCAGTAAAGAATCTTCCGCAATGGGGGCAACCCTGACGGAGCAACACTGCGTGGAGGATGAAGGCTTTCGGGTCGTAAACTCCTTTTCTGGGGGAAGAAGTTCTGACGGTACCCCAGGAATAAGCGACGGCAAACTACGTGCCAGCAGCCGCGGTAATACGTAGGTCGCGAGCGTTATCCGGAATTATTGGGCGTAAAGCGTCCGTATGCGGTTTTGTTAGTCCGTGGTTAAATCCCAGAGCTCAACTCTGGAATCGTCATGGAAACTGCAAAACTAGAGTAGTGCAGAGGCAGATGGAATTTCGGAAGTAGGGGTAAAATCCGTAGATCTCCGAAGGAACACCAAACGCGAAGGCATTCTGCTGGGCACTTACTGACGCTGAGGGACGAAAGCGTGGGGAGCAAACAGGATTAGATACCCTGGTAGTCCACGCTGTAAACGATGGATACTCGGTATCAGGGGATTCGACCCCCTTGGTGCCTAAGCTAACGCATTAAGTATCCCGCCTGGGTAGTACGGCCGCAAGGCTAAAACTCAAAGGAATAGACGGGGACCTACACAAGCGGTGGAGCATGTGGTTTAATTCGACAATAAGCGAGCAACCTTACCAGGACTTGACATCTCGGGAATCCTCCAGAAATGGGGGAGTGCCGCAAGGAACCCGATGACAGGTGTTGCATGGTTGTCGTCAGCTCGTGCCTTGAGGTGTACTGTTAAGTCAGGAAACGAGCGCAACCCTCATCGTATGTTGCTTATTTCATGCGAGACTGCCGACTCCAAGTCGGAGGAAGGTGAGGATGACGTCAAATCAGCATGGCCCTTATGTCCTGGGCTACACACGTGCTACAATGGCCGGTACAAAGCGCAGCGAAACCGAAAGGTGGAGCCAATCGCAATCAAAACCGGTCTCAGTTCGGATTGAGGGCTGCAACTCGCCCTCATGAAGTTGGAATCGCTAGTAATCGTGAATCATCACGTCACGGTGAATATGTTCCTAGGTCTTGTACTCACCGCCCGTCAAGTCATGGAAGATAGGGGCACTCGAAGTTCCACAACAAAGTGGACCTAAGGTGAAACTATTGACTGGGACTAAGTCGTAACAAGGTATCCGTAGGAGAACCTGCGGATGGATTACCTCCTATTAAGGAGCTTAACCGGATTCTAGTGGCTCAATTGACTACTAGAAAACCGGTAAGGTCGGACTCCCGATGTAACATCGGGACGAAAAATCTGATGACGTTGTTGTAAGAAGCAACGCTCAGTCTCCCTCTTCTGCACTTTGGATATTATTTGGATCTCAAAAGGCACTCATCTCACCAGATGGGTGCTTTTTTGTGATCCTTATGCTAAAATTTATCCCCCAAATTGTGTTTATGAACCTTGGAAAACAAATCGCGGAAGGAGCTGGTCATAAAGTTTATGAACATGAATCAGCCCCCACTTTATTGGTAAAGATTCCAAAACCAGGAATGACTTGCATTCCATTTGATGATATGGAATCAGACCTAAACATTGCCAGAGAAAGATTTGGAAATTGGTTGGCAAAAACGGAGATAGAAAAAGACTCCGACGGAAGTTATATCATCGTGCAGGAGAAAGTTGAGCACGCAAAACATATCACTCCTAAAGACTTAGAACGAAAGGAGATACGACAGCAAATTGAAGAAATACTGAAAACAAATCGACATTCTTTGCAGCAAGATGGAGTAGGATTGGACTTCATAGGTTTGGAAGGGTCGGCAAAATGTGTCTTAAGTAACCAAAAAAAATGGAAAGGGGGAGCGGTAGATAAGTGGCTTATAACGCCCATTCTCAAAGGGGCGCTTTTGCTGAAACAGCTCTTTCCAAAGCTTTTAATCCCAGAACAAGTTCTGGATTGGTGGAATGATGAAGCCCTGACTTCAGAAATAACCAATATAATTATTGGTGAAAAAGAAGGAAGAGAACATGTTTATATAGTCGATCCTTCACTGGTTCACAACAATGCAGAATCGCGAAAAGAGAAAGTACGGACCGCTATTCTTCAGCTGTGGAATAGGAGGTTTTTAAAGAAAAACTTTGACTTAGATTTATAGACTCGTTTGATTTCGCATCTTTTTTCCCAAAACACCATTAAGAAGCCGTGAAGGCTTCTTGAAATTGGCGAAAAGCCCGTTTAGTGTTCGAAAACGATCCTTCACATCCCGGGACCTTACAATTGTGGCTGGTAGAGTTATCAACCAATTAATTGACGAATTATGAGTACAACCACTATGAACAACAATGCTGCGAAATCGTATCCAAATACCTTTCGCTTCATGGACTATCGAGTCTACCAAGAAAGTAAAAAATGGCATCAAGAGGCATTGAGCCTAAAGGGGGTCTTCGCTGCCAACAGTGATCTGTGGAACCAGCTCAAGATTCATACTACTTCCGTGGTGATGAATATTGCCGCTGCTTCGACGAAGCTGCCCGAACAAGCGAAATTTTCGCTCGGAAGCTCGATCACTGCCGCCAATAAAGCCGTTGCGTGTCTGGATATCGCCTGCGATCTGCAAGCGATAACACCTGATGAATTTCAGCTGTTCTCCGAAGGATTCAAAGGAGTGATCATCCAGCTCAAAGGCATTATTAAAAAAATGGGTCTTGCCGCCTCCAAAACCGACTCGGTCGAGGAGAGCAAATAGTCCCGTTTAAAACTTTTTAACCATTTCTTGCTTTACCAGCTACAATTGTGAGGTTTGCTTTGGGACGATTGGGATTTGGATTCCTCACAATCGTCTCCTTTTTCCCAATCGTCTCAGGTTTTTCTTATCATTCTTTTTGCAACATTTTACATTTGAAGTTCCCTTCGGTATATTCAGCCTGTATATATCCAATCCTATGAGAAAAAAACAACTCAGTCAGCGAATAAAAGCTTTAGAACCGGAAAAAAAGATCATCGCACTCGCAAGTCTCGCCAGCTTGATCGCCTGTTTTTTACCTTGGTACGGTATTAATTCACGAGTTATCAATGAATGGTGGAACGCTTTTGGTAGCATCGGATCGGTAGCGGGTTATGTCATTTCTACCTTTGCCGTCTTTTCCTTGGGCGTTGTTTTGGCACAGCTCCTGAAACCAGAATGGAACCTCCAGCAGAAATTGATCCTGAAGGAAAGCACCTTGCTGCTGTTCTTAAATGCTCAGAGCTTTTTTGTGACGCTGTTATTTATTCCCGTCTATGCTCAGTATTCCCTTATCAACGCCTCCAATAGTGGGACAAGATTCGGGATTTATACCGCTTTGGTCAGTACTTTAGTGGCATCAGTGGTTTCTTTCGCTTATCACAAGAGAATGGAAAAAAACGCTTCTCTTCAAAAAGACTTTGCCAATGTACCGAGAAGTCACCGAAGCGTGAATGAGTGGGAACAGGAAGAATCATCCGAAGAGTACTCAGAGGCGGTCCAGCAGGAAACCATGTTTGATCAGTACGCCGAAAACCTTCCGCAAGAATATGCGGAGGTGACGGATGGCCAGCAAGAAACCGAATATCATCAGATGAAATAATATGAAGCATCTAGGAGTCGCTATCGATGAACCGACACTCGTCGCCTACTACTGTAGAAATTGCGATAAGGTCGTAAAAGGCGTTTCTAAAGGAAAGCAGCAAAAATATTCTTTTTCCTGCCCCGACTGTCAGGGGGATTGCTTTTACGGAACAGCCCGCTCTTTGATTCATTTCTTGAAGATTAAGGAGAATTCTGAGAACGGCCAGGCGCTTGTGCAAATGCAAAAAGACAAGTTGAAAGACCTCGGGCTGACGGAAAAAGCAGAATAAAAAAGATTTTTCTATTTTGTACACGACAAGCACTTGATATGTACAAATGAACATGTATCTTCTTCATGCTTTCTATTTTTTTATTTCTCACTATGACGAATGCAGGACACGTACTCGAAAAAGAAGCAAAGGCAGCGGTAGATAAGGCGAAAACAAACGCCTTGGAGACAGCTCTGTCCCAAATTGAAAAGAACTTTGGGAAAGGGTCGATTATGAAACTGGGGGAGTCTCAGAAGATCCAGGTAGAGACGATCCCTACGGGTTCACTTTCTTTAGACCTAGCGCTTGGGGGAGGGATTCCGAAAGGAAGGATTGTGGAAATCTTCGGCCCTGAATCATCGGGGAAAACGACCGTTTGTTTACACGTGATCGCCGAGACTCAGAAGAGGGGTGGGCAATGTGCTTTTATAGATGCAGAGCACGCTCTGGATCCCGATTATGCCAGAAGGATTGGCGTCGACACCGACAATCTTTTGCTCGCTCAGCCAGACAATGGAGAGCAGGCTCTTTCGATTGTAGAAACCCTGGTGAATTCCAGTGCCGTCGATCTGATCATTGTCGACTCTGTGGCCGCTTTGACGCCGCGTGCGGAAATCGAGGGAGATATGGGAGATAGCCATATGGGCTTACAAGCACGTTTGATGTCTCAAGCGCTGCGAAAACTCACGGGAATCGTTTCCAGAAGCGGTTGTACCATCATCTTCATCAATCAGCTCCGCATGAAAATCGGAGTGATGTTTGGAAATCCGGAAACCACTACCGGCGGACAGGCCTTGAAATTCTATTCTTCCGTACGAATCGATATCCGAGGAGCCGGGAAAATCGATGGAGGAACAGGTGACAGCAAAGAAATCATAGGGATTCACACCAAGACGAAGATCGTCAAAAACAAGATTGCTCCTCCCTTTAAGATTGCTGAATTCGACATCATGTACAACGAAGGGATTTCAAAAGAAGGGGACATCGTCGACCTGGGGGTTCGCTTCGAGATCGTAAAGAAATCAGGTGCTTTCTACGCCTACGGAGAAGAAAAGATCGGTCAGGGAAGGGAGAATGCCAAGCAGTACCTGAAGGAAAATCCAAAAGTGGCTAAAGAGATCGAGAAGAAAGTGAGAGAAGTGGCCCTGAAGAAAGTGTAATAACGGAGAAAGGGAGCTCTTTTTCGGAAGGGCTCTTTTTTGAATTGCCAAAACGGGAAAAACGGCTCTATAATTAATCATCCTCAAGAGGTCGATATGGATTATCAAACCCTCACGGAAAAAATCGAAGGCATATTACATTGTACTCCTTTAAAGAAGCCCGAAAGGGCTATTTTGCTGCAGTCCTACTTAAATCCCGGGGTTGCAGAGCGATCTTTAGAGAAAGGAGTTCAGAACTTCCAGGCGCTTGTGGAACGTATGATAGAGAAGGGGCTTATTTTAAGAAAAAAAGAGGCAGGAGAGGAGCTTCTCTACCCACTTCCCATTGCCTTGCTCTTTAAAAAATACGTTGATGAAAGAAAGGCCAGAAGCCTTGATGCCGTAGAGTCCTTGCACTCAATTGATCAATGGATTCAGTATCCATTGCTTCGCTCTCCGGAAGTCCAAATGAAATCCAGTCATGACAATGAAACCGTCCTTAACTGGCTGTTTGAATTGCACGCTACCGATTGGGAGCGGGTCTTTTGCTTTGGTGACTACGAATCTTTTATCAATGCGATTGGAATCGATACAGAGCAGGATTGGATTCGTGAAAGAACCAAGAAGAACCGTTGCGCTTCCGTTGTAGCCACCCAGGATGGTCAATGGGCCCAGCATATCCGAAAAGCCAGCGAAAAGGAGCTTAGAGACTGCTTGATTGATCCCAGAGACTTTACCGATATGTTTATCATGGCCTTTCCCGATATTCAGACGACCGTCATCGGGACTTCAAAAAGCGAAGTGACCTTCATTCACTCCAAAACGGTGGCAAACACCTATACCGAACTAGTGGAAAGATGCTTGGTAAAATAGAGGGGTTGACAAAATTTCATATTTCCCTATAAATAAGACCTTGTTATTGGTGTTGAATGCTTACGAAGCGTTTAGAAATATCCCGGTTGAAAGTGACAGAAGATCCCGAGGGTCTTCATCTGCGTGCCATTGAGGTCGATTTGCGTCGTCGAAAAAGAATGGTTCGCAAAAACGTGATCGTCGTTACAGCCGGACTCGGTCTTGATGCAAATGACGAGTTTAAGCTGAGCTATGCTTTTGAGGCTATCTTGCGCTGGGTCCGCGCTCATCTTCGAGAACAAGATATGATCTTTTTACCACCAGCACCTTCTTATGGAGCTACGCGGAATGACGGGGCGAGAAAATGTGAGGGCGAATTTGCCGACGAGTGGTTGCAACGAGAAGGGATCCCTGCCTCTCAAGTGAAAAGCTTAGGAATAAAAGGGGAACACTATTTGGATGGTGATACTCGGCGAGGCAATGCTTATGGGACAAAAAAAGCCCTCAAAGAGGGTTTGCTGGCACCTGATGCTGAAAATATCCTCGTGGTATACTACCTTCAGGCCTTGCGGGCGCTGACAGTGTTCACCCAGGAAGGAGTTCAAGTGAGTCGTGTAGTGGCTATTCAGCCCATCAATACGCCGGATGAAGACCAAAAAATGGTTCCTCAGTTGAAGTATTACAACCAAAGATGGCTACATGTCCTGTATGAAATGGCCGCGACGATGATGTTTGCCACAGAACTGGATAAGCTGGTCTACGAATTTGCCCCCGCAATACGAAGCAATGACGCCCAATGAAGAGCGAATAAATGGTTGAAGCCTTAAAAAAAGGCGTTTTTTATGCTATAATAAATCGATATAAAAACCCAAATGGCAGAAAATATGGCCGCACCGGTATTGCGATCCGATTCGAATGAGGGGAATCTGCAAAAAATTGAGGCGATCAATCAGTCGTTTAAAGAAAAAGACATAAAGGCAAAGGCAAAGAAAGCGGGCATTCCGTACATCGATCTAAAAAGTGCTCCGCTCAACCAAGACGCGCTTCAGCTCACGAGTTGGACGAATGTTCAACAAACGCAAGCAGTCCCTTTTGATGTGGGAGGAAAAACGGTTCATCTCGCTTGTGTGGATCCCGTTTCCGAGCAGTGCAAAATAGCGAGTCAGCAGTTGCAAGAAAAAGGATACCAGATCCAACCGTACATCTGTTCTTCCGAGGGACTCGAATCGACCAAGCACTACTTTGACAACATTGTCCCTTTGAAACAAATACCGATTCAAACAGAAATCGAAGAAAAGAACATGAGCAAGCAGGACCTGTTTGAAGAAAGCAGGTCGCTCTTTGAAACCGCCAGTGGACCCGAAATGCTGAATAGGTTGAATTTGGAAGCGATCCGTTTTCGAGCAAGTGATCTTCATTTCCAGCCAGAGGAAAAAGGCGTGAAGCTTCGAATGAGACGTGATGGTGAAATGTACGAAGTACTCACGTTGACTCCAAAACAGTACACATTCATTTCTTCGGAAATAAAGAGGGTAGCAGGATTGAAGATCAACCAACTCAATCTACCGCAAGATGGAAATTACCAGTTTTTGGTGAATAAACGCTTGGTCAGTGTGAGGGTCTCAGCACTTCCTTCCAAATATGGAGAGTCCCTTGTCCTCAGAGTATTGGACGCACAAAACGCCATCGTGAGCCTAGATGAACTGGGATTCTCTGATGAGAGCAAAAAACTGATCATCGAAAAAATTGAAAAGGAAAAGGGATTAATCCTGGTCACTGGGCCAACCGGAAGCGGAAAGACTTCGACGCTCTACAGCTGTCTCAATCTCATCAACACGCCTGACCGGAAAATCATTACTCTGGAAGACCCGATCGAATATGAATTAAAAAATATCGTCCAATCTGAAATGAATGAAGCAGAAGGGTACACCTTCGCATCAGGCTTGAGGGCCGTACTTCGGCAGGATCCAGATGTCATCATGGTGGGGGAAATTCGAGACAAAGAAGCTGCGGAAATTGCACTCCAGGCATCCCTTACGGGGCATCTCGTTTTGACCACGGTTCATGCGAACAGCGCGGTAGCTACGATTCCAAGGCTCTTCAATATGGGGATTAAAGATTACATTCTTGCCTCAGGACTCGAGATGATCCTTGCACAACGATTGGTTCGAAAAATTTGCGATCATTGTAAAGTCCCTGCTGAACTCAACGACTCTGTTCGAACAGAAATCGAAAAGGCGGTGGCATCATTACAAAAAAAAGGCATCACACTCTCCAATGCCACACAGATTTTCAAGGGGGCCGGCTGTGATCAGTGTGCTCACACCACCTATCAGGGGAGAATCGCTGTCGCGGAAGTGATGAATATTTCTGACGAGGTGAGAAAAGCTATTCTCAGCCAGTCATCGGAAGAAGAAATACTCCAAAAGGCGGAAGAGCAGGGGTTCGTCACCATGAAAGAAGATGGCATACGAAAAGTCCTGGAAGGGAAAACCACCATTGAAGAGATCTGGAAGGTACTGGTATAGGCTATTCGAGGTACCGTTTCCGATATTTGAGCAGACGATCCTTTTGAGCTTTCACTTTTTTCCCAGACTTGGTTCGATGCGGAGCAATAGATTTTTTTCGAGGCTTTTGGACATACAGAGCTTGCTGAATACGTTGATGCAACTGCTGAAACCCCAATTCCAAGTTCTGAGACTGAGATCTGGTTTCTTGATTGGTGACGTGAATAAAACCGCTTTGATATTTCCGAAGCAGTCGTTGTTTCTCTTCCGGTCTTAAGTCCGAAGCAAAAATATCAAACACCAGCGAGACGCGCGTTGAAGATTTGTTCACGTTTTGACCACCCGGCCCTGACGAACGGACGAAAGTTTTTTCGGTGGTTTTTTTGAGGTCAGAGAGGGAAAGCATCAACAATGACAATAAACGATGAACAGGAAAGGAGAAGGCATTTTCATTGTCTATCGTCCATTGTTCATTGTCCATTGTTTTGTTACCAACTACTTCCACCCCCACCTCCTCCAAAACTCCCCCCGCTAAACCCACCAAATCCACCGCTCGAACCTCCACCAAAGCTGCCACCTCCACCCCATCCGCTGCTTCCGCCTCCGGTCCACCAGTGATCTTTCCCGGCTTTATAATTCTTCGAGGCTAGATAATCAAAGAGAAACCCAAAGAACGCCAAAGGAAAGACGATGAAAAACGTGATGCTCAAAAGCCAGGCCACGAAAAATCCCATCAACCCTCCAGCAACACCTCCGGGCCACCACCGCTTCGATCGTCCTAATACTGCAATTACCCACGGGACGATAAAGGAGAAGAAAAAGAACACAAAGAAGATAAATCCTTCAATCGGAAAATCTTCCATCGATCCACTGATGCCTTCTGGTAAAGTTTCAAGTTCCGCCAGGGCTGAGGCAATCTTTTCAGTTCCCGCGACGATCCCTCCTTCATAGTCTCCATTCCTAAAATAGGGGACCACGACTTGATCGGTAATCCAAAATGCCTGAGCATCCGTGATATACCCTTCGACGCCGTACCCAGTGGCGATATAGGTTTTTCGATCATCGATCGCGGTGAGAAAAAGAACGCCGTCATCTCTTTCAGCATTGCCGATTCCCCAAGATCTTCCGAGTTCCACTGCATAATAATTGACTTCATTTCCTTCGAGGCTCTGAACGGTCACCACTGCTACTTCAGCAGAAGTCTTTTCTTTGATGCCTTCGATCATCGCGTTTATTTTCTGCTCGGTCTCATCCGAAAGAATATTCGCAAAATCATTCACGTAACCCGTTGGGTCGGGAAAGCTCAATTGAGCCTGAACTTGCTGAGGGATGATGATGGCTGAAACCAGCAGAAGAAGAAACCTTTTCATGGGTGATGAAAAAATCAAAAGCTAGCAGGAAAAATAGCTCATCCATTCTCCTCTTTTTCCCATTCCTCATCAGTTGAGGTCGGAATGGGAAAAGGGAATTATACTTATTGAACGAATTGGACTTGAGGGGCTACATCCGAACCTTCGCTGGACTCAAAGAATGGTTCTGCTTCAAAGCCAAAGATCGCTGCGATCATATTGCTAGGGACACTTCGGACTTTTTGATTATATGCGCGCGCTACGGCGTTGAAATCCCTCCGGGCAGTCGCCACCCGATTTTCAGTCCCTTCGATCTGGGCTTGAAGAGTTGAAAAGTTCTCCTGAGCTCTTAATTGGGGATAGTTTTCAACCGTTACCAAGAGTCGGGACAGCGCCGAATCAACTTGCCCAGTAGCGGCAATTTGTTCAGCCCGAGTACCGGTTTGCAAAGACTGAGCCCAGGCGGATCGGGCTGCTGTCACCGCTTCATAGGTCGATCGCTCAAAATCAGCAACCCCCCTGACGGTTTCAACCAAATTCGGAATCAAATCAAAACGACGCTGATATTGCACCTGGACCTGGGCCCAAGATTCATCCACGGAAAGATCAGCAGAAACCAAGCTGTTGTATCCACCAACCAGCCAAATGCCGGCCAGGACCACGAGAGCTAAAACAGCTAAGACAGTTTTTTTCATAAAATCATTAAAAAGTATTCAAATTATATCTATCAACCATCAACTATCAACTACCAACTACTTCCCATGGCACTTTTTATACTTCTTGCCAGACCCGCAGGGGCAGTCATCGTTCCTGCCAACCTTCGGGGGTTCTGAAGTGCTCGGAGAGGAGTCTTGAGCATCCGCACTGATGCGAATGACGTTGTTGGCTTCGCTGCTGGGTTTCGCGAATCCATACACTTCCTGGTGAATCTTCGGGTCATGGCCAGAGTGATCATCAGCTGAAATAATGGTTGGTCGTCCGCTCGAAGTCTTATGGGTCGGAATGAGTTCCCGGCTTCCCGTTTCAATGTCCGTAATTTCTTTTTCATTTGTCTGCATCTCGATGACTTCTTCTCGTGGGGCAATCGGCTTGAATTCCATTCTCATCAAGGTCTGGACGGTATTCACCTGAATATTTTTGATCAGCGTTTCAAAGAGGGAAAACCCTTCATTTTTGTACTCAACTAATGGGTCCTTTTGAGCATACCCCCGGAAAGAAACCTGCTCGCGCAGGCGCATCATCCCATCAATGTGGTCCATCCACAGTCGATCAATCGTCCTCAAATACACCTGCTTCTCGATGGTGAAGAAAACCACATCATTGCCAAAGTTTTTTTTCTTGGTTTCAAAGGCATCCATCATGAACTGAACGACAAACTCTTCCAAGGCCCGCTCAGTTTCTTGTCGTTTCAAATGCTCTGCATAAGTGATTGGATCAGCGCCGGTGAAGGAGTGAATTGCCTCGCTCAATTGCTCGATCTGCCATTCCTCACGGTATTGAGAAGGGGTGGCAGCAGTGACGATTTCGGCAGCAGACTTCATAAACAGTTCGCGAACGGTGTCATCAATATTCTCATTTTCGAGAATCTTTCTTCGGCGCGCGTAAATAATGGTTCGGTGCTTGTTGATCACATCATCATACTCGACCAAGTGTTTTCGAATATCGAAATTGTGGCCTTCCACTCGCTTTTGGGCCGATTCGATCGATCGGGAAATAATCCGGTTTTCAATGGGCATGTCTTCCGGAACCTTCAGGGTTTCCATGATGCCTTTCATCCGGTCTCCTCCGAAAAGACGCATCAGCTCATCTTCCATCGAAACATAGAACTGGCTAAATCCAGGATCTCCCTGACGACCGCTACGACCTCGAAGCTGATTGTCGATACGACGAGATTCATGGCGTTCAGTACCGATGATGTGGAGACCACCGATCGCTTTCACTTCATCATTGATCTTAATATCAGTCCCACGACCTGCCATATTGGTTGCAATCGTCACCGCACCTTTCGCGCCAGCATCCGCAACAATCTCGGCTTCTCGTTCATGGTGTTTCGCGTTCAAGACTTCATGCTTCACTCCTGCTTGTTGAAACATCTTCGAAAGCACTTCCGACTTCTCTACCGAAATGGTTCCTACCAGTACCGGCTGACCCTTCTCTTGCAATTCCTTCACTTTGTTGGTGACCGCCTGAAATTTTCCATACACGGATTTGTAAATCAGATCATTTAAATCTTTTCGTTGCACAGGGACATTCGTCGGAATCACCAGGGTTTCCAAAGAGTAGATTTTAGAAAATTCTTCTGCTTCGGTAATCGCCGTTCCCGTCATCCCGGCTAATTTCTTAAACAATCGGAAATAATTCTGAAAGGTAATCGTCGCCAAGGTTTTTGATTCTTGCTTTACCTTCACGCCTTCCTTAGCTTCAATCGCCTGATGCAGACCTTCGCTATATCGCCGACCGGGCATCAGACGACCCGTGAATTCATCAATGATCACCACCTCTCCTTCACGCACCATGTAATCAACATCTTTTTGAAACAGTGCCTGAGCTTTGAGTGACTGTTCGATATGGTGCACTTCAGCTGCTCCGGCTTCTGTATAAATATTATCGATCCCGAGCAGCTCTTCCATTTTTGTCACTCCTTCATCGGTCAAAATACAGCTCCGACCTTTTTCATCGATTTTATAATCCTCATCTTGTTTGAGTTGGGTGACGAGTTGGGCGTATCGTCGATATTTATCGGTCGATTGACCGGCTGGCGCGGAAATGATCAGTGGCGTTCTCGCTTCATCGATCAAAATCGAATCCACTTCATCGACGATCGCATAGTGTAGTTCGCGCTGCACACACTGTTCCAATGAGTTCGCCATATTGTCGCGCAAGTAGTCAAAGCCAAACTCATTGTTCGTTCCATAGGTGATGTCACAAGCATAGGCTTGTTTTTTTTCTTGAGGACTTTGGCCATGAAGGATCACCCCTACGGTCAGTCCTAAAAATTCATATAAGTAGCTCATCCATTCCGCATCACGCTGAGCCAGATAGTCGTTCACCGTGACCAGGTAAGCTCCTTTGCCTTCAAGCGCGTTTAAATAAAGCGGCAGAGTAGCCACGAGCGTTTTTCCTTCCCCCGTTTTCATTTCCGCGATTTTTCCTTCATGAAGGATCATTCCTCCGATGAGCTGGACATCGTAGGGGACCATATTCCAGGTCAGCTCGTGTCCACGGACGGTGACCGTGCTCCCACGCATCAATTTGCATGCCTGCTTCACCAGCGCAAAAGCCTCTGGAAGGATCTGATCCAGTGTTTCGCCATTTTTGATCCGTTCTTTAAACTCCTGAGTCTTTGCTTTTACCTGTGCTTCGTCGAAGGAAGTAAACTCTTCCTCAAATTTTTTTACGACTTCAATCGTTTTTCGGCAACGCTGAATGACCTTCTCGTTCGGATCCCCTATGAGTTTGGTAATAAGTCTGGTGATCATGAAAAAAAATTAAACAAGTGGAAACTGTTCGAGGAATCTCGGATCATTTTCATAAAAGAGGCGGATGTCATTGATGGCATATTTTTTCATCAAGAGGCGTTCAATTCCCGCGCCAAAGGCGAACCCCTGATAGACATTCGGATCCAACCCAACCGCTTTCAAGACATTCGGGTGAACCATCCCGCAGCCCAACATCTCGATCCATCCCGAGTGCTTGCACACCGAACATCCTTTTCCTTTACAGCTGGCGCAGGAAACATCGACTTCCATTCCTGGTTCGACGAAGGGGAAGAAGCTGCTGCGGAAGCGAAGCTCTAGTTCGGGATGAATCAATCGTCGAAGAGCGATCGTCAAAATTCCCTTCAGGTGTGAAAGATTCGTGGACTTGTCGATCATCAGTCCCTCAAACTGATGGAACATCGGGGAGTGCGTGGCATCCACGTCGTCCTTGCGGAACACTCTCCCCGGACAAACGATCCGAATGGGCGGGTGATTCGCTTCCATGTAGCGCACCTGGACGGGTGAAGTATGGGTTCTCAGCAAATAGGGGATGTCCTTGGCCCAGAGGGTATCCTGCATGTCCCGCGCGGGATGGTCTTCAGGAATGTTGAGGGCGGTAAAATTGTGATAGTCGTCTTCGATTTCGGGCCCCTCCGCTACTTCGAAGTTCATGGCCAGGAAGGTATCTTCCACTTCTTGAATAAATTTCGTAAGCGGATGAAGTCGTCCCAAGGAGCCCTTTGCTCCAGGAAGGCTGGTGTCAAAGAATTGCTGATCCAAGCCGCTGAACTGGACTGACTCGAGTTCTTTGACTCGTTCTGCCAGTACCGTTTCCGATTCTTTTTTCAGCTCGTTCGCCATTTTCCCCACGATTTTCTTGTCTTCCACGGAAAGGTCTTTGATGCCCTTCAAAAGCAGGGTAATAACCCCCTTTCTTCCCAAATAGTCATTTTCCAGTTTCTGTAAATCATTCAGGGTCTTCGCCTGACGGACCTGCTCTAAAAATTGGGATCGAAGCTCTTGAAGATGCTGTTCCATAGGGTAAAAAAAGCCACTGAAGTGTAGCACGGAGGGGGGGGATTTTGAAATAAAAGAAATAAGGCTATGAAGGTGATTTTTTTTCGATTTTTCCCTAAGATTAAACAGAAAAAATATGGTATAATAAAACGAACTTTAAATAAAAACCATGGCAGACGCAGATCTTAGACAATTGCAACGAATGGCACAGGCCGAAGGGAACGTCGAATCCCAGGCAGCATTTTTAAGGCAAAAGATTCGGGAAGGGGCGGATGATGCCCAACTCGCTGAGCTGCTCAGAAGTATTCGGTCAAACGTTGATGAGATCATGGAACTGACAGGCCTTTCAGAAAGCCGGCGGCTTTTGGTGAAAGCCAGAATGTTGATAGAACCACAAATCGATTTTGCCCTAAGCTACGCCATCCAACCCCGCGAAGGAGATGCGCCTCTTCCTTCACGAGAAGCGATCCTTGCCTCCGTCATGACAATCCTCACTCCAGAACGAGCACGAGAAATCCTGCGATTCCACGAAGCCAAACTGGTGCTGACTCCGATCACAAGTCTCGAACGATATCTAGAAGAACTGAATCAAACCAGTCAAACGATGGAAAGATGCCGAGTGCCTTATGTTTCTGAATTTGCGCAGAATCAACTCAACGCCCAAGCAACCCAAGCCCAAGTCGAAGCCAATAAAATCAAGAGTTGGAAATTCGCCATTTCCGAAGGAGCCCAAACCTTCGATATTCCTGAATGGGACAATGGCAGGGAAACCCACCAACAACGAATCGAACGTTTCAATGGGCGATTTGCAAAGAGCAACATATTGAGACTGGATTATCAGTCGTACATCGCTCTGATGGTTCAGGATCTACTGAAGGGAAGACCAATAGATTGTAAATACAGAAACGACAGCACATCCATCAATGCTCAAACAGATACATGGCAGTACACTCTGATGAATGAAACCGATGAAAAACAAGGGCTTGTCGGCACTGCGTTCTGGGACGGTAGCTTTCGGTACGTGAACCTGTTCAGCGATCATCTGGATAATCGGGATGGGGTTGCGCGTTTCCGCCCGGCGGTGATGGGTGAGATATTGTGATTTGATTTTTGCCCCTTCTTTAATTTTTTTCTTTCTTCGTGAGTCGCTGAGGAGTATTTTTTAAGGTGCGGTGAATAGAAACTTGAGTCGATCGACTCCAGCATTTTTTTCTTTGTCATTTCGACCGGAGCCATGTACTCATGGTGAAGTGGAGAAATCTGAAGTCTGTCATTCGAGAGATTTCTCCACTTCGTCCACCTCGACCCAGTAGCCCCCTTAAAAGGGGGGGGACACCCCCTCGACTTCGGTCGAAATGACAAAAAACTCAATCCCTCGCCACAAAATACAGCTCGATTAGGAAGCTGATGAGGACGATGATAAAGCCATTCCACCAGGTCAGGGTTCGTAAAACCTGAAAACCCATAATGGCGCAGAGACAGAACCCTAGGATGATGCCCTGTCGGAGTGAAACATTAAAATGGTTCATGAACAGCTCCTCGCGGTAAAACAAAACTCGGAAAAAATACCCCACAAGGGTTAAAGCGCTGCTGACCAAGAAAAATAAACTGACAAAAAACAGGACCAACCCCAGTTTTTCATCCACAAACGGGTCAATTTTTGAGAGCACCAAGTACAAGGACAGGAAACTCGCAACACTGGCGAGGAATACCGAAAGGACGTATCGATTCAAAAACATAGCATTCATTAAATCCGATCATCCCGTATCGTATCTTTGAGATGGAGAATTTCATAGTGATTCCCCTGGAGAGTTATGGCGATCGTATCAAAACGCCAAAACATCTCTTCACAGTTCCGATCCTGGATGAAGCTCAGAGCTGTTTTTTTCAAACGTCTTGCCTTCCCCCATGACACCATGTCCTCCGGATGGCCATAATCAGAAGCGGTGCGAAGCTTCACCTCCACGAACACCAATTCATCACCCTCCATCATGACGAGGTCGAGCTCTCCATACCGGCAATGCCATTGCTGATCAACAAAACGGTAGCCGATCTTTTCCAAGTATTCTCGCGCACGAATCTCTCCTTGGAAACCGACCTGTTGTCTCGCAGAAGGCATTATTGCCAGATAAACGTCTTGTCCACCCACTCGATCAGTTTTTTCATTTCTTCATACCGATTGTTTGAACCCAGGATAACCGTCATGGTCGTCCGATCGGCTTCATTGCCAATAAAAGAAATCAGGCATTGTCCTGCCAAAGGGGTGGTCCCGGTCTTCCCGGCGATGATCCGTTCTCCGATGTCCGTACCTAGCAGTCGATTTGTATTCGACAGCACATGAGTGTATTTCCCGTCCGCAGAAGTCACTATGGCCTCCTTTTCTCGCATAATAGATTGGAGGAGCGAGTCCTTAAACACATGCTTGGCCAGATGAGCGATTTCAAACGCAGAAGAGACATTCCCATTTTGGATCCCCGCTGGATCGACAAACTGGGTGGATTCAAGCCCCAGTCCGTGCTTTCGCTGGTTCATCATTTCGACAAACGCTTCAGAAGAACCGGCCACAGCCTCACTGAGCACCATCGCCGCGTCATTCCCTGAGGTAATCAGAAGGCCCTTCAAGAGATTGTGAATGGTGATTTGTTCACCTTCTTTCAGCCCCATTTTGGAGCCGGCTACCTTGTGAATAATCGGGCCAACGGTGACCACCTGATCAAGGTTTGCTTTTTCTTTTACGATCAAAGCCGTCATGAGCTTCGTCAAACTGGCAATGGGAAAGGTTTCCCAGACATTTTGAGAGTACAGGGCTTCATTTGAATGCGTTTCGATGACCAAGACCGCTTTCGCCCCGACTTGTGGAGCTGGGATTTCTTGGTCCACAACGATCGCCAATGGCTCCACTTGAATCGCCAAAGGAGGAGGGAGGGCGACGGGGGAAATCGTTTGAGAACCCATCACGCTGGCCGGAATCAGGTTTGAAAGAATGAATGATGTAATCTTGTCCCACATATTCGGTCAAAAAAAGAGCCCCTTTCAGGACTCTTTCACTCTACTGATTCTAGAGGAGAGCTCAACCGATTTTTGTGATTTCCACTTCCGTATATGGCTGTCGGTGTCCGTATGTTCTTTTATAGTTCTTCTTCGCTTTCATTTTAAACACTCGGATCTTGTCAGCTTTTCCTTGTTCTTTGACCTTTCCTTCCACCTTATTGGACAAAAATGGCATACCTACTTCGACTTCCTTGCCATCTTTGCTGACCAAAAGCACTTTTTCAAACACATGGGTTTTTCCGACTTCAGCATCGAGTTTTTCGATTCTGATGACATCTCCTTCCTTTACGAGGTATTGTTTCGCACCAGTTAAAATGACAGCAAACATGAGAAAAAAGCAAAATTCCTAAAAAGCCTGGAAAATATAACGATAACAAAGGCTTTTTGCAAGCAAAAAAAACAAACCCTACCCCAGCAGTTTCTCCCAAAATCGCCGAGGTGAATCCTTATCCGGCGTGATCAACGCCGTTTCCATGTACTGGATTCTCAGATTGTCCTGGTAGGTCCCCAGTAAATAGGGGAGGAGGTAATAATCCAATCCCTGCTGCTGGCAAAAACTCTGGATATTGACCACTTGCTCGATGTTGTCTCCTTGCACGATGGCATCGATACGCTGCTTCTCCACCGTCTCTTCCAGAATGTTTAACTTTCCCAAGACAGGCACGCCTTCGATCTCTTTTTGACTCGTCCCATAGCCATCCAAGATCGCCACGGGTAAATAAGGTGAACGGTTTTGCTTCAAAGTGCTGATGAGTGACTTCACGCCTCGGTTCGATCCAATGATGAGCAAACGAGTGATGCCATACCCTTTTCCGATCAGATGTCTTTCCATCCCCAGCATCAGCAAGTGAAAAAGCGCCATCACTGCACTTCCAAACCCAAACATGTACACCAGCAGCAACCGCGAGAAGAGCTCTTTTTCGGTAAAATAAAAGATTAAGCCAAAAGCTGCCGTACCCGTAACACCTGAAACCACCACCTTCAAAAAATGAATGAAACGATTAAAACGCACATTCGGGGAATATCCTCGGAAAATGATGAGGGAAATGATCCACGCCGCCGCGGCGATCAGGCTGGCGTTAAAATAGGGCCCAAATGGAAAATCGCTGGAGAAAATAAACCCCACCCGCATAAAATAGGCCAACACGAAGGCTCCTAGCAGCAGCAAATAGTCTAAAAAGATCGTGAGATAGCGGAGTTTGAGGATCATAAATCGTAAATTCAGAATGAGTCTACCAGCCTCTTGTTTTCATTTCGACCGAAGTTGGCGGGATTGGGACGGGACGGAATGGAAAAGCATTTTAACAAATGGCATATTATAAACATTTATGGTATAATGAAATGAAATTCTCATGCTTTCATGTCCTACGAATTGCATCAAAAACGGCGGAAAATTCATCAAAGAGTCGTCACTCGTATGGCGGAACTGGTGGCAAGTATGACGGCTTTTGTCCTGATTTTTTCCACGCTCATGCTGCTGTCCAATTGGCCGGCCTATAGCCGCATCATCCAGGACTGGATCGATCCGCAGGCAATGGCCCAAAAGGGGGTGGCGAGTATCATTGCTCTCGAAGAGGAGAAATCGGAGGTGCTTCAAGAGCAGGTGGATTCACTTCGTCCGAGCTTCGAACAGTCGAGCAGTCAAAACCCCTTTAGACTCGCTTCAATGGGCGAGCTGTATCCCGAAGAAATGCGCTTGGAAGTCCCGAAAGTGTTCGAAGGGACGGTTCCCGTCAAGACAGTGGATATTCAAGACTTCGACTTCAAAGACCTCTATACCTCAGAAAACAAAATCCAGGAAGTCCTGCGGGAAGGCGTAGTGCACTATCCCTACACGGCCAATCCCGACCAATACGGGAACGTTTTCCTCACTGGTCATTCATCCTATTACCCCTGGGACAAAGGCCGCTACAAAGACATCTTCGCCCTGCTCCACAAATTGGAAATCGGCGATGAGTACTCGATCTATTATAAAGGAGAGAAATACACCTATCGCGTGAAGGAGAAATTCGAGGTAAAACCGGATGACGTGTCGGTGCTCGAGCAACCCACTGATCAAAAAATCTCCACCTTGATGACCTGTACCCCCGTGGGGACGGTATTGAGGAGGTTGATCGTGAAAGCGGAGTTGGTGGAATAAAAAAATCGGTAGGGACAGGTCGCGACCTATCCCTACCGATTTTTAACATAATTACATCTTCATCCCCATATACACCACCAAATCTAACAAACGTCGCGAATATCCCCATTCATTGTCATACCAGGCCAGCACCTTCACCATATTTCCCTCGATGACCATGGTCGAAAGCGCATCAATGATGGAAGAATGGGTATTTCCTTTAAAATCAGAAGAAACGAGTGGTTCGTCACAAACATCCAGTATGCCTTTCATACGCCCGGCTGCGGCTTCTCGGAAAGCAGCATTCACTTCTTCAGCGGTTACCTGCTGCTTGAGCTCCACAACGAAATCAGTGACAGAGACAACAGCTGTTGGCACTCGAAGGGCGAGACCGGTTAGTTTTCCTTTGAGTTCTGGAATGACCAGCGTCACTGTCTCAGCGGCACCAGTCGTAGTAGGAATAATAGAGAGTGCGGCAGCGCGTGCTCGCCTCCAGTCCTTATGATGGGCGTCTAGGGTTGATTGATCATTCGTGTAAGAGTGCACGGTTGTCATAAGGCCTCGGGTAATTCCAAAAACATCGTTCAGCACTTTCGCCACCGGTGCCAGAGAATTTGTGGTGCAGCTGGCGTTTGAAATAACATCGTCCTTTTCCGGGTCATAGAGCTCTTCGTTAATCCCCATCGCTATCGTCGCATCGATGTCACCTTTCGCCGGAGCAGACATGATCACCTTTTTCGCCCCCGCCTCCAAATGCCAGGCAGCTTTTTCTCGGGTCGTAAAGACACCGGTCGATTCAATAACAACGTCGATGTCGAGTGCCTTCCATGGGAGGTTTTTTGGATCTAGTTCGGCAAAAACTTGTATCTCTTGTCCGTCGATCAAAAGTTTTTTTTCGCCATGTTTCACATCGTGCGGGAAAATCCCATATACCGAATCATATTTCAAAAGATGGCCATGAATATCGGGGTCACCGGGATTATTAATCGCGACTACTTCCACATCAGGAGATTCAAACGCCTGCCGGAAAAAAACCCTTCCGATGCGGCCAAATCCATTGATAGCGATTCGTGTTTTTCTCATAAGAATGAAGGTTAATCGTAGTTCGGCATCACAATATAGTTGCAAGGAGAAAGTTGCAAGTTGCTGAATGTTCGCCGGAATTTTACTTTCCATTCCGACCGAAACTGGTTGGCGCAGGAGGTGGGTGAAGTGGAGGAATCCCTTGGCAAGGGAAGGGTGAGGAATTCGGTCGGAATGGGAAAAGGAAGTAAGCAATGAAGCTAAGTCCTAAG
The DNA here is from genome assembly GCA_050246795.1 of Candidatus Altimarinota bacterium. GTDB lineage: Bacteria > Patescibacteriota > Gracilibacteria > JAUYGZ01 > JAUYGZ01 > JBFWVJ01. The sequence continues at coordinate 22,981 of JBFWVJ010000007.1, forward strand.
ACCTCAAATACGGCTTCATCTCTTTTTTTAATGGAGCCCCTTCTTCGACAAACAACCCCGTTGGGACATCCTGCCTCCTTCCTTCGACTAACAAGTTCAAGGTCACCGGCTTATTCCCGGGATGTTTTTCTAAGATGGTTTTGATCACCTTCAAATCACTCACTCCCACCTTGTCGCTCAGGGGAAATAAGAGCCCATCCACTTGATGAGGTTCTTGTTCAACTGCTGAGTCATCGTTGGATTCCTGGGACGAAGCCGTTTCTTCTTCGGTATAACGATGTTCTTTCGGATCATACAAACCTTGATCCATCGCGTTTTCGCGCATGGATTTGATACTCGACTTCGTCACCGACCGCGCCACGAATTGAAGTTCGCCTCCTCGGTAATCCACCTTTCCTTTTACCATGATGAAATTCGAATGATCCGTGAAAAAATCTGTGTCCTTGATCGAATCATACACTCGAGGGAACACCACCACGTTGATCTTTCCCGTGAGGTCTTCCAGCTCGAAAATCACCATGACGTCTCCTCGCTTCGTCGTAATCTTCCGAAAATCATTCACGATCCCGCCGATGGTCAGTTCTCGTTCCGCCATCGATGCTTTTAAGGTGCCAATCAAGGTCACCTTGCGCTTCATATACTGCCGCAGGCCTCGAAGGGGATGGTCGGAGACATAAATACCAAGGGCTTCTTTTTCCCACTGCAGGCGTTGAAACCAACTCGCCACTTCTGCCTTGTTCAGTTCAAAGGGATGGTCTTCTCCTCGCTCGCTGAGCATGCCAAAGAGATCCGTTTGATCATCATTTTGGCCTTTTCCATGATTCTTGGCGTACCCGGTAATGATATCAATCGAGTGCATCAGAGCATTGCGTTCGCCAAAGTCATCCAAGGCCCCGCTCATGACCAATGCTTCAAAGGACTTTTTGTTCACACACTTCGCGGGAATGCGATGAATCAAATCAGCCAAATCCTTGAACGGCGTTTTCTTGCGGGCGAGGAGGATTTGTTCGATCGTATCTTTCCCCAGATTCTTGATCGCGGAAAGTCCGTAGCGGATCGTACTTTCGTTGATCACTGTAAACCCTTCATAGGACTGATTGATATCCGGTGGCAAGATCTGAATGCCCATGAGTTCACATTCACTGATATCGATGATGATCCGGTCGGTATTTTCTTGATCAGCGGTCAGCAAAGCGGCCATAAATTCCGCCGGGAAATGGGCTTTCAGGTAGGCCGTTTGATAAGAAATCATCGCATAACAAGCCGCGTGAGACTTGTTAAATCCATAATTCGCGAAGGGTTCGATGACCTTATCAAAGATATCCGTGGCCAACTGCTCTTTATATCCCTGATCTCTCCCTCCTTGGATAAATTTCTCGCGCTGTGCCATGAGCTCGGAAGCGATTTTTTTCCCAATCGCCCTTCTTAAAAGATCCGCTTCCCCCAAAGAGAAGCCCGCGAATTTCTGGGCGATCTGCAAAATTTGTTCCTGATAGACCGCGATTCCGTAGGTTTTCTCGAGGATGGGTTTCAGATCGTCATGCACATACTTCACCTCGCGGGTCCCATGCTTTCCGCCGATATAGTCGGGGATAAACTGCATCGGTCCGGGTCGATAGAGGGCACCCATGGCGATGATGTCTTCAAAGGAGGAGGGTTTCAGTTCTTTTAAGTACCGTTTCATACCGGCACTTTCCAATTGGAAGACGCCAGTCGTCTTAGCCTCCGAAAGCAGCTGATAGGTTTTTTCATCCTCCATGGGCAGCTCGTCCAGTTTTACTTCTTTGCCATGACGTTTTTTGATAATCGAATTCGCTTTTTTCAAAATGGAGAGATTGCGCAGGCCCAGGAAGTCCATCTTGAGCAGTCCTAAATCTTCCAGAGGCTTCATCGAGAACTGGGTAATGATGGTTTCATCATCCCCGGGAGCCTTTTGCAGCGGGCAATATTGAGTCAGTTCATCTTTGGAAATAATCACCGCACAGGCGTGGACCCCGGTTTGCCGAACCGTTCCCTCCAGTTTCAAGGCGGTGTCATAGATGCGGTGGAACTGTTCGTTGTTTTCGTACTCCTGCTTCAGTTCTGGTTCGCTTTCCAAAGCTTCCTCCAACTTTGTCCCGGGCCGGGCGGGAATGAGCTTGGTGAGCTGATTCATCTCCTGGAAAGGGATCCCAAACACTCGGCCCACATCTTTTACCGCCGCTTTTGCCGCAAGGGTTCCAAACGTGATGACCTGCGCCACCTTTTCCCGACCGTACTTTTGCGTCACGTATTCCAAGATTTCATCGCGGCGTTCATCTTCGAAATCAATATCAATATCGGGCATGCTCACACGGGCGGGATTCAAGAACCGTTCAAACAGCAGATCGTACTTGAGCGGATCCAAATCCGTAATCTTCAACGCATACGCGATAATCGCTCCAGCTGCAGATCCACGTCCGGGTCCCACCATGATCCCTTTCTCCTTGGCATGGTGAATAAAGTCCCACACGATCAGGAAGTACTCGTCAAATCCCATTTCATTGATGGTTTTGAGCTCGAAGTTCATCCGTTCGACAATCCTTCGATCCGTTTCATCCAGTTCTTCCAATGTATTCTCAATAACCACCTGGGGTTCGGCTTTGATCCCATATCGATCCACCACTCCCTTTGAAACCAATTCTCGAAGGTACACCGACGCAGGTTCCTCTTGAGGCGTTGGGAAGTGAGGGATCAAGTTCACTCCAAATTCAAAATCCACCTTGCAGCGTTGGGCAATTTCCATGGTGTTGGAAACAGCTTCGGGATGTTTCGCAAAAGCCGTCGCCATCTGTTCCGCTGATTTCAGAGAAAAATCATCCGTGTATTTCCAGCGATTGGTATCATTGATGTTGCGATTGTCCTTGATGCACAGCAACACATCTTGCGCTTCCGCCTCATCAAGGCTGGGATAGTGGACGTCATTGGTGGCGACGAGAGGAGCCTTGCATTCTTGCGCGAGTTTCACCAGCAGTTCATTTACGATCACTTGGCTTTCGATTTTCGGGTGGTCTTCCAGTTCGACGAACACATTTTCCATGCCGTACATCTTCTGCAGACGCTTCAAGTTGGCCTTGGCTTCTTCCTGCTGTCCCGCGAGGAGGTGATGGGAAATCAGCCCGCGCAGATCGGAGGTCAGACAGATGAGTCCTTCCGCATACTCTTCCATCAGTTCCCAGTCGATCCTCGGGCGGAAGTAAAACCCTTCCAAATTCGAACGGGTCACCAGTTGGATCAAGTTCTCATATCCCTTTTTATTTTCTGCAAGCAAGATCAGATTATGCGCTTTGTTATCAATCTTCGGTCGACGGTCAGTTCGCTTATCGATCGCCATATAAAACTCCACGCCCAGCACCGGATGAATGTCTGCCTTCTTCGCTGCTTTATAAAATTCGATCACCCCATACATATTCCCGTGATCAGTGATGCCGAGAGACGTCTGCCCCAGTTCCTTCGCCTTCTTCACGTACAAATCAGGACTGCCGAGGCCTTCCAGGACGGAATAGTGGGTGTGGAGGTGGAGGTGGGTAAATTCCATAGTTGAGACTATTGGGACGATAGAGAACAATGGGACGATTGTGATGGAATTCATTCTCAATCGTCTCCTGTTTCCCAATCGTCTTTTATTTCTTAATCAGATAACAAATGCAAATGCACATGATCAATTTCCTGCCCACCTTTTCGCCCTACATGGAACTTCAATTGATACCCTTCCAGTCCGAGGTCTTGGGCGATCTTCTTTGCGTCCCAGATCAGATGGCCCATCAAAGATTGATCTCCTTCTTCCATGGTCATCACCGAATCGATGTGTTTTCGCGGGACGATTAAAATGTGGTGCTTCGCCTTGGGATTGATATCCTTAAATCCCACTGCCTGAGACCCTTCGTAGACCATGGTGGAGGGGATATCTTTGTTGATGATTTTGCAAAAAAGGCAGTCGTTCATGAGGCGGGTTAATCATCTTCATCGTAGCATTTTTTTAAGGAAAAAGAAGGTGGTAAACACCTCTGGAACGCTGTGCGGTGTTACCCCCTTACCCCTTAAAAGGGGAGAGCCTTTCTTACGAAAGGCACAAGATGAAAAATGAAGCTCTGCTTCCTATTCTTCTTTCTGAGCCGGTGTGGTGCAATTCTCCCCTTGTAAGGGGTCTGGGGTTGGAGGTGGGGCGAAGAAATTATGCCGCCCTCAGCGCCTCTCTTACGCCTTCTTTCGTCGTTTGCTGAAGCGCCAAGAACTGATCCTGAAGTTCTTTATGGTCGCTCTTTTCGATGTATGCCCGTGTGGTTGGCTGCTCGACCAGCTTCATCTTGATCATCCCTTCCGTTGGATTGCTTCCTTCCAGCTTCGCGACGGCACGAACATTTTTTTCATCCCGTTCCAATGCCTTCTTCACGGTCTCCTTCGACGCCCCTTCGGGAGCTTCCTGGGCCGTTTCAGGAGTTTGCTGGGAAGCTTCGACCTGTTGGGAAAGCTCCGCCAATTCTTGATGAGACTTGGCCTCGGTCTTTTGAGCAGGTTCAGCAGTTTCATAGCTCCCTTCGGGAACTTCGGCAAACCAACAGAATCGCTTTGGTAAGAAAAGACTCATTATTGAACAGAGTTAGCAAAATGTTCGCCCATAATCTTCGAAACCTGGTCGCGAACCGGCTTCACCAATTCGTCATAGAGTTCCTCAGCTTGGTTTTCTTTCAAAAAACCTCTCAGTTCCTGCTGGAATTGTTCGCTGGCCTTCAAAGCTGCTTGTTCGAACGATTCAGAATGTTCTCCCGAAGCTGCCTTCAGCTCAGAAAGCTGGCGCTCATGGCGTTCCACCATGCCTTTTGCTTCTTTGCGCACATCATCCTTTTCGAGCTTTTTTTTCGGTTCATCGGCGGAGCGGAGGACTTCGTTGATCATAGGTTAGAATGAAGTTTGTAAAAGTTCTTCTTTGCGTTTTTCTTCTGCGGATTTTTCACCTTCTTCCACATCATGGTAGATGCGATTCACATGGTTTTGAGAGAACCGCTCGAATTCGGGGAAAAGCTCGGGATTCTTCGCAAAAAAATCTCCCAACATGGCTTCCTTTTGCTGAGATTCATTCAAAAACACCTGGTGCAATTGGTTCAACTGCGCTTCAGATAAGGTCGGAAGTTTCTTGATTAAATCGCCCTTTTCTTCAAAATTCAGGCTAATGGACAAGAGCACCTGCTGGCGCACTTGGCCTTCCAAATCAGCTCGATTTACTGGCGCCGGATTTTGATTCGGTGAGGGCATTTTGTGATTACTAAATCTCTTTAGTATAGCACAAAAAGCACTATTTCTCAATCATCTCATCGCGGCCTGGTCCCACTCCCACCCATTTGATCGGGCATCCGACCAATTCTTCGATCCGTTGGATGTAGTTCTTGGCCTGCTCCGGCAATTCGTCGAAGCTGCGAACCTTGGTGATATCGGATTGCCAACCCGGCATGGTTTCATACTCCACTTCGACATTCGACAGCACTTCCAAGCTGGAAGGGAAACTGGTGAGCTTTTGGCCTTTGTATGAATAAGAGACTCCTATCTTCAGTTCTTCCAGATCCGAAAGCACATCCAACTTCGTCAGGTTCAGAGAATCGAATCGGTTGATCATGTGAGAATATTGGAGCACCACTGTATCCAGCCAACCACATCGTCGTGGACGACCGGTCGTCGTACCATACTCATGTCCCTTTTCACGGATTTTGTCCCCCAAGTCATTCACGAGCTCTGTCGGGAACGGACCCGATCCAACCCGGGTCGTATAGGCTTTTACGATCCCAACGCTGCAATCAATCAGCTTTGGTCCAATCCCAAGACCCGTGCACGCGCCTCCTACCGAAGCATTGGAAGAGGTCACAAATGGGTAAGTCCCAAAATCCAGATCGAGCAAGGTCGCATTGGCTCCTTCGATCAGGATTTTTTTACCAGCATCGTAAGCCCGATTCGCATACTCGACGGAATCCACAATCATCGGCTCCAGCATTTCCGCATACTGTTTATATCGTTCGATCTCCGCGGGAACATCATATTCAAAAGAAAATCTTCGTTGCATGTTTTTCACATTGGCCGCCAAGTTCTCCTCAAAATGCTTAAAGAATCGCAGATCACCCACGCGCAAATTGGTCCGCTGAGCCTTCATGCTGTAGCAAGGACCGATCCCTTTCTTCGTTGTTCCGATCTTCTCACCCGCCAACTCATCTTCCTGCATCCCGTCCACGATCTGATGGTAGTCGAACAGCAAATGAGCCCGATCAGAAATGAGCAAGCGGCCTTTGTAATCAATTCCTTTCTCATCCAATGAAGCCAGTTCCTTGAAGAGGGTGGGGAGGTGCAATACCACTCCATTCCCGATCAAACAGGTTGCGTTTTTATGAAGAATTCCTGAGGGCAACAGATGAAAGGCAAATTTCTTTCCATCGACGACGATGGTGTGTCCGGCATTTGATCCTCCCTGACAGCGAGCGATCACATCATATTGCTCCGAGAGAATATCCACGAGCTTCCCTTTCCCTTCATCACCCCACTGACTTCCCAGTACGACGCAAACTTGATTATTCATAGAAAGAAAAAATTATGCTTGTTGTAAAAAGCTTTTCACCAGGTCCTCAGCGGTATCATAGGATGCCTGAGTTTCATTGAGGAAGCGAATAATCCGGTGCTTGTCATATCCCAGCCCCACCAAGGCTTCAAGCGCTTCTTCTTGAAGAGAACGAGGGACAGCAGCTCCATCCACCTCAGCCCATTGATTCGCATCCACCTTCCCCTTGAGCTCCAAACTCAGCCGAGCGGCAGTCTTCTTCCCCAGCCCAGGAATTTTACTCAGGAAAGACAGGTCTTCTTCCGCGATCGCTTTTTGGGTCAAACCGATCGGCATATCCAAGATCGTCATGGCGGTCTTGGCACCAATCCCTGAGACACTGATCAATTGCTTGAAGAATCGAAGTTCGCCTGCCTCGCGAAACCCAAACAAGCAAATATCATCTTCTTTCACCTGGGTATAAACAAACACCGACAGTTCCTCCTGTTCTTGAACACCGCTCAACAAATCATTTCCCACCATCACCAAATAGCCAACCCCCTGGGTCATCAGGACGAGCGATCGGTCCATTTTTTGGTGAATCGTACCCTGGAGGAAAGCGATCATGGATTGAAATTACAGCTTAAAAAAGCACAGCCATTGTGGAGGAAAAGGGGGGAATTATCAATGATCAATTTTCAAAAAAATCAATCAATTGGTGGTTCCGTGTCTCACTCCTACGCCTTGCTTCGAAGAGCTCGCCTGACCGGAACCATAATGTCATGCTCATTCAAGATCATGACACGAATGGTTCGGATCGGAAATCAGAACCAGCGAGGATATCGGAGCAACAAAAAAGAGGCCGTAAGGCCTCTTTCGCTTCAAGTTATTTTCTTCCTCGCCCCTTCGCGATCGATCGCATCTTCGGCTTCTTGGTCGGCTCGAGGGAATAGACAGCACGCCCCACACGGACGAAGTGAGGATTCTTTTGCAGGTTGAGGCTGATGGTTCCGATGCGCACGTGTCGTTGTCGGAGGACCGCTTCGATGATTTCCTGCTTGGTCATCGGTTCGCCTTTTTCAGAAAGGATCTCTTCGATCACATCGGCGACGGTTCCTTCCTTGTATCCCCATTCTTTCAAGACATACAGACCTCGTCCGACGAGGACAAATTTGTCGCAGCGGATGAGTTCATTGTGGACTGCCTGTACGGTCACGACCTTGCGATCGAATCCGACTTCAGAAATCTTGTTCGCGATATCGACGAAGTGGAGAGGTTTCTTTGCCTTCTTGAGGACGATGTAGGCTTTATCACGGATGGAGCGAGGGTTGATGTGTCTCCATTCGATCAGTCCCCAGTTGCCATCCACTTTCTTGAGACGCTTGTCCACGGAGAGGGAGGCGATGAGGGTCTTATCAGACATTTCTTCATCCTTACGAGAGAAGATCGCTTTGAGTTCGGTGATCAATTTGGATTCTTCGATGACATCGGATCGTTTTTTCAGGAGAGAGATAGCGGAATCATTGATCTTTCGGATTTCTGAAAGGCGGATGGAATTGTAGATCCAGAAAGGATAAAACACATCGGATTTTTCTTGCTTGGTCAGTTCAGGGTCAATGACCATGGACAGTTTAATGATATTCGCATCGGCGTCGCCTCTCTTTAAAAAGACGCTCAACATTTCACTGATTAAGTCGTCCTCCAGCATGATCCCACCCCGTTGGGTGATGATTTCTTTCGCCAATTTATTGATCCGATGAAACTTCGTATTATTGATGGTTCTTCGAAGCTTGCTCAGAGCAATATTTTCGATTTGTCGAACTCGTTCTCGAGTCACAGAGAAGGTTTCTCCAATTTTTTCTAGGGTTTGTTTCGGCTGGTTATTGAGGCTGAATCTGCGCGTAATAACATCCTGCTCCTTTTCTGTCAAGACCATGAACATCTCCTGAACCATCTTGTTCAAATCAAACTCAGCAACATTGGTTGCGCTGGGATTTCCAAATGTACCAGTTGAAAGACCACCAACGGTTCCGGAATTACCTGGAGTGGGAGATGAGGGAGAAGTGTCGAGGATCATAAATTCGGGGCTTTAAAAGGGATTTAGTGGCCAAATTCAGCGACTTTGACCAACTGTCATATTAGAAACCAGGGGTATCATCGTCAAGCGTTTGACAGGATGGCAAGTCAGGTGGTTCATAAGAGAACGATGAACATTGAGAAAATGAGGAAATCTGTTCTAATGGCATACCTCCAAAAGAAGCTAGTTTACAAAAATTGTGCATTGTTGTCAAATAGAAAAGACAGATAATGCAGCCAGATTCGAGAACTTCTAAAAATTTCCAGGATTGATACGAGACAACACTTCAAAATTTTGTAATGAGTAAAGCGGCTGCTCTGACGAAAAAATCTGTACAACCCAAAAAAGCTGGGATAGATTTTTGACGCTTGATCAAAAAAAGAGTTCTCGTTCAGTTTTTGTATACCTCCTTTGTCCCCATAGGAGAGCTTAAAAAGCTCAGGGGGCCTCATCCTTTGCTTTCTCCATTATGATTATTCACTGTGACTCCTGCGGCAAGGCAGTCTCCAACAGACTAGAAAAATGCCCCTTTTGCACCCTTTCCGTTCGGCCACGTCACGAGAAGAGCACCCACCACAAGCCGGCGCTCGAAGACTTGCTTCCCGCATTTCAACGCAGGTCTATCAGTTCCTAACGTTCAAAAACAAGCCCTCAGTCTCTCTGAGGGTTTTTTGTGTGTGAACTAGCTCGAAAACAGGATCACATTCCAGAAAAAGCTCACGAGTGGCAGGAGGATGTAGGTCCCCAAAATGTTTACTCCGAACAAATAGTCGGAGAAAACAAGGGCTAACAGCACTCCGTAGCCGAAGTGACGGTATCGAAAGAGCCGGGTCAAATAATCTCCCGGAAGGAGTAACGAGAAAATCTTGCTGCCATCCAGAGGGGGAATAGGGAGGAGGTTGAAGACCATCAGCACCAGGTTCAGGTTGATCATGGTTTTCATGAAGTTGAACAAAATCAGCAAAATCGCGTTTCCTTGAGTGATTTCCAGCGCATTGAAGAACAAATATCGGTAGGGGATGGCAAAGACGAGGGCAATCACAAAATTTGAAAGCGGCCCGGCAAAGGCGATGAGTGCGGCATCGACCCGGGGGTTTTTCAGGTACTGCATGCTAAACGGCACTGGTTTTCCCCATCCAAATCCTGCAAAAAAGAGCATAAGGGTGCCGATTGGATCAAGGTGAGCAAGGGGATTCAGTGACAATCGACCCAGATATCGAGCCGTCGGATCTCCCAAATACGTCGACATCCAGGCATGGCAAAATTCGTGAATGGTGACGGCGAAGACGAGGGCGACGATAAAATACGGATCGAACATAGAATCTGCTTGAAAATACTGAAGAAATGGGTAAAGTATCTGGGCTGTATTCAGCTTTTACAATAAACGATAAACGATCAACAATAAAATAATTCCATTGTTCATCGTCCATTGTTCATTGTTCACTTAGTTCTCTCACTCATTCTCATGGCACGACGATGTCAAATCACCGGAAAAGGACCTGGTTCCGGAAACCTCCGCTCACACTCCAATCGAGCGACCCGACGACGATTCTTACCAAACCTGATCCGAAAGAAGGTCTTGGATCCAAAGACGGGAAAATACGTCCGCATGACGATTTCTACCGCCGCCCTGCGCACACTCACCAAGCAAGACCGCATGGCCGCTAAGAAGGCGAAAGAATTGCTCAAGTAATTCAACCATTCAAAACCACCCCGAGCACAGCGAAGGGTGGTTTTTTTTTGAGATTTAATCTTTGTTGAAGAAAATAGAACGCCACTTTTCTTTGCCATTTCTGCTTATTATCACAACTAACGAATCCTTCGGATTAGTTGGAGCAACCTTATATTTTGTAAATCCGAAAAATGAACAACATTCGATAATTTGAACTAACGTATTCCAGCGATGATGCCCGCTAAACTGCCCCTGGTCTATATATCCTGATGGTTCGGAATCGCTGATCTCGAACTTGTGCACCGTAAAAATTTGAGGATTCCTTGTCCAGGGTTTCTTCCAAAAAATAGAATCCACAACTAGTGCTGCGTCACCATTATTTAATTGGCTTTCTTTGTAAATCCCGATAAACCAACCAGAAATTATTGCGATGATGATAGCTGAACAAAGTTGAAGTAATGGTGCAAAGTTGTTCAATTCGATTAAAAAGCTTTTCATAAGTGTAAGTATTAATAATGGCGGAGGGAGAGGGATTCGAACCCTCGAACGAGTTTCCCCGTTACACGCTTTCCAAGCGTGCGCACTAGGCCACTATGCGACCCCTCCAAAAAAGGCTCACGTGAGCGGGAAGATTGTAGCGGAAGTTCTTCATAAAGAAAACAAAGATGGAGGAAGGGGAGTTTCTTGATAAGATGCAATTACTTCAAAGATTTCATGAAAGGAAACACCTCCGCTAAAACCCCTCGTGAGTATCTTGCAGGTCTGGAAGAACCTAGAAAATCAGAGCTGAAGAAACTCGATGAACTGATCCGTAAATCCGCACCAAGCCTCAAGTGCGAGATGATCTACGGAATGCTGGGCTACGGCAAGGTCCACTACAAAACCAAATCCGGATGCGAAGGCGAATGGTTTACGATCGGACTGGCGAGTCAGAAGCATTACATTTCGATGTATTTTTGCGCCGTCGATGGCAAACAATACTTGGCAGAAGGATATAAAAAGCAACTGCCGAAAGCGAGTATAGGCAAAAGCTGTGTTCGCTTCAAAAAACTCGAGCAAGTCGATCTCAAGGTAATCCAAGAAATGATCAAAAAAACCGAAAAGCTCGGACCGATGAACCCATCAGCATAATTCACTTTATGAAAATATTTCTCACCGCCTTCGTGACCATCTTCCTCGCCGAGCTCGGTGACAAAACCCAGATAGCCACCTTGCTCTTCGCTGCGAACAAAGAACACAGCAAGCTCATCATTTTCTTCGGAGCGGCCTTGGCCCTCATCTGCACGACCGCCATCGGCGTGCTGCTGGGCAATGTGGTCTCGCAATTTGTCAGTGAAAAAACCTTGAAGATCATCGGAGGCGGCGGTTTTATTTTAGTAGGAATTTGGACACTCTTTTCTCGATAACTCATGAAAGAAATTCTTAAAAACCCATCCCATCGCATCCTGCTTTTCGAAGCCGGCGAAGAAATCATGGCCGGTTTGAAAGCCTATGCTGAACAAGAGCTGATCCAGTCAGCTTGGGTAAACCTCTTGGGGGCCGCGGATGAACTGACCTTGGGCTACTATCATCTTCAGGCCAAAAGCTTTGAAAAACATGAGCTCAGGGAAGATGTGGAGATCTTGGGAGTGATGGGAAATATTGCCTGGATAAACGGCGAAGCGGCACTTCATCTGCACGGCACCTTCGGCAAAAGCGACCTGAGCGTGATCGGAGGCCATATCTTTTCCATGAAGATCTCGGTCGTGGGGGAAGTCCACTTGCAGGTCTTCGACGAAAAAATCGAAAGGGCAATGGATGAAAAACTCCGCTTGAATGTTTTTCAGTGCGGGATTTCCACCGTCTAGTTCAGCTCAGCATTCTGTGATGTTAAATAGCCGGACTCGAATGCCGCCATCACCACCTCTGCTTCCCGGCCTTCATAGACCAAGCGAATGACCTCGGCTCCGGAGAGTCCGATTTTTGACGCGAGAGCGAGTGCCTTAGCTCGATCGGCATCGTAGGCATCAAACGCTTCAGTGCCCTTGCTCGCCATCAATTCCTGGAACAGTCGATCAGCTTCAGCTCCTAGGTAACTCGAAATCAGTCCAAACTCACCGCGGGCTTTGGCATTCTCGCAAGAATCCTGATGTCGTTGTTCGTGATTCAAAGTCGCTTCCACCTGATTGCGGACGGCCACTTGGACATCCGGCACAGAAGAATCGATGGTTTCAGCAAGGCGTTCTACACCCGCCAGGCCGATCTGATGCGTTGCGCGGTTGAAAACGCCTGCGGTAATCGTTCCATCGCCATTCTCAACAGAAGCATCATCGATTAATCGGACAGTCGAAGACGACATTCCCGCTCTTCGTATTCCTTCTCGGACGCCGGTAGAAATATCTTCATAGAGTGAAGCATGTTCAGCATTGAAGTCGGGTTTGGTGGCTTTGAAGTTTTCTTCGAAGGCCTTCAAATCAGTTTCGTAGCTAGTGGAAAGAGTCATAGTCAGTGTTAGTGACTCTATTTTCTCGCATTTTCCAGTTTAATCCAGAGGGAGGGTTGATCGATCGTGACTTAAGTTACGAAAACGGGTTTCTTTATTTGACAATGAGTAAAATTATTATAAAATGCTGACCTTGTATTTTTACCCTATGGATAAATCTTATCGATGTGAACTTCTGCCCATTAAGGAAGTGCTTGAATTGCTGGGAATGCCTATAACCTCAGAAGAGTGTCATCAGCTCGAGGAAATTCGCACAACTATCAATCGAGTGAATGGACTAAGATATGATCAAAGACTCGGTATTCTGGAGGCTCTGATTATCTCTGCAGATCCGCTCCTAAATGGACTAAACGGAGATAAGACACCAGATGGAGAAGGGGACATACAACTTCTGGAAGACGTGAACGTGACCAGTGATCAAATGGCGATGGCCGAAACGAATATGTTTTGTAGTCCTTGGAGCTCTGATTTTATCCATGGTGCGGACGCCATTTTTCCTATTTTCGAACTTGCAAGCAAAATATTAAAGCCAGGAGAGAAAATCACAGGACTTAAAAAAATTGCTTGGAAAAGACCCATGAAGACCAATATGAGGCTAACGGTATGCCGAAATCTCTTAGAAATTCCAAAGAATGCCTCAATGGAAGGGGTTATAGAAACGACTGAAGGAAATCTAGTATTTCATTCCACGCAAATAGAAAAGCCCATTACCAGAAATTGGCCAAAAAATCCGTACGCAGAGCAAGTAATTTGTGATTGTCCAAATTGCTTAAGTGTTTTTAGAGAAGGGCTCTATGCTTATTCCTTAAAGGAACCTCCTGTTGAAAATTGGGAAAATCATATGAGAGAACATCCTCCTTTGACAGCAGCGCTCTTGACCGAATTGGTGACGATGGGGATTAGTAGAATGCCATGTGAAAGCTCGGTTTTGAGACTCATGGGAGGTATCGAAGGGCTTGAATTGCCCAAGTCTCCCGAAGATATTTTTCGAGCAGGAGTACTTGAGATTCAGTTGCAGAGGAAAAATGCCAAAACGGGCCGTTCTGGATTGCAGATCATTCCCTTTACTTTTAAGTTTTCTTATCAAAGAAAGAAGGGAAGTGGCTTTGTGGCCCTTACGAATTCGGAAGAAGTATCCAATCACCACCTGAAAAACTAAGAAGGCCTCAAGAAGGGAAGACCATTTCTGAGAAGTTGCAGAGTTCTTGATGTGGTACGAAGCAAAATGGTCGGGGTAGCAGGACTCGAACCTGCGACTTTCTGGTCCCAAACCAGACGCGCTAGCCAACTGCGCTATACCCCGATGGTTCAATTTCCCATTTTCAATGGAAAAGGCAATGCAGGAGGGCAATGCTGACCGATTGTAGCGGAAAAGCTTTTTCTTGCAAACCTCAATCTTCATTCTCGTGCCGGGCTGTGTTGGTCGCGGGGGAAGGAATCTTGTAGTGAACTCTTCACAATAATTGTGTAAATACTTTATTTACATTTTTTATGCTTTAAATAAGTAAATAAAAAACATATAAATATATGTGTAAAAATATTACTGACAAAATATGGACCTCAAAAAACTTCTGGAGCAGGCTGGCCTGGACCGTCACGAATCACAACTCTATCTCCAACTGGTCGCCGTTCAAGAATCCACCGCGGGACAGTTGTCAAAAAAAGCGAATGTTCCCCGCACCTACGCCTATAAAATCTTGGAATCCCTTGAGGCGAAAGGCTTCGTTCGCACCGCCAACACAAACGGCATCCGCCGCTACACCATCACCGACTTTGAAGCCCCGAAACGATATATCGAACAGCAGCAGTTTCAGCTCTATCGACTGAACCAAGAAGCTCAATCATTAAGCGCTCAGCTGGAAAACCTGGCGAGTCCCCATGCTCCGACGGCTTCGGCTGAGCAGCTGAAGAATGCCATCGGCTCTGAGGATTTTTGGAAGCTTCTCCATTCCACCATTACTCGGGAAATCTGGGTCATGAACCCGCCGCAGTGGTGGGGGAAGGGGGAGCATTCTTCCGAAGTGAAAAAATGGGAGAGCTTTCGGGAAAAACAGCACATCTGGGAGAAGCGTTTCACTCAGTTCAGACCAGAACAAGAAGCCAAATTTACAGAAACCGTTCTCAAAACCTTTCAAAATACAGCATCCCTCTTCCTCATCGATCAATATCAGATTCAGGTGACCTGCTGGGAACCATTCCGGGCCCTTCGCATCGAAAGCTCAGAAATGGCACAAATGATCAAGCACCTGCTGGAAGCGTAAATTGGCAAGTGGAAGTGCTTCAGATTATAATTGATGAATCGTACACTTTTGGATGATTAACTTTTTCTATGGCTCAAAAAAGCAGCGCGGCAAAAATCATGTTTTATTATCTCCTGGTTCTCGTGGCCCTTTGTTTCGCGGCGATTGGAATAGGGCAGATCCTGTTCCAGGTCATCAACGCCATCTTTCCCGAATCGACCTATTATTATGACGGCGCGCTTTCACAATCGACTCTCCGTTTCGGTATTTCTTCCGTGATCGTCGCGGCACCCATTTACTGGTTTGTCACCCATCAGATCAATAAAGAATTGGAACGAAAAGAATTAGACCCGCACTCGGCAGTAAGAAAGTGGCTCACCTATCTCATTCTCTTTGTTTCCAGTATCATCGTGTTGGGACTGCTGATCGGGATTCTCAACAGCTTCCTGAATGGCGAAATCACGGTGAAGTTCATCCTCAAATGGCTCACTGTTCTGGTCATTTCCGGAACGATTTTCTTCTATTACCTGCACGACATTCGCCGGGAAGACTACAAAGAAACCTCAACCATCTGGATTTTTCGGGTCATCTTCGGGCTTCTAGCAGTCGGAGCATTGGTCGGAGGATTCCTCTACGTTGATTTCCCATCTGAAGTGCGCGCGCAGCGGGAAGACCAGACCCGTGTCGATCGATTGCGGTCAATCGTTTATGAAATGGATGAGTACTATCGAAAAAACCAGAAGCTACCCCAGCAGCTGAGTGAAATTACCAGTCTCCCGGGCCAGTTAAAAGACCCCGTCACCGACGAGCCATTTGGATACTCCATAAAAGGGGAGGCAGAATATGAACTCTGCGCCACCTTTGAAACGTCGAATAAAGAAGAGGCCGAATCGGGCACCACCCGTTCAGAATACTGGATCGATCCGGATTTCATCCACGGCACCGGCAAACACTGCTTCGACAAAGAAATTTCTGAGTATGTGAAAACGGAAATAATCCCAGCACCGGTTAGATAGGGTCGATCATATCCTGGTGAAACTGAAACGATGAAAAAGGATAGGTGGCGAAATCCTTCGCCACCCCATGTTTTTCCGGATTCCACCAGATATACCGGAGCTGGTTTTGAAAATCCTGTTCATGGCGGATGAGGTGGTCGTGGAAGGAAGATTGCTAGGAGAATTTGGGGTGGGGGAATGCACATCCATGTTTTTGAATAAAGGCCTTTCGAAACAATGCATGATCAAGCCTGGGAATGGGGCGGGAATGATTTGAATGGCGAGGTTCTCCAACCTCGCCTTCGGATGGTCCTATAAAATTTTTTTGAAAGCGAGGATGGATATCCTCGCTCATTTGCCGGCCGTCTCGGCCGATGTGTTCCCCTTCATAATACCCCATGGTGACATTGATATTCCTCGAAATATGTTTTTTGAGGTAATGCATCACCTTCGAAATATTCTCCCCCTTACCCGGATGAATCATCATGTGGAAATGGTCGGGCATGAGAGAAAATCCATACAATCGAAATGTCCTCACCTGTTTGCAGAGGCGTAATTGTTCGACGAACAATCGGCAAAAAACTTCTTCCTGAAAAAACGGGTAGCGGTCCTTCGTATTGACCTTGATGGCGAAGATCCCTTCATCGACCTGGAGTCTCTTCTGGCTGTTTCTATGATTCATCTTAAAACGCGAATACTCTTGAAATATATACAAATGTTCATTATCATACAAGGGGAAATTTTGAAAATGATGAAATCATTACATGCGAGGATATCCATCCTCGCCTTCGGAAATGATATTAAATCCATCTCGAAGGCGAGGTTGGAGAACCTCGCCTATCTGTTCACCCTCGCCATTTATTCGCCCCATCCATGACACTCCTCTCCTCCTGGCCGGAAGCCATTCTGCACTGCGACGCCGATTCCTTTTATGTCGGATGCGAACTCTCACGCCGTCCGGAACTGAAAGGCAAGCCGGTGGTCGTCACGGGCAAACTCGGAGACATCGTTTTGGCAAAGACCTACGACCTGAAAGCCCAGGGGGTTAAAACCGGAATGCCGGTTTGGGAAATGAAAAAAAAGCTGCCCAACATTATCTTCCTCCCGGCGGACTTTGAATTCTACAATGACGTTTCGGCTCAGATGTTCGGGATCCTCCGCAAATGGACTCCCGGAGTCGAAGTGTACTCGGTCGACGAAGCCTTTCTCGATATCAAAGGCTTTCGCCGCCTTTACAAAATGGACTACACCCAGATGGCCTACGCTATCAAGGAAGACGTGAAGAAAACCCTGGGCATCACCGTCAGCATGGGTATTTCCGTCAATCGTACCCTTTCCAAAATGGCCGCCAAGTTCAACAAACCCGATGGAGTGACGACCATTTCCTGGAAGCACATCAAAGACTGGCTACCCCGTTTCCCCATCGAAGCCGTCCCAGGGTTTGGCAGGAATACGGTACCGCTCTTAGAAAAATTCGGCATTCATACCTGTGCCGATTTTGTGAATCTCACGGAAACCACCGTCAAAAACCTCCTCCATCGGCCAGGCTTAGACCTGTGGAAAGAGCTCCAGGGAGAAAAGGTGTTCAAGATCGAAGCGACCTTCGCGCCCAACAAAATTATCACCCGAACCAGCAGCTTCGACCCCCACACAGCCGACCAGAAATTCCTCTGGGCTCACACCGTTCGCCAACTGGAACGAGCATTAGATGCTCTTCATGACGACCATCAGATGACCCAGGAAGTAGCCTTGTATTTGCGCGACAAAGCATTCCGGCGCTATGGCTGGAGCTATCGTTTCCCAACCCCCGTCAAAAGCTTCGCGCTGGTGCTCGAGGCCCTAAAAACCCTCTGGCGGGAACACTTTCCAAGGGGGAGGGTGTTCCGTTCGACCGGAGTGACCCTGATGCGGCTCACCCAGGACACCGGCGAACAGTTCAGCCTCTTCGAAGACCCCGGCTTCATCGTCCGCAAAGACCAGCTCGAGCAAGCCAAACAGCAGCTCAAAGACCGCTACGGCAGCCTCTCTATTCGTTCCGCCAGCTCGCTCAGCCTCAAGATGCTCGGTCCGAACCGGCGGAAAAAGCTGAAAGCCAAGGCATTTAATGTGGAGTGGTAATTACTCCTCGTCAGCCTCCTCCGGAGGAGCTAAAGTCGTAATCTCTTCGGGTTCAGCAGCGGTGGCTTCTTCATCAGCGCTTTCATCCGTATCAGAACCCGTCAACTGATCCATAAAAAGACTGTCCGTATCAGCATACCTCCTGATAAAAAACTTTTTCGCGTTTTTGTCCTCCAGTTCCGCGAACGGATCTTTCACATAAACGCCTTTTTGGAGCAGTCCCACCAGGGTGTCAAAGAGGGAAGTGATCTGAATCGATCCATCAAACTTGCTGCGGTACTTGCTTTCGATCACTTGGCTCTGGTCGAGGACGATCCAAACCCGATCTCCCATCGAGATGACATCGAGAGGCCGAAGACCGGTCATGATCTTCTTCGCCTTGGGGACCGTCGCATCAATGGTGTTGCCATCGGCATCCGTATTCGTGATCTCAGAAGTGTCGACAAAAACCCCTTCTCCGAGCCGCGACAAAGACTTCAAATCAAGAGGTGTCTGACCACCACTGGCACGATAGAGCATTCCGAGCGAATCAAAGCCTTTGAGCATCCAGTCATCCTGGGTCCGCGCGGAAACGGATTCGGCAGGGGGGTAGTATTCCAGCAGTTCGGGAACCCCGGTTTCACTGGATCCGCGCCAGGTGTAAGGAGATCCCTCGTAATTGCGCAAGGTAATGAGGGTTTTGGCTGCGGAGGGAGCTTCATCGGAGATAGGAGCGGTGCGAACATCTTGAAGATCTAAAAAACGCCCATCAACCCAGAGTTCCTGGTCACCCTGATACACCGGCGTGGTGACTTTATAATAGATGGTTTCCGTACCCGACCGGGTTTTCTTCCTGATCTGACGCTGCAATTGAAACGGAGTGTTGGGGAGTGCCACAAAAACGAGTTCATCGATTTCTCCATATCGATCATACTTCAAGGTATCTCCGGCAGGGCCGCCAAAAACGGTATCCCAGTCATGAGTATTCAGAAGAGGGACATCCCCCTTGCCAGTGGCAAAGGGAGTTTTGGCCGCCATGATTTCATTCAGCTGCTTATCGATGAATTCGGCATCCGAAGGAACATCATCGGAACCGCAGGCGGATAAGGAAACAGAGCTCAGAACCACTGCCAACAAAAGAACAAATCGAAGTTTCATAGAGATCATCAAAAACAATCCCAGTGTTCCATTGTCAGGCCGGCTTGTAAACTAAAAATGAAACTCAGAAGAGATCAGAAAACCGATGGCGAAAAAGACAGAAAGAAGGATGAAAGCGTGAAGGAAAGAAAGCATAGGAGAAGAATAAAAAGAAAAAAAGAGTGGGGAGCCACTCATCTGGGGTACGATTCCTCCGCTATCTGCGACCAACGGACAGAATCTGGCAGCCACATGAGAAATCGGTGCCGCGCAAAAGAAGAAAAACAAGGAAGCGGAACCGTCCGCAAGAAGTAACGAAAGGATGACTTATAAGGCTTGTCCATGACAAAGGCTTGAAATAAAACAAATGTTCATATAAAATATATACAAAGGTATATAATTCTTCAAATCCAATTATGAAAAAAGAACTCACTTCCCGGGAAAGTAAAGTCATTCAGTGGATCAAGGAATACCAACAGGAAAATGGGGGCTATCCTACCTACCGTGAAATCCAAGGAGCGCTTGGACTCAATTCTATTAATAGTGTGTCTCAGTACATCAAACAGTTGGCCGCGAAAGGCTATTTGGAGCTCATCAAAAACAAAGGGTATCGATTAACGGCTGAAGAGCGACCAGCGTTTGTCAATTTATCGCTGATGGGGAGCATCCAGGCTGGAAGCACCAACATGACCCAAGAAACTCCTGAAACCCATGCCATTCCACAACAATGGGTTCCTTCGCCACAAAAGTCATTCCTGCTCCGCGTTCGCGGCAACAGTATGGAGGACGCAGGCATTCATGAAGGAGATATGGTCGTCGTGGACACTGCCAAAAAAGCACAAATCGGGGATGTGGTAGTGGCATTAGTAGAAGGAGAAACCACCGTAAAACGTCTGGAACAAAAAGACGGGAAAAAGTATTTAAAAGCCGAAAGCAAACGACATGCCGACATCCACCCGGAGGGATCCTGGGAGATCCAGGGAATTGTAAAAAGCCTCATTCGACAATACTAATATGAAGGGAATTTCAACACTGCCCGAAAAGTTTCTCGAGCGACTTCAGAAGCAATATCCGAATCACTTTGAGAAGATTCTCACAACCTTCCATCAGCGTCCACCCGTGATCAGAGTACAGCATCTTCTCACTGAAGACGCGCCGCTGCTGGCCGAGCTGAAAAAAGAGGGGATTGAAGCTCAAGCCATTCCTTCGGTCCCCCACGCCTACCAGATCCTCCATGCTGATCGAAAGACCCTGACCTCGCTGGAGGCGTATGAACAGGGACTTTTTTATATCCAATCGGCCGCTTCTCAGGTCCCGGTCCAAGTACTGGATCCCCAGCCAGGGGAAAAAGTCCTCGATCTCTGCGCAGCCCCCGGCTCAAAAACCACTCAAATCGCCATCCACATGAAGGGCCGAGGAGAGCTCATGGCCAATGAACCCAATAAAGACCGATTTTTCAAATTACTGGCCAATCTTCAGCATCAAAAAGTCGATGCTTTCGTTACGGCAAAAAAACACCCCGGACAAAATTACCCCGCATTCTATCCGGAGTACTTTGATCGGGTGTTAGTCGACGTGCCCTGCAGTAGCGAATCAAGATTCATCGAGGGCGACCAGAAGACTTCCCGGTACTGGTCCCAGCCAAAAGTAAAATCCCTCTCAAAGCTGCAAAGGGCGCTTCTGTCAGCAGCGATCCAGTGTGCCAAGCCCGGAGGAACCATCGTGTACAGTACGTGTAGCCTTTCATTCGAAGAAAATGAGCAGGTCCTTCAAAAACTATTAAAAAAATACCCCGAAGTTCACCTCGAACAGATCCAAGGGGATTTGAAAACACTTCCGGTAGATCCTTCGGTTTCCGGTGCCATCCGTTTAATGCCGGATGAAGTTTTTGAAAGTTTTTTTGTTGCGTCTCTGAAGAAGACCAAAACAGTTTCGAGAACTGCTCAAGGAAAAGCATTAGGAAATCACAAAAAACAAAAATATACTCTATAATAAGTAAAAGACCCATGATGACCTTCGCCAAAAACATCGGCAAGGCGCTCGCCTACCTGCAAGACACGATTGATGTCTTTCTTGGCTGGGCTTTTCATCGTTTGAAAACCAGCACCAAGCGCCAAGAAGCGCGGCACCCATTCAAGAAAGGGGTGAAAGCAACCATAGGATTCTTCGCGCAGATCGGAGATGCCTTTTATCAAGAATATGAACGACTGAAGAAACGTCATAAAAAATAACTTTTTCTATGAATCAAAAATCCAAAAATTCCGCCACCTTCGCTGGGATCATCCTCCTGATCTTTGCGCTCGTAGCCTTGTACATGGGCTACATCGTCTTGAAGGGGGTCTTTGTTCCTCTCTTGTTCGCGATGATTTTCGCGGTGGTATTCTATCCCGTCTATTTGTGGCTTTTAAAAAAAACGAAGAGTCCTCTCCTGAGCTCATTTCTGTCCAGTTGTATCCTCGTGCTGTTAGCCTTGGCATTGATCGCCTTCGCCGTCTACCTGGCAGTAGGAGAAGTGGTCAGCATTACCAAGGTGTTCACGCAATCTCTCGACCTTCAGAGCATCGAATTCATCACCGACCAGCGGCAGTTGGAAATCCTGGTCAACGATACGATTGCCAACCTCAACCAGATCGTTGAACAAATACCTTTTATTGACACCAACCTCTCTGAAGTCATCGGGGAGCTATTGAAAAATATTCCGACCGCCCTTCAGAGTGTTTCATCCTATCTCATTAGCTTCATCAAAATCGGTTTCGACAGCGCTGCTAAATGGATCGTTCAGCTCATTATTTTCTTTATTTCGTTTTTCTTCCTCCTCATCGATGGAAAGACCTTTGTGGCGTACACCTTTAAGCTCTTGCCGATCAATGCTCTGCACGAGCGACAAATCATGAAGAGGTTTTCCAACCTATGCTATTCGTGGATCGTGGTCAGCTTGTTGGTGGCCTTTATTCAAGGGAGTTTAGCGGCCCTTGGGTTCGCGCTGATCGGAGTGCCTTCTCCGCTCATCTGGGGGATTATCACCATGTTTGCCAGCTTTATCCCTTTCATCGGTGGTTCAATTATTTGGGGCACCATCGGGATCATTTATCTCATCCTCGGATACTATTGGTCAGCGCTCTTTATCATGATCTGGGGTCTCACGATGATCTCTAGCAGTGACAATGTGCTCCGGCCGTTCCTGCTGAAAGAAGGGGTGAAGATCCATCCGCTGATACTCTTCCTTGCCGTATTGGGAGGGTTCTTTGCATTTAATGTCCCTGGGCTGGTGATCGGGCCATTGATTGTCGTGTTTATTTCCACCCTGCTCTACATCTACCAGCTGGAGTTTGAAGAAGAGCTGAACCAATTTCATTACGTCGAACGAAAGCCCAAAAAATCTACGGAAGAATCGGAAGAATAAAAAAGAGCCCTTCCTAGGAAGGGCTCTTTTTACATCATTGTTCAATTAGTCTTACAGGTGCTTCTTCAGAGCTTCGGTAAGAGTGTTTCTCTGTTGGAGCCCGGTAAATTCTTCGACCACCTCACCATTTCGGAACACCTTAATGGAAGGAATACCCATGACCTGATATTTCTGAGCAGTATCAGGATTCTCATCCACGTCGATTTTCCCCACGACGGCCGTATCTCCCAGTTCTTTTGCTACCTCATCGACGATCGGAGACTGCGCTTTGCAAGGGCCGCACCAAGTGGCGAAGAAGTCGACCAAAACAGGCTTGTTTTTGGATGCTTCAATCACATCGGCTGGAAAGTTTGAATCGGTAAAGGTCACATCTGCCATAACAACTCATTAAAAGAATACAAACTGGGGGTATTATATTCTCCGCGCACAGGAATTGGAAATAAAATCTGTCCAGGGCTGTAGAAAAAGCTACAAGATGATCTAAAACTTGGACCACAAATACTGGTTGCGGATTTCGTGATGGAAGATGACTTCGCTCGTTTTTACAAAACTGCCCAGTTCCCGAGGCGATCGATCCGCCACCATTTTCTTTAAGCTGCCGAATTTCCGGTGAACCGACTCTCCTAGGATTGATTTCATAAATTCACTGCCCTCATAATGATCAATGGCCTCCAAAATACTGCTTGGGAGTTTTTGCACTTCGCCACCCGGAACTTTCATCTGCTTCTCGATCCCGGCAAGTCCCGCCTTGATCAAGGTAAACAACACCAGGTACGGGTTGGAATCAGGAGCCACGGAACGGACTTCGATGCGGGCGGATTTTTCATTTCCAACAGGAATACGCACCATTGATCCTCGGTCTTTGGCCGACATCTTGATTTCATTGGGGGCTTCATAGTGTGGGTCGAGCCGCCGGTAAGCGTTCACGCTCGAGCAGATGGTGAGGCAGAGTTCTTTTCCGTAGTTCAAGACCCCAGCGGCAAAACTTCGCCCCATTTTCGAGAGGTTGTCATGGTCGGTTCCGTCATAGAAGAGGTTCTTTCCATCTTGAGCAATGGACATATTGGTATGCATCCCGCTTCCGTTAATGCTCACCATAGGCTTGGGAAGGAAACAAGCCGTGTACCCCATGGATTTCGCGACTTGTCGCGCAACTAATTTATACAAAAGAATTTGGTCAGCGGCTCCCAGTGCTTCCGTATACTTATAGTTCAATTCAAATTGTGAAGGGGCCACTTCAGGATGGTCTTTCTCATTTTCGAATCCGAGCATCAGCTTTGCCTGGGCAAACCGGTCAATGAAGGCTCGAAGATCGTCCTGAGGGAGAGAGCTGAAGTAACCGGTCTTTGTTGCCAGTTCATAAGGGGTCCATTCCGTATAATTCTGTTCAGCGTCAGTTCCCTTTAGCAGAAACCCTTCGATTTCAGGGGCGGCCAGCACCTTCATGTTTTTCTCTTCTTTCAGCTGGTTTAGTAATTGCGCCAGCATGGCCCGCATATCACTTTCATAATCAGAGCCATCTTGATTCGCGACTCGGGCGAACATCATGACCTTTCCTGGGCCAAAAAGAGAAGCCGGCAACCAACGAAAGCTGGTCCAATCGATATAGAGACGAAGATCAGATTCATGCTGTTCGCTAAATCCCTTAATCGACGACCCGTCAAAGGTGAGGTTATCCAACGCCTGAAGAAAGAAGTCCTTATTGTAGTCGAGGAGATGAAGCTTTCCTTCCAGATCAGAAAAACACACAGTCACGGCTCGAACCCCCTGATCCTTTTGCAATTCTGGAATTAATTTTTCCGCAAATACTTCACTGGAAAAACCTGCTTCCCGATCCTTTTTGAGGAGCAGATTTCTCTTTTGGAGCTCCGCAGGGGAGAGGTCGATGTACAACGATTCGCTCATAATGAAAGATGAAGAAATAAAAGGGGATGGCCGAAATGTAAAGGACTGTTGCCGAGCCACCAAATGGGGAAAAATGTGATGCTTGATAAAATGGCTGGCTGAAAGGAAAAACATTCACTATATTCCTGTTGTCCTAATCCTGACACCATGAACGAAATCTTTGAAAAGCTCAAGTGCTCGGAAACCCAGGCCAAGCTCTATTTGTTGCTCTTGGAATTAGGCCCCACTATTGCGAGCCTTCTTGCCAAGAGGGCCGGGATAAAAAGAGTCACGGTCTATGGCGCCTTGGAAGGACTGGTTCAAAGAGGACTGGTGGAAACCTTTAATAAAAACAACGTCAGCTATTACCAGGCGAGCGACCCCGAAGTGATGAGAAATTTGCTGGACCTGCAATTGGAGGAAGAACAGCAATTCAACCAACGAGCCCATAAAAAAATTAAAGAACTCAAAAAAATTCAGCAAAAATCGGAGAAAGACATTATTGAAGTAAAGAGATGCATCCGCTACTACCAAGGGCGAGACGCGGTGAAGACACTCATCCAAGAAAACCTAAAACTTCCCCATAAAACCCAATACTGCATTGGATTGAGTGGATATCACGCACTTCAATTCTCTGGAGAATGGAAAAGCTACATCCAGTCCCGGGTCAAAATGGGGATGAAGGTCTTCAGCATTCAAGCGAACACGGAAGAGGGACGGGAATATCAGGGAAGGGACAAAAATGAACTTCGGGAAACCAAGCTGATCCCTCCACAAAAAATGCCCGACCACGGTGAACTCAACATTATCGGAGACCGGATTATTCTTTTCACCAGTGAAGAGAATGAAGAAATGGGAGTGAAAATCATCAATAAGAAAATCGCGAGGATCTTAAAAAAAGTCTTTGAACTCGCATGGGAACAGGCAGGTGTCCTGGATGAAACCAGAAAGGTGTCCCGGTCAGAAAGAAAATGATGTAAAAAAGAGCGGAAAAGGAGTACGATGTTCGTCCATTCACTTGCATTCATGAATCAAAAACCCCTCTGCTATCTGAGCCAATTCGATCTTTTTGAGTCCTTCACGGACCAAGAAATCCTTTCGAAACTCATCGCGGTTCACGGGAAAAATTTCGTGAAAAATGAAATCATTTACAACCCCCACCAAGCGTCGCAAATGATCTATGTACTCCGGGAAGGGGAAGTCGTCCTCTATCATTCTCATGATGGGAAAAGAGAGGCCTTTGATACCATCGGTCCCGGAACACTCTTCGGAAATTTCGATCCCGACTCCACTCACCCGAGCCACTTCGCTGAGTCCAGCCGTGATTCGACGGCTTGTGTCATCCCGCTCAGCAATTTTATTGAGATGATGAAAAACAAGCCGGACCTGATGATGAAGCTGATTCAACTCATGGCCCAACGGCTTCGAGACTACGAGAAACGTTTCAAAAACAATCTTCAGAACGCCGCCGATACGGTGTACAACGAACTGCTTCGTATTCAGGAAAAAAAGAAGAAAGGAATTTTCGGAAAATTGTTGGGGACGCAACTCCCACCGCTTCGCTTAACGCATGAACAAATCGCCCATCTCACGGGATTGAATCGCGTGACGGTCACTCGTTCGCTGAAAGAACTCAAGGAAGCCGGACTGTTGTCCATTCATCCTACCAGTGGAGTGATTGAACTCTTTGCAAAACAGGAATAATTTTGTGACACCTTTACTTTTTCCCATGAAACTCTTTCTCGACACTGCCAACCTCGATGACATCAAAAAATATGCCGAGCTCGGCATCGTGGATGGAGTGACCACCAATCCCAGTTTGATCGCCAAAGTAGGCGCAAACTTGAAAGAGTACACCATCAAGATCTGCAAAATGGTGAAGGGGGATGTGAGCGCTGAAGTGGTTTCGACCGATGCCGAGGGGATGATCAAAGAGGGGAGGGCCATCGCCAAGTGGCACAAGAATGTGGTGGTCAAAGTCCCCATGACCATGGAAGGCATCAAGGCCATCAAGGTCCTCAGTTCCGAAGGCATTCGCATCAACTGCACGTTGATTTTTTCCGCCAACCAGGCCCTCTTAGCAGCCAAAGCAGGAGCCTATATCGTCAGTCCCTTCGCGGGGCGTATCGATGACATCGGCCAGGATTCACTCGACACCATGGCAGAGATTCGGCAAATTTTTGATAACTTCGGGATTGAAACCCAAATCCTGTTCGCCAGCACGCGACACCCCCGACACGTGATCGAGGCTGCCAAGCTCGGCTGTGATATTTGCACCATGCCAGCCGACGTCATGGAAAAAATGTTCAAGCATCCGCTGACCGATATTGGATTAGAGAAGTTCCTCCAGGACTGGGAGAAGGTGAGAAAGAAGCAGTAGTATTGAAAATGAAGGTATACAAACTATCCGATTTTAAGGAAAATTCTTCAAAAAGAGAAAAGCTTTCATGAAGCGTTTTTTTAAAGTGATTCTTGGTTCAAGCTCCATAATATTGGGTAGAAAATGAGAATTTTATAGAGTTCAAAATTGGAATAATATTCCCAACTATGGTATAATAAAAAGAATTAACCAAAAAATGGACACACAACGTGAAGCAGACCGGAGAGTGAGGGTCTCTGATCCGGAAAGTGCCAATACAGAAAGAGATTTTTTTGTGAATGCTAGGTCACAGTCACCTGAAGAAACACATCAAGCATTACTGAGTTTGTCACGAGTTAATCGTGAGAGAGTTCTCAACGCTCTAGATGCGAAAAAACTTGTGGAAGATTTAATCGCTAATCAAATTGATGATGCCCTTCGGTATGCTGTCCAACCTCAAGAAGGAGATGCTCCTCTTCCGGACAAGGAGGCCATCATGACAGCGATCCGACGTACCATCACAAGAGATCAAGCTCGGGAAATATTTAGCATGCGAAAACAAACCCTAGTCTTAGTTCCTGTTATGACTTGGGAACGATGGGATCAGGCATTGACGATACAGGGAACTAGTCCACTTGTGACTGGTCACGCACTTTCTAACTCATCTGAGCAATTCTATACTGACGCTCAAATCGAAGGAAACAAGATAAAAAAATGGAAATTTGCGATTGTTCAAGAGCCACAGAAGTATGGTTCACACCCAACAGATCATCCATCACGAACTCTGAGACAACGACGAAGGACATTCAGAGAACGTTTGCCTGCAGGCATGTCAGCACCGGACTACATGTGTTTCAGTGCCATCACAGTGTATTATCTTCTTCAGGGCAAGAGGTTTGGTGATGGCCTCAGCAGTATCCTTAAGGATACGGACAGTGAATCTGATGAGGATCAAGCAATTGAAGATAAATGTGTTGTGGGGATAGGTGCCGTTGGTAGATATGTGTCAATATTTGATGAATTACTCGACATTCCGGATGGCACTCTCAGAGTCCGTTTCTGCGCCTCTGTGATGGGTGAGATTGAAGAAATCACCTAAAGAGAGATTTCCTCGTTCATGACTTTTTTGCTAGTATCTCCCCGATACTCTTTTTCGATCTATGCACATCCCAAAAATTGGAGAACAGCTCACTTCTGAACACATCACCTTCCTCGAGACCTTCCGCAAATCCTGCGCGCATACCATCATAAGCATGTTAAAGCAGTCCCAATCCGGTCATCCAGGTGGTTCTTTGTCAGCCTTGGACTTCTTGGTGCTGCTCTACAGCTTCATCATTAGCCAGACGGGAGAAAAGGTCGTGGTATCCAATGGCCACATTTCCCCAGGGGTTTACAGCACCTTGGCTGAATTAGGTTACATTCCAAAACAAGAAGTTATCGACACCTTCCGCCAAGCTGGTTCCATCTATGAAGGCCACATCACTCGACATGTCCCTGGCGTCTGGTACGGCACCGGACCTCTGGGAATCGGGGCTTCAGCAGCGACGGGATTCGCTCACGCCGCCAAGCTGAACGGTTCAAACGAAAAAATCTACGGCTTAGTTGGTGATGGCGAATGCCAAGAGGGGATCGTCTACGAAATGATGCACTATGCGAATAAGTACCAGCTGAACAACCTGATCGTCTTCATGGACTACAACCAGGTGCAGCTTTCTGCTTCTCTGGAAGAAATCATGCCGGTCGATTTCGTGAACATTTTCAAGTCCGCCCACTGGCAGGTGATCGACGTCGATGGCCACGACTACCAAGCCATGTGGACCGCGATTCATCAGGCTCAGCAAGAACAGCATGCCCCCACCTTAATTCTTGGTCGCACCATCATGGGCAAAGGGGTTCCCTTTATGGAGCCGGAAGGTGTCGCCCACAAGGCCACCTGGCATGGGAAAACGCCCAAGCCGGAGGAGTGCGATACCATTCTGAAAGATCTGGAGTTGAGTGCTGAAGAACGATCGCTGATCGACCAATTTGTGACAACTCAGGTGAAGTGGAAGCCAGACGAACCCTACTCCATCGAAAAGAATCCTCCAAAGATCGATGTCGGTTCACCGAAGATGGTTCCTGCCGATCAGTTAACGGACTGTCGTTCAGCCTATGGAAATGCTCTCAAAGACCTCGCTTCAAAAAACCAAGATATTGTCGCCATCACCGCCGACCTTGGCGGTTCGGTCATGACGGATATCATGCGAAAGGAAATTCCTGAACGGGTCTTCGACGTCGGCATTGCCGAACAGCACATGGTTTCCCTCGCCGGGGGCATGAGTTTGGTGGGAAAAGTTCCTTTTTGCTCAACCTTCGGGGCCTTCATGACCAGCCGTGCGAAAGACATGGCTCGGGTCAACGACATCAACCGGGCAAACGTCAAAATGGTGGCGACTCACTGTGGCCTCTCCGTTGGGGAAGACGGGCCAACCCATCAGGCCATCGATGACATGGGATGCTTCCTGGGGTTCTTCAACACCACCATCCTCGAACCATCCGACCCCAACCTCTGTGACCACATGATTCGCTACGCAGCGAAAACGTATGGCAATTTTTATGTTCGAATGGGGCGTGCAAAAATCCCAGTGATGACCAAAGAAGACGGATCAGTCTTCTATGATGAACAGTATCAATTCGTTCCAGGAAAATACGACCTCATTCGATCGGGGACAGTTGTTACCGTGCTGGCAGCGGGCCCCATGCTGCACATGGTGCTGAATGTTCGGAAAAAAATGAGCGCGGATTTCGAGGTCATCTGCATGAATAGTCTGAGCCATCTCGATGAAAAGCTCATCCTCGAATCGGTTCAAAAAACCGGAAGAGTCCTCACGATTGAAGACCACAACCCCCACAACGGATATGCATCTGCCATCGCTGCGCTGATTGCCCGAAATGGAGTGTCCGTGCGCCTGATGAATATGGGGGTAACGGAATACCAGTTGTCCGGCAAGGCCGATGAGCTCTATATCGAAGCGGGGCTAGGGGAAGGGAAAATCGAGGAAAACATTCAAAAACTCCTGACGTAAAGCCAGAAATCCCTCAAAGAGCTTCAAAAACGGGCTGTTTTCCTGTACAATAGAGTGAATATTGTTGTAGCCAAAGTTCTAGAAAAGCCCGGCAATATCCTTCATAGTACAAACACAAATTTTTCAAAAATGGTTGATAATAATAAAGACGGCATCCCCGATGATATCGATCCTGGACATTTCCGCGTCACCGTCTTCGGTTCGGCACGTTTAAAAAAGGACGACAAAGCTTATCAAGAAGTCTATCTCTTGGCGCATCGATTGGCAGAAATGGATATTGATGTGGTGACTGGAGGTGGCCCGGGACTGATGGAGGCCGCAAATCGCGGACATAAGATCGGAAGAAAAGAAGGATCCAACAGCCATTCATTTGGATTGAACATTGTCCTCCCCCACGAACAATTTGATAACAAATTTTTGGATATTAAAAGAGAGTTTGAGGTGTTCTCAAAGCGTTTAGATGGTTTTATGCTCCTTTCCAATGTGGTTGTCGTAGCGCCGGGAGGGGTGGGAACCCTGCTGGAATTCTTTTATTCTTGGCAGCTGATGCAAGTCCGCCACACCTGTAAAATGCCCATCATTATGATGGGAAGCATGTGGAAAGGGCTCATAGAATGGGTGAAGGAAAACCCTCTGAAAATGGAACTGCTGGATAAAGAAGATATGGAGTCCATTATCTGTGTGGATACCTGGGAGCAAGCGGTTGAACTCATTGAACAGGCGCACGAGATGTTCAAAAAAGCAGGAAAGGATGTCTGCATCAATTTAAAAACATACGCACGCCGGGCAAAAATCGATCAGGTTCTTTAACTCGCGACTCATGGAACACTACGAAATTGGACTCATAGGATTGGCGACGATGGGCGCGAATCTCGCCAGAAATATTTCTGGAAGAGGTATGAGGACGGTGGTGTTCAATCGCACTGCTGAAAAGACCCGGGAATACATCAAGGCCTTTGGGGGTGATGATCTGGCCGGGAAGGAAGATTTGAAAGCGTTCGTGAAATCACTCGAGAAACCTCGAAAAGTGATCATCATGGTAAAGGCAGGCGAGCCGGTCGATGAAGTCATCGAGCAATTACTTCCACATCTCGAAGCAGGTGACGCGATCATCGACTGTGGCAATTCAAATTATCAGGATACGATTCGCAGAGCGAAAGAACTTCAAGAAAGAGAAGTCCACTTTGTTGGCTGTGGAGTTTCCGGTGGAGAAGAAGGAGCTCTAAAGGGCCCCAGTCTGATGCCTGGAGGTTCAGATCGAAGTTGGGAAATGCTGAAGCCTATGTGGATGAAAATTGCCGCCAAAGACTTCAAGGGCTACCCCTGTGTGACCCACGTGGGAGAAGACGGAGCAGGTCACTATGTCAAAATGGTTCACAATGGGATCGAATACGCGGTCATGCAAATCATGGCGGAAGCCTACGACCTGCTGCGAAAGCTGTATAAACTTTCCCCGGAAAAAATCGCGGACATCTTTGCTCACTACGGAAAAGGAAAACTGGAATCCTACTTGTTTGAAATTTCTGTTCCTGTTTTGAGAAAAAAAGACGAAGAAAAACGAGGCCATTTGATCGATCATATCTTGGATAAAGCAGGACAAAAGGGAACGGGGAAATGGACCGCTATCGAAGGGCTCGATCGCGCTGTCGGAGTCTCATCGATTTCTGAAGCGGTGTTTGCCAGAGTGAATTCAGGTGAGAAAGAGTTGAGATCCAGCCTGTCAAAGTTCTATCCAAAACCAACCCAGAAGCCAGCGATGGAGGTGAAGGAATTCACGGAAAAACTTGAGTCGGCTCTCTACGCTTCGCTCCTCAGTATCTATGCTCAAGGATTTGAACTCATCAAGAAAGCAGCAGCGGAAAACAACTGGAACATTGATCTTTCCGAAATAGCTCGTATTTGGCAAGGAGGATGTATCATTCGCGCAAAGATGCTCCAGTTCCTCACAGAGGTCTATCAGAAAACTGAAGACCAGCCCCATCTCTTCGAAGTGCAAGAAATGCAAGACGGTATCCATGAGGCACTGCCCGACTGGCGGGATGTCGTGACCCTTTCGGTTCAGCAAGGCATACCGACACCAGGATTAACTTCCGCTCTTCAATACGTCGATACGCTCAGCAGTGAGCAACTCCCTGCCAATCTCATCCAAGGACTTCGCGACTACTTCGGCGCCCACACCTACGAACGAACCGATAAGCCCGGCACCTTCCACACGGAATGGAATTGAGCGCAGGAATATTCATCCTCATCCCCCCAATCGTCACATCTTTCTCAGTCGTTCCGCCCCATGCTCTATAAAATCGAAAAACCGTTCATCTTCACCCTCTTCGGAGCTTCTGGCGATTTGGCCAAGATAAAGATTTTTCCGGCACTCTATTCTCTTGCCGAACAAAAGCGATTCCCAAAAGAATTCTGGATCATTGGATATTCTCGAACAGCGAAATCAGATCAGGAATTCCGGGAGGAATTCAGAAAAAGTGTGATGAGGGGCGAAGATATTGATAATAAAATC
Source organism: Candidatus Altimarinota bacterium (assembly GCA_050246795.1). Classification (GTDB taxonomy): domain Bacteria; phylum Patescibacteriota; class Gracilibacteria; order JAUYGZ01; family JAUYGZ01; genus JBFWVJ01. The sequence goes on from JBFWVJ010000007.1 coordinate 55,439, forward strand.
CTCGACCAGCTTCTCGAGCACGTATTCTATTTCAGTGGACAATACGATGACGGAACGGATTATGAACGATTCTGTGAGGAGCTTTTGAAGAAGTCGGGAAACAAAAAAATCACGGTGATCAATTACTTGGCTGTTCCTCCGACGGCTTTTCCGGGAATTATCAAGAACCTTTCACCATTGCGGAAAAAATTAGGCGACGATATTCGAGTGGTGATCGAAAAACCCTTCGGGCACGACGAAAAAAGCGCCAGAAAACTCTTCCACCGAGTTTCTATGCATTTCCCAGCGCACAGGGTCTTTCTCCTGGATCACTATCTGGGGAAAGAGGCTGTTCAGAGCATTCTTTCGCTTCGCTACGCGAATGGAATCCTGAATACGCTCCTCAGTGGAAGGTTGATCGCCAACATTCAGATCACAGCTTCAGAAGACTTGAGTGTCGCCAATCGGATCAGCTACTTTGATCAAGTGGGGATCATCAAAGATATGATCCAATCCCATCTGTTGCAGCTCCTCTCTCTGTTGACGATGGAGCTTCCGGTAGAACAGGAGTCCTCAAGCATTCATCGGGAAAAAATCGCTGTCCTCTCAGCCTTAAAATACCGCGGTTTCGAAAAAGCCATGGTGTTGGGACAACACAAAACCTATAAAGGCATTGAGGGGGTAAAGAAGGGATCAAAAACCCCGACGTTTGCGGCACTTCGATTGTTTATCGACCGTCAGGATTGGTACAAGGTGCCCATTTATATCCGCACCGGAAAAATGCTGAGTAAAAAGCACACCTACGTTGTCGTGGAATTTAAAAAGCATCCCTTTCAGGCCCACAACAAGGATGTGCAGCCCAACAAACTGATCTTAGAGCTTCAACCTCATGAGCGTCTTCACCTGAAGCTGTATACTAAAATCGGTGGGAATAGGAATGAATTCCACGATCTGACGACATCAGAATCCATCGCCTGTTTTGGCGATGACTGCCTTCCAGAGCACGGAAGATTACTTTTAAACGTCTTCCAAAACGATCAAAGCAATTTTCTCAGTTTTGAGGAAATCATTGCAACCTGGAAATTCACCGATAAGCTCTTAAGCTGCTGTGAAAAAAGAGATGTTCAACTGATACAGTATGAAGATTATTCAAATGGGCCGGAAGAACAGAACCGAATCACCGACAATGACGGTTTTCATTGGCATGAAGTTCCTTTTGAAAAATGAATCACATCAACACCTTCCAAACAGAGCAAGCATTTATAGAGACGGTAGTGCGCGAAATTCACTCACGAATTTTACAGAAAACGAAGCAGGGAAAAATCTTCCGTCTCGCCTTAAGCGGGGGGTCAACTCCTGGGCCGATATATCGAAGACTCGCTGAGCTGGATATCACTTGGGAACAATTGGAAATATACCTCGTCGATGAGCGATACGTTCCGTTCAAGGACCCTCATTCCAATTACCGAATGATCCGTGAAACCTTGCTCGACCACGTTCGGCCAAAGAAGGTGGTGTATTTTGAAACGAGTCTTGCTATCGAAGAATGCTTAAACGAATACGAGTCTCAGCTTGATCCAACCCAGAAGGAATTCTTCGATCTTATCCTCCTTGGTATGGGGACTGACGGACACACAGCATCCCTCTTCCCGAGTAGTGCTGCACTTGAAGAAAAAGCTCGATGGGTGGCCCACACCACCACTGATCAGTTTGATGTTCGTGATCGATTGACCCTCACTTTTCCAGCTCTGAAGAGCTCTCATGAGCAAATGTTCTTGCTCAAAGGCAATGAAAAAGAGGAGACGCTGCAAGAAGCAATACAGCAAAAACTCCCCGCAGCTGTGGTCTTAGAAAAAAAAAGCACTCAGGTCTTTTTGCTCAAGTCTTGAACGTGTTCCTCCAGCAAAGAGATAAATTCTTGCGTGATATTTTCCCCCTGCAAACACTTCACCAACTGGCCCTTCACATACACCATCGCCACTGGTTTTTCTGATCTCCCCGGAAGGCTGATGCCGATATCAGCATGCTGAGATTCACCAGGGCCATTGACCACACAACCCATCACGGCGATCTTCAGTTTCTCAACGCCCGGATATTTTTCTTTCCATTCCGGCATCCGTTGATCGACATAGGCGGTCACTTCCGCCGCCATTTTTTGATACAGATCATTGCTGGTCCTGCCACAACCGGGACAGCTGGTGACCATCGGTTTGAAGGAACGAAGACCGAGAGTTTGTAAGAGCAGCTTGCAAGCTTCCACTTCATCAACACGCTTGCCTTCTGGCGAAGGAGTGAGCGAGTATCGAATGGTATCGCCGATCCCTTGCTGGAGGAGAATCCCCAAAGCCGCACTGCTCGACACAAGACCTTTCATGCCTGAGCCAGCTTCGGTTAATCCGAGATGAAGTGGATACAAAGTATTTTGTTCCACGCAACGCTGGTGAAGCAGTTGATAGGCCATCACCATGTCCTGCACCTCCGACATCTTCACGCTTAAAATAATCTGATTCGACTTCATTCCCATCGTTTCTGCCCACTGGGCAGATTGAAGGGCGCTCTGGACCATCGCTTTGATGATGACCTCTTTATCCGATTGTGGATCTTTCGATTTCGCATTCTCATCCATCAGCTTGGTCAGTAAATCCTGATCGAGCGATCCCCAGTTCACACCAATTCTCACTGGTTTTTGGTGCTTCACCGCGATCTCGATAATTTCTCGAAAGTGTTCTTCTCGTTCATTCCCTGCACCTACATTGCCTGGATTGATGCGGTATTTATCAAGCGCTTTCGCACAGTCAGGATAACGTGCGAGCAAGAGATGTCCGTTGTAGTGAAAATCACCAACCAGTGGCACGTGGCCATACCCAGACTGTGCCAATGCTTCCTTGATGAGTGGAACCGCTTTTGCAGCCTCCGGAATATTCACCGTCAGGCGCACCAATTCTGATCCAGCATCAACCAATTCTTTGATTTGTGCTACGGTGGCAGCCACGTCTTCGGTAGGCGTGTTGGTCATCGATTGGATCCGAACGGGATTGTTCCCGCCGATGCCAATACTTCCAACCTGGACGGACATGGTTTTCATAGGCCGTCATTATAGCAACAATGGACGATAAACGATAGACCATGAAGGAGCTCACATGCTGAGCCTTCGAAAGGTCTTCATCGTCCAGTGGTTATTGGAAGGACTTCATTGTTTCCAAAACTTCCTTCACATGCCCTGCCACACTGACTTTCCGCCATTCTTTCACGATGGTTCCCTTTGGATCAATGATCCAGGTAGATCGTTCCACGCCCATATACTTTTTCCCATACATGGACTTCTCTTTCCAGCAATCGAGCTTTTCTAATAAATCCTTATCAGTGTCAGCTAAAAGGGGATAAGTGATGCCATCTTTGTTGCAAAACTTCTGATGGCTCTTCGTATCATCGGGACTGATTCCTAAAACTTGAGCTCCTAATTTTTGAAAGGATTTCAGGTTTTCCGTAAAATCATGGGCTTCAATCGTACAGCCGGAGGTCATGTCTTTCGGGTAGGCGTATAAAACGGTCCAGGAGCCTTTGAAATCTGCTTCAGTCCAGACCTTTCCATCCTGGTCTTCGAGCTGGAACTTGGGAAATGATTTGCCAATCATACGAATGAATAAAAAATAATTCTCGTAGGGGCGGGTCACGACCCGCCCCTACGAGAACCCATTTATGTTCCCAAATCTTGAATCACCTCAAATTCCTGCTTTGTCACCGGGCTCACTGATAATCGACCTTGTTTCACGAGCACCATATTTTCCAACAAAGGGTGTTCCTTGATTTCCGCCAATGAGACGGAACGTTGAAATTCCTTCACGGCAGCGATATCGACCATCTGCCAGTTTCCATCCTCAGCCGTATGGTCTGGATAGGCTTCTTTGATGACCTCAACCACCCCGAGGATATTCCGTTCCCCTCCGCTGTGATAAAACAACCCACGGTCACCCTTTTTCATCTTCATCATATTATTCCGGGCTTGAAAATTCCGGACCCCATTCCAAGGGGTTCCTTTTTTGCCAGCTTTCAGCTGATCATTCCAAGACCACGTGTCAGGTTCGCTTTTAAAAAGCCAATAATTCATAGGAAAAGTTACAATCCAACACTATCAAATCCTGCCAAAGGGGTAAACTTGAATGAGTCGCCAAAATCTGCTAAACTGCTATGAAATAAAAATAAAAAACTCTCATGGTTCAAAAAATCCTTCATCAAGTTTCTACTCGTATTAGCCAAGTGGTGACCTGGCTCAGGGGATACGAAGAAACGGGAGAAATTCCCATTGATTGCATCGCCTTTGATACCAGAAGCAATCTGAAAGAAGCAGGAGTTCTCTAAACTAAAAAAGCACCCTGATACTCAAAACCTAGGGTGCTTTTTCGTGCCACATTTAAATGGAGATCTTGGTGATCTGTTTCTTTTTTCGTAAAAATGACGGTCGTGCGATGATGACAACGATCAATGAAAGAACCGCCAGGGTCAGAGGCCAAGTATTCCAACCAACACTATAACTCGCTACCAGCATATTGATGGTGACCGGCACAGCACCGTAAAAGGCTAAGCGCGGAACAAGCATCATCAGTGGTCCGACGAGCTCTACGATACCGGAAACGGAGGCCAAAGAACCTGGAATACCCAGGCTGATAAAAAATTCCATGGTTCCAGGAATATCGACAAGTTTTTCATAGCCCTTTGGTACCACATACCACGCCACGTAAAAGGCAATAATCCAAAGAAAGATTTGAAGAACTTTACCGACGTTCTTATCCCAGAAGCGAGATTCCATTTGAGATGAATTAAGGGTACTCTAACCAGTGCATTATTATGAAAATCCGCTGTGAAAACAAGAAAAAGCAAAAGCCGGGTGTTTCAAATGGTGGCGGGGATATCCCTGGATGGAAAAATAACTGATGAGTACGGCGATTTTTCAAAGTACTCCAGTCCTGAAGACAAAGCTTTCCTTCAACAAAAAATCCATGAAAGCGATGTATTGATCATGGGAAGGGTGACCTACGAGAAGCATTCGAAGCATGGAAGATCCCAAAAACCGGTGATTGTTTTCACTCGTTCGATCGAGGGATTGAAAATCCATGAGGAAAAACATTCGGAAGTTCATTTCTTTCACGACAAAAAAGAAGACCTCATCAATCTTTGCGATTTGCTTCAGTACAAGGTGGTAACCATCCTGGGTGGTGCCGAAATCTATCATTGGTTCCTCGAGCAGAACTTGGTCACGGATGTGTACCTCACGGTAGAGCCAATACTGTTTGAAAAAGGAAAAAATCTCCTCAAGGGCGAGTATCTTTCAGTTCAAAAAAACTGGAAACTCGTCAGTTCTCAATTGCTCAACCAAGCAGGAACAACGCTGCTTCATTACCAATTCCCATGAATCTAAAAGACTTCTCGGTCAATGCGGTGGTGACCTTTTTTGGTTCCGGATATTTGCGTCCTATGTCCGCGACCTGGGGCTCTTTCACGAGTGGCCTGGTGCTCTTTAGCTTTTGGCCTTTCTTGGATCAGCCCATCAAGTTAGGGGTAATTCTTACGACCTTTATCCTCGGGGTGAAACTTTCGGATTACGTTGAGCAACGGGACAAAGTGAAAGACCCAAAGCACATTGTGATCGACGAAGTGGTGGGCATGATGATCGTTACTTTTTTTCTCGATCAAGTGTGGCTGCACTGGCTGATCGCCTTTCTCTTGTTCAGGGTATTCGACGTCGCGAAGCTCTGGCCGGCTTCGGTATACGACCAAAAAAGAGGAGGGTTCGCTCTGATGATCGATGATGTCATCATGGCAATACCAGCGCTTTTCTTAGTGCAGATCATTATTTTCACGCTCCTCTAAGAGGATTGATCAAAAATGAAGAATGTACGATGAATCATGGTATTTTAAAAATTCTCAATTTTGAGAATGCCAATTGATTATCGATCATCCATCAAAACACTGATCGGCTTGAGTGAAGGGACATTCTCGCAAACGATTTTCACCATGGAGGCAATGGGGACAGCCAGGATGGCTCCCACGATCCCCCAAAGCCAGGTCCAAAATACCAAGAAGAGCAGCATAACAATCGCCGACATGCCGAGGCTTTCACCGGCCATTTTGCGTTCGATCACATTCTCCCAGACCATTTGTGCCAAAATGATCAGCAGGGCAACCATGACAGCTGAGCCTATACCGAGCTGGACTACTGCGATGACCACTGGGGGAATGCTGGCGACAATGGACCCGATGGTAGGAATGTAGTTCAAGACAAAGGCCAGAAAGCCCCAAAGAAACGCAAAAGGGATGCCGAAGGACCAGCAGATGATGCCGACTGAAATACCCACTCCCAAACTCACGAACGTGTGGATGCTAATGTACTGACGAATGTCCCGATTGATATGAGACAGGATCCGCTGAATGTTTTTCCCCTTTGTTCCAGGAAAGGCCCGTTCGATCTTCCCGGGGTAGGTATGAAGAGACAGGCAGAGATAGGTGATAAAGAAAATCACCAGTAAGGCATCAGACAGGAAACTTAACGACGAGCTCACAACCGCCGTGGTATAGCTCCCAATCGGCAGCCCGAAGAGAAAGCTAATGACCTCCTCAAAGGATCGGTTCAGCCAAGGATACTGAGTGGAATACTGGTCGAATAAAACCATGAATTGAGTACGGTACTCTGGAATATTCTCTGAAAAAGTTCGAGCGTTCGAAACCACAACATCCAGAAACGTGGCCAATACACCGATCCCGACAATGAAAATCACGAAAAGGGTAACAATTCGGGGAATTTTATATGACGCGAGCTTTTCCACCAATGGGCCAAGAATATAACTCAGCATGACCGCGATCAGAAAGGGGATCAGTAGGGGCTTGAGAATATATAAGACTACCGTGACCGCAATAAGGCAGAGGATCACGAGAGAATTGGAGGCTTTGGAGTCGGTCATGGAATGATAAATGACCTCCCCAAAGTATCAGAGTTTACGAAAGTTGTAAAAATATGAGCCATTCATCCGAAGTTGCCATGTGATAGGCTGGTCAGAAGCAGAATCGTGGAACAGACGGGACTTCCCTCGGCTTCGCTCGGGATAAACTTCTCGTCCTTAAAAAAACTTAGGGTTTTCTTAGATAAATGGCGGAACAGACGGGACTCGAACCCGCGACCTTCCGCGTGACAGGCGGACGCTCTAACCAACTGAGCTACTGCTCCAATAGTGCCATGCCCATGAGAAAAAAGGTTCCTCAGAGCGGGAAAAGATTATCAGTGTTATTTCCCTAAATCAACAATTTTTCAAAAATGATACACATGGGCTTCTTATCATGAAATGCGGGAGGATACTCATTTATAGACGAGCATTTCGCACAAAAAAAACCACTCCGATGAGGAATGGTTCTTGCTAGGGGTGAAAAGTCGTGGAGAACATTAGCAGCTTCCACATCCTCCTCCACCACCGAGCATAAATCCGCAACCGCAGTTGCCGCATCCACCTTTACGCATAGGGTGAGAATAAAGAATAAATTTCTCCTCAACAGGAGATTACCACACTAGCAGACGATCCAAAAATTAGCAAGCAGGGTAGGAGAGTGCCAGTAACTTTTGCTACACCTGGGCTTTCGGATGGAGTTTTCGTAGGATTTTCCGGACTTCCTCGCGTTCATTCCAGGGGCGGATGCCATTGGCGAAAGTCCTGCCTTGAAGGTCTCCCATCCCCGGGACGACCACCGTATCGCCTGGTTTCGCCTGGGAAAAGGCGTATTCGATCGCTTCCGCTCGATCAGGGATTTCAAAATAGTCCTCATTCTTGACCATTTTCGTATTCTCCAACCCTTCAAGGATCATATTTCGAATGACCTGAGGGTCTTCCGTGTACGGTTCGTCATCGCACACCACTACCTTGTCCGCGATCCGGCCACAGATTTCACCGATTTTAGGGCGTTTCTTTCGGTCTCGGTCACCACAGCAACCAAACACCACCCAGAGGTTCTTTTCGGTGGTTTTTTGCAGGGTAGAAAGCAGTTTTTCATAGCCATCCTCCGTCATCGCAAAATCAATAATCACCTGAAAATCTTGGCCTTCATGAATGCTTTCCATACGACCAGGGATCAGGTGGACATTCTTGATCGCTTCCTGAATCGTCTTCAATGCAACCCCTTGCGAAGTGGTGATAGCCGTGGCAGCCATCAAGTTCTCCACATTAAATTCTCCAGGAAGATGGAGTCTCATCTTCAGCTTCTCCTTTGGGGTGACGAGTACCAGGTCCGTAAACTCTGGAGAAAGCTGGACATCTTCAGCCCGGATTTGTTCGGAAATCCCGGGATGTTCAGTAATCATTCGACCATAGGCAATCTTTCGATCCGCTTCAAACCTCATGAATTCATCAAAGTTTTCCGGATCATCAGCATTGTGAATGGAGATTTTTTGGACTCCGGGCTTTCTCTGTTGGGATATCAAATCCTTAAACAACTTCATCTTGTCCTGCCGGTAAGCCTTCATCGATTTGTGATAGTCCAGGTGTTCCGGGGTCACATTAGTAATACACACCACATCATAGCTCACGCCCGCCACGCGATACTGTGCCAAGGCATGGGAACTCGTTTCGATGACGGCGTACTTGCAGCCTTCTTTCACCATTCTTCTCAGCAAACTCTGAAGTTGAAACGGTCCAAGGGTCGTTTTGTGAGTCGTGTTCTGCCATTCCTTCCGGCCAATTTTAAAGTTCACGGTCGAGGCCATCCCGACTTTATACCCAGCCTCCTCCAAAATTTTTGCCGTGAGAGTGGTCGTGGTGGTTTTTCCATTGGTCCCAGTAATCCCAATGACGATGAGCTTATTCGCTGGATATCGGAAATACAGGCAGGCCAAGAAAGCCTTGAGGCGATACCAGAACAGCCGGATCGGATGAGAAGGCGAAAAGGTGGATTTGAGTCGACGAAGCATGGATTGAATAAATGCTACGTCAGTATAATACAGTTCGCGAAAGTATTGTAGTGTTCCGGTCGTTCACCTTCAGGAAGCTGGCTCCACCGGCGATAAGAGTAGAAATCCGGTGAGCTGTAGGTATCGATCCCATGGTCTTCGATCCGCATCAGACCCAGTGAATTCAATGTTGTTTTTACGCCGAGGCTTAAGTTGTAAAACGATTTGCCATGATGGTGTTCGATAAAAACTTTTTTTTGCGGAGGGGCTTTTTGAAGAAAGTCTTCTTTCACTTCAAAGTGCTTCATCCTCAAATGGGGTCCTAGGAAAGCATAGAAGTCTTCGAGCTCGAGGTTTTGTTCACGACAGACGCGAACAAATGATTCCAAGATACCCGCGAAAAAACCTTTCCATCCACAGTGCAGAGCGCCGATGACTTTTTCTTTTTCATTCCAGAGCAGCACGGGGACACAGTCGGCGGTTTTGGTGATCAAGAGAACATGCTTCTGACGGGTCAATACGCCGTCGGTTTTTGGCAAAATCATTTCAGGTTCATCTATCGAATCCACCCATTGGACGGTGGTACTATGAACCTGGTCCATCCAGATCAAATGCTTCGGTTCAGGCCCCATTTTTTTTGTAAACCGTTCACGAAAATCTGGCTCACCAACGCCCACATGTCCGAAGGAAGCATTCGTGATATAAAGCTGCCCGATGCTGATATCTTTTTGGGTCATAAATCCAATCAATGCTCCATTATATCACACCGTTACCCTCGTGAACTATGCCACTTCATAGTGAGTTCCCACTTCAGCTTCCGCATCCAATTCCACGATCAGCGGTTTTTTTGCGTTATCAGGCTCTTTGATCCCCACCTCCTCAGGTGCGCACATCACCGCTTCGCTCACCGTGCCATAGGTCTTCCGTTCTTCGACGACATAAGCCACCTTCCCAGATCCTTCCCAGTCGAGGATTTCAAAGCCGGGGAGAGCGACGATCACCTTTATGCCTTTGCGTGCGTTGTCCGCCGCGCAGACGATGTTCTTGATGCCGTGCTCACCAAGGTTTACCTTGCAGATCTTGATGTGAGTTTTTTTCTCATGTGGCTCTGCTTCAATAATTTCACCCACGACGAGCAGGGGACCTTCCAGTGCTCCGTGCTCCGGTTTCATCAGTGGGAACAGCACCACATCCTTCAGGTTTGCTTGCTGGGTGAGCAGCGCCACGATGCGGTCGATGCCCATGCCCCATCCCGATTGGGGAGGCATGCCGTGCTCCATCGCTTTCACAAACTCATCATCCTTGCCGTGGGCTTCTTCGTCTCCGGCCTTCTTGGCCTCCGACTGTTGCTCAAACCGTCCCGCCTGATCCACCGGATCGACGAGCTCTGAGTAGGCGTTCACCACCTCCCAGCCGTTCACCACCAGTTGAAATCGGTCGACGATCTCAGGGTTTTCATCATTCCTCCTCGCCAACGGGGACAGGTCCACCGGATGCTGCATCAGGAAGGTCGGCTGGATCAGCTTCGGTCGGGAGACCTTCTTGTAAAGCTGATCGATCATATTGCCGCGGCCGAGCTTGTCGATGCCATCGATTTCGATCTTCTGCCGCTTGATCTCCTTGAGCAAGCTCTCAGCGCTATCATGCTGATTGATATCAATGCCACAATCTTCCTTAATCAGATCACGCATGCTGACGCGCTTCCAAGGCTTGCCAAAGTCCACTTCGTGCAGTTTGCCGTCACGATCTGGGATCTGTACCACCCGGGTTCGCAGGGTCTGGTCGAGCAGATAGTGAAACATCTCTTCCGTGAAGCTCATATTGTCCTCATAGTTCCAGTAGGCCGCATAGTGTTCGCACATGGTGAACTCCTGCAGGTGCGAAGGATCCATGCCTTCGTTCCGGAAGACCTTCCCGATTTCAAAGGTTCGTTCAAATCCTCCTACCAGTGCTTCCTTCTGTGGTGTCTCAATCGCAATCCGGAGAAAAAAGTCGTGGTCGAGGGCGTTGTGGTGGGTGATAAAGGGCTTCGCTAAGGCACCTGAAGCGGAGGAAGCCAGCACCGGTGTTTCCAATTCCATGAAGCGATGCTGCCAATAGAACTCCCGCAGGGCCTTGACGAAGTTCGAGCGAAATACGAAGCGGTCCATAGTCTCGCGATTGCTGATCAGGTCGAGGTAGCGGTGTCGGTAGGCCATTTCCTTGTCCTTCAATCCGTGCCACTTCTCAGGCATGGGTCGCAGGGCTTTGGCGAGCAGTTGGTATTTCTTCACCAAGATCGAGATCTCGCCTTTTTGGGTGGTGAAGATTTCTCCTTCCACTCCCAGGTAATCACCGAGGTCGAGCAGTTTCAAAAAATCAAAATCTTCCTTGCCGATCTCATCCACCTGAAAGACTACCTGGGTACGCCCAGACAAATCTTGCAGATGCGCGAAGGTAATCTTCCCCATGTCGCGAAACATCATCATGCGGCCGGCGACCTTCACCTTCGTCCCCTGAGGACTGTCATGAGCCTCCAGCAAGGAGTGGGTTTGGTCAAAACGGTCAGGATAAGGGTTAACCCCTTTTGCCCGAATCTTCTCTAATTTGTTAAAACGGTCTTGGTCCATGAAAAAAATAAAGCCTCAAAAGTATAAGGCATGAATGTTTTTTTTCAATTCTAGTCCCGGAAGAATTCCTTTCTCCATCCCTCTCGTTCTTTGTATTTTTTTAGGTAGAGGTCTTTTACTTCGTCTGGCTTCATTCGGCCTTGTTCCGTCACGACGACGTGATAATAGTCGAGGGGTACTCGGTCGTGAGAAAATTTCAACCGTTGGAATTCCACGGGAGTACGACTGAGCGTCTTGGTGGTTTTCACCTTGTAATGGTGGTGTTCTGATCGAGCTTTCCAAAGGCTGAACTTTCGAGTGGAGATGAACAAGTAAATCGGCTTTTTGCTGAGGTGAAATTCAGAAACGATCGCGTTGCTCCCGGCGTCACAGACGACACTCATTTCACTGTTGATCGTGACGGCGCCCAAGAAGACTTTCGTGATCTCATGTTCGACGTGAGAAAGCATATATTCGGGGACCACCTTAAAAGAGATTTTTCTTTTTGCCAGCAATTCTACGATCTGCTGGGTTTTTTCCGACTCTTGTTCGGCGACGATCACTTCAAAAGCCTTTCCCTTTCTTTTGGCTTCACACAAGGTATCGAGAACTGATCCGCTAATACTGTGTATCAATATCACATCATTCTTTCCCATACTGCTCACGCCTGCTTTGGTCATTTTTTTGCGTTCAACCTTGGCTTCCTGCCGGAACTCTTTTAGTGCATCAATGATTTTCAGTTCCCAGTACAAATGGTTGGCTGGATGCTCCTTGCTCTTCGCATCTTGGAGAACATTCCAGATATGGAAAAAATGGTCGATGATGAGAGAAATACGCGGCGAAGTATTCTTGACGATTTCGAGCAGTTCATAAAATTGTCGAAGAAAATCTTCTTCATTCTTCTCGCGAAAATCATGAATGGCTTTTTTGAGTGCCGCCAACACCATGTCATTGAGTCGAGTGGTCCCGACTTCACTTTCAATATCGAGGAAGAGTTTGGAAATTTTTTCTCGGTACATAAGGACTTATGAAAGCAATAAAAGAAAATACAATGAACAAACAGAGAGCATTAAAAAAGTCAGCGGCAATGCCATTCTTAAGTATTCTCCATTGCTGATCCGAAGGCCAGATTTTTCTGCCAATCCAAGTGCGACAATATTCACTGAAGAACCAATGGGGGATCCACACCCTCCTAAACACGCCCCTAACGCCATAGCCCACCACATCTGTTCCAGAGGAAGTGAAGGGTCAAGAGTTCCCTGGATTTGCATCACGATCGGAACCATCATGGTGACGAAGGGCACATTATCAATCAGCATGGAGGCAATTCCTGACATCCAAAGCAAAAGGAGAAGCATCTTCAAGAAACTGTAATCTTTCGTGAGCTCCACAAAAACGTTCCCGACCATGTTTAAGGCCCCCACTTCTTCTAGCCCAGCCACCATCACGAAAAGTCCGGCAAAGAATAAAAGGGTTGGCCATTCGACCTTGGAAAGTGACTTATAAATAGACGAGTGTTGGGTGGTGAGAAAGAATAAAAACATGGCCCCTAAAAGAGAAACCACGGTAGGGTTCAGATCGAAATATCCTCCGAAAACGAAGCCAAAAATCACCGCGACCAAGGTCAAAAGCACCTTAGCAATAAACGATTTAGAAAGTTCCTGTCGTCCAAACTTGTACTCGATTTCTTCGATGAGTAAATGAGAGAGGAAAAGCTGTCGGAGATTGCCGGAAATGGGTCGTACCGTTTTCCATTCCACCGTTAAGAAAACAAGGATGACGGCCGCTGAAACGGCAGAGATGGGGATCCAAAGATGAGTCAGAAATTGATTGAAGCCTAGCCCAGCTGAGGTGCCAATGATGACATTCGTGGGGTCGCCGATCAGGGTGAGCGCCCCTCCAATAATCGAGAAAAATATGGAGGCCACGACAAATGGTTTCACGTCCAATCCGATCCCCCTAGTCAAAGCCAGCACGATGGGCAGGACGATCAGAATAACGGTTACATTATTCAGAAAGGTCGAAGAAAGAGCGGTGATAAACGCAAACAGGATAAAAATAAACCAGGGTTTACCCCCGGTGAGTTTGGTCAGTCGGACGCTCAGCCATGAGAAAACGCCGGAATGCTCTACGATATCGACCATCAGCATCATCCCCATCAGCAGCCCGATCGTTTCCAGATCTACCGCAGCCAGAGCTTCGTCAAATGGAAGAACTCCCAGCACGATCATAAACAAAGCCCCGGTAACAGCTACCAGGGACTTGGGGAAAACATCGAAAATAATTGCCAAAAAGGAAATGGCAAAGACGGCAATCGAAAGATAAAAATGAGGGTCCATATCTCAAAATTGGACACCAGACACTATATGCCCCGTCCTCGGAATAGCAAGGAGAAATGATGTTTAGATCACCACCACAAAATACAACGAACAAACGATCAACATCGTTATAGTCAGCGGAAATGCAAGCTTTATGTATTCAAAAGAAGTGAGCTCAATCGAATTTTTTCTGGCAATACCCAGGGCAATCACATTCGCAGAAGAACCAATCGGAGATCCAGTGCCTCCCAAGCACGCTCCGAGAGAAAGAGCCCACCAGAGGAGCTGGCCATCGACATCTGGAGGGAGAGAAGCTTGTATTTGGAACACAATCGGGATCATCATCGTCACAAAGGGGACATTATCGATGAGCATGGAAGCAATTCCAGCTGTCCAAAGAAGCACAAGGATTAACGAAAGATAGTTATCCGTAAGTCCGATAAACATTTCACCAATGACGGAAAGCACCCCCACTTTTTCAAGCCCAGCGACCATGATGAAAAGTCCCATAAAAAAGAACAGGGTCGTCCATTCAACGTGAGCCAAAGACTTATAAATAGAAGCATGCTGAGTGGTCAGCAGCAAGAGGACCATCGAGCCCGTGAGGGCGATCACACTCACCGGGAGTCCAATGGAAGGTTGGAAAATAAAGCCAAGAATGGTCAGTCCCAAAATGACCAAAACCTTTATGATGAAAGAACTGGTGAGTTCTTGTTTGCCGAAGTCATGTTCGATCTTTTCGATCATTAAATGAGAAACGAATAACTGCTTGAGGTTTCCTTTGATGGGGCAGAGGCTGTTCCAATGTCGTACGGAGAGGATCAAAAAAACAAAAATCGAAACCAGGGAAAGCGGGAGGGTCAGGTTGGAAATAAAATCATTGAAGCTCAGATTCGCGGACGTTCCGATGATGACATTGGTCGGGTCACCGATGAGGGTAGCGGTCCCTCCGATGATCGAGAAAAAGATCGTGGCCACCACAAAGATTTTAGAGTTCAGGCCGATGCCTTTGGTGAGTGCGAGCAGGATCGGAAGGACAATCAAAAGAGTTGTGACATTATCCAGAAATGCGGAAGAAAAGGCGATGATCAAAATAAACAGAAGAAAGATCAACCAAGGTTTCCCTCCGGTCAACTTGGCCAACTGAACGCTCATCCAAGAAAAAACGCCAGACGATTCGACGATATCGACCATGATCATCATCCCCATCAACAGCCCAATCGTTTCAAACTCAATAGCCAATATGGCTTCTTCAAAATCCAGGATATGAAAAATAATCATCAAAAGGGCGCCGAGGATGGTAATCAGCGCTTTGGGGAAAACATCAAAAATAATGGCCAAAAACGAAACGACGAAGATGGCAATGGCGGTAAGTGAGAAGAAATCCATACGGTAAAAGTCCACTGCTAAAAAAAACGACAGCAAGATTCAGTATAGTGAGGAAAGGATTCATTCGCAAATAAAGCCTGAGCCTGCTAAACTTCCAGGGAATTAAATCACCTTTATGATGGTTACTCGTTTCGCCCCTTCACCGACGGGATACGTCCATGTAGGAAGTCTCAGGACTGCGCTCTATTGCTTTCTTTTCGCCAGGAAAAACCAGGGAAAAATCATTCTCCGAGTAGAAGACACCGATCAAAAACGTGAAGTGGAAGGCGCGGAAGAAAACCTGATCAAGGTGTTGGAATGGGCAGGGATCAACTTTGATGAAGGACCTCACGTTGGCGGAGATGCCAAGCCCTATCGGCAGTCAGAACGAACCGAGCTCTACCAATACCATGCCAAGCAACTCATTGATGCGGGTCGCGCATACTATTGCTTTTGTACCGAAGAACGACTGGAACAGCTTCGTCAAAAACAAGAAGCCTCCAAGCTCCCGACGGGATACGATGGTCATTGCCGGACCCTGACAGAAGCAGAAATAAAAGAACACCAGGCCAGTGGAATGACGAGCGTGGTTCGTCTCAAGGTCCCCAAAGATGAAATGATTGTGTTCGAAGATGTGGTAAGAGGAAAGGTAAAGTTTGCGTCGCACACCGTCGATGACCAAGTCTTGCTCAAGTCCGATGACTTTCCGACCTATCATCTGGCCAATGTCGTTGACGATCACCTCATGGGGGTCACCCATGTGATCCGCGGCGAAGAATGGTTGCCTTCCACTCCCAAGCACATCCTGCTCTACCAGGCCTTCGGCTGGGAACCACCGACCTTTGCCCATCTTCCGCTGATCCTCAACCCAGACCGTTCGAAACTCTCGAAGCGTCAAGGCGATGTCGCCGTCGAAGATTACATCGCCAAAGGATACGATCGGGAAGAGCTGATCAACTTCGTAGCCTTCCTCGGATGGAATCCCGGAGGCACCAAAGAGATCTACTCCATGGCAGAACTCATCGAAGCCTTCGACATTCAAAAGGTTCAAAAGGCGGGAGCGATCTTCAACCTTGAAAAGCTGAACTGGTACCGCGGGGTATGGAGGCAAATCCGACTCAAGCAGTTTGCTGAAAAACAAGGGCTGACAATGGAAGTGCAGGAAACCAAGCAAGGCGGGTTTAAAATCGACATCCTCGGGGATGAAGACCGATACATATTCGCTCGGGAACTTAAGAAATTAGTCGATGCCCACCTCAGTGATAAAGAAGAACGAGATGAGCACTTCCTGCTCCGCTGCCTTTACAGCGTTAAAGACAAGATTATTCACGAACCGGAAAAAGTCGAAGAGTTTATCCACTTTTATTTTAAGACTCCTGAACTCAATAAAGAACTCTTCCTCAACGAACGAATGGAGGTCACTCAAGAGACGGCGAAGCAAGCGATCGAGCTCGCTCTCATTTCTCTGAAGAGTCTGGAGTCCTGGACTGAAGAACACATAAAGAAGTCGATGATCGAATCTATTCAGTCAGTGGGAATGAAAAACGGACAGGTGCTGTGGCCGGTTCGAGTTGCCCTCACGCATGTCGAATTTTCACCAGGAGCATTCGAAAGCGCTTGGATCCTTGGAAAGGACAAGACCATCAGTCTTTTGGAACAAGCCACTGCTGAATTGAACTAGGCTAATCCAAGACTTCAATTTCCACATCGATCACGCCTCGAGACAGGTTGTCCAGTTGGGAAAATCCGTAGGAAGTGAGGTCGATAATCCTCCCGGGAGTAAAAGGACCCCGGTCATTGATGATGACCTCGATGGTGTTTCCATTGCTGGGGTTTCGCACACGCACTCGTGTCCCAAATGGAAGGGTTTTATGAGCCGCCGTCATCAATGCGTTGGAAAAAATTTCTCCCGACGCGGTTGACCGGCCATTAAACTTATCAGCATAGTAACTAGCCTTCCCGGCCTCAAACGTCTGGAAGTTCGGTTCAGCCGGTTCTGAAAGAGCGGTGATGCTCACCGGTTGGAGTTTTTTCCGTCGAAGAGCGACTTCTGCCCGTTTTTCATCCGCTTTCTGTTTTCTCAGATCCTGTAAAGATCGGCGCAGTCCCAAGAGCTCAGCTTTCAAACTCGAAAGGCGTGCCGGCTGCTTTCTGGCTTGTCGTATCTGTCGTTGCAATTCGCGTTGTTGCTGGAGGATCCGAACACGTTCGGTGTCATACCAATCCGCCTTCGCCATCGGCACAGAGCCCAACAACAAAACAAGGACCAGGGTGGTGGAAAGAAGGTGTTTCAATTCGCATTAAGCTAAGGACAATTGTATAATATCAATCTCATCGAGGTTTGCAACCCACCAGCACTTTGACTACAATGACCGTACTTTGGGGAAGGGTGATAAGGATCGTAATGGCCATAAGGGTCTTAAGGATCTATTCACGTAACTTCCTTAAAATCCTTACGTCCCTTAAGACCCTTCTATGTGTGGCATCTTCGCTTATAAAGGCTATCAAAAAAATGCTCCCAGCATGGTTTTTGAAGGTCTCAAGAAGCTTGAGTACAGAGGCTACGATTCCTGGGGGATTGCCTGGAAGAAAGGAGAAAGTATTCAAACCTATCGAAAGGTGGGGAAGATCTCTGAAGCAAGTTCTGAGCCTTTTGAAACGGAAGCGTCTTGTCTCGCCATGAGCCACTCCCGCTGGGCGACGCATGGAGGAGTCACGGAAGGGAATGCGCACCCACACCGGTCTTCCAATGGCAAAATCCTTGTCATTCACAACGGGATCATTGAGAACTATTCAGAGCTCAAAGAAGAGTTGGGCACCAGTCGGTTTCAAACACAGACCGATACGGAAGTGATCTGCGAGCTCATCAGTGAATACTGTCAGAGCATGGACTTCTTGGCCGCTACTAAAAAAGCCTGTGAAAAATTTGAAGGAAGATATGCCTTCATCGCCATGAGCGAAGACGACAACCGCCTCATCGCTGCCCGTCGAGGTTCACCACTTATCCTTGGCGTCGCTCCTGGTGAATGGTTTCTGGCTTCTGATATCCCGGCTTTTCTTCAGTACACCCGGGAAGTGAATTACCTCGATGACGATCAAATGGTGGTGATCGACGATGACAAGGCAACGTTCTTTGACCTGCTGACTGATTCAGAAATTCAAAAACGAACCATCACCATCGACTGGACCGAGGAAGAAGCCCAGAAGGGAGACTATGATCATTTCATGCTGAAAGAGATCATGGATCAGAAAGAAACGATCATGCGGGCGATCAATCAGAATGAGGAAGAAATTTTAAAAATTGCTGAATACATAAAAAGCGCTCGAGGAGTGTTTCTTTCCGGTTGCGGCACCGCTGGCAAGATGTGCATGGCCGCTGAATATTTTTTCTCCATCGTCGCCAACAGGCACGTGAATTTCTCAGCATCATCAGAATTTCCGGTCTATCACCATTTTCTCATTCCTGAGAGTCTTTTGATCGTGGTGTCACAAAGTGGCGAGACGGCCGACGTCCTCGAAGCGATGAGGGTGGCCAAAGAAAAAGGAGCGAAAGTACTCTCGATCGTAAATGTCCAAGGTTCATCGATTGCCCGGGCTTCAGATTTTTCACTCCTGATTAACGCAGGTCCCGAGAAGGCAGTGGCTTCCACCAAGGCCGCCACCTCTCAGCTCAGCTTGCTCCTCCTGATCGCTTTTGCAGTAGCAGGAAAATTAGAAGAAGGAAAAAAACTTCTGATCGAGACCGCTTCCATGATCAACGATTTGCTCAATCCTCGCTTCTTGAAATACATCAAAGAAGTCGCCGACGAGATCGGCCATTCGGACCACACCTATATTATTGGGAAAGCGGCGAATTATCCGATGGCGCTGGAAGCGGCCATTAAAATTCAAGAAGTATCCTACATCCATGCGGAGGGATTCGCAGCCGGTGAACTTAAACACGGTCCGATTGCTTTGATCACGAAAGGAACGCCGTGTATTTCTTTGATCGCTGAAGACGAAGTCAAAAAAGATATTCTCAACAACACGATCGAACTCAAGAGCAGGGGAGCTCACATCATCGGTGTGTCTCCACACATGCACGAAAGCTTCGACCATTGGATCAGGATCCCTGATGCCGGCATTGCTTCTCCGATCGTGAACCTCATCCCTGTTCAGCTCTTGGCCTACTATCTCAGTGTGCACCGTGGTGTGAACCCAGACATGCCGAGAAACCTGGCGAAGTCAGTCACGGTAAAATAGTCATCCATACCGCAACTTAAACCACAACAACGTACTCATCATCTCGGGATGATAATATTTGAGAGAGGATGTTCAAAAAATTACGGTCGCTGTACCAATCCTGAACTTTTTGAACTCTTCGTGATCACCTCGCATCCATGCTCAGTGACAATGACGGTGTCTTCGATGCGCACCCCGCCAATGGCCGGTTTGTAAAGTCCTGGTTCGATCGTAATGACCATACCGGGTTTCAGTTCGACATCAGATCTGCCTGATACTCCGGGATCTTCATGCACCTCCAGGCCCACCCCATGGCCTAAACTGTGAGTAAAATATTTGTCGTCTTTTCCGAGCATGGCTCTGACTGCCTTATCAAGATCCGAGATCATGACTCCAGCGCGCACCATACTTACTGCAGCTTGTTGGACTCCCAGAAGCCGATCATACATTTTCTGAACTCCTGGAACGCCCTTTCCGATGAAAAAGCACCGGGTCATGTCGGACATGAAGCCTTGATATTTCACTCCTTGATCAATCAAAATAGCATCATTTTTTTTCAGCTTCGTGTCATCGGAATGATGGTGGGGGACAGCTCCGTTCGCTCCGAAGGCGACGATCGGGGGAAAGGAAACCCCGTCGGCCATCTCATTCGAATAGCTTTTGAAGAGGTTCGCTATTTCTTTTTCTGTCACGCCTGGCTCTAGGTACGGCAAGACCTTCTTCAATATCTTGTCGCCGATGGAAGCGGCGGTTCGCAGTTTTTCCAATTCATCTTCTCGCTTGATGAGGCGAAGCTTGCGCACAGCCCCCTCACTTTTCTTCCAAATCCTTCCCTTAAAAATATTTTCCCAACGATTCAGTCCGGCAACGGTGAGGTGTTCTTCCTCAAAGAGAAATTCTCTTACGTGCATGAATTTCCGATTCAGCTCCTCGGTCCAGTTTCCCTTGAGGTCAAAAAGCTTCACACCTTTCTTTTTCACCTTCTGCGCCAAGAGCCAATACCTTTGGTCTGTCCCCAGGGTCATGCCTTTTTCATCGACGATCACGAATCCTTCCCCATCAAAATTCGTGAGATAGAAAATGTGTTCAGGCTTGGTGATGAGATAGGCAGTGGTGGGGTGGGGGTGGAGCATGGGGAAGGGTTTGAAGGGTTAGTAGGATACGGAAGGTACGGAGGAGGGGCCTTCCGCGCCCTTAATACCCTGAATTCTCAACTGATCTCCCACCTCCAATCCCAGCTCCTGTGCTCGCCCGGCGTTCAGCTCTAAGCCGTACTGGGCAGGTTTTTCAGAAGGATAGCTGGGGCATTGGGGCTCTTCGTCCGGGCAAGGAGGCATGGTGTGAATCTTCACAATACTTCCTGTTTCATCCAAAAAAAGCACGTCCAAAGGGATACGAGTATTCCTCATCCAAAATGAAAGCGGCTGGGGGGAGTCGAAGACGAAGAGCATGCCGGCATTCTCCGGCAGGCTGGTGCGATGCATCAGTCCTTGCATTTTTTCTTCCCGGGTAATGGCTAATTCAATCGAAAGCACCTCTCCATCCGGGGTGATCACCTGCGCGGCAGCCGGGACGCAGCCCATTAAAAAAAGCCCAACCAGGATTGAGAAATATCTTAATAAAACATTACGATTCATTGTCAAATGATTGAGGGTTCAATTTCCTATCACAAAAAGCAATGTACGGCCAAACGGGATTTGAGCAAATGGAAAAAGAACGATCCAACCATGAAAGCTTGCTGAACGCATCTGGATTCTTTAGTATCCAAGTCCCGTCATCCTTACGGTCGTTACGGTCCTTAAGCTCCTTACGACCCTTCTCCTATGCTCCAACTCCCCCCCAATTCCGAACAGGCAGAACGAGCCGTCCTTGGCTCGGTGATCATCGATAGCAAGTCATTGGTAAAAATCGCCGACCTACTCAAAGCGGAGGATTTTTACTATGACAAGCACGCCAAGATCTACGAAGTCTATATTGATCTGTTCAATTCCCATTCCCCGATCGATCTGATGACGATCAATGCCAAGCTGTCGGATGGGAAGCTCTTGGAAAAAATCGGTGGCATCAGCTTTGTGGCCGCGCTCGCGGAAGATGTCCCCACCGCTTCGCACATCTACGAGTACGCGATGATCGTGAAGACCAAGTCTACGCTGCGCAAGCTCATCACGGTAGGGGATGAGATCAAAGGCCTTGGATATCAGGAGGATGAAAAAGTGGATGAACTCTTGGACAAGGCTGAGCAAGCGCTCTTCAACGTCACGCAAACCCTGATCGTCAACACCTTTGCCCATGTAAAGGACATCTTGAGTCAGCGCTATGAAGAATTCGCCATGCTTCACGAAGAAAAAGACCCCGACAAAGTGACCGGAGTGAAGACCGGCTTCCGCGATCTCGACAATATTATGAACGGCTTCAAGCCTTCTGAAATGATCGTTATCGCAGGACGTCCAGCCATGGGAAAGACCGCCTTCGCGTTGTCGATTGCCCAAAACGCCGCCCTCAAGTTCAAAAAAACCGTGGCCGTATTCTCGCTTGAAATGTCCAAGGAACAGCTGGTCGACCGTATGTTCGCCTCTCTGTTGATGGTTGATTCCTGGAAGCTGAAGAAAGGCCTCCTGGATGATGACGACTTCGCGCGCATCGGGACCGTCATGGATGAACTCAGCAAAGCCAATATCTATATCGACGATAGCTTGGGGAATTCCATCACGGAGCTGCGCTCTAAGGTCCGACGCTTGAAGATGGAAAAAGGGCTGGACCTCATCATCATCGATTACCTCCAGCTGATGTCGCTCGGGGGGATGCAGTCCAACCGTGTCCAGGAAATCAGTGAAATTTCTCGAAATCTGAAGCAAATTGCTCGTGAAATGCACGTCCCTGTGATCGCCCTTTCTCAGCTTTCCCGTGCCGTCGAATCCCGTCCCGATAAGCGCCCGCAGCTGGCCGACCTTCGTGAATCAGGAGCCATCGAACAAGACGCGGATGCCGTGTTGATGCTCTACCGTGAAGACTACTATGATCCAGATACAGATCGAAAAGGCCTTTCGGATGTCCTCATTCGCAAGCACCGTAATGGACCTGTTGGACGAGTGGAGCTCATCTTCAAGGCCGATCAGACCCGTTTCTATGATATCGACCGCGTCCATCGCAGCTTGGATATGGACTACCAGACACCACGAAACTCACCCGTGCAGATGCCAAGGATGGAAAAACCAGCCTTCTACTCCGAGTAACGGTTTCGAAAAAAGAACAGAAGTCCAAGACCGAAGAGGAATAAGGGCACGCTGAGCCAGGTTCCAGCCGTAACTCCTGCATACACCCAGGTCGGTTCACGATAAAAGATCTCAATCACCGTTCGGGCTCCTCCCATAAATATAAAGAACAAGGCGGTGACCACTCCTGGTCGCTTGCTTCGCTGATACACCCAGGCCATGACCAAGGACAGGAGCATATAGGTGACACTCTCGTAGAGCATCGACGGATGACGGCATCCTTCCACACCTGGGAAGTACATACACCAAGGAACATCGGTCAAACGTCCCCAGAGTTCGCCATTCATAAAGTTTCCGATGCGGGCCAGACCCACGCCAAACATGCCTGGGACCACGATGGAATCGCCAAGCTTCCAGAAATCCCAGCGATGCTTCTTCACAAAATACCACACCCAAACCCCCACCGCGATAATGCCCCCGTGAATGCTCATCCCCCCCTCCCAAATCTTCACGACTTGCAGCGGGTCAGTCCAGATCCACTGGGGTTGATAGAACAGCACGTAGCCCAGCCTCCCTCCCAGCACAAGGGCCAAAAACCCGTACAAGCACAAATCAGCGATCTGTTCTTTATCATATTTTGCCACTCGGGTCAGCCACCAATAAGTAATCCCCAATCCAACCAAATACATCAACGAATAGTACCGTAGGCCATAGCCGCCGATTTGAAAGACATAGGGGGAGAGGGAGAATTCCATGGGGAAGGTGGGTTAGGGGCTTAAGGGTTTTAAGGGACGTAAGGTTTTAAGGAAGGCAAAATGTTTGTAAATCATTGGACTACGGTCAGCGATGAAGGTGAAGATCTCATATTTTTAATTTGTTGTATGCTTCTTTTCTTTTCATTAGAACCATTAAAACCCTTAGCACCCTTAGCACCCTTAGCACCCTTAGCACCCTTAGCACCCTTAGATCCCTTAATATCCCCCTCCAAGACCCACTCCCTCGCGGTCGTGATCATCACGTTTACAAAATCGCCTTCGTGCACTGAATCTTCTAAGGCGGGAAATCGGACCGTTCGGTTGGTTCTGGTCCGGCCGCTGGCAAAGCCATCTTCCACTTTTTCCACCAGGATCTCCCAGGTTTCCCCGACATACCGCTCATTATTTTCTCGAGAAGTCTGACGAACCAAGTCATTGAAGGCATGGTAGCGCTGATTTTTCACTTCCTTGGAAATATCGTCTTTCAGGAAGCGTCCGGCATAGGTCTGTTTCCGTTCGGAATACATCGAAGTGTAGGAAAGATCGAACTTCGCTTCCCGTCCGACCTTCATCGTATTTTCAAACTGCTCTTCGGTTTCTCCGCAAAAACCGACGATCACATCGGTGGTAATGCCAGCCCGAGGCATATATTTCCGAATCATCTTCACCAATCCCAGAAAGTGATCAGCCGTGTAATGGCGATTCATCCGTTTCAACATCTCATTATCTCCAGATTGGAGAGGCAGATGAATGTGTTCGCAAACGTTTTCCAGTCCCGCCATCACCTGGATCAAATCTTCGGTAATATCTTTGGGATGGGGGGAAGTATAGCGGATGCGCTTCAAACCAGGCACCTTGTTCATCTCGATTAACAATCTGGTGAAGGGGTGGTGAATACCGTCATCCACATACTGTTCATCATAGACTTCATTTTTATTCCCATACGAATTCACGTTTTGCCCGAGCAACAAGACTTCTTTCACCCCATTCTTCGCCATCGCGGTTGCTTCCGCGATCAACTCGGACATGGAGCGGGATTTTTCACGTCCACGGGAGTAGGGGACGATACAGAACGTACAAAAATTATCACAGCCCGTCATGATGGGGAGGAATCCTCGAAAACCGGTGGTTTGCTTCGCTTGCGTCTGCAAGTAGGACGGGTCGCCAAAGGTGCGTCCAATATCGTTGGGGGTTTTGTCGCGAAGTAGGTATTCAACCTGGTCCAAATCTTCCATGCGGAACACGAAATCGACTTCTCCCAATACCTTCAAAATCTGATCAGGGTCTTTGTCTTCTCGAGTGCTGGTTTTCCTCACCATGCAGCCGGAAATTCCGACTCGTAACCTCGGATTTTGTTGTTTCATCCGCTCCAGTTCTTTCATGTGTCCGATGATTTTGTCTTCAGCCTTTTGTTTGATCGAGCAGCTCAAATACAACACCAAATCGGATTCCCTCCAGTTCTCAGTGGGGATGTATCCGTTTCGTTCGCAAATGGTCGCGACACGCTGGGCATCGGCTACGTTCATCTGGCATCCATGGACTTCGATATGGTATTTCATGAGTTGAAAGTTGAGACTCGATGGAAAATTCACCACAGTAAAAGAGCCCGCATATGATACTTCAATACCGTGCATCCCTCAACCATCAACCATGAACGATCAACGCATTTTCAGCCTATAGATCCCTCTCCTCACCTTCACAAAGTCGAGAATTCTCGTGTACATCCGAACAAAGAAGCGACTCCA
The DNA here is from genome assembly GCA_050246795.1 of Candidatus Altimarinota bacterium. GTDB lineage: Bacteria > Patescibacteriota > Gracilibacteria > JAUYGZ01 > JAUYGZ01 > JBFWVJ01. Next base: position 80,551 of record JBFWVJ010000007.1, read on the forward strand.
GACTGCCCAAGCCACTACAAAAATGAGAGGAACGATGAGAAAAGTCCAACTCTGTCCAAAAACCTCCAATTTGATAAAGCTATTATAGAGAAAGTGGACCAACACAGCGACCATATAGCCTTCCAGAATCAGAACATTCCGCTTATAAGACGGTGGTTCATGCTGCCTGCTGGGCATGAGATGAAAGAAGGTTGCGCGAAGTCGTATCGCTTCTCTGGCATTTGTACGAAGATTTTTCCAAAGTTTTTCGTCTTTGCTCTCTTCTTCGATAAACGGACTGAAATACGCCTTGGCGAAGTAGAGTCCAAAAAGACCGGTGAAAAGAGTGTGGGCGAGCATGGTACCGAGCGATCGGATCGTAAATATGGCCAGAAAGTCACTGGAAAGCGAAAAGGTATCCATCGCCCTGAGGAAGTAGTACATGTTTTCAGCCAGTGCGAAGCCAATCCCTACAAAGGCCCCGTAGACGATGCCATCAACGATTTGGTTGAAGTGACGGGAGGCCCGACGAACGATGAATAAAAAGGCGATCGCCTTCACTGCTTCTTCGATCACAGCGACGAAGATGAGAAAGGCTGCTGAAAACAGCAACGCATTTTCGATATGGTTTTGAAGGAGGGAAACCAGATTAAAATTCGGATAATATGAAAAAAGGACCTGCAAACCAAAGACGGGAAAAGTCGAGAGAACCCCAAAAAGCAGAGCATAGAAAGTTGGTTTTTTCGGCTCAGGATCACGTTTATCCAAAGTACGATACACCGTCACCCATCCCAATGAAGGGATGGCTGCTAGGAGAAACACGAAACTGTGGCTGATAAAGGGGTCCATCAAGCATGTAAATCTTCATATTATATAATAAAAGTGCATAAATAGCAATAGATCGAGCACTGAAAAAGCCCTTCTTTGTCATTTCGTCGGGGAGTCGTAAGAACTACTGCAACTCCACCGGCCCAGAAGGGGCTCTTGACGGCGCTGGTTCATCTAAATCATCCGGAGGGATCTGCAGGTAATTAAACAGAAAGGTCGAAATCTTCTTAAACAGCGGTACGGCATTGGTTTCCCCCCATGGACTTCCCAAAGGACGATCGATCTTTACCAACATCACAAATCGTGGGCGATCATAAGGGGCAAAACCGGCAAAACTCGCAATGGTGGATCCTTCTCCTTTTTCATAGAGACCGCCGGTCGCGATCTGAGAGGTCCCAGTCTTCCCTCCGATCTTATAGCCGGGGATCTGGGAGGCCTGGGAGTAGTGCCGGACAACACTGACCAGCATCGATTTGATCACCTCAGAAGATCCAGACGTAATGACCCTGCGGACGGTTTTAGCCTCATTCTTCTCGAATTCACCGTCTTCATTGATCGTACCGGCGATGATGGTCGGTTGCATCAGAAGTCCTCCATTCACGATCGAAGAAAAGGCGGTTACCATTTGGATGGGAGTCGCCGCAATTCCCTGACCGAAGGCTTTGGTAATCATTTCACTTTCTGAGACCCAGTTTCGATAGTGGGTGAGTTTCCCAGAATGCTCTTCTGGCAGTTCGATAAAGGTCTTTTCACCAAAACCAAAGTTCTTCAAATAATCATACAAGAGGCTTGGCCCGAGCTTCTTGGAAACATGCGCCATCCCGGTATTCAGCGATTTTTCCAGGATCTGTGTCATCGTCACGGCGCCATAATAATTGTTGGTGGAGTTCTTAATGGTGTAGTCACAGACTTCCCGACGGCTGTCTCCAGATCCCACGAAGTGACAGTCGACTTTGAGCGGCGCTGTGTCATGAAAGATGTCGGATGGTCTGACCTCTTTCGAATCAATCGCAGAGGCCATCACAATCGCTTTAAAGACCGATCCCGGTTCATAAATATCCGACACCGTCGAGTTTCGGTAGACCTTGATGCCTTCCTTATTCTTGTACCTCAAGTACTTGTCTTCCCCCTGTTTAAAAATCTCGATCTTATACCCCGGATTGAGGTAGAGAAAAGAGCGGGTCTCTTCTTCAGTTTGAATGACCTCCAGGTTCTCGATTTGGGCTTGGGTGAGTTCAATAGGCTCTTTTTCATACACTCCTCCCGGTTCATTGGGATTAAATCCTGGGTACGTCGCCATGGCCAAAATGGCACCAGTGTAAGGATCTTGGACAATCACCTCTCCGGAACGGGCTCGAGAAGCTTTGACCTGTTCTTCAAGCAGTTCTTCGACTTTGTTTTGAATGACCTGATCAATGGTCAAGACCACATCTTTTCCGTTGATGGCCTGCTCGATGGAGCTCGTTCTCGCCGTCAGGGTCCGACCCTTCAAATCCACCTCCCCGCGGATATGGCCGGTCGTACCCGCGAGCACATCGTTCATGCTTTTTTCCACTCCATAAATCGGGTTAAAGGCATTGTCCAAAAACCCAATGACTTGAGGAGCAAATGGATGATCTTCCTGTTCGGCATAGTTCCTCCAGTGCTCTTCATAAAATCCAAGTCCCGTGATATTCAAATCCCGAATCTTCTTCGCCGTTTCGAAATCAATCCGGTTCATGATTTTCACATAGCGGTTCGGTCGGGGAGAGAGGAGGTATTCCAAATCGACCGCCGGGATTTCCAGGAAGGGTTCCAGCAGTTTTGCTGTACCAGGAATATCCACCACTTGTTGAGGGTTGGCCCAGGCCGTGGTATTTCCCGTGCCGATGCCCGTCAGATTCAAGTCCTGGATTTTTTTGATCGTCTCAGTCCCTAGGTTCAGCTTGAGGGTCACAAAGTCTCGTTGTGTCTTGGAAAGGGAAGAGGTCAAGTCGCCGATATATTCCCGAAGCAAGTCTTCCTGTGACCGGATAGGGGTTTCAGGAATCTTAAACTCGGGATTCAGGAGCTGCTGCCTCTTGTATTCCTCCTGCTCTTCATAGCGTTTTTGAGCAAAGAAAGCATTGTCGATGGCCTGGTTGATACAAAAGGCATCTCCATCACAAGAAGTGGAACGTTCCAGGACCATTTGAAATAACAGCGGTCCTAGCAACTGAGCTACTTCAGCGGGCCCGGGCGTATGCATTTTGGCTGCCCGTTCAGGATTGGTGCTCATAGTTTTTTCTTTTTCTTTGATCCGTTCCTGCAGGAGATACGGGTCGGCAAAAAGCAACTCAAGCGAAACGTTATTTGCCAATTCAAAGAAGCCATTCTTGCCGTCTTGGAGCAGGATTCGTCCTCTTCGAGCCGAAATGACCTTGTCCTTCATCCTCTGCTCAGCGTAGCTGCTGTATTCTTCATAGCTCAGCACCTGCAGCTGAAACAAACGAGCAACAATAATGACAAAAAAGAACAGGATGAAGTATTTCAGAATCGAAATCCGGTCAACGTACCAGCGCCGTTGGGTGTGAAGAGACCGACGAACCATACAAGGGTGATGAGCGTTCTTAGTAAATCATAGAATGAGAGTCGAGTGAAAGTTCACTCAAAATTTTCAATTTTCAATTCCCAATTTTCAATGAATGATCAATACTAAGAAGCCAAACAGCTCATGTTCATCGTTCATCGTTCATTGTTTATTGTTTATTGTTTATCCCCATGAATTTCTCCTCCTACGTCTGCCTCGACCTCGAAACGACCGGTCTCGAACCGCAGATCTGTGATGTCATCGAGATCGCCATGATCAAGGTGCGGGACGGGAAGATCGTCGAACGCATGGAAACTTTTGTGTACACGCCATTGGAAATTTCCGAGCATGTCAGCTATTTGACGGGTATTACCGCCAAAGATATTGAGAAAGCCCCCGATTTCATCCAGCTCATCCCTCAAATCGAAGCTTTCATCGGCGAAGACCCCTTAGTCGGCCACAACATCTGGTTCGACTGGAACTTCCTGATCCAAAAAGGGGTGAAAATTCAAAAAAACCAGCTCTGGGATACCTATACCATGTCGAATATCCTCTACCCAGAACTCCCATCACATAGTTTAGAAACCAACACCAAGTACTTCGGGATAGGCCATGAAGACAGCCATCGCGCCATGGCGGATGTCATCGCTTCACACGAGCTGTGGCAGATCCTGCTCAACACCTTCCCCGCACTCTCTCCTGACCAGCGACAGCAGTTGCAAAAACTCAAACAGATCTCGTCCTGGCCCTTGCTCGACTTCTTCATGCAGGAAAGACCTGCGCAGAAGCTCGATCTCGATCTGCAAGCAACGTCAACCTTCGCTATCAGCCACCTCGAACCTCTCGAGGTCTCCGACCGGTCTGAACCGCTCTTCATTCACGCCCAGGGCTACGATCCCGTCAACACCGCTCTTCGCCTTCAGACCAACAAAAAAACGCTGTACTTGGCTGGCTACGAGCACACTCTGCAAAAGCTTCACCAAGCGTTTCCCAACGCCGTTCAACTCCTCTCACCGTATTCTTACCTTTCCGACGAAAAAATCCAGCAGCTCTGGCAAAAAGAAGCGCTTACGGATGGTGAGTCAAGCTTGCTGTTGAAAACCATTCTCCATCCGCATGCCAAAACCAAAGAAGAGTTCGTCCTGACCCATCCGGAACGGGGGATTTGGCGGGAGGTGAACATTGCTGAACAAGAAATCGAAACAGGGGAAAATAATTACACCAAAGCCTATCAGCAATCCTTAGCATCCCAGCAAGTGATCGCTAGCCAATTTCACGTCCTCTCTGACTTGGAATACCTCAAGCATTTTGATCAGGTGGTCTTGCTGGAGCCCCATCTCTTTGAAGACAACGCCACGGGCAAGTTCGGAAAAGCGCTCTACTTGGATCAATGGTTGCAGCAATCTTCAGACGAAGCTTGGACAAAGGCTGGAGAATTTCTGTTCGCCCAAGCCAATCAACTCGGCAGCAAGCTGGTGCCGGCTTCCCAATATCCCGAGCACGTGATCCTCACCGATATGATCACCTCCAGCAATGAATTTATCCGCTTGCGAAGCAGTATTCAGCAGCTCTCCGAGCTCCCAACTCCGAACCCCGAACTGATCTCCTATCTCAAGTACTACCAAGTCTTCTTCCACAGCAACGACCCCTCCTGGGTGCGCTGGTTTACGGTCGACCCGAGAAGGGGAGTGAGTCTGAATGTCGCTCCACTCTCAGTCCGAACCCTGCTGAAAAAGCACTTTTTCGATCAGTCAACGGTGATCACCATCAGCGATACGGCCTCACAATTCTCCTGCTTTCCCGATATGGAGCGCTGGGAATTCTCCAAAGAGCATCCCTTCAAAGTTGAACTTCCACCCCTGGAATCCATCAAGGGGACCAAAAAAGAAGGCGACCATCCTGCCCTCATCAGCTATCTGGCTCAGGAACTGCAGAAGATGAAGGGCAAAACGGGGGTCATCTTCTCTTCCAAATCCGTCCTCAAGCGCTACTTCTTCGATCTCGTCAAAGTGCTGCCGGAAGAAATGCTCCTGCTCGGAGAAGACATCAGCGGAGGCACCGGCAAGCTGCAGGACCGCTATACCAGCGGAAATCAAGACCACAAGGTGCTCTTTTTGACCTATCGAAACCTGCGTGTTTTCCCAGCTGAGGTGATGGACTTCGATCACATCATTCTTCAGAGCCTGCCATTCGATCCTCCTGGATATCCCGTCAACCAAGCCAGAGCTGACCAATACGAAAATGCCTTTATGGACTTCGTGGTGCCAAAAACGCAGCAAAATCTGCTCGAAATCGTAACAAACTTCACGAAGCGAGAGGGGGACAAGATCCTCTCAGTGCTCGACAGAAGGGTGCAAGAACAGAAATATGCTGAAGAGATGTTGAGGATTTTCTCCAATGAACCCACATAGAAAGCGAGGGTGATCAACCCCGCCTTCTGTGAAGCATATCAAAAAAAGGCGAGGATCGAATCCTCGCCTTTAAATGTTCATTATTTCACCTTCTTGCGGATGAAAGCTGGTATTTCGAGTTCCTCTTCCTTCGTCATCGGCCGGGTCGGCTGAGGTTTTTTACTGGCGGGATTTGATAGGGCTTCTTTGATGCCAACCGGTTTTCGGGTGATATTCCCCATGCCAAAGCTCATACGGCTTGCCTGTTGGTTTTCCAAATGCTTGAGCTGGGCTTCTTCATCAAATCCAGTGGCAATCACCGTCACCTTGATTTCTCCCGTATACGCATCGTTCACGACCGCTCCGAAGATCACATGAGCCTCGTCAGAAGTGTATTCCGTCACCACTCGGGCCGCTTCATCGATCTCAAACATACTGAGGTCGTTGCCTCCGGTGATGTTCAAGATAATGCCCTTAGCGCCTTCGATGGAAAGCTCCAGCAATGGTGAATCAATCGCCGCTCGCGCCGCTTCGACCGCTCGGTTTTCCCCGGCTCCAAAACCAATTCCCATCAACGCGGAACCGGCATTTTGCATGATGGTCTTCACATCGGCAAAGTCGACGTTGATCATTCCACCCACGGTAATGAGGTCGGAAATACCCTGGATACCTTGTCGGAGCACATCATCGACGATGGTGAAAGCATCAATCAGAGGGGTTTTCTTATCAATAATGTTCAAAATCTTGTCATTTGGGATCACGATCAGGGTATCCACTCGTTCTTTCAGCGTCTGCAGAGCCAATTCTGCATGCTTCATGCGTTGAGTCCCTTCAAATGAGAAAGGCTTCGTCACCACGGCGACCGTCAAAGCCCCGAGCTCCTTCGCGATTTCAGCGATCATCGGAGCCGCTCCCGAACCAGTCCCTCCACCCATTCCAGCCGTAACGAAAACCATGTCTGCGCCTTCCAGGGCAGCTCGGATTTCTTCAGATGATTCTTCAGCGGATTTTTTCCCCACTTCTGGGTTGGAGCCAGCTCCAAGACCCTTGGTAGTGGCCTTTCCGATGTTGATTTTGTGGGGTGCGTTGTTGTAATACAACGCTTGGGCATCAGTATTTACAGCAATGAAATCCACATTGGTCAGTTCACTTCCCACCATGCGGTTCACCGCATTTCCACCTCCGCCTCCTACTCCTACCACCTTGATCTTTGCCATCGGTGAAATATCTGGAATAGCGTCAGCCCGAACCGATGATGGCCGGGGGGTCATGCTCTTCTTGCCGGAGAAAAGTTTTCGGAGTTCATCTGCCATAAAAGAAAATAAAAAGGTAAAAAGTGAAAGAGGTAAAACTAAGGGAGGAGTCGTTTGAAAAAGCTAGAAACTCCTTTGAAGGCGGAAGAAACATTCAAGCCTCCAAAAGAAAACCGTCGAGATCGTTCCCCCTTGGAGCCAAGGCTGATCAATCCCAGCATGGTGGCAAACGAGGGGTCATCGATTCGGTCGACAATCCCGTCAATTTCCTGTGGAAAGCCGATTTGCACGGGCAGGCCAAGCACATTTCTCGCCAGTTCAAGGCACCCAGGGATTTTAATCGCTGAACCGGTCAGCAGCGCGCCAGCGGGGAGTTTGCCGTCTCGGTCGATTTTGGACAATTCTTCTCGGACCAGGCTAAAAATTTCGTGGTATCGAGCTTCAATGATCTCTACCAGCTGTTTCTTGGAAACACGATGGGTATCTACCTTGGAGATCAGCGAAAGGTTAATATCATCGAGATCGCTGATTTCATGAGGATTGCAGGAACCATATTCTATTTTTAGTTTCTCCGCTACATCGATGCTGGTCCGCAGTCCGATGGCAATATCGTTGGTGACGTTTTCGCCTCCCACCGGAATAATGGCGGTGTGGAGCAAAACGCCTTCTTCATATACCGTGACGCTGGTGGACGACAGACCGATATCGACGGCTACAACCCCGAGCTCTCTTTGCCGCTTGGAAAGGACCGCATCGGCGGAAGCAAGAGGCGCTGGAATAAAATCGTCCAGGTCAATTCCTACTTGATGCGCGCACTTTTCAATATTTTTGACGATAGGACCGATTCCCGTAATGATCTCAGCATCGACCTCCAATCGGATTCCGGACATGCCGATGGGCTGCTTAATCCCTTCTTGATTGTCGATGGTAAACATCCGCGGAACAACACGAATAATGATGCGGTTCATCGGAAGAGGGAGGGTTTGAGCGGCATCGATCACTCTTCCAACGTCCTCCTGAGTGATTTCTTGTCCACTCACGGCCACCACGCCTTTGGATGGGATGGCTTTAAGATGGCTGCCAGAGACGCTCACAAAAGCGCTATCAATGGATTCTCCAGCCATGCGTTCTGCATTCTCAAGAGACTGAGAAATGTTCTTGATCGTTTCATTAATATCAACAATGTTGCCTTTTCGAATCCCGTGAGAGTCTGTAATGCCAACTCCAATGACATTTAAAGCTCCGGACTCGCTATCAAGCTCGGCGATCACCGTGCGGACTTTTGAACCTCCAATATCTATACCGGCTATGAGCTGATCTTTGGCCACGAAGAGAAATGGTAAGGGAATAGAAAAAAGCACCTCGTTCAAACAAATCGAGTATAGGGATCGTATAAATTTTTTGCAATCCTTTGCATCACTTTTTGATCCTTTTGAAGCGAAAAGAAAAAGATCGAACTAAAAAAATGATCAGGTTTTTTTGCTTTTCAAAAAGCTTCTCATAATTTTATCTTCGAGTAATTTCATTACTCGATAGTCCTCATCTGCCTCGTGATCATATCCCCGAAGGTGAAGTAATCCATGTATACATAATTTATACATCTCACTTTCAAAGGTCACCCCATATTCTTTGGCCTGTCTCTTGGTTTGAGGAATCGAAAGAATGACTTCCCCTAAAAGAAATTCGGGGTCGGGGGTTCGGAGCTGGGACTCATCATAATAGGTAAAGGTCAGGACATCGGTGACCTTATCCTTCTTCCGAAAATCACGGTTCAGGCGATGAAGAGTGGAGTCGTCACAAAAGATGAGGTTCACATAGCCTGGAAGAGGCTTTACGGATTGATCGACCAAGTCGCAAATCAAATGAAAACGCTTCAAATGTCTAATGCTGTATTGGGTGTGCCCGATGACATTCAATTTCATAAACAAAGTGCAAAAAAAAACAGAACGAAGCAATATTGTATCAAGCTTTTCCGGCAAGTACAGTGGCATTTTAGTCGCAAATACCCTCTAAAACCATTGAAAAAAGCACAAAAACCCTCTATAAATGAGACAAGATTTTCTCTTCCATGGTTCTTCCTATCTACACCGGCACCGAAAACGAGGTCTTGCGACAGGTTGCGAAGCCGATTAAGCAACTTACCAAACAGCACCTTCGACTCATCAAGAATATGAAGGAAACGATGGTCGCAGCTCATGGTCTGGGCTTAGCGGCGCCTCAAGTAGGCGTCAGTGAGCGAATTTTGATTGCAAACTTCCAATACGGAAAGAAAGTAGGGGAGAAGTACGCGCATGTGGCGATTATCAATCCTGAAATCATCGATCACTCCGAAGAGGAAGTGCTCGGCGAAGAGGGATGTCTGAGCCTTCCTGAATTCTATGCCCCTGTGAAACGTTACCGGGACATCACCATCAAGTACCTTGATGAAAAAGGCAAAGAGCAGTTTATGGAGCTCTCAGATTTGAACGCGCGCATTGTTCAACACGAAATCGACCATCTCGACGGAAAATTATTCGTCGACTACCTGGATGAGGCAACGATAGGGAAATACGAGAAGGAACTCGCAGAGTCGAATCAGTTTTGAGGCCCTTCTGGGGAAAAGGACCGATAATCAGACTTTTTCCCTAGGGAGTCATAGACAGCATATCGGAGACGGCTTTCGTCTTGCCAAGAAATATCCAGGCTCCCATAGCGGTCGAGATCTTCTCCTGTAAGAAAGGATTCATCACTCTTCAGCTCCAAAGCCGCGATTTTCTTGAGCTTTTGAAATGAAAAGATCTCTAGGACATTTTCAGGCGATTCTTCGGGAGAAGAACTTAAAGTTAAGAGAAAATTTCCTCGTGGTGAAAGAAGGCTGGTTGAGAGGTTTATTTGATCGAAAATTTTTACAAATTCTCCCTTTTGAACATCAAAGAGATAGAGATCACTTAGAGGACTGTCTGACTCCATAACGCTAGACCGAAAAATGGTAGTACTCTGCTCTGGTTGAGAAAAAACAAGAAGTGAAAAGTTTTTATTGATTTGAAGAGCTGGAAGCGCTTTTTTTATGGATTCAAGTACAATATGCTCCGTGTTCTTTTCGTCCTTTGTGAACAATGCTGCGTCCCAAGGGCCGAAATCTGAGGTTCTTCGGGAAGATCTATACCAGTCATAATCCCATCCGAATTCGCGATCATATGAATTATGGTATTCCAGAAAATAAGCCTTTTGTACTGGAGGGGGTTGATCAACTTCCGCCTCCAAGGTTTGAGTAACGGGACTGGGTTCTGGTGGGAGAATTTGGGGAGAGGGGGGCTGTACTCTAAATTCACAAGCTGTTAGCAAGAAAATAAAAAATAAGATCGGAAGGAGTTTTTTCATATGATGACTAAAATGGTGCTCCCGGCAGGAATCGAACCTGCATCTAACCCTTAGGACGGGCCTATTCTATCCATTGAACTACAGGAGCATAGTAAATTTTCAATTTTCGAATGTTCAATGATCAATGAAGTGATCAATGCCAAAACAATATAGCTTAGATTTCCATAACAAAAAACCCAGGAATCAATCACTGGGTATTTGTTTTTTTTTCGATCCGAGCAAATCGTACAATAGGTGTGAGATTTGTGGATCTTTTGTATCAACTTGGAATGACCAGTTCCTTTTTTCAAGCTTTTCATGTGGTGGTTAAGGTCTCACCGGACCGTTATCCCTTTCAAGGTCTGACCGAAGTCGTCGCGAGAAAGTGGACCTGCCCTGACGCCATCAGGGATGTTGGAGGCTGTAGCCCCATCTGCCGAGTCACTGGCAGACAGATGTGAAAAGCAAGGGGTGAAAGAAGGCAGGCGGCTCCAAGGTGCCACGCCGATGGATACACAAGTTCTGCCGAAGCAGAATGGGAGGTGAAGATCCTGAGCACTCAGCTCAGATGATACATCCCTCATAATGAAAGTGTTTGGCTCGGGTGAGACATTGGCCCCCCGACAAACGTCGGAGGAATCCTTCTTCTTTCGCCTCTTGCTTTGCTGTTCTGTAAAGGTTCAACTCAAGTCTTCATAACATGATAATTCAGAAAAATTATTTCGCAAATAATTATCAACGTGTGTTTTGCACATATAGTGAATAGTTATATTTGAGTGATGGGGGGAAGCCATGGAGGAGGCATCGTGAGAACGGTGGGAATGAGCGAATCGCGGGGAAAAATCCATCAAGCTGGTTCTGATCTCCGATCCGAACCAGATATGTCACGAGGGTGCATGTCTCATGACATCATGGTTCCGGTCGGGCGAGCTCTTCGAAGCAAGGCATAGGAGAGAGACACGGAACCAACTGGAGTGGACTCCATTTCGAATTTCGTGCTTCGGATTTCGAATTTCTCTTCCGATCAGTTGTTTGAAAATAAAAATAGGATAATCTGAAATAAAGAAAAAGACTCCTTATCCCGAGCCCATGGACATCGCCTCCCGTATCGCACGAGAGCTTCTCGCCTCAAAAGCCGTTAAAATTTCCATTGATCCGCCCTTTACCTGGGCATCGGGCATCCAATCACCGATTTATTGCGACAATCGGATGCTGATTTCCATTCCCGAAATTCGCGAACTCATCGTGAGTGAATTCTGTGTGATGATCGAAAAAATGAGGCCTGATTACATCGCCGGGACGGCCACTGCCGCCATCCCCTGGGCTGCTTTCATCGCTCATAGTATGAAGCTGCCGATGGTCTACGTTCGTGCTGAACCAAAAGGTCATGGGGCAGGGAAGCAAGTGGAGGGCTACTTAAAACCAGGAAGCAAAGTGGTGCTCGTCGAAGACCTTATTTCCACCGGTGGAAGCTCGCTGAATGCAGTCCAGGCTTTGAAAAAAGAGGGAGATGCCGATATTTCCAATGTCGTTGCCATCGTGACCTATGAAATGGAAAAATCGAAAACCGCTTTCGCGGAAGCGGGAATACATCTGCAAACCCTGACGAATTTCACCCACATCTTGCAGGAGGTCCAGAAGCAAGGCTATCTTCAGGAGGATCAAGTCGCCACGGTCATGGAATTCAGCAAGGATCCCGCCAATTGGTGGGGGAAATGGAATGCCCAATAAATCCCATTCCGAATGGAGCCCAGCAGGCGGAATTCGGCTAAGTCGAGAAAAGCCTATCCAAAACCCAACTCAACTTCGGTCGGAATGGAAACAGTAAAATTGTTTATGAAAGAATTCATCATCAGAAAACCCGACGACTTCCATCTTCATCTCCGCCAAGGAGAGTTGATGGGGCATTTGGTAAAAGAAACGGCGAAAGGATTTCAACGGGTGCTGGTGATGCCCAATACCCTCCCGCCGGTAACGAATGCAGCTGAGCTTGAAAAATACCACAGCGAATTAAAAGCAATTGGCACAGACCTCGAGTTCTTGATGACTTTCAAACTCATGCCGGATACCTCGCCAGCAACGGTTCAGGAACTCAAAAAAGCAGGGGCCGTTGCCGGGAAACTGTATCCGCAAGGGGTGACGACCCACTCCGAAGACGGGGTTGCGGATGTGGAAGCCTTATTCCCCATCTTTTCCGCCATGCAAGAGCAGGATCTGGTTCTCTGCCTCCACGGAGAAGTACTGGGTGTGGAAGACTTAAAACGGGAATCAGCCTTTCTCCCGACTCTTAAAAAAATCCACCAGAACTTCCCTCAGCTCCGCATCGTCCTCGAGCATGTTTCCACCGCCGATGCGGTTCAAGAAGTGCAAGAACTGGGTCCAAATGTCGCCGCAACGATCACCGTTCACCACCTCTTCCTCACCACTCAGGATGTCCGCAACGGGCATTTCAACCCCCACCACTTCTGCGCCCCCATTTGTAAATCCGAAGCCGACCGCGCAGCGATCGTCCAAGCTGCTCTGAGTGGACATCCCAAATTCTTCTTCGGGAGCGATAGTGCACCACATCCGCACCAAGACAAAGAAGGGGATCACCCGAAACCTGGTATTTACACCACACCAGTAGCCTTACCATTGTTGGCAGAACTCTTCGAATCACAAGAAAAATTGGACCGTTTAGAGGCATTCACTTCACAATACGGTGCAGACTATTACCGCTTGCCCCTCAACACGTCGTCTCTGATCCTTAAAAAAGAGGATTGGCAAGTTCCTGGCGACTCCTTCGGAATTATTCCACTGAGGGCTTCCGAGGTGATGAAGTGGAGATATGCTTAGGAAAAACTTGGAATATGGCTAGCAAATGGGCTTTTTTGTGCTATAATGCGGCACATTAAGATTTCATGAAAGAGTATTCATCATTTCCTGGCGGCTATAAACCCTGTGTCCTGAAACCCCATCTCTTCAATTCCTCTGAAAAACAGGCCTTTTCCTTGGAAATTGCCCGAAGAAGGGGACAGCTGATTCATTCGGCTCAACTGGCGGAAGAAGAGTTTGAAAACCGCTATCCAACATTTTTTCAGAACGAAGACAAAGTAAAAGGTGTAGCCGTATTACTCGCAAAGCAATTGGATACCCTGGAGCCGATCAGCTGTGTGATGACCTACGAACCATGGGAAGAACTAGGGGCATTCATGATCTCGCTGGTTTTTGGCGAAAATTCGGGTGAAAGGGTTAAAAGAGTGGCTACGCAGTCGACAAGCGTCGATGAAGAATTGGCAGAGTTATTGTTCACTCACTCTGGAAATCAATGGAACCTCGGGCATCGAATCGTTCACGAAGACTTTCGGGGAATGGGGATAGGGGATTCGCTTTTAGCTGTTGCAGAAGCATTTCTTCACAAAAGAGCGATGCGGACATCCACGCCACAGACCATCACTGCCTCTGCCGGTCAGTTTGATGTATTCAATTGGTTTTTGAAGAATGGATTCCAACCCAGTAAGGATGAAGACCGACGAAAGCTCGAAAAAATCTTTAGTGGCAGTTCCGAATTCTTTATGGGGGAGGACCTGTATATTTATCACAAGGATGAAGTCAAGATTCACCGGCCTTTCATTGGTTTTAAGCCATTGAGAGTCCGAATAAAATTTCACAAAGAAATCCTTCCTCGGCAGGTAAACAGGATCGAGATGATCTGCGAAAACACCTCTGATTCCGTCAAAAAGGTGATCTAAAAATGTACCGGCATGGTGTGGAAAACAGGAAACTTCTTCGCTATACTCACTCCGAACAGAACCATTACCCATGAACACCTCCATAGATTTCCTCGGCGTCACCTTCCCAAATCCGTTGGTGTTGTGTTCGGGATACCTGGGGGTCACCGCTTCCACTTGGGACAACCTAGCCAAGAAAGGGGCAGGTGGCATCACCACCAAGTCCATTTGGCTGAATGAGCACAAAGGACATCCCAATCCAGTCATTTTGGCGAATGAGGACTTTATGATCAACGCGGTCGGACTTCCAGACGCGGGGATCGAAAAAGCGACCATTGAATTCGAAGAATATTTGAAGCGGAAGAATGGAGTTCCGCTGATCGTGAACATCGTCGGAGGGAAGATGGATGATTTCGTAGCCATTGCCGAAGCCGTACACCAGCTCAAACCCCAGCTCCTCGAAATCAATATGTCCTGCCCCAATGTCGAAGACGAGCACGGAAAGCCCTTCGCCACCGATTGTCCAAGAGCTGCTGAACTGACGAGAAGAATTAAGCAAGTTACAGATATCCCCATGGTGGTCAAACTGTCTCCAAATGTCGAGAACATCGGAGAAATCGCCAAGGCCGTTGTCGATGCCGGAGCGGACGGCTTAACCGCCGTGAATACCTACGGACCAGGCCTGGTGATCGACATCGATTCCGCCCAGCCCGTCCTGGCCAATAAATTCGGAGGAGTCTCCGGTCCAGGCATCAAGCCCTTGGCCGTAAAAGCCGTGTTTGACGTCTATGCCAAGACCAAAAAACCCATCATCGGTATGGGGGGCATCACCACCGGCCGCGACGCGATCGAGATGATGATGGCGGGAGCGGCGCTGATCGGAATCGGTTCCGCGCTCTACTACCGCGGCGAAGACGCCTTCGCGATCATCTTAAAAGAAATGGTGGAGTGGTGTGAGGCCAACGGAGTGAAGTCTTTTGAAGAAATCATCGGAAAAACCCACCAAGTCCTCATTTGAAAGCGAGGTTCGCAACCTCGCCTCCCCGCAACCTCGCCTCCCCGCAACCTCACCCCTGAAAGCGAGGATTCGATCCTCGCCTTCAGTCCTGCTTCCATTCCATCCCTGTTCTATGAAAAACGATATCCCCCAAATGCACACCATCACTCGGGTCATCCCCGAGAACGCGACCATGAGGACCCTGGTCTTCGACTGTGATTACGACGTTCAGCCAGGACAATTCGTAAATATGTGGATCCCTCGACTCAACGAAAAACCTTTTTCAGTCGCCTTCGCGGATGGAAAAGAATTGCACCTCACCATCGCTGACGTCGGTCCGTTTTCACATGAAGCCATCCAGCTCGGAGTGGGGGATAAAGCAGGACTTCGTGGACCCTACGGAAAAGGCTTCACCTGGCAGCCCAACCAAAAAATTGCCATGGTGGGAGGGGGCTTCGGTTCCGCGCCGCTGTTCTTCACGGCCTACCACGCGGTCCAAGCAGGATGCACGATTGATTTCATCATTGGTGCCCGGAGAAAAGACCTCTTGATCTACGAAGACCGCGTGAGCAAGCTTAAAGGTGCAAAGCTTCACGTCGCCACCGATGACGGGTCGGTAGGGCATCACGGATACAACGTGGAAATCCTGGCTTCCCTTCTGGAGGATCAGAAATATGACCTCATCATGACCTGTGGCCCTGAAAAAATGATGGCCGCCGTCGCCAACTTGGCGGAACAGTACAACACCCCGGCTCAAATCTCCTTGGAGCGATACATGAAATGCGGTTTCGGCCTCTGCGGACAATGTGTCGTCGACCCTACGGGAGATACCAGCTGTACCAAAGGCCCCGTCGTCTCCTTGGAGTACATCAAAAAAGTCGACGAATTCGGCAAATACCATCGCGACGCCTTAGGCAAGAAGCATAGCTTCTAATCCTCATACTCTTTACGTTCTTTATACTCCTCACCATCCTGTCCCCATGAATTTCGCTGACAAACTCACCCAAAAAATCAAAGCCACTTCTCCCATCTGTGTCGGTCTCGACCCTCGCTATGACAAAATCCCCAAGCACATCCGCGATGAAGCCCCTACTCACGGAGCCGCCTTTTTCGAGTTTAATAAAGGCATTATTGACGCAGTCCACGATCTCGTTCCCGTCGTGAAAATCCAGCTCGCTTTTTATGAAATGTTCGGACTGGATGGCATGGCGGCTTTTACTCGCACCATTGAATACGCAAAATCAAAAGACCTTTTGGTGATCGCCGATGGCAAGCGAAATGATATTGGCTCGACCGCGGAAGCTTATGCTCACGCTTACTTGGACAAGGTCGGAGATTTCTCCGTCGATGCGCTCACGGTGACTCCGTACTTGGGCTACGACGGCATCAAGCCTTTCCTCGAAAACTGCAAGAAGCACGACAAAGGCATCTTCGTTCTGGTCAAAACCTCCAATCCAAGTTCGGGAGACCTGCAGGATCGAAAGGTCGATGAAGAAAATATTCCCATCTACGAACTCATGGGCCACTTCGTGGATTCCTGGGGGCAAGACCTGATCGGCAGCGAAGGCTATTCTTCCGTTGGCGCAGTGGTCGGAGCGACCTTCCCACAGGAAGCCGAAAAACTTCGTGAGCTGATGCCGAATGCGATCTTCTTGGTTCCCGGCTATGGAGCCCAGGGAGGATCGGCTCAAGACGTCAAACCCTGCTTCAAGGCCGACGGCACCGGGGCGATCGTCAATAATTCGAGAGGGATCATTTTTGCCTACGAAACCGTGAAGGGCTTCGATGAGGAGAGCTACGCTGATGCGGCGAGAGCTGCGACGCTGGCGATGAAGAAAGACCTTGATGCCCTATGGGCATAAATGTTCAATTTTCAATGATCAATTTTCATTGAATTTTCAATGTCACATTGCTTCATTGACTGAAAATTAGAAATTGGAAATTGAAAATTCCAGCAGTTAGCACTCTAGACTTCCACCTGCTACCTGATAAAATAACTGAGATCGATGATCGCAATCGTCTCTTATTTCCCAATCGTCCCGAACCATGCGAGATCCCTACGAAGTCCTCGGCGTGAGCAAAACAGCAACCGACGATGAGATCAAAAAAGCCTATCGTCAGCTTTCGAAAAAGCATCATCCGGATTTAAATCGAGATGACCCCAAAGCGGAGGAGAAGTTTAAAGAAATTAATGCCGCCTACGAAGTCCTGGGTGATAAACAAAAACGCGCTCAATACGACCAGTTCGGCTCCGCCAGTTTCGGCGGCGGACCAGGCGGAGCGGGAGGCTTTGGCGGATTCGATTTCTCAGGTTTCCAAGGGGGAGGAGGATTTGCCGATATTTTCGAAACCTTCTTCGGGGGAGTTCACACCGGAGGGCCGAGTCGTAAGCGCAGTTATCGCGGGCAGGATTTGGAAGTCATCCTGACGATTGATTTCCAAGAAGCCATTTTCGGGGCTGATAAAGTAGTGTCGATCAACAAAGAAGTGACATGTGACCACTGCGCGGGCAAAGGAGCTGAAAAAGGTTCCAAAATTGTCGACTGTTCCCAATGCCGTGGAACGGGTGAAGTGACGGCCGTAAAAAACACACTCTTGGGCCAAATCAGGACCAGTACAGTCTGTCCCAAGTGCGCAGGAGAAGGACAAATCCCTGAAAAACCCTGTCCCGTTTGTCATGGTCACGGCACAGTCCGATCTGCTGAGAAAATCACCATTCGGATCCCAGCGGGGGTATCCGACGGAACGACCTTGCGCCTGACGGGCAAAGGAGGTGCTGGTCAGAAGGGGCATGACGCCGGCGATCTCTATGTTCAGGTGAGGGTAAAACCATCTTCGGAATTTCATCGCAAAGGAGACAACATTTACACGGAAAAAAAGATCCATGTCCTCCAGGCCATTTTGGGAGATGAAATAGAGATCAACACCGTGCATGGGCCGGTAAAGCTGGAAATACCAGCGGGAACCCAGTCAGGTCAGACCTTCCGCGTGAAGGACAAGGGGGTGCCCAAGCTCAATACATCACAAGTGGGAGACCATATGGTCACCATCCAAGTCGAAATCCCAAAGAAACTGATGAAAAGTGAAGAAGAGCACTACAAAGAACTCGCGAAACTAGCCAAGTTGAGCACGAAGAGCAAAGACAAGAGTTTTTTCTCAGGGCTCTTCTCTTAGGAGATAATTCCTCCACAAAGGGTCAAAATGTATACTCGATTCCATTGCTGCCCTGGAAACCCCTTCAGTAGAATCAGTCCTGAAGTTGTTCATGAACTATGGAAGTGGCACTGACGTGGGACCTTTTGATCATAATTTTCTTCATCGTGATCATGTCCTACTCCTATATCGTCGGACAAAATGGAACGATTAAGATCATTCTTTCGTCCTATATTGCCATGCTGGCCGCCAATGGGATTGGCAATCTTTTGATGAAGTACATCCAACTCACCGAGCCTGTCATCCAGGTTTTCGAGACCAATACTGAAGCCAATGGCATTCTTTTCAAGATCTTCATCTTTATCGCGATCACACTCATCCTCGTCCTCAAAGGAGGATTCACCGTCGATATGGGCCGTCATTATCCGTTGCCCCTCAGGGTGCTCCTTGTCACCATCTTTGGTTTCTTCTCTGCGGGGTTGATGATGAGCACCATCCTCGTCTTTATAGGAGGTGGAGTCGTCGATGGTATTCTGATCAACAGTCTTCAAGAAGCGGTCAACATCCCAGCGCAGACCCTCTTTGTACGCTCGCTCATCGACTATTACAATTTCTGGTTTGCCGCACCGGCGATTGCCTTTGTTGTTCTGTCACTCATCGGAGGGCGTTCAGAACCCTTTCTCGAAGAGCCGGGACTCTAGTGAGCTAGCCAGCCTCCATCGATCACCAGGGCATGACCATTGACGAAATCCGACTCATCAGAGGCTAAATAGAGCGCTCCATAGGCAATATCTTCTGGCTCGCCGAATCGAGGATAGAGGGTCGTTTGATGAAATTGTTTCAAAGATTTCGGATCTTTCAACATGTCTTTGGTCATGGCAGTCCGGATCAAGCCGGGACAAATTGCGTTCACATTGATTTTCAAAGGCGCGCATTCAAGGGCCATTTCCTTTGTCAGCGTCACCATTCCCCCTTTGGAAGCACAGTAAGCACTGCTTGCTCCCACTCCTACGAGTCCCGCCACCGAAGCCATATTGATGATTTTTCCCTTGCCCCGTTTTTTCATATGGGGGATGACTTCCTTGCTGAACAAAAAAACACTTTTTAAATTCACTTCGAGCACCTTGTCCCAGAGTTTATCTTCCATTTCAGTCAGGGAAGCAGCCTGATAGATACCAGCGTTGTTGACGAGAATGTCGATTTTTTTCCATTGCTTCAGGGTCGCGCTTGCAACTGCTGCAATATCATGAGGTTGAGACACGTCCGCTTTCAATGCTATGGCCTTTCCACCCTTCTTAGTGATTTCTTGGGCGGTTTTCTTCACATGAGTTTCATTCCAATCCACGCATACCACACTCGCACCTTCATGGGAAAAAACATGAGCTATTCCTCTGCCGATCCCTGATCCGGCTCCGGTCACTATCGCAACTTTATTTTTCAGTCTTCCTGAGGTGATTTTTTTCATAGGTATGATAAGTTCGAATATATCTAAACAGAGCTCGAAAAAATTTCCAATTGGCGAAAAAAAATCAGATGTTCTGGATAAAAGAAACCTTGTTTTTGTAAAAAAACACGGTAACATCTCTCTGCAGTTTTCCTTACCCCGGGCGCTTAGCTCAGTTGGCTAGAGCATCTCGTTTACACCGAGGGGGTCGGGGGTTCGAATCCCTCAGCGCCCACCATCCTACGCTCCTCCTCCAAAAACTCGCCCGAACTTTCTCGTGCGCTGAAGCTTCGATGAACAGGTCGGATAGCGGGTCATTTTCTGGAGGGTGAGAAGCTTTGATCGGTCGTTACTTCCACGTATACTGACGGTGAAGATTTTTTCTTATGAAGAACATCAACGTCATCACGCTCGTTAGTAGTATTTTTCTCGCGTTCATCGTGAGCTTGTATCTGTTTACCCCCATCTTGGATGAGTGGGTCATTGAAAAAAGTCTGTACAGGTACTGTGAGACGGTAAAAGAAAAATTTGCGGGACAATTTTATTCCCCGGCTTATTTGTGCACCTTTATCGAAGGAATCGAATGAAACCCACTGTTGTTATCACTCGTTTTCCCTACGAATCCAGTTGGGGAGGAGAAGAGTCGCACACAATTGCGATAGCCCAGCACCTACGTTCCAAAGGCTACGAGGTGGTCTTCTTGGGAAGCTGTCCGATACTGCTCCAGAAATTTTCCGAACTCCAATTCCCGGTGAGAAAAGTCTGGGGTGGCAAAATGGTGGTGACTCCTCTAGAGCTCATCAAATCATTTTTTCTTTTTCCCCTCATCAAGTGGAATCTCGCGAGGCATTTCAAAAAGCTTGCGCAAGAGGTCGAGATAAAGGCACTCTACTGTTTATCACTCAATGAAAAAATATTGCTCACGCCGGAGGCTCTCAAGCGAAGTATTCCCGTCACCTGGGTGGAGCATCAGGAAATCAGAAATTGGCTTCTGAAAAACCCTTGGAGAAAACAGTACCAAGAGCTTTCGGGTTCGGTAAAAATAGTGCCGATCAATCAACTCAACAAACAAAAGCTCGTGAAGGGAATGAAGGTGAATGAAGCCAGCATCATCGACATCACCAATGGGGTCGATGTCAAAACGATTCAGCAAATTCCCCGCAAGACCGAACCGGGACTGATCGTCGTTGCCAACCGCTTTATTCCAAAAAAGGGGGTGATGGATTTTTTGTACACGCTCCCGATACTGTTCCAAAGCCGTCCGAATATAAAAGTTGTCATCGTAGGGGAGGGGGAGGAAGAAAAAAGCATGAAAGAATTTATAAAGAAAAATCTTTCGGAAAAGCATATACAGGTGAATAATTTTCTCAAAAAAGAGAATTGGTTTGAGCTTCTTTCAAGATGCGATGTGTTTGTTTCAACTTCGAGAGACACGAATGAAACCTTTAGTCTCAGCACGGCTGAAGCGCTTGCAAGCGGTTGCAAAGGAGTGGTCACGAATTGCTCTGGAATAGCGGACGACCTCAAAGACGGACATGATGCATTTTTAGCAGAGCCGATGAAGCCTGAACACTTACGATTACAAATCGAGAAAGCTCTGGACGCGGATGAGTCGATGAGGGAGCACGCAAAGAATACAGCTCAGAAAAAATTCAATCTCGATGTGATGCTTCAGCACTATGAATCCGTTATTCTTCGGACATGAAGAAAAAAATTCTCGCGATCGATCAAGGGGAGCACCTCGGAGGAGCGGAAAGGTTTTTGGCGGAACTGTTAAACCGACTTCCAGAGCATGAGATCCATCTGATTTGCTCAGGTAATCCCGAGTATTTAAAACTGTATAAAAAGAATTCGGTCGTCATTCATGAGCTGGAACTCCCGAAACTCAAACCGATTCGGTTCCAGCAATTTATCCGCTATCGAAAGGCCCAGGCACAGCTTCAAAAAGTGATCGCCCATGTCAAACCCGACCTGATCCTTTCCAATACGGTTCGCACGCACCTCCTTATATCACCGTTGGCGAAGGGCTTTCGCATTCCTTTGATCTGGATGGCGCATGATAAGACCTTCCCATCCTCACTCCTCAAATGGTTTCTGAAGTACCCAAGAATGGTGGTCTCTTGTTCTAAATACATCGAAAAATTTTACAAGTCCCACACAAAGCGAACGGATCTTATCTTCGAAGTGCTCTACCCCTTCGGTGTCGAACCAGAAATCATAAAAAAATTAAAAAAAATAAAGAAGCAAAAAACAGTCGGGATGGTCGGGAAATTTATCCCCTGGAAGAATCAACTGACCTTTCTCCAGGCCGTCAAAGATCTGGAAAAACTCTATCCCGAGTATCGATTCGCCATTATCGGGAGCCCCTATGAAGGCAATCCGGAATCCGAAGCGTACTTCCAGCAGTGTTCCGATTTCGTACTGCACAACCAATTGCAAAAAAGAATCTCACTCAAGAAATCTGTCCCGAATATCCTCAAAGCTTTGGCTGGCTGTGATATCCTCGTTCATTGTTCAAGTGAACCTGAGCCATTAGGACGGGTCGTGCTTGAGGGGATGGCAGCTGGTTGTGCTGTTATCGCCAGTCCTTACGGTGGGCCATCTGAAGTCATCCAGCACCGTCAGACGGGTGTCCTCTGCAAGCCAGACCTCGCAACGCTCAAAAAAGAACTCATGGATCTTTTAAAGGATCGCGAAGAGCGAGACAGGCTTGGAAAGCTTGCCCAAGCAAAAGCAGAAGACGAGTACGCTTGGGAAAAGGTCGTTCTTCAGTTCAACAACATCCTCCGTTTTTCATCAGAATAGAGGCTTGATTTACGATTTTATATCACTATAATTCCTCTGCTGTACTGAATGTTTTGAGGGCGGTTAGCTCAGGTGGTTAGAGCGCGACACTGATAATGTCGAGGTCCCTGGTTCAAGTCCAGGATCGCCCACCATTCTTCGCTCGCAAGAGTGAAAAGGATCAGAGATGTGACCTGATTTTTGAAAGAACTTCAAGAACTAAAGCTCCACCGTTTCACCCCTGATCGGCAGCACCACTTCCACACCGAGACCCATGGCTTCGATTCGCTTCGCAAACGCCTGGCGAGAGGCTTCTTCACCATGGACGAGAAAGATCTTTTTGAGGCCTTTGATGGACTTCACATATTCATCCAACCCATTTTGGTCAGCGTGGGCGCTCAGAGATTTAAACACCACGATTTCTGAACGGACGGCGTAGTCATTGCCGAAAATAGTGACCGTTTTTTCTCCCTCCACCAGTTTTCGTCCCAGCGTTTCCTCCGCTTGATACCCCACGATCATGACGGAGTTTTTCGGGTCTTCGATATTATTCTTCAAATGATGGCGAATACGTCCACTTTCCGCCATGCCAGATCCTGAAATAATGATGCAGGGGACATTGAGGTGATTCAACGCCTTTGATTCCTCTACGGATTGGGTAAAGGTGAGGTTGGGGAAAGAGAAAATCTTTCTTTTCTTTTCGTGGCGCTCTTGCAGCTCTTCATCGTAGTACTCCGGATGGTCTTCAAAGACTTTTGTAATTCGATCCGCCAAGGGGCTGTCCACATAAATCTTCAAATTCGGGATTTTCCCATGGTGGATGAGGTTTTCCAGTCGAAGGATGATTTCCTGAGTCCGTTCCAGGGCAAACGCCGGGATAAAGACTTTCCCCCCTCTTTTGGCTGTACGGTTAATGATATCGGCCAAGTCTTGCTCGATTTCGTCCACCCGTTCGTGCTTCCGATCGCCATAAGTGCTTTCGATGATGAGGTAGTCAGCTCCATCCACAAACTCCGGATCTTGAATAATAGGCATGCCGCTGCGGCCCAGATCGCCGGTGAAGACGATTTTTTCTTTCCCCTGATCCGTTTCAATGGTGAGCAAAATGATCGATGAGCCGAATACATGGCCGGCATCCAGGAATTCTGCCGTAACGTCTGCAGTGACCTGGAACGGTTCTCCATAGTTTTTCCCGACAAAGAGCTTCATGGTTTTTTCCACGTCCTCCAGCGTGTACAGCGGGGCTTTCTTCTCAAAGGGATTCTTCATGTGGTGGCGGGCGACGAATTGTTCGTCTTCTTGTTGGATACGAGCGCTGTCCAAGAGCATGAGATAGCTCAGGTCCAAGGTCCCCACGGTGGCAAAAATCGAACCCCGGAAACCTTCTTTGTGGAGCTTCGGCAAAAGCCCGCTGTGGTCGATATGGGCATGGGAAATGAGCACGGCATCAACGAGATCGGGCTGAAATCCAAAGCAGCAGTTCTTTTCCATGGCTTCTTCCCGTTTTCCTTGAAACATCCCACAGTCCAGCAAAATGCGTGATCCGCGCGGAGTTTCGATCAAGTGCTTACTCCCAGTGACCTCGCCGGCGGCCCCGTAACTGGTCAAACGAAACGAAGAATGATGATCCATGAAGATGATTATGTCGATTTATCTTACCACATTTTTGCGTTCCTTTCCTCTGTTTCACTTGTGCTCAAAGAAAAAACATGATTTAAGAAAAGAAAGAAAAACCACTTTTCTCCTGCTCACTTTTACATTTTTACCCGTTTTATTATGTCAGATGATGTTTTTTCCGAAGATATTATGGATACGCCGGTTCACTCACAAAAGTACAGCCAAGAATTGGTGTCTAAGAAAATCAAAGGGCGGCAAAGAACCTTCTTCATTGACCTGAAAGAAAGTTCCAATGGGAAGTTCATCAAGATCTCCGAGCTCTCCCGAGGAGGCCAACGATCGACCATTATGTTCGATGGCGAGGACATTGATCACTTCATCGAAGCCTTCCAGGAAATCAAAGCTTCGCTCTCATAATCCTGCAAAAAGAGCCCCTTATGGGGCTCTTTTTATGTGGACAGACAAGCTTCCTTCCTACTTCTTCTTCATCCACAGCCAGTTGATTTTTTCCAAAGCCGTCCCACTAAACGCCAGCATAAAGATCTTTGTCACCGTGATGGCCGTAAACATGGAAAGAACAATTCCGATCGCCAAGTTGATGGCGAACCCCTTAATAATGCTCGTTCCAAAAGAGAACAGAATCGCGCAGGTGATCAATGAAGACACATTCGAATCCAGGATAGAGCTCCATGCTCGGTCAAATCCGTCATTAATCGCCGCGAGATAGTTTTTGCCTTGGTCGAATTCTTCTCGAATACGTTCGAAGATCAAGATGTTCGCGTCCACCGCCATCCCGATGGAAAGCAGGATACCAGCCACCCCGGCCAAGGTAAGGACGATCGGACTGGTCAATACCGTGAAGATAAAGAGGACTCCGAAGATACTCATCAGTAGGAAGAGGGCTTTCCCGAGACCATCAATGCGGGTTTTAAACAACCGGAACACAAAGGCAATCCAGAAGACCAGGCTCACGACTAGGGCTAGTACAGGAGGCACTTGGGACTGAATCACAAACAAGAGAAACAGACCATAGATCACCAGCGCGACCGCGGCCAAAACCCCCAGGAAGCGGTAATAAAGGATCATGAAGACCGCGACGAGGATGACTCCGATCAGACCGGCGTACAAACTCTTTTGCAAAGCATCATTTCCGAGAGACGCACCGATATTCAATTCGTTTGGTTTTTTGAGAGGTGCGGGGATAGATCCTGCATTGAGGCTTCGCGCTAACTCATTCGCTTCACTCAAGGCAAGGTCAATCTGCGGGGTCCCCATCGTGATCTGAGCGGTCCCTCCAGCAATCTTTTCCTGAACCACCGGAGCGGAAATAAATTCACCACCGACGAAAATTCCGAGCCGTTTTTGGATGTTTTGTTCCGTCAACTGCTCAAACAGCTTCGCACCTTCATCATTAAAGGTGACGGAGACATACGGACGATAGGTGATCTGATCGTACATGACATCAGCCCGCTTAAAGTATCGTCCATCGAGCTCGGTCTTTTCCCAAGGATCGGGGACAGCGTTGAACCAAATACGTTCCAATGTATAGGTTGGTTCCTGTCGAACTCGCTTCAAAGCTTCATCCGCTTGGGCTTTGGCGTCTTCTTTGCTGACGGTCGATTCACAGCCTTCAGCCCCTTCGTAGCACACGCGGATCGTAGAGAACTGGTAGAGTTCTTCATCGGCTGCTTTGGTATCGATCAATCGAATGATGTGATAGCCGAACTGGGATTCCACCAGTTCTTGAGTGAAAGCACCTTCTTCAAGCGCTAGAGCAGCATCCCGATAGGGTTCCACGTAAGCCGTAGGCACGGAGTACCCCAGATCACCTCCTTTTTCAGCAGAGCTGTCTTCTGAGTACTGCTTGGCGAGCTCACCAAATTGCTCAGGATTGGCCTTCACCTGGGCCAGGATATCTTCCGCCTTGGCTTTCACTTCAGCATTTTGCGCTTCAATGGTTTCGTTTCTCGCTTGGACGGCTTCGTTTGCTTGTCGGATAGTTGCATTTTCTTGTTCAATCGCTTGGTTCTCTTGTTCGATTTGGCTCTTTTCTTCTTCAGACGCCGAATCAGGGATCTCCTTCAACGCCTTTTCTTGTTGAAGCGTTTCCAAAGGCTGGGTTTTCAAAAGAATGTGCGCCGTTCGGATCTGCTCGCTGGCATTTTCGCTTTCATCAGCCGCCAACTTGTTCTCCATTTTGGCGATATAAAACCCGCTGGAAGTTTCCACGACACCAGTGATTTCACCCACTTCGAGCGCGCTGACTTCTGTCGCGAGCGCAGGCGGCTGGATATCATCCGTGTGCAAATAGTCTTCCTGTTTCGTCCCTCCGACATCTTCCATCACCGCCGTGAAATCTTCCGCATTCACCGGCTTCTTTCGCAGTTCTTCAGAGCGTTCGATGAGGCGGACGATGTTAAACCCTTCCGGCTGTTGAAGCTGGCCATTGTTCACGATGTAGGTCGCTTCCTTGGCCTTGATGGCCTCTCTATAAAAGGTGTTGGGCTCCATAGTCTTCACGATGTCCTGGAATTCCTGAGGGAGCTCATCGGCAAAAGAGGCTTCTTCCTTGCGGTATTCCACCTGGTTGGACACGGCAATGTCTTCCACATAGGCTTCAAGGTCTTCAATACTGGATTCAGCGAGCACTTGCTGCAAGAATTCATCGGCCTGCTTGGAAATCGCGGCGATGTCTTCTTCGCTCGGTTCAGATTTTTCCGTTTTGAACTCGAGTTGCACCACCTTTCCGACCTTTTCTTTCGCCTCATCGATGTCCTTCACGCCCGGAAGTTCGACGACGATGTGTTCTTCTTCGCCGGCAGAGGACAGATAAATATTGGGCTCAGCTACGCCAAGGCTATTCACACGTTTTTCGATGACGTCCTTCACCCCCGCCAAAAGATCAGGGATGTTGATGTCATTCTCTGGATCCTCATCGCTGTTTCTGGCTCTGGCATCCGACAGATCGATTTCATAGTCCAGCTGGGTTCCGCCTTGGAGGTCGAGCCCCAAGCTGACCGTTGAATCTTGGATCCAGTTCCAGACCGGGGTAATGACCGGGATGTCAGTTTCCAATTTTGGCAATTTCCATGGGTTGTCGACGAGGACCAAAAACCCTGAAAAGATGATGATAAAGAGGATATTTTTCCAAACGCGTTTTTTCATATCAGTAAATGAGAGGCGAAATAAAACAGCTTCAAGAAGCTTCTACAGACCAGGAAGACTGTAAGCGAAAATGGGAGTTCAGTAAAGAGAAATAGGGAAGGGTGTTAAGGGTCTTGAGGGACATAAGGTGAGGAGCCTTATAACCCTTATAACTCTTAAGCCCCTCGAATCTCCGAGCCCCCCCGTATCATCTTATGGTCCAAATCCACGCCTTCAATGACGCAGTTTTTATCAATAATGCACCCCCTGATTCTGGCGTCTTTGATCTGACAACCTTCCAAAATGATCGATTCTTCAATGAGGCAGTTTTCGATGCTGCAGTGTTCCGCGATCTCGACGGACGATCCCAGTTCAGAGTTCGTCACCTGGCTGGAAGAGGCGATGCGGTTTTCAGGAGACAACAGCCGATGAGCGTTTAAATAACTCTCGAAGGATCCAATATCGATCCACGGTGCGTCAAAGGAGTACACGTCGACAGATTCATTCCGTTTCAACAAGTACTCGAAAATACCTCCCAGGTTATCCGCGGAAAGACGGGCATAATCCTGCAAAAGCGGCAAATGCTGGGGTGAGAAGAGATAGCATCCCGTGGAAACCAAGGTCGAGGGCGGGTCCTCCGGTTTTTCGACAAAAGAAACGAGTTTGCCCTCCTTCACTTCCAGCACGCCAAACTGACGGGCAGCCTGCAAGGACTTCGTGTCAAAGCTTGCCAGCAAGGTCGTGCCATGGTAGTGCTGGATGAAGTCAGAGAGATCAAACCCAAAATAATTGTCTCCGGCGATGAGCAGCAGGGGACTGTCGATGTGAAACGCTTGAATGGCCAGGGAAGTCGCCCCTAACGCGCCTTTTTTCGCTTTGTCATCGGTACTGTCCTCGATAAAAATGGAGAGGTTTCGATCGGGGTACTGCTGCTTCAGGGCAAAAAAATCTTCCTGGAAGGCTTGGTTGGTGGAAATAATGATCGGCGTTTCACGCGGAACCTGATCAATGATGTGGCAAATCAAGGGTTTTCCCGCGATGGGAAGCAAAGGCTTCGCCCTTTTTTCTGTCAGCGGCCAGAGCCGGGTCGCGAATCCGCCCGCCAGGATGAGGACAGTAATCGGTTCAATCATTGAAAAAAGGGGACAAAAATGCTATAATGGAAGGAAATAGTTCCGGTTTTCGGACCATATAAAAACAAAAACTATGGAAAAGGACCTGCGCCAAATGGATGCCGAACCTGTCGAAAGGGCTGACACCCCAGCGCCAAAAACCTTCATGGAATGGCTAACTCCAGCTTATCGGCAGACAGAAAAAAGTAAAGCATGGTACGCCGTCATGGGATTGGTGGTGTTGCTCTTCGTTTTCTATGATCTCATGACCGGAGGCTGGATCGTTTCAGTGACCTTTTTGCTCTTGTCAGGAGTCTACTACCTCAATGAAGCCAAGCCAGCTCCTACGCTCCAGGTCGCGGTGAGCGATTACGGTATTCGTTTTGGCGCCCAGTATTTTTCGTATGACCAGATCAAGTCTTTTTGGATCCTGAATGACCCCGAAATCAGGACCCTGTACCTCAAAACCTACAAAGGCGTTGACCGACAAATCACCATTATGATCCCGGAGGACGTCAATATCGCCAAATTACGCGAATACCTGCAGCTCCAGATCACCGAAGAACAAGGAAAAAAAGAATCCTTTTCCGACCAGCTTATCCGTAACCTCGGACTCTAATGCCTCTGAATAGTCTCTACCAGTCCGGCGAATCCCAGGAAACCAGAGAACAAACGCCTCTGCAGCGTTCGCTGCAACAGTACCGTGAAACCTATCAACGGCTGTATGAAAAAGAAAGAACAAAGACGGGTGATTCACTTCGATCTGCTCTGGATGATTTCCGAACAAAGAATAATTTACCAGCACTGAACTCTGTTCAACAACAAGACGACGCACTTTTGCGACAACTGACCGTATTTACCAATGCTGAGCTAACCCCCATCCGCGAGCAAATTGTCGCGGAACTGATGAAAAAAATCTCCGACCGTCCCGGCGAGGCGGATGAAGTGCTGTCGGATCTTTTCAGCACGCTTCAAGAAGCTCAGTCACCAGACTTACTGCTGATCGATGAATTATTGAGGAAGACGCTTGAAACAGCCGTCAAGAATCGAATCGATGGAATAAAAGCAAAAACCCCAACTGAAATCCGGGATGGCTTCAACGCCATCGACGACCCCACTCCGGAAAACCTTCGGAAAATTGGCGCTGCGCCGACGGCTCAGGAAGTGGCCTTCGATCTCTACTTACTTCAGCTTTGGAGCCTGAGGCAGCATCCCCAAGCCCTGCAAGAAATCATCAAGCCGGAAAACAAAACCCTCGATGCCTTCGTGAGGATCACCTTTCCTTCCTACCAGTCCTTCATGCGTGAGCAGGGACTTGGTTCAGACCTCTATGGGCCCAACGAAGCCTGGTATGCCAAGCTGGCGCGAAAAGCTGGAGTCGAACAACAACTGCGCACCCTGCAAGTCCCCAATTATCCGGCAGTGACCGCTTTCAATGGCCGAATGCTCGAGCAGGCAGCTGAATTGGACATGGCGGCAAAAAAACTTCCCGATGGATCACCGGATCGATTAGCGCTGGAAAACCAAGCCAAAGGACTTCGCGACCTTCAACGAAGACTCGAACAAGCGACCCCTTTGATTCCGGGAGCTTCCCAGCTGAAGATCGAAGGAGGAGCTTTTGGGTGGATTTCCAATCAAATGGACAAAGTGGCGACCTATATTCCCACTCCAGGTACCATCAGAGATATGCAAGTGTCGGATATCTGGCCCGCTGCCGCGAAGCTCATGCTGGGAGCTACCGCTCTCCTCAATCTCGCGGGTCCGATCATGGCCGAAGTAAATGTGACCGGAAATTTTTTGAGAAAGCTCATCATCGAACGAAAGCCTTCGGAGGCCATCAAAATGCTTCCCGATTTTATAAACCCCATCAGGAACAACTTGATGGCGGTGGCCGTAACCACTCCTGCGGCGCTCTATTTCGCTACAAGAGGCTTAAGAGATGTTGATGCCACTCTCCAAGCGGGATGGTCGAAGCTTTCAGAAACATTCGGAGAAATAGGAGCCTGGATGAAAACAACATCCGAACCCTACTTAAACCGAGGTCCGGAAGGATTTAAGGCCTATGTATCCGATCATGCCGAAGCCTTCTACGCTGATCTGCGAGGGGGTGATGGCAAACGCTGGGAAGCCGCCAAATCCTGGCCAGGAATGACACCAGAAAAAATTGAAGCCTATCGCAAGCACTTCCAAACGATGGTGGATCTGGAGCGGGAAATGAAGACTTCCTTCACCAGCCTCGATGTGAACCGGGCTGTGCAGCCGTCGTTGCCCGAGTTCAACCGATTTCTTGGAAGATTTATCCAGGGAAACGAAGACCCGAAAAACCCACAGCGAAAAGACATCCCAGTCGGAGAATTCACCCTGATGGCATACCTGACCCGAGAGCAGGCATCGGCTCTTCCGACCAACCAACCATCTTTCAAGCCCAGTGAAGCTCTCGCGAGGGCTTTCATCGAGCAGGGGAAATGGTTGAAAAATACTCCCAATAGCTTCTAATCATGGCCAACAATACCAATCCAGATCGGATGAGGGAGGCGAGAGGACTTGAAGCCCTGAACGCAGGAAAGGAGTCTCCCGGAGTGGATGAAGGAGAAATGATCGAAGCCTCTTCCTCAGGCATGCTCGGAAAACTTGGCGATACCTTCAAAAAGTTGGCCGGAAAAGAGCCGAACGATCCATCTGCCACCGTCCAGAATGCTCAGCAAAATCGTCAGTACGCCGGATACGCAGCGAAAGCGAACCTGCTCGAGCAAGTGCAAAAGACCGCCGGCCAGATGATGACATCCGGACTCCCGAATGAAGAAGGAGAAGGGGAGGAGGACCTGATGCTCCAGCAACAAGGAGAAGCAGCCATCGCCAGCGCCACTCAGCAACAGCAGCAAGCCGCCGTAAAAAAACAACAGGAGCAACTCCAACAGCAGCAACAGTTGCTGGAGGAAAAAAGGCGGCAACAACGGGAGATGGACCGTCGAAAACGGCGAAAAGCTACCGTTCCCAAAGCATCCGTGGTCAAAAAAGCGGCTGAAGAAGGGCTGCAACCGCTCGACGCGGGGCTGCTCCCAACACCCTTCGGTCCTGTTTGGGCCTGCTACCGGATCTATAAATGGTTTCAATAATTCCTTAAAAAACGGCGAGGATATCCAAACGCAGGGTATCCAAACGCGAGGATATCCATCCTCGCCTTCCAAACTATCAAAATAAAAAACCAAATGAAAAAACTCCTCGATCATTTCCGATCACGATTGCGACGACAGACCTGGATCAGTGCCGGATGCGCACTGCTGGTCAGCTTGGCAATCCTGAGCCTGATTTCGCATTCGACGGAGCTCGGTGGGATCTTTGAAAAAGCGTTTGCAGAGGTCACCGCAACAAATCCCACTGGATCCGGCACTGGTTCGGGTTTCTTCGGTTCGCTCGGACAGGGGGTGGGGACGGTTATTTCCGGACTCGCGACGCTCTTTATCAAGCTCCTCGCGGGGATCCTCTGGTTCGTCCTCTACTGGATGGGCGACCTGATGGACAACACCTTCATCCTGGAAGGTCAGATCGGAGAAAAGCTCCGGTCGGTTTGGGTCATCGTCCGCAACTTCGTTAATATCTTCTTCGCCATCGTGTTGGTCGTGGCCGCGCTGATGAATGTGATCGGTTACGCTGATGAAGGCGGAAACTATGCCATGAAGAAATTTATCCCGAAGATGGCCCTGGCGCTGATCGCGGTGAATTTCACTTTTCTGGCATGTCGGCTGGTCCTGGACCTCAACAATGTCATCACCACCGCCATTTTCGCCATCCCCAGAAGTGTGACCAGCATCAGCGACATCGGGCCCAGTGGGACCGCCGGGGTGAGAATTTTTAAGAATTTTAAATGCCTTTCCAGCCAAAGCACCTTAGATCAAGAAATGCAGCGGGTCGGGAACCTCGAACGCCAGGATGCTTATAAAGGAGTGATCAATTCACTCGGAGGCGTCTGTTTCGCGGTCGATCCAGGACCAAATGGCGTGAACAATCCGGTGATCGCCCTGGATTCCAGCCAGTTTAACAAAAAAGACTTCGTTTGGACGATGGCGACCCAATTCCAGGGACTGCACAACCTAAATAAAGTATCCCAACTGACCAATCCCGACTTCACCGGGCTCACGGTCAACGCGCTGTTCTCGATCATCTTCGCCGTGATTTATGGCGCGGCATACGTAGCGATGTTTGTGATCCTGCTGGCACGTATGGTCGTCCTGTGGATTACCATCATGCTCTCGCCGTTGGCCGCCATATCCATCGCTATTCCAGACTTACTGCCGGAGGAGCTGAATATTCAGAAAAAGTTCCTCGATCATGCCTTCGTTCCGGCCAAGATGGCGGTGCCGATTTCCTTTGGCTACATTCTCATTTCTCAGATGAATATCGCCATCCAGACGGACTCCCTCATCGTCCAGGACAAAACCTTGAACCTCTCAGAGAGTGGAGAATTCGCTCGTGAAACCTCGATCACCAGTCTGATGTACGGCGCGGCCAGCGTGGCCATCATCTGGATGGGGGTCTTCACCGCCAGCAAGGACGTGATCGGTTCAGAATTTGTGAACAACTGGATCAAAGAACCGATTCAAAAGGCTGGTTCTACAGTGGCGAAATGGCCGACCTACTTGCCGATCCTCCCCGTATCCGGTGGCGCTTCCCTGCAGACCGTGATGACCGGGATCGAAACCTATCGAAAGACCATCGCCGAGGGCAGGAGAAAGAGGGATCTGGATATCGCCAACAAGTATTTGGCCTCCTTGGGCATTATTACTTCTGAGACCAGAGGAGCCGTCGAGGAAATCGAACGCGCCATTCAGCGAGGCAACGGTACCATCACCACTACCAATATCGGCCGGATCCGTGATGTGGCCAAAGGCAACGATGGTGAGTTTAAGCGCCTGACGCAACAGCTTGCGCAGGTGACGAATACCACCGATCAAAGAGCGATCGCCCAGACCTATGGATATGGTGATAATTTTACCGCCTTCCAAACCGATGTGAACAATCGAAACTGGACGAATCTTAAACAAAAACTTGAAAGCGCGGCTCCACCTCCTCAGACCAGTGGTGGTGGGCCTATGTACACTGATATCGCATCTGGAACACTCGCTCTTGATGAGGCTCAAAAGAACATAACCTTATCTGATACTGCCATCGGTGACCTTGACCAATCTATCAGAGGAAGATTTAAGGTCAGTGATACTGATAAGGACTTCAAATTGCAAGAGGTGGAATTCTCATCATTTATTACCAACCTTAGAGATTCATCAAAGGTTGGACCTGAAGCCTTGAGAGCATTCCTGCCGCTCCTTCAGAATGTGGTAGAAAAAAACCAAAATGTGAAACAAGAAATCGGAAATGATACGGCGCTTATTCAAAGGATCAGAAATCTTCGTTCCAGTGACACGGATAACAATACAGTCATTCGAAAACTGATCGCATCTATACGAGGCATTACCGATGAAAATGAAGTGACGAGAGTGACGGGAATTAAACCCGATGGGTCTTTGAATAGCTAAGGAAAAGCGCATTCTGGTTCCGATCAAGCATGCTCTTCGAAGTCAGAGCGAAGGAGCAAGATCGGAACCAGCTAAGAAGTGCACAAAAAAACCCCCGCTGAGCGGGGGTTATTGGAGAAGTTTTTTGACAGCTACAATTTGTAAGAATGAAACGGTAGCCGACAACTTTCCAATGAGTAACAAAGTGACTAACTCTTTGTTTTTTGTTTTTACCTTGCGTTTTGCTCAGGTAGTTTAGGTCTTACCCGGACCGTTACCCTCTGAAGATTGCGAAACAATATCGCGCCCGACAGATAAGCCATTAAAGTGGGTTTGGGCATTGCTTAGTCATGCTCGCGCAGGCGAGGAAAGCAGTGCCGCTCGCAAAAGCAAAGAAAGAGAGACTGAAAGAGTTCAATGCCTCTTTCTTTGCTGGACGATCTGTCAAGGACCCAGAATGGGTGAGGAGGAGGCTGAGAGGTTTTAAGGCGTCAAAGCCTCCTCCTCGGTGCCCTTCCAGCATGGTGGAAGGGACATTTTTTTTGTTTTTGTTTTGTTTTAGAAGCCCCCGAAATCAGGACTTCAAGATATACTACCAAATGAAGTCTTATGATTCAACTCACATCCATAGACAAAGAGGGAAAACATGGTGATGTATACAATGTTTGCACAAGCAAAGGAGGGTGCACACCCTAGCCACCCCAAAAGGGGGGGATGCTCTCTCCGAGAGAACTCCATAACAAAACGCGCTCCGCTTCTATACTTGCTTAGAAGCGGAGCGCGTTAATATTCTTAGGTCACTCCTGTGGAGTGTCTTCCCCGTTTGTAAGGGGGCGAGGGGGTTCCTACCCCGTTACTTCTTCAATCAACTCCGCTACTTCAGATTTGATCTCTTTCATCCCATCTTCCAATTCCTTGGTGAGGTGGGGGATGATGGATACAGAAGCCACATAATCTCCATCGTACATCTTCATCAGTCTCACTCCTTGCGTAGCCCGACCTTGGCTTGGAACTTCCTCGAGACTCATCCGGATGGACTGTCCTTGCTTCGAAATAATGATGATATCCGCCTCTTGTTTGGGATTGATCACCTTTCCGGAAATCAATTTTCCGGTCTTGCCGGTGATACTCGCGGTTTTCACACCGCTTCCTCCGCGGCTTTGCAGACGGTATTCATTGACGGGGGTGCACTTTCCAATCCCATTTTCCATAATCACCAACAAGCAGTCGGCCGATTCATTTTCCACGATACTCATATCGACGACCTTGTCTCCGCTCTTGAGCCGAATACCACGGACTCCTTGCGAAGCTCGCCCCATGGGTCGGACTTCTGTTTGTTGGAAGCGGATTCCCATCCCATTGTTGGTCACCAACATGACCTGGTCATTGAACCCGACCTTTCGCACCCATTCCAGCTGATCACCTTCCACGAGTTTGATGGCGATCATTCCGCTCTTTCGAACATTCAAGAAGTCTTGAAGAGCGGTCTTCTTCACGGTTCCCTTGACGGTCGCCATGATGAGGTATTCATCCGGCTTTGGTTCTTGATCCAGGACCATCATGGTCATCACTTTTTCCTGGGGCTGTAAGCTCAAAAGATTCACAATCGCCGTTCCTCGAGCAGTCTTGCTGGCCTTCGGAACTTCAAACACCGGCAAGGTGAAGACCCGTCCAAAATTGGTGAAGTACATCACCGTATCGTGGTTTCGGGCGAACATCATTTCGATGATCTCATCTTCTTCTTTCGTCTTCGCGGCTACCACTCCCTTCCCTCCACGGTGCTGGGCTCGGAAAGAGGCAGGATCAAGGCGCTTGATATAGTTTTGCTTGGTCAGAGCCATGATCATCGGCAGATTGGGAATCGTATCCAGGGAGGAGAACTTCCCAATTTGTTGAGGAACGATTTCCGTACGTCGCTCATCACCGAAGCGTTCTTTCATCTCGATCAGTTCATCTTTGATGATCGACATGATCAATTTTTCACTTCCCAAAATTTCTTTGAGTTCTCCGATCAGCTTCAATTTCTCCTTCAGTTCGTCTTCGATCCGCTTTCGTTCCAATCCCGCCAGCGTTTGTAAACGCATATCGAGGATGGCATTGGCTTGGATTTCGGTGAACTTCCATTTCTTCATCAGGTTGGCTCGGGCATCGTCTCGGTCAGCGGATTTCTTGATGGTATCAATGATTTCATCGATATGATCCAAGGCTTTCTTCAACCCTTCCAGGATGTGGGCCCGGGCTTCAGCGATTTTCAATTCATACTGTGTTCGTCGGATGACCACTTCCTTTCGGTGCTTGACGAAGTACTGCATGCAGGCCTTCAGATTGAGCAGTTGAGGTTGTATGCCGTCCACCAAAGCGATCATATTCATATTGAACGTGGTCTGGAGGGCGGTGTACTTAAAGAGCTGGTTCAAGACCTTCTTTGGAAAAGCGTCCTTCTTCAATTCGATCACGATTCGGATCGCTTCTTTTCTTCCCGACTCATCCCTCAGATCACTGATGCCTTCGATCTTTTTATCTCGCACCAAGTCCGCGATCTTGCTGATCAGGTTCGATTTATTCACCTGGTAGGGGATTTCAGAAACGATGATCCGAATCCTCCCACCTTTCATTTCTTCGATATTCGTCTTGGCACGGACCACGACCCCTCCACGTCCGGTGGCGTACATGGTTTTGATCGCCTCGCGGTCGTAGACAATCCCTCCCGTCGGGAAGTCAGGTCCTTTGATAAACTTCATTAAATGGTCGAGGGTCGCTTCTGGGTTGTCGATGATGTGCACGATCCCATCCACCAGTTCATTCAAATTGTGAGGGGGAATATTCGTCGCCATCCCTACCGCGATCCCCACCGTCCCGTTCAACAGCAATTGAGGCACCTTGGAAGGAAGGACAGTCGGTTCCATATGGTTCCCGTCGAAGTTGGGGCGAAAATCGACCGTTTCTTTATTGATATCTTCCAGCATAGCATCTGAGATCTTCGTCAGGCGGGCTTCGGTATAACGATACGCCGCTGCGTTGTCTCCATCGATGCTCCCGAAGTTTCCTTGCCCGTCTACGAGTGGATACCGCAGGGAAAAATCCTGAGCCATACGGACCATCGTGTCATAGACCGCGGAGTCACCATGGGGGTGATATTTACCGATCACATCTCCCACCACCGTAGCCGATTTTCGATACTTCGATCCGGCGTGGAGTCCTGAGTCGAACATGGCATAAAGCACACGGCGATGAACGGGTTTCATCCCGTCTCGCACATCTGGAAGAGCACGCATGACGATAACGCTCATGGCGTACGTCAAATAGCTTTCTTCCATTTCCTGGGTGATTTCCCGTGGAGAAACCCCTCCTTGCACACCAAAAAAGAGTTCTTCACTCCCGCCGTCATCTCCTCCGGTCGATTCGGCGACCACTTCGGGTTCTTCGATCTTTTTCCTCTTCTTGTCATCTTCAGGCTTTTCAGCCTTTTTTGTTGGTTTTTTTGCCATAGAGAATTCTAAATCATCATAAAAGAGCAGGGGAATTCTAACATCCAAACCTACCGAGGTAAATGATCTTTTTTATTTCCCATTCTGACCGGAGCCCTGTAATCAGGGCGGAGTGGAGGAATCCCTCACTCTACGATCACCAAGGGATTCCTCCACTTCACCCACCTCCTAACGACCAATCAGTTTCGGTCGGAATGGAAAAACGGAAGAACATGTGAGAAGAGTTAAG
Source organism: Candidatus Altimarinota bacterium (assembly GCA_050246795.1). Lineage (GTDB taxonomy): Bacteria > Patescibacteriota > Gracilibacteria > JAUYGZ01 > JAUYGZ01 > JBFWVJ01. The sequence goes on from JBFWVJ010000007.1 coordinate 118,076, forward strand.
GCGAGCATCTAGCAAAGGGATCGTCGGCATGATATTTTTTGAACAGTCTTCTCTCCTATGGGAAAAATCCTCTCCTTTTTGATCTTTCTGGCTGCTCTGGCCTATGTGGTGCTTCCCGCGCAACCTCAGCCATTTCGCGATCCAGCACCAAAGGAACTGCATTTTTGGGGAATCTATGACCTGCCGGAGGTCTATTCGCCTATCATTGACGAATTCAAAAAGACGCATCCCAATATCGAGGTGGTCTATAAACAGTTTCCAAACTCCCAAGAGTATCAAGAGGTGCTGATGCGACAGCTCCCCAAAGGGAAGGGACCCGACATTTTTCTCTTTAGCGACCAAAATCGAACCGAAGTGGTGCCCTTCATCAATCCGACCGGAATTGAACTCGCTGAAGCCTTTCCGGCTTATGTCCGTGAAGTCCTGGGGACAGAGAGGCTCTTGTTCGGAGTTCCGCTCTGGGTCGACTCTCTCGTGCTCTACTACAACAAGCAGTATTACCCGAATGGTATTCAGTCCAATTGGTATGATTTTGCCGAACAGACCCGGAAGCTGAGCATCGGTGGCGTTGCCATGGGACGCCTGGACAATCTTCGTTCAGGCTGGGACATGCTCAAAACGCTCTTCCTTCAAAAGGGAATCCAGGTCTCCGGAAAACCAGCCAATAATCTCTACGATGTGCTGGAATTCTTCACCCGTTTTGCCTATCCCATCGACCCCTACTTCAACTGGAATGAAAACCTCAATCGAGATTATCCAGACGCCGAAATCGACAGCTTCGCCCGGGAAAAGGTCGCGGCCATTGCGGGATATTCGCCTTTACAGCAGTTTCTCTTTACCAAAATCGACCAACTGAAGGGCCAAAACCTCCGCAGCATCGCTCGCGAAGAAATCGGGATCGCCGCTTTTCCGCAGTTTACCCCGGAGGATCCAAAATACCTCGGGAAGTACTTTTTCTTAGGGGTGTCTTTGCACTCGTCTGCTCCAAACGAAGCCTGGGATTTCATTCGCTTGCTGACTACTGAGGAAAACGCGCGATATTACCAACAGGTCACGGGCAGGACTCCGGGACGGGTCCTTGCGTCAGACTCGAATGACTCAGAGCTCCAAAAAATTCAACAACTGCAACTCCCCAACACCTCCCCCTTTCCGATCAGTCAGCCGGCGCAGCAACGGATCGAAGAAGTCGTCGGTCGGGGAATCAAAGATAAAAGACTGCTTAGGGAAATTTTGGAAGAGGCATTATAATCTTCGTCGTCCCATTGTTCCCCATCGTCTCACTCATCCCACCCCTCATGCAAATCGGTATCGTAGGCCTCCCCAATGTCGGAAAATCAACGCTCTTCAACGCCCTGACAAAGTCAAAAGGCGCGCAAATGGCAAACTATCCTTTTTGTACCATTGAACCGAATGTAGGGATCGTAGAAGTTCCCGATGAGCGCTTAGATGAGCTCTCAAAGGTCGTTCACCCTGAAAAAGTCATCCCCGCGATCATTGAGTTCGTGGATATCGCCGGCCTGGTGAAAGGAGCTGCATCAGGTGAAGGACTGGGAAATAAATTCTTGGCCAATATACGTGAATGCGATGCTATCCTGCAGGTCGTTCGGGTCTTTGAAAACAAAGACATCCAACACGTCAGTGAAGTAGTCGATCCCAAAAGCGATATCGAAGTAATCAATACGGAGCTCATTCTGGCCGATCTGGATACGGTTCAAAGACGGCTCGGAGACCTGGAAAAAAAAGCCAGGACCAATGACAAAGACATCATTGCAAAGCGCGACGCTGTTAGAAAAGTCGAACTGGGGTTGTCTCAGGAAAAAATGGTCATCGACCTCGAGCTGACAAAGGAAGAACGAGAGCTGATCGTCGATCTGCATCTTTTGACGAATAAACCCGTCCTCTACGCCTGCAACGTGGCTGAAGACCAGGTGTCTTCAGTGCAAATCGAAGCCTTGCGGCAGAAGCTCGGAGTCGGACCGGCTGCCAAAATCATCCCCGTTTCCGCCCGGGTCGAGCAGGAATTAAACGATCTGAGTCCAGAAGAAGCCCAGGTATTTTTGGAAGACCTGGGATTGAAAGAAAGCACCTTGAATGCCATGATCCGCGAGGCCTACGACCTCTTGGGGCTGCAAACCTACTTCACGGCAGGGGTAAAGGAAGTCAGGGCTTGGACGATCCACAAAGGTTGGAAGGCTCCGCAGGCCGCAGGAGTCATCCACACTGACTTTGAAAAAGGATTCATCCGGGCTGAAATCTGCCACTGGAAAGACTTTGTAGACCTCGGCGGAGAGTCCAAATGCCGTGAAGCCGGAAAACTTCGCGTCGAGGGCAAGGAGTACGTCATGCACGATGGCGACGTGGTGCATTTTTTGTTTAATAATTAAATGCACCCCCTAGGCACTGTTAACATAAGGATTTGAAAAGAAGCAGGATGAGTCCAAGAAATATGAAGCCGCAATAGGAAGTATCGAGCTTGTCAAAGCGTGTACAAACTCTTCTAAAGTTTTTGAGACGA
>JBFWVJ010000008.1:0-86775 GCA_050246795.1 Candidatus Altimarinota bacterium
GGGATCGCCGGCTCCTGCGCGCCAGAGGGCTGCAACTCACGGTACCGCGGCTCTTTGCAGTCACACGTCTTGCAGGTGCCCCACGGGATCTCCTCGCCGCCATCAAAGCCCGCTTCGTCGGCCTCGAAGTAGTGGGCGTGGCCGCAGTTCAGACACGTCCAGTCCTTGGGCGGTTCCTGCGCGCCCTGTGAGGGGGGAGTCATCGGGTACCTCTCGCGTTCGGTGGATCGGCTGGTCCTGGCGGCGGCGTGCTCTCCGGCTGAGGCCCGAGCACGTCATGCACCCACGCCGCTAGAAAGCCCAGGTTGCAATGCGGACAATCAGCGACCGCTTCGGTGTGCCCAAGGCGGTGCGCGTATCTCGCCGCGAATCGCGCCGCCGACCTCGCAGCCGGTGAGTTCGGATAGTTCTGCTCTGCCATCTCTACTCCTGGGCGCCGTGATCGGCGCGGGCCTCGGGGGTCAAGTGAAACGCCACGCGTAAGCACCGCGAGAAGTGCCACGCATCGCTACGGTTCAGCTCCAACTGGTGCAGCCACAAGCCATCGTCCTGCGCCCCTCGCTGACACATGCGGTGGGTGTTCACGTCGCCGTCGTGCGGCGCTGGCGTCGGCAGCTCACCGATGCAGATGCTGTCCTGCGACCGGACGGCGAAGCGACACTCGACATGCGGGCACCACGACGGGCGCTCCTGCCGCCATTCCATCTACTGCTCTCCCTTCGGGCTGACCGAGGAGGACAACGCCGAGAGAAAGCGATGCACCTCGTTGATGCCGTCGTTCATCGGCTTGTACTCGCAGTCGCAGGTGTCATCGCCGGGACAGTCGTCCTCATGCTCAGGGCCGTTCCACTCGACGTAGACTTCCAGCTTTTTCACAAGCTCCCGCAGGTCCGGTGATCCCCCTGATGACGGAACGGAAAGAGCATTAGGCGCGACCACCGCCGAAGCTGATTCGGACGACGTTGCCACCGCGTGGAGCGCCCGTGCTATATCGTCCACGCGCACGTTGAGGCCCGTCTTTTGGGTACACCACGGCGAATGATCAATCCGGCCTTCCCGATGCGGCGTGTGGAGAATGTGGCACCAGCGGCACATGAGTTCCGGCTGGTTGTGCTGATTCAAGCCTCCGCAGATGACCCATACCTTCTCGTCGCCGTTGGCAACGTCGCGGACGTTATCTAAGTTCAACACTGCCCCTTGTCCCCCTGACGGGACGGAGGAGGAGAGGGCCGCCAGCACGATCTGCCGAATGTGCAGCGCGTCGAGACAGAAATGAATCCCAGATGCCGACTTCTGTCCCTGCTCGATTAGTCCGGCTACGATGCGTTCCGTTACCTGCTCCACGGCCCCCGGCTCCGGGGGTGTCGGCAACTCGGGGATGAAGTCATGCCCGAAGCCTCCATGCTTGCTCATCGGCGTTCCGCAGCCATCACACTTCGGCTCCGGGGGTGTCGCTACCGTCGGCACTTGGCTGTCGCTGGACATTCATCGTCTCCGTTGTTGATCCACACGTCGTCCTCGCCCACGCTCACCCACCCTACGCACCCGCACTTGAGCGGCTGGCCGTCATAGAACCGGCCCCATCGATCCGTCATAGCGCCATCGTCGCCACAGCACGGGCACTCAAGAACCTGCGGCTCCGGGGGTGTCGAAGAAGAAAGAGCGTTAGACGACGCGCGTGGACGGGCGTCAGTTCCACGCGCCGAGAGATGGGGATCTACCGCATCGCCGGCCATCGCTACTTCCCGCGCTCCACGACCGTGGCGGTCATCGCGTCGGTGTCGATGTCCACCTCCAGGTATTCGCCGTACTCGAACCACTTGTCGGTCAACTTCTCGCGGATCTGGTCTGCGCGTTTTTCCTGAAGCTGCTCGCGTTCGTCGTCGCTCAGATCGGGAACGGACCTCAGCGCCTTCTTCACGGCATCCTCGACGCACTCGTACAGGCAGTCGGGGTCTTTCAACGTCACGCGAATCTTCATGCTCGTTGCCTCACAAAACAGTGCTTGTTGCCGTTACGCAGGCTGCCGCACCTCGCGGTAGATCCTGCCGGTTCGATACGCCGTGGCTTCGTTCGCCCCCGCGCGTCGTCACGTCTTCCTGAGACTCCGGGGGTGTCGAGGGGTTAGACATGGGAGGCCTCCCTCAGAACAAGGCAGCCGTCGTAGGGCGAGAGCGCATAGTTGTACACGCCATTGCGAATCAACTTGCCGTCCATGTCGATGATGCGCTCAGCCTGCTCGATCCAAAGGCCGGCTTCCCACTCTCCGCCCTGCTTACGCTGAAACGAGCAGACAACCGCGGTCAGCGTGCGCCCCTTGCTTGGTTTGTATCGCCTCTTTTGCATGTCCTTCTCGTCCTTCGTCGGGGGCTGCATCAGTATAAGTCCTCGCTCGTCAGCACACTGCCTAGGATTTCCAAGTTTCTTCCTGCAGCTCGCTGAATCCTCAGCCCTTCTTCCCGGTCCACGAATCTTTCCTTTGAGGTATAGAAACCCTGCTGCTCCATAGAAAGCTTACCGATATCTTGTCCAGCCTTCTTCCACTTTGAAGCAGTCTGAATGCAATCATCATGACGATGGCCACGAATGATGCGACCGTCATCAAGGATGATGGCTGCACAGATACAGATCTCAGAATCAGATATTGGCTGGGAATCTGATAACTCAGTATCAACCCAGCGAATAATATGTAGTGCGACAATACAAGCAGGAATAACCCATGCCCACCACTGCCACTCAAAGATTGTATGACCTGACCACACACTGACTACAAAGCCAATGATGAATCCAATTGTAAGAGGAATCAATGCCATTGTTTTCTTTTCCTTAAAATCTCAGCGTAAGATAAGTCAGATATCCGATGGTCAACCAGAACGTTAGGGAGATTGGAACGACAATGCCCCACCAAACAACAGAGAGAATTCTCGTGAACACTGTTTTTGCCTAGCCGATACTACTATAATGAGCATTAATACCTATCTCACTAAGTGCATAGTAGATTCTGTCGGTTACTGGACGAGTCACTGAATGCTTTACTGTGGACACTAGCATTTTGTCGTCACGACCTGCAGATATATCGCCTACTAAAGTTCACAGAATCTCAGCCTCTCCTCTCGTCATCGTGAGCACCACCATATCAGGCGGCTGAGGAACCGGAGGAGCCTTGATAATCTTTGCTTCCATGATATTTTCCTTTCGTTGTTAAGTGAATGTTGCTCCGTGAAAGGAGCCCGCCGGGATCGTTCGGCGGTTTCTCTTTTATTCGGGTCATCGCTCCACCTAGAGCAGGACCATCATCAGAAGATGTGGCGCTCCGGCTTAGCTCGCCTACTTTGTAGGGTGCTCGTGTGGCTACCCTTTATGATGAGAATGGGAAAGGCTCATCGACTTTCCGGCATCCTCTGTTAAGAGCGAACGATTTGGCAGACGGGCTGAAGGAAATCCGATATCTGCTTCATACCTTTATCCTCAGCTCGGACTCTGTATTGTCGTTCCTTTTATTGCTGGCGGAGAGTTGTAAGCCGCAGCCGTTAACCCTCTCCCTTACTGCTACGTGCAGCCAGCGGTTTTCATAGTTGTCTGTGGGTTGGAATTATGGCCCATCTATGGAAGTGAAACATCTTTTCGCAGAGAATTACAAAACCTTCACCTGATACCCCAGCTTAGTCAGTTCTCTGGAAACAATCGCACAGCTGGCCACACTTCGGGTCTGTCCCCATGCACACAAGAATCCTATCTTGAAGGGCTCACCATATGGATCCTTCTTGTGAGAACGGCGAGCCTCGATTCTCTCCAGTGCCTGCACGATCTGATCAACCATCAGCGCGAATACATGAGGAGCGAATTCCTGCATCTCGTTCTGAAGGTCCAAGTTCTTCCCGCCCTTGCCTGAGTGCTTCAACCCATGCTCAGGAACACAGCGACAGTCGATGAAATAATCAGCCTGAGGAATCGTGTAATGGTTGTACGGAGAGTTCAGTTTCTTCACGCCATGTGAGAAGAGTTCTAACCGGAGACTTGGGTGTGGTGTAGTACTCATCGTTTCTCTTTTCTAATGCTCCGTGAATTCCGAGACGATGAAGTTATCGAACTTGGAAACTCGATGAGATAGCTCGCTCTCAGCGAGATCGTCCAGCATGTCAGCGAGCACATCGTTCGGAAGATGTGGAATCTCTGCCATCAGAATCTCTAGCGCCCTCTCCCTTTTGATTCTCTGCGTTGTCTTGTAGCTCACGACGATTCTCCGGATATAACCTCGGCAGTCGACCAGCATTCAGCTGCTGACGAGCAAAGAGGCGTGTAAGTTTTAGGGTTGACTTTCTTACTACGAAACATGGGATGTTATCTACTGTAACCCAAACCCCATTCGTTACCTTCATGGTTTCCACGCAATCACAAGTGACTCGGCAATCTCCCACTTCTGTGGTTCCAGTCGGTGCTCACCTCTCAAGATATGAAAGATCACGGAGCAGCCCACCCCATCCGGAGATTCCTGTGGCAGAGGGAGCCTGAACACGACAGCTTTTGACTGCTCGGGTTGAATCTCAAACTCGTCAACTGCTTGGAACCACAACGCCTGTTCGTCAGCACAGTTGTACTCGATCCAGATCCCTTTGTTGTCCGGATGAGGAGTCCACGAAATCTCCCATCGATCAGGAGGAACAGAGACTGCGAGCAGAACAGATACGAGGAAAGCGATCATCCTTTTCTACTCCGGAGGTGGCAATGGTTCCCACGCCAGCAGGTGAATGGTTGTCCAGTTATCGTTGTCGATCTCGGATTTGTGATACTCACACAAAGGGTATTGACCTTCACATCCGATAAGCGGGGTGTCGGGTCTGCCCCGCAGAGTTGCTACTCCGATAGCTGGAGAAGATTGACAACCGATAGCGCACTGCATTCTAGTTATCTCCGTCCGCCAGCTCCCAACAACTCACTACGAAGTCGGGAACTGATGCCTGTCAACATCAACCGCAGTGACTCAGCACCAGCAGGCCACGCTGCGTAAGCAGCCGCATCAGCCTTCGTGTAGACCGACATCTCTATAATCTTATCACCAACCAGACTTTCTGTAACAGATGTGGCTGGTTGCATCGGGCCGTAGTGCATCGTCTGGCTGATCGACGCGATCGCATGCGCCTCTTCATGAGTGAGTTCCAGAATCACCTTTTGAATTGGATCTGGTGGAGGAATCGGAGCTCTCTTTACGATTGTGACTTTCATCTTCAGTTCCTCACACCCTTTACAGTGATGTTGAGATCAACAAGATAGAAGATTCTTTCGATGCTTCCCTGATAATCTTGAACCGAGAAGTGACCCGAAGCGTCTGAGAGACAGATACGAGTACCCTCTGTTGTTTTGATGTAGGTATGACTGTTGTTCCTGGTCGATCGAACAGCCTGACCTTTCTCTACTTCAGACCAAACCAAAAATTTGGGCTGCTCGGAAAAAATAACATTCACAGTAACCATTCTTCTTTCCTCCTACTGTTGTTCGGGGTGAAAGCTTGTGGGCTCAGGGGCGTCAGGAAAGAAGTCACCGAGTTTTCCCTTCAGGTTTGACTGGTCTGCAGTCTCACGGTAATAGACTGCTCTGTCGGTGACTCGGATGAGAGATGCGAACTCTATAACGTGATCGTCATCCGCCACCTTGAATGGGCCTTCAAGAAACGGAGGCACTCCACCTGAAACCGTGCCGACAATCCTCATCAGGTCTTTCATCGACCCCGAAACGTGGTGTAAAACTATCCTCTTTTCCGGCGCAGATATCTCAGGGAAGTGCGGGCTTATGCCTGGCAGAAGAAGCTGCTGCTCACCGATTTGCATCTCACCCATTCAGCATCCTCATCAGTTCTATCTCTTCCTGGTTACGCCCCCATTCGCTGGTGTTCGGGCTCGTGTTCCCGAGCGGGGGCTTCTCGCTCCACCTGCGGGAGTGAAGTCGGTTCAACCTCGCGAGCCGGTGTTGCCTCAGCCGGTTCGGCATAAATGGTTTTAATATGCTTTCCAATGTCCATGATGCTTGTTCCTCCGTTGCAATGCCGTAACGTTTAGCGATAGCTGCGAGTTCTATTGGATAGACCAGTTTATTCGGCCCAGCCCACAGCTTTTTAGGGTAGGCAAACTCCGCCCGGTATCCGTCTTCATGTTCTTCGATGCGTCCCCACAGCCACACCTCTCCGTGTATCTGTGCATTCTCTTCCCGAAGACGATCAAGGGTTTTGAATGCGTGTATACCACCACTGCGATAGTTGTGGTACGCTGGGCGAGCAATCATCGGAGCATCGATGGGCCACTGATGGTGATCGTCGTTCAGGGAGTGGAGATGTCCATCAGGATGATATGCTGAGTTCTTGAAGTTATACCAGAACCGATACCCAACAATCGGCTGGATGAAATCAGGAGTGAATGGTGCGGACATGGTTTTTCCTACTCCAACTTGCTCTGCTCATGCGCCTCGCACGCAGAGCGGAGGATCTGTATCAGGAGAATACTAATCGCTCCTACGAATAGAAGCCAGATCCATCCACCGAAAGTAATCCCACTAATCATCCCAGGCAGCCAGAGGATGATAAGAATCATGGCGACTTCAGTCATTCTTTTTCTCCGTAAATGTTGTATCAGGGGAGGGGCGGTTGACCGGGGTTGATATCCAGCCACTACGAAGGATATCAGTTTCAGTTAACGATACCCCTCCCCGGATCTCTTAGAAGTGTGGGTAAATTTACCTCTTGATTCCTATCCAAACACCAATACAGTAACAGAACAGCCCCCAAAATGGGAACAGAACTGCGATGATCAGGCAAGCGGTGTTATGAAGGTTGATTTCAGGAGCCATGATCAGCCTTCAATAAGGAAAAAGCTTTCCTCCTTCAAGGAGAACATCTTCCAGTTGGTCGAGGACTTTCCGGACTTTGACTCTCATCTTTTTCTCCGAGCTAAGTTACTGTAACCAAAGGGGTTAGGGTCTTACTGAAAAAAGAGCTTGACTTCAAAGGTCGAAAGGTGATATGATTTAGATGTCAGCAGAGACACTACTCTTAGTAAGGCCCTTCCACTTCTTGTCAAAGTGGTTGGGCCTTTTTTTTTTACTTCACGAAAGTCCACTGAGTAGGAGGGAATTGGGTCTGGACAAAAGCCCGTGGCTCCAGCACATACACTTTTCTTCCAGCAAATCCGGCACCACCCATAAAGCGATGATGCTTTCGGGAACATCCATTGCTTCGTTAGGACACCAGTTGCATTTCACCGAGAAGTTTCCTTGTTCTTTGCGTCGTCCTTTCTCCGAGAAAGTACCACGAATTCCTTGTCAGCCGAGCGCTTCAGTTCAGTGCCATCAGTCACCATCACATAGGCTTTGTAATTCCCAGCAGGAATATTCTTGATGGGCACCCTCCAGCTAGAAAGATCATCCCTAGCAGGCCAACAACTCCCGCGCTCAAACCCTGCATCATCAGCGAACTGCAAGCAGATCTCTGCTGCCTTCTGAACTGACGTGCGGATGGTGAAAGTAATAGTCGCTGGCTCGAAAGAACTTGCCGGAGAAACAGAGAGATCAACCTGAGCCTCAGCCTGAGATGAGAGCGAGAGCATCGCAGCAATAAATCCACAGGCGATGATTGTTTTTCTCATTCTTTTTCTCCAACCAATTTCCTCATCCTATAGCGGTGCTGTTCTCTCCGTGCCCGACCAAGATTCCTCAGCCGATACAGCTTCAGCACCACCAGCCTTTCCTCAGGTGTCATCTTGAGAAGAACATCCCGAGCCTCAGCCTCTTTGAATTCAAGGACTCGTGAAAGAAACTTCTCCGTCCGACGAATGATCGAATCTCTAGTGTTATTCGATGATGGTTTCTGTGTCACCCTGTCTGCCCACCCTTCCGAGAATATGATTGAACTCTTCTTCTTTCAGGTAGGTTCCGACCGGAGATTCTGGTGGAGAAAGATATTTCTTCAGTTGACGAGCGCTGAGAAGAAGAACCAGAGCAACGCCGAGAACGGGAATGAAGCTCATTTCTTTTTTCCCTTAAGACAGTTTGTACACTTCCACTCCTCACCGCATTGGATAAGGAATGAAACATACAGCAAACAGTCAGGACATTTGAGTGGTTGGAAGTTCATTTCTTTTCCCCTAGGAAATTGAAACCCGAATGTCTTCCGCTCTTGTTTCTCTCAACATCCTCAGCCACTGACGGGCAACGCGAGGAAACTTGAAAGGAAAAGAATACTCAGAAGAACCACGTCGGTAAGAGATGAGGATCATGATTATTCTCCGTTAAGCTGCTTCCGAATCTTCTCTATCCGCGCGTTGATCTCCGGAGAATCCTTGTAACCAATCGTCTTGATGATCTGCTGGTTAGAAAGATTCTTGCGGATAAGTTTTTCAATCCGCGCATTCTTGTGGTTCATTTCTTTCTACTGATTTTCTAGCAAGCCGTTTGGTGTTCCAGATAAGGAACGTCATCTCCCAAGTCGGACAAAATAATCCGAGAGTAATTAGCATAACCAGACCCTCAGCAATCCGAAGTGGAGCCACGATTACCCTAATCAGCTGAACGTTCTTCACGGCCTAGTCCTTGGAGAAAACGAACCTGCTACAATGAAAGCAAACAAAAGAACTGCAACTCCTAGTTGAATAAACTCCACGACGCCTCCGAACGATTGATGGGTTGATGAGAAGTTGCAGTTCTTTTACTGAGAAAATGTTACCAACCACCAATCAGCCCAATCCCATCCCACCGACAGACGGATAACGGTGGCCCAGCGGACGGAGCAGCGAAGCTCGGATATCAGTGGTTGGTAATCTTGGTGGAACTCGGTGTAATCTTACGCCTTGTTCCTGATGCGTGCCTTCCTGGAAATCCCCTTCGCAGCACGATCCTTACAGATCATGTGCCACTTGGTGTCGGTCCACGTCTTGTTCTGCTTCCGCTTCCAGTCGAACTGTCCGCCTTCAGAGCAAGACAGCTGCTGATATCCACTCGCCATGTTTTTCTCCGTGAAAGGTGAGGAAGGAAAAAGTTTGAGCCGATGTCTGTACTAGTACCAGACTGTGTGGCGCTCGGCTCGGCACACTCTTTTAGAAAAAGAAAAATGCAGAATTGAATTGGGGCCGAGAGTTCAATCACTCTCGGATTCTGCTGCAATCAGCGCACGATTTGTTTACTGGATATTTGCAGTCCAGTTATTTTGTCGCGCCTATAATGCCCCAAACTTTTTACTGCTTGGTAGTCTCCCTGAAGATATCAACCGCAACCTTAGCCTCAAGCATGGAGCAGTTGAGCCGACGCCGGTAGTGAATCACGGCATCAGCGATCTGATGACGAGCAACCAGCGCCATCTCCTCAGAAGTAAGGCTCTGAGCCTTTTCAGCAGCCTGCTTCTTCTTCATCTCAAACAAGATGCTCGACAACTCATCGGCTTCCCGCTGAGAAAGGGAGGCAGCGAACACGCGAAGGTCCATGCTTTTCTCCAGTGAAAATTGGTAAGCTCGGAGGGATTCAAACCCTCATCCCTACTGTGATCAGATCAACAGTAGAATCCTATAGTCTGTGGCGACGTTTGGACGACGAGCTTTCTCAGTAAAGGTTGTACACCCCGCCGGATTTGCCCACCGTGCTTGTCCCTGTGTCATGGCATCATCCCATGCTGCGAGTGTCATACAAAACAACTACTAGAACTAAGGGTAATCCTACCTCTAGTTCCTACGTTGTAGGAACGTCTCATCGCGTAGCGATGATACTAGTTCCTAGTCCGCTACGATAAATCCTTGAAGACTCTTTGCTGTGATCGTCATCATGGACTGCCATGCACTGTTTGTAGGATGAAAGTCCACGGTCATGAGTCGATGAATCTTGTTGATAAGACGTTCCAAATTCTCACGCTCATCATCAGAGAGTTCTTTCGGAATTGGCATTTTTCCTCTAGTCCCTGCTCTCCCGGTCAATCGAGATGTTCATCAGCATCAACGCCACGGAGCAGAGAGCGAATCCGAAGAACGACCACCAGTTCTTGGGCCACAACCCGAAGGTGAACCAGTAGTTGCCGAGAGAAACCAAGAGCCCGAGCACGAGCAGTGCGAACTTGGCGATAGTTTTTGTCATCGGAACAGGTCCTTGATGATGAGAGCCCAGCCCGTGATTACGTTAGTCGTAATCCAGTACACACCGTAAGAGCCGCCAACAACTACAGCGGCTACAGTTATTCGATCCTTCATGCTCATGTTATCCTCGTCTGCACCAGACAGGAAGCTGCTGTTCCTGAGGTGGTGCATCAATACTGCGGAAATCAAACCGCTGTCTGAGATTCCTCAGTGTACTGATAGTACGAGAGTGAAAGCTGCACCCACCTCCACCCTCAGTCTTACACTGCGGACAGGTGTTGAAAAAGAAATCAATCCCGTTGGTGAAAACCTGGCGGCAGACTTCAGCTTCATTCCTGCTGAGATGCGGACGGATGAAGTCCATTGCCCTGTCCTCGTTGCTTCCGGAGAATCCGCTTCGCCCGCTTCCTCAGTGCCTTGCCTCTCAGCGTAGGAGTCATTCGCTTCGCCGTTCCCTGTTCCGAATCCCACACGAGAATCTTCGACGGCTTCTCCGTCTTGTATTGCTCAGCGGTGTTCGCCTTTGCTCTTGCTGCCCAGCCCACGATTTTCCTCCTAATACCTCAGGTTGATGAGAGCCCACACGATGAACGCCCAGAACGGAAGCTGAGCGATCAGCATCAGCCAGTCACGGCGAGTCATGCCCTGCTTCTGATCCTCGATCTCGTAAGCAGGACCGAACTCATCGATGAGGGTGTAGGACTTGGACATGTTCTTATCCTCAGTCCACCGGCAGGGTCTGCAACTTCGCATCGACACCGGCGTATTCGGCCAGCATCCTCAGCCCCTGCTTGGTGTTCGGCAGCTGCTCCACCTTCGTGATCATCTGGTCGAGAATCTTCGTGTGAAACCTGGGTGCCATCGCGCAGATCGAATGCGCGTTCTTCTGAATGCAGTTCGCAGGGCACGTGTTGTACATGGGCATTGATGTTCTCCGGTTGTTGAATGGTGAAAAAGACAACTGGTTGATTGATGGTATTACAGCGTCTATGGATTTCTCCTCGGCTCACCAATCCCCGACCAGTGGCGGGTATTACACAACTTGTGAAGTTGTCTCAGAACCTCGCAGCTACCTGCCGCATCCAGCGAATCTGCGTATTGTGATCAATGCTCAGCAGTTCATGCACCCACATGCACACGTAGGCGCATTCCCACGGAGACAGATCGCTGAGCAGAGTAGTTCCATCTTGCTCACCACTCACCTTCTCAACAATCTGATTCGCCCTGAGTAGAAGCCGATCCATGATTCCCTGTGCGGGCATCGGACTAGTACGTCCAGTTCTTGGATTCCAGATTCTTCGCCGTGTCCTGGAGGGACTGTACCGCACGAGCCACCGCCTGCACCTTGCGGAAGATGAGAGCGGTTGACTGGACATCGAGATCGGACTTCGCACGCTGGATGTTGGTGAGAGAGTCCACGATCTTGTTGACTTCCTGGAAGACGACGGTGGAGAGCGGCGTGTTCTCGGCGGGAAGCTGGGCGAGAATCGCCTCGACCATCTGCTTCGCGTCCAGCAAACCGAGGGAAGCGTGCTTTCCCTCACCACTCCGGAACTCTCCAGCGAAGCTGCCCGAAGCATCCTCGTAGATGTTGAGATGCTTCAGCTTCCTGTCTCGCAACTGCTTGATCAGACGAATCTTGTCAACGGCCATCGATTTTCTCCTAGCTAGTTGAGAAGTGTAGTTCCAAGAAGAATCAGGATAGCCGCACCAATGCGCCTGTACCACGGACCACTTGGCATAACCATGAGGCCAATGGCATAACACACTAGGGCAAGAAATGTTTCAGCCATCCTAATTCTCCAGACTAGAGTGCCCCGGCGAAGGCAATCGCCAGCAACGAACCGTAAATCACCGAATAGAGAACCAGCCCGATATTGCGACGGAACATGGTTGTCTCCAGAGAAATTGTGCGAGGAGGAGAATCACAACCGAAAAAGATTCCCCTTGTTCCTCGCGTGGTTGTTTAGTCGGTTGTCATTAAACCGGAATCACCCTTGGGCTATCCGGATCTGATGAGTTCTCAAAAGAAAGAACCCTACTCGACAGTCATGATGGCGGAACAAGAAAGCCCTTGCGGTGAATTCTTGCGTTGCGAGTTCGTTTCTGTTTGTTTCCTTCGCTTATCCGTTAATGACTGTCGAGTACGATTCTCTCCGAACGAGAGGCTTTCACTAATGGTAGCCTCACTGCCAGCCTTGAGACACTTTAGGTATCTGGTCAGTCCGAATTTGTTTTCGGTTTTCCTTCTCAATCTTGAATCCGCTACTCCCTACCACCGAAAGGTCGGTTTCGCTTTGTACCTTTTCTTTATCCCACGCGGTTACTGACGTGGCGGAGGTCTGCGTTACGCCTCCAGTTCTTCAGCGCCGACGCTTTCGTTCCTGGAGAATCCCGTAAGCCAGACCCGCGTAGAACTCATGGCGTATCTGAGGAAATCCGCAGAGCAGAAACGCAAACGCGGCCTCAGTCGTTTGGAGAAGCGGAACCAGAAATTCCGCAGCCAAGCCTCAGTCAAAAAACGGAAACTCTCCAGAACGACCAAGCCGAAATAGCCCAAAAAGAAAAGGCCGGTAATCCCAAAGAGGGGAAACCGGCCTTACCTTGCAGCGAATTGTGCCGTTAGCGGAGTGTGTTCGTCCGCGTGCTACCGTCCGAGTACCGATAAGTAATCCGGCTTGCTTGCCAGTCGATTGAAGAACCTACGATGGTCGGCTTATCGACCTTTGGAGCGGGGAGCAATGCCCGCACGATGCGATGTTCTCTGTCGACGCTGAGACGTGGCCGGGGTGACTTTGCCGGATAGAGCGCTCCTGAAAACGCCCCGTATCCGCATACGCTCGGCTTCCCCGGCTTCGGCCCGTTCCCTGTCGGCCCGATGATTACCGGCTGCAAGGTCGCGCCTGTAATCGGTCGTAAAAGGCGCGGATAGCTGGTTCCGCGCACTACCCAAACCCTAACGGGCTTCCGTTCTGGCAATGCCTGAATGCGAACGGGTAGCAGGTTCTCGGCATCGACGCCGGACGGGGCGAGTTCCTGCCGGAAGCTATCCGACAATCGCCGCGCCTGAAGTCTGCCGACGTAATCCCATCCGCGCATGCCCGGACCCATGTATCCGTGGACGCCGGAATGGTAGGCGGGAACCACCGAACCATCGGCGCGGACAATCTCCACGTATCGCCAACGCCCATCGGAAACATCCTCAACGGGATCGAGTTTCCAATGGTAGGAACTATCACGCCGCCATTGGTGCGCTAGTTCGTCCGCCGTCCAACGTAAGCGACGGTCATAAAGCAAATGCCACCATCCGGTAATCCATGAAGGATTTCCCGTATGTGCCCAAGTGCCAGCCGACTTGCCGCCTGTAGCTTCTACTGCCGCGAACAGGGCCGCCCATTCGGGAAACCCTGCCGTGATGA
Organism: Candidatus Altimarinota bacterium; assembly: GCA_050246795.1. Lineage (GTDB taxonomy): Bacteria > Patescibacteriota > Gracilibacteria > JAUYGZ01 > JAUYGZ01 > JBFWVJ01. The sequence continues at coordinate 13,520 of JBFWVJ010000008.1, forward strand.
GTTTCTGCCGCGCTTCCTCTACGTCTAGTTCCGCGACCTCTGCGGCAAGTCTCTGCTCACGTGTATTGAAGTGGTTCCCCTGCCGGATGGTCAGACCACGTTTCGCCTGCCGCGTGTCTACCTGGGTAACGGGCTGAGCATTGAAGCGGACAGCGCAAGGGGGGCAAATGTGTCCGCGCCGCGTGGCCGGGGAGATGTAAACCGTTTCGGTGATAGGTGCGCCGTGTTCGTCGGTCGCCCCTGTCTCACGTTCAATGCGCTGAGGTGCATCGAAGGTAACGCGGCCATCCATGCAGGTGGACGCCGGAACCCTGCTAGCGCACACGGCACAATGGATGGTGCCGTCTGCGGCGATAACCCTGTAGAGCCGCTGAGACTCTACTCGCTTGCGTCGATTGATGCGCTCGGCGTCGATAGCGCCAAGTGGCGGTATATCCCCCATATCCCCCTTTTGAACTGGTTGTGAGTGAGCCGCGAGAAGCTATGCGCTCATCCCATCCCGGCAAGAGGTTTCCCCCCTGCCGGAATGAGTCAACGCACGCGCTACTGGTTGTTGCCGCCGGTGAGAGCCTTCGGGCTGGTGAGAGCGCCGATGGCACCGACCAGCTTCACGGCCTCGGCGACCTGTTCCGAGAGCTTGGGAGCCGCCTGCTGGATGGTAACCAGCTTCTCGGCCTCGGCCTTCGAGCCTTCGCGGAACGCGTTCAGAACGGTCGCCGTGTGCCGCTCGGATTCCTCGGCCTTGCGGAGCTTTGCCGCGCTCGACTTGCGGCTCTGCTGTTCGACCGCATCGGTGATGCGCTGCGCTTCGTTCGCATCGGCGGCCATGCGACGAACGGTGATGGTGACCTCGACGGTCTGCGGCGAGCCATCGTGTGCCTTTTCGTCGATGAGCTTGAACGCTTCCGACGTGCGGATTTCCATCGCCCCGCCGCCCTGCCCGGTCGCATCCATCGGAAGCGAGAGCAGGGAAACAAGCTGAGGCAGGGGCAGCCAGTCACCGAGAACCGGCGCCGTGTCGGACTTCGCCAAGCGGTAAATCTTCGATGCCATGTGTGAACACTCCTGAAAATGCGCGTGACGTGATGCCCGCGCGGTGAAACGAAACGAACGAGCCATGAGCCTAGCACGGCCATACGCGCTCGTGCTAGGGCTGAGTAATGCGGGAGAACTTGGACTGCTACCCGCGACCGGGCCAGTTGGTAATGTGCTTGCCGTCTCCCGCCGCCGTATCGGAAAAGCTTTTCATTGTGTCATTCTTCATCCTCGTCGTCGAGTTCGTCTGCTTCCATTTGGACGATGGCGCCGTGCGATGCGCCAAGGCATGTGACGTGAGAGCGCCGAGGGGAAGCACCCCCCGCCACATGACCGGCTCACCCCCTGCCGCGACCCCATCCCTACATCTTGTAGTTGATTTTTTGACGGCGGTTGTGCTTTCTCGGCCAGCTACCATAACTCCTTTGTCCCTGTCAATTAGCGTGCGCCAGTTCCGGCACCGCCAGGAAACCGACACCGTCAAAAATCTGGCGGCGGTGGGTAATCTCGGAGAGATTTTTAAGACCTTTTTGAAGGTTTGGATCCCCCCTCTTTAAGGGAGGGGTTGACAAGATGCCTATTTGTATGATATGATAGGATATGAGCAGGAAATGTATAAAATGCAGTCGTGAAAAGTTGTCTTCAAATTTTCTTAAAGGTGGAGATATCTGCAAAAAATGTCGAACTCGCGATAAAAGGCCCGATGAGCGTCGAAGAAGAAAAGCTCGAAGTAGAGCACTCTTAGAGTTTATTAGAGCGATTTCTCCTTGTGCAGACTGTGGGCAAATTTACCCTTATTATATAATGCAGTTTGATCATCTTGGAGTTGAATCAAAAGATTATAATGTTACTAAGATGAAAATGTTTTCTGATACTCGGATTATGCAGGAAATATCAAAATGTGATGTTGTTTGTGCGAACTGTCATGCTGCCAGAACATGGAAAAGAGAACACGAAATCCAATTAAACTAATATTTACTTGACAATGTCTGTAAGATTGTGATATGATTGTGATGTCAGCGGGAAGAATGTGCATTTTTCCTCATATTTTCACTGATGCCACTTCCGGCACCCTTTTCCCCTCCCGGTACCCACTTCAAATGGAACACTCACCAAATTTTTATAACCTCTTTGCAGAACTTGAGAGGAATCTCGCCATTCAGTTGGACCGGATTAGGGAATCTCTGACCCCAAAAGGCCATGCGCCAGGTGCTCGGAAACCGGATCTCGAAACCACTGAAGCCAAGCTGATGGGGATTGAAGAGGATGAGTAAAGAGAAAGAAGCGCTCACCAGTGCCCCTAATAGCCTCCCAGAGACGACTTCTCTCTCTACCCCTACCGCCCCTGATCTTGATCTAAATCCTCCTATAAGTCATCCTATGGCCTCCCAAGACCTATCCACCCTCCGTCCTCCTACCAAATCCAATGTCCGCAAGGCCAAGGAAGCTCTCAAAGAACGAGCCTTCCTGATCTTGGAAGAGTTCCAGCAGACCATTAAGGAGGCCAGAGCAGCAGGAAAATACGAGGAAGCTCTTTCCGCCTACAAATGGTTGATCGACCATATCCCTGCTGAGGACGGCGAACGCATGGTAGAGGGTAGTTCTGACAAAATCCAGGTGGTTGATACCGGAAATAAAGGCCCAGTAATCAATATTGGTCTAAAGATTGGCGCAATTTCCGAAAACGCCAAGCAACTCCCTGAAGTTATCGACATAACTCCCAAGAAATAACATGTCTGCAGAAAATCGCATCACAGTTCTCACCCCAAATGGTCAGGAAGTAGTCTTCTGGGACCCATTTGAGAAGCAGATCCAGTTCCATCAAAGCAATCTGACTAACCTCTACGCCAGAGGAAGCCGAGGTTCAGGAAAATCCCAGCTTCTCCGTAACGATGCTCACATGAGAGCCATGTCAGTGCCCAATGTGAACATGGTTCTGCTCCGTAAAACCCTGAAAGACCTCCAAAAGAACCACATCGATAGCGCAGATGCCAATATCCGCAAGGAAATGCAGATGCTTGGTGGGTATTATCACGGCACCAATTACGTAGCCACCTACCCAACGGGTTCTAAGCTCTTCTTCTCCTATGTTGGTCATGAATCCGACGCCCTTAACCTGCTCGGTGCTGAGCTTCTTGCCCTTTACGTAGACGAAATCACTACCATCCCTTGGGAATACTTCCTCCGCCTTACTTCCTCACTCCGTGTTAAGAAAGGTTCAGGATTAAAAGCAGTAACCCGATGTGCGGCTAACCCATTTGGCGAATCGGCTGCCGAAGTCGAAAAATACTTCGTCACCAAGGACGTTCTCCCCGAAGAAGACCCAGATTACGACCCAGATGAATGGGGCTACATCCAGATTAACCATACTGATAACCCCTATGCTGACGTAGAGCAGTATGAAAAGCGTCTGGCTAACCTTCCTCCATATCTACGAAAGGCGTGGTTGGAGGGTGAATTCGCGGACGAAGAAGCTCTTTTCGAGTTCCACCCAAAACGAGATGGAAATCCCTATCACGTCCTCGAAGACATCGACATTGACCGATTAATTAGAGGTGGGCGTATTTTCCGCGCCTTTGACTGGGGCTGGTCCCCTGACCCAAGCTATTGTCTCTGGATTGCCCATCTTGGAAACCGGTATATCGCATTCCACGAGAAAACCTGGAACAAAACCATTATTCCAGACATTGCTGCAGAGATTAAGGAGATCGACAAAAGCCTCGGCATTGACCGTATTTGGGGAACCTTCTGTGATCCTTCTCTGGATATCCATACAGGTGGAGAAATCCGCACCAATAAAGAAATCTTTGAAGCCCACGGCATCCCCATGGAGTGCTCAGTCAATAACCGAGAACTCTACGCTTCTTCTATTCACCATGCACTAGCCGAAGAAGTCGCCCCAAAAACCCCAAGACTACAGATTTATCGTGGAAATAGTTCTTTCGGTTGTCCCTATCTAGTAAAAGCTCTTCCATTGATGCGTACTAACCCCAAGCGTCCAATGGCAATGGACGATCATAAACACGACCATCCAGTAGTCACACTGGCCTATTTCTTAATTAGCCAAGCTTCTCTGGAACAAAAAGAAACCAAACAAGTATATCGCCGATCTGGAAAGGTTGGCCAGTCTAGAGCATGGGCAGACTCTGACCATGCTGATCGCTGGATCCTAGGACAGCATAATATTCGAGGACGAGGATAAATATAATGGTAGATGACGTAACTATTAAGGAAGCCCTAGAACCAGCTGATGCGGTTGAGGATCCTGCCCAGAAGAAGCGCATTCGCCGCTTTAAAAAGGACCTAGAGCTCTGTAAGACTCAGAAAAAGGAGCTAATGCGGGATTGGCGCACCAATGTCGATTACCGTAGAGGTAAGGCCTATGCCACTGCTTCTGATCGTGATCGTATTGCCGTTCCTCTTGACTGGTCTTTAACCAAGGAAAAGGAAGCAGTTCTTTTCTCTCAGATTCCGGCAATCCGGGTCAATCATCCTCCACAGACCATCTCCGAGGAAGCCCTTCCGTGGGTGCATCGTTTTGAGCAGAAGCTCAATGATCTGGCTATTGAAGCCGGAATTGAATCTGCCATGAACGAGGTTCTTCCTGATTGTATCAATGCGGCAGGTTTCGGTGTAGTTATCGTAGCTCGTGAGGCTATTACCGATACGGTAATGATGCCAGCTATTGATCTTTCTATCTTTCCTCCAGAACTCCAGCAGATGATTCTCAGTTCCGGAATGCTGCCTACTGGTGAGCCCATTCCGATGGTTCCAACTCCGAGGACGCTTGATTCTCGGTATACAGTAACCCGCATTAGTCCAGCCGATTTCCTCTGGCCTATTGCTTTTGATGGCTCCGACTTCGACAAGGCTCCGTGGATTGGACGCTCAGGACGTATCTCATGGGCCGAAGCCGTTCAGCGCTTTGGTCTGGAAGAAGACGAGAAGCGGCGTATTATTGGAGACTCTCGTTCTACCGAAGAACGCATTGATTGGAACTCTACTGCTTCAGGAACCCCAGCCGAATCAGATCTCTTCGCTGACACCGTTGAGTTCGACGAGATCTTCTATAAGGCTTATCATTATGATCAGCAGGCTACAAACTTCTCCCACATTCATCATATGGTGTTTGTCAAGGGTAAGGATAATCCTGTAATCGATGAGCCGTGGCAGGGACAGATGGAGGATGAGGAATCTGGTCTGCTTCTTGGAGCCCAGAAGTATCCTATTCGAGTTCTAACCCTAGCCTACATCACCGATGATGCGATTCCACCTTCTGATTCTGCCGTGGGTCGTGCTCAGGTAGACGAGCTCAATAAGTCCCGCACCAATATGATGGAGCAGCGGCAACATTCACTGCCTGTTAATTGGTTCGATGTGAACCGAGTAGACCCCACCATCCAGTATGCCCTAATGCGCGGACAGTGGCAGGGATATGTCCCAGTGCAGGGTGTTGGCCAGAACATTATTGGTTCTGTTGCCCGCTCCTCATATCCACAGGATCATCACGCCATTGACCAGATCGTCAAGAATGACCTGAACCAAGTGTGGCAGGTTGGTTCTGGAATGTTTGGTCCCGATGTTGAAACCGGGAAGGAAGCCTCTGCAATCAACTCTGGAATGCAGATCCGTGTAGCCCGCGAAAGAGCTCGCGTTGGAAAGTTCTTCGTTGGTATCATGGAGGTTCTCGGTGGGCTTGTTTCTATCTTCGAGGATCCCGCTGAGATTGGTGAGGGCTTTACCCCTCTGGTTTCACGAACCCTTGCCTATTCAATCCTGGCAGACTCTACGGTTCTGTTGGATTCCAACCAGCGTCTAGAAAATGTCATGCGTTTCGTGAACTTCTTTGCCAAGTCAGGTTGGGTCGATATTGAGTCTCTGGTAAAGGAAGCGGCTACACTCAGTGGTCTTGACCCGGCAGTTGTGGTTCGTCCTCCGTCACCGAAGCCTCCGGTTGAGCCGAACATCTCACTCCGCTTTACCGGTGTTGAAGATGTACTCAATCCACTCATTCTGGCGTTCCTGCTGAAGTCTGGTCAGGCACCGGATGAGAAGCTGATCGAGCGTGCAAAGGAACTCATCACGAGTTCAGTTGCTCCTCCTGAAGGTCAGGATCCGAATGCTGGATTCGGACTTACTGGTATCGAGGGCGAGGCATTACCGTCAAGACTAATGTCTGGTCCGGCTGGAATGTCCCCTGATCTCGCCCAGTTGGTAACTCAGCTTCAATCAGTAAAGGCTCCTAAGGAAGTTCCTGCGCCCCCTCCACCAGAGGTTGGTGCCGCGAATCCCCGTTGGGGCATCCTTGGCCGAATGAATCGCCGAGCTGATAACGGAGATGAAGACTAATGCCAACATACCGATATACCACATGGAAGCTAGTTTGTCCAAAGTGTGATCTTCGCACGGACCGTCTGGTCTGGGACTATGAACTAGAAAACCAGAAATGCGAAACCTGTGAAGGAGAGTTAGAGTTCTACTCTCCTTCATTCGGTAAATCAGCCGGAGTGGTTGGTGATGAAATCCCGGGAGGAATCGAAATCAAACACGGACTAGTCGATCCAGTTACCTTGGCCCCTATGAAGTTCTACTCCCGCACTGAGCTAAAAAGAGCAGCCAATGAATATGGCCTTACACTTCTCGGTGACACTCCTAAGCCTTATCGCGTTCGGTGGGATGGGGTAAGAAAAACCAGAGCCGACGAAATCTACGATAAGAAATAAGATGCCACCAAGATTCACTGGAGGTCGTCCCTCGGCATTTAAAGCCAAACAAGTTGCCCTTGAACTTCATGAGCTTCTCGACATTCCCCTTGAAAACAAGCAACCAAAAAAGGGAAGGCTAATCATCAATACCATTGTCAAATGTATGGTTGATGCTTTAAAACGAGGAGAGTCTGTAGAAATTCCTGGCTTTGGAAGATTTCAAGTAGTTGAAAGGACCGGCAATGGCCGCTGTCTAGTCGCAGTGGACAAGACAGGAAAAATCCTTGCTCTTGATTCCAAGCCCTCTCGAATAGTTAAAAAGAGAGTCCAGTTCAAGCCTTCAGATGTTTGGATCACGATGATCAACCTTAATGATCCCGACAGTTTTACCTATATCGACAAGCGCAACATTAAGATCTGGAAAGCTCACGCAGAAAAGCTTAGGAGAAAGAATGAAAATTGAAACTACGAGTAAGCCAACTCGAATCGTTGAAGACTGGGACTTTACCTTTATTAATGGCTCAACCATTAGTATTGTAATCGACCGAGAGGAAGGAGACACTTGTGAGTTCTCACCCAATTCACCATTTGTCAGACTTCATCGCGTAGAGCGCCCATCCGCCATTAACCCAATGGAAAAGCTTCCTCCAGAGGAGTTCTTTATCTCTGTTGCCAATGTTCTTGGCATTAGAAAGCAGCAGCGCACTGTCAGTCCTCTGTCTATCGAAGAACAGCAAGAATGGCAGGAAGTGCTAGAAGAACTCACCAGCAAGCCGTCCACCATTTCCCACTAACCATTAACCCCGTTTAATTGCTTTATCACCGCCCTGCACCGACGTAAGGTGCTGATCGGTTTTCCCCGTGAAAGGATACTCCATGAGTGAGATGATTAACGAGCGCGACCAGATGATTGAAGATGCCCTGAATGATCTGCTTCAGGACGATACCGACGACAATACTGAAGAAACTACTACTGAGACAGAGACTACTGAAACTGCAGAAACCGAAGCTGAAACATCTACAGAAACCACTGATGAGTCAACTGTCGTAGAACCCAAGACCGAAACTGAGACCTCACAGACTGAAACCGTTGTTGAGGATGACTTCTCAAAGCGATTTGGTCTATCGGAGAAAACCGTTACTGGTCGTGAGAATCGAATCCCTTATTCTCGTGTAAAGAAGATTATTGAGAAGAACGAGCGCGAGCTGAAAGAGAAGCTCTCTAAGGAGCTTGAAGGTCAGTATAAGCCGAAGCTCTCTGACTTTGAGACCAAGGTTAAGGACTACGAGGATCGCCTTCAGAAGGTTGGTCAGTTTGAGCAGGTAATGGCCAATGACCCGCAGACCTTTCTTGGCATTCTCTCACAGATTCCGGCCTACAAGCCGTTCTTTGATTATCTGAATCAGGTTGCCTCGGCTGAGAAGAATCCTGAAAAGACAGCGACGGCTGCTACAACTACCCAGGTTCCGACTGGTGATGACCCAGCCGATCCACGTCCCGGCCCGAACAAGACTCTAGCTGACGGCTCAAAGGTTTACGATCTGGAAGGCCATCAGGCTCTCATGGATTGGTATGAGCGCCGAGCTGCCCGTAAAGCTGCCGAGGAAGCCACCCGCCGCGTTAATGAGGAGCTCTCTAAGCGTCTGGCTCCGGTTGAGCAGGAGCAGCGCCAGCGAGCCGAGGAGCGTCAGCGGCAGGAAACCCTAACCCGCAATCTTGCTATCGTTGAGAAGCAGCTAGCCGATGCCCGCACTTGGCCCATGTTCAATGAACACGAGGAAGCCATTACCAAGGCTCTTGAGGCTGATAAGACTCTTTCTCTGGAAGGGGCCTATCGACAGGTGGTTCTCCCGAAGCTCATTGAGAACGCCAACAGTGCCCGCACAAAGGTCCTCACGGAGATGAAGCGCCAGCCTGCAAGTACGGCGGTTCCTACCCGGCCAGCGACTAAGCCTGCTCCAGGTCTACCAAAGGATCGGGATGCGATGATTCTGGCTGAACTCCAGAAGCAGGGGCTTATCTAACCACAAGATATGACCATTAATGCTATGGGCTGTATTAGCGAGTATGCAGTTGCTTCTGACTTGCTACAGAGGGGCTTTGAGGTGTTCAAAGCCCTTTCACCTGCTGCGTCTTGCGATCTCATTGTGATGAAAGATGGCAAGTATTTTCGCATTGAAGTAAAAACTGGGACTAAAAAGGGTGATGGGGTATATTGGAATGCTCCAAGAGCCGGTTTATCTGACATCTTAGGGGTATATATCTTAGCCACAAAGGAGGTTTTATACCCAGACAAGAAACCTTGGGATCTTGTAAGATGTCGTATGAGCTTGTTAGAGGACCACTACATATCGTAGTAGTGGTTCCTTAGACCACAAGAGTGAAAGATTTCTCTTGACAAAAATCATCGAAATATGATATGATATTAATGTAAGGGTTGAGTCTAACACCTCACCTTTTAACCATTCCTGTAAGCTTTCTTACCTTTCCCTTCTGTGGATTGGGGCTTATAAGCACTCTAGAAGGGCACCACCCAGCTCTGTCTGGTCATCGGTGCCTTTTCTTCAATTTTATGCCTCCAGCCATCCCGCTTACTACAAACCAAAAATTCGGCAGCTTAACAGTCATTGAGCGAGTTGGTGTAGATAGATGGGGACAAGTGTTATGGCAGTGTAAGTGTGAATGCGGAAATCTTAAGACCGTTAGATCAGCAGACCTACGTGACGGACGTCAAGTAAGTTGTGGCTGTCAAAAGGCCGAAAGAATACGTCGCAGATGCACCACACACGGACAAACCAATACCAAAAAGTATGAACGTTTGAAGTCCGAGCTTCGGCGATACAGACGTTATAATCTGACTGAAGATGATTACAAAGATCTTCTAGTCACACAAGATTTTCGCTGCGCTATATGCGGCGTTGATCCTAACAACCCAGATAGTGGACTACAACGTGGTTTTCATATAGACCACGATCACGTAACAGGCAAGGTTCGTGGCTTGCTGTGTGGTCGCTGTAACGTTGGGATAGGATTGCTTGGAGATTCTGAGGAGAATCTTGAAGCTGCGATAAAATACCTCCGAAGAGCTTCGGCTCTGGTCGCTTTGCCTGGCGTTAGTGAGTAGGCTTTTATTAGTACTTATTAACTTTCTAACGAAAGGAAAGATCGACGATGGCACTTTCTATTTCACAGATTGCCGCTGTTTCATATCCGCTTGTGCTGTCAGATGCGCGCAAGGCGGAGAACCAGTGGTCGGAAAATGCGGCCCTCCGTACCCTCGAAAAGGGCGGATTCCTTAAGATGGAGTCAATGGGTGAGACCATTGAGATCCCTCTGGATTACCGGCGTAACCCGGATACGTCTGTTCTAGTAGCTGACCAGGACGAGGCTTCACTCATCAAGACTGAAGTTCTGACGTCTGCCAGCTTTACTCCGGCTCAGCTGAACGTTCCCGTAACCTGGACGCTCGGCGACGAGACGAAGAATGAGCAGCAGAAGATTCCGTTCACCCGCGCTCTGATCGAAAATGCGATTCAGTCGCATGACGATGAGCTGGAAACGGACATCTTCACGTCAAGCACTGCTGGTGGCACGGAAATCCACGGTCTTGCCGACCTGATCACGACTGCCGGCACTGGTACCGTTGGTGGTATCGACGCAGCTCTTGAGACGTGGTGGGCGAATAAGGCTGAGCAGTATGTTGATGGTAGCGATATCGAGGCTGCTGCGACGGAACTGTTCAATGCCTGTTCAAAGGGCTCAGGTGCTGGCCTCCAGCCGACCCTGATCCTCTCAGGTCCCGATACTCAGGCTCTCTATGAGTCACAGCTCCAGGCCCTGCAGCGCTTCACGGATTCAAGCGAAGCGGATGCTGGTTTCAAGGTGCTGATGTTCAAGGGTGCTAAGTGGGTATTCTCGCACAAGGCTCATGCGACCAGTGCGTACTTCGTAAACCCGAAGAACTACCAGTGCGTAGTTGCGAAGAATGCGTTCCGTAAGAAGGGTGATACCTGGGATGTTCCTGGCCAGAATGCCATGTACTTCCTGGTCTACTCAATGCTACAGAACGTTGTGTCGAATCGCTCACGTCTGGGCCGACTCTACATCTAATCGTTTCTCATACGCTTACATTTGAGTAAGGAACCCGCCTGCAGCAATGTGGGCGGGTTTGCTATTAAAAGGAGAGCTTTAAACTCCTTCAACCTCCAACGGTCCGGTATGGAAATTTCTCCTTATCGGAGTGCTTGGGCTAAAGCGCTACACACTTGAAATATAGTGCGGCAAGCGAGGAGTGTAAACTATGGCTTGGTATAATCAGGTTGACTCGGAGAAGAAGTTCCGTCTTGGTACTCGTAAGAAGGACGTAGCTGGTAATGAGTATATCTATCTGGCTGGCGTATCTTCAAACGCAGAAGGCAAGTTCGTTGTGTTCGATGAGTCGTTTGCGACGACCCTTCTGACGGCCGATGAGGTTGGTCCGGTCGGTGTTTCAATGGGCGCGTTCGATGCGACGACTGAGTATGGTTGGGCGCAGATCTACGGCAAGAACACCGTTGCTTCTACCGATACGGTTGCGGCTGATAAGCAGCTGTTCATTGATGGCACGGCAGGGCGTGCAGATGATGCTGATGTGGCTGGCGATTTCATTGTCGGCGCATACTCAATGTCTGCGGATACTGCTAATGTTGCGTCGGTCTGGCTGAACTATCCATCAGTCGGTGACGCGGCTCACGACTAATTTCTTTTCTTAACTTAAACTCGGTGAAGGGCAGTTCTCATGGAGCTGCACTTTTCCTTCGCTAGTCCTCTTTTGGGCATGAGAGTGTAAACTATGGCATCTACTCCATTTCGTCTATTTAATACGGTTCTCCGCGCTAAGGCCTACATTACGAAGGGCGTAAAGAGCGTTACTGCTTCGGCTACTGCAAGTCGTAAGGACCATGCTGGTCGTACTACGACCCTTGATGCTGCAGCTGGTCTAACGATTACCCTTCCGGCGACTGCTTCTGCTCGTCTCGGTGAGAAGTATCGGTTTGTGGTTGGCACGCTTCTGACTTCCAATGACTACATTATCAAAGTTGCGAATGCGACCGATGTAATGGTTGGCGGTATCCTCATCAATGATATTGGTGACTCAAGCGCTGCGACTGCAGACTTCTTCCCGACCGCTTCAACCTCAGACACGATCACCATTCCTTCTGCCACTGGTGGTGGTAAGGTCGGTGATTGGGTTGAGCTTGAGATGATTGCCTCAGGTAAGTGGCATGTAACTGGTCAACTGCAGGGTCTCACTGATCCGGCAACTCCATTTAGCGCGACTGTCTAATAACCAATGAAGTCACTAAGACTTCTTGGGACAGCACCGTCTCTAGCACTGATGCCTCCCACACCCAGTGATGGGTCGTGGGAGGTCTGGTGTGCGAACGATCATAGAGGGATTAATAAGTGGCTCCCACGAGTTATCAGAGAATCAGAATGGACTCGTTGGTTCAATCTTCATTCTCGTCATCATATGGAGATCACTTACCCAAGAATTATAACATGGTATAAAAACCAAACCAAGCCGCTGTACTTTCAGCGACATCAACCAGATATTCCCGCCTCCAACCCTTTCCCATTTACGGAGATTCAAGAAGCCTTTAACACACGTTATTTCACTTGTAGTGCAGCGTGGTTATTGGCTTTTGCTATTTTAGGGGGCTTTACTCATATTGAGTTGTGGGGCATTGAAGTTGCGAAACGCAAGGCAGCATATGCTTGGGAGCGACCTTGTCTTTTCTACTGGATTGAAGAAGCCAGACGAAGAGGAATAACAGTGTGGTATCCAGATTGGCTGGATTGGGACTTTACCGAAGCTGGTGATCCTACTGCATATGAAGGAAAACTTTACGGCCTGGAAACAAAGCCTGAACCTGAAGGATTAAATTATGATGGATGATTACGCTTATGGCTCCACCTAAAAAGCAGTTCTGTCCAAATGGGCATGATACATTCATCGTTGGGCGTTATTCTACTGGAACGTGCAAAGCGTGTATAAAGAATTATAGCCACAAGTGGTATGCAGAAAATGCCGAGCGCATGAAGCAGCATCGTCGCACTAAATATGCAACGAACAAATCTAATCTTATGGATGCGCATCGGACATACAACCAAGGCTTACTAGATGAGTTCTTTGAGGCTTATGGTTCAACTTGTCAAGGTCCGACAGGAACCAATGATTGTGTTCATGGTGGAGTTTCTGATAGGGATCTGCTCACTATTGCTCATTTGTGGGGTGATGGTAAGGAGCACCGGGATGCCGTGGGCAATAGAAGTACGGCAATGTCATTACTCGATCTAAAGCGCCGAGGGTGGCCCAAGGATATTGGTATTGGAGTTCAGTGCCACAACTGCCAGAGGAAACATACATTAATCATGCTTGATTTCTCTAGACAAGTAAATATTGCTGTAAGCAGTGCTTGTGAAGAGATCGGTATGTGGAGTAATTAGATATGGCTGATGACTATTCACTTTTTAGGCGCTATGGTAACAATAGGGCCTTTGCAACACAGCTGGATTTTACCACGGCTACAGAAACTACAGAGCTGGTTGCTGCTCGTTCAGCATCTTGGACAATTTACGTCCAGCGAATTATTGTTTGGATTAAGACCGATGCAGCCCAGTCACTGACCTTTCAGGACGATGCAGGGACGCCAGTTGTTATCGCAAAGGTTCCAGCATCTCCCGGTGCTGACACTCGACGGGACTTTGACTTTGGTCCTCGGGGAGTCGCACTGACTGAAGGAAAGAATCTCGATGCTGCATTCTCTGCAGCTGGTCTTGCAGGCCATCTTGAGGTTATCGGCTATCATAAGGAATAGTGGAGTATCATGAATATCTCTAAGCACGAACTAGAAAAGGAAATTGAGGGCATCCAGAAGCAGGCTCAGGAAGCATTGAAGCAGCGCGAACAGGCCCTACAGGTAATTAAGCAGACTGAGGAACTTCTTCTTCAGGCTGAGGGTGCATTGAAGATTCTACATCATCTCATGGCGCAGGTTGATAAGCCGGAAGGTGAGCACAAAACTCTTGACGGAGAGGTTGTTCCCGAGAGCAAGGAGTAAACGCTATGGCAGCGATTTTTAAACTCACTACGGGAATTGCATATGTAAGAGGATGGACTGGAAGTATTTCTGGTGGTACCCTTCAGCTTGCTGACGACTCCGTGAGTGCGCCGAGTCTGACGAACGATGGCGACACAGATACCGGCCTTTTCTTCCCACAGGACAACAGTGTTGCGCTCGGCGGGAATGGAACCGAATATCTGCGAATTCGGACCAACTCAGTCAATGTTGGGATTCAGGGTTCAGTAGGGTTAGGCGCTTCGGCGAATACAGCGGATGTCATTCTTGAGCGCGATGCCGCCAACACCCTCGCGCTGCGGAATGGGACGAACGCGCAGAACTTCAGGGTCTACGGCACCACGACTGGTTCCAAGTATCTCGGCCTTGCTCACAACGGCACCGACGCCGTTATCTCCACGACAGCCGGAGCACTTAAAGTTGACGGTTCGGCAGGAGAACTTGCATTCCAAACATCTGGCGCAACTCGTTGATATATGCAAACGGCGGGGCACCTCCTCGCCAACGCTGACAACACCTACGACATCGGGGCTGCTGCGGCCACACGTCCACGCAATGTCTATGTTGGCACCTCGATCTTCGTCAACAGCTACCTTAGCAACGCTTCCGCCTCCAACCCTGAAGTGCTGGACCTCAACTATGCCGGTGGCAACACCAGTGTTGCGTTTCGCAAGCATGTCCTGTTTACCAGCGACAACACGCATGACATCGGGGCGAGCGGGGCGACGAGGCCGAGGAACGGTTACTTTGGCAACAACCTGGCAGCAGACGGGCAGATTACCGCAGGCACGCATTTATTTGCGGGCGCGGCGGGTCGAATCGCGTGGACGAACCGGGGCCGCTTGAACTCGCCATCCGATGGCGTAGTGACGCTAACGAATGCTGCCGAAACCGACTTTTCCCGCATCCAGTTCGGCGGCACGACGAGCAGCTCCCCGGCGCTGAAGCGGAGCTCGACGGGGATTCAGTTCGTCCTCGCTGATGACAGTGCTTTGACGTGGGCGCAGGCGTCTTTCCTTATCGCAGGCACGAGCAATAACGCATCAGCCGGTAGCATTAGAACTGCCAACAATACCGGGTGGTTTGCCCGTAACGCCACAAACAGCGCGAACATCGAGGTCGTCACCGTAACCAACGGCGACATCGTTGGCGTGGGTAATAGTGTGGGCAGTCCGGCGACTGCCGTGCGAATTGGTGCGGCGGGGACACCAGCAGAACTGCCCTACACAAAGACCGATACCGGAGATCCCACGGGCGCTGAGGGTCGCATTTACATCAACACGTTCGACAACGTCATCAAGATGTATGCAGATGGTGCTTGGCGCACGTTGGTGACGTGGTAAACCCTATGGATCTCTCCCCCTCCGTCCACCCGAGGTAAGCTAAATGCCAATCTTCTCGCCTGAAGAACTCATCCGCCATCTTGATAAGGTCCCTGTGATTCAGGGGCCTGCGGTGGCAGGCGAGCAGATAGGAGCGCAACCAGATGATCCAAACCGCCTCAAGCGTTGGATTGCTCTTTTGGGTGGTCAGATGTTTGATGCTGGCTCAACCACATTCGCTCTTAATCAAGGAGCAACTGAGTCGAATCCTATCATGCGTCCTTTTGCAGATAAGCCCGCTGCCTTCTACCCTATTAAGATTGGAATTGGGGCCCTAACGGCACTCCTATTAGATCGTGTAGCGAAGAAGGAGCCTGAAATCGCAAACGGTGCTGCGATTGGCTCAACCATCGGGCTTGGAATTGCCGGAACTAGAAACCTTGTGAATGGGTTTGAGCATAAAAGAATCAACAACAGAGATAAATAACGGTGGCAACATACAATAAGTTTGAGGTGTTTGTTGGGGATCTTGCTGGAGGGGTGCATGACATCTTAGGTACCGGAGGTTCTGGAGCAGACACTCTAAAAGTTTACCTCTCGAACACCGCTCCTGATGCATCTGCTGACTCCGTTATCGGGGATCTTGCAGAAATCGCTAGTGGAAGCGGTTACACTTCTGGTGGGTATTCTGTTACGAATGTCGGAACACGATCAGGTGGAACGTTTACCCTGCAGGGCACCTCACTAGCAATTACTGCGATAGGTGGTTCAGTAGGACCGTTCCGTTATGTTGTTCTTTACAACGATACGTCTGCCAGCGATTCACTGATTGCGTGGTGGGATTATGGTTCTAGTCTTACTTTAGATGACGGAGAATCTATCGTCATTAAGTTTAATTCAGCAGCTTTGGGTGCGGCTGGTAATATTCTTACGATCGTTTAAAGATGAATGATTGCTGTAAAAACGTAGACAACTTCCGCGTAGAAACATCTCCTACTAGACCTGATATCGTTATTAGAATCTGTAAGGAGTGTGGAAGACGTCAGATTGAAATTTCGATTGAACCCCTAAAGCTGGGTGTTAGGATGATGAATGGCAGATAATGTAGCTATTACCGCAGGCTCAGGGACAAGCATTGCGACTGATGATGTGGGTGGTGTTCAGTATCAGCGAGTAAAGGTATCAGTTGGGGCCGACGGGTCAGCAACCGACGTCTCCGCTGCTGCACCGATTCCTACAGTTCCTGGCCGACCGGTAACCAACCCACTCACGACCGCTGCTGTCAGTGCTTCGAGCTCAGGTGACAATACACTCGTCTCGGCAACTGCTTCGCAGACCACAAGAGTCTTTCGACTTTATTTGGTGGCTGCTGCGGCGGTATCGATTAAGCTGATCTCCGGAGCGACTGATTTAACTGGTGTAATTCCTCTTACCGCTAACGGTGCTCTCTGTCTTGAGTTTGAGGGCGCACCACATTTTGTTACCGGAACAAACGAGGCATTTATTCTTAACCTTTCATCAGCAGTCGCGGTGACTGGTTGGATTGGTTACGAGAAGAGTGCATAATTATGAGTGGTATTTTTAATCCAAGAAATCCAGGTGGGTCTGATACACAAATCCAGTTTAATGATGGTGGAGTGTTCGGTGGTGACAGCGGGCTGGTCTTTAATAAGACAACTAACGAACTAACACTAGCTGGGTTGCTTGATGTGTCAGGTGCGTCGGCTGGTCAGATAGAATTTCCAGCAACTCAGAATGCTTCTTCAAACGCCAACACTTTAGACGATTATGAAGAAGGTACTTGGACCCCAATTTTTACAGCAGCGAGTGGGTCTGGTGCGACCCACTCTTCACAGATTGGTGGATACGTAAAAGTTGGCCAGCTTGTGCATGCTTGGGGCGATGTGACTATGTCCGGTAAGGGCACCCTCAGTGGGCACCTGCGGATTGGTGGGTTCCCCTTCACCGCCAGCAACATCGTAGCCGCGCAGGCTCTCGCGATTGGATTCTTCTCGGGCTACTCCACGTCGGTGGTCGTCATCTATGGCCACCTTGCGGGTAGCGGAACATCTGTAGACCTTTACCACCAAACAGCAGCAGCCACCGCAGCATCCGCAACACAGGTAACTGATGTAAGCACTTCAGCTCGTTTGATGTTTGCCTGCACATATCGTGCCTCGGCATAACTCTTTTCTTATTTAGATATAAAAAATAACTTATGGCACTTACCAAACAGTCAGTCATTGACAAACTAGAGATCGTGGAGGATGCCTCTATTCAGATCCGTACCGCACACTATATTCTAGAAGACGGTGCTCGTATTGCTGGTCCTAGATATTCTCGAAAGGCATATTTCCCCGGAGACACATCAATTTCTAACGAACCTAATTGGGTTCAGAACATTTCTGATATAGTCTGGACTCGTGCAAAAATAGCAGCATATCAAGCTAAGCAGTCGTCCGTATAAGGTAGGTAATGTCGCTTCTACTTCTTCTGCACCGGCCTCTTAATGTAGTTGCTGATATATCAACTGTAACTGGTGCATACAACTTAACAGGTACCTCCATTAGTATTGTCCTCAGGACAGTCAGTGTGGTTGACTCTGTTGTTATGTCTTCAGTGCTTGCAAAATCTGCTAGTGTTGTCGATTCTGTTATCGATTCAGTAGACGTAACACCCACCCTTATTTCAGCAGTGGAGGTATAATGACAATTCTACATGTTGGTGATGTTGGTGTGGTCATCCGTCTGACTGTACAAGAGGATGGTAGCGCAAAAGACATTAGCACAGCAACAACCAAACAAATCAAAATCCGAAAGCCGAGTGGGGAGATTGTAACTCTTACCGGTTCCTTTACTACGACTGGCTCGGATGGAAAGCTCGAAGCCGAAACGACCTCAACTGATTTTGATGAGCTCGGCGAATATCGAGCTTACGCATATCTGGTAATCGGTGATTGGTCTGGTCATACCGGGTCAACACGAATTGATTGCCGAGCGGTCGGTGAATAACAACTAACTTCGCAACGAGGTGCCTTCTCTCGTCAATAAGAAGGCTGATGCATAACACGGTGCCTTTCGTGATTATGCTACAAGTTAATAAAGGCTTCAACGAGGATAGAAATGGCACGACCAAAAAAGGTTACAGTAGTAGAGGGAAATTCACCAATTATTTCCGAGACAGTAGCGCCTCCGGCACTACAGCTTTCACCAGAAGAGGCTCAGGCTATTATGGCCATGCGGTCAAAGCTGGCGAGTGGTGACGCTCAGGGTTCTGGTTCGGCTCAGCAGTACGGACTTTCCGAGCTGGCTGAAGCACTGATGCAGGCACTCAATGCTGTCAAGCCTACTGAAAAGAAAACGATCATCACTCGAAAGAAGAGGAACCCTTGGATGCCAACTGACGGCTCGCCGAAGATCCTTCAGTTCAAGCGTCCGATGTTTCATCATGGACTTGAGATCGATCCGAGATTTACTAAGAACGAAACGTGTAAGCTTCTAGATCAGATCAAGCCTGGCACCTACTGTGATAAGCTGGTTCGGGTATCGAAGCGCAAGAACGGCGGATACGATATCGATTATAGTATCAAGACCGCTGCTCAGCGTCTGAAGATTGTTCCTTATACTGCTGGTAGGGGCTTTGATGGTCTCTTGGAGCGGATCATCGCCGAACGAGCCGACCCAAAGAAGTACCGTCAGGCAGGTGATGACGACGACGAATAAAGACTGATGACGTTTTTCAGTTAAACGTTTCCCAACGTTATAGGGGTATGGTATCTTCGGATGCTATACCCCTTTTCTTTTAGAAAGAAGAATTATGGCGAAGTATGATATAGAAGCGGCGAAACTAGAAGGCAAGCGCGCCGCGAAGATGGAAGGGCTCCGTAGTAAGGGCTATTCCGAGATCGATGCTCTCAAGATGGTTTCGATGAAGAAAGAACCAAAAAAGGAAGAAAAGGATAAGTCGGATTCACCGGCAACGTGTAGTCCGATGGATGAGCCCTTTCCTTATGGTCTCCGCATTCGTCTTGAAAACGACGAGCTCAGTAAGCTTGGGATGGACGAACTGCCTGAAGTTGGTAAGACATGCAAGATCGAGGCTGAGGGAGTTGTACAGAGTGTGTCATCAAATCAGTATAAGAACGACGCAGAGAATCGACGCTCTGTAGAAATCCAGCTGACGAAGCTCGGGGTTAGCAAGGCTGAAATTGTGGCGGACGAAGACGAGGAAGCGTAAATGCCGCTGAGGTCTGGTAAGTCAGAAGCAACCATGCAAGCCAATTTCGCAAAGCTTCGATCTGAAGGGCATGGTCCAGACGATTCGTGGAGAAAGAGCATGAAGAAGGCTGGCAAGAGTAAGAATCTCAAGAAGAAGCTTAACAAGAAAAAGAAGTAGGTAGCATGACCTTTAACGAAATCAAAACAATGATCAAGGGGCGAGCTGGACTCACCTCAACCGATGCAGACACCAGAGTCGGCACGCTGATTAATGTCCATCATAGTGACATTACTGCGGCACTCGGAATGAGTGCATCTCGTCGTGCGAAGGTTTCAGGCTCAACGACTGTAGGCTCAAACGAGGTTACCTTCACAGGACTTGAGCACATTGATGTTGTCGCGAAAGAGTCAGTAACCCCATACAGAATTCTTGATTTCGTTCCATACGAAGAGATCGTTGCTTTGCATCCAGAAACACGATCATCAATCAATCCATCTTTGTATGGCATTAAGTCAATGAATGCTGATGGTATTACCATCGCAATGGACGTCAATACTCCGTCTGTCTTTACGATGAAGGCTACTGGACTAGCGCTCGGAACCGATCTATCTGGAACTCTCGAACCAGCGTATCCCGCATCTTTCCACTGGATTCTCGTAGAACGGGTTCTGGTTGATGAGTGGATGCGAATGGAGAAGGCAGACCTCGCACAAATTAGTCAGATGCGTGCCGATCGTGGATTGTCTGACCTTAAGATGTTTATGGCAAAGAATGCCTTCTTGGATGTCCAACAAGGAGGGTCAGTAAGCAGACGAGACGGACGACGAAGACTTATTGGGCTACAAGGCTAAAAATTAAATCATGTCACAAACCACTTCCGATCTAATCATTCGTAGCATCAACGGGATGAACAACTCAGACGCAGCTATTGCTCTGCCTGAGGATATTTGTGTTCTTGCTCAAAATGTGGAGTGGATTGATAGTGAACTCGGTGAGCGCAGGAAGGGATCCGATGCTATTGATCTGACTGGTGCGGCGGTTGCCAGCAGAGATAAGATTGTTGGAGCTTTTCGGCATCTCCCTACGACTGATGAGACAGCTGCAGAACTCTGGTTAGTAGGTCTTACTGGAACTACTACCCTATCTGTCAGCAAGAAAACTTCTTCATGGGCCGATGTAACGGTTTCAGACACCCCACTTAAAACTGGCTTTGCTCCGTATCGCTGGCAGGCCCTTTCTCTGCATGGAAAGTTCTTCCTTGCATACGATAGTGATCAGGACCGTCTGCATGTTTGGGACGGAACCAATATGCGGAGGTGCGGTCTTGCAGAGCCCGCAGCACCAACTGCGGCTGATGCCGGATCAGCGTCCCTAGACGGAACTCGCTACTATCGAGTACGCTATACTGTTCAGTCCGGTGGCTCAACCATTCTTCGTAGTGAGCCGAGTGATTCGCTAACTTTTACACCGTCTGGTTCTGGAGCAAGTGTTACTGTTACCAAGCCCGCTTCAATCAGTGAAGGTGAGACGCACTGGGAGCTTGAAGCCTCCAATGACAACACAAACTTCTATCGCATTGCAACCACTGCAGTCGGCACCACTACTTACTCAGATACTGTTGATACATCCACAAGTCGTTATGCCGATGTTTCAGGAGCAGTTCTTTCTGAGGACATTGGGGACTATTCTCTTATCCCAAGCGCACGATATCTGACTGCCGATGAGGATCGTCTGATCTTTGCTGGAAGCTGGGAGACTTCTTCTCAGGCTTCACGCGTTGGTTGGACTCCTGTAAACAATGCAGATGGTGTTGGTAATGATGAGCGCATGGAGAGTGATACTGACCCAACCCTAGATCTTGATGGGTATGATGGTGGTGTAATTACTGGGATCAGTGCTCCGACCCTAGGCAGCATTTGGGTTTTTAAAGAGAGACACATTTACAAGCTCATTCGTCGTGGTAAGCGATCAACTGCCTACGAGGCCATTAAAATCTCAGATTCCATTGGTGCAATTCATGGATCTGTAGTAAATGGTATGGACCTCATGGGACGTCCGGTTGTATACTTCATTGATCCCCAGATTGGTCCTTGCTTTATTGGCGGGCCTGATGGTCTTCAGCACTGTGGACATAACATCGATGCGACTTGGCAAACCATTAATCTCGATGCTACCCAAGTTCCCTGTACTGGAGTTTATTACCCAAAGAATAAGCAGCTACATTATTGGTTAGCTACTGGTTCTTCAAACACCCCAGATACACATATCGTTCTTCATACTGAAATCATGCGGCAGGATGATGAAGGATATTCAAAGGGATGGGCAGTGTGGACTGGTCCAACGGCTTCAGCTCTTTGTGCCGTGATGTTCTCAGATAATATCGATGATGATACAACGAGATCAAGGGACTTAGTACCTTTCATCGGACTCTCTGGTTCTGGTCTTTGTCATCGACTGGACACCGGAAATGATGATAACGGAACGGCTTACAGTGCGAAGATTGTGACTAAGCCCTATATGCTTAGAAACATCCTGCATAAATTCGGCACGAGAGCCGCAATTCTTCTTGCTAAAGCCGTCGCCAATGCGGTAATTGATTTAAAGATCCGGCGGGACTTTGAGGCCGAGACAGTAACTGTTCAAACAGAAATTCCAATGGATGCGACCTTGGATGAAACCCAAGTATTCAAGCAATTTGATGACTTCAGTATGGCTGATGCTCGAGTTATTCAGGTTGAGTTTGCAGATCCAGCAACCCCCTCTACCGCAAGATGGGAACTAAATCAATTTGTCATGGGCGGACGTAGAGAGCAAACGGGATAATCTTATGGCAAGTAATTTCGGGTTATATTTTCGTGAAGAGCTTCCGGAACCAGTTGCTAGGGAACTTGACTCTCAGCTTAGTAGAATCTGGGGAGTTCTGTTAGAAGAACATGCGGATGACGGTACGCACCTTTCGTCAAACAATACTCCCCTCTTTCAAACTACGCGGTCTATTGTAGTTAGTGGTACGTCCACTCAAACCATTGCAAATGAGACTAAGACAAGGGTTACTTTAACCAATGTTGAGCTTGATAAGCACCACGAGTATGATATTACCAATGCACGAATGGTTCCCAAAATTGGGGGACTGTGGTTATTTGGCTTTGCCGGAAAACTTAATACCCTTTCCGGACGTCTAACTACTTACATAGATAAGAATGGTGTTACTAGTGGTGGTAGAATCGGCCTCTTCCCGTCACAAAGCGTAGACGTTGGGTCCTCTCTGGTAGTTGTTGTAGACATGAATGGGACTGGAGATTATGTAGATTTCCATGTTCTACATAATCATGGTTCAGATCGGGATCTTAATACCAACAGTTTTGCCTTTGGAGTTTACTTAGGAGTTGCCCAATAATGAAGGACTTTTATGGTAGAGTAAGAAAAGTTCTTGATGAGCGGGGAATTAATAAACCCCCTGAAGGCTCCTTCCAACTACAAGATCGTTCTGATGGGAAGGGTCCTTTTATTGGAATTTGGAACGAGAAAGTATTAGGGCCGATTCCGACAAAACAAGAACTCCTACGAGTAAAACCAGAAGACGCCAAGATCTTCGCTATTAAGAATAGAAAAGATCAGGACCTTGAAGACCGAAGAATGCGTGCTTTAGAGAAAGCCGTGTATCAACTCATTAAGGCAGCAGCACCGACACGGACTGTCACTCCACAACAGTGGAAAGCCATGCTCCATAAAGCTTGGGAGGATGTTGGTGATAATGATTAAAGGAATATAGCTATCATGGCATATTACGACGAAGAACAAAACCCCTTCAATTTTGGAGCAGCTCCTCCGTCCTCTCAGCAGCAGGCCCAGAACCAAACCCCAGCAGCTACTGTTCCGGGATGGGAATCAACTTTTGATAGGGGCGTAGCCGGAACCGATGAGGCTGGTGGCGGTGGGCCTATTGATGCTCATGGTGTTGAAGGCCGTATGAATGAGGTTGCTGCTGGTTGGCAGCAGATTCAGGACTACTACAATAAGAAGCGCCAGCAGTATGGATTTGATTTTGATATCCAGAGCTACTATGACGATCTGGTTCGTGGTGCTCAGTATGATCGGTCTGATGTTGCGAACCGAGTTAGTGGTCGCATAGCTGATATCGATAAACGCTTTGCTGATGGTGATGGTGGCTCCGGAGGAAGCGGTGGCAGCAACAGTGGCAGTTCTGGAACCGCTGGCTGGCTGCCTTCTTCTGGTGGCTCATCTTCTTCTGAATCCAGCTCTGTTACGTCGGCTCTTGCTCATCAGGCTGAGCTCATTAAGCAGATGATGGAACAGCAGCGGCTGAAGGAAATTCAGAACCGTGAACGTGGTGATGCACTTTATGCTCAGCTTCTGGAACGAGCAAACCAGTCACTAGATATTTCTCCCGACCTGCCGGTTATTAAGGCTCAGACTGAGGCCTTTGCAGCTGCTCAGGAAAGGGCTAGACGTAACTACCTATCAGATCTTGCCGAGAGTTCTGGTCCATATGCGAATCTTCGTGGTGAAGAGCGAATGGCTATGGAGAGAGCGGGACAGGCAGTAGGTGGTCTTACTGCTCAGTTGATGGGCCGCGAACTAGAAGCCCGTCGAGCTGAAATCCAGGCTGCACTAAATGGTGCCGCCGGACTACTCACTGCGGATCAGGAACTTAACCTGCGCAAGCAGCTTGGCCTACTGGATAACATGGTTGAGCAGCAGAGAACTGCCATTAGTGGTCATGTTGCTGACACTGGACGTCTTAGTACGCTGCTTCAGGATCGTCAGTTCTACTCTGGTCTGGATAGTCAGGATGCGCGATTCGGAGCGGAACTTGGTCTGGATTCATGGAGTCGGGCAAGGGAACTCGAAGCAAAGCTTGGACTCCCGGTCGGCTCACTTAACTTTGGTTTCTAAGGTATAACACATGTCAATTAGTAAACCACAATTTGGAAATGTTCCATCAGTATTTGCAGAGGTGCCAGAGATGGAAGAGAGTCCGTTCTCTTCCACTCCGACATCTGCTGCATCTCCTATGGACAGGTATATTCAGTATCTGGAAAGCCAGAAACGCCCACAGGCATTTGCAGATATTGCGAGTGTCTTCGGGACGTTTGCTGACAGCCAGAAAGCGAATAGAACTGGTGCGATGGCTGGAGTGCGAGATCAGGACTATCTCCGTCTTGCTATGGCTGCAGAAAATCGTGCTGGTCAAGAGGATGCGTGGAAGAATCTCCTACGCTCTTCTTACCTAACTGGGGACGGTTCGTTTCCTAAGATGGCTGGTCCCACTATTCGTGGAAAGCAGTTTTCGCTTGGTGGTACGGTAAGAGGACCGATCGCCGATTCTGTACGTCAGGGAGCCACTACTGTTGAGGAACAGGCGCTGGCTCGTCTCGGAGGAGAGGGAGTTCTAGAACCTACTGATACCTCTGATATGAGAAGTCCTGGTATTGCTGAGCGCATTGGCGACTATGGTTCAATGGCTCTCAGTGGTCTTGGAATGGCCGATTCTCTTGGAGTTCTGAATAAGATTCCGTGGCTTGGGAAATTATTTGGTGGTGGTACTGGGGCTGCGACTGCGGCTGCTGCGGCACCAACTGCTGCTGGAATCTTGGCGTCAACAACTCCGGTGGCCGCTACTGCAGGCGGTTTCGGAACGGCTGCAGCTGGCGCAGGTGCTGGGCTCGGTGGGACTATTGGTGCTCTGATGACCAACCCATGGACCATCGGTATTGGTGCTGGTCTGGCTGCGATTCCACTTCTAAAGAAAGCTTTTGGTGGACCGAGTCAAGAGGAAAAGGATGCTCGCGGAATGGCTGGAGATCTGATCTCACAGCTTGTTTCCGAGGCAACTCCAACACAGAGAGCTGAGGCAACTGCTGCTGGGTGGGAAAATCCTACTGAGGCTCTTGCCAACATCGTTCTGAGGGATAAGATTGTTACGAGTGGTGGGACTGTAAATACTGCCAGCGATCTTATGAAACAGCTTCTTGATGCTACCTCCAAAGCGAAAGACCCAAGAGCGGTTCAGAGCGTTACTAAAAACTTTGCTCCATATCTAGGATAATTAACTATGGCAAATTCAACATCAGGTGCAGCGGTTGCACAAACTATTCAGGAGATTCTCGCTCGTCGGAGAGCTGAAGAACAGCAGACTCTTGTGAATCGGATGCAGCAGCAAGAACTTGACGAGGAAAAAGCTGCACGAGAAGAGCAGAATCGGATTGCGAGAGAGCAGATTGCCAATCAAAAAGCAATGACTGATGCTCAGATTGCGGGCATTCAGGACGAAATCTACCGTAATACGATTGCAAGGATGCGTCCTGGTAAAGCACCTGAGGATCAGGCTCTTCGTGAAAGGATGCAAGCTGAAGGACTTCTTGAGGAAGTTCCAGTTGTAGGTCCAACTCCTGATGGTGGTGTTCTTGCTCCGGAACTTATGTATCGTGGAAGCTACGAGGAGCAGGAGAGAGAGCGGCAGAAGCGGATTTTTGAAGATGCGGCTGCGATTGCTTCTATGCCTGCTGGACCCGAGAAAGATGCGGCACTGCAGGAACTTGCTATTCGTGGTGCTGGCGAAGGTATGCCACAGTTTGTATCGGAGATTTTCCGCAAGCCGACTGTTGGGTATGATCCGAATACCGGGAAGTTTATCCAGCCTCCAGTTGGTCAGGATGTTAGCTTTACAGTTCCTTGGATTCCCCGGCCATATGCAAGCGCCTCTGAGCGTCCTCGGATTTATAACATCTATGACCAGAACGACCAACTCGTTAATCAGCTTGTAGGCGTTACTCAGGAAGAACTTGCTGAGTATATGAAATCCAATCCTGGACAGAAAGCCGTGGATAGCCTCAGTCGTCAGCCAGAACCTAAAGTTCCTACCGCTGTTGCCTCACGAGACATTGCTCGTGCAAGGGCTGCTATGGTGCAGGCGAATCTGGCTGCGGAGCCCGGATTCTTCTTTGATGCTTCCAACGCGAGTAAAGACGCCGCAACTACAGCTACCGCATACTACGATAGTCTCATTCGTCCATACATTGAGCGTTATAGTGGTCCTCCACACGTTAAGGCACTCGCTCGTAGGATTCTTACTGATCCGGTAATCTCTAAGACCGGACAAGTTAATCTAAGAGAACTTAGTCCAAACATTACTCCTGAAGATGCTCGGGCTGTACAAGAACTCATTCAAATGATTGAAGGACCTGCTGGACAAGTTCCCGTAGCAAATCCAACCCCGGCTGTTCCCGTTGTAGGTTCATAAATGCCAAACCAAGAACAAGATCCGTTTATCATCAGACTAGGAAATGCTCCAGCAGCTCCTACTACTGCTACTCCAACGACAGAGGCTCCTAGCACTGGTCGTCTAGGAGCAGCTGCGACTTCCCGAGTTCTGTCAGGAATTCTTGGTGGACTTGTATCTGGAGCCACTCTTGGTGCGGGCTCTGTAGTCGGTGGTGGTATTGGTGCAGCCGGTGAGTATCTTGCTCAAGCATTGGAGGAAGGAAAGACCCTATCCGATCTTGACTCACTTGATGAGCTGAAAGCATTCTTCTCAGACCCCAAGCGTGCAGGAAGGGCTGCTGTTGAAGCAGGCGTTGCTGCCGTTCCGGGCGGAGCTCTGGTTAAAGGTGGAAAGTGGCTGAGCTCAGCGCTTCGGTCTGGTGGTCTTGCTGCCGGTGGAGAGACTCTACGACAGGTTGCTCGCGGAGATGAACAGTTCCAGCCTGGACCAGCGATTATTGCCGGTCTGACTGGTGGAGCAGTTGGTGCTGCAGTATCTCCATTTGTTCCCAAGATTCCAGTTGTTGGCGGTGTGACGAAAACTCCCACTGCAAAAACCATTGATGAACTTGTGCTTCAGACAATGGGTGATGTGGAAGCTTTTAAGAAAGCTCTTCCAATGGTTCTTCAGCGTGAGGGAGTATATCATGACCTTGCTCCTACTACTCTCGCTGCTCGCGCTGAGGCATTTGAGGCGGCTGGTCAGCCTGAGCTTGCTGATGCAGTAAGAACAATTGGTCTCGCTCATGGTCCGTGGAAGCCACATGATATTCTGGTAGAAGCTGTTACGCTTCATTCTCAGGGTTCTCGTGATGCAGCTATGAAACTCGCTGAGGCTGCAGAGGCTACTCGAAGGGGTGGAACTAAGCTTTCTAATTGGAAGCAAAGCATTCTGAAAGTTGAGGAAGCTGCGAAGAAGGCGGCTAATGATCTCGCTAAAAAGCAGACTGATGCGGAGACTGCAAGAACTCTATTTAATAAGGCTATTGAGGATCTGAAAGAAGGAAAGGCAGAAGCCTCTAAGACTATTAAGGCTGATCTTGGTCCTGGACAGACTGGCACTTTCCGTCAGAAGCTGGTTGGTGAGGGAGAAGATGACCTAGAGGATGCTACCGATATTCTTGGTAAGACACCTGCTAAGAAGGGTCGTGGCAGAAAGAAAGCTGCTCCCGCGACAACCACTGCTCCCGAGAATGCACCAGAGGTTCCCATTACTGCGGCATCTTCAGTTGTTAGTGGAGTAGATCCTCAGATTCTTGCTCGTCAGATGGCAGTTCGTGGAGAACTTCCTACTGTTCTTCCAACTCCTGAAGTAAATGCTGGGGTAGTTCCTGTATCACAGGCTGCTGAGGCCGTTACACCGTCAGTTCCTAAGGCCGAGTTCCTTGGTTGGCAGGAACTTCCTGATGCTCCACCAATGCCGCTTTACAATGTGGTTGATGGGCCGAGCGCAGGTTCGACAGTCACTCAAGAGACTCTTGAGAAGCTGGGCATTGCGATTCCGGAGACTCCGCCAGTTCCGACTGGTCGCCCTCCGAAGCCGGCTAATATGCCTGCACAGCCTACAAAGAATGTGGTTCCGGTTGTTGATGAGGTTCCTGCACCGGTTACTGCATCCGAAGCAGCTCCGATTGTTCCTGTTTCTGAGGCACCGCAGTTAGCTCCACGATCAGATAAATCATTGAGAGCCAACATGCTGCCGGCTGAGAAGCGTGCAGCTGATGCAGCCTTCCAAGACTTGAGAAATCGTACAGGTAATCCTCGTCCTGCTCCTCGCAGACCACCTGGCTCAGGTGAAACATCGCAGCCACTTGATATGTCTGTAGTGCCAGCACCTCAGGTTGACGTTCCGATTACAGCACAGCCAACACCTTCAAAGCTTGCTCCCTCAACCGTAAAGGCTCTCACTGGTCGTGGTATCAGTAAGGAAGCTGCGGAGAAGATGACTCCGGAAGAAGCACTGGCTGCGATGACGACTCCTCGGGCTCAGAAGCCTGAGATTCCGACCCCTCCAGTAAAAATCCCGATGAAGCTAACCGCTGATGAGCGAATTGCGGTTCTCGAAAAGCTGAATCGTGAAATGTATCCGACGGAACTTGCGGATAAACTTTCTCCTCTCCAGACTGAGTATCATCGTCTGGCTGATGAGATGGCTGCGATGGGGAAGGTTAAGAAAGGCTCTCCAGAGTTCGAGAAGTTTTCTGCCTTGAAAGACCGTAAGGGTCGTATCGGTCGTGAAATGGCCGTTGTGGTAGATCAGGCGGAAGATGCTGGACTCATTGCTCCCGGACTTCGTAACCAGTGGAAAGCGAAGGCTGAAGGGCTTCTCGAAGATGCCAATGCCAATAAGGTTGCCGATAGTATCACTATCGGTAAGGGAATGGATTCTCCATCTTCGGCACTGCTTCCTGAAGAGGAAGCAGCAATGCTTGCCGAGCAGGGTGTGGTTCCTCGTGAGAATGTTCCTGCACTTATTGATGATCTGAAAGCTGGTCAGGCTGCGGCTGCGGCAACTGAGGTGGAAGCTTCTCCACTGAAGCTCTCAGAAGTTACTGAAGGTCTCGGCGCAGAGTTCGATAACAAGGTCGCGGAAATCCAGAAGGCTCTGGCTGAAGGTCGGATGACTCCAGAAGTAGCCGATCAGCAGTCTGTCGCGCTTGCTCAGGAATACCTAAAAGCAGCAGCTAAGGCTAAGGGTGTTAAGGGTGATGGTTCTATTACTCTTGGATCCGGTCTTGGTGGTATTCAGGGACTCTTTGAAAAGCATCCTGAAGTTGCTATCAAAGCGGCTCTTATTGCCGGTGGTGCTCTGACTGGGGCGGCCATGAATGAGGAGAATCCAGTCATTGGTGCTCTTCTTGGTGCTGGGGCAGGGTGGTCAGCGAGTAAAGTTGGCTCACTCCTTAAACAGATGAAGGTAAATCCAAAGGATGTGCCTGAACTGCGATCAGCATTAAAGAACCAGCATGATAGAGATTCAATTGTCAGTACTGCTTGGCAGTTGATTCCTCATATTCAGCGCTCGCACTTTCTGATGAATCTTCATGGTATGGGTGCTAACATTATCGCTGGTCCTCTTGGATCAGGATTCTTTGGCGCTCTTACAAAGGCTATTGCTGGTGATGCTCGTGGCGGAGAGGCTATAAAACTTCTTACCAATCCCAAACTCCTCGTGCAAACGTGGAAAGAAATGGGAGAGCAGGCTAACATGCTTGTCAGGAATGCATCTGCTGGTGATCCGATGCTTCGTGCTGAAACTGGTGGAGATGTTCTGGAACGAACTTTCCAGAGTATCGAGAACCGCTATGGGCCTCAAGCAGAGAGGATGACTCGTGGTTATGTTCAGGGTGTTGGTCTTTGGATGACCAGAGGCGACTTGACTGTCAGAACACTACTAAAGCAGGCCGGCTTCACCGATGATGAAGCCCGCGTTATGACGCTTACAAGTGAAGCGGAAGGTAAGCTTTTCAAGAAGCTTATGAACTTTGGTAGAGCTGCAACTTCTAGGGACTCTGATTACGATAAGTTCCTCAGCACGTTCGGCTCACTCATGTTCCCATTCGTTCGTACTCCTGTAAACATCTTCGAGCAGGGCATTCAGCGTTTACCCGGAGCTGGTATTATGGTTCAGGGAATGCGCGGAGTGGAAGCTAAAGAGATCATTGCTCAACAGGCCGTAAGTTCTGTGCTTGCTTTCGGCAGTTATCTCATTGGCCTTAATACTGACGAAGATACTGCGAGGACCATGCGCCGATACGTATCAAACCTTGGTGGTCAGTATTCACTGATTACTAATCTTGGGTTTGCAATCGGACAGGGTTCAAGAAGTATGGGACAGGCTAAACCTTCACTGAAGAGTGTTCTAAGTCCGGCAACGGTAAGACAGTTCTCATTCAGTGTTCCCGTTCCTGAGGCGAGCTTTATTGAGAATTGGGGTAACTTCTTGGTGAATCCGGATGAGGCTCCACTACCTCGTGGACTCTTCCCGTTCCAACAGGAATTTACGACTGGTCTTAATGAGATCAATCCGCCAGCCCCAAAGCAGCAAGAATTCTCAGTTCCTCGACTTCAGTTTGATATGACTTACTAGGAGAAAGGTAAATGGAAAACCAACTAACACAACTTCTTCTAGAAAGAGTGGGTGGTCAGGAGGAGGCAACACCGGTTGCACCTTCTGGCCTTCCAGCACCAACACCCAATGCGAAGAGAAAACTTCCTCCAGCTTGGAAGAGATATCTAAATGCGCTTTCTATGCAACAGGCAATTGCCAACAATTGGACTCCACATCCGACGTTAGTTAATATTCTAAACAAAAAGTAAGTTATGAGAATAAAAGATTTAACTGGTTTAAAGTTCGGAATATGGACTGTAAAAACTCTTTCTCAGTCTAAGACTGCTTTTAGGGGCTCCAAATGGGATTGTGTATGTGATTGTGGGAACGTTGGTATCGTTTCTCGTGCTAACTTAATCAGTGGCAGTTCAAAATCGTGTGGATGCTATGCCAAAGAAGTACAGGCAAAACTTAAACCTCCAGTAATGAAAGGCCCAGCAAATCACAAATACAATCATACTGGCAGATCTAAAACAAAGTCTGGTTATATTAGAGTTCGTGCCGAATCCCACCCAAAAGCATCATTCAATTTTGTATATGAGCATGTCTTGGTAATGGAACAGATTCTTGGTCGTCCATTACTAGACGGAGAAACTATCCATCATATTAATGGAGATAGATCTGATAATCGTCCCGAAAATCTAGAGTTATGGGCAAGTAATCACCCGCCCGGCCAAAGAATTCAGGATCAGATAGCTTGGGCTAAAAGTCTATTACATATTTATGAGCCGTCTGCGCTCAGTATTAATCAACTCTAAATAACCTTCGGAGATAAAATGAATCCTATTATTATGGCTCTTCTTCAGCGTCTTGGTCCTGCGGCTAGTCAGGTTCAGAGGTTGGCTGGTCAGGGTGCTCAGGCTTTTGCGAATGCCGGTCCGGTGAAGCAGTTTGCGACCATGCTTCCACTTGGGCTGATTCCTTTCCTAAGTGGTGGTGGGTCTGATGCTCCACAGATGCCAACGTCTGGTCCGATGGGTCCTACTCAGATTAGTGCGTCTTCAGGAGCACCGAGAAATCTTGATCCTAATGCGACGTATGTTGGAGTGAATCCGAATCCTCGTAATATTCCGGGAAGTTCTATGAGCACCTCTGTTCCTGGTCCTTATGAGATGGCACAGCCGACTCCACTTCCTGCGAGGCCAGCTTCTCCGGCAATGAAACCTGAACCAATCCAGGTTCTTCCTGGTGAAATCGCTGGTGAGTTCCAGTCTGCTGCGATGCCGACGCCATCCAGCGCCCGTTCAGGTGCCGAACTCCCCTTTGAAACCTATCAGCGCTTGACCGGAAATCGATGGACAGGTGGAGGTTCTAATGCAGTAAGAGGTCTTCTCTCTGAGCTTGGTATTCAGGAAAAGGCTGGTTCTTCAGCTGCAAACCTTGCTCTACAGAAGGCGCTTCTTCAGCGAGCGGCTCAGCTTTCTGGTGCGGCTCAGATGAAGCAGGCTCCTGCTAGCATTGAAGGACTGTCTGAACTTTTCCCCGGTAATATTAACTAAGATCAAGCGTCATGTAAGGATGTTTTATGGAAGTAGTAGTAAGTATTTTAGAGGTTCTTAGAGACTACTCTCCGCTAGGTGTTGCAGCCCTGGCTATTGCGGCGGCGATCTTAGTAGTTTGGAAGAATCCCATTAAACCGATTCAGTCTCAGCTTGATACGATTACTGGGAACCATCTTGCTCACATTGAGCACGATCTTCCAAAGCTGGTGCAGAGTGTAGAAAAGGTTGCGGATATTCTGCAGAGGATTGAATCGAAGATGGAAGGTGAGTTCGGGTATATTCGGGCGAAGCTGGAAAAGTAAAAGCTATGAGTAAAAATACTCTCACTTTCGATGATATCTTCGACAGGCTGATTGGACACGAAGGCGGATATGTCAATGATCCAGCCGATCCAGGTGGCGAGACTCAGTGGGGTATCAGTAAAAGAAGCTATCCACATCTGAATATCAAAACCCTCACCAGAGAAGAAGCGAAGGAAATCTATCGAAAGGATTTCTGGCAGAAGATCAATGCCGATAAACTCTATGACGGGGTTGCTTGGCAGCTAATGGACTTTGCGATTAACTCTGGAATCCAAACCGCGATTAGATATTTTCAGCGAGCTCTTGGCGTTGCTGATGACGGTTACTGGGGTCCTGAGAGCCAGAAGACGGCTGATGCAATGTCTGAGTCCGATCAGATTATGCGACTGCTTGGAGAAAGGCTGGACTTCATGACGCGGTTAAAGAACTGGCCGAACCATGGCAAAGGGTGGGCGAGAAGGATCGCAGCAAATCTACGATATGGGTCGGAAGATAATTAAAGGAGAACACTATGAAAAAGTTTTGGGCTTTTATTTCTAAGTATGCAACTAAACTTGCTACGTATGCTGCAGAGCATCCGGATCAGGTTATTGCAGTTGTATCAGCGGTGAAGGCGAAAAAGAATCAGGGATAAGCCAATGGAAAAGCAACCACTCATTTTAGTGCCGGGGACTTGGTCATGGGACGGAGAGTTTCCCTTTGACCAACCAAAGCCCGGAGATCATCCGCAGTGGTATCAGGCTGGTGCAATTGCTCGCACTGGGTTAGAAAATGCTGGATTTGAGGTTGCAACTTTTCCTTGGAGTACGGCTCTTGGTGGGATTGGATTCGGTAGTAAGGATCTAGTAACGTGGCGTGGAGCAGCTATTCACCTAAAGGAATTTGTAAAGTGTCATTTTCCAGATAAGAAGATCTGGATTCTTTCTCACTCTCATGGACTGCAGGTAGTTCTTTTTGCGGCGCTCTATGGGCTCGAGATTGAAAAGCTCTTTGATGTCTCTGGACCTTTCCGTAGAGATATGGAAGATGCGATTAAGATTGCTAAGCCGAATATCAAATCATGGACTCATTTCCGTGGTGAGTGGTGGAAAGATCGAATGGCTGGTTATGGTGGGTTGTTTGATTCTTGGGATCCGAGAACGTGGGGAAGAAATCCCAGAAGTCATCCTTATTCAGATCGAACTGTGAAGATCGATGGAGCAGGACATTCAACTGGGCTGTATGAGAAAGAGCAATTTGACATGATTCTTACGGAGATGACTAAGGACAATAAGAATGGGTAAAGAACTTCTTTTTCAACTCCTCAGTCGTCTTGGAGCAGAGATGCCTCCTGATCAGACACAGAATCCTTTTACAGTTCTGCTGGGGACCGATGGAGTGACTCCGGATGATGAGCCTTATCTGAGACAGTACCTGGGAGTTCCTAAAGATGGCGGATTGATTCCTACCGATCTCAGGCCTACAAAGGTCTCTATCAATGATGACCTCAAGTGGTATCGCCCAGCCGTCAATCCGTTCCAGATGGAGGTTAATGGGAGGCTTGCTCCTGCTATTCCACAAGCTCTTGTGGACCGTTTAAAGGCCGGAGAATCGACTGTGATTCCAACTGAGAATATGCCTGGGTTGGGACATTTTACAGCCTCAGTGGCCAAGGGAACGTCTGGAAACCCCTTTGTAAGCGTCTATGACAAGTGGGACTTTGACAGTGGGGTGGTAAGTCCTTTAGTGAGAACTATGATGGATAGGGCTGGAAAGGGCTTCCATGTTTATGAGAGGTATCCTCTGACTAAGCAAAGGGGTGGGTATCGACCTGCCGGGGATATTCATCTTCCAGCCGACGAATAGCTGCAGAAAATCCTTGACACCTCAACCATATCCGTGATATGATATTGGATAGCAAGGCAAGATCTATGGCTCACCGAATCCTTGGGTGAGCCTTTTTCACAGAAAGGGTTAGATGGATTCTATCAGGAAGCCCGCAACATGCCATCCAGAGAAGCAAGATGGTGGTAAAGGGCTGTGCTCCTCTTGTTATCGTAAGCAATACTATGCTCTCAATAAAGAGAAAATGCTTCTCAAGGGACGAGAGTACTATCAACGAACGAAAGAGCAAAAGCGCCTTTCTGGGAAAGCTTACAGACTTAGGCACCCGGAAAGAGGACGTAATAACCAGCTAAAGAGATTATACGGAATAACACTGGATGATTATAAAACAATGCTTGAAAAACAGGACTATAATTGTAAGTTCTGTAACGAGCCATTAGATAATCGTCCTGTTGTAGATCATAACCATACAACAGGCTTGGTGCGTGGAGTTATACACCAAAAGTGTAATATCCTGATTGGATTTTTCGAGACTAACGGACATCTTTTCAGCAATTTGGAATCTTACTTAAAGGATCACCATGAAACAGAACAAGCCTAGAATTCTCTTTTACGATATTGAAACTTCGCTCCAGCCTGTTCTTGTATTTCAGCTAGCAAATAATGATTGGATCAGTCCCGAAAGTATCTTATCAGAACGACATCTAGTTTCTGTTTGTTGGAAATGGGAGGGCGAGAATAAAGTACATTCTGTATCTTTAATCGATGATCTTAAACGCTTTAAGAAGGACCCGCATGATGACAAGTTTGTCGTTCAGGAATTTTATAAAGTGCTTATGGAAGCAGATGTTTTGGTTGCTCACAATGGCGATAAATTTGATCTGCCATATATAAAGACCCGAATGCTGTTCCATGGTCTTCCACCTTTACCTCCTATATCTACTATTGACACGTATAAGATCGCGAAATCTCAGTTCATGCTTAACAGCAATAAGTTGAACTACTTAGGACACTTACTTAAAGTTGGCAAGAAAATAGAAACAAGCCAAGGTTTGTGGATGAGAGTATTTCAAGGAGATCCGAAGGCTGTCAAGGAGATGGTAGAGTACAATAAAGGCGATGTGGAGTTGTTAGAGAGAGTATTCTTAAAGCTACGGCCCTACTGTGCAAATCATATTAACCGAGAGCTATTTGGTGGGATCGGCTGCCCACGCTGTGGATCATCTGATATCCAATCTCGTGGAACTCACAAAGCAATTACAAAGACTTACCAGAGATTTCAATGCCAATCTTGTTTTGGGTGGTTCAAGTTGCTACGCGCAGAGAAAGAACCGTCCACAAAATATAAGGTGCTTTAAATGGAACTTCCAGAACTCCCCTTCGTTGCATGTGTTTGGAATGATGCATGGGTGGATGGGACTGAAGCGGTTGCTGTCAGTGACGTTCACCTAAAACATAAAGCCTCTGTGCATATTACCACCGGATGGCTTCTCTACAAGAATGATGAAGGCGTTTCAGTGGCTAACGAGTTCTGTCCTGATGATGAAACATATCGGGGCAGAACTTATATCCCGGCAGGAATGATTGTTGATATCAAAGAGTTTAAGTTAACTATACCACGAAAACCCCGCCCCAAGAAGCCGGAAGCGTCATTCACGGCACCATAGGAGTGACCTATGAAGAAGGTCCTGATCTCCCTCATTTCGATTCTCGCCTTTACAGCCGCTAGTTGGGGTCCGATTGCTGATCGAGTTAGCAAGTCCATTCTCCCGGTTGAAGGTGCTAATGGCGGCTGCACTGGTTTTGTAATTAACTCAGACCAGAAGTATGTTCTTACTGCTGCACATTGTGATATGAGTCCTGCTAGTCCGACCTATGTCGATAAGCTTCCTGCTAAGATTGAGTTCAAGGATACGAAGACTGATCTGATGGTGCTCTTTGCTGAGAAGTTGGATCGGCCTGCACTGAAGATTGCAACATCTAATCCTGACATTGCAGAAGAAGTTGCTAGTCATGGCTTTGGGTTTTCGCTGAACAAACCACTCTTTCGGTTAGCGCACATTTCTGCAGAAGATGTAAGAATCCCTGGAACCGAGAATGACTTCCTTGTCACTGATGCGAACTTCATCTCAGGACAAAGTGGTGGGCCTGTGGTTGATGCTAATGGGGAAGTTGTGATGATTGTCCAGCTTGGGGCGAGTCAGGGAATGGGTGCTGGAGTTGGGGCTGAGACTATTCGGAGATCAGTGAGACGTTTTCTTCCTGAGGAAAGACCGTAAAGATGGAACAGAAACCGAAGATCACTATTGGGCTTCCTAGCTATGGACTCATGACAACTGAATGTGTCATGGCGCTTTCAAAGATGCTGATGACCTCTAAGCTGGATCTGCATCTTGTATTTAATGTTGGTCTTTATATTGATTATAACCGTAATCAGATTGTTGATGCAGCACTGCAGAATGGATCGGATTATCTGCTGTTTGTAGACTCGGACATGGCTTTTCCGGTTGATGGGTTAGAAAGGCTGCTGGCTCATCAGAAGGATATCGTTGGTGGGTATTATAACACGAGACGAGGGAACTGTCCGGTGAGGGTGTGGGATGAGGATGGGAAACTTATTGCTCCTGATCCGATTCCAGAAGAACTCTTTCAGTGTGCCGTTCTACCAACTGGATTTATGTTGATTCGGTTGGAGGCTTTAAAGAAGCTCCAGAAACCTTTCTTTCAGGTGATTACCCATGCTCAGGGAACTATCGGAGAAGATGTGAGTTTCTGTAAGAAAGCCGTCGATGCAGGATTGGAGATCTGGTGTGATGGCTCAATTCGGGTGGGCCATGTCGGGAAGATGATCTTTTAACCAACAATTGAATAGAAATAAAAATACCCCTCCAGAGGACTGCTGTCGTCTCAAGGGGTTTTTTATGACCAACAACTTAAATAAAATCCCACACAGGAAAAAGAGATGGAAAAATTTAGAGAGGGTAGTCCTTGTAATATTTGTGGAAAAACGTTAAGATATATTAAAGGAGGGGCGTGCGTGAACTGTAGTCGATTACGGGCCAAGCATCAAGCCATGCCAAAAAGAAAGGGTGTATGGAAGCATAAACTTACCCAAATAAATGAGACTACGCTGCGCGCGATATGCCAATTTTGTGGGCCCATTAAAGTAAAAAGAAAAAGGAAAGGCTTTGTTTGTATTAATAAGGTTAATGAAGAGCGTAAGAAATATAGGGAGCGACATAAAGAAAGGTTGAACCTTGCAGCTCGGTTAGCTTATAAGGAGGCACCTAAAGTTAAGGCCGATCCCGCTGACACACGACGTAAAATGTTATGGGCTGATTATCGTCTAACTCCCGAGGATTATCAATTTCTTTTAGAAAAACAAAATGGGGTATGTGCCATTTGTCTTCAACCCTCCAGTGACGATAGGAGCTTAGCAGTAGATCATTGTCATACAACTGGAAAGGTTAGGGGCCTTTTGTGTATGCGCCACAATCTACTGCTCGGTTTTGCTCAAGACGACCCACAAATCTTAACAGCCGCCATACAATACCTTAAAAGCCATTCCTGAAGGCTGGCAGGCTTTCTGAGAGGGGTTTTTCTTTTTTACAATGAAGTGATTGGGGAAGGGGAGAAGTCGGCCTATAAGTCATCCTAGGAGGTTCTAGAGGGCATTCTCAGGTACTTCTAGCTCGTCCCAGTCATATATGTAGTCATAAACCTCTCCACATTGTGAGCACTTAAAAGCTATATGAGATGAACAGACGTCACAGTAGGTTTCGGTTTCTTCCCATTCTATTTCTGGGGCTGTAAACTGACACTCTTTACACTTGTGCATAATTTAGCTGGTCGGCTTGGTCCTCATAATCGCTGACATGAGAGCCTCAGTGGACATCTCGGCTGGGTTCCAAAGGCAAGGAAGGTTACAATTGGGGCAGTTGCTCCTTCCGTAGCCGATCTTATCCAGATGTCCAGCGGCTGCATTATTTCTCTTTACGGTCTCCACTGGACTACCCTTCAGTAGAAGATAGATACCAAGAAGAGCCTTGTACCGATTTTCCCGTGATTGATGTCGGAAACAACTTCCACACAGTTTCATTATTTAATCTCCGAAAAGAGTTCATAAGTTCGTGGAAAGAGCTGCTGGATATAAGATGCAACCACTTCCGCATATTGTCGGATCATTGTGGTCCCTTTCTGTTTAGGGCGTGTAACTTATCAAAGTAGCTTAGTCGTAATTCACAGAGGTTATTCGGACAGATCTTTATGACACCGTCTTGCTTCCAGTTAAAACAAGACTTTCTAAAATCCAAAATAAGTTTTGCTTGCTCTTGTTTAGTTACCAAATATGGCAATAGATAACTTAAAACTTCAACTGTCTTTACATCACCAACATACCACTCGTAGGTTGGCTTATGTTTAGTTGGATTTGTATTAGAGGTAGACTTAAACGTTCCGCCAAATAAGTTGTGCAGCTTCTCTATAGTAGGTTTATGGGTCATGCGAACACTAATACGAACCTGAAAACTTAGTGTTTTTCTTCTGTTAGTTCCTGGATTATTCTTGGCCATGCCAATATAACCTTCTCCATCGACTATTCCAGCAGCCCATGCCAAGTCAGTTTTTCTCATGATTTGCTTTCATCAAATAATTCCATTGTTCTAGGAAATTTTTCCTTCAGAATTTTATGCACAACTTGGGCGTATCTCTGGATCTCCCACTGAGCAGAAGTGTCCAGCCTGAGAGTAAGGAAAGCTAGCCAGTTACGGAGATTTGCTGAGGCTCTCATTCGGGAGTATTGATTGACTGGTAGAACGAGTCTAGCCAGTTCCCGACTGACCCCATCTTTCAGGAGATTCTCATAAGCATCTCTGGCAAAGAATGTCGCTGCTTTGATGGTTGCTTGGTGACACTGAGCATCAAACTCGGTAAATCCTTCCTCGCTTGACTGCTTGTTCTTCACTGCCTGCTTACCAGCCATCAACCTTTCTATTGATGGGATGTAGTAAAGGTCAGGTAGTTCAGTGTATCGCCCTGACATTTCATTGTAGGACTGGGTCCGATGTCGGTGCCATTCACGGAACACCATAATCGGAGCCTGGACTTCGATCGTCATCCCTGCCATTTCAAATGGTGTCATATGCTTATGTTCGTAGAGAAAGCGTAGGAGCTTCTCGTCTCCCGGAGATCCGTCTTCCTTTGGACCCCATCCCTGAAATCCCTTCGCCGTAGACATTCTCGCAGATTCAATAATGCGTTCGTCGGATCCCCAGCTTTCAATTAGTTTGCAGTAACCGTGATCAAGAACCTGAATCATCGTGTTTCTCCGGCAAACCCAGGCCAGACATGGTTGTTTTCATGGTAAATTATTCTATCAGTTGATGGTGGCCATCCAGCATCAAATAGGTGACATTCATAGCAGTCTTTGCCAGTAGTATTTTCCCGATATCCTCTATAAATAAGTTCATCCGCATCCAATGGATCAGTTCTCTTTACCATCTCCTTGATGACATCAAACAGCCAAGGCTGATTGGTATCGTGTGCTCGCTGGAGACAAGTAGCTGCAGGAGTCGGTACCTCGTAGAAATAAGTCTTCCATGGACCTTCTCTTACGAAATCCCTCTTCTCTCGGCTCCAGTGAGTTTCATCCGCGATGACGGTTCCATGACCTGAAA
Organism: Candidatus Altimarinota bacterium; assembly: GCA_050246795.1. Taxonomy (GTDB): domain Bacteria; phylum Patescibacteriota; class Gracilibacteria; order JAUYGZ01; family JAUYGZ01; genus JBFWVJ01. Next base: position 53,620 of record JBFWVJ010000008.1, read on the forward strand.
GAAATAGGCTATGGATCATCACACGATAAAGTGCTCTCACCATTGGTTCAGCTTCCTTCGCATACACCTGACCGTGGAGTGCGAGCCGGATGTTGTCTTGGTTGACAATTGGTGCATGGAATTCCTTAGCAAGTTGTCGGGCTATGGTAGACTTTCCTGATCTCGGCAGTCCGTACATAGCGATGAGTGTGCCTAACTTTAAAGTGTCTCCCAATCTATTTTCCTTTCTGATATGCGAATTCTCATATCTGATAATGCCGGATCCTCTCTTACCCGAATTTGTTTGAGCATGAATTTCTGAACCGGAGAATTGTCAGACAGTAATCTCGCAGTTGATTTTATCTCTTCACAATACTGCTGGAAGATTTCTGGTGAGACAAAAAAGGTGAGATATTCTGGCAGGAAAAGTCTAGCAGCTTTATAACTGGAGCGGATGGAGAGTAGGAAATCTGTGGCAGATGAGTTCACCTGCTCTTCTCTCCTAGTGCCCGATCTCCTCGACGATCCCGATAAGCTCTGAGACAATCAGGGCAACAGCAGAACTCAGGATGCTGAACGGGATCAGGGCGTAACCTAGTATTCGCACTCCCGACTTGAGGAATGAAATTTGTTGATGATTGAGTCCGATCATTCTTTAACCTTTCAATAAGTTCCTTGACACTAAAACAAATCCCTGTCGCCAGCTTCGCCATCAGATCCGGACGTTCAGGCTCTCCGTCATAGAGAATATATCCAAGCTTTCCATGACCAAGCATCCATCCGAGTTCAAGACCTGCTGATCGTCCAGCAGGCATTACCAGCACCCCGATATCTGAACTCTTCAAATGTTTAAGATCAAACTGAAATGCGGTTTCAGTAAAGTCCATTGCAAGAGCATCCTTGAACTTCATCTTATGACGAACGGCATAATCCGCCCAGTAATCTCCCTGTGCTGCCCTCCACTCATCGAAGGCATTGAAGCCCTCGATGCGGAGAATGTTGGCTACTTCTTCAACCCTAGGGTTGGAAAGAGAGCCGATGATGTATACTTTCTTCATTCGCTTTCCTCAATCGCATACCACGGAATTCCTGCTTCGGAAAGAATCTGAGCAGAAAGTTCCAGTGATTCCTTCCAGCTTTCCCGAACTTCGTTGTTGTTCTTATAACCAAGCACGGCACGAATGCCTGCCTGAATTGCAAGCTTAGAACATTCCGTACAGATGTTAGGATGTCCAAAGGACGGGTAAACATATAGATAAGAACCCCTTGCCTCATGTCCAGCCTGAATAATAGCGTTCTGCTCGGCATGAACAATCAGCTTATATTTGGTAGGACGATCTGCATACCTCTTCGGATCATCCCACACTCGACGAGAGAATCCGTTATAGCCCATCCCAACAACCTGCTTAAGGTCGTTGACGATTACTGCGCCCACCTGAGTTGAAGGATCCTTACTCCATGTTGATACGTGCTTGGCGAGATCCAGAAACCTACTGTCCCACTTTTGGCCGAATATCATCCGTTCCTAGCCCCCTCTTCTGATAAATGTAAAGTGCAATCGCGTGCCATGCTACTGCAATTAGGTGATTAGATCCGGTCTCAGGATCATTGTCTTCACCCATCAACCACTGACGGAGATGGCGTTCAAGCGCATCCTGACTGAGACTCCACTTGTAGCCCTTCTCCCAGTTACGATCAGCATACTTGAATGCTCCCTTTCCATAGTGCTCCGCTAGGGCCCATAGAAACTCCTGAGGGATGAGACTGAATCGAGCTAACTTGGCTCCCTTCTCTCCTCCAGTTGATGGATCAATCGTTCGTACTTCTTCCTGCTTAAACGCCATGCGCCTCCTTAAACATCTGCCAACATGCATCGCAAGAAACCTTCGGCATCTTAACCGCCTTATATCCCTTGTGTTTCTTGCATCTAGTAGTAAGTTCCTTCGCTGCTTGCTCAGCTTCAGCTTCCTTCTCGTGCTTCTCAAGGTTATAGTTCATGATGTCTTCGAGGGTCCACCCGAATTTCTTAGCTAGGGCAGTGAGGTAGAAAAGCACATCACCCATTTCCTCTAGTCCATCTTCCTTGGAATATTGCTTTCCAACATTACCCTTCAATACATACTTCTTAAACCAACCACCGATCTCACCGGCCTCTTCGTTGAGGGCAATGACCAGATATTCTTTGGTCATATAGGATGAGGTCTGGTCCTTGACGAACTTCTGATAGTTTGAAATGTTCATTTGCTTTTTCCTTTTGATTCCTGCCAGAGAATTTTCTCCATTAGAGCGGCAGCTCTTGCTGACGGCCTCCTCGTAAGGAATCCAGTTCCCCGAGCCAGCTCGTATGAGATTTTCTTGTTGCCAAACTGTTGAGCAGTCGGGTCCAGAATAAGACCAGACTCGTGCTTGAGAAACCAATGAGTTCCATAGGTTCCAGACTTAATTCGCATGACGTGTGGCGTCCATCCGGCAGCTCTACCTCCAAGAAGGTGATATAACGCTTCGCTGGCAACATAGCAGTTTCCATCCTTAATATTTCTTTCCATTTGCTGAAAGTCGATGCTCACGTGTGTGATCTACCCGATTGGCATTGTAGATGGTCTTTTCTACGTAGGCACCAGCGATATCCAACCCAAGTCCACCACAGAAATCCAGTAGACGAATAAAGAGATCCGCGGCTTCAACTTCCAATCCACTCCGATGCGGGAGTTTGTCGTCCATGAGGTCCTTCCGGTCGGCTTCTAGCATTTCACTGAGTTCTGAGTGCATTAAAGCAATCATCTCTGGAACACTTCGTTGCTTTGGCTGGCCAGTTTCCAAGTCCTTCCACCACCGCTTGTTGTCATTATGAGTGATTTCAGTTAACCACTGTATCTGTCTCCGTGCCTTTTCTAAATGTTCCTGCTTCTCTGGATTAACCAACTGAAACCTCCTGCAAAACATTCTCTACCTGATTGAGATAACCAATAGCCTGATCAAGAGTCTTCATCATTCGTACCTGAGGAAGATACTGGAAGATGTTTGACCGCTCACCGACAATGATTAGTGGCATGTCCCACGCAAGAGCAAGTCCCTGCTCAACCGCTTTGCCCTCAGACTTCTCCAGATTAAGAACAAGAACACAATCAGCTCGTTGTACATCCTCGAAATCATGAATACCCTGAGCAGTCATATACTCAACATCGTTCTGGTCAACGTCCTGCGGAACATCAATCCAGCGACTGGTTACCGTAAAGCCCTCAGCCTTGAGGCGCTCTCTGGCTGCAGCAGCTTCATCCTTCCGAACCCAAGGACCTGCGACATATACTTTAATGCTCTTTTTACTCATCATCTTCCTTTCGTTTATTCCATTACTCCCCATCTGTCTCCGTACTTTCCTTCGGACTTAACATGAAGATAGGGACCAAAACCCCACTCTTCAGGAATTGGTAATTGCGGAATGGGGCGTTCCATTTCTTCCACGAATACTGCATCCACTTGCTCCATGAGTTCTGGTGGACATTCCCACAGAAGTTCATCGTGAGTGGTAAGTCGCATATACTGACCCGCTTCTTCAAACCGATTGAAGTAGAGTCTCAGCATGGCTTCTTTAAGAATTCCCGCTGCATTACTCTGCGGCCTGAATGCAAGTACCGCTTCCGCATCGTCTCCAAGCTTCCTTTCCCACACTCCCCACTTGTTCTTCTCCCACTTGTAGACGTGGTTGAAGCGATGCACATAAGAGAAAGCGTTAGTGAGGAATCCTTGATCGGCAGCCTCTTCTCTGATGGCTGTCTGCCAATTAGGAATAGATGGAAACAGTTCCTTATAAATGCTCATCAGCTTTGAGATGAGTTTGGTGTCGTAGAGAATTCCTGTTTCTTCATAGATCTTATCCCGAGCACCATAAGCTCCCTGACCAAAATTAATAGCGTGAATCAGGTGCTTATAAAGAGAGTTTCTTTCCTTCTTGAATTCTTTCTTGATTTCAGCGAGTCTTCCGAAGAGCTGATCATCTGACCAAGAAAGCTGAGGAAGATCCCCATATGGGATTCTCTTTTCTACTTCATAGAGCGCCCATGCAGTATAGAAGCTATGGACGTCTCTCCACGCTAGTCGGATATACTCTCGGTCATTAGCTTCTTTACCAACAAGCACTGCTTCAATACCAGAAAAGTCTCTGGCTCCCAGCATCCATCCTGGAGAAGGAACAATCAGATTGCGAATAAGATTTGCTAGTGCATCTGGGTCCTTGGGATCAGGACGAGGAAGGTTCTGCATGTTCGGCTGCTGTGATGCAAGCCTAAGGGTAGATGGATTATGCGAATACAAACAATGGACTCTACCATCTGGTTCGGTTAACATCCCACCCTTGATTCTTCCGTCCTCCTGAGTCCGTCCTACATAGCGTGATAGAAGAGTCTGAACTTCTCGGAAGTCAATGATTGTCGCATAGAGAGGATCATTCGGATACATCTTCTTAAGCTGCTTAATTGCAGACTCGTCGAAGGTAACTTTCTTCTCCTTTTTCTTCAGAACCGGCTTATGCTTCTTTACTGCTTGGTACTTTGATAGACTCTTTGTTGAAAGTTTAAACTCAAGTGGTTTGGCGTAAAGTAGATCCTTGATGGGAACCTTGGTTGGTATGAGCCCGACACAAGGATTCTCTGACTGTCCACTGAAAGTATGGTGATAGAGGTCGCAGTAGGCTTCATGATCAAGGCCCGGCTCATCAAAGTCACAATGCTTCTTTTTGGGGCCGTTGCACTGTCGGCAGGTGTTAAGCTTCTTGACCCCAATCGATTTGAAATGACTAGCCTTAACATCCAGCGCACCGCAATTAGGACATTGCTTAGAAACCCTCTCTCCCTCCAGTGTGACCAGTCCACTGAGATCTTTGGGAGTTTTCTTGAAAACCTTAAATGATCGTGCTTCTCTCGGAACAACTTCCTGCATCCTTTCTTTGAATTCATTCTGGAGAGTGGTTAGACGAATCTCTGCAGCCTTTCGAGCATCCTGATCCAACACTACTCCCTGAGAGGTCATGTATCTCAGAACCTCATTGAGCTTTAGAATATGCCGCTCAAAGACATCGTAGAGGCCATGTTCACGGAGATTGGGCAGCATTCCAAGCCAGTTACGTAGAGCAGCATCAGCGTCAATGGCATTATATCTTGCAGGCTCTGAGTCAGCAAGATGCTTCCACATTTCTAGATCATGCCAGTAGAATGGCGTTACGAATCCCAGTGACTTCGGCAGAGAAGAATGCAGACAATGCCATGCCAACATTCCATCCAGTGAGATTAGGTTAAAGCTTGGGATGTAAGAAATAATTCTTGGATTATCGTAGGTTTCTCCATTCCAGTTTAGTCCGTAACCACCAGAAGTAAAGAGCCTCTCGATATCTGCCATGTATTTGGCAGACCACCAGACTGAAACCGCATCTCCGGGCTTATAGGCAAAGGAGCATCGGATAATGGCTCGGTCATCAGATTCTTCCTTTCCAATCTCTTCTTCTTTCTTACCCTTCTTATAAGCAGTCTCAATATCATAAGAGAGGTAGGTTGAGGTTGGATTCTTCTTGAGCTCCTCAAGAAACCCGTCCACCCACTGACTGAATTTAAAGGGCTCTGGATCCAGAAGATAGTTCGGGCGTCTAATCGTCAGTCCATCAGAAGCAATCGTTAATGCGCGCTGAGCACAGAACTGGAGCAGGTTCGCATACTGGTGATTTCCCTGCATGATGAACGATGGATGCGGAGCATTAATCACCCAGCAGTGATAATTAAGAGACCAGAATGGGTATGAGAAATGATCTTCCCTAACAATAGGATTCTTTTCATCCCAACCAAGAATCCTAAATGCTGCAAACTTTCCAAGCGCTAAGATGACTGGAGTCTTACCGATTTCCTTACAGTGATCAACATGCTCTCGGATTGTGACATCTAGATTCGGAGAGCAGTGCTCAATCGCAGCTTCTGTATAAGGTTGCTTGATGAGTTTGTTTTCTGGAGGACGACAAGAAAGAACGTTGTGAATCCGAAAGCCTTCTCTGAGAACACCTACTCGCTGAAGCTGCGACCAGAGATATTGACCAGCCTTACCAACAACTGGGATTCCTACATTTTCTTCGTCTTCACCGGCTGCTTCGAGAACAATAAGGACCCCATTATCACCAGAGCCGTGAGCAGGTACAAAGCCAGTTGGTTTTCCATAGGGTGCTTCATATAGAGGACATCCTTGACAAGAATCAGGTTTTACTAGGGACAATCTTTTTCTTCCTCCGACACTTGGAGCAGACTTCTTCGTTAAAATTTGTTGGAGCTTTTTCTTCCCTCACCCACCGAAAGCACTTCTGACAATACCATGGACCTTTACGGAAAAGGTATCGTTGAGGACGATTGGTAGATTTCTTCACTGTACTTGTTTTAGCCAGATTGTCTGCTTCTCAGTCAGCTTCTTATTCCCGTGATAGACCAGCCCAATCCGCTGCTTTCCATCGATTGCGGGCTTGTCGTTCTTGTTCCCATCTACATAGCCAGCCTTCTTTCGGTCAGCATGAGAAGCAAAGATGCGGGAGTGTGAGAGGCTCTCATCAATATCTGAGTCCATCAGCCCTCCGACTGACTGCACGATCTGGAAGTTCTTTGGCTGCTTCGATCTATCAAGATGCAGGGACTTGGTATAAGCATAGAACTTCTTTTCCGGAAACTGCTCAGCGATATGGAACCAGCTATCCATGTATTCTTGGGAGAAGAAATCTCCTGAATCATGCACCCGGACAATCTTGTTCTTGATCTTCTTGAGATCTTCAATGGCACGAGAGCGGAAAATCGTCTGTGGTCCACGAGCAATAGCGAGGTTGAATTCCCTAGTCGCTGCAACATTCTTCATCAGATAGCGACCTTGACGAGCGTAACAGACTGTGGCACAGAGTCCAGCCTTTGGACAGGTCTTAAACCCATCAGCGCTTCTAAAGGCGGGGATATTGAACGAGATGGTGTCGAGTTTTTCGAGCTTACTATTTCCGAACGACCATTTAAGGTGATACTTGCTCATTCTCAAATTCCTCATAGCTTTCTGCAAATTTCTTCATACAAGAATCACACATCTGATCCTCATCATCATTTCGCCAAGGACACGCCCATGTATAGGTATCGCATTTAGTTTCCAGCCGGCACATATGACAGATGTGGATATCTGTGCAGAGCGATTTATTTTGTGGCATTCTTCTTCCTCTGTAATTCTTCAGCCCACTCTGCAATGGCGTCATCGAGATCTTCTCGCTCAAGTGTGATTCCGTTGCGCTCATCAGTAATCCGGTAACCGCCTGCCCATGTTTCGTAGTTGTGATAGGGCCGAGTGTTAAACTTCTCAAACCCATACACGAACTCAATCTTCAGGAAAGTGCCGTCAGTCATGCCAAGCCCCCCGATACCTTTCCGTATCATGCGGTCGAGAGGATTGAGCTGATCGAACTTTTTGTTTGGCATCTTCTAATCCCCAATCACCCTAGAGTCTATATCCCACATAGTAAGTGAATCCGGACCTGCAGAAGAATCAACGAGCTCGACCATCTCACTAAATGACTTCTCCTCCGCAGCCTTCCCGTCCTCTGCTTCAATCTCGAATTCGATAGTGTGACTGACTAGATATTTAGGCATAATATTTACTCTTTTGTTTTCAGGCAGTTTTTACACGTTACGGTAGGCCATGAGAGGGCACCAACTCTCTTTTTATTTTGAAAAGGAGATCTATCTTCTGTAGTAATGGCCACGAAAATTCCACAGTTCGTAAATATGTGGCATCCATCAAGATCCCAATGTACAATTTTGTGGATCATCATACTTATCTTACAATAATTGTGAGACCATCTGACTCTGAGACGACATCCAGAATCTGGAGGACGTTCATGACTTTTTCTCCGTCTGCATTAGTAGTTTCCATTACGACTCTCTTTACTACCTTTGCATTTCCCCCAGACATATAGGAGAATTCTTTCTTATCTTCCATAAGATCCTCTTTCTTCTACTTCGTCCGCAACCTGCTGCCAGTTCTGAAAATGCAGACCTCGGTCATCGATGTAGAAATCAGCAATAGGCTTTCCCGGCTGGTCCCAAATACTGCTATAGGGAATCTGGAAATAGTCCAAGTACTGAGCCATGATCTTTACCGCTCTGGGACCATCTGATCCACGACATGAGTGAATAATAATAGTATGGCCCGCTTCCTTCCATCGCTGAATGGTTTCTACTGCTCGCGGAAATGGAGCACCAAGACGATGCCCTTCAGGAACATCCTTTCTATTAGAGATCGTGTCATCAAAAATCCACCGCTAAAATTAGAGCCATGCAAGTCATGTCCTTTCATATTTGGGTTTTGGTCCCGGTTTCTTTGTTGGCTGATCCAGCCGTTTTAAAGCAGAAATAGCTCTAACCTTTCGCCTTTCTCCAAGAAATGGAAGCCATCTGGTTAGAAGCTTACGAACATCATCTCTTTTTGCAGTGCTCCATTTCCATACACTCTTGTACCGAACATTCTTATTTTTATTGTAGTTGTAGGGTCCGCTTATATGACCCACTCCAACAATAGAATTAAATTTCCGAAGAACATCTTCATCACACATTTGAATTATGAGTACTGAACTTCGTCCTCTTCCAGTTGGTGTGACTATACTACCTTCACCTTCAAATAATCCTATTGCCCACATTTCATTTAATGTGAGCTTGATCATTCTCTCCTCCGCTTTTCTCGCATCTCTTCTTCCTCTTCCTTTTCTCGAATCCACTCTAACGCGATGTCGTCAGAAAAGGTTTCTTCTAAAAGTTTGTCCTCAAATTTCCAGTCCATCTTTTCAAGTGAGGTGAGAATCCGGTTGATCATCTCATGAGGAACAGTTGCAACCGGATCTTCGTGCTCATAAAAGATCCAGTTATCCAGTTCAGGATCGTGAGTCGCGGAAGTAATCTTAATCCCGTGAGTACCGAGAATGTGCCCAGCAATCCAGTCAATCGCTTTCTGGAAAGAGTGAAGTTCTAGATTATATCCTGGCTTTGTAGGCTTTGTTCGTCGTACTCCCGTTGTGTCTTCGTTCCACATCTTTTTATTCCCTAGGAGTAGATGGAAAGAATTTTAGATATCGTTTCCTTAACCTTGGCCGCAAATACTAAGGCAGTGTTTGTGTCTGAAGGGTCCTTCTTTTTGTCGAGAATCTCCTCTGCTTGGTAACGTATATGCCGTAGTTCTGCAATGGTATTCTTATCTAGTTGCATCAAATTGCCTCGATATTTAGTTCCTCAGTTTCGTCGTCGTAAATTGCGATGTGCTTTAGGTTCGTGTCCAAACAAACATTCCCATTGATATCCGTCTGAGGTTCTTTGTGAGCGGTGTGCCCAACAATCTGCTTCTGTCCGACGTCATCTAGTTCCCACCACCTAAGCCAAGTTGGTCCGCCCCAAGGAACGATACCACCGACTGAAAAGCCTGCATCCCACATTGGGTGCTTGATTCCACTGAATGCAGCATTGATGGCCTTTTCTTCTTCATCCTTTAGGTAGAAAGTATGCTTGTTGAATCCAGCATGACTGACCAGATAAGGTCCGACTTCTGTCCAGATCTTGAACTTTCTCCAGATCTCCGAGGAGAACTCCTCATTCAGCAGGCGCTGTGTATCCTCTTGATAACCAGAAGAAAACCCTGTCCGCTTAAATGCATAATGGTGATCATGATTCCCAAAGAGAAACGTAAATTTCGGATCAAAGACATGTCCGAGAATCCAAGTTGCGATCAACTTTACGAGATTGATATCATGACCAAAAGAATCAAAGAAATCTCCAAGCATCACTACACGATCAACATCTGCAAAGTATTTTTCTTCGATCTTTAACAGTTGTGAATATCTCTCGTGAACATCCGGTACGATTAGGGTTTTCATTTTGTACACCTAAGCCTTTTGGCATGAATTTCTAAAAATGATTTGTTGCAGCCTAAACAGAAGTCTCTGATGGTATCCACTAGTCCTTGATGTGTTCTTAGGTAGGGAATATATTCCTTGAGTTCACGTTCACGCCAAGCCTTCATGGCAGCAGAAAGATGAGCCATCTCTCTATCTTCATCAGGAGTATTTGGATCTATACTCCAATGTAGCCCTGCAAAACGTGGATCAGTAAAAGGATTCATCTTCTTCTCTTAGTTCATAAGCTTCTTCGGTAAGGTCGGTGCGGAGATATTGAAACAAACTGCTTGTGATACAGAATCAAGTGCATCATTAAATCGATCGGTGTCATCAAAGATATCTGGATCGGATTTTCCCAGTGCGAGAGCAATTGCACCAACGATTACCAGATCTCTTTCAATGCCCATGGTCGCGTATTCCATCTTCCTGATGACCTCAGATAGTTCTTCATTCGTATACGAGGTCTGATAGGTTTCGTAAGTTTTACCCAAATGTGCCTCCCCAAAAAGAAAAGGAGCAGCATGAGTTTCCGGAGAAACGTGTATCTGCTCCTTTGGAGGATTAAAATTATGAGAAAGCAAGGTGTCGATGACGGAATTCTCCCTCTCCGGCGAGAGGGGTAGGAGTTGAACCTAATTTAACCGTGATAACCATCATCCGTCGGCTTTCTCTCTTTCGTTGTTGGTTGCGTTCGCCGGAATCGCACACGGCCCTCTAGCTTATTCGTATATAATCAAGTAACTTTCAGGCATCAGATCACGAATTGTCTGTTGACCTTCTCTCAACTTTTGTCCAGTTTTCTTAAATTCAGCAAAGAAAACTCTGCCGTCTTTTACCACGACACGATCACAAACAACAGTAGGGGAGAATACTTGATAACCCTCTTTCCGTAGTCTATCTGCTATTTTTTCTTCGGCAGCAAGTTGTTTATATCGATTTTGTCGCATAAACTCCTTGTTCAAGTTCAACTTTTGAAGAGGATGATCTGGATTTTTGCCAGCACAACTCTTTGAGCAGAATTTTCCAACTCTGCTTGGTCTCGTATTGAACTCTTTACCACAGGTTTGACAGGTTTTTGTCATATTTCTTTGATGAGACTAGAATGCACTTTACACCACCACGCATCTTTTAAAATGTTGCACCCCTCATCCCCCTTGGGTGCCGATGTCCATCCCCAAAATACATCACGATGGATTACCCTTGTTGATTACTGGGTTGTAGTTGATGTCTGCTTGATTGAAAGATCTTCCTTCTCAGAAAAAGAAGGGGAGGAAATTCTCCCCATCAATATTGACGAATAGTCCCTTCCGGAAGATCAAGAAGTCGAGCGATTTCCTTAATAACCGGAGTACTGTCTACGTTTGGGTTCCGTGCAGCTAGGTTGAGGAACTTATACAGCTCCTCAACCCTTGCACGCTTTTGTTCAGAACTCATCTTTCGATTACGACTGACCCTTCGGGATCCACTTGGTAACAACCGCACGGGCCCATAGGCGCTTCGGATTACCGTTCTCATCCTTCACGTCCTCTGAGTCAATCCACGGCTGGTAGTTACCGTTCTCGTCCTTCGGGAAGTTCTTCATGCCACGAAGCTTGAAGCCTGACTCCCGATGGTCGATCTCCCAGTTAATGTACGCCTTGGCCGTCTGACCAGCCGTTGAGGCGATCAGGTTAGCAGCCTGTTCACCGGTACCATCCAGCTTCTCAGCCACACCAAAAGCCTGGAGATACTGAGCAATGCCAGACGTCTCTAGACCGGTTCGGGGATCGGTGTAGACGGTCTGGTAGATTCGCTGGAACCGGACTTCATACCCTTCGTTTGAAGGCCCCAGGATCGTCGGATCGACGCGCGCCCCGAGGTTACCGCTCTGAGTGAGAGAGAAGGCTTCGAGGGGAAAGCTCTCAGGAGCACGCACCTCGTATACGCCAGCCTTCGGGAAGGAGAATTCCTTCTTGGCGGGAGCCTCAGGCACAATGCTGAGATCGATGGGCTGAACCGGGTTAAGAGTACCGAGTGATGAAATGTCAATGGTCTGTGCCATATATTGTTTTTGTCCTTTGTTTAAGTTAATAGGAAAACGATTTACGTTCGTGAGACGCCTAATAGATTATGAAGATTACTTCGTTACAGTGGCTCCTTTCTTTGCTGCTTCCAGCCGCTTCTGGATGGCCTTCTTCGCCTCTTCCTTCGCGTCAAGTTGCAGCATCTTAATGGCCTTGGGCAGATCAGTTGGTTCAATTACCCAAGTCTTAAGTTCGGGGGCATCAAGAGGACGCCGAATATTACCTAGTGCAACCATTCCTCCCGCATTGGGGTCTTGGTGTGTGCCAAGATACATGACATGCCGAGGAGTCTTCCCCTTTTCTACAATCACATCTAGATGGAAAGTGTAGTTGAAGTCCTTCGGTAGCAAAGTTGTCAGCGCTCCACCGATAATCAGTGGTCCAACCGTACTTGCCTTGCTGAGCTCTTCCTTTCCTACGTCTACACCAGCAGTCCACACAACATACTGAGCAGGAAGCTTAAAGGACTCATACATGGCCTTCAGGATTTCCTTCTGTGGAATTGCATACTTACCGAAGCCCTTTGCGGCTCCTACCTTGAATTTTTCTCCATCACCTGATACTTCAAAGGAGGCATTGGTATCACCGCCGATGGTGTTTCCTGCTCCAGCCTTTGCGTCCATGTCGTTCTGGAGAAGCTGAGCAAGGCCATGAGCGGATTCAAATGCATACATTCCGATCTCTGCATTCTTCTTCTCGTCCTTCACCCATTTGCCTGATGCATCACGAGTGTAGCCACGAACTACCTTATTAATAAAAACCCAGGGATCAGTAGGTCCGATTTCTACGAGATCAATGATATCAAGATCCCGATAGGGTTCAATGGTATCAGTACCGCCGAAGTCTCCAGAACAAACACGAGTCTTCTTTCCGGTTGTGACATAGACTTCTTCAGCGAGCTTGCCGATCTGTGTGGTTTTTCCTGCGCCACTGAGGGAATAGAGTAGAATTGTTGTTGCGCTTGACATTTAAAATAATAGCCTTTCGTTTATTCTTTCTTCCAGTTTGAGAATGTAATGTTGCTGTAGTGATTAATGCGTTCTGCGAATTTAGGAACGACCCCATCTTCTGACCATTCCAGAAATGCTTCCCATGCTTCCCATTTTTCTTCTGGAATAATGTAATAGTGACCATCATCGTCACCTACAATCCGAAACCTTTTACTCATCGTAGTTTAGTTGATATGTGTACGTTTCTTTTCCCCCACGCACTTTAACTTCAAGAAGGAACTCATACTTAGTACTTACTGGAAGAGGAGGATTCTTCCTTAACTTTCTGTAGAGAACCGAAGCATCAATGAGATTTTTTACTACCTTACACTGAATGAGAAGAACTGGTTTTTCTGGATTAGAACGATGTACTGCTGCAAGATCCCAAATTCCATGACTTCCGCTGGAACGAACAACAGCATAGTTTTTGCTTTCCCAAAACTTCTTTCTCGAATATTCCAATGCCCTTCCCGACCTATAATTTGCATTAGGCACTGGTAATACCTTCCATGATTTCTACAGCAAGAGTCTTGAACCCATCATTGTGTTCCCTATCACGAAGAGCGAACTTTCCAGAACCAACCGGATCATCCTTTACCGACTGAGGACCATGACAAAGACCAAGGAAGTCACAAGGCCGACCGAATGATGGGCAGCACTTGGAGAAGGACTGAGGGAAACGAACATCAAGAATAATCTGCTTCTCAAAATCCGGGGTTTCTGGATCTTCTAGACGACTTACGGAATCTTTAACATCTCGTTCTCTCACCGCTCTCTGTCGGAAAAAGTCCTCCGCTAGACTCTCTTCGGTAAAGATCATTGGAGTTTGCGGGAACTGTTCACTGAGAGTCTCAATAGGAAGTTTCTCAATCCATGCTTTTATTCCGCCATCATACTCCCAAATGGGGAACTTCTTCAGTCCGGGTTTATATTCAGTTGAAATCGTCTCTGCAGTAAAAGGTGGGTTGCCCTTGCCCTTATACCCGTAGACGAGATTACTGGAAAGCTTCCCATATTGAGCATAGCCCTTATAAAGCCCCTGCACAATGGTGCCTAGAACTTCACGATTCTTGGTAAACTCAATTGCCTTTGCAGTTCCATGAACCTGCATGTCCTTATTCCAAGACTCAATCCATTCTGGCTTCTTGTTTCCAGTAGACTTGTATTCAATATAGACAACAGGTGAATCGTCATCTTCTGCGAGGATCAGATCAGGCTTTGCCTTATAAATAAATGGACCCTTCTTGTTCAGCTTTCCGGTGAAATCATGCGGAAAGATATTCTCCTTTTCGTACCCCACAACGACTGGGTATTGTGCAATCAGTGACGGCCAGCGCTGCTTATAAAAGCCTCTTACTAAGCCCTCAAGCAATGTGGATTGCTCCATCATCAGTAGCCACTCTGGCGAATCTGTAGGTAAATTTCCCGTTCCTTTTGAATAGTAATCAAGAAGGGTAGTGGATACAAAATTTCCTGCACTGGATGCAATATTGTCGATATCTACAGCTCCATCGACTGAATACTGGGCGGCGATTCCCGCTAGAGCATCATGAAGGACAGTCCCGAAGAAGAGTTCCAGTGTAAGGTTATTCTTCTGAATACCGCCCAAATAGTTGTACTGGTAATATCTTGCACGATTGCACTGCCAGTCAGCCTGTGCGGAGGCTCTGCTGTGCCAAATAAGTTCTTTAGTGGTTGCCATTATGATTCTTTGGAAAAGAGATGATTAGGATAATGAGAATAAATACTGAGATAATTAATGTTAACATCAGCCTCCTTGATAGAGTGTGTTTCTTACTGTTTTCTTATCTCGGAGAAGTTTAAAACTTCCGGCTTTCTCGCCCTTATAGTGAATGGGGCGGAGAACAAACACTTCTTTGTGATCAATAGTGACCCCGGCTTCCCTGTCAAGATAATGAACTGCGGTCATTGCATCTTCAGCAGCAGAGGCACCTCTTGTTGCATAAACAGTTTTCTTAAGCTGCTTACCTTGAAAGAACTGAGGCTTACCTTGGTGACCAAGAATCAGACAGGCCGCATTGGTTGACTGAGCAATCTCAATCATGGAGTCAATTACGTGACGAACCATTGCATTATCGTTTTCTGCACCTTCACCTTGAATATAGCTAGCCAGTGGATCGAACACAATCAGTCCTGCACCTTCTGCTAGTTTCTTATACAGAGACAGGGATTCTTCTCTGCGGATTCCTGCACTTACTAGAAGCTTATGCCCGCCAAGATGTTCAGGACCAAAAACCTTCAGCCTACCACCAAGGGATGGAAATTGCATTCTCTTATACAATCCCATTAGATTGTATGCGGTATGTTCTGCCAGGAAATGTACTGATTTGTCAATGACTTTATTAGGCGCAATAGCACCCCAAAGAGGTTCTCCAGTAAGAAGTGAGAACTGAATTTCTAAGGCAAGAGCACTCTTACCAGTTTCCTTCATTCCTATAACACCGGAACTCCCGTGAGCAAGAAGAACCCCAGGAATCAGTTCTGGTGGTTCTGGAGGAAGTGGATCATCGATGCTTACTCCGACCGGAATTTCAATGGTGCCAGCTTCTTCCTCAATAAATCTCTTTTGTGCATCTTTACGAACTCTCAATCTGAACACCTCAGCATTTAGTTGGTCGGTATAATGTTTTGAGCCACGATCTAAAGCGGATTGAGAGGTCTGGACGTGCTCAAGAACTAGTCCGCTGTCAGCCATCCAGAATCTCCTTCACGGTATATCCTATCATATCACGACTTCTCCAAGAAAATCAACCACAAGATATTGTAGTGTTACATTAGACCATCATCAGCAAAGTCATTAAGAATATTACCCACTGAATTACCAGCAAGTTGCTCGATGATAGGGAAAAGATACTTAACTGCATGAGCATTACAGAACCAAATCTGGCGGTTTTCTGGAAGGTCAAAGAATTCCTCATCTTCAAATAGTCCGGCAGTGAGTTCAGAGCGGCGCTGTGTGTAGTTCTTTTCATCAAGACATACTCCGGGTTCAATACAGCCACGTACAACACATGGTCCAGAGGTCTGCTTTAGTGGAGGTTTGGGAGAAGGTGGATAATCGGTTAGCTCATTGAGCTTCTCATAAAAATCGGATGAATTTGTCTGCATTCGTTTCCTTTGAATCTATATCATATCATGGATGAGCGGTGAAAGGCAAGGGGAAAGAAGCTTTTTGCCGACCACAAAATATTGGGGTTGGGAACAGTGAATAGCACTAGAGGCTTATACTATTAGTTGTGGTCTCTATCCAAGTCGGCGGATCTTCTTGACCCAAGCAGCAGGTATGGCGAGGGTATTACCACGACCACCATCAGCAGACTGGGTCTGGGCAACAGAAATAAACTCTGTATTCTTCTGGACAAGATAGCCTACAGACTTCGCAGGCATTGGACCGTGTTCAAGAGCTTCTCGTCTGCTGTGCCATCCCAAGCAGCAGGAAGCATCCTCCCACTGGATTTCTACAAGAGGTTTTAGCTCAAACTCTGGTTCCTTCTTTTTAGACATTCGATATTTTCTCCTTAATAATTTTAGCGACTTCTTCTATGTGTATGGGTGTATATGCAATCCTCTCCACACTTACATTGAACCAGCTTTTGACTTTCCCGTCTTCACCGATCATGCTTGATGGACTTTCCTTTTCATGAATGTGTCCGTGAATATTTGCATCTCGTTTAAAGAGCGAAGAAACATGCAGTGGATAATGCGAGCAGAGAAGTCTCAGTCCAGCAACCTGCATTTCCTTTGCTCCCTGAAGTTTCTGGAAACCAGCAGCCTTGTAGGTTTCAATGTTGCAGGTATCATGATTGCCTGGGACAATTCTCTTGTGTCCGTTCAGACGCTTTCCAATATCGATCCAGTGCTGACCATTCGCCATGCAGAAATCACCAAGATGCCACACATGGTCTTGAGACTTGACTACGGAGTTCCAGCGTTCGATCATAGCCGCATCGCCTTCTTCAGCATTGGAGAATTCAGGCCGAACTCTCTTTCCCTCGTTGTCGGTAAAGTGGTAGATGTTTTGATGCCTAAAAGTGAGTGTCCGAGATAACATATATATCAGCCATTGTTGGACGCCTCCTTTCTCCAGCGACCGCCGGACTTAAAGTAACATTTTCTACTGCAAAATTTAGCGGTACGTTGCCCGCTTTTTCTATAGTACGATTTCCCACAATATAAACATGGAGGAATTTTTATCTTACGAGATTTTCCTCTATCTCTTAATTGTTGATTTCTCCCATCACTTTCCATATGACAACGTCTACACAGATACCACCAGTCTCCTAAATCTCGTATGTATTTTCCGGATTTGTTTGCTAAATCTCGTGGAGGAACTTTATAGCATCTTTCACAAAACTCAGGCTTTACGTATCGTTCGCGTATCCACGCATGAACTCCACTATATCCAACTTTGTTACCTTTCCATCTTGGATTTTTTGGTCCAAGTTTACACTCGGATAAAAGGCATCCACAACTATTAGTATTACCTGTTAATAGATTTGTGGTATTAATTGTTTTAGTATTGCCACAATCACATTGACATAACCAAGAGGACCATTTGGAGTTTGGAGGTTCTCCGGCTGGAGATACTAATATCAGCTTCCCAAATCTCTCACCACTGTAGCGTTTTACTTTAGACATGATACAACTATCATATCACATATTGTTTTGTGTGTCAACGGGTATCGCTTATTAGATAAATGTTGGTTACCAATTCTCTCCTCTCATAGTCACCCATTCACCATGCTTATTACGATACACCACATAAGCACAGTTCTTGGCAAAAGCCCAGCAGAATGCACACGGCTTGGCAATTACCGGATTCCCAGACTTCTTTCGCTGAGCAGCGACATAAAGAACCGACTTTGGAATGTCCTTGTGATTTGCCCGCTTAAAGCAATGCTCCTCTGCATGTTCACCAAAGCCAGAAGAACCCTCATGGTTCCATCCAGTGGCCGTTACAATCCCCTTTGTCGTAAGAACTGCACTTACCTGCACTGCACAGCGGCTCCTCTTAAGAAGCTTCAGGCAGAGTTCCTTCGGGTCAGCGTTAGGCTTCATGATTTTCTATCCTAGAATGGGATATCATCATCCGAGTAAATAGGCTTCTTTTCCTCTGGACCAAAGTGAGTGATCTTGTCCTCTTCTAGGGTGATCGGTTCTCCATCCATCCCATGACTCATAAAGAATCTAATACCTTCTCGGTCCTTCTCTGAGCCCATAATGAAGATATCGAAACGAAGATTTTTAGTCTGCACCCCATCATAGAAGTTCCAGAAGAACTTCCCCTTAAAGATATATGGGATCTCATACTGGTCATTGTAGGGCTTTCCAAGTGGTTCGATCTTAGTCAAGTACCGATTTTGAAGCATGTTCAGTAGACCTTCTGAGTCTACCGGATATTCTGCGTTGTCCAATGGAAGAAAATAAAGATCGATATCCTTAGTGGATTCTCCATTGTTAAGAACTCCACCACCTAGACAGAGGTGATAGCCGAGTTTCTTTACGTTTGGCTGAAGATCACGAACGACACTTAGTCCCTGATCCAGTGTCCACATGGTATTTTCCTGGATTGGTGAAGGCACAGCATTAGGGAGGTTTATGGTTAATCCATAAGACGCACCTTCACTTGGTGCTTGCTGCAGGGGTATTAGTGGGGCCGAGGGAATTTGACCAAGAAAATTAGAACTTCCTTGACTAGAGAAATAGTATTTTTTTCCAGGGTACGGAATCGGCTGAGAGTTCAAATGCTCTTGGATTTCGGCTGATGTTATGCAAGCATTCGTGTCTTTATCCTGATCCCAAACAACAGTAGTCACTTTTTCAGGTGATGGTGCAGCAGATGCCTTTTCCGGGGACTGAGCCATGAATTGCTTCTGTTTTTCAATCCACTTTGCTGCTTCACTAAAGGCTGTAGAGTAAAACTTCTCTGCGATCAGATCATCTTCATGAAGCATAGAAGTTTCAATATCCAAGGAGACAGACTGCTGAGGTGCCGAATTACTAGGATCACAACTCGGAGATGACTTCTTCTCCGCCTCGGCGATAGCATTTGTGTAAGCCTTCTTTTTTAGTTCAGCAATCTGCGCTTTGTACTTTTTAATCACTGAATCAAACATTTCATCATCTAGCATAATTACTTCTCCCAGACAATCTTAGTGCGCCCATCGTGTCCGTGAATAGCCTCAATAGTATGAATATTTAAAACAGTCTCAATAGAGTGAAACGTTCCAAGCCAAGAAACTGTAACCATACCATTGGTCCACTCTACTCCTTCAGCGATTCTTCCAGTGCCTGAAACGCCACTGACATCTTCAGTTCGTTCTAACCAAAAAAGTCGTGGCTTTGCTGCGACTGTGGAGTTGGGCACGATTCTGTCTCCTTCTTCTTTTTACTTTCGAGTTCAAGATATTCTGAGAAAGTTCTAAGTCTGGGCTTCTTCGTCTTTTCATCAATAAGAACATGCCAGGCATCAATATAATGCTTAGCCGTTCGGCACTTTAATAGATCGCAGTTTCCAGCTTGCACATGATCAAAGCCGACTTCCTTAATCCAGCAGAGGGCGGCATGTTTTGTCACGCAAGGATACTGCTTAGGCTTTTCTGGCCATGAACTTACTGACTTTACCTCACATCTAATAGCCCGTCCGATTTCTGGTGGAGTCTTACTGACAAGCTTTTTGTTCAGGATGTTATATGAGTAAAGAGCCATGATTAGTCTCCAACGAATTCGGCAGCAGGACGAGGATCGACTTGGTACTGAATCTCCAGACCAAGAATATTCGCAGCCCTACGAACATGACGATCGAAGTGGTCATGCTGGGATTCAGGCGGAAGCGTAACCTTCGTGTCTCGGTGGAAACGAGCACAACCACCAATAGAACCAAAGAACATAGCTTCTCTGATGATTTCTACCGTATTGAACTTACGCTTACGGCGTGCTGCATATGCTTGTTCGTGTTCTTCTCGGCTCATGTCTGGGCGCTCAGATGGCGTATCAGGACCACGAACACAACTCATGAGGTCCCATGCCTGATTAGCATTAGGATTCTTCATCATGAATTCTGACATGAATCTCCGCCAGTCAGTCAGAGATAGATGCTTGATGGAAACTTCCTTACCACTGTCAAGAATGATACGCATTTTCATGGTCCTTTTTTCTTATTCTGAAGTCTTTCTAGTCTGGGCTTTGATTAATTCGATCAATCTCTGAGCTTCTTCTGTGGAGAATTCATATCCCCTTAATACTTCAATGATATATCCAATGCGAGGTTTCATCTTAGTCTTCGTCGTCCGGAACAAATGGTTCGAGGTTACCCGAGGCAGCTAAGATGTTTGCTAGTCGGAGAAGAGCTTGACGATAATCTCCATACGAAGCGTAGTAGGAGTCCTCTACTGCTTCTTTCATCATTGCTATCTCCTTGCGTGAAAGCTGAGCATCGAAAGAGACCTTTACCTTTCGTGGCTTTGCAGACTTGGTAGATTTCATAGGTAAAATTACCTCTTGTTTTCTACCTTGGGAGCCAGATTGTGAAGCTCGATTTCCCTGACATCGTATTCGAGATAAGGGAATCGACCTGGGAAATTATCTACTAGCTGCTTAGCGGCTTGGAAAAGCTCTACGAACTTCTTTCCGCGAAGTTGAGCTCGCTTAAAGCGTGCTTCTTCTTCAGCAAAAAGCGATGGACGTGAACAAAGCTTGTCACCGTATACTGGTTTTTGGGTTGACCAACTTGACCAAGTCTCCATTCCCGTCTTTTCCTCTTTGTAAAATAAGGTTCTCATTTACTTCTCCCATCCAAGTTCAACCCGCGTCCTGATTGCAGTAGGCTTCTTTGAGGCCATGAAAACCTCCTTGTAATTAGAAATCTTCTCTGCTTCCTTAGCGTTCTGAGTTCGACCGAAATACTGTGCTACAGAATTGATGTATTCGTGCTGAGCGACTGATTCGATAGCGCGAGGACAGTGAACTGCTCGGCAATGAACAAGAGCATCTAGTGCGTCATAGTCTGGAGCATTTGCCAGGAGAAGGCAGACGAACGCCGTACCACTTCGTCCGTGTCCGCCAACACAACAGGTCATGACATCCCCGTAAAGCTGCTTGTTAAGCTCATCCCAGAACTGAGGCATGACTGGTGCTGCTGCTCTGTCATCCCAATCAATCTTTAGAATGCGAGTTTTGGCGAGCTCATGTGCATATGGCTCAAGAATCGCCTTGAGCTCCGGATCTCCTTCCAAGTAAGAATCAGCAGTGCGGTAGTACGTGAGAATATCACCACAATCTACTACGAAATGGAAAGAGTCCTTAGTCTTACGTGCTCCTCCCATGTTTGCCACCCACAAGCGGAGATCAAGCCCATCCTTTGGGCGTGGAAATGTAGCTACTGGCGTGTCCGTTGGTGTATGGGTACAGTAGTCCGCATATGAGTACAACTTTCCTGCGGTTGTGGATTCCTGCTTGACGTCCCCGCCCTTCCCTTCAACCTTTACGATTGCGGCATTGGACAAGATGTATTTTGTAGTAGTCCCATCTGCCCGCTTGATGGTCCAAGACTTGAGATCTTCTAGCTTAAATGGAAATGCTGCTGTAGTCATTGATAGTTACTCCTGGTATCTATGGATATTAGTGGTTATACTTGGCCAGCTTTGCCATCTTCTCAGCCTCTTCCTTAAGAGGCTTATCGCGCCAGATGACAATCGGATCATTCTTTCTATACTCCAACTGATACCCATCCTCTCCTTCTACGAGATAGAGATGATTCTTAATCTCGCTTGTAGTAATGTCACCAAGCTTGGTAACTGGTACGGTGATCTTCTTTGTGTGAGTCTTGAGAAGTTCTGTTGCGACTGAAATCTCTAGTGTCTTTAGTGCCGGGAAATGAACTAGAGATGCTGACTTTGTGCGTGGAGGGTTTAGATAAGTCTTTCCCCATTCACGGATCTTATTAATAGCTGCTGCAAAGTCAGAGGTTTCCATCTTCATGTATTCCTTGTAGTAGGTGAAGAAGGCGGAACCTGCTGGGACTACATGGGTAAATGTACCCTTCTGGATCTCCGTATAGAGATCATGGGAGATGAACTTATTCAACCACCACCCACCGTTATGTGCCTGATTTACCACAAGGTTCAGAGCCATAACGAGATTAGCCGCTGATTCCTCAGTTGGCTCTGCTGCGAGATTCTGAACTGCATTAAACAATTCTATCGTAGCGGCACCACAACACGCCCACTTGAGCCCACCGAAAGAACCACTCCATCGACCATAACGGAAGATGTTTACGAGCGCATTAGTACGTGCTCGAAGTTCGGTGAGGTTCTTCTTCTCTGCCTTCCCGTAGACTTCTTCTCGTGAATTCTGAGGATTACCACCAAGATGGCGGGCTTCTCCCATAAGAGCAGCGGTACCCATCTTGAGAAGAATGGCTGCTGCTACTCCAATCCACTTTGAATTTTCACCGGTCATCTTGGCTGCATGGTGAAGAGCTACGAATGCCGCACTTGCAAAGGGCTTCATAGATGCTACATCGCCAAGAGGAAGCTTAACCCTATCGCCAATAACAATGCCCTCAAGCATGGACTTCGGGTTAAAGGATTCAGTATTGTTAGTCGGCTCAAGGAAACTTCCAATCTCTGGCTCCTGGCGATCAAACACAATTGGAAGCTTTGAGGCGAAAGCATGAATGGAGAAGTGATCCGTAATGGTCCCATTCGGATGCCATACGATGACTCCAGGCTGATTTTTATGCGCCTCGATTTCCTGTTCCCAACCAAGATCCTGATACTTCTTTGGATCCGCATGGAGAATCTTCTCCACGATTACTGGCTTTGGGATATAGTTACCAGTAATTCCTTCCAGCTTGGGGCCTTCACGAAGCTGGACATAGATCGGTGTCTTACCAATGGCCTCATAAACTACTTCTACATAGGGCCAAGAATCTTCACCGATCTCAGCACCCTTCAGAGGTCCCTTGTTCATGTGCCCACTGGCGAGAGGAATGTTACAGGCCTGAATGCCCGCCGTTGCTCCATCATGTCCAGCACCAACGGTAAGTGATCCTGGGGTCCAGATAGAACTGCAGTAAGATGAGATGAATGGGCAGAGAAGAATCTCACCGCCCGGATCATCTGCCAGTACTTCCTTCAGGAGATTACGCAGCTGCTTTTCAGTCTTTACGACACGAGAATCAATATATCCGTGACGAGGCTTTGAAGGTGCAGGGCGGGCGAATACGGGATACTCTATACCCTCGTTAATATGCTCTTCCTTCTGAACAATACCGATAAGTGTAAGAGGTGAGCCTACTCCATTCTGCAGTATCTCAATCCCCTTCCCCTTTTGGGTGCGGGATTTAACGAATGCTGCGCCACAGGAACTGCAAGCATTATACCCATGAAAACCATTCTTAAATCCACAGCTCATGCACAGCTTATAATAAAGCATCTGATTGTCTCCAAAAAGAGAAGTTTCTAACCTTACTTGTATTCGAGGAAAATTTCCGTGGCTCCAACCAGAGTCTTTGAGATCTGGTAATCTATTGGTAGAACGACAAGCGCAACAGTTTGTCCGCTTTGATTTAAGCTTACTCCACTTACTGCTAGGTCATGAAAGTAACTAACATATGGTGGAACATTATCGACAATGATTTCCACCTCTGGATGGTTTTTCTTTTGCATCTTACTTCACCGTAGAATAGGTGAACTCAATGCTCTTAATGTCCTCATAAAGCTTTGGGTCGCTGACAGAAATTGCCAGAATATCCCGAGAAACCATAAAGGTTTGTTCTGCCCCGAATCGTTCAATAGGAGCTGGGTTACCCTTTTCTAGACCCTTGTGACCTAGCTGCACAAATAAAGGAAGACTGCCAATTGTTGTGCGCTTCGTTGCTGAAATTTCAAACTGTTTCTTCTTGCTCTGCATTGAATTCTCCCTGAAGTTCTTCCAACAATCGGATATGAGAGTTAACATCGTACTGGTCAAGGGATGGCTTTCTCTGTCCAGTGGCGTGTTCTCTGTGTGATCCATAGTTGGCCATTCCCAAAAGTGTTGGGGTCTTAGTCAAAAGATGGTGCATGGAATGTGAACCAGACTTCATTTATGCCCTCCAGCATAGGAAAGTTATTTCGGTCTTTTTCCGTGATGCGGCGGTAGAAGACCAACTCTCCGTCACCGTTAGAGGTAATACCATTCACTGCTGAAGAATCTCCCTCACCACTAAGAACTGCATAAGCTACCGAAAATAGCCAAGGAGGGATTTCTGCCGTGACCTCAATACCACTCACGTTTCGTGGAGGACCTGGAATTTCCATAACTATCACCGAACAATTCCGTCCTTCTTAATTGCTGAATGGTAAACGGTTACCATAAAGCCTGCATTCGAGAGTTCATCCGCAACAAGTTCGGCTACTGCTGGAGAAATCCACTTACCATGGAAATCCTTGAAAGAAAAAGAAAGCCATGTTGAAGGTGCAGCCTGACCATCCTTCTTATGACGGATAAGATCTTCCGCCAGCATTCGACATTCCTTAATGAGAATGGGAACCCTGTGATCTTGGCCCACCCAGTCACGAACTTCAGGATCAATTCCTGAACTCTTGGTGAGAAACTGTTTCTGTCCTAGTGGATCCCTGAAAGAAGAAACATCGAACTCAAACTGTCCGACGATATTCCGCGAACCATTGGATGCATATGAGTAGATTCCTACATTGGGCTTGATGGCAGAATCTTCAAGTGAAGTAATACGCGGCATAAAATCCTTTCTCGGTTAAAAGATTCCTGACTTCAAGCACTCAAGGTGCTTTCGGAGAATTTCGAGTTCCTTGCTGGGATGATAGTCCTTTGGGTTTTCGTCAAAGTACTTAAGGATTTTCTCCGCAGCAGTTTTGCGACCACCACCATTCATGACCTCGTGCCAGAGCTGCTCTGGAATCCAGAGGACTGGAACGCCCAGCCATGCAGCGGCTTGTTCAATGTGCTCGACGAAGTGTGATGCGTTCCAGGCAGTTTTTCCCGAAGCTGAGTATGAAGAAATTCCGCAGCCTCGCTGATCAGGAAGAACAACCAACTTCAGCTTTTGGTTTACTGTGCCGCCTACTCGGTAGACACGACGCACTCGGCCCCGAATTACTGCAGTAGTAAACCACTTGAGGGTTTCCCCATAGAAAGAATCCGGGCCACGCATGGCAGCGAAGATGTCCCAACGGGCCTTATCAGAAAGTTCATTCCATCGTTCAGTAGTTAGAGTTGACATTGATTTACTTCTCGCTCCTCTTCTTCATCATTGCGTCTGCGATTTGATAACACCACTCAGCGGCCTTAATAGGACTATAAAATGCATCATCCTGAAATTCTTAGTCTGTATGCCCCACAACTGTTATCATCAATAGAGCCTACAGCTAAATCCAACATAGGCTCTTCTTAAGAATCTCCTTTAGGTCGTTATAGGTGAGAAGTTCCAGTGCTTCATCAGGAAACACCCACTTCTGGTAACGGAAATCTTCCTCAGCGTAACCCTCGTAGAATTCTTCCCGAACTTTGCGAATGGCCACTCCAGTCCACCATTCGATGACAACAGTTTCCTTATCCATCTCATAGGCAGTGAGGCCAACCTTAGTTAGAGGTGTTGCTACGATGCCGCATTCTTCAAGAGCTTCTCGCTTTGCAGTTTCCTCAGGAGTCTCATCCTTCTCAATATGGCCCTTTGGAAAAACCCATTCGTCCTTACGTCCAAACGGAGTGGTGAGAAGAACCTGACCAGCAAGATTAAAGATTACAAGACCTGCACGATTTGGGGTCATTCGATATCCTCCAGCAACTGAGTCTTCTTGTGTTTAGGTTTCTTCTTGGTTTTGAGTTGGTGAGCGCCACCTGTCTGACGTGGCAGTGGAACACGAGGCAGCTTTGGTTTCTTTTTCTTCATTATCTAAGCCTAAAGGTTACTAACGTAACCAGTGTGCTAACAGTATTCCAAGTCCGGTTCCTAATCCTACAGCAAGGTCCCACATGAAGTCTTTGAGAGTGAACATCTTTTCTTAAAGACCACCCTTCATCAAGATTTTCCGCACCTTCACAGGAAAATCAAAGATGTTCCACTGTTGGGTGGCTCGGCACTTTGGGTACCCGGAGCAGCCCCAGAAGAGGCCATTCTTTCCTTTGCGTAGGACCATGACTCCATTGCCGACTGCGCAGGGTTCTTCCCAATAGCAATATCGGTGATAACCAAAGCCCTTGTTATAACCAAATCTAGTTCTCCCTACACATTTTTCAGTCTTTCCAAGAAGCGCATGTCCTAGCTTGGCAAGAGTCACATAGTTGTTCATTCTTCTTTCTCACCTTCAACCACTAACTTAGCTTCTACTCTAATTGCCTTAAACCGATCACCATTCAACTATTGTGTGGAAACTGCCACTCCGCAAAGTCCTCTTATGGGTATTGCCCTCACAATGTTTAGGCTAGATTTTCTGGATCAATAAACTCATCGTCAGATGCAATAATCCCTTCCAGCACCTTGAAGTCGAACGATTTCTCCTTGAGGTACATGGTACCAAGAGCAGACTCTACCCTCACCACTACACCCTCGCGGATTTGCTGAGCATTGAGGGTTGAGGGACCAGAAACATAACGTTCCAGAAGCTGCTGGAAAGACTGCTGCCAGAGCTTTTTCTCAGTGCCGTCCTCTACATGAAGCACATCTTCCCGCCACTTCAGTAGATCAGGAGTCAGCGGACCAGCGAGTTCAGGTACATGTGCTAGACCGAGTTCCTTACAGCGCTGCTTCACCTGAGGCCATGAGAGATCAACACCATGACCGTCTTCATTGACCTGCATTATCTTGTAAACGTAGAGACGGTGTTCTCCGACTGGGCAGCCGTAGGTGTAATGGATAGTATTTCCGTATTGCTTCTCGACTTCCGGGAGAGTCTTCTTGTCCACACCATGCGGTGGCATGATAGAAGTTGAATCGTTCACCCAACCCACGATCTCGAAGTAGATGACTTCACCCTTGCGGAGTTCAAGATTCTTGGTGACGTTATATCGGAATTCATCAGTGCCATACCAGCTAGCACGGGCATCTGACTTTTCGAGGATCACATTTTTGCTGCCATTGAGGTGCTTCCACACAGGAGCGGTGAGTGGTAGGCCAAGAAGCTTCCGCAACCACCCAAACCTCAGCTCCTGTTCGTCTACAATATGGGCAAATCTACCCCTCCACGTACAGGAGCAACCTTTGCATTTAGGTCAGCATGGAACGTTCATTCAATTGATTTGGGGCAAGGATCGGACGAACATCTTCCCACTTCAAGTGACCATTGCCGCAGCCGGGGCGAGGAAGGGCAACCTTTGATCCTCTCCAGTACCTATGTTGATCATCAACCATCAGTGTAAGTTCCTCAGCCGACCGTCGAATGAGATCAGCATCAGCCTTCTCATACCAGTTATGTTTTACAGGAAAGCTTAGTAGTGCAGGATCCATTACTAAAGCATTCCCCATGAACAGAATGTGAACATGGTTGCCGTGATTTTTAATGAGACTTCCAAGAATCTTGTCAAGATTTTGGTGACGCTGCTTCGCCTCAAAGGCACACCCACGCCCCATCACACACGACCCATCCTTCTTGACAGTACCGTTGGTGGTAATCACCCGAACGTCAGCAGGATAAGTCCACAAGTCTCCGAAGACTTCGATCATCTTCTTCTCCGTGAAATGTTGACAAGAACAAGTTAGTGAGCAGGGAGATGATCAGTAATAGTGATAACCCTACTCTAGCGGCTCTTGTCTTTTTATGAATAGTTGAGGTGAACAAGTTTGTTGGCGAGGGATGTCATTATGCAAGATAACCCTCGTCAGTCGGCTCACCTTCAAGTGTGAGATGTTTCTGTAACAAGTTTATGCTGTAGGGTCTTAGGCGGTTGCTCTACCTCTGAGCTACACTTAATGTAATCAATATTAAATGGTGAGAATCGAACTCACGACAGACTGTGTTAGATAATCCTACTGCAGCGGCTACAGAATTGAGATGAGAGGAAAACAAATGGTCGTCGCTGGGAGAAATCGTATGAAAGAATAACCCAGTGTCTGTAGCTTTCCTCTTTAAAGTTGACAAGAACAAATTTCGTAGCCAGCAGATTAGCTCCAAGGATAACGCTGACATAGCGGCTCTTGTCGGAAACGAATAGGTGAAAGCAAGTTGTCGTAGGCAGCACTTTTACATTATCATGGTAACGCTACCCGTTCGGCTTTCACACTAGAAGTGAGAGTAAATTTACTGTCTGTTAAACGTGCTCACCAGTTGCGGGATCGAGGCATCGAAGCCACAGCTTGACAAAATGTACTTAGTCATGATATGATTATGATATGAACACAAAACTTGCTATCAAACACTT
Source organism: Candidatus Altimarinota bacterium (assembly GCA_050246795.1). Taxonomy (GTDB): domain Bacteria; phylum Patescibacteriota; class Gracilibacteria; order JAUYGZ01; family JAUYGZ01; genus JBFWVJ01. The sequence goes on from JBFWVJ010000008.1 coordinate 81,984, forward strand.
CTGGAGTCGTGTTAAAAAATCCTCTGATTGTTGGGTCTGGCAGGGACCACCTAACAATAGTGGTTACGGCTCAGCTCAAAGCCCACTAAATCCGAGTAAAGTAGAAGGAGCTCATAGAATTTCTTTTCAGTTATCTGTAGGTCCCATTCCGTCAGGAAAATACGTATGTCACAAGTGTGATAATCGTTTGTGTGTTAAGCCACAACATCTATTTCTAGGAACTCAGAAAGAGAATCTAGAAGACTGCAAAAGAAAAGGTCGCCTGCCTAGTTCAGAACAATTACGTGAAAGGCTCGGAAATCAGACAGGCGAACACAACAGAAACGCAAAGCTTAATTGGGATTTAGTTCGTATTATCCGCAATCTTCACTCCGAAGGTCTTGGACAGCGTGAGATTGCACGCCGAGTCGGTGTACCCTTTCCCAATGTGTGGAGCATCGTTAACAATAAATCTTGGATTAGTCCCTCATAAATCCTTGAATTAGTGTTGGAACTTCTGCTGAGAACCCACATACGTCCAGTCCGAACTGATCGGACGGATCATTGACGGTGAACTCGGTAGCCGTCATCCCGATCACGATGTTGCGAGCATTGATGCCAGACTTCTGACGGTACTGCTTCAATGCCTGAGTAGGATGATTCTTTCCAGCCCAAGTCTCGTTATCTGTAATGGTAATGAAACAATCGACGTCCAGCTTTTCCTTAATCGCATAGAGCATAGGAATAGAACAATCAGTGGCACCAAAATTGAGCCCACGGGTGCGCTTGAGAGCCGCATCGAGCCTCATTGCTGGAGTGATTCCGAGATCTACGAATCCCTTGAGTGCCTTTTCCTGATCATGAGCGTAACCATAGCCACCTGCTGTGAATCCGTGGATGTATACATTGGGCTCGATCTTTGCAATCGAGAGGGCCATAGCTGCTGCACCCTCAGCACAGGAGAGCGGAGTCCCCGCACACGGAGAACCCATTGAACCGGAAACGTCTACGCCGATGAGGAAGTTCTTTCCGGTCGGTTCAACAAACTTGAATGCCAGATAGAAGGCTTCGTCTAATGCGTCTACAACTTTGGGAACGACTGTCCAAGTGTTGCTACCTTTCAGTCCATGGCCCGATGCGTAGGTGCGGAGAGCAAGAAGAATCTGAATCGGATGGATGCGAGCCTTCTTAATCTGCTGCTCATCGACAAGGCGCTCAGCGACAAGTGAGGATGCCTTGCTCAGAGGCTTCAGCAGTCCGACCTTCGACATGACCCCGAGGTTGCGGAGCATAGCAGTGTAGGGCATCTTTTCTAGGAGAGCTTCCCACACAAGAGCATCGTTGAGGGCTTCAGTCGGAAGCATCTCGCGGGAGAGATTGTATTGACGCACGAGATCGTAGAGATGTCCCTTACTCGCAGTCTTAGCTGACTCGAAAGCTGCTACGATTTTTGGGAGACTATCCTGCTTTTCAAATTCATCTGCATTAAAAGGAAGTAGCCCATCCACTACCCAGCTATACAAGGAGTTCCTTGCAGCATCATTTGTCTTCGGGTGTGCCTTTCTCAGGACATCTCGTGCCGACCAGCCATCCCGCTGCTGATACTTCACCAGCTGATACGCGAGCTTGTCCACGTCCTGATCGTTGAACCAGCGCTGGTTGGCTTTCTTCAGGCTGCTACCCCAACCTCTCAGCCCCTTGCAATATTCATTGAAGTGGTAGAGATGGGTCGGAATGCGACAGACTTTCGGCAAAGCAGCCAGTGCAAGCTGCCTAGTCTCTACTCTTTCAGCCGACGCTGCAAGCGCGAGTGCAAAGATTGCAGGGTCATTCTTAGGTGCGAGCCCTTCATCCGAGACGCGGACGATTTCCTTGACTGCTCTCTCACCGTCTTCCGCAATACAGGCAATGACATTGAGAGCATTATCCTTGGTGAGCTTTTTCTCTGACACATAGTATGTGCCTCCCTCGCTGCCGAGAATGAGAAACCGGTTGAACTGTCCCCATTTATCCAAAGAAAATGAGAACCCGCCCGCATTGTTCTGAGTCATGTTCTTTCCGGGGATGGACTCAGATTGCGGAGTGGCCTTAGTACTGAATGACGAATAGGTCTTTGTGCTCATGGTTCGGTCTCCTCTTTTTGAAAGACAAATTTGTAGGAGCAAGTTGTGGTTTTGGGGATTGCCTCTCGGCATTACTGTCTTACTCTGATAGATAACCCAAATACAGACCCACTCTCGCTGGCCTTACCTTCGGCTCCTACGGTTTTAGAAAATTACCAAGGTCCCCATGCACGACGACGAGGTGCGAGACGAATTGCCTTGTCTGACGTCCCTGCGTTCATGACCTTTGAAGAGAAGCGTCCAGCCATGTAAACGTAGGTTCCATCTGGAGGATCAATGACACCCCCAATGCCACCGAAATTAGAACCACGCTTCAGCAGGCGGCGATTGGGATTCCGATACTTCAGCTTTGAGAGAGTAATGTCCATGTGTTATTCCTCAACATCTTTCTGAGAAAGCATCTTCTCTACGAAGAAGACAAGGTTGTTGTAGACGGATGGCTCTAAGTAAATAGTATCCAGTGTAGCTAGGCCATTAGACGTGGTAAGGATAATTTGCTGTCCGTCCCACTCTGCGTAGACACCGTCACCGAGATAGTGTTTCATCGATGTGGGTTAAAGGCTTTGGAAAGATGGTGGAATAACGTATCTACAACCCTCTTGTATTTCCAGGAATGTCCTCCGTAGAGTCTGTCCTTTGCGCGATCTGGTTCAGGAATGGGATCACATTTTGGTCCTTGGATTCTATTCTCTGACCCACCACATCCGATATTACCCAACAACTCTAAGAGTTCCTCAGCCTCTTCACGACAAAGAGTAATAGTAACGGTGAGAGGCGGACGCTGGACGGGTTCAGGTGTCACAGTGACGTTCATGACTTTGCTCCCTCAATGAAAGACTTCAGTCGTGCAAAAAGTTTAGGTCCGAAGTATTCGCGGGTGGAATCAACTCCGGCATTAATCAGCAACTGGTGCATCAGATCTCCTCCGTCTGGATTCCACGAATGCACGAAGAACTTTCCAGTGAGATTTTCCAGCGGCCCCAGAAGAAGATCCTTTACGAATCCGGCTCCAGTATTTTCTACGTCGGAGGAAACATATACCTGTCCACCGAGATCATGATCGAGCAGGACGATGTCGTAGGGAGGTTGCCATCTCTTTCTGGCATAGTCAAGATCTTCAGCAATAGTTAATTCATGCTGACCCAGGTTCTTAATGAATAACCCAATCCTAACCAGGTCATCCTCAAGGATAAAGATTTTCATTCTTCGTCCTGCTCCTCTTCTTCATCTAGCCGTGCCTTGGCTCCACCGAGATAGAGTTCCTGCACCCGAACTCGTGCCCCAGGAAATCTCTCTGTGGCAAGGCTGTGCTGGACTTCAATCGCACTGCGGAGTCCGGCTTCCTCGGTGAACTCCTGTGTTCCGTTGATGGTAATTCGGAAAACCCGTTTCCTACTGATTCTCATTGACATTCCTCTCCAATGTGTGATATGCTATTGATATGGAAGACAACCTTAAAACTTATAATAAGTTGTGTATAGAGTGTGGTAATAGTTTTGTAGCGACTCACGGAAAGCAGCGTTACTGCACCAAGAAATGCCTTAACAAAAGGAGAAACATAAAAAGAAAGAATCCTTCCTCAGAGTGGCAAAGATTAGACCAAAAGAAGAACCCAGAAAAGTACCGAGATCGATCTTGAGTTCTTTGTTTGCCATCTTCTTTTTCTACTCCACACTCTTCCAGTCTTTTCCTGCGGCAAGTTGCTTTTCGATCTTTGCCTTGTCCCTGAGAAGGGCTTCCTTGATTTGTTCAGGGGTGCGTTCTTCGAGCATGTCAGGATGTTCCTTCAGCAGATCCTTGATGCTCTTGGCTACTGCTTTGGTGAATTCAACAGCCCATTCGTTTGAAGAGTTAGTGTTACCGCCAAACTTTCTTTCTTGATGCCACCCCAGTAGCACCTTACACTGCTCTGCATCTAGATGCAGCTTCTCTCCGCCGTACTTACCACGCCTCTCAGTCTTCAGCTTCCAGTTCATCCTCGTCTCCAGAAATGCGGGCACCTCGCACAATAGAGAAAGTCTCCATCGTCAGAAGGTTCCCAGATATGACCCTCGGTTTTACAAATGTTTCTTGCTCTCGATACACGGCTGTGATGGAAGCCAAGAACGATGAGAACAATTGCTGCAGGCAAAAGCCACCAACTCATGACTGATCTCCAAATAGAATATCTTTCATCGGTACTCCTACCATTGGATGCTTTGCTTCACGAGAGCAAGGACATCTCCAGTGATAGGATTCCGGCCAGCTCATGTATAGATCCCATGCCTTTAGGCGTTCAGTGGGTTCTGGAAATGCTTTGATCATTGGCAGAACTAAAGTACGATCTCGGAAGCGAAGATACCGATGCCGGAGTCCGGATAAAAGACCACACTGGTTCATGGGTTTTCCTGCTCCTGGTGCCCGGAGGGGGAGGCGAGGGCGGCTAACAGGCCACGGATGATGCGCGGGGCGGCGGCAATGAACTCGGCATCTCGCTTCTGGCGCTCGTAGGTTTCAGGCAGGCACACATAGTCCCGCGACATGCGATAAATCAGACTCTCCGGCCCGTAGACCGCCACACATTCCTTCTTTAGCCTTATCGCTTCCGGGTGCATTCTCGTCACGGCACGCCACTCCCCCGGCGTGATGTCCTTCAGCAGCCGCTCGGCTTCCTCTTTCAACTCCTGGGGGATCGCCGGCTCCTGCGCGCC
>JBFWVJ010000009.1:0-62298 GCA_050246795.1 Candidatus Altimarinota bacterium
TTTCATCGTCTCAAAAACTTTAGAAGAGTTTGTACACGCTTTGACAAGCTCGATACTTCCTATTGCGGCTTCATATTTCTTGGACTCATCCTGCTTCTTTTCAAATCCTTATGTTAACAGTGCCTAGTCCAACAAAGTCATAGCCTCCGGACATTCCGGTGGTTAGGGTGCTCACATAGGTATCACCGATATCCAGCATACTGTCGGCATTCACATCGATATAGAGATCGATGGTGACATTGGCAATCCCCGGTTCGCCGAGATCCAGCACTCCATCGCCATTAAAGTCCATCCAAACGGTGTCACCGATGGAGGCGTCTTGAGGGGCTTGGTAGCCGAAGTCCGCCGTTTCATAGGCCTGTCCCGCTGCCAAACCAGTGACTGGATGAGGGTGAATCCCTCCCGTTTGGGTAAATCCATTGCTGCTCAAGATGGCACTTGTATCGGTCACGACCACGATGTAGTTCCCCGTAGGGAGGTTCGCAAAGCTATAGAATCCGTTCACATCGGTCGTTTGCGTATCGATCACCGGCTCACCACCATCCAAGATCCCGTCTCCATTCGTATCGGAAATCAGGTCGAGGGTAATGTTGACCATGCCGGGCTCGTTGGCGTCTTTCACACCGTCTCCATTTTTATCCTGCCAAACGAGATCCCCGATAGAAGCGTTGGTCTGTTGGTAGCCGAAGTCGGCGTCATTGTAGTCTGTACTGGCGGTCAGGCCCATCACAGAGACGGGATTAACTCCTCCCGTGTGGGTATATGCGAGGAGCACATCATTGGCGTCGGTCACCTGCATGATGTAGTTGCCGGCAGCAAGGCCCGTGAAATCATAATTCCCGTTGCCGTCCGTTGTTTGCGTACTCAGAACCGGTTCTCCACCGTTGATGACTCCATTGCCGTTCAAATCAGAAATCAAATCGATGGTGACGTTTCCAATCCCTGGCTCGGCATCGTCGGTCCCATTGCCATTGAGATCATTCCACACCCGGTCCCCGATGGATCCATTGTTGGTGCTGACCGTCACATCTTCATCATTCTCTGGATCGACTCCGAAGGGGGTGTCGGTGTCTTGGGCAACGGTCCCGAGGTCATCCACTGTCCCTCCTTCGGTGCTGCTGGCGGTTGCGGTCGCATCATAGGTTCCGGCTACCACCGCTCCTCCCACATCTACCGTGGCAGTGATCAAGACGGAACCTCCCGGATGGAGCGTCCAGGTGCCCCAGGTCGGACTGGCGGCTCCGATACTCGGGTCAGTAATGCCCGTTCGAGTGGCGTTGGTTTCGTTGATAAGAGCGCTGGCGAAGGTGAAACCTGCCGGGAGAACGATGTTCGCGGTCACATTGGTGAGATCAGCGGTTCCTGGATTCGTAAATTCAAAGGTATAGGTCGCTGTCCCATTGGGGAAGACCGTCGGCGTGGTCGTATCGAGATCGATCGTCATGGCTGGCATATAGACGAACGCGGAAGCCGTTGGAGAAAAGACCTGAGCTCCACTGATCCGTGTTCCCACTGCTTGGGCTTTGTTCTCTACGAAGCCAGGCTGCACTGCCAAGGTGGTTTCTCCGGTGAATTCGACAGTGAGCGTTTGACTGCCCGACATATCCTGGTCCAAATCCCAGGTGAGGGTTTGTAAGTTGATGCTCGGATCAGCCGCTCCACCGGTAATAGTCGAAGAATTCGGAAGGGTGATCGTGGTACTTCCAGCGACATACACCCAACCATCCGGAAGGATGTCGATCACGTCCACATCGTCGACTGGGAAAAGATCGGTACTGGTGGTGATGGTGAATACACTGGTTTGCCCTCCCCCAGGAAGCACTGAGGTGGGATTAGCAGATTTGTCCGTGAGGAGCACCACATCCACCCAGTCAACGGAAATCGGCAAGACCGTATATCCCATGTCGAGGTATGGCGTTCCGGCTGAGGCGGTATCGGTATCCTGCCCCCAAGCCGCTACGACTGGATTGGTCGCGGTAATGTGCATCCCGGTGTTGTCATTGTCAGGATCAAAGATTTTTTGGATTTGCAGTTTATTGAGCGAATATATCGCGTCCACGGTTCCATCGGTGGGACTGTAGTCTACGAAGACCGTCGTATCGTCCATGATCGAGGTTACGAAAACTGGCGATCCATTGACGGTAGGAACGGCTTCCGAAGACCCTGGCGCCCATCCCACATAATAGTCGTTGGTAATGGCGGTATCTGGTACCAGACTAAACCCCCAGTCGTAGTTCGCGTTTTCGGTGTCCGCTACCGCGATCCCCCAGAAAATATCGGTCGAACTCAGATGAACTCCCGAGCTGAGAGGGACAAATCGGCCAGCTCCATCACTATACGATTTGGTGGAGTCCCCATTGATCGTGAAATTCCCCGTTCCGCTCGTATCTTCGAAGTTCACGGTGATCTGAAAATTGTTCGGATTGTAGATAAAGAGGTCCGTATTTTCACCGTTAAATCCTCCGACAGGAGAATAGAGGTTGTTGGACCACAGCGAATCCGGCACGAGGGCGAAGGCATTAGCTTGAGAAGTTGTTCCTGTTCTGGCTTGACCATTGAAGAAGACTACCTGGATCGGATTGCTCCCCACGATAGTGGTCCCGCTATTTGGCAAATAGTATTCCGTTACTTCCCCTTTGTTGAGAACAATGTTGACCTGATCACCCACCACCAGCGGATCATCGATGATCACCGTAGTATTATCCTCAAGTGCCTGCGCGACGACGTAGACTTTTGAAAAATCCGCGTAGTTCAGCGAGGTCGCCAGGTCCACTCCGACCGGAAGGGTGTAATTGGTGGTCTGAGGCTTTACCGGATAGACTTCATGAGCGTATGAATAAACGGTCCCTGCTGATTCTGGCCATGCAGCCACCGTGACGGTCACTGGACCTCCTGCTATATAGATTCTATCCCGCCCATCATAATGGACGCTTGTCCCACGAGGGCTCACAGGAATATTGCTGCTTTCAAACTCTTGAACATCTCCTTGATCGAGCACATAGGATTCATCGGCCGTGGCGACAGGGTTGTTTTCATCGAAATCATATCCATCCTCCCAGTGGTCGTAGTAAATCGTGCTCTGGTCCAAGGTTGCCGTTACTCCGATCACCGTATGGAGTCCATTCGCTTCGATCAAGTCAGGATTGTTGTCCAGATCGCTCAAAATATCCCACACCTGTTGGGCTCCACCCGGGATGTAAAACTCCAGGTATCCGCTGGGGATAGCTCGGGAGAGCTGAAAATATCGCGGGATGACCTGCCCTACGATTCCAAAAACCAGGACGAAGCAAAGGAAAATTTGCAACCAAGGAGTTTTATTTTTCATATTTTTTTAAAATATTCCAAGTATTTTAACTTATTTTAATAATTTTGTCAACTTTCTTGCCATGAGGTAGAATGCTTCTGTTACCTCCTCCATGAAAGAAACTGTTATTGGTCCAGACGAACACGGAATGACCGTCCTCTCCTACTTGAAAAAGCGCTTTCCCGTAGCGCTCATCCACAAAATCTTCCGCAAGAATGGATTGCGAGTGAACGGCCTCCGGGCGAAAGAAGAGATGGTGTTAAAAAGGGGCGATAGATTGACCTTTTACCTGGATTTACAAACGAAAAAACCCTCTTCTTCAGTTCCGTTGAGGAGAGGTTTTGATATCCTTCACGAATCGAACGATTTTATCGTGCTGAACAAACATCCCGGCATTTCCGTCCACGAAGGAAAGACCGTTTCCCGTCAGCAGTCCCTGCGAGGACAATTGCTTCAGCATTATAAGTCACAGGACTTCACTCCTCTGCTGGTCCACCGACTGGATACGAATACCTCCGGCTGCATGATCGTGGCAAAAAACGAAGCTGCGAAAACCCGATTTGAAGACATGTTTAAAAAAGGAGAAATCCAAAAGGAATACCTCGTCTTGGTCTCGGGCATGCTACATGAGAAAAAAGGGAGGATTCAGATTCCCCTGCCGGGCCGGGATGGACACCTGGTGAGCGCCTTGACCCTCTATGAAGTGCAGCAAGCGTTTCCGAAGGCTGGGGTCAGTTTGGTGCGAGCGCAGATCAAAACCGGAAGGATGCATCAAATACGACTTCATTTCACCAAAATTCAGCATCCGGTGGTGATGGACACCCTTCACGGCGATTTTGAAGTGAACAAGCGGTTCAAAAAAATGTTCGGGCTGAAGCGTCAGTTTCTTCATGCCGCCCAACTCAGCTTTGAATGGGAAGGAAAGACCTCACATTTTGAAGCTCCATTAAGCGAAGATTTGGACGAGGTATTGAAGCAACTCAGGCATCGTTAATTACCACAACTCTCTCTTTCGTCAATCATCTCCGCAGGAAAAAGGGGCGTTTTTTTGGTATAATAAAGGGAAATGTTTTTTCTTTATGGCCAATTCTCAGCTTCAAGCCGGCGCATCGATTCGAACCAATGGTCAAATCCTGGAAGATGGAGGGATTGGCTTTGATGTCCAAGCGCTCTTCTGGGAGATTGCTACTCGGTTTTTGCATTTAGTAGAAGGAGTGCTGGTCATCATCATCGGGATTTTTGTGATTCGTTATGCCCGGAAGTATATTCAAAAAGTTCACACCTCTGATGAGACCCAGCGCATGGCCTTGAACCTGGTGGAAAAGCTGGTTTCAGGGTTTTTGGTGGTGGTCACCGCAACGCTCGCCCTCAAAGTCGTCGGCCTTGATTTGACCCTTTTGGTCAGCGCGCTGACGTTGGGTCTTTCGTTCGCCTTGGGCGACATTATCAAAAACTATGTTTCTGGAATTTTGATTTTGTTTAAATCCCCTTTCCGCATCGGAGATATCGTGAAGATCAAGTCTTTCACCGGACGGGTGGAACGGATTGATTTCCAGTCCACCACCATGAAGACCTTTGATAAAAAAGAAATCACGATCTACAACAAGGATATTCTGTCACAATCCATCACGAACTATTCGAAAGAAGACCTCCGACGCTTGGAATTGGTGGTGACACTGGGCAGAGGCACTGACGTGCCCTATGCCATCAAGGTCTTTGAATCGATCTTGAATGAGCATCCGAAGGTCCTCAAATCACCTCATTTTACGATCATCGTGAAAAATTTTGCTGATTTTGGGATCAAGCTTGCCCTTCGGTTTTGGGTCAATCGCTCCTCAAACATTCTGAAGGTCCGGTCTGAACTGGCATTCAACATCGAACAAGCCTTCGATGAACAACGGGTCTTGAGCCCTGTCCAACGAGGCATCGAATTTAGCGAAGACGTCACCATGAATACAGATCGAAAGCAGCGACTCGAACGGTTTTATGGACAGCCTGCTTTAGCAGCCATTGCCGTGGACACGAGCGGTCAGCTGCAAACGGTTTTAAGCTCTCCAGATGAGGATCTGTTCGACCGCGAAGAACCGGAAGTATAAACATTTTTGTATGCAGCTGAGCGACCTCCTCCCCCTTGTGCAACGAATGGTGAAAGAAGAACGCCTGAAATTTCTGAAATCGATCGATCCAGAGATGCGTTCGGTGTTGAAGAACATTCCCGTGAAGGTTCTTTTGGGAGAGCCGGACGGAAGGCTCTATGGTGACTTCAGTGGCACACCCTATGGGAATCACCGTGCTTTTGCTCCTTTTGAGTACGCTTCGGACATTACGATCTACGCCAGAGGATTTCTTCCTCTCGCCGGTGATAAAAAAGTGCTCCGGGATAAAGTGCGACTGGTTCTCGCGCACGAGTACGGACACTACCTCGGCTTCTCCGAGGCGGATCTTAGGAAGAGAGGAATTTATTAATCATAAACCACAGACGATAAACGATACGGTTCATGGTTTATTGTTTATTGTTTATCGTTCCCCACCCTGATACCATTCCCTGTGCTTTGTTTTTTAACTTCATTTTCATGAAAGCAGAATTGGCGACGGAAATTTCCTTTAGTTTTCCCAATGAGATTGGAATTCTCGCAAAGACGGCCCGGGCACTAACGGACGCCGGGATCGGTATCAAGGGCATGCTGAATGTCTCCAAGGGGTCGACCACCGAAACCTTTATGGTGTTCTCGAAAGATGTAGAAAAAGCTAAAGACATCCTAAAAAAGGTGGGAGTGGATAGCATTGGAGAAGGAAATGTCGTGTCCGTGACGATGGAAGGTGAAACCGGCGCGATCGCGATGATGGCGGAAAAACTCGCGGAAGCTCAAGTCAATATCTCCAACATGTACGTCAGCGAAAGCGTGATGGGTCCGTCCATGGTCTACATTTCTACCAATGATGACGATAAGGCGGTGGCGGTGTTGAATGGATAGCAAAAAACCCTCGGTCATTCCGAGGGTTTTTCTTTATTGTTTTCGAGTCTGAGGTCGTGGAGGAAGAGGTGGAGGTGGATTTCTTCTACCCGTCTCCGATGCGGATTGGCGGTTCTTTAGTTCGTCACCAAAAAAGACATCTTTAGCAGCTTCTTTTGAGACGAGCCCTTGTGAATGCTTTGCGATCTCTTCAACCTGAGAAATGATGAGTTTTGCGTCTTTAAAAATTCTCATTCCTTTTTCGGGAGAGGTATCGGTAGTGGAGAAAGCATCCCATAAGAGGTTGTACAACCTCCGAGCTGTTGCTCCATATTCCGAAAATGAAACCCTTCCTTCTTTTGAAGCCGAGAGAGCTTGATTGGTGAATTTTCTCGTTTCGTACTTGGTCCGCTCTTGTGCGTCGACCGCCAAGGCTTCTTCAATGGTTTTCAATTTCTGATCCGCATTTGCTTTCTTGAGCAATTTGATGAAGGCTTTTGTTTTTGCAGGAACTCGTTCTGACAGCTCAAGAAGTCGTTTTAAATCATCTGATTTGATACCTCCTTTACGAATGACCTCGGTGAGCGCCAGGCGAACATCACCATCTTCGATCTCTACCAGACTTGGCCAAAACTCCCTCACTCGTTTTTTTCCGGCTTCATCGGTTTCTCGACGCGTACGATTCGTTTCGGATTTTGAGGGGTCAACTAGGGAAAATCGCTGAACAGTTCTTTCCTGAGGAGCCCTTCCCGTTCTTTTTTCAAATGAATCCATAGAGTTTTTTATTTTTATTTCTCTTTATTTTAGCACTTTTTCCTGTTTTTTTCAATCATCTTCTTCGTTATCGTCTCCGCATTTTGCAAGGAGTCCTAGGATTACTCCGCGAAACTCTTCACGGAGGGTGTCTTGAAATACTTCAATCGGAATCTCTAAAGGGAGATTTCTTTCCTTTTGAAAAATTTCCACGATAGAAAGATAGATCTGCGCATAAACAATGATGACGGTTGGTTCATCACCGCTCTCAAGCTGCAAAAAGGTCCAATAAGCATCATTACGATCGGGGCTCTCATTGGACCTGACAATAGCTGGCATGAGGTGCTCTCTGATGCCAGGCTGCAAAAAAGCCTGAGAAAGCCCTAAGCGGCTTTTCAGATCTACGAGATTTTCAAGAGGTTCAGCAGGATATCCCTCAATCATGAGCTCGTACCAATGATGGTTTGGTTCTAAAATCATGCGATTGGGTGCTCAATGCCGAATAAACGTTCGCAGTCACTCGCGCCTGAGAGGATTTTAGCAATATCCTTTTGGATCATTTCTAGGGTTTCTGCTCTTTGAGCGTTGAGCAAATCAATCGCATCTTTAGCCGGGAGTTGTCGAAGCGTGGCCATGTTCGCGGTCGCTGGATGTCGATCGGTTTCTCGAAGGCATCTCCTGAGGGCCTCTCTACTCTTTGCCAAATAGGTCGCTAGGGTTGCACCAGCTCCCTCTAGCACATCCTCCCCGTAATGGGCGGTGTGGCGAGCTTTTGCCCTGGCGGCGTCTGTTAACACTGCCATTTGCAGGGTGCAGACATGGATGTCCCCTGCTTGAAGGGCGCTTGTTTCGCGATCAGAAAGACCCGCCATGCATATAAAAAAGGGGTGTAACAATACATCTTTCTATATGCTTTGTCAATATTTTTAGAGCTCATTCATCCAATCGACACTCGCTTCTTCATCCGACGGCGCTTCTCCCGCCAGCTCTCGTCCGACTTTTGCGTCGTATTTGGCGGTTTGACGGACCGCCTTTTCAGCACCTTTTAGGTCTTCTTGAGCAGCCCCTAAGGCCATTTGGTCGAGTTCGGTTTTCACTTTTTTTTCCAATGCAGAGTAAAATTCCGCATTTTTTTGATCGGACGAACGGGTCAACATCTCCAAAACCATTTGTGAGGCGAGATCGTAAGCACCGCTTTCCTGAACTAATTTTTTCGATTTCCGGACATTTTCCGCGTCTCTGAGCTTGGTCTGGATCTGTTTCATGATCTTTTCGTCCTCAGACTCAGGGATCAAACTATCAATGATATCCTGAATGCTTTCTGACTCGATCACCCTGGCATGAGGCAGCATTTCTTTGGCCAAAGCATCCAGCGCTGCCTGGACTTTTTTATAATGCTCTTCGTTTCTTCGATCTCGATTGGCGTACACGATTGATTTTAGGATCTGATCTGCCTTTTTCAGCTCGAGAGGCATTCCATCCATTGCTTTCATAAGCTCCGCAGCTTTCCTCTTCAGCTGGACCGTGTTCCAAGCCTTCTTTGCTAACTCGTTCTTATCGGCATCTGGATTTTTTCCATCTTCAATATGCTGCCTCAAAAGCTTGGTTAGTTCCTTATCAAGCTTCTCCTTGACCAGGGCTATCCTGTCTTCATCTGCAAGGTCAAGAATCCTCCACAGTCGTTCTAAAACTTGACGGTCCCTTAGCTCTTGTCGCTTGTCCAACCAATGCTGGACGGCTTCCACCGTATATCCATCCGTAATCGAGCCTAATTGCTGCTCTTCTCTCAGTTTCCTGCGCTCTTTTTCCTGTTCTGAAATACCTTCATCTTCTTCTAGGTTTTGGATGAGTTGTTGAAGCTCTTCATCCGGTGGTGTTTGAAGGTGGTTCTTCATAGATGCTTTTTTATTTGTATTTTTTTTGACTCTTTTTGGAATCACTTCTTTTTATTATAGCATTCTTTTTGTTCTGTGAAAAGGCCTCGTTTTGTTTCATCTCGCATGCGGCATGGCGGATTGATGTGATTTTCGCCTAATCTTCTTCACAGTCCCTCACCCCCGCTTCACGATCGTCTTTACTACACCGTTTACGGAGTCCTTCCGCAGGACATTGAGGGGTTTTTGAACCGACGCACCATGCTGACTCACGGCTGAATTGGTTGTTTACCCGAGTTCCGAAGCCGTACTCGATATCGAATGCGTGAATGTCTTCCGGTTCTTCGAGGTAGAGTCGAATGGTGTCATCTATCCTCGCCCCGCCAATGTCCGCTTGGACAGTGAATGTCCTGGTCCTCCCTGCCTGAATGAGATAATCGCTGACGCTAAAATCGAGGACATTTCTTTCGATGACTGGAATCGTACTGAGCACATCTCCACCAGCAGAAAGGCGGAAATTGGAAAAGTTTCTGTCATTTACTGCTTCAGCATCCTCCAAGCGGATCCGCTTGATAAGCACATCATGCTCGCCGGCAGTAATCTGAAACCTTCCAATGATTTGGTCTAAGGATTCTACAAAGGGAAGCTTCAAAGTGGAATCCGGATTGGCTATCGTGACCTGAGTGGCAGGAAGCGAAGCGACTGAAAAGAGCTTTCCGGTAATCTTCTCACCTGTCACCACTCCCCCCTCATCTTTTAGGGTGATGAGCTCTGGCGCGGTTTCGAATTGGTAGACAAGAGATGGAGTCGCGTTTTCTTCAAAATCAATGTTCATCTCTACCACTACGGGTTCCCCCGCTTTTAAGGGGTAGTTGAGATTTCTCCAGTTCACGACATTAGAACTGAAAGTGCCATCGGTGATGACCTCCCCATTGATCATTAATCTTCCCAGCGAGAGATCTTGGGATCTTCCGACGGCAATTCTTCTAACTCCAATTTCTTCAAGGATCGTATCCTGTTGCGCTTCGAGAACAAATCGCAGCACTGGAACGTACCACGAGCCTTTCGCCAGCGTGGATTTTGCCGGCTGTTCAGCAAAAGGGCTGAGAACTACGGTGGCAATGGAATGAGACGAGTCTTCGTTGGGAGGCATGGGCGATGGTTCCTGAATTTCCGGCAATCTCTGCAGCATCAAGTCCGCCAGGAAGGGCTCGTACCGGGCCACCTGGAGTTCTTTGAGGGCGATGGTCCTAAACAGAATTTCCGCGGCCTGGGCCCTGGTCACCGGCTGATCAAACACGGTTGATTCGGAGATAATTCTCGCGTTTTTGGCATACTCCATGGCTCCGGTATACCAATACTCCCCTTCGATCAGGTTCCACTTGAAGACCCGGCTGAGGGTTACTAATATTTCAGCCATATTCAGCGTGTTCACCGGCAGAAAAAAGCCTCGTTCAGGGCCCGCCTGATACCCTTTGATCCACCCCTGAGCTGCGGAATAACACACCGGAGCGGCATACCATTGATCGAAGATGTCAAAAAAACAGTCGCGATGAAAACTTCCAGGGGTTGATCGGGTGTGGCGCACGAGGGTCTGGGCCCATTCGGCTCGGTTGATAGGGAGAGATGGATCAAAACGCTGGCCGTCACCCTGACCTCTGAACACTTCTAGCTCGCTCAAATACTGGACGGCAGCGGCATTCTGGTGCTGAGAAGGAATATCTGAAAAATCTTTCGCAAAAGCACTTCCGGAAATCCCCAGCAGTATCAGAACAACGACCAGAATAAATGCGTGTTTTTTCATAAGGTTACTGGCCAAGTGCACTCTTCATCCACGATTGGGCTCTTTCCGGGTGAGAACCGAGCGTGTTGCCTTTTAGGACCCCCTCTCCAGAGGCATCGATCACGATGAAGGTGTCCTGATAGGTGACGCCATACTCTTTCTTGAGCGCCGTTTCCGTATCGTAGTCGACCTTGAACCATATTACCCCTCCCTCAAGCTCCTCCAGGATCTCCAGGAGGACTTCATCGGACTTGCGACACAGGGGGCACCAAGGGGCATGGAAGAAAAGGATCATCGGATTTTTTCCCAGAAAGTGTTCATAGGCTTTTTCGGAAAACTCCACATACACCGGTTGACCAGCACCAATCTGGTTTTTTATCGGGTCGATCTCTGGATCGAAAAGATTTCCTTCACTGTCTTGCTGGTCTGCCATCACAGGAGAGCTCGCAGCTGTCAGAACACGATGGAGTCGAGCGAAGGCTTCATTCCGTCGAATAGATTCATTCAGACCCATTTTTTCAAGGTAGTATCCGTTTTCTTCCAACCAGGCGAGCGCTTGAGCAAGGTCCTGAAAGTCTTTTCCAGCCAGAATGTTCGCCAGGATCTTCGCTGCTTCTCCGACGGTTACTGGCCGTTCCGGGCGAAAGAAGCCATCCGCGTATCCTTTCACGAATCCCAACCGAATCGCCGCACAAATATCCTCCGCAAACCACTCTTCACGGACATCCTGAAGGCAATTTCTATCTGAGGACTGTTTTTTTGTTTTCGCCGCTCGATTGACAATGACCACCAACTCCGCCCTGTTGAGCAGTCCAAGCGGATTGATGTCCCCGCTTTCATTTCCCAGTACGATCCCCATTGCATGGAGGATGGCAATACTTGGATAATATCGGTCATCCTTAGACAGGTCTGGAAAAGCTTTCTCCCCGTGGCCGGCTGAAGCGTGAGAAACCGTCATCCATATCAGGCAAGATGCTAGAAATGCACGAAAGAGGTTCATAAGATCGAAAAGGATATGCTCATTGTATCAAAGTTTTGATGGCCCCTAGCCATATCTGTGTTTTTTCGGTTTCTTTCCCGTATGGGCTATGGTGTAATTATGGTGCTTTTCAACTTCTATGAAAGCCCGTATCGTCACTGAGATCTCCTGCTATCTCGACAACAAGCCTGGTAACCTGGCCCAGTTAACCGAACTGCTCGCCCAAGGGGGTGTTAATATTAAGGGAATACAGGCGTATGAAGGCTCCCTCCAATCCATGGTCATGCTAGTCGTAGACCAACCCGATACGACTGAACAGGTCATGCGAAAAATGGGTATCACCATGATTTCTTACACGGATATCTTAGAAGTGGATGTGCCGAACCGCGTGGGTGGGCTGGCAGAAGTATCTCGACTTTTTGGGAAGCATGGGGTGAATATTAAGACGCTGTACTCTTGCGACAATGTCGGGGAAAGCAGTGCCGCCTATTTTCGAGTGGATGATGTTGAATTGTCGTTGAAGGCGCTTACCGAGTCGTCCAAATAATCTTCTTTCCATCTTGGGATTTACCTCTGCATGGCTTATACTAGCGATACTTTTTGAAGCAGCATGTCTCAGGAGCTTATCACCTCATACCAGTCCGCACGCATCGTTTCAAACGTGCTGATCGCTGATCATATTCGGCATATTCAAATGGTTCCCGAAAGCCCCGTGATGTTTGAGGCAGGGCAGTTCTTTTTGGTGCGTCTTCGCGATGCGAACGGAGATTTCGTGGAACGATCCTATTCAGTGGCGAATTTTTCATCTGGCGAGCTCTTGGAATTGGTGGTTCGGATCGAACCCCAGGGGCAGATGTCTCAGCTGATCGACCGACTCCAGGTGGGTGACCATTTGGATATAAAAGGTCCCTATGGCCGATTTGGATTTGGCGCCCTCCCAGATCATTTTGAACGATTGGTTCTGATCGCAGGAGGAGTCGGCATTTCCCCTCTCCGCAGCATACTCCAAAAATGCTTTCAGT
Source organism: Candidatus Altimarinota bacterium (assembly GCA_050246795.1). GTDB lineage: Bacteria > Patescibacteriota > Gracilibacteria > JAUYGZ01 > JAUYGZ01 > JBFWVJ01. Next base: position 12,670 of record JBFWVJ010000009.1, read on the forward strand.
CCGAAGGAAGCTTCCCCATTCAGCTTTTTTACGGGTTCCGTACTCCCAGCGATTATTTGTTCCAACAAGAACTCCAGCAACATGCTGCCAGCGGCAGACTCCAGGTGGTCCCGACCATTAGCGATGCTTCATCTGCGGGATGGGAAGGATTGACCGGCTATGTGACCGACCATTTTGAAGGAAAGATTTTTGATCCCACTCCGGGCACCCACAGCCTGATCTGCGGTCCCCCAACGATGGTGAAATCCACTCGAGAAAAGCTCTTTTCAATGGGATTCGATCGAAAGAATGTGCATGTGGAAGCGTGGTAGAGGGAAAGGCACTCAAGGGCTCTAAGGGTCCTTAAAGGTTCTAAGGGACTGGCCTTATTGTGATCATCAGAAATTCACCCTTACAACCCTTAAAACCGTTACAACCCTTACGAGCCTTCTCATCAATCAAAGATATCCTTCTCCCCCATTCTGCTCTTTTTCTTCAGAGCCGCGTCTTCTCCGGCGGCGGCCGTAAGAAAGGCGACGTTTTTCTTGGTGAAGAATCCCTGGAAACCGTTGAAGCGTTGGACGTACTCGGTGATGAGCAGAGAGTGCTTCGAGGTGCGGGAGAAGATTTGCTTCAGTCCTTCTTCGGCGGAGCCGATGACCTGGAGGAGGAATTCGATCCCGTTTTCTTTGAGCCGGTCGACAACGAAGTCGACATTGTCATAGCTCTGACCGGGTGCGTTGTCCGCGACGCCATAGGCGATGTGGTGCATCCGCTTGCCGTAGTTGATGACGAAGGACTCGGTAGGTGATGGCAGCTTCACGATGTGGTCGACATAGTGGGGCGTATTGGCGGCCGTGAAGACGCGCGCTGGGGATTTGAATTCGGAATAATCATGGGCTGATCGCGTCACATTCGTGGAAGAATTTTGGTCGGCAATCTCGTAGGCTCCCCAGAAGTAATACGAGGTGAGCTTGAGGTATTCCAAGAGCGCATGTTCCCGGTCCTGATGAAGGACACGAGTCGCAAGGTGATCAATGGGCTGGATAAGTTCGGCGATCTTCACCTCTTCCTGCTTTTTTTTGATCGTTTGCAACTGCGCCAACCAGGCTGCATCTTCGGCGTGTTCGGGAAATTGTTCGAGGTAGTACTGGCGCTTGCCTTCGGGGTATTCGATGTAGGCCACGGTGTTCCAGGTATACTGTGACGGAGCGGTGCGGGCGAACTTTACCTTTGAATGGGTGACAATCCCATCTTCTTCGAACTCGACACCAGCTTTCCGGAGGGTCTCGAAGACGGTGTGGATATCAGTCACCCGGTAGACCTCACCAATGTAGCGGGTGTAGGGCTTTTGCAGCGCGACCGGCGACAGATGATTCATGGAAATAATTCGTGATTGGTCCCGGTTCTTTCGGCTGCGAATGACATATCCTGGGTTGTCTTGGCTCACTTCCAGAAGCGTGTAGATGAAGTGGTCGTTTTCGAAGCTCTTTATAAATCGATAAGGGGTCATGAGCATGAGCTCTTCGATGTAGGCATGACGATCCTGCTCGTCCACTTCGATGACCACCGAATGCATTTCGTGAATCAAGTCGACCAGGCCAACACTGTCACGCCAGTCGTAGATCTTCTCAAGGAATTCGTTGAAGTAGGATGAGTTTTCTTTGTCCCCGTTTTGTTGGTAAGGGCGTGAGAGGGCCATAGAGATTCGTTAAGCGAGTGTAGTATAAGCAAGGGGAAGGTAAATAAAAAGCCTCTTTCGGAATCGAAGTCCGAAAGAGGCTTTCTGTACCGGATTGAACTCCAGCACGGTTCTTATTCTTCTGCTCTTTCTCTGGCAGCAGCGCGCTCAGCCCTTTCTACCCTCATTGCCTCACGAGCCATATCGATTTCATCTTCTTCATAGAATTTGTCCTCCATCCCCAACTTCTTTCGGTAGACGTGTCCGGCATTGATGAGCCGCCCGATGATGACATTTTCTTTCAATCCCTCGAGTTTGTCGACGCGCTTGGTAACGGCAGCATCGACGAGGACACGAATCGTCTCCTGGAAGGATGCCGAGCTGAGCCATGAATCGGTGTGGAACGCAATTCTGGTGAGACCCAACAAGATTCTTTCTCCGAAAGCTGGATGCTTTTTGGCCTTGGTGGATTTGGCGTTTTCAGCCTTGTACTGCATGATGTCAACGATCTGACCTGGGAGGAATTCCGTGTCTCCCGGTTCGATGATTCTCACTTTTGAGAACATCTGCTTCACGATGATTTCGATGTGCTTATCGTTGATCGTCTGTCCCTGGGAGGCATAAATCGTTTGGACTTCTTTCATGATGTAGGCCTGGGTCTTGGTGATATCCGTCTTCTGCATGTACTCGTGCAGATCGTAATGCCCCTTGGTGAGTGCTTGACCCCGTTCGACTTCTTGCCCATTGGTGACGGCCAGATTGTATTTGGCGTCGAGCTTGTAGGTAACACTCTTTCGCTCGCTCCTTCGGACAGTGATGATCCCATCATTGATTTCCTTTACCACTCCGGCAGATTTTACTCTGATGGAATTGTTATAGGTTTTGGATCGAGCCAGGACCTGTTTTTCTCGAACGTTGTCGCCTTTGGAAACCTCGAGCTTGTACGCAGGAGGGATTTCGTAAGCATCCTGACCATGCTTTGTTTCTTGGATCGTCAGTTCGATCGCCCCCTTGGTGCGCTTGATGCTGACTTCTCCGTCGATGTCCGCCAGCAATGCCGGGGACTTAGGTGGTCTGGCCTCCAGCAGTTCTTCAACTCGAGGAAGCCCTTGAGTAATATCTGATCCTTCCGCAACTCCTCCCATGTGGAAGGTTCGCATGGTGAGCTGGGTTCCTGGTTCTCCGATGCTCTGCGCCGCGATGATCCCCGCCGCCAAACCGAGCTCTACCGGTTTGTTGCTTCCGAGATCAAGCCCGTAGCATTTTTGGCACACTCCAGACTCGGTCAAACAAGACATCAGGGAACGAACGCTCAGCTCTCTGACGCCAGCATCACTGATTTTTTTCACTTCTTCGAGTCCGAGAGTCGTTTGGGACTTGAGAACGACTTTGCCCGCTTTGTCTTTTACGTCTGCCTGGAGGGTTCGACCAAAGACTCTGTTTTCAAAAGATATCCCTAGTTTTTCCGTCTCCTGGGCACTCACCGGGAAAAGGTGGGTCTGACCACAGTCTTCTTCACGGATAATACAGTCTTGGACAGCATCCACGAGACGTCGGGTGAGATATCCAGCTTCCGCAGTCTTCAAAGCCGTATCGGATTTTCCTTTTCTTCCTCCGTGTGTCGCGATGAAGTATTCCAAGATGGTAAAGCCTTCTTTCAGGTTGGAAAGGATCGGCAATTCGATGGTTTTACCAGATGGATTGGCTACCAGCCCCTTCATCCCACAGAGCTGAGTGATCTGTCCCCAGTTCCCACGAGCTCCAGAATCGATTTGATAGTAAAGATCGTTTTCGCTGTTTCTGGCAAAATTCTCGATGAGTTTTTTCATGACATCATTCTTGGCCTGGGTCCAGATGTTGAGATTGTGGCGGTATCGCTCATCAGCCGTGATCCACCCTCTCCAGTAGAAATCATTGATTTTCTTCACCTGTTCGGAAGCGTCCTCAACGATCTTGTATTTTTCCTCAGGAACGATCATGTCTGAAGCACTGACCGTGAGGCCTGATTTCGTCGCGTATTGGAATCCAATGTCCTTGATATAGTCACAGAGCAGCGCTGTTTTTTCAGGGCCTTGGACATTGAAACATTCTGAAACCAGATCCTTGAGCGGGTTCTTTCCAAAGGTGTAGTTTTTGAATGGGAGCCCAACTTTTTCCGTGACTTCTTCGTGGAAAATCAAACGTCCGATGGTGGTTTCGATGTGTTCAGATCCATTGCCGATATCCATCCGGATCTTGATCTTTGCCTGGAGATGGGTCTCACCGAGCTCGTAGTCCATCAAGGCCTGCTCACGCGTCGCGAAGGTCTTCCCTTCTCCCTTTTTGGATTCGAGCATACGGGTCATGAAGTAGCATCCCATCACCATATCCTGCGTCGCGTTGGTGATCGGCTCCCCAGCGGATGGACGGAGGAGGTTCTTGGCGGAAAGCATCATTTCCCGAGCTTCTTTTTGAGCTTGCTTGGACAATGGTACGTGGACAGCCATTTGGTCTCCGTCGAAGTCGGCATTAAAGGCCACACACACGAGGGGGTGGATTTGGATGGCTTTTCCTTCGATCAATACTGGCTGGAACGCCTGGATACTCAGACGGTGAAGCGTCGGAGCACGGTTGAGCAAGACGTAGTGGTCTTTGGTAATCCGCTCGAGGATGTCCCAGACTTCTTTTCGCCCAGAAGTAATCACTCGTTCCGCGTTTTTGACATTGTGCGCCATCCCTTCCTGAATCAGGTCTCCGATCACAAACGGCTTGAAAAGTTTGAGGGCCATTTCTTTCGGAAGCCCACATTGGTGGAGCTTCAATTCCGGACCGACAACGATCACACTTCGTCCGGAGTAGTCGACACGTTTTCCGAGCAGGTTTTGTCGGAAGCGTCCTTGTTTTCCTTTCAACATATCGGAGAGGGACCGGAGCTTTCGCTTGTCATTCGTCGTGAAGGCAGCCTTTCCGGAACGCACAGAATTGTTTAAGAGGGTATCCACTGCTTCCTGAAGCATCCGCTTTTCATTACGGCTGATAACTTCTGGAGCTCCGAGACGGATCAATTTCTTTAATCGGTTGTTACGGTTGATAACCCGTCGGTAGAGATCGTTGAGATCACTCGCAGCGTAACGTCCTCCGTCGAGCTGCACCATTGGACGCAGATCTGGCGGGATGACCGGAAGGACCGTCATGACCATCCAGTCGGGATGGATGTTGTTTCGCAAGAGCGAAGCGGCGAGTTTGATGCGCTTGAAGATTTTTTTCTGCTTCATTTCGGTCACATTTTTCAATTCTTCTTCCCGGTCTTCGATGAATTTTTTCAAATCGATTTTTTCGACGATCTCACGGATGGCTTCAGCACCGATCCCGGCGGTGAAGACATGGCCAAACTTCATGGACATTTCTCGGTATTCCAGCTCGGAAATGACAGTGTTTGGCTTGATGGATTTGAGTTCAGATTTGGCACGGTCGTATGAATCGGCCAATTCATCGAGCTGAATCACGGCTTCTTCTTCGATCTTTCGGATCGCCTCATCGCGTTCATCTTTGTCCTTGCTTTCTGATTTCAGGTTTTTGACCTTTTCCTTCATGGTTTCTTTTGTCTTTCTGGTGTAGGTCTGGTATTCCTCATCCAATTGCTTTAGAGCATTCTGCTTGGCTTCTTCATCGACAGACTTGATGATATACGCCGCGAAGTAAACGACCTGTTCGAGGGATTTGATCGGGAGGTCGAGCAAAAGGCCGATTCGGCTCGGCGTGCTGCGCAAGAACCAGATGTGGGCGATCGGGACAGCGAGTTCGATGTGTCCCATTCGTTCACGACGAACTGAATTGCGGGTCACTTCGACTCCACATTTTTCACAAACGACTCCTTTGTAAATAATTTTCTTATACTTTCCACAGTAACATTCCCAGTTTTTGGTCGGACCGAAAATGCGTTCACAGAAGAGCCCGTCTCTTTCTGGTTTTTGGGTCCGATAGTTAATCGTTTCTGGCTTGGTCACTTCCCCATGAGACCAGGTCTTGACCTGATCCGGAGAAGCGATAGAAATAGAAATCGCATCAAAGACTTTTTGCTGCTTTTTCTTATCGTTGTGAGGCATAACGAGGAAATTTAAAATGTAAAAGGAAAAAGTTACAACAGGTTTACGGATTATTCTTCAAAATCTTTTTCAGCCATAGCGGCCATCTTTTCTACCTCTTCTTCATCCTCCATCATTTCATCGAGACTGTCCGAACTGTCGATTCCCTCTTCAATCACGCCTTTTTCACCACCAATCATTTCCTGCATGCGATGTCGAGTGGCTTTATCGACCACTTCTGCGTCTTCCTCACCTGTTTCGATCACTTCTTCGACTTCGAGGTGATCTCCACTCTTGGTATCCAGGAGCTCTACGGCAAGTCCCAGAGACTGGAGCTCTCTCGCCAAGACATTGAAGGACTCCGGAGTCGAAGGCTTTCGGATTTCTTCGTGCTTCACGATGGACTCGTAGGCTTTGGAACGTCCAAAGATATCATCGGACTTGATGGTAAGCATTTCCTGCAGCGCGTGAGCGGCTCCGTATGCTTCGAGCGCCCATACTTCCATTTCCCCGAAACGCTGGCCTCCGTGCTGGGCCTTTCCTCCGAGTGGCTGCTGGGTCACCAGCGAGTACGGACCAACGCTTCGAGCGTGGATCTTGTCTTCCACCAAGTGGAGTAGTTTGAGCATGTACACTTTTCCAACGGTGGTTCGGTGTTCGAACGGTTCGCCTGATTTCCCATCGAAGAGCTGAACCTTTCCGTCTTCGGGAAGTCCGGCAATTTTCAGGAGTTCGGTGATGGTATCGGTCGGAACTCCATCAAGGACAGGGGTTGCAACCTTGATCCCCAGCTCATCCGCGGCCCATCCGAGATGGGTTTCGAGGATCTGCCCGATGTTCATACGAGAGGAAACCCCGAGTGGATTCAAGATGATATCCACTGATGTCCCGTCGGGCATGCAAGGCATATCTTCCATTGGAACGATGCGAGAAATGACCCCTTTATTCCCATGACGTCCAGCCATCTTGTCTCCCACCTGGATTTTTCTGGTTTGAGCTACATAGACTTTGATCTGCTTGATCACCCCCTGAGGCAGTTCATCTCCATCCGCTCGAGAGAAGATTTGAATATCGACCACCTTTCCTCCACTTCCTCCGGGAAGGCGAAGTGACGTGTCTTTCACGTCTTTCGCTTTATCACCGAAGATGGCTTGCAAGAGTCGTTCTTCAGGGCTGAGATCGGTCTCTCCCTTCGGGGTAATTTTCCCGACGAGGATATCCCCTTCTTTGAGGAAGGCTCCGATACGGACGATCCCTTCGCTGTCGAGGTCTTTCAACTTTTCTTCTCCCACATTTGGGATATCTCGTGTGACGATTTCTGGTCCGAGCTTGGTGTCGCGAACGTCGGTGGTGAACGCTTCAATATGAATGGAATCGTAAAACCCTTCACGGAAGACTCGATCGGAAATGATCACCGCGTCTTCGTAGTTGTATCCTTCCCAAGACATGTACGCCACGAGGAGGTTCTGACCGAGCGCCAGTTCCCCATCCCTCACGGCGGCACCATCACAGAGCACTTGTCCTTTTTTCACCTTTTGTCCGGTTTCCACGATCGGACGCATGTGAATACAGGTGGCCTGATTGGAGCGCTGGTAGTTGGAAAGTTTGTAAATTTTCTTCTTTCCGTTTTTGTAGAGAATGCTGATCTGAGAAGCATCGGCTGATTCGACCACTCCCTCTCGTTCCGCGACTGGAACGTGTCCTGAGCTGGTCGCAGCAGTCCTTTCCATCCCGGTTCCCACGATAGGAGGAGTCGGACGAATAAGGGAAACGGCTTGTCGCTGCATGTTCGTTCCCATCGAAGCACGGGTGTTGTCATCGTGTTCCAAGAATGGGATCAGCGATGTCGACACGGAAATGATCTGCTTCGGGGAAATATCAATATGGGTAACTTCGTTGACGTGAGATGAGATTGGCTCACCATTTTTACGGGCAGCGACGTGCTTGCTGACAAACTGCCCTTTGTCGTCGATTTCGGTGTTTGACTGAGCGATGAGGAGCTCTCGTTCGTCATCCGCGTCGTAGTATTTCACTTCGTCTGTCACATAAGAACGCACTGGGACTTCTTTTAAGCTGAGCTTGGCGATCTTTTGTGCGTCTTCCCGGCTAATAACCGCGTCTTTTTTGACGATGACCCGGTCTTTGTCATCAAGGATGTCTTCACGAGCGATGCGCCCGGTCAGTTCCATGATCTTGTTTTCGACGGTTTTCTTGACGGTCCGAAGCGGAGTTTCGATGAAGCCGTATTCATTGACCTTGGCATAGGTGGCCAAGTGGACCACGAGACCGATATTCGGTCCTTCCGGAGTAGCGATCGGACAGATACGACCATAGTGGGATGGATGCACGTCACGGACGTCGAAGGATGCTCGTTCACGAGAGAGCCCTCCAGGCCCCATGGCGGAGAGACGTCGTTTGTGGGCGAGCTCGGAGAGTGGATTGGTTTGGTCCATGAACTGCGACAGCTGTGAGCTGGCGAAGAATTCTCGCATGACCGCAGTGATCGGACGAGCATTGATGAGCTGAGTCGGGGTGACCTTGTCGAGCTCCAGGACGGTCATACGGTCCTTGGCAATTCGTTCGGTACGAAGGAGACCAATCCGGAATTTATTTTGAACCAGTTCCCCCACACTGCGAACGCGACGATTGGAAAGGTGGTCGATATCGTCGGCTTCTCCATTTCCGTGGTTGAGGTTGATCAGGTGTCGAGAAATGTGGACCAGGTCATCGACCTGGAACACACGATGCTTGGTGTCGAAAGGCAAATTGATGCTAAAACGCTTGTTCATCTTGTAGCGGGCGATGATGGACATGTCGTAGCGCTTGAAGTCGAAGAACATGCTGTCGATGAGCTGCTTCGCGTTGGCTGCGGTCGCCATGTCTCCAGGGCGGAGCTTGCGGTAGATGGCTTGATAAGCGTCTTCGACGGTTTTAGCAGAGTCTTTTTCGAGCGTATTTAAGATATAGTCCATCTTGCCTTCCATTCTCAGGTCACCAAAGAGGTTGAGGATTTCTTGGTCGGTGCCGTATCCGAAAATGCGCAGAAGAGAGGTCAGGTAGACTTTTCGGCGACGGTCGATTTTGACATGGATCACTCCTTTCTTATCCGTTTCGAGCTCAAGCCAGACTCCTCGTTTCGGGATGATTTTGGCGGTGAAGAACTGAGGAGCGGACGCGTTACGGGCGAAGAACACACCAGGGCTCCGGACGATTTGATTGACGACCACCCGTTCGATCCCGTTGACGATGAAGGTCCCACGGTCGGTCATCAGGGGGATGTTTCCGAGATAGATGTCCTGCTCTTTAATTTCTCCGGTCTCTTTGTTGACCAAACGAACGTGGACTTTTAGAGAAGATTCAAAGGAAAGGTTTCGCTTCTTGGCGGTTTCTGGATCATATTTCGGGTCTTCAAAAGAGTGCTCCATGAAGTGGAGCTCGATCTTTTTTCCGGAAAAATCAATGATCGGAGAAATTTCGTCAAAGAGCTCACGGATGCCCTCATTCAAAAACCACTCGTAGGAATTGAGCTGGACTTCGATCAGGTTTGGGAAGGGGTATTCCCCATGAGGGGTGAAATAGTAGCGGTCGTTTTCGTCGGCACGGGTCGTAAGGGCGAGCGCTTGTTTTCGCGCTGCTTCAAGGTCAACAACCGTGGAGATCTTGCTCTTCGCGGGTTGCTTCTTAGGAGAAGTTTTGGCCATAGGGCGTGGTGATAAAAAAGCAGAAATAAAATGAGATTCGACGCTTCGCGTCGTCAACAAATCCCCTCTTGCTTGATCAGAGGGAGGCATATTTCCAAGCGCGCATAGCAATAACTCATCCGGGCGCACCTTTGATTTTGGTGGAATTAGTATAGTCGGAAAGCTTGGAATACCCAAAAAGTCTACTTGCCAATTTTGTATTATTGTTTTCTTTTCTTATTCCAGGAAGAAGAGGACGATCTCGAAAACGATCAAGAACACGATCGTGGCTTCCAGGATGAGGCTTCTGCGGGCGTCGATGAAGTCGAGGATAAACTCCACATTGTGGAAGATGAGCTTCAGTTTTTCGCTCAGGACATCATAACGGTCTTCGAGTTCGTAATCCAGCGCGAGGTCATTGTAGAGTGCGTCCAGGTGAGGGTTATCCCAAGTCAGATCCGGCTTGTCGAGCAGGGCCATTTGGGAGACGGTCAGGTGCTGGAGGTTCATCGCGAAGCCCACTTTCCGCAGGAGGGCCTTTGAAGACAGGCTGGTCCGCCCTTTTTCTCCGAAGGATTTCATGACCGAGTCGAATTCGATCAAGGTCTTGCTCGCCTCCGCCTCATATCGCTCCAAAGCCAAAGAGCGCCCCAAAATAAGGGAAACAATGGCGATTCGTTGAGGATCAAAGCTCCTGAGGGTGATCTTTTCTTTCGCGGGACCTTCGGAGCGGGACGATTTCCCGATGGCCACGACTTCCTCCAAGGGCTTTTCAAAGCGATCTACGATAAAGGGGGCGATCATGCGAAGCCAGTCGTTGCCTTCTTTTTTGGTGAGGTTCCAGAATGCCACGACTCCATATCGGAGCACGACAACCCATTTCTGAGGCCCAAAGCCGACCACCAAGGGCTCCTTTAGAAGGACCTTCAGCTCGTTTTTTTTCTGAAACTCTTTTACCGCAATGGTTTTCCCCAAGTCGATGACGTGGACTTTCATAAGAACGTAAAACGTAAAACGAGAAACGTAAAAATACTAAAGCGTATTAGCTCAATTTTAGTCTATCTCCGTATTTTTGGGAAATGAATGATGATCCCTGAATCGTTTTTCGTTGTACGCTTTACCTTAAAACACCCTTTCCTCTCCCCCCTCTACCACCCTCCATTGGACCTCTTCTTGGATTTTGCCGGGAATACTGAATCCAGCCGCTTTGACGTGCCCTCCCCCACCTAAGTTGGCCGCAATCGCCGACACATCCACATCGTCGCGGATGGTGCGCAGGGACCCTTTGACCCTCCCCCCTTTCTCCTCCGTGAGAATTTCCGCGTAGGTGATATCAGGAACGTACTTGAGAAACTCAATGGCTCCTGACACATGGTCCCGATCAGCTCCCAGCTCATCGAAATCAGCCTGAGTAAGGGCCGAAACGATGACGCCGTCCTGGGTTTTTTTGGCGCGGTTCAAAACCCTTCCCCAGAGTCGAAGCTGGCTGACGGGCTTGGTATTGAAGAGGTGCTTGGAAATAGCCGTCACATCAGCTCCATACTTGACCAGCTGAGCCCCTACCCTGAGTGTGTCCGGCGTGGTATTTTGGTGCATGAATGAGCCGGTATCGGTGTACAAGCCGGTCAGCAAGCAGGTGCTGATTTCCCGAGTGAAAATCGCCTTAAATTCTTTGAATAAGTAGAACAAGATTTGCGTCGTTGAGGCGCAGTCGGTTTGGACCAGGTTGATGTCTCCGAACATCAGGTTGGATTTGTGATGGTCGATATTGATATGGCGTCCGGTTTTTTCGAAGAGCCCGGGATGGGACTTGTCGAAGCCGCTGAGCTTGGGATCCGCAGAGTCAAAGCTGATGACCAAGTCATAGTCGGCGTCCTGGAACTCCTGGATCATTTCGTCCGCTCCGGGGAGAAACTGCGCGGCTTCCGGAGCCTTGTCGAAGCAGGCGATCTGGACCTTTTTCCCAAGTCCTTTTAAGTAGAGGAACATGGCCAACGAAGAACCTAAGGTATCCCCGTCCGGGTTCTTGTGGGCCAGCAGCAAAATACTTTGGGCATGGATAATCTTTTGCTTGATCTGACTAACGATCTGTTCGTCCAAGTGAATCATGGTGGTAAATCGATGCAAGGTGGCTATTGAACTGCATTTCCAGAGCTCTATCAATCCACTAGACTTGCGTTATTATTGATAATGTTTTTTGGTATGCGTTTTTGAGGACTTGCACCTGTCCACTCCGCCCCGAAAGCACTTGACGGAAGGCCGTTCTTGCCCTAGATTCTCCCAGCACTCATTCATTTTCGGCCCCATGGGTCCCGTCGTCGGGAGAACCAGAGGGTCCAGAATTTTATTCTTAACCCCATGAAAATGAAGAAATATGAATTGATGGTGATCCTCAGCAATCGGATCACCCAAAACGAAATCGAGAAAAGGCTCAAGGAACTCCGCGAGCTTCTTCAGGATATCTCCTATGAAGAACTCTGGGGGGTCCGACCCTTCGCCTATCCCATCAAAGGACAGGACCAAGGCTACTATGCCGTTTGGAACTTCATGATGGATACCGACGGAGTCAAGGGGATGGAGAAAACGCTCCAGCTCTTCCCGGACCTCGTCCGATACCTCATCCTCCAGGTGCCTGAGGACTACAAGCCGATCACCCTCAAAGAAATCGAAGCAGGTCTCGAAGACCTCAAGAAGCAAAAGGCTGAAAAACGAGGAGGGATGAGATCTGGTGGAATGAAGAAGAAAGAAGAGGAGAAACCAGCACCTGAAAAGAAAAAGGTCGAAGCTGCACCAGCCCCTGAAAAAACAGCCGTGGAACCTGAAGCGAAGCCCGCTGCTGAAGCAGCTGAGGACGCTCCAAAAAAGGCTGGAAAGTCTTTTGACCAGAAGCTGGAGGACATCCTCAGCAACGATGATTTAGGTCTTTAATGTTTTTAGGAAGCAGTCAAGTAAACCTGCTTCCAACTGCTTTAAAAGCTATTACCCTTGTTGTAGTTTTATTCTTTATTTTCCTCCGATGAGAAGCGTAAATAAGGTGATCTTAGTCGGCAATCTGACCCGAGATCCAGAAATGAGACAAACCCCCAACGGTCAACAAGTCTGCACCTTCGGTATCGCTACCAACCGTCAATGGGTCTCCAAAGATGGCTCCAAGCACACCAGCGCTGAATTCCATGAATTGGTCGCCTGGGCACGACTGGCCGACATCTGTGGCAAGTACCTCAAAAAAGGCAAACTGATTTATGTCGAAGGATACCTCAAGACCCGAGCGTGGGACACCCCAGAAGGCATCCGCCGACACAAGACCGAAGTGATCGTTCAGGACATGATCATGCTCGAGAAACGACCAAAAGATGGTGGAGACGACCTGGATGAAATCTCCGTGGCCAGCAGTGAAAATATGGCCGACATGGATGTCCCCATGCCAGAACCTGAACCTGACATGATGGACGACAAAATAGAATTTTAATTCACGGTACGAACGATAGGAAGGAAAAATGCCTTCTCCCACCGTTCCCCTTCCACTCTTCCGTACCATCCGTACCCTATTACTCCTTCATTCCCAACCTATGGCTACTAAACCCTCCCGAGAAGCATTCGATGCTGTCGACTACGTTGATTACAAAAATATCCCCCTCCTTCGTCATGTGACGAGCTACTACGGGAAAATCAAACCCCGACGATATACTGGTCTTTCCTCTCGCCAACAGCGCATGGCTGCGAATGCGATCAAGAAAGCCCGCATCATGGGTCTTTTGTTCTTCACCCGAGACTAGGATACGATCGTACTGAATTGAAAACAGGCCTTTATGGCCTGTTTTTTCGATATCTGGAAGAATTTGAGGAAAGCTCTTGTCGGAACCTCGTCATATTCTTCATGTGTTGTGTGCCAGGACCTTCTTTGACCGGCATTTCGTGATTTACTGCTGGGTCATTTTTCCACAACTCCATCTTTTTCCTCAGGACCGATGACACCGTAGACATACCAGGTCTCCTTTGGGGATCCGAATGGACCATGAGCATGATGAGGTTTTCTAAGGCTGGCGGGAGATCATAGCGATATTGACGGATTGGCGCAGGCTCGCCCCTGAGTTTTTTTACCGTCAGCTCCCTAATCCCCCTCCCTTCCACCGGGAACACCCCCGTCAACAGTTGATAAAAGGTCACCCCCAGGCTGTAGACATCGGTCGCGAAGGTTCCCGGGCTGCCATCGATTTTTTCTGGAGCCATATACTTTGGTGTTCCATAGATATAGGGGCCGTCGCTCCCCCTTTCTTTCCCAGGAGTTTGGGCAAATAAGCTCTGATTTTCTTTGTGGGAAATTCCAAAATCCGCGATGAATAATTCCCCTTTTTTTCCACGCAGGATGTTGGCAGGCTTGATATCGTTGTGGCAAAGGCCAAGCTCCTCATGAAGGTACCTGATGACCTCTGAAATATGGACCATCATTTCCATCGCTCCTTTCTGCTCTCCATTCGAAAACAGGGGTAATGGATGCTCGGGGCTGATCAAGTCCATGAGGGTTCCCCCTTCTACGAAAGGCATGACAATATACCCCTCTCTCTCGGTCCTGTGTGCTTGTAAGAGCTGAATGATGGAGGGATGATAACATCCATTGAGAGCGCTCACTTCCAGATCAAAATGGTTTTTTGCTTCTTCATTTTGAAAGGTCACCACCTTGATCACTACTTTTTTTCCTTCGCGGAAGTCCCATGCGGAATAGACCGTGCTGGATTCCGCATCACGAATCATCCCCGTCAGCAAAAACTGATCGACCAATACCTCCGATAGCTCCGGAGAAAGCCGCTGATATTCCGCCACTTGCTCTGCATAGTTTTTCCACTTGGGAAGCCATTCTAAAAAGATCCGGATCCCAACAGATTCAGCAACATATTTAAGAAGGGTTCGAGTATTCGCATTTTTTAAGCCCTCACTCCCGAGGGTTTCTATCAGCCGAGTTTGATCTATGCATCGCAAAATCTGCTCTCGAAAACCAGCCTCAAGCTCTTCGATTTTCGCTCCGATTTCATAAAAGTCGTCTACCCTTGTATCTGGATTTGCCGCGTACCCTCTTGGTTCGATTTTGACCGCTTTTTTTGTTGTTTGATTGGATCTGCTAAGGACGTCCTCTGCCGGTAAAGAGGTTTCTTTTTGCTGGCTCTCTTCTGGTTTTTTTGACGGATCCATACGTGCAGCAAAAGATTTTTCTCAAAAAAGAGAAAGTCAACGCTCTCCATCCTATCAAAAAAAATATCCTCCGTGCCGACTCCCTATCGACAAGTGAGAGGGATGTTTTTCAATGATTTATTCATGAAAGAAACCAGAAATTCCCAAGGCTCAGAATCAACAAAATCGTAATCGGCACTCCGATCGTCAGCCACCAGTTGATCAAAAGTTCAGGGGCGGTGATAAATACAAACACCGTCGAACTTTCTCCGAAGTATTCTTTTACCAACGAGAGATAATTTTTTCGGTGACCAATGCCCATTGTAAAAATAACTGCCGAATCCTGCTCGGACTTCTGCCGTAAGATTTCGAAGGTGGCTCGCTCACGAATATCACTTCCGATAACCCGATTGAATTCTTGAATCAGAGCATTTAAGTGGAGGATTTTTTCCGCTTCTTTTTCCGTTTTTGCTTTTCCGTCTCTGGAGCGGACTGCCCGGATCTCCTCGGTTTGTTCCAGCTTTTCGATCTGATGTCCCAAGCGAGTGATGCCTTCGAGGACCCGACGATAGGCCAGCTCTCCTTCGATGGGATACATATCGATCTGCCCGTCGCGCAGGTAGTTGAAGAGGGATTGTCCAGACACTGCCGCCGCTAAGAGCTGGATGTTTTTTAGGTTGTTTTGGTTCAAGAGCTCTCGGTGCCATTCTCTTCCCAATTCATGCAGCATTCTTTCCGCGGCTTCCGAAAGTTTTTCCAAAGGAATCGGATGCTGGAGTTGGATTTTTCGTTCGATGTCCCGATAGAGCCGGAAGTTCTGTTCGTCGTGAAAAGACGTATTGAGCCCTTCGTAGATGCCCTCCCCCCCGAATGATCGAACCTGGAGGAATTGTTCGAAATACGCGTAATAACTGCACAGTCTCGACTGACAACGAACAATTTGTTTGCGTTCCCGGTTGCCGATTTTCCCCTTCCAGACCGTGTGGACTTGGCCGAGCAAGATGACCATTTTTTCCGGCGGTTGATCGGGCAGCACCACGTCGAAGCGAGCACGTCGAAAGACGGTGTGTTTTTTCAACTGCCGGATCGTTTGAATCGTCGAGTTGGTTTTTTTCCAGCGGTGGTAGCGGAGGAAGGAGAAGAGGGACATGGGGTGAAACAATCACCATCACAATAAACAATAAACGATAGAGTTCAATTTATTGTTCATTGTCAATCGTTCATTGTCATTCTCTTCTTCCCATCATCGCCCTCTTCAAGGTGTCCGGATCGGCAAACTCGAGCTCACCCCCCATCGGCAGCCCTTGAGCCAGGTGCGTGACTCGAATACTGCGGGGCCTGAGGAGTCGGGAAATATAGACGGCGGTGGCCTCACCGGTGACGGTCGGGTTGGTGGCGAGGATCACCTCTTCACATGCTGCTTCGTCGAGTCTTTTGGAGAGTTGGTCAATGGTGAGCTGGTCCGGCCCTACACCGTCGAGGGGAGAAATGGCTCCGTGAAGCACGTGGTAGAGGCCTTTGTAGGCGCCACTGTTTTCCAGCGCAAAGACATCGAGTGGTTCTTCGACGATGCAGATTTGGTGGCGGTCGCGCGCGGCGTTGTCGCAGATCTTGCAGAGTTCCTGGTCGCTGAGATTACAGCACTGCCGGCAGTAGTGGATGCCGTTCTTCAGATTGGCGACGGCATCGGCTAAGGAAGCGACGTGGTCGTTGGGTTTTTTCAGGAGGTAAAAAGCCAAGCGTTCGGCTGATTTGGGACCGATGCCGGGCAGCTTGCTAAGCTCTTGGATCACGCGCTGGATTTGGAGGGGGAGCATGGGGAAGAGAGGGTGCTAAGGGGCTTAAGGGTTTTAAGGGACTTAAGGGACTTAAGGGTTCTGAGGAAGGAGGGTGCTGACGGACGTAAGGGTTTTAATGGTGTGTTATACTTCTCGTGCGAGAAAAGCATATCTGATGCGACCAACCTTTCAAAGCATGTCTCCTTACGACCGTTAAGACCCTTAAGACCCTTATCACCGTTACACCCCTTCCCCCACCCCCATGAAGTGCCCCCAGTGCAGCAGCCTGAAAAACAGCGTGATTGACTCCCGACTGACGGACAATAATACGGCCATCCGTCGCCGGCGGCAGTGTGATGAATGCGATGGACGGTTTACGACGTTTGAACGCCTGCGCGCGGCGAACTTGATCGTGATCAAAAAGGATCAAACGCGCGAAGAATACGATCGAGAGAAACTCGAACGCGGGATCTGGCGAGCTTGCGAGAAGCGGCCGATTAAGAAGGAGCAGATCAGCTCGATGCTGAACCGTCTCGAAGAAAAATGGGCCCAGAACAGTGAAACGCCGACTTCTGATATTGGCGAGGATGTGATGGAAGGGCTGAAGGAGATCGATCCGGTGGCCTATATCCGCTTTGCCTCCGTTTACCGGGCTTTCTCTGATGTGAAGAGCTTTGAGGAGACGATTAAGAAGCTGCACTAGCCACGATATCGCCTATCACTGCTGGACGGAAACGGCACCTCTCTGGAAGGTTTTCTAACGTGGAGCCATAAAAAACAACTTGACGATAGTCAAAACACCAATAGGCAACAAGCATGGTTGAGGCATCGCTGCCCTTCGTTAGGATCGTCGACTGACCAACGAAGCTTTTACAAAAAGCGTCTCGGCTATTGTTTCCGTACTGTCCATCTGTAGGCCGCCCTTGGAGGAGCCCCGCATATGTTAGAGCAGCATAGGTTTGGCAATCTATGGGAAAGATGTTGATTGCCCCAAATTTGCGATTGAAACGTTCTATTCGCTGAGGAAAGCTCTCCATTTCACTGTCCCATTCCTGAGGCATAAATACCTGCGCCCCTTCGGTGATGGCAAACCTCCATCGTTTAATCTGGTTTCCTTGCACTTGGGCTTGAACTGCCTCGGCGTTGAAGTGTGTTGGGACTGGCTCTAGAATATAGGCACTTTTTGACATCTCAAGCGTTTCACTGGCGGAGGCCAATGCTTCGCGAAATCGTTCCAGGCTCGTGACAGGTGTGAGCACCAGTTTCGGCTCGATAAATTGGAGCACTTCTCGGGCTTGCTCGGGAGTGAGCTCTCTCTCGACCGAGGAGAGAATGGCTTCTGATGCCGGAAAGTCTCCATCATCTTTTTTTGTCTTCATGGCGTACCTTATTGCATCAGACACTTGAGATACCATCATGTCTCGAACTCTTTCGACATCTCTTTTCATCCCGCTCAAAATAGGATATTTATCGGTTTCAAACGCTCGCCTTAAGTAAACTCTCATCACTTGAGCGCGCACCGAGTGGCTACTCCTGCTTATGACATTCAAAAGAGCCTCCTCCGGTAACCCCTTTCTTGTTTGATCATTCAGGGAGCCTAGAACTGCCTCTGGGTCTTGTGGGTCAATTGTTCGCTTTTCCTCTGTCATGATTCCCTGATAAGGCCTATTATTTTGACAGCATGTCTTATATCATATATTGCCATTTAGTAAAATGTATGGTTTCGCATTATACCTGATGACCGAGAGGTTTCTGCACAATTGACTTGCTCTCATTCTCTGGTATCCTATTTAATTCTTGGTGGAGGTCTTTTAGGGTCTCCTTCTCTCCCCTGCGTCTATGGACAGTGTCGAAGCAATCCGATCTCGGCTCAGCATCGAAGAAGTGGTGGGAAACTATGTCCAGCTCAAGAAGGCTGGGCGAAATTTGAAGGGGCTTTGCCCTTTTCATCAGGAAAAATCCCCTTCTTTCATCGTGAGTCCTGATAAAGGCATCGCGTACTGTTTCGGCTGCCGTAAGGGCGGTGATATTTTCAATTTTATTCAGGAAGTCGAGAATGTTGATTTTTCGGGAGCTTTGCAGATCTTGGGTGAAAAGGCCGGCGTGCAGATCGTGAAAACCAGCCAGGCGAGCAAGGAGGAAAAACAAAGCGTCCTCAATATCCTGCAGGAGGCCCAGCGCTTTTTTCAGCAGCAGCTGGAAGACCATGAAAAGGCACGCAAGTACCTCGAAAACCGAGGCTATGGACGCGCGGAACAGATGAAGCTGGGACTGGGTTTCGCGCCGGATTCGTTCCATCAATTAACCGAATTCTTGCAAAAGCAGGGTTTTGGAACCAAGGAGATCTTGAATTCCGGACTGGCTTCACAAAAACAGGTCGGTGACAGTCATATTTACGACCGTTTCCGTGACCGGGTGATGTTTCCTATACACGATCCTCAAGGAAAATTAGTCGCTTTTGGTGGACGAACCCTTTCTTCCGACCCGGAGGCAGCCAAGTATTTGAATTCTCCTGAAACGGATTTGTACCATAAAGGCAGAACCTTGTACTGCTTCCATTTGGCGAAGAAATCGATCAAGGACTTGGACCGGGCTATCGTCGTGGAGGGGTATTTCGATGCTCTGACAGCGCAACTTAATGGTTTCGGCAATACGGTTGCTTCGCTTGGCACGGCTTTGACAGAGGAACAAGTGGCGTTGATAGCTCGTTTTTCGAAGAATGTGGCCTTTGCCTTTGATGCCGATACTTCTGGCCAAAGTGCCGCCAGCCGCTCGATCGAGATCGCTCAAAAGCTGGGGCTCAATGTCTCAGTCGTCTTGATTCCCTCCGGGAAGGATCCCGATGAAGCCATTCGTACCGCGGCGGAAGAATGGAAAAAAGCCCTGGAAAATGCTGTTCCAGCAATGGAATATGAATTCAAAAAAGCGTTTTCCCAGGTGAATTCATCGACCTTGGAGGGGAAAAAGAAGGTGATGGAACAGCTTCTGCCCATTATTCAACGCCTTCCCCAGAAAACCGAGCAGGAATTTTACCTCAAACAGCTTTCCTTTGATCTGGAAGTGTCCTTGAAAAACCTTATGGCTGATTTCCAACGAACGAATCGGCCGATCCAGGCATCCCGTCAAGAAGCAAAAAAAGAGACTTTTATCACGCATTTCTCACGGGCTGATTACTTGCTCGGCCTTCTCCTGCGACACCCCCTGTACACCGGTGAAGTCGCTGATTCTTTCAAGCTCGAATACCTCGAAGAACCGCAAAAAAACCTTTACAAAGAGCTGTTTGATTATTACAATCATGCGGACAAGTCCTCCCTGGAGGGCGAGCAGGCGTTGATAATCATAGAAAAAATAGCCCAAGGAGATCAGCATTGGAAAGCGCATCTTCAGCTTTTAGAACTGTACGCCGACGAGAAATACGCCTCCTTTTCCGAAGAGCAGCTGCGACACGAAGTGCACAATCTCGCGGAAGCGATCCGGCATGACTATCGCAAAAGAAGGCTGCAAACCCTTCGGTTCCAACTGGCAAAACGCGAGACCACTTCCCTCTCGGAATCGGATGAATTGATCCGGGAACATCAAAATTTGCTGGCAGACAAATTCTAAATTCGAACGAAAGGAGTATGAAGAACGTGAAGAGTATGAGGAAAAATTCCTGATACTCCTTACGGTCCTAACACTCCTGATACTCCTCACCCTCCTAATACTCCCTCCCCTAATGGCCAAAAAGCAACGAAAATTTATCGCCCTTCCTTCGGCCGAAGTACTCGCCAAGTTTCCGAAGGAGATGGTGGAATTGCTCAAGAAAGGACGCGAACAAGGCTTCATCACCAATCAGGAGTTGATGAAGGTGTTTCCAAATGCCGAAGAGAATCTCGACTTGCTCGATGAGGGGTTTTCTCTCTTTTTTGATCTGGGGATCGAAGTAGTCGACGTGAAGGACCAGATGATCTGGCAGAAGAAGGATGAAGACGAAGAAGAGCAAAAGACTGAAAAAACGGTGAACATGAAGGAAATCAGCAATGATTCCGTGCGCATGTACCTCTCGGAAATCGGAAAGGTGCCTCTTTTGACGGCCGCTGAAGAAATTAAGCTGTCCAAGGCGATCCGAAAAGGAGACCCCGTGGCGAAGCAGAAACTCGCAGAAGCGAATCTTCGTCTGGTCGTGTCAATCGCGAAGAAGTATATCGGCCGTGGGCTGTCCTTCCTCGACCTCATCCAGGAAGGAAATATTGGCCTGTTCCGTGCGGTGGAGAAATTCGACTACCGACGTGGGTTTAAGTTCTCGACCTACGCTACCTGGTGGATCCGTCAGGCCATCACCCGTGCCATCGCCGACCAGGCGCGAACGATCCGTATCCCCGTGCACATGGTGGAAACGATCAACAAGCTCACTCACACTCAGCGACGATTGGTGCAGGAGCTCGGACGAGAACCACTCCCCGAAGAAATCGCCGTGGAAATGGACATGGATGTGCGCAAAGTCCGACATATTCAGAAGATTTCCCAGGATATCATCTCTCTCGAAGCACCTGTCGGGACCGAGGAAGATTCCCGCTTGGGAGACTTCATCGAAGACAGCGAAGCCCTCTCCCCTGCGGAAGCGACCAACCGACAGATCTTGAAGGAAAATATTCACGACATGCTCCAGTACCTCACGGAGCGTGAACAAAAGATCATTAAAATGCGTTTTGGTTTGATGGATGGAAGGACTCATACTCTTGAGGAGGTGGGCAAAGAATTTAATGTGACCCGTGAGCGTATCCGTCAGATCGAAGCGAAGGTACTGCAGAAGCTGAAGGACCACAGCACGGTGATTAAGATTATGGAATAGAGACGATTGAGAAAAAGGAGACGATTGGGAGGAACTCACTATCGTCTCAATCGTCCCATGGTTCCCCATCGTCCCAACATTTTACCTTTTCACTTTTACCTTTTTATTTTCACTCACTATGGCTAAGAAAGACGAACCTATCATCGATAATGATGAACTGGAGTATGCGGATGATGACTTCCGTGCCGGGACGACCTCGAGCAGTGGCACAAATGACGAAGCGGTTTTGGTGACCAAGGCCGGTTTGAAGAAGCTTCAGGAAGAACTGGAAGAGCTCAAAAATGTGCGCCGAAAAGAAGTCGCGCAACGTTTGAAAGAAGCGATTTCTTATGGAGATCTTTCTGAAAACTCCGAATATGAAGAAGCGAAGAATGAACAGGCCTTCATCGAAGGGCGTATTATCGAGCTCGAAATCAAGATCAAGAACGCGAAGGTCATCAAAGGGCAGCACACCAACACCGTTCAGATCGGATCGGTCGTCAGCTTGCGACGATCTGGCGCCAAAGACCAAGAAGAATACACCATCGTGGGGACGACGGAAGTCGACCCGTTCGAACGAAAAATCTCCAACGACTCCCCTATCGGAGCTGCTATCATGGAAAAAATGGTGGGAGATAAGGTGCAGGCGGTGACTCCATCCGGAGTGGTGAAGTATGAGATCGTAGGATTGAAGTAGGACAAACATTATCATCCCTTGTCTTGAAAGCCCGGGCCCTGTCCCGGGTTTTTTTGTGTTGATCATCTGGCAACAGCAGATAAGCGGCATTTTACCTTGTAGTAAGCCAAAAAAACGGGTACATTCAAGTCTTGCTTTATTTCGTGTATCTCATCCTCTATGCCATTAGAGTATTCTTTGGGCAATAAAGATGCATCGTCTTCTCCTGAAGAGCGCCGACATCCAACGACTTCGGAGCGACTTCGCCAAGTGCTTCACCAGGTAAGCGATGCCATCGAAATTCTTTTTCCGGAGGATGCACAAGTCCTGAAGCGAATAGCGGACACGCCTTTCCTCCTCTCATTGAGGCAGCCGATGGTGCAACGGATCGTGCTGCAACTAGAGCAGCACCCCAGTGAAAGACTCCAGTCTCTCGGGCGTGCGCTCCGAGAAAGTGTCGATCGGTACAAAAGAGAACCATCCCCTTCTGTGATAGCTCACGAGGATCCCCAAGCTCATGAAGAGATGACGGCAAACAATCCGCTTCGAGTCCGATTGATGAAGGCCAGCAATGTCCTGAGGGCGACTGATGTGGAACTTGCCGACCTCTTGTACGATCTCTCAAAGCCAAGGAGTCCCGAGCTCCTGGCTGACTCTCGTGATGACATCCAGCGGGCTCTCCAGCAGCTCAGGGCTTTGGAGCATGTCGATCTGGCTACAGACCTCGAAGAGAGCATGATTGCAACGTGCCCAGTACAGATCGAACCACCACGAACTCCCCGCAAAGGTTCTGATGAAACACGAAGGCTGAGACGACGCACGAGTGATGCCCGACAAAAGGTCCAAAGAGTCTTGGGAGCAAAACGACGATCTCGACAGTCCTCGCTCCAAGGTTGGGAAGGGTTTATTGCTGCTGGCACTTTTTCCGCTTTGGTGATGGCGGGGATTATAAGCCAGCACAGAAATACTTCGGCGCAGCACGTGCCGTATGCCGTCTCTCCGTCCGCAAAAACCCCTCAAGCACCTCGGAGGGTGGACATTTCTCCCCACCATTCCCCATCTCTCGCCAGCCGTTTATCGCCCGATCAACTCTCCGCGTACCGACCACCAAAAATCAACCCGTCATTGCCGATCGAACCAGAGTTGAAAGAACCCCCTGAACCCCGAAGAGAAATAGCACACGAAACACTTCAGCAGGCCCAACGCCTGCTCGAAAAGGCCGAACAGCGAATAGAGGCATTGTATCATTGTGGGGACGAGTATGAGAAAGCTTATGAACTCCTTTCCAACAAGAGACTCTCTCCGTTGAGCCAGGACTTGTCTCTCAAAGAGCATCGGGCGTTTTTGCATGAATTGGAAGCCGTGGTCAGCGAAGGATGGATTCGCCAATACGAACATCCTTTGGCGGAAGGACTCCAGCTCCATCGAACTGCTGGATCGTCGTCTGAATGGATTTCAAGATTTGAAAGCGCAAAGACCAATGTCGCCTTCATCATGGATGTCAGCCTTGCTTACCATGAGCTCCTCAGTGGCGTTTCTCAAGCCCGTCCAGGAGTTCCCTATATCGATGCCCAACCGATCTATGAAAAAACCTGGAAGGGGTTTGTGGTAGATCTAGAGCACTGGAAGCTCGAGTCCCTCGATACCGACACCTGCCTCATTCATCCCGCCCTCGCGAAAACCTATGAGAAATTGTCTCAGCTCACCCCCTATGCCGTCCATGGCACTCCTGAACAAAAAAGCCTGTTGTTCCGACTCTGGGGTGAAGTGGCTCTTCAAGAAGCACGTGTGGACGCCCCCTTGATCAAAAGCGCCCGCCAGCTGGATACCGCGTTGCTTCAAGTCATCCGAAAAAACTTTACCACCACTCCTTTCTTTAATTACTACGGCAGGCCAAAGGGGAGCTATCTCCATGAAGAGGTCTCACCTCTTTTTGGATACCTTCGAGCGTTCTATGACTCCCAGGATATGATCCATCGGGTCTATTATAGGTTTTTGAATGATCGTCGATAAGTTGGACACTTCTCCCCCACTCAAGGGAATGAAGAAATGATGAACTTTTTCTGGAAAAAGGGGCTTTTTTAGGATTGAAAAATCTTCGTTTTTCAGCTATAATTTGGGGATTTCATTTATTTCTTCAATCTTTTCCATGCGTCCTGCGTCCAGATCGTTCTTGCCACGTTTCATGCGTCTCCGAAAAATCATCTCCATGGCTGTTTTTTTGATGGGAGCCCTCGCATGGTCTTCCTCACACGCACAGGCATCGGAAGTTGATTTTTGGTTCGCGCAGTTCGGGATTGAACAAGGTCAATCTGGGGCTGGATTCTTGCAGGTGGAGACGCTTCTGTCAGATGTCCCCTGCACGATTTATTTTTCCGATGAAACCATGCCTCCCTTTACCGGACCAGGAGGGACTCCTCATCGAACACCAGACTTTACCATCACTGGCACGAACATCCCTGGAGCAGTCGTCAATATGGGCGACAACAGCGTTACGGTCGCCGGAGCAACAAGCCCTGGAAATATCAACGGGGACGTGTTTTATACCGCGATTGGTTCGATAGGATTTCACCCGATCAATGCCGTGATGACCTGTGGAGTGGGTTCTGCAAAAACTGGAACCACTGAAATCCTCGCACCAGCTCCCGTGATCGAAGGATTTAATCCTTCTTCGCCTCAGATCATGGTTCCAAATGATTCGCTGGATTTCACGGTGAATGCTCTCAACGGGACTCCTCCTTATACCTACACGATCACCACGCCTCCAGCTTTTGGGAGTGCGAGCCAGCCATCAGGAACCGGGAACCCACTCGTGTCATATGATTCGACCGGTGTCTCGGGAGCAGGTGCTGGGACGGATATTGTGATCGGACTCACGGTCACGGATGCTGCATTCGCAAGTACTTCGGAAGCGTTTTATAACATCACGGTCTTGGACAACCAAGACCCCATCGCAAGCTGTAATGCCGCTGTCTCTCTTGTATATCCTCCAGGTGGCGGCCCTGGGAATACCAGTGTGAATGTCGCCATCACTGACGCCCCTCACGACCCCGATGGGGATGACTCTGAGCTGAGTCTTACCGGTGGCACAGGAAATCCTGATGGCGTGGTGGTAACGGCAGCCTCCATCCCAGGTGGCCCGAGCAGCCGACAAGTGAACCTTACCCTGGCACTACCTGCTCCTGGCGCTGGTACCATCATGGGAAGTGTTTCTGTGGACGTCGATGACACCAAAGGAGGTGTCGTGACTCAGCTCTGTAGTCTTACGATCGACGAGTTAATTGGTGTGGGGAGGAGAAGGCCGCCTGAGGATTTCATCGAAATTAGCCCAGAAAAACCTGAAGAGTATGTGGACAACCGAGATTGTCTTGAAATCCTTATCGAATATGAGGCAGTGAAGAAAACCCTGATCAGTGCCTTAGCTGGTACTGTCCAAAAAAGCGAACAAGACGTGTTTGCTCTTTTGTATAAGTTGACCCTGCTCTACGAGACGCTCAAGAAGAAGAATTGTGTCAATTGTTCGGATATTACGGACTTGATTCGCACACTTGAAGTCGCGCTTGAACTAGATTATCAAAAAGGCATCGACTCTCGAAAAACCCTCTTTGAGAAGGTCATTGCGGCCTTAAAAAACTTTTGCCCCGTTTCCTCTCCGCACGGTGCTGCTGGAGGTGAAGGCGGTGGTGGAGATGGAGGAGGGAGTGGTCCTGGCGGTGGAGGAGGTGATGGTGATGGAGCTCCCCCAGGCGGTGGTGGTAATGGTGCCCCTCCTCCGGGTGGAGGCATGGGTTTCCCTCCTCCAGGTGGTGGTGTCCCCCCTCCGGGTGATGGTGGAGGAGGAGGAAGCGCTCCTCCGAAACCCATCTTTGAATACCCGAGTGAGCCGAATCAAAACTTCGTTAATCCGTACTATCAAGATACCGTGAGCGTGAACAGTGACCGCTGGTACAGTCGTGCCTGGACTTGGATCACGTCGACCGTGGGCTGGGCGGCTCGAGAAGTCATGGCGGTATTTGACCTCCAAAAAATCCCTCTCTTCTTTCGATTCAAACCGGAAGAGTTGAGATTTGCCGTGCTTCCAACCGGTCCATTTTACATGGGATACCCTTCAGAGGCCCTCAACGACCAAATGAAGGACCGCCATTTGATCGGACTGGATTTTGAAACGAATCCGCAAAGCTCCTATTACGGCTTGTATGGATTTGACGAAACCCAAGAGAGAGGCGATATCGACCGAAATGCCATCAGCATCACTCCGAAGTTCAGCCTCACCGAAGAAACCTGTTATGAAACGGTCTTCACTTCCTTTAGAAAAGGCCCTCTCTACTTTAACTTTCTCCTGGATGCGGACCTGAGTGCTACCTATGAAGGGTATGTCGATAATCGGATCAATAATGAATGGGTGGTGAAAAATTTCCCGGTGATCTTTGATGATAATTCAATCGTGAAGATCAAAAATATTTGTTTCAACCTGCAGGAACAATTTTCTCCAGAAGTCCTGCAACGACTCGAAGATGTTGCGTCAGGCGCTGACAGAGGAACGTATGGGAGATTTATTTTCACACGTCTTCCTGCATTTGTTCGGTCAAATTGGGTATGGTCGGGAGACAGCTCTGTCTTTCAAACCGAAGATTCTCTCTCAGGCCCTACTCTCATCGGTGGAGAAGCAGAGACCTATCGCTTCACCATCGGTGAACAATCTCCTAAGCAAAAACCCGTTCCAGAGATCATCACCTTTGATCCGGGACCTGACCCAATCCCGACTCCTTGTGTGGGGAGAAACTGTCCTTCACCGAGTCCCGAACCTTGTATCGGAACAAATTGTCCGAATCCAAACCCTGAGCCTTGTGTGGGAACAAACTGTCCAAACCCAGGCCCAGGACCGACGCCGACACCTTGTGTTGGCGTGAACTGTCCTTCACCGAGTCCCGAACCCTGTATCGGAAGTAATTGTCCTGATCCTGGACCGAACCCTGGACCGAATCCAAATCCAGGACCAACGCCGACTCCTTGTGTCGGAACGAACTGTCCTTCGCCGAGTCCAGAACCATGTGTCGGCAGCAATTGTCCTGACCCAAATCCAGAGCCATGTGTAGGTTCAAACTGTCCAAACCCAGGGCCGGGACCGACTCCGATACCTTGTGTAGGAGTGAACTGTCCTTCGCCTAGTCCCGAACCGTGTGTCGGCAGCAATTGTCCTGTTCCTGGACCAAACCCTGGACCGAATCCAAATCCAGGACCGACGCCGACTCCTTGTGTGGGCGCGAACTGTCCTTCACCGAGTCCCGAACCATGTGTCGGAAGTAATTGTCCTGATCCTGGACCAAACCCTGGACCGAATCCAAATCCAGGACCGACGCCGACTCCTTGTGTTGGCGTGAACTGTCCTTCACCGAGTCCCGAACCATGTGTCGGAAGTAATTGTCCTGATCCTGGACCAAACCCTGGACCGAATCCAAATCCAGGACCGACGCCGACTCCTTGTGTTGGCGTGAACTGTCCTTCGCCGAGTCCCGAACCTTGTGTCGGTACGAACTGCCCGAACCCGGGACCGGGGCCAAATCCTGATCCGAATAATCCGGTCTGTGCTCCTCGATTGATGACCGGTCTTCCATTTGGAATTGTAATGCGGACTGTTCCTGCTGGAGCCTCGACACCAGGTATGAAAGATTACTCGATCGATATGAGCCGGGTTCCACACCAAGGCTTCCAACGAGTGCTCTTCACGAAGGGGCGTCGTCCAGTGATCGAAGCCACTATCAACACGTGTTCTTTCGATCCATCACGGATGGTCATGGACACCAACACCAAAGATGGAACCCTTGCCTATGATGGATTGCGTGGCGTGATCAATTTCTCGATGTTTGTAGAAGATCAGAATTATCAAGGAATCTATGTCTGTCCCGGGAAAAAAGACCTGAGGTGTACCAGCAAGACCTATCCTAACTTCCTCGTGGATGCTGACGGAAGGATACTGGAAATTAATCTCGAAGGTCGACAACCAAGCCCGAAGGACGTTCCGGAAGCAGTGTCAGTTGACTTTGTGGATGTGGAGACCACCGTAAACGGAGTGGAAAACATCACCTCTTATTGGAAAATCAACAACATTACCGGAACCAGCGCTCAAGGAGCGACCCTAAATGAGGATTCAGAGCCACTTCCCGGACCTGGCCCTAATCCGCCCCCCCCAAACCCAAATCCAAATCCTGGACCAAATCCTGGTCCAAACCCTGGACCGAATCCGAATCCTAATCCAGGGCCAAATCCCGACCCCAATCCGAACCCAAACCCTGGGCCGAATCCGGGACCAAATCCTGGTCCGAATCCCAACCCCAATCCGAATCCTAACCCGGGACCGAATCCCAATCCAAATCCTGGTCCAAATCCCAACCCCAATCCGAATCCTAACCCGGGGCCGAATCCCAATCCAAATCCTGGTCCAAATCCCAACCCCAATCCGAATCCTAACCCGGGGCCGAATCCCAATCCAAATCCTGGACCAAGTCCCGTGCCGGGACCTGGTCCGGCACCTACTCCTCCCGACCCGGGCAATCCCTGGCCCGGACCTATCGTACGATACGATGGCTCCCGACCCATCTCGAATCCTGACCGACTGGTTCCTAGCCAATTAGCTATTGAGAACGGTTGCATCCGCCCAGAAAAAGCGATCCCCTTCTCTGACATCAAAGGTCATCCAGCGGAAGCTGATATCGAAGCACTGGCGCGATATGGCCTGACCGACGGAGTGACTGATGGCAGATTCGAACCGGGTGGAAATCTGAATCGGGCGGAATTCGTAAAATTCATTATGATCCTGCTCTGTATCGAACCCTATCGTCCTGAAGAGCTTTCCGGGAAACCGTTTATCGATACCCCCCTTGATGCCTGGTTCACCCCTTGGATCGCCAAAGCGAAAGACCTGGGGATCGTGAGTGGTGATGGGATCATTCGTCCTTCAAATGCCCTTGCCTTGGGGATCGATCCCAACCGTTTACCGGCGGTCGACCAAGGGAAAACCACCTTCCGGCCTTGGGATCCGGTCAACCGAGCGGAATTCCTCAAAATTCCTCTCGAGGCACTCAAGGTGAATCTCTCTCGAACGGGACTTGCGGCTCTCTGGTATCAGGACATCAAAGCGGATGTGTGGTACGAACGCTATGTCACCTTCGCTTTGCTCGAACAGTTTTTCGCCAACCCTTATCAAGCTGAGTATCGTGGCATTGACTTCGCCAAAAGAGCCGATGCGGCTTCGGTCATGGTATTTCTCCTGCAAAAGGTCGGACTCTTGGTGGGCCTGTAATTAGGTCCGATAGTTCGGAGCTTCCCGGGCGATGAGCACATCGTGAGGATGTGACTCTCTCTGGGAGGCTTTGGTGACCTTGATGAACTGGGCTTTTTTCTGAAGCTCGGGAATGGTCGCCGCACCTTGGTAGCCCATGGAAGAGCGAAGCCCGCCGACCAATTGATAAATTTCACGGGAAGCCGGACCTTTGTAGAGGATCAAGCCTTCAATGCCTTCGGGGACGAACTTCGCTTCGTCTTTGACGGAGGCCTGGCCGTATCGCTCCTTCCCCCCCTCTTTCATCGCGCCCATCGATCCCATACCGCGGTAGGCTTTGAAGGTTTTTCCGTCGCGGTAGAAAATTTCACCCGGTGATTCTTCTGTCCCGGCGAGGATACTTCCGATCATCACCGCTGAAGCTCCGGCCGCCATCGCTTTGGCGACGTCACCTGAGTAGCGGATCCCTCCATCGGCAATGATGGGCACTTTTTTCTGAGCGGCTTTCGCACAGTCCCAGACCGCTGAAAGCTGAGGAACCCCGATCCCGGTGACCACGCGGGTGGTACAGATAGACCCTGGGCCGATCCCGACCTTGATCGCATCGGCTCCCACTTTGATGAGCGCTTTAACGGCTTCCGCGGTGGCGACGTTTCCTGCCATTACTTGTTGGTTCGGATACTTTTTCTTGATGAATTTCACCGCATCCATGACTCCCTTGGAGTGTCCGTGAGCCGTGTCGACCACGAGTAGATCAGCCCGAGCTTTGACGAGGCGGTCGACTCGCTCTTCGAGATTGGCCGCTGGACCAACGGCTGCGGCACAGATCAGGCTCTGGTCTTTGTCCTTTGCTGAATGCGGAAAGAGCTCTGCTTTTTCTAAATCTGTTCTCGTGACCAGAGCAAAAAGCTTTCTGGATTTTTTGGAATCGACGATCAAGAGCTTGCTGTATTTACTTTCCTCGAGCATTTCGTAAGCCTTTTGCAAAGAGATGCCTTTTTCAGCCAAGAAGAGTTTGTTAAACGGTGTCATGCGTTCCTTCACCTTCACGTCAGCGTGTTTCGCCATGAAGTCATTTTTGGTCACGATGCCGACGAGCTCCCCGTTGGGCTTGCCGTCCTTGGTCACAGGAGTGGCTTTGTATCCGTACTTATTGCGGATCTCGATGACCTTTTTGATGGGGTCTTCCGGGCTGACGACCATAGGGTTGCGGATGAAGCCGTTTTCGTAGCGCTTTACCTTTTCTACTTCTTCGGCTTGTTGCTCGGGAGTGAGGTTTTTATGAATCACGCCCATGCCACCTTCCAGGGCCATGGCGATTGCCATCTTGTGCTCGGTCACGGTATCCATCGCGGCGGAAATCAGAGGAATGTTCATCCCGATCTCCTTGGTCACCCAGGTGCTCACGTTCGCGTCCCTCGGCAAGACTTCCGAGTATTGCGGGATGAGGAGCACGTCGTCGAAGGTGAGGGTGGAGGGGAGTTTCATGGGGGAAGGGACTTAAGGGTCGTAAGGGTTTTAAGGGAAATACAATGCCTGTGTTTTTGTTTCAGATTTCCTCTGGTGTTTGCGATAATACTGACGTCGTTTCCCGTCTGGTTTTCACCATCTTATATGAAAAAGATTCTCTTGGCAACTACAAATCCAGGAAAGAAAGAGGAAATCTTGTCTGCCCTCCTTCCATTGGATGGCATCGAATTCGTGTCACTGGCTGATCTCGGGATCACGGTGCCGGTGGATGAAACTGGGACGACTTACGCTGAAAACGCCCTTCAAAAAGCGAGGGCCTACTTTCAGATGAGCGGACTCCCTATCATCGCGGAAGATTCGGGGATGGAGGTCAGCGCGCTGATGGGAGAGCTGGGATATAACACCCGAAACTGGGGAGCCGGACCTGAGGCTTCCGATGACGAGTGGCTGGAACATTTTATGAACCGCATGCAGCACGAATCCGACCGATCTGCCCGATTTGTATGCCACGCGATTTTTATGGATGAATCCGGACACCAGTCTTTTGAAGGTGATTGTGTGGGGATGATCACCCATGACGTGGAAGGGCCCATCCAAAAAGGCATCCCGCTTTCGTCTGTTTTCAAACCGATCGGTGCTGAGAAAGTGTATAGCGTGATGCGTGAGGAGGAGAAGAATGCGCTGAGTCATCGGGGGAAGGCGATGAAAATGCTGAGAGAATTCCTATTAGCGGAGTACAACTCCGGACTCCCTCTGTTCAGGAGTTGAACTCCCGAACAGGATCCCCCGGAGTTGTACTCCGAATCCGAATCCATTCCTCCTCCCCCTTTCCATGAAACCCTACAGCGTCTTTGATCAGCATGGCCTTTATTTCATTACTTCTACCATTACAGAATGGCACAGCATTTTTACCTACCCGGAAACATTTCAGATCATGCTGAGAAGCTGGGACTTTTGTCGTCGTGAAAAAGGCCTTCGCGTTCATTATTACGTCATCATGCCCAACCACTGGCACATGATTGTCAGCAGCCAACAAGATCACTTGAGCGACATCCTTCGCGATATGAAGCGGCATACATCGAGACAACTCAGCGATTTTTTGAGAAATGGGTGGGTGAAAACACCTCTGAATGAATTTGCCATGCATGCCCGATTGGATCAGCGTGGAAATGACTTCAAAGTGTATCAGGAAGGGTTTCATCCCATTGAACTCTCTTCAGAGAAAATGCTGGCACAAAAAGCCCGATATATTCATGATAATCCTGTGAAAAAAGGCTTTGTCCTGGATCCAGAGGATTGGTTGTATTCCAGTGCCAGAAACTATTTGAAGAATGATGATACTGTTTTTAAGGTAGACTATCTTTAGCAGAGCACTGGCATTATTTATGAATGAAGCATCTATGAGCCATGATGTAGGTTCCATTCCGTCTCGTGGAGTACAACTCCATTCCCCTCCTGGGTTCGGGAGTGGAACTCCCGAACAAGGGGGGCAAGGAGTGGTTTTCACCGGTGGCGGCACCACCGGCCATGTCACCAAGAACCAGATCCTGCTGGAAGCGCTGAAGAAGCTCCGTCCGGAGGTGAGGCGATATTATTTGGGTTTGAAGACGGGGAAGGAAGCTGAATTGATCAGTGCCGATCTGGCTGAATTTCATGCGATTTCCAGCGGGAAGTTACGACGTTACTTGGCTTTGGAAACCATTCCCGATTTTTTTCGATTTGTGTATGGCATTTGGCAATCGTATTGGCTCCTGCGAAGGCTGAAGCCAAAGCTCGTGTTTTCCTCCGGAGGTTTCGTCGCCTTGCCGGTGGCAACCGCGGCCTGGCTGAGAAAGATCCCGGTCTTTACCCACGAAACGGATAGTTACCCCGGGCTCGCGAACCGACTGATCGGTAAGATGGCCACGAAGATTTTTTTGGGCTTTGAGAGCGCTGGGAAATATTTCGAGAGCCCAACCCCTACCCCCGCCCACTTAAAAGGGGAGAAAATTGCCCACTCCAGCTCTCGAGTCGTGCAGGTAGGAAACCCTGTTTCACCGAGATTGTTTGATGGATCGCGCGAGCGAGCCTTGAAGAAGCTAGGGTTTTCAGCCGAGAAGAAGGTGCTGCTCGTGATGGGAGGCAGTCAGGGAGCGCAACAGATCAATGAATTGATTTGGGAGATCTTGCCGAAGTTGATGGAGGAGGGATGGCAGCTGATTCATTTGACGGGGAAAGGGAAGGATTGGGAGGGCGCGAAGGGTACGGAAGGTGCGGAGGAGAACCCCCCTTCAAATCCTTCGAACCGTCCGTACCTTCCGTACCATCCATTTGACTACGTCACCACTGACTACCCCGACTTCTTGTGCGCTGCCGACCTGGTCATCAGCCGGGCTGGAGGGAACTCCCTGGCGGAAATCGAGGCCTTGGGGAAAACGGCCCTGCTCATTCCCCTGCCCTTGCCCGCTGCCGCAGGTGATCATCAGCGCAAGAATGCGGAGGAGATGCTGAAAAAACATGCTGACTGGAAGATGCTGTTGAACCCGGCATCGGAGGTGCTTTTGGAAGCGATCCGGACGACTTCAGCACATAAACAGGGGGTCTCAAAACCCGACATCCTCCCACAGGAGCTGATTTTGCAGCATGTTGACCAGGCACTTGGTCGGGAACCATTCGCAAAAGCTTGATTCAGGTTTAGAATGGAAATACTCAGCAATCCCCCGTTTTTCTTGACAAAAACTGTAAATATAATATATTTACCTATCTGTATTTAAGTTTTTTCATATGGCTCAATCAAAGGCACCAACAGCTGAAGTTTTCCATGGATTGCAGAATATTGAAACATCCTCACGGGGAAGAAAAGGCTATGAACCACTCCAGGGCGTGACGAACCGCATTTTCGCTGGAGGAAAATTTACTCCGAACGGGGCAACGGTTGATGATATTGAAATTCTAAAGGCTGTATCGCAGAGCAAGCAAAACCGTGAAGGATTTGAATGGCTCCATGCCCTCGTTTCAACGCTCGTGGATACTCGCTACCGAGCTGAAACCGTCCTCTCGCAATCCGCATCAGGAGAAAGGAAAAGAGCTGATTTTACCCTTAATGATATGGCCGGCGATGAACGGACTGCAGGAGTCAGACTCCTTCAAGAACACATTCTTCCCTTTTTGCAAAAAAACCAGCAGGATCCGATGCTCTTCCAAAAACTCGTCAACGGACTCAATGTTTGTCCTGTAGATCCGGCTGGGAGTCTTTTTATGAATATCTCAGCAGATGGACAAGCTCTCCCTCCCCCTCTGCATGTCGTAGGACGGGCAATGCTTCAACCGAT
Organism: Candidatus Altimarinota bacterium; assembly: GCA_050246795.1. Classification (GTDB taxonomy): domain Bacteria; phylum Patescibacteriota; class Gracilibacteria; order JAUYGZ01; family JAUYGZ01; genus JBFWVJ01. The sequence continues at coordinate 46,564 of JBFWVJ010000009.1, forward strand.
CATTCAAAAAAGAATCACCGAATGGTCGCGCTCTCAACGATTTAAAAATGATGAAGCTCGACTCAAATGGCTTCGTGATCGATTTTCCCAACTTGAGGAGAGCGTACGATTTACTGAGGAAGTCGAACAGATCAAAAACACCTCTGAACAGTTTCTCAATTGGTTTACCACTGCTGCCGAAACTCAGGGAGCATCCGCTTTTTCCCAGGCAGAACTTCACCTCCAGAAGTTCTATGGTGACGAAAAAATAGGGCATGAGGTCATCTCGGTGCTTTCCAAAAAATTGAATAAGCGATCGCTCTCTCCAGCTGAACGCGCCCTTGCCGACAAAATGGTGGAGCACTATTTAGGAAAAATTGAGAAGGGAGAAGTCCTTCTGCGTGATATGTGCGTGGCATTGGATGCCTTGGATGCGCAGCTCCGACGTCAGGACAAACGATCCAAGAGGATGGCGCAACCAAAAGCTCAGAAAGCATCCAAACCCGCTCCAGTCAGAGGCACCGTTCCAGATCGAGAGCTTCGTCCTTTGGAAGGTGATCAGGCCGCTGCGGCGACGGCTTTGGCTCGGATGATGAGAGCTGATGCGGAGGGATTTTCTCGACTCTTGCGATCTAGTATTGGCAAACAAGCCCATTCCTTGGCGATCGATGTTCCAAAAAGTTCCTTCAGGGTCATTGGTTCCGGTGGCACCTGCGTCGTCGTAGAAGTTTTTAGCTCGATGATGGGCAAACCCATCGCCCTTCGCTGTGACATCATGGGCCTGACGAACCAGGAAGACGCCGAGTTGGCGATTCGAAGCTTTGCAGTACACTCCAAACTGAGTCATCCGAACATCGTCCAAGATCTGGGATTCGCGTCGGTCACCTTGGACGTACCGGTGAAGAAAGGATCGCGGCAGATGAATGTCCCGGTCTCCATGACTTTTCAGCGCTTGGAACTCCTCGAAAATGCGATTGGCTTGGAAAAAACGATTCGAGGATACTCTGCCTTGGGAACCGTCCCCAATGCGAAATCGCTCCTCGAGTTTCTTCATCAGCTCTTTGCCACCCTCGACTATATCCATCGCAGCGAGGTGGTTCACCGAGACATCAAAGAAGAAAACTTGATGCTGCTTCCGCCCAAGAATTGGGATGGAGCGGATCTCAATACCCTCCTTCGCGAAGGAACCTTGAAGTTTTTGGATCTGGGAGTTGCACGAGACAACTCTCAAGGGCAAGAAAGCCCTCTTACTTTGGCAAAAGACGACGAGATCTTCGGGACTTTGCCCTATTTAGCTCCTGAGGCTCTTATTTTCAGCAAAAATACTCGAAACCCATCGGCAGACATCTATCAGCTAGGGGTCTTCCTGTACTTCCTCATCACCGGTCAGAAAGGGACTCATCCGTATGAAGCAAGCCGCAACGCTGATGTCAGATGGAATGATCCCTTTGCGGTGGTAACAAGTGTGGGACAACTTTCAACGGATGCCTCAGAAGAACCTTCTGTTGTGAGCTTGGAAGACTCTCTTATCGAATCATTTATCGATCAAAACAACCCTCATAATATTGATGCCGAAGAAACCTTGGCCTATAAAATCGCCCAACTCGTGAGCCTCATGTGTGAACCAGACCCGACGAAGCGTCCGAACACCGATCAGCTGCTCGATTTCTTGGAGGATCCGGCGAGCTTTCAGCCTGGGGTGTCGGCAGTGAAAAAAGGCTCAAAGGCCCCAAAAAAGAAAGGGAAGAGAAGTGCCATGAGTGGGACAAGACCTGGAAATTCAGGCGCTTGGGGGTTTCTCAAAAGGCTCTTCGGAGGGGCATAATGGTGTATTTCGAATCCTAGAAACAGCTCCAGGGGTTCCTTCCCGGGGCTTTTTCTGGTATAATGTTCTGAACGATTATCACTATGAGCGATCAAACTCCACCACCGGTCACCCAGGCCACGCTTTCGGAAGACATCCGAAGATTGATCGAAGGGAGCACCGTGCTGACAGAGGCTGAGAAAAAGTACTGGACGGACTTGTTGCCCACGATGAAGGAGGACCAACTGCAGCAACTCCAAACCATCCTCATCACGGAACAACAGAAAATGCAGGACATCGATCAAAAATACGATAAAAAACTGGAAGATGTCGCCCAGAAGTACTTGAACCGTTGGGATTCAGAAAAGTCCCGCGCAGCCCGTACCGCTCGCCAGCAAGAAGAACAACAGCACCGCGAGGAAGAGCACAGCAGAGCGGAGGATTTGTTGAAGAATTTTTAAAGCAAGGAAGTCATCACCCATTCGATAAGTTTAAAGGAGTCATTCCGAGCTATTTTTGTTGTCATTTCGACCGCAGCCTGTACTCGGGCGGAGTGGAGAAATCTCTCGATTGTACAGCTCCCAGATCTCTCCACTGCGCTCCTTCCTGAATTCCTGCAGCTCCGGTCGAAATGACAAATGTGGGATCGCTGCAATGACACTGGTTTTTTTCATTTCAAAGCTCCCTCACCCTATTTTTCCCTCTATTTTTGTGGTATAATGTCATAAAAGTGTAGTGTTTTTTTATGGCAAAGCTTCATCAACCATTGCCGGAAGACCTGATCCAGCTCGCTCGTGATTTGGGACGGGTTAACCCTCGTCTTGCTCCATTGGAGCATCAGCTTCGAAAGGGGGAATTTGATGAACAGCTTGGCCCGCATCTGCAACAGGTACTTGAACGGTATCGAGAATCACCCGATGCCCGCAAAAGTATCGAGCGACTCATTCAGGCCATTTCATATTCCATTCGAGCTCAGATTTTCCAGGTTGCCCAAGTGGCTCCGGCAGCTCCCACCTTTCCTCAGAGTACCGACAGCTGGATGCGATTGGAGCCAGGCCTCTTTGCACAATATTCTCTCCAACTGGTTTCCAATGCCGCCACCGTCCAGACACGGGAACAAGCGGAACAGTTGGTCCAACAGGTGCAAACCGTGTTGGAGATAGCTTATCGACGCTGGCAGAGGCAGTCGCCCCCGCCTCTTATTTCTGGCGCGGTTGGTCAACTCCAGCAAGCGCTGCAACATCTCCAGCATCGCCTGGAGTCTGCTCGAAGGGCTGCAGCCCAGCAGGGTGCACCTGCCCGTCACCCCTCTCCCTCGCCTGAAGCTCCGCCTGCAAAAGCGGTTTCTCAGGAAGCCTGGTCGTTGGCGGACCTCCCTCCGGGGTGGCAACAGAAAATGCAAGACCTCTTGGTTCATCATGCTCAACAATTTATCGATCAGGTCCTGGCTCCCGCCCTGGCTCATAAATATGATGAGCTCGAATACATTGCCCGCGGTGGGATGGGAATGGTCCTCAAGGCCCGCCAAAAACTCGGCGATGGCAAAGGGCGTGTGGTCGCATTGAAACTGAATATGCAGATGTCCGATCGGGAGATGATTCAGAGCTTTATGAATGAAGGAGCCAATGCGGCTCAGTTGGGATTTCATCCGAACGTGGTGGCGGTGATTGACAGCAATCAAGCGCAAGTCCAGTTTGGTGATCTGCCGGTGCCCGTCCTCATCCCCTACCATGTGTTTGAATTTGTAAAGGGGGCGAAAGACGGCACCTCGCTCGCTGAATCGATGGCGGAAGCTGAGCAGGCCCTTCCCGTCGAAGCCGCGCTGTTGTTGATCCAACAAGCGGCCAAAGGGCTTGCTGCCGCTCACAAAAAAGGCATCGTTCATCGGGACATGAAGCTCGAAAACGTCCTCCTCCCCCCTGATGTCCAGAAATTGATCAAAGCATGGATCAAGGACAGGTCTCATGATCCGAACAAGCTTCGGGATGGACTTCAGAAAATAAGCGGACTGAAGGTCTCGGATTTCGGTCTGGCTGGGGTCCGTTCTCAACAGCTCCAGGACATTAAATCGATGGAAGCCAGTGAAGACATCATCACCGACCAGCATACCCTCACCGGTCCCAACCGCGTCGTCGGAACGGCCGAGTATATCCCTCCGGAAGCCTACAATGATTCGTCTTCTGCCGGAAAGCCCTGGGATGTGTACTCGTTGGGCCTAGTACTCTATACGCTTTTGACCTCTGACCGGCATCCGTTGCAGTATTCAAAAGGTGTCAAACCCGGCAAGGAAAATATCAGGAGCTACTTCTTGAAAATCGGTGGTGACAAAACCCACTCCCCCGCTGTGGCATCCTCAGAACAAGATCCGAACATCAAGGCCTTCATCCAGAAAGATTCGAGGAATAAGGAGGTGTTGGCCATGCTCCAGCGTATGACTGCTTACGATCCGGAAGAACGTCCGACCATGGAGGAGGTGATCGAGTGGGTGGATGAGGAGCTGGAGAGGCGGTCGGAGAAGACGGTGAGGATGCGAAGGACCAAAATTGGCCTTGGGGTTGCCGGAGCGGCTTTATTGAGTCTCTTGGCATCGATGCCCATCATCAACAAAAGCAACCGACGAGAATCCTTTTTTAAGGCTCAAGAACAAGCTCTGCGCACCACCAAGGACCTACTTTCGTCACAGCAGTGGAAAGAAGCCCTGGCGTTGCTGGAATCAGAGCGAGAAAAAACCCAACAGCATCTTGATCTCGATGCTTCAGAGAAAGAAACTCGCTTGAAAGGACTTGAACAGCAAATTATCTTCGCTCGCAGTATGGAGGCTCTTGCTGGCGTGGACCTCCAGCTAAAAAGCCTTCGGCAACAGGTGGAACCGGCTTTCAGTTCCCCACCGGCGGGGGTTTTAGGCAGTCTTCCCGGATCCGAGACCATTTCGGTGGTTTCTCTTGGGAACTCACAGCAATGCCTTTCTCCTTTTCGTTCCCTGTATGCTGCTTTGCAGGAGCGACAGGAGTTTATCGATACAAAACCAAGCCCTTTTGAGGATTCGGAAAAAGAAACGGTCCAGAACCGCTTGAACAACTTGCTGGGTCAACTGAAAGCCTTGGAAGTCGAATGCGCCAAGCCTTTGGCTCTCTCTGCTTTCCGTTCCGGAGATCGAAAGGCCATTGACCTCTATGGCATCATTTCGAGTAAAGCAACGGCTGATGACGACCGGACACTTGCATCAGCACAGATACGACTCATTCGTGCACAACAGCAACATTCTGAAGGCTTGGAAGAGCGTTTTTCTTTGCGATTCCCAGAGAATCCCGTCCGTGAATCCGATGCCCTCATGGCTGAAAGAAAAAGAATCCTCCAAGAGCTCAATACCTTGCTTCAGGGATGCCGTCTCACACCTGATTGCGCCCAAGTGCTCCGTTTTTTTCAAGAAGCGTATTACAAAACCCAGCACATCCCTGATGACCCCTCCTGGCAGACGGATGCCGTGGAGGCCTTTGCGACCGCAAAACCTGAAGCCAGAAGTCGCTTTGCAACACTTGTGCAGGATTTTGACCGGTATTTCCGTCGATCTATCGGGTTTCGGGAACGACTGGGGGCATCGGCTTTTGCTCCTACCCAGCTCCCCCGACAAACGCCCATTGGAGAGATAATGGACCGCTTGGAGATGGCGTGGAGGTGTCTTGATCGACTTGAAGAACTCATGGGGCAGCGTCCTTTACCTGCACATGATTATGTCGAGTTGTTCAGTGATCCTCGCTGGGCCGCCATTCAGGACGCTCACAAAACCGTGGAGTGGTTTATCCAAAACCATGGTGGCATTGGTCATTTATTGGATGAACTGAAAAACCACTACGGTTATGCAAAAAAAATGCAGCACTTTTTAGCTGGTTCCGTCATGCTGTTTGAACGAACTGAATTGGCTTTGGCCAGAGGTGATATCCCGGCTCTGCCATCGCGCCAGCAGTCGAATTTGTATTTTACCCTGCTACACAACCTCAGCTTGTTGCATCGAGTGCAAGAAATGACGGGCAACTATTTGACTCCGGCAGAACAGCAGAGCACCATGGTAAAAGGAGACTATCTTACCTCTCCGATTTTCTACCAGCGAATCCAGGAAGCATGTATATCCGCCCCAAACAAAGCGGAACGTCTCAATGTCGTCAGTCAGTTTCACTATATTTTAGTGAGGTCGGGACAAAATCCCGCACGAGAGGCGCGGTTTCTTGGACTGATCCGAAATGTAGGCCTGAGCGCAGATGACCTGCGACAGGCTGGTATTGAACTGCGCTAGAGGTTCTCCTCCACTGGCTGGAGGCGATCCAGCAAATGTGATAAGCGAGTGTATAATGCTTCCATGCTCACTTTTTCTGTGGAATCGGACATCTTTTCGGGATCTGTGATCACTCCCCTTCGTTGCAATTTATAAAGCTCCAACGCGTATCGCCTTTCCAGAAATGATTTTCCTTTCAGGTCGGGGCGAGGTACGAACTCTTGGTATTGGACTCGTTCCCTTAGTGAGATGAGGGCGAGGAGGCGTATCAAATCAGTGTTAGTGAGCTCCTGAGGGTTCGCACGAATTTTTTCCAACCGCTGGATATACAGCTGGGTGCGTCTGGATACAGCGCTATAAAGATTCGACTGTTGGAGCAGCTGGTAAAACTGTTCATTGGTCAGCGACTGACTGCCGTCAAAAGGAAACTGACGAGACTCAACCGGAACGAGTGATTCATAGATCAGTGCGAACTCAATGGGATTGACGCTCAGGTTTTTGTAATCGGTGGTTCGACTGTCGATTTCTGGCTGGGAAGGTTGATAAACGACGCTGACATCGGTCTTGAGGCCGGCACTGTTAAGACTGGAAATGACAATCGTATACTCGAGGTTTGGATTCAGATTGTCGACTGTGTATGAAAGCTTGTTTTTCTCGATAAATGTCCGCTCAAGGGCGGCCGTTCCCCCGAGAGTGGGTTTGACCGTAAGTTCATAGCCAATACCGTCCAGATCGGGTAAAGGCGACCAACGGATATCTAAACCTGTTGCGTTAACCGGAGTTAGCTGAATATTTCGAACGGCTTCTGGCGCGTTGAAACGTCTTCGAAGACCGTCTGCGTCCAAGCGGACCGTGCTGGCGCTATTGAGGAGAAAGGTAGCCCCATCCAGCATGTACTCCAGCTGGATCGGCTGAGCCGTGTTGTCTTCTTGAAAGATCTTCATTTGCAGGCCAGAAATAATGAGCGTTTCCTGAGCTTTGAGAGTTTCTTTCAACCGAATATTGAGGGACTTTTGGTCTTCTGAAAGGTCTGAAGCCGTGACGATCTCCATCTTCCCACCGGCCGAACCTCCCAAGAGAACGCTCTTCACATCTTGTGAGAAAATTGTTTTCAGGGTGCTGGGAATTTTGATGGCAAGCGGACCTTCATAGGATTTTTTGACGGTGATCGTCACATCCGGTAAAGCCGTCATACTTCGCGTCGCATCGACATTCAAACTATTGGCGATTTCAAAACTGAAATCATCATTCTCATCCGCAAAAGCAATGCTGATCGACCAGTGGGAGATCGTGAGCGTGAAAGCCACCGCTATAAAAATTCTTGAGAAAACGTTCATAAAAATGCTTTAAGGATTCAGCTGATACAAGTCTACTGAACCGCTGCCCTTCTCCCCCAGTAAATACGGTTGCCCATTCAAGAAGATGGGTGCGATATACTTGAGCAACTCGACCACCTCCTGCTGACCTCGATTGATCTTCCAGTGACTCTCATCGATCCCCCGGTGTGCGAACCAAAGGTCTACTCCTCCATTGAGGGTGATGGGAACGATTTGAAAGTCCTCTACCTCACGCGCTTGCTTCGAGATGTTGTAAACAAAGGTCTTTTCTTCTCGCTGAAGGATGGTTTTCCAGCCGTCCTCCGTCCAAGAAAGCCCCTGCGCGGTCCCGCTGATCAGCTCTTCCTGGCCGTCGGAACTCATGAAGAACCATCCTTGAGGGATATTTACAATTGCTCCCAGATCTCCATCGCCTCTGTTCACAGCGCTGACCTCTTTTACGTCAAATGGGATCGTTTTTTCCTTGCCATCCAGATACCACAACCATTCCCCCGAAGCGTCTTTTTTTTGTCCCAAGAACGAAACCTTGTCCCCGTCGATTTCCAATCCGTGCACATGCTGGTAGATCCCTGGCACATCTTTAAACGACGTTTTAAGAGTCATAAAATTCGGATTGGCTTCCGCTACCACTGCCAGGTGACGGCTTGCGGCTGGATCATAATGGAACTGGAGCACGGTGGAGGGGTGCTCCCAGACCTTTTTCCCATTGTAATAAACCTCATTGCTTCCATCGGCATTTTTACTGGCGAAAACCAGTTCGTTTCCAGTTTGCTTGAACATGTTTGTTATCTCGCCGCGGAATAGATTGTCTCCTTCTTTATTTTTCAAGGTCCAAATCCTGTTGGGATTGTCGTAGAGCATGTAGAGAAGTTCTCCTTCCGGAGTGAGGGTCTCGTAGTAGGTGGCGATGCCGGTCATGGCCTCTTCTTCTTGCCCCTCTCGGAGGACGAGATAGGTGGTGCCATCTTTTGTTTCTTTAAACAGTACTTTGCGAGGCGTGGTATCGCTGATGGCGATGTAGGTCAGGTCACGGAACGCATCGACACTGACATTCGTATCTCCGAAGGTCCCTTCATAGCTTTTTTGCCCTTCGATTTTAGTGGAGAGGAGGTGTTCTTCTTGGGCGATAGGAGGGAGGATGCCGCAGCCGGTGAGAAGCAACGCTGATATCAGGAATATCGCCAGGTTTTTTCGTTTGAACATACTATATGAGTGAGAAATTGTGAGTCTATATTAGCATAGATCACATCTTTTATCTCTCCCTTTACAATCTTCCACATTAATCTGCTGAGAGTCTCATCATAGGAATCGGAGATTCTTTTCTCTCTCCAGGTTGCTCGGGACGAGCAACTTCCCCCTTTGTAAGGGGGTTAGGGGGTAGCAGGGGCTCAGCCGCCGAGGCATCCCTTCCCCCTCTTCACAACTCCTTTCAAACACACAAAAAAAGACCCCATCCCCGCTTGCGCGGGGTGGGGTCTTTTCGGACTCTCGGAGAGAATCGAGATCAACTATACGACGAGTATCGCCGGATTATGATTCGAAGCTCGGACCGAAGAGTTTGTTTCCATTACAGACCTGTGCAGGAGCCACAGATGTTGGGTTGGTACCTGTACCACCAGAAGCCTGGTTGTAGAAGTATCGAACCACACATGAACCGACCGAACCAGCGGTTTGATCAAATTCAAGTTGGAAGAAGAGGTTGGTTCCTGTACCAGCACTTGCCGTGCTCTGGTAAATCCAGAGTTCAAGTGTTCCACCGTTTGGCGCTACACTTTCTGGACTGTCGAGAGTTGCGACAGGAGGGGTGGTTGTTCTACAGTCAAGAGCTCCTGCATCAGAACGTGTATGACTGATGGTAGTTGTACCATTTCGTTCGATACGGATGTCATTGAGATGAACATTTGCCCCACCAGCTGTAGTCCAGCTACCAGTACATCGGAACTTGAAGGCAGTTACCAATAATTCACGTGGTCCCTTGTTCAAGATCTTCAGTTTAGCAACGAGCTGTTCAGAACCAGTAATCAACGTACCGAATCCGGTGTTGATCGTGCTGAGTTCTGGGTAGCTATCCTGGACTTGTTTTGGCTCTCCAGCGATCGGGAATCCATTGAGGACAGCCACTCGATCTCCGGTAGCAGTTCCCAAGAGGGTCTTACCAGTGATCAATGCGCCAGCAGTCAACAGAGACTGTCCTGGGAGGAGGGTGTTGTTCACCAGGTGAACTCCACTGTTCGCAGGAGCAGCCGAATCCGCAACGATCAGTACCGTACCAGCAGTGTAGCTGAAGGTAGATGAAGTAGATGGGATTTCAGACTGTTGAGAAGAGAAGACAGCGAGGGTGTCTCCAACACCAAGGGTAATACCATTGATGACAGCACCAGCGGCAGATCCATTAGCTCCAAGAGCTACTGAATCAGTGATAACTGTCAGTCCGGTGTTTGCACCTGTGGTGGAGTCACCATAGAAGGCAACCTGTCCAGCAGTGACTGCGATAGCCAAAGTAGCTGGAGTAGGAGCAGCCGTGTAGGCCACTGGAGTAGCGATGTGGAGGACAACGTCACCAGCTGCCAAAACAATAGCTGTAGAAGCGGTGCCACCTTCCAACCAAACGTTCAAAGTCGTACCAGCAACACGATCGGTTGCAGCAGCGGTAACAACTCCGAATCCGGTGTTAGCAGCAACACCTACCTGGTAAACGAATACGAGTTCACCGAGGGTGAAGTCTTCGTTGTTGCTTGCAGTCGAAACAGTCGGCACTACCAATTGCTTGGTGGTGTCATCTGAAGCGTATGGGAAGGTAGAGATTCGAGTACCACCCGTGATAGACGCAGCAGCTCCGTTCAAAGTCGGAGAAGCCGTGTAATCAGCATCGTAGTCGAAGAACGCAGTCGCAAGTCGGACACGATCGTCAGCACCAGCGGCGCTGAAGTCGTCTACCAACAGAGTCTGGTTCGCCTGGAGGGCGAGTTCAGAAGAAGTAGAAGCAAGAGCTGTCAATACTTCAGCAGGTGAAGTCACTGGAACTCCAGCAGTACCGGAACCGGCACCGTCATATTCTACTCCAGAAAGAGCGATAGAAACGTTTTGCTGAGAAACCATTTGACCGGATGGGGTCGCGTCAGCGTACACCTCGAGGGTCATTTGGAGGTTCTTTTGCATGGTTACGGTTACTGGGAAGCTTACCACACCATTGATGAGGGATGCTCCACCGAGGAGAACCGTTCCGTCAGATTTCTTCAAAACGAAGTTTTGGAAATTTCCAGCTCCGTTTGCAACAGAGAATCGGAATTCTTCCACTACGATTGAACCAAATCGGGCTTCACCCTGACCTCGCCAGAGAAGAACTCCGGTTTGTCCAGCGTGAACTACTCCCTTGGTAGGCTGAGTCGTGGTCACAAATCGACCAACTTCTCCAGCAACCATGGTCACCAGTGGCAGGTTCGCTGCCGTTCCTGGCAAGGTTCGAGTGTTAGAACTGATCTTACCAGTGAAGGTCACTCCGTTCGCAGGAACGGTCACGAATACACTGGCTGCATTCACCTGAGTGTCGACGTAGACATCGAAGGTCGCGGTCGCACCAACTCCGATTTCAGATACTTCAGGAGTGCTCGAGCTGAAGGTGTTTCCCGTGAGGGTAACCGTACCTCGAGTGGTTCCGAATTGAGGAGCTCCTTCTACGTCCGCACGGACGAGTCGGAGGTTGGTCAATCCAGTAATACTGCTCACATTGATACTGATCGTATTCACGCGAACAGCTTCAGAGTTGTCAGCTTTTACCGTGATGGATCCGATGCGAACTGCAGAAGTTCCCCCTACTTCCGTAGAAGAGGTGAACGCAGAGTTGCCAGATACCTGAACGGTAGAATTCTGAATTGAGAGCTGATTTCCAGCAATTGGCTGAGTGGTGGCAACTGATCCAGAAACATCTCGTTCGTATCGGATATCAATCATTGCAGTAACCGTGCTAGCATTGGTTGCGGTTGTTGCCAAACTCACAACAACTGTCAGTATTTTCTTCGTGCCAGGAGCGAGACGGATGTTGTTCGCGCTGGTAAAGACTGCTGGAGTATTGTTGTTTTGATTATAAAGTGTGTCATCGCCAGCATCTATGCTGACTAAACTTTGCCCAGCTAACGGGTCTTGTCCTTCGTCGTGCATGAAAACACGAATAGTTCCCGTAAAATCTGCTTCTACGCTAGATCCTTGAGAAAGGTCGACCTTAATATCAGTGATCCGAATGGTTTCACTGAAAGCCTCCAATCGATAGCTAGCCAATCGAGCGTTGGTAGACCCGGGTTGAATTGTCCCAGTCTGAGATGAGCTATCTTTTGACAGGGAAAGACTTCCTTGTTCCATGGTGATCACGTCAGCACCGATAGGAGCACCCGTGATTGTTGGGAGGATGTTCACTCCAGATGTTTGACCTCGGACGACGACATGGAAGTCACGTTTGATCTGAGCCTGGAAGGTCTTCTGAGCTACATCTGCAGCTTCAGAAACGTTTACCATCAATACCAATTGAGTATTGCTTCCCTCGATGAGGGTGATAGCTTTTTGGCTGAAATCACAGGAAATATCCCCTGTAAAGGTGAAAGAACAAACCGTGAGCTCTTCACCAGTTTGATCATTCATCAAACGAACCGCAGCGATATCATCAGCATTGAGAGATCCTACTTCGTCGAAGAGGATAGATTTTAAGCTCAAGATTTCATTTGAACCAGCCGTGAACTGGAATTTTCCACCACGGAATTCAGCTCCAGCACGTTGAGTGCGATTCCCTTCGTTGAGAGCCGTGACTGTCAAACTACCATTGCTTGATGCTCCGTCTACGATCTGAACAAGATTCCCCATCAATGGGAGTCCAGCAACGTTAGAAGCGTTGGTGTCAACGTCGATGACGTCGATTCCGAGCGTACCAGCCTGGAAGCTTGCCTTGATGCTCAAAGCAATGTCCGTGGTGTAAGTACCACCGGCTGGGATCGTGATGTTCGCGAATACGTCAGATTCATTGTCCGCGAAAGACGAACGCTGATCGCTTACAAATGGCATCAAGAATGCACCATCGAGTTGGTTGTCATTCGCGATTCCTTTGATCTTGATCTTCACGGAGTAAACCGTGACAGAAGCGCTGGTCTGGTTCGTGAAACGAACGGTCTGAAGAGTAGCAATAGATCCATCTGGCAGAACGGTTCGATCTGAGTCAGCAACCTTTTCTACCATGAGGGTTCCAGTGACTACCTGACCTCCGGTTCCTTCTTCATCGAAAACGATTTCGACTTCGAAGTTGTAGACAGCTACAGCGTCATACTGAGCAATAGCGGAAGTGGAAGGAACTCCACTGTTTCCAGCCAACTGCCAAGCAATGAGAGCTTCAACAGCTCGGTTTGCCTGGAACGCAACCGCGATCGCTTCACCGTAGGTGAGAGTATCACCAGGAGCGAAGTTTCGGATTCCGTTCATCAATTTACCAACGATGACCGCTCCAGCAACAGCTCGTCGAGCGTTCATTTCGTACCATTCTCCAGCGACTACTCCAGAGAGGTCACCAGTAGATGGATATTCGTTGAGATCTGGCCAAGTTCGGTTGACGATAGCAACCGCTTCAGCACGATTCAAGGTTCGGTCGAGATTGAGGGCAGAAGTATTACCAGCATCACCGGTAAGAATTCCTTCATCTACAGCAATTTGTCCGAGTTCGGTCATAGATTCGCTACCATCAGCGAGTCCTGCCATCACGAGGATGATTTTCAAGAAGTCACCTCGAGAGATACCGTCATCGAGCATTGTTCCTGCATTGGAGCTCACCGCACCAAGGTCCATAAGGGTTTCGAAACCCTTGTAAGCCCAGTGGCTGGAATCCGTAGCAGCCTGCGCTACATTCACTCCCATTCCTGGGACGATGAACGTGCTCAGAAGCAATGCCGTTGCACTCACGCTCGCAATTGCCTTGCGAAGTGTTTGTACGTTCATAACTATATGAAATAAATAAATAAACTCTGTTTCATCAGAACAGTCGGGGAAACAGAACGAAACATGTACGGGCTCTTTCGACCAAAAAAGAGGATCCGTGCCTTACAGTGGTCACCGTAAGGGGTTTTTATATGTCTGCCGGGAAGGGTTCCCTCTCCCCTTGTAAGGGGTTGGGGGTCCGTGGGGCAGATTATAAAGAAGTACTTCTCTGTAGAGTTCGATCGTTCTTGTGAAAAGAACGGTTGGGGCGAAAAGGTGAGAATGCCTCTTCGAAACCAACTTTTTCTCCAGCTGAATCTACAAAATGGCTGGGTAGGACTTGCGATCCATTGACTTGTGGGGCCATCTTGGCCGTCAACGATCTCTGCAAACCTCCGAGTTTTCAAGGAACGGTGTTCTGAACCCTTGCGAGTGTCAGAACGGGAAGATGTTCCGAGATGGGAACGCCTCCCCGTGATGACAGGGGTCCGTCTTCAATTATCAATTTTTAATTTTCAATTTTCAGTGAATTTTCAACTCTTCATTTTTTTCTTACTCCTGAGCTTGAAGGCTGGATCCTCTCCCCTTGTAAGGGCTGGGGATTTGAGGTGGAGCGAAGGACTTTCCCCGCAGACATCTATAACGACCTGCTCAGAGAAACGTTTCAAAAAATCCTAGAAATTATCATAATAGTAGTCTGACTCATATAAAGAGTCTTGCCGGAAAATCGTGCTTAAACTCCTGACCTTATCCAGAATTTCCCGGTAGTCGACAAAATCGAACGGGACCTTAAAGATAAAGGTGACGAGATTGACTAGGGTCACCGAGAGAATGACGATAATTAAGCCGATAATGGCATAACGAATAGTCCCAACAGCTTGCTTGATCTTGTCGTCCTGTCCTCCGGAGAGAATAAAGGAAATCCCCCCGATAAAGATGAAGACAATACAAAGCACCCCGGCGAAGATGATCGCCCAGGCAATGGCTTCTTTGATCAATTCCACGGGGTCGTAGCCTTCGATGATCGGCAAAACACCAGGGGTGGACTGAGCAAAGGTAAGCGGAACAAGGTTTGTTCCAAAGAGTTCGAACGCCATGTTGTTGAGAAGTTGGTCAGGGGAATTTTGACGGATTTCTCATGGTTTATCAAGCTTTTCCTTCTGTTTTCTGTAATTCAGTGGACACCGAGTGGGGTTCATTGGGAATGGTGGAAATGTGGGGGTGCAGGAATAGAAGTACGAATGTGAATCAGGCTGGTTTTGACCTCCGATCCGAACCAACCTAAGGAAAACGCGCTCCGCTTCTATAGAAATTATAGAAGCGGAGCGCGTTTATTTTTATTTAGGTTGGCTCGTAGCCAACTCCCGGGGGTTACGCCATCTCACCACCCATCGCCTCCATCCCGCTATTCCCACCCTCCCCACCATTCCCAAAGCTCACCTCCCCCCCTTCTGGTTCCAAGATCTTCATATTCACTCGCTGGTTGTTTCGAGATCCGATCACGCGCAACAAGGTCCGGATGGCCTTTGCTGTTTGACCGTCTTTCCCGATAATTCTTCCCATGTCGTCCTTGGATACCTTGAGAGTAATCAAGACGCCTAGATCATCCACACTGCGGCTGATCTCCACTTCACCTGGATTGGTGACAATTAATTTGATGAGCTGATCAAGAAACTGCAGCTCCATTTGATTTTCATTGTTTTCCATACAGGGGTCGAATTAGGAAATACTTTAAGCAGCAGGAGTCTCTGCAGGGCTTTCTGCTGGGGCTTGAGCAGCAGGAGCCGATGCTTCCTCAGGAACCTTGTCGGACTTCTTCTTGAACTGTTTTTTTAGGTCCACAAATCGATCCATTCCCGCGAAACCTTGCTTATTGAGTAATCTTGCCATGGTTTCTGTTGGACGAGCTCCGTGCTTGACCCAGTGTTCGATACGATCTTTTTTAAAGCTGATGTTCTTGGTTGAGGGAGAATAAGTCCCGAGTTTTTCCAAAAAATTCCCATCGTTTGAAGGGTTTGTCTTTTCGGTCACGACGATGGAATAAAAGGGAGCATTTTTTTTACCAGTTCGGCTCAATCGGATCATTAGCATAGGGTGGGACTATTAAGAGTTATGGGACGATTGGGACGATGGGGACGATTGCGAAGGCTCTTGGATTTTATTCCAGTAGTCTCTTCTTTCTCAATCGCCTCAATGAATCCCAAATTTTAAAGCTTGTAAAATCTAAAGAGATAGGGGGTTTTTGTCAAGAAGAAGTGGGGAAGGGGCTTAGGCAGTGTTAACATAAGCATGCTAAGATGAGCTCATCTTTACCAAAGTTATGCAGAAATTTCTAACTGATGAACAGTTTAATCATATTGCTCAATATTTTCCAATACCAAGAAAACCCGAAACAA
>JBFWVJ010000010.1:0-44607 GCA_050246795.1 Candidatus Altimarinota bacterium
TTCATCGTCTCAAAAACTTTAGAAGAGTTTGTACACGCTTTGACAAGCTCGATACTTCCTATTGCGGCTTCATATTTCTTGGACTCATCCTGCTTCTTTTCAAATCCTTATGTTAACAGTGCCTAGCCCCCTTGTAAGGGGGCTAGGGGGTTAAATATATGTAACGCTTCGCATTTCCTCACGTACTAATAGGTGATGTTCTTTGACGTATTGGCGAAATAACCATTGGATTTGTTCTTGGCTCGTGATAGGCTTATGAAAGCCAAAAAAGGGAGCCTATGAACTATCCTGAGTTTGAAGCGTACTACGATCAGTACAAGCACAAGATTTATTCGTATTTGTACTATCGTTCCGGTCGAAATAAGGAGTTGGCAGAGGATTTGACCTCTGAGGTCTTTATGAAGGCACTGGAGAAGTTTGAGTCCTACAAGCCGGACAGCAGCTTTCAGAGTTGGGTCTACGCGATCGCCCACAATCACCTGGTTGATCATTTTCGAAAAGACAAGGGAGCAAAAGTCGATCTGGATGAAGTGGAAAATATTTTGGAAAGCGACGGTGATGCCCGATCCAGCCTGATGAAGCGGGTGGCGAGCGAGGAAGTGCAAGAGTTGCTTTCCTATCTTTCTGATGAAGAACGGGAAATCGTTCTGCTCCGCTACCAACAAGAGCTTCCCATGCAAGACATCGCCGATATCGTCGGCATGCCGGATTCCACCGTCCGTGTGGTGATCCACCGGGCCTTGGCCAAGCTTCGCAAACGCTACGCGGTTATTTACGCCAGTTTCTTCTTCGTC
The DNA here is from genome assembly GCA_050246795.1 of Candidatus Altimarinota bacterium. Taxonomy (GTDB): domain Bacteria; phylum Patescibacteriota; class Gracilibacteria; order JAUYGZ01; family JAUYGZ01; genus JBFWVJ01. The sequence goes on from JBFWVJ010000010.1 coordinate 795, forward strand.
ACCTTCCTCTTTTAGCCTCCAACTTCGAAGAAATCTGTCTTTTCTCTTTCCCTTTTTATCTTTCACTTTTGCTCCATGAGCCTGGTCGATAAACCTTTCAAAGAAGCGATTCGCGAGCTTCCCACCAAAAAACTTTCCTGGTGGGCGGACCGACGCATCAAAAAAATGCTGCGCTACCGCGCGGCGGAATTGGAAGGTCGTTCGCTGTGGTTGTGGGGATTCGCCAAGCAGCTGGTAGCCGTACCGGTGGCTTTTGCGGTGTTTGTCACTGCTCTGGGGGGATATGCTTATTCCAGTCCGACCGTGGTTCGCGGAGATATGCTGTACGCTATGAAGACGACGGTGGAGGACTATCGATATCCACGTGAAGGCACTTCGGAAGACCGGATCACCTATCATTTGTGGTTGAGCGAGCGGCGATACGATGAGGTGGATGAGATTCTTCGAAGACTTGGGAAAGAGCCCTTGGTCTTGATCCCCGCTGCGCGAGCGTCGAACGGAGTGGAGGAAGGCTTGAGTGAACTGGACCAGATTTTGTTGGAAACCCTGCAAAGCGCCACGCAGCATGTGGACTATGCTTTCTTAATCTCTGATGAAATCCGGGAAGTGGAACGGGTGAAGGTGGTGACAACGCAGATTCAGCAGACCTTGGAAAAGCAAAAAACCTTCTTGGAAAAGGCCACGCCGGTGTTGAAAGAGGTCAAGCTTCGCGAGCGGAAGAAAGCTCGGGTGAAGAGGGAACGACCTGTTCAGGAGACGGTTGTGCCGAGTGAGTCGATCCCTGAAACGACGGAACCGATCGTTGAAACGGTTCCTCCAGTGAATGAAGTGGAAGAAGTGCCAGCTGTTGAATCCACACAGCCGGTTGCTTCTGAACCGGTTGAAGAACCGGTGATTTCTTCAGGAGAACCCGTCACAGAGCCTGTTGAGGAACCTCTCATGGTTGAAGTTTTTGAGGAGGATGAAGAAGACGAGCTGGAAGATGTCGGGGCGTTTTTGGAAGATCGCTTTAGCTTCCAACAAGAACTCTTAAAGAGATTTGATGATGCCATTGGAGAAGCTGATCTTGCGGGGATGAAGGTGGTTCGACTGACGGTGCATGTGAAGCCCCTTCAGCAAGAAGTGGATCCTTCGGAGGATTTGTTTCGGGAAGCGTTGGTAGTTCACTACGAACGATCACAACAGCTTCTCCAGTCGGAACTGGATGAATTGGATCAAGAATTGATCGTTTCGGAAGAATCCGAAGACGTGCCGCAAGAAGATCCGGAAACCGCCATCGCCGAAGTTCCTGAAGCTGCTGAAGAGAGTGTTCCATCACCTCAGATCGTTGAGCAAACTCCAGAGGAGGACATTTCCTCGATAGCAGTTGAGCCGAAACAGGAACCCGTTGCTGTCGTGACGGAGCCAGAACCGGTTGCGACAGAACCTGTGCTTGAATCGACTCCAGTGGTGAGTACCGAGACTCCTGTTTCGATCAGCACACCTGAGCCAGTTCCTATTGAAAAGGAAGTTCAAGAGAAGGAATCGAAAGAAGGGTCAGAAATGGAGGTCAAAGAAGAGCTTCCGGTCGCCTTGCCGCAGGAAGAAGTGCTGCGATCATTGCTGGCTCCGACCTCTGTTCCTAGCAAAGCCCCTGACGTGGTTCCTCCACCGCCTGAGAATCTTGTTTTGCCTGTCCCTGGTGAAGCTAAGGTTCTTCCAGCAGTTGAACCAGAAAAACCTAAGACAGAATGTGAACTGAAAGCGGAGGCATTCTGCGCTAATTCCGAACAAAAAAATTGTACAGAAAAAGCTGTTCAGGAATGCGAAGAGCGGTTGAAGAAAGAACGAGAAAAGAAAGAAAAAGAACGACAAATCCAGGAAAAAACCGAGCGAGCGAAGCAGGAATTGCAGGAAATCCAACTCAAGATGGAACAGTTGAGGATGAATTTCAAAAACAGTGCACCTGAAATCCAGAAAGTTCCAGAAGAGTTGAAGGCGGGGATGTTTCGTCAGCAATCAGGTTTAAAGGTCAAGGACGAGAGTGTTCTCGAAAATGTCAGAAGATAAGTGCTCCCGTTTGAAAAGAGCAAGGTTTTCATCCTTGTTTTTTCAGCTTTTTTTATTAGACTGCCGCCGTGTCATTCACCAAGGAGGTTTTATGCAAAACGAGAATGAGGAAGTGGCGCTCGTGTTGAAGGTTGTTTTGCTAGCGGCAGGTCTTATTTTTTTCTGTTTTTTTGTACTCCTCGTCTTGTGTCGATGACGCTGAGCATTGGTGTTGCCATGTTGTTCTGGGATGCCAATGCTCGCTGCTTTTTTTCTCAAGTCGACATGCCCCCGCTAGTGAAAGTGTCCGAAAATTGAATGCTTAAGTGGGGTTAGAAAAGCTGTCAGCCTTGTTGTAGGGGTCTTTTTGTCTATAATACCAATGTCATCTTTCATGAGGAGGAAGAAACATGCGTCCTGAAGAAATGAAGGCTTGGGCAGCTGCTATTATGATCCTGTTGCTGCTGGTAGTAGGAGTGATGTTTGTTTTTCGGAAAAAAGATCCACCGTTCGATGACATCGAGTACTGGTATCCGCGTCCGCGCTGATACCAGCGCTCAGCCTTTGATGGATTATGCTGTGAAGAGCGAATGGTGTTCCGCTAGCCACCTTTCAGCATCGATCGCCGCTTCGCCTTCCTTCGCGCCATCCAAAAACCTGCGGCTACGGAAGACTTCGCTGGTTTGTTGAACTGATGTTAGGATTGGAAAATGCGATGATGCTCAGCCAACCGTCTTTCCGCATCAATCGCCGCTTCGCCTTCCTTCGCGCCATCCAAAAACCTGCGGCTACGGAAGACTTCGCTGGTTTGTTGAACTGATGTTAGGATTGGAAAATGCCATGATGCTCAGCCAACCATCTTTCTGCATCAATCGCCGCTTCGCCTTCCTTCGCGCCATCCAAAAACTTGCGGCTACGGAAGACTTCGCTGGTTTGTTGAACTGATGTTAGGATTGGAAAATGCCATGATGCTCAGCCAACCATCTTTCCGCATCAATCGCCGCTTCGCATCCCATGCCTGCCGCTGTGATCGCTTGCATGTAGCGGTGGTCGTAGACATCTCCGGAGACGAACACGCCCGCTACTGACGTCATACTGTGCTGGGTTCGTTTGATGTAGCCTTTTTCATCCATGTCGACATGGCCTTCAAAGATCTGGGTGGCTGGAGTGTGTCCGATGCCGAGGAAGGCTCCTTCGATGGGCATTTCGGTTCGTTCGTCGGTGATGAGGTTGTGCAGTTTTACGCCTTCGAGCTTGGTGGTGCCGGTGAATTCTTCCACCGTGGTGTTCCAGATGAAGTCGATTTTGGGATTATCAAAAGCGCGTTGCTGCATGATCTTGCTGGCCTTGAGTTCGTCTCGTCGGTGGATAACGGTGACTTTTTCGGCGAATTTGGTGAGGAAGGTGGCCTCTTCCATGGCTGTATCGCCGCCGCCGATGACGATCACTTTTTTGCCCTTGAAGAAGAACCCGTCACAGGTGGCGCAGGCAGAAATGCCTTTGCTCTGGAATTCTTTCTCTCCGGGGACTTCCAGCCATTTGGCTTTGGATCCGGTGGCGATGATGACGGTTTTGGTTTCGTAGACTTGATCATCGACGTACACTTTTTTCACAGCACCGGAAAAGTCGACTTTCGTAGCATTCTTGGTGATAAATTCGGTTCCAAATCGTTCTGCTTGGTCTCGGAAGAGTTTCATCATTTCAGGACCGGTGATTCCTTTCGGAAAGCCAGGAAAGTTTTCGACTTCGGTGGTGAGCATGAGTTGTCCGCCGGGCGTATTGCCTTCGATGCAGAGCACTTTCATGTCAGCACGTGCGTTGTAAATCGCTGCGGTCAGTCCTGCGGGGCCGGAGCCAATGATGATGGAATCGTACATGGGGAAGGGGCGTAAGGATTATAAGGATCGTAACGATCGTAAGGATAGATTCTTCATACAAATTTTCAACCCAGTGGTGTTGTCTATTTTACCGCTTCCATGATGGCTTCGAGTTTTTTGTACACGTCTTCGATGGTGTCGGATTCGCTGGTTTCGATCATGGAAGTGCAGAGGTGCGCTTGGTCGATTTCTCTGCGGGCGCTTTCGAGGCGGGCGTTGAGTTCTCGTTCTTTGATTTCGCTGCGTTCGGTGATGCGTTTGATCAGGGTTTCTTCGTTTGGCGGAAGGATAAAGATCGATCGCAGCTTTTTTTTCAATTCATCGAAGTGTCCTTCGTCGAGGGTTTTTTGGATTTGGATCAGGCCCTGGATATCCAGTTCTTTGATGACCGTTTTTCCTTCTTTCAAAGCGTCTTCAATGGGCTTGCGCAGGGTGCCGTACCTGGCGGCCTGATGGACTTGGGCCCATTCCAAGAAATCGCCGTTGTCGATGTGGGCATCGAATTCCTCGTCGGAAATGAAGTGGTAGGGATTTCCCTGAGATTCTCCCGGGCGCATTTTTCGGGTGGTGATGGACTTTGGGAAAAGGTATTCGGGATGACGTTCCCGCAGGAGGTTGATCTGGGTGCCTTTGCCGACGCCGGAAGGGCCGAGGAGTAAAAAAAGCATACGATAAACGATAATCAATAAACGATGGACGATGGACAATAGGTTTTTATCGTTTATTGTCTATTGTCATTGTTCTTCAGTAGCATAGGGGAAAATGAGAGTTGAGAAAAGTGAGAGTGGTTGCGTTTAGGTTTTTCTTCAGGGTGACGAAATTCTCTTTCATGAGGAAATTTCCATGGTCTGATACGCCGGTTTTTATCGATCAGGATGGCGTATTTTGATAGTTTTGAGGATGGTGTATTGTGATTTTCTTTTGTTTGTCGAACTTGTTTAGAAAAAGCTCATTAGAAAGCCAAAAAAAAAGGTTGAGGCCGGTGGTTTTTTTCGCGTCCCTTTTGAAGGGGTCCTCCTTTGCTGGTTGGCAGCGATGGGTTTCTGTGGGATTGGTGACGGTGATCGCAGCCAATACAGGGCTTTTCAGTGGGGCGGTGTACGCTCAAACCTATGAAGTGAAGTTGGATGATTTTCGCAGTGAATCCCTCGAAGACCAAAACGAGTATGGGTTGGTGAATGTGTTGGTCGAAGGAGGGCTTTTGGAAGACCGCAGTATCTCCGGTCATGTGCGTCAGTACTGTGAACGAATTCAGGAGGTATTGGGGACGGTCTGTACCATCACTCCCTGGGAAGGGGAAAGCGCTTCGAGGGTGGTGGAGGCTTTGCAGCAGTTGTATTTCGAAGGCTTGGAAGTCGAAGATGGGATCGGAAAGTTAGTCGGTTTGGTCGTCGTCGGTGACGTGCCGCTTCCGGTGGTGTACAATGGCCAGGATTCTTTTCCGAGTTTGTTCCCGTACACGGATTTCGTGAAGCCGGCCTATGTGTTTGACCCGGAGCAGGAACTGTTTGTGAAGTCATCGTCTTCACAGTCTCAGGCGGAAATCTGGCATGGCTTGATCCGTCCGCCGGGAGAGGGAGAAGAACGTTTGGAAGCCTTGCGTGGGTTTTTTGAAAAAAATGCTTTGTTTTATGAAGGGGATGATATTTTTTCCGTGTTTCGCAATGAAATTGGGTTCCATGATCAGTTTTGGGAAAACGATGCCTTCGACAATGAAAACAAAAAATGGTATCTCAAAAAAATGTCCCTCTTGGACCGGATCATGCACTACCGATACAACGGTGAGTGGCTGCAGGAACTTTCCGGAGAAGCTGTCGATCGTTTGAACCAGCTGACGGCTCGGACCTTTGATGATGCTTCAGTAGAGGTGGAGAGGACGGGGACGGATGATGTGAATAGCGATCTTGGCTTTTCACCAGGCGACGCGAGGACCCAGGCCAATGCTAGTATCGGAAGGGTCAACCAGGGCAATGAAGACGTGGAAGAATATGGTGGCGGGCGGCTTGAAGAAACGGTTCCGGACTCCTACAGCCCGGGGCCGATCCGCAATTTTCTCAAGGACTATGTACACGTGGTGCAGCGGTATATTTCAGGGACGGCAGAGCTGATGGCGACCGCCGGTCGCAGACAGTCGACGGAAACTCTTGCTTCATTGCTGACGAAGATGGACCGGTTTTATAGCACGGTCGTGTTTGCGGCCATGCAGGATTTCGAAGCCTATGTGTATCAGCAGGCGGAAGTGATGGCGCTGGATTTCGAACTGATCGATGAATTTGAAAAGCAAAATGATTTTTATACCGAAGAGGTGACGAGCGCCTTCAATCAGCTTCAGGGAGAAATCTTTGGGAACAATGTTCGGCCGCCCTACGAGGAAGTCCCCAAGTCGAGCATCCTCAAGTATGGTTCCAAGATTTTTCATCGTTTCGTGAATGGGGTTCCGGTCGATCAGGTCCAATCCGTCGAAGATTGCTCGTTGGAACGCGGATCGAATTTCGTCTCGGATGAAGGAGAGTTTGGACGAGCGGTGACCTTAAACCGCAAGGATAATCCACTCACGGCCCAAGATATTTCCGGTGCCTCCGGCCGGAAGGCCCAGGATGAGATCAAGCAGATGTACAAGGACCGTGGCTACTGTTCTTACATGGTCAAAGACCAGTGTGTCCCGGGGGGGGCCAAAGTTCCGCTGCTGGATTTCGGGGCAAGTGAGGTTTTTGAGGGCGACAATGATTATCGACGCTGCTTCAATCATGATGGTCCGAATGTCCCGGAAGTCATCGATCAGGCACAGTTCCATTCGATCCCGAGTATCGTCAACCACAACGAACCTCGCGGTGAAACGGTGATGAAGATGCTGGAAGCCAAGCTCGCTCATTATTTCCCGCTGGATGCGGTGCGGCATGTGAGCTTTCTGATGGGAGGTATTGGTCAGTATGCTGATGTGAATGTGGCTCGGATCGAGTATCCGAATTTTTTCGAGTTGAAGGCGGTGGATCGGGAGGTAGTCGCTGAACAGCTCAATGAATTGGTCGAAGCAAAAGAACGAGAGCTGCGCAAGGTTCGGGTGGAAGCCAATTGGAAACGCTTTGAACAGTACTTGGGATTCAGTACGCCGGTGCAAGGAAGAGCGGATTTTTGGAATTATCAGGAAATCCAGGGCTTTGAAAGCCGGTTTCAGAATTACAAAGTGGATGTGATCAAGCTGCTGCGACCAGAGCTGGATCCTGCCGGCGCGTTGGAAGACTTCGAGGTCGTCGAGCAGTACCTTATCGGGCCGAGTGTTTCTCAAGAAACCGAAGAAGCGATTCAAGAGTTGATCACCCAGTACTTTCCGACTTCGTTGGCACAGCAGAACTTGGATCTTCAGTGTGAGTATTCGTATGATGTGCCTCCGGTCGATATTGACATCAATCTTCCGAAAGTCGATGTGAATGATCTGCTGGCTTTGCAGGTACCGCAGATCGAAATCCCGAAGTTTAACCCGCCTTCCATTTCGCGAGAATGTGATAATAAGGTGGCGAAGAGCACGGTCAATGTGGTGCGATCCCTGCGGAGTTTTTATTTCTCACTGGGGGGCGTGGAGGTCGATATCTCGATCCTTCATGACGCGGACCAGTTTGTGGAAGTCCTCGATCCGGTGGCAGTGATCTTGTACTTCACTCCAGCACCGCCACCATTGCCACCCAATACCAATCAACTCGCTGCCATTCGCTTGTTCGAACAGCAGGTGGAAAAACTGATTCAGGATGCGCCTCAACCACTCACTCGGATCAGCAAGGTGGTGAAGCCGGTTTTATTGCAAGAACCTGGTGAGTTGGAGGCCTTATCTCAAAAGCATTTTGCCGGACTGCAGGAAGCCCTTCACTGGCTGCACCTGGGGATTGAAGGCAAGCACCGTGAAGGATTGAGTCTGCTTTCTAAAGATAAGGAACTCCTGTATTTGGTCATGGATGGGGAACCAGACGCGCTTTCACTCGCATTGCCGAGCCTGGAAGGGGACTTCGAAGAAGATGCCAATATTGCCTCTCCATCTGACCTATTGGACCGAGTTCGAGATGGTGAACGAGCTCTGCAGGAGCAACAGGAAGAAAACCGTCGACGACGCGAGTTGGAGCGACGAGCATCTGGTGAGAAGCCGTCCAAATGTGGAGACAGTGTGCCACTGCTCGAGTGGCCGGGAGCCGTGTCTTGCTGGCTTGAAGAAATCGTTGCGGGTCCTTTGATCGTCCCGGCTGATGAAACCGCGCCGGATGAGAGTGAGGAGGGAGGCAGTGTGAATTCAAGCGCTTCTTCATCAGCTTCTGCTGCGCCCGGTGAAATCGAAGTTGCCAAAAAAGTGCTGACGATGCGAGACCGGACGACGGCTTCCATCAACTTGCCATTGGAAATGAAAGTGGATTGGCAGTCGAGTGGTTCGGTACGGGTGGTGCCGGAAACGGACGGCAAAGTGAGTGTGACGCCGGTCGAACCCGGAGCAGGGACCATACGCGCGAGCTTTGATGATGGTTCCGGACCGAGGACAGTTTCCGCTGTGGTGCAGGTGGTCACGGTCCGTGCTTCGCTGCAGCAGGTCTCTTCGGGAGATCTGCAGATCGGATCAGATGAAGCCTTGTCGTTTGTTGTCGAGGTGCAGGATGAGGCAGGAGAATCGGTGGATTTTGACGGGGTCTTGCAGATTGCTTCAGACTCGGCAGCGTTGAGGTATCCAGCTGAGGTTTCGGTGGTGGATGGGAAAGGGAGCTTTGAGTTTCGCCCGGCCATGAAGGCGGGGGTGAGTGAGCTCTGGGTAGGGTCGGATGTGGTCGCTCCGAGCACAAAACTCTATGTGAATACGGTTTCCGGCGTCCCAGCCAAGGTGCTATGGGATTTCGGCGATGCGGTGGTGGGCTTGGACCGGATGATCGAAGGGACGCTGATGGTGCAGGACGCGTTTGGAAATCCTTATCGTGCAGAAGGCCTTCGTTTGGAACTGGTCTGGGATGAAGATCTGACCGTCAATGGACAAACAGGTGGAAGGGGAACGTTTTTTGTGGTTGCTGGGCAGCTTCCTCTTCGAGTCAGCGTTGGTGAGACGGTTTATGAAGAGCTCCAATCGCGGCAGCAGGCTTCCTATGGCTATGAACCCAATCCATTTGGTGCTTTTGACAGTCTCAGGACCTTTGTCCGTCCGAGAATACGAGTGGCTCAAGTGGATGGATTTCCTCAGATGCAATTGCCCAATGAAGTGGCGTTGGATGTCGATCCCCAGTATCGGGTCCGATTCGAAAATCTTCCACAGGAGGTTTTGGTGGGGGAACCCATCTCTGTCCAACTCCAAGTGCTGGGAGAAGAAGGCAGTCTCTTGCTCAACCACAAGCAATTTATCGTGCAGAAAGAATTTGCCGGGGAGGTCGAATATCTCCCCGTCTCCATGAAGCAGTCTGCGGGGAGAGTTCAGTTTTTCGCTGGTGCCAGTGCGGGGACGATCCGGTTGGTGATCGATGATCCGGATTTCGGATCTTTGGTCCAGGAAATCGAAGTGATAGGCCAGACCGCCGCTGATCTTCAGCTCGATGAAGCCAGCTATGTGAATGGTCTGGTGGAGATTTCTGTTTCCGGCCGCGATGCCCTCGGGAATCCAGCCTTGCTGCCGGGAAATCTGGCGACGCTGGTCATCCGGGGAGCGGGAGCGGAAGTACTTTTTGAAAAGGCCGTTGTGATCGAAAATGGACGACTTGAAATCAGTGTTCCGCTGGTACAGCAGCCAGACCGTATCCGGATGGAGCTGAGCGTGGAAGGATTTGAACGAAGTTTTTCAGAAGTGTTGGCATTGAAACAGGTCCTCACGGCCGAGCAGCTTCAAACCTTGCCATGGGAAACGCCTTATACCATGCTGATCGGTGGAGGATATGGGGATTATCGTGTCGATGGGTCGGTGGCTCAAGCCATGCTCTTCGGGCCGGCTTCCAAACTTCAGGCGATCACGACGGAGATCACGCCTCATTCGACCTTGCAAAAAGTAGCCCAGGTTTGGCCTAGCGGACGGACTTCAGTGGGTCCGGAAATGACCGTGAAGGTTATTTGGGAAAACCTCAAGCCTGTGCTGGTGTATTCCGATCTTCGTTCGGAAGTGGGCCGACTGTTTTTGAATCCCCGCTCACTTGGTTTTGAAGTCCGTCAGACACCTGATGCTTCATTCACTTGGACCAAGGCGTTGGGGAGAGGCAAGAGCATCCTGGTGCCGGAAGCAGGGGTTTACCAGTCCATTACTCCGACATCTGGTGATCTGTTGTCACCGGAAGGCCAACGCTTGATCAGCTTCGACAACCAACAGGTGGAATTTCATGATTTGGCAGTGCAAACAGAAGTTTTCGACGATGCGGGGGATGTACTGGTGTTGGAATTTTCCCGTCAGCAGCAAGTCCTCGCACGCTGGTACCTTCACTTTGATGCCGAAGAGATCGTGACCGGAAAGATCCGGCCATTGGAGTGGCAGTTCACGGGAGATGCTGAGCGATCGTATGAAAATGGTTTCTTTTACGCGGGAGAAAGCACCCTTGATGAACGAGGCTTGGCGGTGTACCAAAAGGGCGAGAAGGTCCGGAACTCCATCGGACAAGGGAGGTCAGGTTTGGATGATGCCCGTGAAAACAACGGACAAGGATTTGAAGGGGATGATAAATCCGCCCTTTCTTTCTTGGCTGGGAATACCGTGGGGGAAAGTACCTTGCTCCAAAGTGAAGGGATCGTGAACTTGGGAGATCCGGTGATTTCTCTCCGCCAAGTGAAGCACCGTGATGGGACCGTTGGGCTGACTCCTGCGGTTCCCGAGACACCGTTGCTGGCTGAATCCGATTTCTCCGTCGGGCAGTTGGTCTATGCTCCTGAAGAGGGTCAGATCGAACAACTGCTGCGAGTCGATGTAGAAGGTGACGGCGATGATGATCTGGTGATCGTTCTGCGCATCGGAGAACGAACTGTCCTACGATATCTGGAGGGCCATGGGGAAGGCCAGCGATGGGGACAGGTCAGCAATCTCTTGGATCTGGGCAAAGAAGTCGAGGGTGTCCAAATACTCCAAAAGAAGAGCTTTGTGGTGCGCTACGCGAGTGGACAGGTGGTGGTGGAGCAAAACCTACAGGGTCGATATGTGCGCCAGGTGGTTGATTTTTCCGTACTCAATCGACCGAAGCTGCTGGTCACGGACCTTCAGGTCCAGGATTTTGATCGAGATGGTTTTGATGACTTGCTCTTCCTGACGGGTGATCGAGAAGTGTGGGTGTGGTATGGGTCTCAGACCTTGCAAGGGGTCCAGTTTGGGATCCGTGAGGCAGATCGGAAACTGCTCAAGGTTTTAGCGATTCGTCTCAAAGACCCGGAACATCTGAAAACTGCCGCCTGGCTGCTGACCTCTTCGACGCCGAGTTTGTTACAGGATTGCCAAACCGATGCACTGTCTTGCCAATCGAAATATTTCCGAGCTTACACCGGTGATCTGGGACAACAGCCGAGCGAAGAAATCGATCGACTGGGAGTCTTGATCGAGCAGTCCCAAGCTGAACCGAGCTTTGAGCAAACGACCTTTGCCGAAGAATCCCAGCGTTCTTTAGTCCGATTGGATCAGCTCGAGAGTTATGCCAGTCAGGTGGAAGTAGAGCTCCTCAACGGTGAAGAAGGGACAGGGATGAGGCTGGGACAGCAGCTAGATTTCGAAGTGCGGGTCCTTCCTCGCCGCACCGAAGAGGTGTTTGTACTGCGATATGATTTGGGAACTGACTTTTCTCTGGTGGGATCTGTCGAGTGTGATGGCTGTGGAGAAGACCTCCGTCTTACCCGCACTCCTGACAGCTTGTGGAGTTTGGAAGGAAGGGCTGCCGTGGGCCGCGCGATTACGCTTCGCTTCACGGTCGAGTACCGGGTTTTCCCTGATTTTTCGTTTCAGGTGATGAGCACCAATGATGATGTCTGGCCAGATATTGGGCTCAATGTGTCGACGAATACCAGCGATCGGATGACCGTGTTTGAGTCCAGGGGCGCGAGGGATTTTGCCGAGATTTTATTTGGGGGAACGTCTGCTGGTGTTTCCAGTTCAACCGAGTCTGCTCGGACCCTTTCTGATCTAATGAGAGGGGTGGGGATTGAAAACACGTCGCCTGATGAAATCAAGAGACTCCTTCTCCAGCAGCAGCAGGACATCGAAGCCAATGCCGGAGAGTTGTTTGACACGCTGCACGCGGATGAAAACGCCGATGGCTATCCGGATGTGTATCAAGAGAACCCTTCGCTGTTTGATCCCGAGGCGTTTGGATCGGATCAGGCGAATACACCTAGCAGAGCTTTGCTGGACCTGTTTTCTTTCTTGGTCCCCAAGGCCAGTGCCCAGGGAACGGCTCCTTCCGGACCTCCTCCACAAGGGTTCAATTTCAATCTTTTTTCCGGTCTGGAGAATGCATCGATGTCCCTCGACAACGTGGCGCAGGATGTTCAACGGGTGATCAATGCTTTGAAGTGTTCACGGGGTTGTCTGCCGCTGCCGATGAACTTTGCTTTTTTGGCTCCGGGGCCGATCAATGTTTTTGGAACCCCCGCCGGCTTTGATCCAGGAGTCCCCGTCTTTGGCGTTTCGGCGGCTCCATTCTTTGTTTGGCCACCCTTGGTGCCTTATCAGGCGACGCAATTCCGATTCTATATTTCTCCGACTCTGACGGGCGGGGTTGGACTCTCGGTGTGCTTGGGGCCTTATCTCCTGGGCCAGTGTATGGTGTTCGCGCTTCCTCTCAACCAGCTCGGTGGCGAGGCGATTTGTGATGCGGCCAAGCAGGGCTTGCAGTTTATTATTCAAGGGATTTATCAGGCGGTGGGACAGGTCAACGCAGCCGTTGATCAGTTTCAAAATCAGGTGAATCAAACGGGGGTGGTCAAGGCTAGGAAGCCGACCAAGGTCGATGAAGTCGAGGGGATTATTGGCGTGAGTCTGGCGGGAGGAGTGCATGATCAAGGCATCAATCCGCTGGAGCCGAAGGTCTTTTTGAATCCCATTCCAAAGATTTTCGTCGACTGGTGGGACCGGCAATGGGAAGAGATCATTAATTCTCTGACGGACCTTCCGGATATTACCGTGAGGTTACCAGATCCCACTGGGGCGTTTGGAGATGCGGATTACTGGGACAAGATCAACGCCCGCGTGTCGGGGGAGACGCTTTTCAATCTCCAGCAGCTCTATGATCTCATCAATAGCTTGCCGATCGTCAGCTTGCATCCGCAGGTACTGACCATCCAGATCCCTTGGATTGAGCCCGGCATTCTGACGAGGATTGAGCAATCGCTCTACGAATTTTTGTTCCAATTTCTGCTCGAACTGGTGGCCTTCCTCAAGTCCTTTAATCTTCCTTGCAATATCACTGTCGTCCGAGGGGAGCTCTTCCGAGATATCCGCAGTCAGGTCGCCGAAGGGCGGGCGCAGAGCGCGGATGAAGAGATCCGACGGTTGAAATCTCAGCTTGAAGATTCGTCTGTTGATCTCGAGCAAACCCGTCGTGATCTGGAAGCCTTTGTTGATCGGGAAGGCATCAGTTCACAAACCCAGGAAAAACGAGCGGAGTTCATGACCGAACTTACCGAAAAGCGGACAGAGGTTGAACGGCTCAATGGGGTCTACGATGATTTACAACAGCAGATCCAGTCGCTTGAACAACCCAAGCAACTCCGGGATATTTTCCCGGTGCTGGGTGATGTTTTGTCCCAGACCTCCACGTTTTGGGGCAAGCAGCTCGAGTCCTTCAGCGCCGCTTCAGCTGCTGCCGGAGCGGACCGGGAGATCGCTGAAGCCTTGAGGTCCTGCGTGGCCATCCAAGTCGGAGCGGACTTGATCGTCAATGTGGATCCGTTTGTGAATGGCATCAAGAAAAACCTCGAAGCCCTCGAAGTCTGGAAAAAATTCCCGCGCGAGCTGGCGAAGTACTTGAACGTGTTTGAATTCTACATTCAGGAGGTGATCAAGCTCATCGATCAATTGACCTCGGTGGTGCTCAAATGGTGGGGGGAATTTGAACGCAAGCTGGACCTCTGGATCGACGCGATTTATTCATTCCAGCAGTTCATCGCTTTGATCCAACTGCTTCTGGATATTTTGAAGGGATACAATAAAAAGTGTGGGTTGTGTACCAGTGACCGTTTGACCCTCAAAGAACTGATCCTCAAGATTTTGTTCGGCGTGGTGCCGAAGTTTCCCATCATCGATTTCCCGACCTGGCCGGACATCCGTCTGGATTTTAGCAATGTGCAGCTGGGGATCGATGTGGCGGTGCCGGTGTTTGATGTGAAGACGATTGACCTCAAATGGCCTCGACTCCCACAGATCAAGTTCCCGCGGTTCGGGGATGTTCAACTGTCGGCCGCTGGAAATCTTTCGTTGGGCGTTTCCGTGACCCTTCCGGAAGTGCCACTGGTGATCCCAGCTCCACCAGCTTTGCCGCCTTTGCCGCCGTTGCCGAATATTCCTCAGATTCATCTGCCCAACCTGCCTCCCGCACCGGAAGTGCCAAGCATTTTGGAAAGCCTGCTTCCTTTGATGAAGATTATTCAAACCGTTTTGGATATCTGGTGCCTGGTGAATAAGGCGCTGATTCCGGTCGATGAAAAACTGCTCAAGACCCAGATCGAAAACCTGACGAATCGTTCGTTGAACCTCATTTTACCGATCGACCTCTTGCTGGAGTTCGATATTCTTCCGGGAGATTTGCTCAACAGCCTGGTGCCGTTTGACACCATCGATGTCCAATCGACCTTCAGGGCCGGGATCAAGGTCGATCCGCTTCCCAACCTTCAGCAGACGATCGACCAGCAATTCCACCAGCCGATGAATCTGTTCTTGCAGCAGATCGACCAGTGGGTCAATCAACTGCGACAGAGTTCCCAACAAGGCTTGAATACCCTCTCCGGTGATTTGCAGAACATGGTGGATGCGTATTCCATCCAGCAGGGCATACAGATCGACGGCGGAGCTAATCTCAACCTTGATGTTGACCAGGATTTCTCCGAACTCATCAATTCCCTGCAGCCTCCTGATCTGCACTCGGAGGTGTTTCAGCAACGCCAGGACCAGATTGCTTCGTATTATGGATCCCTCAAGCAAGGGTTTTCCAGCTTTGAGGACTCCCTCCGTGATCTTCAAACAGAACATCCCGAGGCTCTCTTGCAGAGATTGGCAACCCTTCCTTCAGATCATGTCCTGGCGAGCTCGTCGAATGGTTGGTTGAAGCAGCAGATGGCTGATGAGAAACGAAGGGCAGTTTCTGCTCCTGAGCAGATGGTGGAAAAGCGCGTTGCATTTGTTGAAAAACCACTCTTGTTGGCCCAGTTGGACCAGGCCCGATCTTCGCTCGAAGAAGTCCAAGAGGAGTTGCTGGGAACGAATGCTTCAAGTCTGGACCAGTGGGGTACGGCCATCGTCCGGGATGGAGAGGTCCGAAGAATCCAGGACTATCCACTCGAAGATCCAGCCGTGGCGGTTTGGGACAATGATGTTTTTCTCGGCTATGAAAAAGCGGTGTATCTCAAATCCCTTGATGGTACGGCTCGTCGAACCGGAGCATATACCGGCCGGGTCCGACAGCTGAGTCTCAGCTCGCTCCAGCGGACGAGTGTGCACCAGCTGCAAGCTCAGGCGGTTTCCAGTCCGGACGCGGGCGGTGATGCTGCCAGTGTGCGCTGGTCTTGGGACAGTCCGGGCGTAGAGGAGGTGGAGCTCACGGTATGGGATACTGTTGGCAAGGCGCAGCGTTTGGATTCCCGTCATCTGAGGTTTTATCTCTCTTCGGATGAGAGTGATTTGGGATCTGAATACTTTAGCGCTGTGACGCTGGGTTTCACCCTGGTCGAAGGTCAGGAGTTCTTGGCCCGCAATACGATTCGGCTGCGCTTTGGCAATGACCAGCTGATTATCCCTGCGGGCGTGCGCTTCCAAATCCCGTCTTTACTGCTCCGGGAAGTCAGGTTTGCGGGTGATGGGACGGTTCAGTTTGAAAATACCAGCGGCGCTGCCTGGATCTTTTCGCTTGATGAGGAGGTAGCACTGGAAATGAGTGGCATCGCGCAGCTCCAGGCTCGTGGTGAAACCGTCCGAATCCCTGCGTTTTCCTCACGTCCTGTTATCACGGATATGACGGGGTCCACTGAAGGAGCTTTGAAGAGTCGTGTCCCGGTGGCGCGTGGTGAGACCCTGCCGGCTGGAGTGTTTTACGCCGTTCGTTCAAGTATCCTAGGAGATGCGACTACTGGAGCGGAACTTCAGCTCGACCCTGGTGTGGTTTTTACGGTGAAGAGCACGGACCAATGGCGGCTTGATCGTGGAGAAGGGGAAGCCATCGTTTCCGATGACCTCGAGTATCGTCAAGGTCGATTGGGCATGGTCCTCATGGACGAGGAACTCCTGCGCGGAGATTTCACCGTTTCTTATCAAGACCAGCTCATCGAGGTGCTCCCAGAGCAGCAAGTCGTGTGGGCGGAAGTGAGCAATGCTTCGTATCTGATGACCCTGCCGGTGGGGAATTATTACGGACGGATCCGTGAAGTGGAAGGACAGCGGGGATATTCTGAGATTGTGCATGTTTCTGCCCAGCCGAGAGTGGTCGCCGCGCAGATGATCCCTGGTCGGGAACAGGTATCTCTCCCCGTCTATTCGCCGTTGGAACTCAATGGCCGGGACTTTGTGATCGGCGATGTTCCAGATGAACACTTTCATTGGCGGCTGGCTGGAGAAACGGAGTTGGTCCGTGGACAGATCTATCGCCATCCTGGGTTTGCATCGGTGGGCACACAGGTCCTGGAACTCTTTATCCGAGATGGGGACAATGATTACCTCGCCAAGGCTTTTGATGTGAACGTGTTCTTGCCCCAGCTGCGAATCGATGAAGAACTCTTCAATGGTTCGCGGATCATTCGTGTGGAAACCCAACCCCCTGTCGCGGGTATTCCGGTCGGGATCGTCGGATCTCGAGGCGGTGTGGAAGACTGGCTGATTGCCAATCCTGATCAAGGGGCACGACTTGAGAGCCGTTACTATACCGATGATCAAGGGGTGGTGCAGCTGCCGGCTTTGGAAGATCTGGAAGGGATGAATATCGTCATCGAAGATGGGAAGAAGGTGGCACGACTCTTCCCCAACGGACGGGTGGTGCTGTATGAAGAATATAAAGACAGCTGTCAAAATGAAGCCTTGTTGGACCGGGATGGATACCTCAAGTTCAGGATTTCTTGTCTCGATGGTGGACGGCTGGTGGAGAAATTTCAGGTGCGGATGGTTCCCGATCTGGATACGGATGTTTCGATCGTCGATGCCTTTTCTACCTACGATCGTGGAGTGACCGTGCGATCTCTTCAGAGTGCTGTCGAGCTGACGGCTTTGTCTTCTCAAGACTTCTTAGTTCCTGGAGGTGTTCGGGCAAGTATTCAAAATGGTCCGGTACTGCTGTTGCTATCACCGGATGGAAAAGTTGAGCTGGTAGAACGCACGATGACCATTGCACAAAAGCCTTTTGTGGATGGCAACGAGCCACTGGTCTGGCAGGTCTTGCAAAATGAATTGCCGATCCTTGAATTCACCATCAGGGGACCAGATATCGTTTCGATCGTTGATCCGGTGGTACGAGAAACGGTCCAAGGGGACCAGGACCAAGATGGGATGCTGGACCGATGGGAAGCCCTCTATGGGATCACGGAACCCGATGAAGATCCCGATTTGGATGGGCTGACCAATCTGCAGGAGTTCCAGCGGGGGACCAATCCGATCGTGTCCGACACCGATGGCGATGGTTTGACCGATGGAGAAGAAATCGATCCGCTCTCATCTGAATCGACCCAAAAGAAGATGACCTTTTCTGATGTACCAGAGACAAGTCCTTATGCAGAAGCCGTGAAGACCTTGTCGCAGTTTGGGTTTATCCAGGGCTATGAGGATGGCACGTTCCGTCCTGATCAGCCCGTCACCCGTGCGGAGGCGCTCAAGATCATCATGTCGGTGATCCGATGTGAAAACTGTGAATTCCCATCGCAGGCCACCAAGGAGGAGTTGGATCCGCTGATGAAGGGGATTCAGGAGTTTTTGCAGTTTCATGGAGGCCGATTTAATGATCAATTATCAATGATCAATGATCAAATTTCTGAGGAAGAGCAATTGAAAATCTTTTCGTTTGGTCAGTCAGAATTGACGACGAGGGATCCTTTGATCGGCAGTTACTTCGATGTGTCGGTGGAGGACTGGTATTACTACTGCATCGAGATCGCTACGCAGTTGGGGTTGGTGAACGGGTACCGGGGATTTGAGAATGGTGAAAATGCGCTGGGGAAATTTATCCCCAACCGAGGGGTGAATATCGCTGAATTAATGAAGATCGTCATCGAAGCGATCGGGGAAAGTGGCAAACAGAGTGATCGGGTCTATGGCCCCTCTGATGGCTGGTGGAATGACTCGCAGAAGAATTATCTGGCGAAGGCAGAGGAGGACCTGCAATTACTGCTCTCGGCAGATAACTATGCTGATCCGCTCCGCTCTGCTACCCGTGCGGAAGTGGCGTATGCTGCCTGGAGAGTGTTGAAAGAAAATGGAGCCTTGGACTTCGACGAAGACGGGGTTCCGAATCAAGTCGACCAGTGTCCTTGTCAGATGGCGAATGCCAACTCTTCCATCCCTACCAATGGTTGTCCAGTCGAATATGGCCCGGCGCTGCCAGTGAGAAGTCGTGAGAATTTGTTTGCCGGTATTGAAATTACCCAGTCGCTTGAGTGCCGCTGCTTGATCGTCATCCCTGCCGATTTGTACACCGGTTCTCAGTTCTTCGCGGTGATTACCGGGACAGGGTCTCAGTCTGATAGAGTGTTGATGAAAAGCAATGTGTTGGTTGGGGAAGGACCGTAAGGACCGTAAAGATGGTAAGGAGCGTAAGGATGGGATGCGTTGATCAAGTGAAGCTAACTTCCTCACCAGCTAAGTCTCTCAAAAGCTAGAAAGCTAAAAACCTGCCAAAAATGTTCAAAAAAATCTTCCAGATCGGTTTGGTTCTCTGTCTCCTCTTCCAGACGAGCGTCGGGGTTTCTGCGGCGTCGGTGCAGGAGTGTAAGGAGGAGATGGTGCGTTCGCTCGAGACGGTGATGGGAGTCCCTGGACGGTCTGGGTTGAATGGGTATTTGTCTCGACTCAGTGATCTGACGTCGACCAATATGGCTACGTACTTATTGATTGATCAGGTTCAGCAGTTGGCGCGTGACGCGCAGATGGAGCTTAAAAATATTTGTCGCGAAGTGGAACGCTTTGATCAGATGAGTCGGTTTTATTCCGGAGCCTATCAGTTCGACAGCTGTCGGCAGCTCAATAATACGAATAGTGATACTGCTGGTCGTCTGGAAGTGATTGATTTCTGTGACCGGAAATCCGATGAACTGCTCGATTCTCTTTTGGAAAGTCTCGAAAAGTACTTGCTCGAACAGGCGATCCGAACGTCGATCGAACCCTTGGTCATCCGAATGCGCTCGTTGAATGAACGCCTCATCGTGCTGGCGTCTCAGTATAGTCGCTTGATCAATAATTTTTATACCTTCAGCTTGAGGCTGGGGGATACGATTATTGGGGAGAGGGATTAGGGGAGGGGAAGGACTGTAAGGGTTGTAAGGGTTGTAAGGGTTCTAAGGGTTCTAAGGGTTGTAAGGGTGGTAAGGAGGGTAAGGAGGGTAAGGAGGGTAAGGAGGGTAAGGAGGGGAGGGGGTTTGTATGGTTTGCCTTGCTCGTTCCGATCTCCTGATCGGAACGAATAGGTGATGACAAAACTGGTA
The DNA here is from genome assembly GCA_050246795.1 of Candidatus Altimarinota bacterium. Classification (GTDB taxonomy): domain Bacteria; phylum Patescibacteriota; class Gracilibacteria; order JAUYGZ01; family JAUYGZ01; genus JBFWVJ01. The sequence continues at coordinate 20,501 of JBFWVJ010000010.1, forward strand.
CGAATCTGGAGATTCGAACCAGCTGAATAAATCTCTCACGTAAAAAGCTAACAAGCTAAAAAGCTAAAAACTATCAACTCCCAATTTTATTCCATGAAACGTTTTCCTGCCTCTATCGCGCTCTCGCTTTTGCTCTCGATGACCATCGTGATGAATCAGGCTGCAGTGGCTTTGGCGGTGTCGGTGGAGGTCCCGGTGGCGCCGGTGTGTTGTGTGCGTCAGTATCCGGTGTATGGCGAAGAGCAGCCGGTGGGCAATGCCGAAGGGTGTGTGGTGACGGTGGAGATCGAGCCTCCTGTGGATGCGGATGATTCGGAGGAACCCCTTGAACCTGAACCTTTGGGGTCTTTGGACAGTGCAGGGACTGCATTGGAAAGTGCTTCGGCTCCTCTTCGGACTTTGTATCAGGCCCTCCCCGTCAAGAACGCATTAATGGCGATTGGTGAGGTGTTTTTTGATGACCATGTGGAGCTGTACCATGAGTTTTTGGATGCAGACGTTTTTGGAAAAGCTATTTCTCAGGTCTCCGAGTTTCAATCTTCTCAAGACTTATCCAACTTTTTGAAAACCAAGGAGGGGATTTGTGATGCGGATGATCCACGGCCGAATTGCGTGATCGAATACGCCATGTGCAGCTATGAAAAGTATATTGGTGTGTTGTTTCACCAGACTGGACAAAGCCTGGCCAATCAGTCGTTCAGGAGTTCGGATGTGCAGACCTTGCTGAATCTCCTTCAGGAACGCGACGCGGCTTTGTATCATGAAGCGCAGCAAACTCAACAGGCTCTGGATACGGCCATCGCGGTTTACAGTCAGTTTTTCAATACCTATCAGCTGCACCTTCGTTTCAAAGAAGTGATCGAAGCTTTGGTGAAGGTTCGGAATATGACTTCTTCTATGCGCACGTTGGTCGGGTGTATTCCGAATAAGTTTGTGGGAGTGGCGACGACGAAGTGTAATTAGTGGGAAGGATCGTAAGGGTGGTAAGGGCCGTAAGGGTCGTAAGGGTCGTAAGGGTCGTAAGGGTGGGGAGTGGAATAAAAATGAAAAATAAATGTGAAGAAAGAAATGAAAGAACGGATGAACGAATAAACAATGGACGATGAATGATGAAGCTGAAGAAGCTAATCAAGCTAACGAAGCTAACCTCCTAAAAAGCTCATAAAATGTCAAAGTGGTTCATCAGATCGGTGGTGCTGGGTGTCTGTCTGCTCTTGGTCCAGAGCGGCGCTGCGGCGTTTAATTTTTCTGATGTTTCCGAAGTGATCCGCAAGGGACCGAGTCAGGGCTTGAGTGCTGTTCAGAATCTGCGGACTGGAGCGGGGAAAGGCATGTATATGACGATCTACGAAGACACGGTTCGCAGTCCTAATCGTTTGGTGGAGGAGCAGATTAAGAAGCGGTTTGGAATCGATTTCAAGGTCGACCTTTCACTGCCTTCCCAGCAGGGGCAATTCATCTTCACGGATTTTTTCAAGAATCCTGGTGGGGCATTAAAAAATCCTTCAGCTCCGATCCTTCGATCCTCACTTCAAAGTGATTGTGTGCGCTTCCGGGCTACGAGTGCTGAAGAACGGGTCCGCATGTGGAAGGTCGTGAAGCAGCGCCTCGAAGAACGTCGGATCAAGGAGAATGATGAGGACATTCCAGCTGATCCTCAAAATCCTGTCGATCAAGCAGTCATTCTTCAGCTCGTCGAGGCCATCGATGACGAAACCGCAACTCAAATCCAGGATGCCTTCACGTCCATCCCTGAGTATCGTGATTTGACCGAACAGCAAGCCTTGCTCCGCTGCTATGAAGACCTTTCTGAGGCTGTCGACTTTGAGCTTCGCTTGCAGTCTCTCCTCCACCCCAGCCGCAAGAAACTTGAGGCTTTGCAGACCTTTGTCAATGGACGACTGGATGATTTTACCCGATCTGTCCCGCTGACGGATGTCAGCTATGGTACGTCGTTTCCCAAGTATGATCTGCTCTTTGATCTGGATGTGATCGACCTGATTTTCTTCGGGTCATCCCTTGAAACCCGAAGCGGACAAAGTGGACAAGCCGGAGCTGGGATTCCAAAAGATGCTGACTTTGATGATTATGAATCCATTGTGGCGGCCACTGCTCCGAGAGCGACTTCCTCGGCGACGGGCGCTGGGACAGGATCCGCTGCGACGGGTGTCTCGGGGACAGCTGCGGGGATGCAGTCTGTCAATCTTTCGGGAGGTTTTGAAAACCATTCGGGGGCCTTTGGCGCGAGTGGGAATCAATTCGCTGGACCCCAGTGTGTGGATACTTGGACTGGATTAAATTTGGATTATTCGGCGCTTACCCCGAGTGGTCAGGCTTTAGCCCCGACATCTCCCGCGCGTCCTGCTCCTTCAACTGGCGCTTCGTCATCTTCGGGATCTTCTCCGGTACGTGCCCCTGATTCCATTTCACCTCTGAATACTGCTCCGGTCTCGTCCCAAGGAGGAGCTTTGACTCAGGAAGGCCTCTATGAGATGGGAAAGAATCGTAAGGCGCTTTGTGAAGGGACGATCGGCGTGGACTTGGGCAATGATCTGCTGCAGCTGCTGTTTTGTATCGATATCCGTTTTGCTAAGCTGGGGAAAACATGGCAAACCTCTCAGGAAGAAACCTGTATCGCTTGTTTTATCCGAGATATGAACCGCGTGTTTGAAGACATCATTTTTAAGGCCAGTGTGAGACCTCACAAGAATACCGGGACGATCATGGAAAGCGGTATTTGTGAAGACGGGTATGGAGATGATGTGGGCTTCTTCTCCTTTATCGAATGGGTGCCAGTGAAATTCTATCCAGATATTTGTTACCCGAAGGGAGGGGTGACCGATTCGCAGTATGCTGAGTTGGTGGGGTATCCTGAAATCGTGAATAGAATCAATCATTCCGGGTTTGTTGATTGTGAAGTGCACTTCGAAGACGAAGAAGCACAAGAGCGTTGTCGGGAAGCTATCGGTGGCACAAGTTTGTCCCTGGATGAATTCAGAACCGCTTATTTGAACAATGTTGACCAGCGGATCGAGAATGTCACGGCTGGCGATGTACAGGCCAATGTCTGGTCGCGGCTCGTGGGGATGCAGGGGGTGGTCGAACGGCAGGTCCATGTGTATCTCTATCGACTTGGGAAGGATGAGGAACGATATGGGGAAAGTAAGAAAATTTCCCAGGACCTGAAAGAAAAACTCGACTATTTGCAGCAGACGATGAATTCGATTCGCCAGGATCCCAGCTTGGTCGTCAATGTGGATCGTGATCAGAAAGTCGAGCAGCTGTTGTGTTTGAAAGGCTATTTCTATGGCTCTCAGCAAGCCGGTGAAAGCAAGGCCTTCAATTGCCGAACGTATCAAACGACGTTCCGAGAGTTCGAAGAAGAAATAGCTCGAGAGAACCAGCGTTTGTACACCATTACCCGACGATGGAATACGCGCAGCAAGGACTTCCATCAGAACAATCGATGCAATGCTTTTGCCGGTGGTGGATTGATCGCTGCGTTTGAACAAGAATTTGGAGGATTGACCTCTGATTATTTTTTCCAGACGGATGCCCGTAAATCCCAGACCCCTCAGGAACAGGTGACCGGACAAATCACGGCGAATACTGATATCAATGATCTGAATCGTTTGTTTAGCCTGATCAACGAACAGATTGCAACGCTCGACCAAACCCAAGCCCAACAGCAGCTGAAATCCCGATTCGTAGCTGAGCAGCAGCGCAGCCTCCAGCTCTATCGCATGGCCGACGAACTCACCTCTTTCCGAACGATTTTGCAGAGCTACACCGACTGGTGGGCGAAGATGGTAACGGATCTGCAATTTGTTTCGAAAGGAGGGCAGAGGATTAGTGTGCTGCAGAGTTTTCTGGAGAAACTGAAATAGGGGAGGGGAAGGACTCGTAAGACTAGTAGGAGCAAGAGGAACAATACGAGGTGATGCGGTATACAAAAAGAAAATAAAAAAAAATCGAGCGAGCCTTTTTTCCATTCCGACTGAAGTAGAGGAGGATGTCAGAGGGAGACGAAATGGAGGAATCCCTTGGAAGGGTTATGGTGAGGGATTCCTCCGCTGCATCCCTTCCACTCACCACTCGGTTTCGGTCGGAATGGAAAAATACCAATGATAGTCACTCCTGAATTCTTACTTCTCTCATGTTCTTCCTACGATTAACTATCCGGCTGATACTTCTCATCACCCTGACGTTTTCGTCCGTGGTGCCGATGGTGCATGCCAATAATCTTTTGCAGCGTCAGCCGGGAGCGACGGGCGATGATTCCTTGGGGGAGTTGGGTCAGGATGTGGCGGAAAGCTTGGTGGATGAAGTCGTTTTTGACAATTTAAATCGACTGGCAGGTCCTGCCTGCAATCTTTACGGACTGGGAGTCGACCTCGTGAACTTTGTTTATGACGGGCAGTGGCCCTTGTATGCATCCCTCCTGGAGATTTCTGTCTTATTTCGTAATGAGTCTTGGCGTGAGCTCATCTGGGCATTGAATGATCAACGTGATGCTTTTTTGGATCAGCTCGTACGTCTTAAAAAGCGAAGGTGTGTCGTGGCGTTTGGTCTGCCTCAGGCTTGGTCTCAGGGGGATGTCCAGACCCGACAAAGAGGGCAGGAGATGCAGCGTTTAGACCGCCAAATTATTGAGCTGGAAGCCAAGATTGATTATTTCAAACTGCAGCAACGCAATATATTTCTCGATGGCCCTACTTTTGAAGATACACTGCAATTCGACCCAAATTCCTACCGCTTTCCAGCCTTGGCAACGGACAAGATTTTTTACTGGCTTTTCACTCCACCGGCCCTGAACTGGGAACAGATCAAACGAGACAGCTATCAGTATGGTCTTCGCACCTACGAGGACGTGGCCGTGGTAGCTGAAAATCTGCCTGATACCTGTTTTGCGGCAGCTAACTTGGGTCATGAACTCGGATTGTACTTTTTGTATGCTTACGAAAATAAACAGGGGGTGTACACCGATGCAGATGGGAAAACCTACCGTAGTTTCCGTGAGTTTGTTCAGCAAAATGCCGCGGCCATAACTCAGGAATATGCTGATTTTTGCCGAGTGGCTCAAAAGGGGACGATCCCTACCGCGCCTGAAACGAGTGTTGAGCAGCAGTATGCTCAGCTACGTGCATCATTGGAGAATTTTTTGCAGCAGGTTTCACGCAGCCTGTCCGGGATCCGTTCGCAAATCTCTGTCTTGGAAACACGCCGGGATGCCGTGGGAGAGTTAGACAATGATGAAGCCGAGCAATTACTGGAATTGCAGAAAGAAAACGGAAAGCGTCAGGCGATGATCGAGTATTATTCTCTCGTCCTTTCAAAGGTGGGGTCACCGGCTTCACAGTCCCTGACAAACCTTTCGCGTGAGCTTTCTGAGTTGACAGAGGCGATCTTGGGAGTGATGAGGGATAATGATGGGAAACTCGTCTCTAGGCTGTCATTTGCAGAGCGATTTGAAGCGTCGAAAGCCCGTCAGCTCCAACAAATTTGTGGACGGATCGAAGCGATGTATCGCAAGGCTGGCAGAAGTACCGCGGATCTGCCGATCATCGGGTCTGCGGATGGGAAAGTCTATTGTCGTGCGTCACCGGACTGCGCTGACGTCGATCTCACGAATTTTACGGGTGGTTCTGAGGGCGCGAGAAAGCTCTGGGAGTGTTCGGGGTTTCTCTTTAACAGCAGTGAATTGGGCCCTAGTCAGCAGACCCAGCGGCAGTTTGAACAGGTGGGGGAGGATGTGGGATATTTGCTTCAGCAGCGGTCGCTCAATGAGCTGCTGACGCTTCGCGATCTTCATTTTGTTTCCCTGCGGGAGCGATACGCCGCCACCTACGGCACCATGGATGCTTCGACGGCCCAGTTGGATCGCATATTGCAAGATGTGAAGACGGATCTGTGCGGAAATCCAACGAGCGCCAATCAAGGAGAGCTTTGTGGAGAAGGCATTTTTGATCCTCAACGAACATCACCGAAGACTCACTTGAGTGTCATGAAAAAAGTCTATCAGGACTTCTGGAAGTTTATGGACCAGCAAGAGGGGAGTTGTCCGGCGCCGCAGGATCCGGAGATCTAGAATGACAATAAACAATGAACAATAGACAATAAAATGGTGTTCAGGTCGTTATTCTTCATTGTCCATCGTCTATCGTTCATCGTTTGCGTTCTGCTATACTCTCTCTATGAAAAACATCCTCCTCGCCTTCAGTTTTCTTTTCTTTTTCAGCTTCCCTCTCGCCCATGCCCAGAGCAGTGAAGTCATCAAGCTCTACGATGATGTGCTTCGCTTGCCGGGATGCAAGTTCGCGGGGTCGGAAAGCTGCGCGGTGCTGGATGGTACGTTGAAGTCCGATGTCAAAAAAACGGTTTCTCTTTCCCGCTTTGTCCCAGGCAGTGGATACATCGCGGTGTATTTTTCGAATCGAACTCCCACGCCGAATTCCCAGGGAGGATTTGATTCGCTGCAGGCGTTTTTTGAACCGAGTTCCGGTGGGAGAGTCGAGTTGGGCGGAGGATTGCAAATCTTTGAACGGGGGAATCTGGTGGTGGAGTTTGTTCAGCCCTATACGGCCAGTGAACGGTTTCCGGTGGAATTCGATTTTGTTTTTTATTACCTTCCGCACACGGAGGAAAAGCGTCAGCAATTTCTCTCCATTCTTCAGGATGATCCGAACAAGTTTGCTGATTTCAAAGAACAAAACGATGATGAAATATCAGCCCTTTGTACGGCTTTGAGAACCGCCTCCAAGATCCCCGAGGTGTGTCCGCAGTCGTCTCCTTCATTGGATCTCCCTAGCGAGCCAGGAAGTTTCACGACCAATCCGAATACCTTGCCCGAGCTTGATTTCAGTGGAAGGCCGACGAGAAGGCCGGTGGTGACTTTGGAAAATACTGAGCGATTGGTGTTCGTTGGAGAGCCGGTGACGATCCGGGTGAAGAGCCTTTATGACCCCGACGGGAAGTGTCAGCTCTATGGCTTTCAATGGAGAAAATCTGACCAGCTTCAGGCTCGAAATGCCTCGGTGGATCCTTATCTCGGCGACCTGTTTTTTATTCCTGAAAACACGGGAGTCTATACGCTCACTTTCCAGGCTCGCGAAGCCTGCAAGGAACTGGGAAACCTTCCCTCGGAGATCGAAAGCCTTCGCTTGATCGTCAATGACAAGAGCGTCATTTTTCCGGATATCAACCAAGCCCCTGGTTTTCAAAACGCCATCTATCAGCTCTACCACTTGGGAGTTTTGAAAGGCTATCCCGACGGGACGATTCGACCCAATGAACTGGTGAACCGTGCTGAATTCCTCAAGATGATTTTTGAAACCCTTCAGTATCGTATTGATCAGCAGGTGTTTTCTCCCCGCTATCCAGATATCCTCCCCAGCGACTGGTTCGCGTACTACATCTGGCAAGCGGATACTCTTGGTGTGATCAAGGGCTATCCGGATGGTCGATTTCGACCGGAGCAGTCGGTGAATCTCGCCGAGGCACTGAAGATGGTGATGCATTTCTCCACCTTGGATATTCAGGATTCACAGGTGTACTCGTTTGCTGATTTTACCTCGGAAGACTGGTACAGCCGCTATGTCCAAACGGCTTTTCGTGAAGGCATCCTGGATGATATCCAGCCTGGTGGTGCTGTACGCGCCTGGCGGCCAATTACCCGTGGTAAGGCGGCTTTGATCATCGTTCGCACCTTGTTGTTCCCGGTGAACCGCATCAACCCGACCGATAAGGATGTCTTGCGACAACCGGACCAGTTTGAGGATTTTTCATCATTTCAGTACTGATTGTCTTGATGCGTGGTCAACAGGAATCAGTCGTGCTTTTTTGACAAGTATCGACCGAGTGAAGTAAAAAGAAGTATCATGATCATATTCTATGAACAAGCCTCCTTCGTCTTCTGAGACGCACCGTGTTGACTCCTTGAAAGCAGGACAGAAGCCTTCTGAAGAGGAGCTTCTGAGAGAAGAACAACGTGCTTGTTTTGCTGAGATGGTGGAAGGATTGGTAGGTGAAAAGATCTCCTTGGAGGAGCTTGAAGATGAAGAATATCGAACCATCTGAGTCCACAAGATTTCATTTTCTATGCCAAAGTATCACTTGAATGATTGGTATGGCGATCCTCGTCATTTTACGGAGGAGTCAGAGATAGCACTTTTCTCTCGTGAAGATGACCCATTTGAAGCGTGCGATCTTCCTGTTGGGGTCGAGGTGATTGTTTCGGGGCGTATGCCGCTTCGAAGACCCTTATTTGAAATGGTTCAACTCCATGCTCGTGCCCTCGTTGAGAGTGTTTATTATGCTCGGGAGGCTTGGGATAGGTATCGTGAAGAGCTTGAGTGGCAGAAGAACTTTGAAATGGAGATGTGTTATGAGGGCGGAGCGGAGCCAGATGTGGATGAACATCAAGGTCTTGCAGAATGGTTGGAGTATGGCTTTTTGAAGTATGTGCTTCATGATCGGGAATTGAGTGATGATGAGTTGGGACAGAATATGGAATGGTTTCTTCGTTTAAGAGGCCTCAAGTAGTTTTGAGAATAAGTGCTTCAATGTTCAAGTGGTTTGCTTTCGTACGAGTTTCGGAGGATGTCTGAACGATGTCTCGCTTTTGAGGGTGGCGATTTTGTATAATATTCTGGCGCACCCCAATGGAAAGCAGCTTTTGAAGCAGTCTCCTTTGACGAATGATGAACAAGGTCTCGTTCGCTACATGTTTTCACTCGCCCCTTTCATCCTTCAGAGCAGAGGCTTGTGTGATGATTATCTGCCGAGATTTTTTAGGTTCCTGATATCTCCCAGTTCGCTAAAGCTCACATCGGATGGGATTTCAAACAGGTCGGGGCTGGGGGTGTCGGTTGAGATGTTGGTAGCGGTTTCATTGACGCTCACTCCTGCGAGTTTGGATTCCACTTTCAAGGTCACAGCTTTCCAGACACAGGTTTTTGTCCCCAAGCTGGTGATTTCGTAGACATCACATGATGTGCCCGCAACAGTTTCTGTGCCGATTTTTTTTGCGCCGGCGTTTTTGATGATGTCGAGGCCTACTTCTCCGAGGTCTGGATTGTCGGCATTCTGTGCTATCTCAGTCAGAATGGTGTTTTTTAGTTTTGTTCCCGCTTTCTTTTCAGGGTCAAAACTGTAGATCCATTCTCCCATCATGATGCTTGTGTTCTTGGTGGTAAAAGATCTTCCGGCGGCCGTGATGGTCGTTTCGGTCATTGTTCTTTCTTTCATTCCCCAATCATCCCAGGTAATGGTTTTTTTACCAGTTTGGGTTCCAGTGAGTTCGTATTCAATGATCCCGGCTTTTACTCCGTATCGTCTGATTTCATTTTTTGAAGGTTGTTCCGCTTGAACGGCAGGTTTTTCATTGGTTGTCGCGGGGACTGACTTGTCGCAACCGGTTAAACCAACTATGAAGACTAGGCAGAGGAGGCCCTTGAGGGTTTTTTTGAACATGAGAAAGAAAAAAGGTATCACTACTATCTCACACCTTCTTTCTTTTTGCCAAAGCATACAAAGCCCCTGATGCGGCCAGCATGACGAGGTCTTCGATGACGGTCACGTAGTTCAGCGGACGTTGTAAAAAGACACCGAAGCAACCGCAGTTGGCGATTTCAAGGCCTCTTGCGAGAGCAATGGAGATCCAGACGATGAAGATCGCGTGGAGTCCCAAAGAAGCCAGAGCGGCTTCTTTGAGTTTCTTCCCACTGAAGAGCCAGATGCTGAGGAAGAGTTCGAAGAGCGCCATGCCCAGTCCTATCGGTGCGGTGATCCAACCACTAAAGATTTGATAGCTTTCGATAACGGTTCGGAAGCCCTGAATGTCGAGGAGTTTTCCAATCGCCGTGCTGAGGAGTATCACCGCGATGAAGTATTGGAGGCATTTCGTGAGAAATGATCGTGGGTTTTTCATAGAGTAAATTAAGAGAGGGATAAAAGGGTTTACATCCGTTCCGGGACTTCGATACCAAGGATTTCGAGGCCGGATTTAAGAACGTAGCCTGTATTTTGACTAAGTTTTAGTCGACTTGTATGCGATTCCATCAGGTCTGAATTTAAGCTCAATATTGGCAAATCATTGTAAAAACTACTGAATGTTTGGGCTAGTTCGAAAAGATATGTGCATAAAATGTTTGGTTTGTAATTTATTAATGCACCTGATATTGCTTCTTCAAATGCAATTATTTTTTTAAACAATGATTTTTCTTTTTCGTGAGACAAGTGAAATGAATCATTGTTCAGTTCTATTTCTCTCTCGATAGCCCTTTTTTCAATGCTTTTTATTCTTGCGTACGCGTACTGGAGATACGGCGCAGAATTGCCTTCGAAGCTGAGCATCTGATCCCAGACGAAGGTGTAGTTTTTCTGTCGGTTTTGACTCAGAATGTTGTACTTCACCGCGCCTATTCCCATGATCCGAGCGAGTTGGACCTGCTCTTCATCTGAGAGAGGGGAGTTGTGTTCTTTGATTTTTTCTGCGGCTCGTCGTTCGGCTTCATTCAAGACATCTTCTAAGAGCACGACTTTTCCTTTTCTCGTCGACATTCCGCCTTCGGGGAATTCCATTCTTCCGAATTCAACATGAATGTGTTTCATCTTATTGATTCCCAGTTTTTCTGCAGCTTCGAAGATTTGATCGAAGTGGAGCTTTTGTGCGACGTCCACCAGGTTGACACCCAGGTCGGCTTTTATTTCGTCTTGCCAGTATTTCATCCTAGCTAAATCCCGGGTGGCATAAGTAGTGGCACCATCGGATTTTTGCAGAAGGCATGGTGGGATATTCTCATCGTTCATTTTGATGATCAACGCTCCGCCTTCGCCTTTTTCGATCACTTTTTTCCTGAGGCCATCTTCCAGGATGGTCTTCATTTTGTCTTCGTAGAAACTCTCCCCATGGATGAGGTCAAACTCTACTCCCAGTCGTTTCCATATGGTTTCAAATTCCACCAGGCTGAGGTCGCGGATCCAGTTCCACAGCTTGCGATTTTCTGGATCACCATCTTCTAGCTTTTTAAATTCTGCCCTGCCTCGTTCCTCGAGGGGGGATTCTTTCGCCCCTTCCACCCCCGGCCCCTTAAAAGGGGAGGAAGACCCCACGGCTTCAGAATTCTTTTTTTCTTGTTCTACTTCGTCGTGGAATTTGACGTAGAGTTTGAGGAGTTCTGGGATCGGATCAGCTTCGATTTTTTTCATGTCGCCCCAGGTCCTAATGGCGTAGGTGAGCTTGCCGAACTGCGTGCCCCAGTCGCCGAGGTAGTTGTCGCGGACGACTTCGTAGCCGGATTTTTTGAGGAGGTTGTTGATCGATTGACCGAGGATCGTCGAAAGGAGGTGGTGTACTCCCATCGGTTTAGCGACATTCGGATGGGAGCTGTCGGTGACGGCTTTTTGGCCTTTGCCGATTTCTAGTTCACCGAAGGTTTTCGCTTCGATTTTTTTGTTCAATTCTTCCAGGGTTTGTCTGTATGCACTGTCCTGAAGCCAGAAGTTGATGAATCCTGGACCGGCGATGTCCGTTTTGGCAATGAGATCGTTGTTCGGAAGCGCATCGATGATGGATTGTGCCAGTTCACGGGGATTTTTCTTGGTTTCTTTGCTGAGCATCATGGCGATATTGGTCGCGAAGTCACCGAACTTTGGGTCAGCAGTTGATTCAACATGAACCGCATCGAGTTCTTTGTCAGTCGCATTTTTTACAGCTTTGATGAGGAGTTTTTCGAGGTCGGATTTGAGCATGTTTGAGAACGGATAAGTCAGGACGAATAAATGAATGCGAATTCAGACGAATGGAGTATACTACAAACCACCAGCAACCAGCTAACCAGCAACCAATCATTATGATCGATCTTTCCTTTCTCATCCTTGGGATCTACTACTTCCTGCGTGCTTTGAGCTGGTTGATCGTCGTTCGAATCATCATTTTCTGGGTTGCGCCTGGGTCATCCCACCCCATCGCCCTCTTTATTTTCCAAACAACAGAGCATATCTTAGGGCCTATTCGTCAGCGGTTGCCAAGGGGAGAAGGGGCGATGGCGATGTTTGACTGGTCGCCGTTGGTGGCGCTCATATTGATTGATGTTTTGAGATATATGTTGGTTCGGGTGTTTTCGTAGTCCGGCAGTATCTTTTTTTCTATGGTAGAATGGTTTAATGTGACTTGGCTTTTTATGATTATGGATCTTCTCACTTCACTTAATACTGCGCAGCTGGAAGCGGTGACGACTACCGAAGGCCCGCTCTTGATCGTGGCTGGGGCCGGGACGGGAAAAACGATGGCTTTGACGTACCGGATTGCGTACTTGATCCAGGAAAAAGGTGTGGATCCACGACAGATTTTGGCGGTGACGTTTACCAATAAGGCAGCGGGGGAGATGAAGGAGCGGATACAGCAATTGGTGGAACATGGTAGAGACGCGATGAATCGCGTCTCTACCATGCCCACCATGGGGACCTTTCATTCCATCTGTGTTCAGATTTTGCGGCGAGAGATCCAACATCTCGGTATGGAATCGTCTTTTGTCATTTACGACTCAGATGATTCGCTGGCGCTGATCAAGCGGGTGATGAATGAGCTGCAGATTTCTGAAAAGAGCTATAACCCCAAGGCTATTCGAGGCGCGATCAGCGATGCGAAGAATATCTTACAAACTCCTGAGGATGTCCGACGTTCAGCCATGAACTCTTTTCAGGAAAAAGTGGGATTGGTGTACGAGTACTACCAAAAGGCTTTGATGCGACTGGCGGCTTTGGACTTCGACGATATCATCATGAAAACGGTGGTGCTCTTCGAAGAGCATCCCAATGTGCTCGAGAAATATCAGTATCGCTGGAAGTATCTTCACGTTGACGAGTATCAGGACACCAACACCGCTCAGTATCGTTTGATCCAGATGTTGGCCAAGCTCAATCGAAATCTATGCGTGGTGGGAGATCCGGACCAAAATATTTATTCTTGGCGTGGGGCTGATATCACCAATATTCTGAATTTTTCCCAGGAGTATCCAGATGCGAAGGTGGTGAAATTGGAGCAGAACTATCGTTCCACGCCCCACATCCTCAGCGGAGCGGAGGCGGTGATTGTTCAAAACAAAGGCCGTATCGAAAAAACTCTGTGGACGGATAAACAACAGGGAGAAAAAATTCAGATGATCGATGTGGATGATGAACGAGCGGAGGCGGATTATGTCATTCGGAGGGTCAGCAGATGGATCGGTCGTTTGCGTGACCATGTCGTGCTCTATCGTACCAATGCCCAGTCACGAGCTCTGGAGGAAGCCTGTCTTCGCTATGGGGTTCCTTATAAGGTCATCGGCGGAGTGAAATTTTACGCTCGAAAGGAAATCAAGGATATGGTGGCGTACCTTCGACTCATTCACAATACTCGTGATGATGGTTCTTTGATCCGGATCATTAATACGCCTTCCCGAAAAATTGGCTCGAAGACATTGGAAACTGTTCAGAGGTTAGCCGTACGAAATGTGGCATCATTATTCCAGATCATGAGCGGTGAGGTTGGTCAGTTGTCCTTGGAGTTGCCAGCTTCGAAATGTGAGCAGCTTCACAAATTTACTCAACTCATCCAACGCTTGCAGGATTTTAGCCGGGAGTTTTCCGTTTCCACTTTGCTTCGGGAGGTGCTGCATGTTACCCGATATGACCATATGCTTCTGGAAGAAAAAGAAGTGGGACAAACCCGTCTGGAAAACGTCCAGGAATTGATAACCGTCGCGCAAAAGTATGATGACCTTGAGCCCGGCGTTGGGCTGGCGACCTTCCTCGAGGAAGTCGCGTTGGTGAGCGATACGGACGAACTCCAGGGATCGGAGGATTATCTGACCTTGATGACGGTCCACAGTGCCAAGGGGTTGGAATTCGATCACGTCTACATCGTGGGACTGGAAGAAGGCGTTTTCCCTCATTCAAGGGCTTCCTTTGATCCCGAGCAAATGGAAGAAGAACGCCGACTCATGTACGTCGCGATGACCCGTGCGAAGGAAAATCTTCACCTCGTATGGGCGCGGCGTCGGATGCTGTTCGGAGAAACCCAGTACAATCCTCCTTCGCACTTTTTGAAGTCGATCCCACCGGAATCAGCTGATGGGGAATACTTGGCTCAAAAAGGAGAGGAGACGACGGTGATGAGAATCCGGGAACACTCCCGGGCGAATCAGGAAGAGGTGGTGTTTTCGGATGAGATTCCGCAGTTTATGAGAGGATTTGAGACGATAGGGAATCACGGGACGATTGGGAAAGAAGCTTTTCAGGAGGGCGATTTGCTTGAGCATAAGGCTTTCGGTCGGGGAGTGATTCGAAGCTTGAAGGGGGATGTGGCAGAGGTACAGTTCGAAAACCCGAGCTATGGCATCAAAAAGATAGCGCTGAATGTGGCGCCGGTGAGGAGGGTAACCGAGTAACCCCCTAACCCCCTTCAAAGGGGGAAGTTGCTTTTCAAGCAACACAAAAATAAAACGCGCTCCGCTTGTTTAGTGCTGGAAGCATTTTTATTTTTTGGGTTTCACTTTTGGTGAAACTTCCCCTTGCAAGGGGTTAGGGGTTTATCACTGCTGCTTGCCTTCTCTCATGAGCTGTACGTGCTTTTTCGCTTGGCGAATCAAATTTGCTTCGGTTTTGTCGATGGCCTCTTTGGGGTCGTGGGTGGTTTCTTCATGGTGGAGTACTTGTCCGCCGAGTTGTAGGGTGGCCTTTAATTCGTAGGAGTTGTGTTTTTCGTGGTGTTCCACATGGACTTTCAGCAGTTTGTTGTCTTCCTGAAAGGTGCTGACGAATCGTTCTAAGTGTTCAAAGCGTTTGCTTGCATATTCTTTCAGGTCGTCTTTTAGGACCTCGGTGATGTTTTGAAAGTGGAATTGGAGATTCATGGGAGGGGGTTAGGTGGTAGGTTGTAGGTTGTAGGTTGTAGGTGGTAGGTGGTAGGTGGCTTTTGTATTTGCTACAAACTACAACCTACTCACTACAAACTATTCTAAAATGGTTTTTTTGGAGACGTGCATGGTTTCATCGAATTCGTATACATAGGGTATACCCGTGGCGATATTTACCAAAATGATTTCGTAGGGAGCGAGCAGCTCGAGGTACATGATGATGCTTCGGAGGCTGTTTCCGTGGGCCGCTATGATCACGTTTTTCCCTTTTTCGACTTCTGGAAGGATGACGTCTTTCAGGTAGGGAATGGTTCGTTCGCAAGTGTCTTTCAAGCTTTCGCCATGGGGTGGGGCGACATCGAAGCTTCTGCGCCAGATTTGAACGAGGTCACTTCCGAAAATTTCTGACATTTCTTCCTTGTTTTTCCCCTGTAGGTCGCCGTAATGCCGTTCATTGAGGGCAATATCCCGTTGGGTAGGAATAGTGCTTTGCCCGAGGTCTTCTAAGATGATGCCGAGGGTGTCACTGGCGCGGCTGAGCATGGAGGTGAAGGCCATATCAAAGACAAAGCCTTTGAGCTTTTCAGCAGCTTTGTGGGCTTCCGCCTTTCCTTGATCCGAGAGTGGTACATCGACCCATCCGGTAAAGATGTCCAAGAGGTTCCATTCTGAGGCGCCGTGTCTCACCAAAACCAGCTTTCCGGGGTTTTTCATTGGGCTCAGGAATAAGGGCATAGTTACTTTAGTGAGCTTTAAGGGGTTTATCAAGGAAAATGGGGCTTCACAATGAAGGAAAAACAATCAACAATAGGAGGAGCATTTGTTCGGTATATTGTTTATTGTCATTGTTGTTTATGGCCAAAAAAAAATCTCCAGTTGGCAACAAATACGCTCATCTCACCCAACCCCAGGCGACTTTGGACTTTCATGGGCTGGGGGTTTTGAAGCCAGATGAGATTTGTGAAAAAGCGGAAGATTTTGTCAGGTCTTGTGCTCAAAAGGGGTTAAAAAAAATCTTGGTCATCACCGGAAAAGGTCTTCATTCGAAGTCAGGCCCGATCGTTGGCCCCTTGTTGGAATCATTTTTGCCGGAGTTGGATCAAGTGAAGTCGGTCTTGAAAGCCAGAAGAGACCGGGGTGGGGAGGGAGCTTTGGAAGTGGAGCTCTGGTAATGAAACTTTCCTTTGCAAGATCTGAATTCTGCGCTAGGATAACTCCGCTTTTACTTATGACTGTGGATCTTGAAACACAACTTTTGACTCTGGTTGATCTGGCTTTGCAAGAAGATGGAGCCAATGACGCCACTTCTGAGGCTTTGTTTGAAAAAGGAAATACTAAGGAGGCGGTTATTATCGCCAAGCAGGATGGAGTGGTTTGTGGGATTCAATTTCTGGAAAAAATTGCTCATCGAGTGGATCCGGACATTTTGGTGGATCCCTTTTTATTCGATGGAAATGTCGTGAAGCAGCGAATGATGATAGGAGCTCTGGAGGGTGATATCTTGTCTCTTCTGAAGCTAGAAAGGGTGCTGTTGAATTTCTTGGGCCGGCTTTCTGGGATTGCGACGCTTACCTCTCAGTATGTGAAGGCGATCGAAGGAACAGGTGCTGTCATACTGGATACTCGTAAAACCGTTCCTGGCTGGAGATACCTCGATAAGTTTGCCGTGAAAACGGGCGGGGGGATCAATCACCGGATGGGATTGGATGATGTGTTGCTCGTCAAGGATACGCATGTGGATAGTATGGGAGGGATGAAGAAAGCCCTCGATGCGCTTTTTTCTAAAAACGTTGAAAAGCCGGTTATCGTTGAGGTGCGAGACATGAAGGAATTTCAGGTGGCCCTGGAATTTTCCAAGTCACTCAACCGGATCATGCTTGATAATTTCAGTGTCGAAATGATCGAAGAAGCGGTTGGGATCGCTTCTGGAAAAATTCTGCTCGAAGCTTCTGGAGGGATTACGCTTGAAAACGCTCGTCAGATCGCTGAGACAGGGATCCATTTCCTTTCCATCGGGTCTTTGACGCACAGTGCCAAGGCATTTGATATGACCTTCAAGGTATCATAATTGGTTGATGTGATGGTGATCGTTCATGGTGATCGTGAATGCGGTTTCTATGAACAGTAAACTATAAACTTTCAACTATAAACGGTTTTCGCAAGTGTAGCTTTTTGCTGTATGGTCTGATTTCAGACAGACTACCTTTGGAGATTTTTCTTTTTGATATGCGTTCTCGAAATTTTTATTTCTTGGTGGGATTAGTGGCCGTTCTCCTGATCGGGCTGTGGTATTTTCTGAAGTTTGGAGACCGCCCGATGGTGCTCGAGGAAACGCCGTCCATTCCGCCAATGACTGAGCAGTTAGTAGAAAAAGACTGGGTTTCGTTTTCTGCCCCCGAAACCATTGTTGTTCCCGCTTTTGAACTTGAGATGGATGTCTTGCAGCCCATCGATCGGATCGACGTGATCTGGTCCCACCCCAGCACCGAGCAGGTGGAAAAGTATTCCCTTCAGTCGTTTCAATCCAAGAGTTCAGAGGCTTTGTACAAGGTGAATCCGTCACTGGGGAACCTCCTTCCTGGCGAAAATATTTATGAGGTGGTAGGAGTGAAGTCGGCCAGTGGACAGCCTGAACAGGAGTTTCGAGCTTCCTTTACGGTTGATTTCGATCTAAAGAAGTATGTGGAAATCCGCCCTTCATTGTTCATTTTTTATCCGTATCCTACCGAGACGGATTCTCCTTCCGTTGCCCTGCGGGGGGCTTTGGAAACAGGTGTCCAACAAATCCGAGTCTATTCTTTTCATGAAAGAACAGGTCAAGCGACCTTTTCGGTCTTGAATAAATATGTTCCCCTGGAAAAAAAATTCGAATACTTTATCGATGAAAAATTTGGGAACTTTACGATCGGTGGAAATGAATACGTGATCGAAGCGATAGATGAGACCGATACGATCGTTGCTCGGAAGTATTTTACGGTTCGGTCGACGAAGCTGACGTTTGAAGACAAAGTGACGAAACTTTTTGGGAGTTTTCAGCTGGTGAAAGGAGGTTGGTATGTTTCTTCCGAGCTTCCTTGGTTCTCCGTACGGCCCCTCTATGAATCTGTTTGGATTCCTGAAGAAGAAGGGAAGATCGTTTTACCCCGTCCGACCTTGATGTACCCTGTCGAATCGACTTTGGAAACAGATTTTTGTGAGTATCTGAAAACCATTGATTACGCGCGCGAGAATTATTCTTATGCCGGGTATTCTTTCGAGACCTGTCAGAAATTCCGTTACGGGGTGTCGGTGTATGATCGGTTTTTGAGCATTCTTGCTTATCAACCCTTTGAGCTGGTCAAAAGAACGGACTACAAAGATGTGGAATCCAGTGTTTCTACCGCTTTTGTCATGATCGAAACCGGCGGTATGAAGACCGAGCCTGAAGCCGTTTCATTTGATGATGCATCATTTGCTCTCGAAGAATCTCCAAATGACGCGACAGCGCCGCGGTATTACGTCTACCAGATGATGTTGCAGGACCAGGTGCCGTTCCAAGAAGACCAGATAGGGGACATTGCGGTGGCAACCCCAGAAGACCGGCTCACAAAGATGGAGGAAGTGAAGGCTTTTTTGAGCACGTATTCAGGAGATGAAATCTTTAGTGCTTTGCTGTTCCCCGAATCCGCTTCGACGTCACCAGCTGTTGATTCTCAATAAAAATCAACCATTTTTTGTTGCTCGCGCAAGGCTAAACTCTAGGTAATTAAAAGCCTCACGATATATTCTTTTTTTTGTATTATTTATTTATTCAACTTTTTATGAAAGGGACGAAATCTTCAGGCTCATCTATGTCTATGCGATGTTGCCCATCATGGCCGATGAAAAAATTTGTCGGTGCGTTTTTCCTGCTCAGTGGGTTGGCGATGTTGATGAATTACCAAGCAGTGGTCCAGATGGTGATGGCTGAAGGAGCGACAGCTCGCGCAATGGTTCCTTATTTACACGATTACCTCTTGATGGCGGTGGGATACACCTGGCCAGTGGTTGCCACTTTGATCGGGCTTTCATACCTGTTCTGTTTTAAAAAATGCTGGGCGACCAAGCTGATCTATATCTATATGCTCATTTTTGTTCTCGGACACATGTGGGCGGGGAATCTGGTCGGAGCTACCTGGGCTTTGGCAGTTGCGCTTTTTGTAGCAGTTACGAAAGTGGCATCTTCTGTGGGTGGCATGATGTGTACTATGGAGGGGATGAATGGGAAGAAGAAGTAGGATGATCGAGAAATAAGCGACGATGGGACTATTGGGAAATTCCTAATAGTCCTTTTTGTTTGTTGAAAATATGCGTAATATGGAAGCCAATCTTCTTTGTATGCGAACGCCGGTACTCATTATCGGGTCGGGATTGGCGGGTCTGACCACGGCCTATCGCTTGGCGCAGCGTGGGATCGCTTCGGTGGTCGTGTCGAAGGATGCCTCGATCATTGACGGCACGAATTCGGTGTATGCCCAAGGAGGGATCATCTATCGTCCTGAAGGTGATTCAGTGGATTTACTTCTTCAGGATATCCTGGCCGCGGGCGATCAGATCAATTCCCGAAAGGCCGTTGAGCAGCTTTCCACAGAAGGGATAGAGTATGTGAGGGAAGTGCTGATCGACGGAGTTCACGTTCCATTCGACCGGAAAGAAAATGGCGAACTTTCTTTTACCCAAGAAGCGGCCCATTCCAAATCTCGGATCATTCATGTGAAGGACCATACCGGAAAATCCATCATGGAATCCCTTTTGAGAGCGACCCAGGACCATCCTTTGATCACTTTTTTAAAGGGTCACATTTTGGTGGATCTTCTCACGAGCGGCCATCATTGTGCTGGATATGAGTTTAAGTATGAGAAGAACCGATGCCTGGGAGCCTTTCTCTTCGATACCCAATCAAAACAAGTAAAAAAGGTGTTGGCAGAGTTCACGGTGCTCTGTACGGGAGGGATTGGGCAGGTGTATGAATATCATACCAATGCGGAACATGCCTATGGAGGAGGACTCGCAGCAGCGAATCGAGCTCGGGTCAGAATTATTAATTCTCGATTTGTTCAGTTTCATCCAACGACTTTGTGGACCCCAAAAAGAGGAAGGAGATTTTTGATTTCCGAAGCTTTGAGAGGCGAAGGAGCAAAGCTGATGAATCAGGCGGGGGAGTATTTTATGGAAAAGTATCCGTTGAAAGATTTAGAATCACGGGCGGTGGTGAGTCGGGCGATTATGGATCAATTGGCAGAGACGCCAGATCTTGCGTCTGTACGGGATTCATTTATGTATTTGAATTTGGCGGATCATTACACAGGTTCTATCCCCATTCCTGAACGTTTCCCCAGTATTTATCAGGAGTGCTTGAAGGAGGGCATTGATATCACTCGGGAGCCGATTCCGGTGATCCCGGCCGCGCATTTCTTTTGTGGGGGGATTGCGGTCGATCTGAATGGAAAATCCGAGCTGGAGGGACTGTACGCGGCGGGGGAAGTGGCCTGCACGGGGGTGCACGGGGCGAATAGGCTGGCTTCGACGTCCTTGCTGGAATGTGTGACCTGGGGAGTGAAGGCAGCGGATGCGATTCGGTTCGGAGTTGGGAGTTCGGAGTTAGGAGAAAATGCATCTCACTACGATCTACGAACTCCCAACTCCGAACTTGAGCGTGCTTTTGAGTTGGTCGAGGACTGGCAGTCGTTTGGAGATCAGGTGGCGGATGAAGCGGAGGTCGAGATTGAAAAAGACCGAATTCGTTCCTTGATGTGGGAGAATGTGGGGATTATTCGCACGAAGGAGCGACTTTTCCGAGCGAAGGAGGAACTTCAGTTTATTTGGAAGTCGGTGGAGAAGAAGTATTCAGAGTCTGCTTTGAGTGAATCGTTGATTGAGTTGCGCCATATGGCGGAAACGGCGTGGATTATTACCAATTCTGCTTCGAGTCATACGAGTCTCATGAAGGATAGTTTGGGGGGGCATGTATTGGAGTAGATAGAGGAGGAAGATGAAGATTCCAGGTCCTTCAGTCTTCAGCTCGTTCCTTTGTCTATTTTCATAGGTAAAACCGTCTTTTTGTGCTATAATTGAGTAAAATAAATACCAAATATGGAGTTTTTCTTCCAAAAAATGTCGGAATCGAACAAGTCGAAAGCGTTGCTCTCGATTGTTTTGGGTGGCATGAGTTTGATCGTTCTGTTGTTGGCCTTTCATCTGAACTTTCAGCAGGGGCAAGTGGGGAGCTTTTTAGCTTTTTAGTTGCTTAGCTGTGCTTGCGTTTTCACGCAAGGGAAATCATTTTGAAAGGGTTTTGAAATCATTTGGCTGTGATATCATCCAGTCAGATTTTTTCCCTTATGCGCAAAATCCCGGCCACCATGGCCACCCAGCATCCTGACAACGCTTTTCCTTCCTGTTTTACCGGAAAGCGGTTTATTTCGGCTCAGGAGGAAATCGACGAGTGCTATCGGTGCTTTTCCGAGCTGGGAGTCCAGGAATTCATGTGGGATTGGGAAGGAAAATTTGTCGATGAGGCGGTGATCGATCGTCTTTTCAATAACTACCACGATTACTTCAAAAAGCATCAGATCGGAAAAGACCTGTTTATTACCTTTCGGGTGCCGAATATTTGGATCGAGTCGACCCACAAGCTGCCGCGGGCTTTCATGAATATGATTTCCGCCGAAGACGCTGCCAAGACCTATGGGTTTCACAGTCCGCCGTTATTTGAAGCGATTTTGCCGATGACGACCAGTGCTTCCCAGCTGGAGTACCTTCAGAAAACCTTCTTGAAAACTATGAAGGCGACCACCGAGATTTTTGATTTGAAGTCCAAGCTGCACATGCTCGAGGTGATCCCGTTGTTTGAAGAGTTTGAAGCCATGGCGGATGCGAAGAATATTCTGCATGCGTATACTCAGTTCCTTCTCAAGGAATATAAGCACAAGCCCGAGTACCTCCGTATCTTCACGGCCCGCAGTGATCCGGCGATGAATGCTGGGTTTCTTCCCGCCAAGCTGGCGAATAAGTTGGCGATCAGTCTCTATCATGAGTTTGGTGAAGAGACGGGAATTGAGGTGTATCCCTGGGTCGGAGGTGGGTCATTGCCGTTTCGAGGGGGGATCAACCCGGAGAATATTGACCCGACTTTGGATGAACTTCGAGGAGTGGCCACGGTGACGATCCAGAGCGCGTTCCGTTATGACTATCCGCTCGGTCAGGTCAAAAAAGCCATTGCGAAGCTGAATAAAGAGTTGCCTAAAAACCGCAAGAATCCTGTCCGGTTGTCCCACACAGAAGGAGAAGTCGTGAAGAGTTTTAACCGTGAAGTGTCCAAGCATTTCCGCGAGACGATTGAGAGCATTGCTGATTTGATCAACGCGGTCGCTGACAAGCTTCCCTCACACCGAGAACGCGTGCAGCATGTTGGCTTATTCGGCTACTCCCGTGGAGTGGGGAAGGTAAAGCTGCCGCGGGCGATTAAGTTCAACGGAGCCTTGTATTCCGTTGGCATTCCACCAGAGCTGATCGCGTCAGGTCGAGCGTTGAAGTATGCGGAAGAGATGGGCATTATGAAGTTGATTCATAAGCTTTGTCCGTACCTCCGAGAGGACTTTATCCATGCTGGTCACTACTTGAACCGTGAGAACCTGGATTTATTCTGCAAGAAAGAAAAGGCTTGGAAAAAGGTGAGAGACGGTATTGAAGATATTGAGCGTATTTTGAAGATCAAGATTGGCCCGGAAAAACCGCACCACGTCATTCATCGAAATCTTACTTCGACGATTTACCACAAGATGGAATTGGGGATGTCGATTGAGGAGGATTTGTTGAAGGCGGCGGAGATACGGCGATCGTTAGGATAGGGATTTTCCGTAGAGACGCGATTAATCGCGTCTCTACGGAAAATCCTTTTAAACGTCTGATGTTCAACCACCTCCACCAAATCCCGCTTGATCCTATTTTTCAACTGCTGGCGGATTATAATGCCGACCCGAATCCGAAGAAGGTCAATTTAGGAATCGGTTTGTACGCGGATTACGAAGGGAATCCATTCGTCTTTCCTGTGGTGAAGAAGGTGTTTGAACAGATCGATATTCACAACTTCAACTATCAGCCGATCGGAGGCAACAAAGATTTTTTACGCCTGTCTGCCGAATTGTTGTTGCCGGGATGTGATCAACAGCAGCTGGCGCTTCACACGGTGTGTGGCGGGACGCAGGCGATGAGTTTGTTTCGTGACTTGTTGAAACTGACGTATGCGGGTTCGCATGTGATGATCGCCCAGCCCACCTGGCCGAATCAAAACGTGATTTTTAAGGCCTTTGAGCGGGTGAGTTTTGATCATTTAGATGCGAGTGGGGAAGCCAATGTGCAGGCATACCGAGAAGTTGTCGAAAAAGCCAATCCTGGCGATGTGCTGCTCATCCATGGTGGATTGACTCACAACCCGACGGGAAAAAATCTTTCTGTGGAGCAGTGGAAATCTTTGATTCCCTTGATTCGCGAACGACAGGTGTATGTCTATATCGATTTTGCCTATCTGGGCTTCGGAGAAGGGATGCAGGAAGATCGGATGTATGCTCAGATATTTTTTGATGAACTGGATGAGGTGGCTTGCGGAATTTCCTTTTCGAAGAATGCTTCGTTGTATGAGCATCGGGTGGGAGTGCTGATCATGAAGACCGCCAATAAAAAAACGGTGGAATCGCAGCTTCAACAATTAACCCGTGAGGCTATTTCGATGGCTCCTGGATTGGGTCAGGAGGCGATGACGTACATTCTGCGTGATCATCCTGAGCAGTGGTTCCGAGAGGTGGATCAGGTCAGAGTGGATATGGAGCAGCGTAAGCAGCTTCTCCTCGATCAGCTGCCGGAGTCTTTTCACAAGCTCAAAGACTGCAAGGGGATGTTTGGTCTTCTGCCATTGGCCAAGGAGCAAGTGCTCAGACTTCGCAAAGAGTACTCTATCTATGTGACTGACAACGGGCGCGTCAATTTTGCCGGAATTAGGCCGAAGGAGGTGGGGTATGTGGGGGAGGCGATGAGAAGGGTGTACACCCCTTAGCTTCGCAGTTGTTACCCCCTAGGCACTGTTAACATAAGGATTTGAAAAGAAGCAGGATGAGTCCAAGAAATATGAAGCCGCAATAGGAAGTATCGAGCTTGTCAAAGCGTGTACAAACTCTTCTAAAGTTTTTGAGACGA
>JBFWVJ010000011.1:0-33693 GCA_050246795.1 Candidatus Altimarinota bacterium
TGCGAAGGATCTCGCATTTCAGGTAAAACAAGATGGCGAGCTTGATCTCTCAGTTTTTGAAAATGGCGCCTTCAAAATTTTAGCCGCTGACATCATAAAAGCGAGCGCTCTCTAAAATGAGTCTGACTGAACGAATCCTCTCAGAATTGGGCAACGGGGAATGGTGTCTGCAAGATATTGCTCCCTCTTTTCGGAGACGTTTAGCAACGGGATTGCAGGTCGATCCACTTGCTAACAGTCTTTCAGCGTTGTGCATGGGGTTTTACGGAAGAGTTCACCCCGATCAAATTTCGTTGCCAAATCTGAGTCAGGCCATAGATCCACTCCAACTGAGTGTTGCCGCGAAAAACCTTATTGAAGCAACTTTCTTTGATGAGTACGAAGGTTCGAGTGTCGGTGCTTTCGAAGTCGAGACACGAAGTAAACTTCAAGAAGCACTGATGTTAGTTGATCGGGCGGACAAAGATCTTTCGACGTTGCGAAAAGAAAATATCACTGGATTTCTGAGGGTAACGGGCGTGAATTTCAGAAGCGCTTCGCATCCCCATATATTCGGATTGATTTTAATTGGGGATGGAGTCAGGCAGCAAACATCACAACAACTGGCCGTTTCTGTTGTTCATGAAATGGCCCATCAAGAATTATTTCTTGTGAATCTGCTCGATCGGCTTGTGAATCAGCCATTTGACTATAATGAAGTTCATGCTCCCTTTCAGGGAACAAAGAGACCTCCAATCGGCAGATTGCATTCGTTGTGGGCGTTGTACCGAATGGTTCAGTTCCAGCGCTCAACTGGAGAAATAAATAAAAAACATCAAGACCTCTTGCGACAAAATACAGAAGCATTTGAGGATCAAGAGCTAACTTCATTTGCTAAGAAGTTGGTTGAGATTGCAGGAAAGCAGGCCAGTTAATGAAAAGCTGGCTTGTTCTCATAGGAGGAATTATATTTATGACATCATCAATGGTTTCGGCAGCACCAAAAAAATACGGATACGTTCCACCAACTTTTCCCCGTGATCCCGCAGAAGTTAATCAATTTGCAGAGCACATTGTCTTGGGTCAAATTCTTGAGCCTGTGGTTGATACTGACAAAATGGGTAATGTTACTCCGGGTCTTGCTGAGAGTTGGACGTTTGAGGACAAGGGCCTCACTATTAAGTTCAAAATTAGAAAAGATCGAGTTTTTTCAAATGGGAAAAAGCTCGAAGCTAAAGACATTAAATATACCATTGATCGTGTCATTCAGAAAAAATCTCAGTCGAGTAATTTTCTCGGAAGTATTTCCTCCATCGAGGCTCCAGCTTCAGATGCCCTCATCATTCGCCTTAAAGAGCCTAATGTGTCGATTCTTAAAGCTCTTAGCCGAGACCAGGCTGGCGTGATTCCTGTTGATTGGAGTTTCGATAAAGATTCTTCGGAACCTCTTATTGGTTCAGGACCTTATCGTCTTTTAAAAAAGGGTGCGAATTGGAATCTCGAAGTAAACGAGAAGTATCCAAAAGCATCAGCTATCAGCATCCGCGAATGGCAACTTGTTTTCTTTGGTGATCATGATCTCAATGTGCCCGCCGTTGGTCTTCCTGATTACGTGCCTGGCGCGACCCTATCCACAAAGACCGGGATGCAAAAAGTGAGCGGCTTTGAAAAGCTCAAAACAGTTAACCAAATAAGCTACGCGCAAACATCGGCATGGTGGCATCCGCACGGAACTCATTTCAATTCACCGGAAATGAAAAACCGAGCGATGGGATTGATCGAAGAGATCTTGGATAAGGGTTGTAAGAAATTGGAACTTGAGCGAGCAACTGGCGTCATTCCTAAAGGAGTTGCAGGTCACTTGGCTGTCACACAAGCTCCAAAGGTCACGCATAAAAAATATGAAAAAACAGAACCACTCAGGCTTGCATTCATAGGCGCGACTTTCGATGACTTTCTCAAGGGAAATGATGCTCAAGTAATCGCAAAAGAGCACGGCTTCCAAATTGAGATTATCAAAATTTCTCCATCTGAAATGACGAAAATAGCTGAGAAAAAACCTGATGTTATATTTGCTGGATGGGCTGGTGGGTTTAATGATCCTGAAGGGTTCATCGCACTTCTCCCGACATTTCTTGTAAAAGATTTTGGAACTTATATTGGTCCGGCTCTTGCCGAAAAATACAAGCGTGCCAGACAAGAAGAAAATTGGACTGTCAGAAGTGAATTGTTTCAGCAGATCAATGAGCAGCTTCGCAAAGATCAGCTGATGGTTCCGGGATGGCGCGTTCCGTTTTATATTATCGGCCAAACCAACATGATCTCTGAAGAGGCCACTTTCCGCTACACACCGAGACTCCATCTCGTGAAGGAGTTGTAGTGGCCATTTTGGGAAAGTCTCAGACGAGATCCATTCAAAGATATTTTCTGAGAATTTTTATTCCGATCGTACTCCTTGTTAGCACCGCCATTAGCGGCCTGCTGGCCTGGAATGATTATCGCGTTAATAAAGCTTCCCGTCTCGATAGTCAGAAACTCACATTTGAAACTTTCGCGGCAGTTGTTCGCCAGCCAATTATTCAAGGAAGTCTTATTGAAGCAAGAATTCGGGCGAACGAACTTGCGCAGAACTCACAGATCTCATGCATCGAAATTAAGTCGATCTCAGAAACGATCCAAAGTTGTAATAAGTTGAAGACTTCTTCATCAGGTCTTCATCGCATGGATACGGATCTCTACTTTTCTGAGGATGCTTCGAATTGGATGGGACATATCTCGATTACATTCGACAATTCAGATCTAATTGCAGGAATTTTGAAAAACGCAGGGAAGAACGCAATCGGATTCGTACTTCTTGCCATGATATTGTTTGCTGGTCTTTCAATCGGATTTTCACGAATTCGCATTGAGCTTAATGAGTTGATGAAGATCTTAGAAGCCCAAACGAACGACAAGCAAAGAACACCAAAGTTTAAAATTAGCGAATTCTCGTCTTTGGCCGAAAACTTGAGTTATCAATTTGAAGTAACTAAGGCAGCAGCCGAAGCAAAAGCCGCGCTCGATGTTGCAAGACAAGTTGCTCATGATATTCGCTCGCCGATTGTAAGTCTTCAGGTGGCGCTCAATGCAGCACAAGTTCAGCTCGACCCGACGATCAAGGGTGTCTTGAATCACTCCGCGCAGAGGATCAGTGACATCGCAAACGATGTTATCAGCCGATACACCGCCTCCAATAAAAGCTCTGAATATAGAATGCCGATACAAAAACTTCCCATGTCTGTCGATCTTGCCTTGAACGAAATGGTTTCTGAAAAAAGCCTGATGTGCAGACCGATGCCACAAGTGTCTGTACAAACAAAATTAAATACCGAGGATACCTTCATTGAAATGCAAGTCAGTGACTTCAAGCGGATTATTTCCAACCTAATCGACAATGCACTCTATGCCGTTTCTGACCGGGGGAATATTGACGTGAATTGCACACGAATTGAAAATGAGTGCTGCATTTCAATTGTCGATAATGGCTCTGGAATTTCGGAGGCAGTTTTAAAGACGATCTTAGAAAAAGGTGGCTCTTTTGGAAAACCCACCGGCAAAGGTTTGGGTCTACAGTGGGCCAAGAAAACTGTTGAAAAGCATAGTGGCAGGATTTTGATATCGTCTAAAGAGGGCGTCGGCACCGCCGTTAGAATTTTTCTGCCGATGTCGATGAATCGAAATACAAAAGCGCAAACTGGCTCTCAGCTTGGCCTTGCGGCGAAAGAAGCTTAAACGCATTGAGGGAGGTTTTATGGAACAACCACGAGTTATTTTTGTAGATGACGAAAGCTGCTTTCGTGACGGACTCAAGATATCGCTCGATTCGGCTTTTGGTGCGGAACGCGCTTTCGACGTCGAGTTTCATTTGCGTCCGGAGTTGGCGCTTGAGTCGATTAAGAAAAATCCCTTCAACGTCTTTTTGGTTTTTATGGACCATCATTTCCATGAATCAAAAGAGAAGACCACTTTAGGTGCAGACTTCATACGTCCGATCAAAAGAGTGAACTCTTATATCGAGATCGTCATGATGTCGTCGGATACAACGCCAGAGAGTCTTCGGCTGTGGCTGAAAAATGGCGCCGACAAATTTCTCTATAAAGAATTTGTTGGGCAGCAGGAAAAGCTGCAAATTTTTATCACTGAAGCTCTGACGAAATTTCGTTCTAAGTTCAACGGGTTCCTTGGAAGCAGCAGTCGGCGCATCACTCAGGTGCCAGAATCTCTCAAAAAAATTGGAGTTGTGTCTCTTGATCGTGAAATGAAGGCAGCAGCCGATCTTGTTTTGCAGACAGCGAAATCGGATTTATCAGTTTTGATTTACGGAGAAACCGGAACTGGAAAAGAGTTGTTTGCGCGAGCGATTCATCAGAATTCAGATCGAAAGGATAAACAGTTTCGAACAATTGATTGCACGCAATTCAAAAAATCAGAACTTATTGCTAGTGAGCTATTTGGGAGCGAAAAAGGTGCTTTCACGGGTGCGGAATCAAAAATCGGTCTTCTTGAAGTGGCTAATGGCGGAACCGTTTTCTTAGATGAAGTTCATCATCTGAGTGACGAAGCACAGGCTATGCTTTTGCGATTTATTCAGGATCGAAAAGTTCGGCGAGTTGGGGGTAGCCTTGAAAAGCATGTCGATGTGCGATTGGTATTCGCCGCAAAGCCACATTTGAAGGTCCTCGTAAATGAAGACAAGTTTCTCGCCGACTTGATCTATCGGATGAAACAGATCAAGATTGATCTTCCAAGACTTGCAGAGCGGCCCAACGATGTTGAAGTCTTATGTGAGTTCTTTCTAGAAAAACGGCGACCATCGCAGTTTGACAGCGTACCGAAACAGTTGCATCCCGATTCACTTGATATGCTTCGAGCTTATTCGTGGCCTGGTAATGTCCGCGAGCTGGAAAATTTAATCGAAAGACTTTCGGTCTTGGTAACTGGACCAATTATTTTACCAGAACATATCGAGAAATACGGAGAGCTTGAAGGAACCGCGAACGCCGAAAACGTAGCGACCCTTGAATCTCTTGAACAAATGAATGCTCGTCACGAAAACGAAGTTAGAGCACTTATTCTTAAGACGTACCAGGCAAGCGATTACAATCTATCTGAGACTTCCAGGAAGCTAGGCGTGGCTCGATCCTCCCTACGAAGTCAGTGCCAGGCTTTGGGGATTTGGGAGAGCATGGATGTCGTTAGCCGAAAAGACCAGGCAAGCGACAAAGGTGACTTGAGACGTATGGTGGATAACTCTGTAAGAATGGTTATGAGCGCCGTTTTGGATAATTAATTTGTCCAGCGCCAGTTGCTGGTGATGTTGAGGCCGATTTCTTCACGATACGCAGTTGGCATTTAAGATTGGTTCTTTGCTGGCCCCAATATGCCTCCGTCTGTGACTCAATCATAGACAGCTAAAAATTAATATACCAATAACCGTTAGAATGATGGTATGGTGTCTCAATGAAGCAAAGAGAAATGAAAAACCACATTTATGAAGCCATTGCCCAGATCGGTAAAGCGACATCAAGCCCAAAACGACTGGAACTCTTGGATCTCCTATGCCAGAGCGAAAAATCCGTCGAGACCCTAGCCGCTCAAGCCGGAATTGATGTGAAGCTCGCAAGTGCTCATCTCAAGGTTCTTAGGTCTTCACGATTGGTTGACACTCGCAAAGACGGTAAGCATGTCTTTTATCGTCTTGCTGATCCTGAAGTAGCGGCATTTTGGGTTAAGTTGAGGAACTTGGCAGAAATGCGGTCCCTTGAGATTCAGAATGTTGCCGAACACTATTTTCAAGATCGAGATTCGATGGTCTCAATGGATTACAAAACACTGCTCAAAAAAGCTCGTAGCGGAGACATCGTTGTTCTTGATGTGAGACCCGAAGATGAGTACGCCGCTGGTCACATTCCTCACTCTTTATCTGTACCGCTGTCACAACTCAAAAAGAAACTATCCGAAATTCCAAAGGGTAAAGAGGTCATCGCGTACTGCCGTGGCCCTTATTGTGTTCTTTCACATGAAGCTATTGAGATTCTAAAGAAAAAAGGCTACCGCGTTTCGCGATTGAGCAGTGGCGTATCTGAATGGACCGCAGCAGGTCTTCCCCTTGAAAGAAAGGGGGCGTGATGAGCTCTGTCGACCAGCCCAAGCTTGGATTACGCGAAAACCTCAGTCAATTTAGTTTGCTCGTTGTAGTTAATGCGTTCGTTGGAGCAATGATTGGACTTGAGCGCAGTATCCTGCCGTCGATTGCCGAGCAGGAATTTCATCTCGCAGCAAAGACGGCCATCCTTTCATTTATTGTCGTCTTTGGTTTCACGAAAGCCTTGATGAATTACTTCGCGGGTCGTTTGTCCGATAGATATGGACGCAAGATAGTTCTAGTTGGCGGTTGGCTAGTTGCGATCCCTGTGCCGCTCTTGTTGATGTGGTCGCCATCATGGGCGTGGATTTTATTCGCCAATGCTCTGCTTGGTATCAGTCAGGGACTTACTTGGTCCACAACCGTGATCATGAAAATTGATCTCGCCGGTCCAAGTAAACGCGGACTTGCAATGGGACTCAATGAGTTCGCAGGTTATTTCGCTGTCGCGGGATCAGCCTTAGCGACGGGCTATATTGCAAGTCACTTTGGATTGAGGCCGGAACCATTTTATCTGGGCATTGGATATGTTGCTCTCGGTTTGATCTTGAGCTTTTGGTTTGTGCGGGACACACATGCTCATGCACATCATGAGGCCAAGGTGCATCACCTTGTCCCTCAAATTGAACTTTCTCAGCGAGATGTTTTTTTCAAGACTTCGTTCACTGACAAAAATCTTTCGTCCATTACCCAAGCGGGATTCGTCAACAATCTCAACGATGGCATGGCGTGGGGACTCTTCCCTATTTTCTTTGCCACTGCTGGCCTGAGTCTGGAGAGAATCGCCTGGTTGGCTGCAATTTATCCCGCCACTTGGGGAGTTTTTCAACTGTGGACGGGACATCTTTCGGATCGACTGGGGCGGAAGTGGCTTATCGCCTGGGGAATGTGGGTTCAGGCAATAGGAATAGCACTGACCGCTTCGTCCTCTGGCTTTGTTGGGTTCATTGTTGGTGGTCTTCTTCTTGGTATCGGTACGGCGATGGTTTACCCAACTCTTTTAGCAGCCATTGGCGATGTCGCACATCCAAGTTGGAGGGCTTCGTCTGTGGGAGTTTATCGGCTATGGCGTGATTCTGGATATGCCGTCGGTGCTATCGTGGCGGGGATCACCGCAGACCTTTTAGGTCTTGATTCGGCAATTTGGATGATCGGCGCTCTCACAGCTTTATCCGGGCTCGTTGTCGCAGTTCGCATGAAAGAGACTTTGAATCAGGATAAAAAGGATTGTATTGAACCGGATTCTGTTCGTCAGAAATGTTCGGAACAGAAAGTTATCATTGTCGATGTTCGCTCGGACTCAGAATACCAAAGTGGTCATATTGATGGCGCGATCAACTTGCCACTGTG
The DNA here is from genome assembly GCA_050246795.1 of Candidatus Altimarinota bacterium. Classification (GTDB taxonomy): domain Bacteria; phylum Patescibacteriota; class Gracilibacteria; order JAUYGZ01; family JAUYGZ01; genus JBFWVJ01. The sequence goes on from JBFWVJ010000011.1 coordinate 7,514, forward strand.
CGAGCTTCCCCATGCGGCAGTAACGCTTCCACAGGATGCGCTCATCGTTACGGTTTGCAACAAGGGCGGCGGTCGCTCTGAACAGGCCGCAAATCTTCTGAAGGTAAATGGCTGGGTGAACGCCAGATGGTTATGTGGTGGCTATCTCGGATGGAGCGGACTGGATTCATGTGCTTAACAGAAAAACGAGGTGAATATGAAAACGCTTTTTATACTTAACGATCCCCCTTACGGAACGGAACGAAGTTATAATGGTCTTCGTTTGGCCGGAGCCTTATCCAAACGAGAGGGGCAAGAGGTAAAGATTTTTTTAATCGGTGATGCCGCTGCCTGTGCGAAGTCTGGTCAAAAAGTTCCGCAAGGTTACTACAATACCGAGGTCATGCTGAAAGGTGTGATTCGCCACAATGGTGAAGTCGGAGTTTGCGGTACCTGCATGGATGCGCGTGGAATCGCGGAGGCGGAGCTCACTGAGGGGGCCAAACGTAGCACACTTGAACAACTCACTGATTGGACGACCTGGTCAGATAAGGTAATTACTTTTTAGGAGGCATCTATGACTCAAACACGCACAGCACTTGTGCTTGGCGCAGGAGTTGGTGGAGTGGTTGCTGCACATCATTTGCGTCAGCTTCTTCCCGCCAAAGATCAGGTCATCATCATTGACCGCGAAACTAATCACCTTTTTGCGCCGTCTCTTCTGTGGCTCATGATTGGGGATCGACAGCCTGAGAAAATCATGCGCCCGATTGAAAAACTCTCCAGAAAAGGAATCAAAGTAGTTCATGGAGAAATTGAAAAACTTGATCCTGCCACTCGATCTGTAACTGTGCACGGCAAGACATATCAAGGCGATGCCATGATTGTCTCACTCGGTGCCGAATACAATGAAGACGCAATCCCTGGTCTAGCACAGGCGGGACACAATCTCTACACATTGAAAGGCGCAACCGCCATCCGCGATGCGTGGTCCTCGTTTCAAGGGGGCCGAGTCGTGACCTTGACTGCCGCACCTGCATACAAGTGCCCAGCGGCTCCGTATGAGGCGGCACTCTTAGTTGATTACCATCTTGGGAGACTTGGCCTTCGTGATAAGTCTAACGTAAGGCTTTATGCAGCCGAACCTGGTCCTATGGGAACGGCTGGGCCAGAGGTTTCAGCGGCCGTCAAACAGATGGTTGAATCCAGAGGTATAAAATACTTCCCGAGTCATCAAGTGACCGACGTTGATTCAGCCAAGAAAGTCATCCATTTCGCAAATGGCACTGAGGTAGAATTCGACTTGTTGATCTATGTGCCTCCTCATCGCGCTCCAAAAGCCGCGCGAGAGGCCGGCTTGACTGGCGAAAGTGGCTGGGTCGCAGTTGATCGACAGAAGTTCTCGACAAAATTTCAAGGAGTCTATGCCATTGGGGATGTGACAGCTGTTCCCCTTAAGATTGGCAAGCCACTTCCAAAAGCCGGAGTCTTCGCTCACGGCCAAGCAGAAGTTGTCGCACAGAACATCGCCAATGAATGGTCAGGCAGTAAGGAGAGCAAATCTTTCGATGGACACGGTCAGTGTTTTATCGAGGTCGGACATCACCGTGCGGGAATCGGCGCTGGGAATTTCTATGCGGAACCCGCTCCAAAAATTCATGTAAAGGCACCGGGTTTCCGATGGCATTTTGGCAAAGTGCTGTTTGAGAAATACTGGTTATGGAAGTGGTTTTAATGAAGACTGTTGAAGATACCATCTCTGTTTTCGACAAAAATGCTAAGGAATACGATGAATGGTTTGAGAAGCATCCCGCAGTATTTGAATCCGAACTTAATGCGCTTAAGGGGCATGTTCCGCAAACTGGGACGGGCCTCGAAGTCGGTGTGGGCACAGGACGATTTACAAAGGCCCTTGGAGTTCAATTTGGAGTTGAACCTGCGGCTGCGATGCGCGTTGTCGCGCAGTCTCGCGGAGTCAATGTTGTTGATGGTGTTGCTGAAAAATTGCCGCACCCTGATGGGAGCTTCGATTTTGTTCTCTTCGTGACAACACTTTGTTTTGTGCGTGACCCGCTCCAAGCATTGAAAGAGGCTCATCGCGTTCTGAAACCTGATGGCCTCATTGTCGTCGGTATCGTTGATAAGAATAGTCCGCTTGGGACGCGTTATTCAAAATCAACAACTAATGCTTACTATCGTTTTGCGCGGTTTATCGCTGCATCTGAATTAGAGACTTGGTTAATACAGGTCGGGTTCAAAGAGCTTCAGAGTAGCCAAACTCTCATGACCGATCCAGAAATACTTCATAAGTCAGAACTATCAAAAAGTGGCTACGGCGAAGGTGGGTTCGTAGTGTTCTCTGGAACAAAGTAATTGGAGACTCACAGTCTCTCGCGACATGTTGTCGCTCTCCGAGACAATGTGTCCCAGCAAACAACTTGAAAAACAATAGGATGCGCATGTGAACAGGCATTTGAATTGCACATTCTTTTTTATGGATTGGTGTGTAAATGGATTGGCGCGAAACGTTAAGTTGAGGGGCCTATGATGAGTGACCCAACAGGAATGCACCAAATGTTTTGGAATGGTATGGGCGGCTGGATGTTTTTGTGGTGGATCTTCGTCGTTTTGATCGTTGTTGGAGTGGCGACATTTGTTTTTCGACAAGGAAGATCCGGCGAGAATAAATCGGCTCTCGACATACTAAAAGAACGCTATGCAAAAGGTGAAATTACTAAACAGGAATTTGAAGAAAAGAAACTGGACATCTTATAAAAATCAACCGCCCAAATGCTAAAAGGATTTGTTATGAAAACTACAGTCGTAATCGCTCTCGCAACAATGATGCTCACGGTAAGTTCATCGTTCGCTGCTGACACCAAGGTTTCAAAAGAAGATCGTCAAAAGATGGCCGACCTGCACACCAAGATGGCGGAATGTTTGAAGTCCGATAAGGCTATGAACGATTGTCAAAGTGAAATGATGAAAGGCTGTAAAAGCATGATGGGCAAAGAAGGCTGCCCAATGATGGGCCACATGAAGGGAATGATGAAGGGCGGGATGATGAACCACGGAACTAACGAAGATTCTTCCTCCAAAGAATAGGTAACTCGGTTCAACGGATGAAGCCACATCATAACCGGGTCAGCATTGTGGTCATACATAAGAATAAGACTCTTGGTTTTCATGCTGAAGATCCTCATAACAAAAAGAAGTATTTCTTCCTGCTAGGTGGACTGATCGAGGCTGGTGAGACGGAACGAGATGCCGCAAGACGAGACTGGCTTGAAGAAACCGGATATTCGGTCGAAGTGATTGACGGGATCAATGTTACTCGCCGCTATGATTTTGAATGGAATTGGGTTGTCAACGACTATACCACTCAGTTCTTGGCGGGAAGACTCGTCAGTGAAGAACCCGCTCCCGTCAACGATGCCCTCTATCACCGAGCGAAGGCATATGGGGTTCGATCCACGGCTTTCTTTGAACGCCCAAGTAATTTTAGTGAATTTCTCTTCATTAAATCGATCCTTTAAAGCCACTATTTTCGATTTGAAAGAAATATGTCGATTTCCCGTCGGACCTTCTCCGAGCAAAACCGACCCGCTCCTATATTTAGCGGGATTTCGACATCTAAAAATCGAAGCATCGCTCAAATCACGACTTCTCGACGAAGCGGCCTTTGCGGCGCTCACAATTCAAAATAAAAAATCAATCTTTCCAGCAATTTAGCTCGTGAGCCGCTCTGGTGGCCTCTTTGCAATTCTAAAAGATGAAAGGACTTGGAAACGTCCTTCACTACAAGGAGAGCAAAAAATGAGTACGTTTAGAACTTGTCCCCGATGTAACGAGCGAACATTCGAAAAGCTTGTCACCCATTCATACTGTCTGTGCTGCAACTACGCGCCTGACCTTCTTACCTATAGAAAATCAAAATCATCCGGCGATGAGCTGCCAATTCCCCCGTGGGCGGCAGACGCTGTTGCGCAAATGAAATCCATTAACGCCCACTCAGTCGTTGAAAAGCTACCCCTTAATGAGAATTCGAAAAACAAAAAAGGAAGTGCTGCATGAAGCAAAACATAATGAATCAAACGGTGACCCTTGGACCGAGCGAATACGAATGGCTAATTATAAATCCGCTCTGGAAACCTTGGCGACTTAAAGTCTACGAAATCTTTATGAAGCTCGCACATGAGGCCAAGCAAATTTGGCAGACACTTGCGGGGCTTTGGCTCTTGAAAGCCTTGGGGAATGTGATTCGGGGAATTGGGTGCGTTCTTTTCGTTGCGCCACCAGAGCAGCAAAAAATTGAGCAAGCTCGTATGCAAGCGATGCAGTACAGAAATATTTTTTAACGGGAGGTGGCAATGAGCCATTCAAAGCAAAATGAAAATTTGAAATACGTGGCAACTCCAGGACCGAGCGCCATTGAGAGAATTAAAACTGAAATTCGTAATTGGTACGGAAACCTTTCGGTGAAGGAGCTTGTCTATAACAAAACTCTAGTCGCCGAGATTGAGAAATTAGAACGCCTGCTGGCGGGAAAGGTAGTGGTCGGATGATTGAAAGCAAAACAAGTACGGTCGTCAAAGACCTTACGGATGAAGCCGTTTTGGAAGAAGCCGCAAGACGCCTTCAAAAACAATATGCAGACGAACATGGTGCTGATTTCTCCTATGGAACTTTTCGATTCGTATTTCATGACGGGCGATTTCAAGGAGTTGAAGATTGGCCACGCAATAAGCGCTATGTGAGTCCGAAACGAAACAACAACGAAGCCAAATGACCAACCGGAGGGGTTATGAATGAAACAATTGAACAAACGATTCTTAGAATCTTGGGCCAGGTTTCTGAGAGTGAAAAATTAAGAAACAAGACGTTAGAAAAAAGAACGGCACGGGTCCTTAGGGCGCTCGCATATTTCAAAGTCGTCTCAACCAATAAAAAAATGGGGGTTTAATGGCGCTAATACAAACTGCACAGAATGATGTCCCTCTCTCGCTTGCGCTCATGGCGCTCGCCGGGTTTGGACTCGTTTATCTATATCTCGCCCATCTGAGGCTTCACCCAGATCTGATGCAGTTTGCGCTTCAGCAGTTAGAGACTAATGCTAAGTTATTTTGGATTACGGTTACCTGCGCGATGGTGAACATCTCCTTCGGTTCAATTTATCTTAAGAGGTCTATCGGGCTTGAGAAGCAAGGAAGCAAGCTCGCCGTCCTTGAGGGGAAATCAAGACACTTAAATTTCGGGAGAGCCGAGTTCGTTTCTATTATCACTGGTAGCATCACATACTTCGCATGCAGAAAACAAATCGCCGAATTTATTGGGCCGATCTTCTTGCGATTTGCAGCGGGGTTTCAGTCTTCAGCTGTTGTCGCGCTCCTAACTGCAAACATTGCTTTTGCCCTCGGCTTAGTTGTCCGCATGTTCTTACGCGGCATCGCGAAACTAAAGTTTTCATTTAATGACATTCATAAGTTGGATGAGCCCGAAATTGAAGCGGGCGAACTCGTTCTGGGGACAACACCGGGACAGCTTACGCACTCAGTTGTTCAGACTTCAGGAGAGTCTGAGGATTGGGTTAAAATTCCGAGCCGTGGCCTCAATGGTGGGATTATGATTTCGGGGTCCATTGGTAGTGGTAAAACCCAAGGGACCGTGCTTCGCTACTTGCGACAAATCTTACGGTCAGGTGAAAATTCACCCGCAATCCTAGCGATTGATCCGAAGCGAACGTTTCTCGCGGACGCTGAGAAAATTATTAGGCGCGCGGGCCTTGGGGATAAGATCGTCAAAATCTCTCTTCGGGGTTCGGTGAGCTTTAATCCCGTATATGTCGAGAACCCGCTCCGAAATTCAAAATTCACCGAGCTTGCTGAAATGGTAAGAGCCGCCGCCGTGAATTTTATGGGGAAATCATCGGACTCACCATTCTGGGATATTTCATCGTCGAATCTGATTAAAAACGCTATCGTCTACTGCGCGGCAGAACACGGATACTTTACTTTGCTTGATCTTTATCGAGCTATCGTTCGCGCTTCGAAAGAAAACTTGTCGGACGAATTGCGTAAGCGTCTTGATACCGGAGCCTTCACGGAGGAAGAGCGTTTTAATATTGAACGGGCTATGGAGTATTTCGAAAACGAATATTCGCAACTTGAAGACCGCGTAAGATCTGGCATCGTCGCGACAAGCACGGCCTTTATTAACCAGTTCCAGGAATTTGCTGCTAACCGCGTTTTATGTCCGAAGGAAGAGAACCTCACGATTCGCTCAATGGAGCAATTAATCCGTGAAGGAAAAATTCTGCTCTTTGACATCAATCAACCGGGTCTTGCGCGATCAATGGGGACCTTTATCAAGCTTCATTATCAGCAAGCCGTGTTGAATATGCTGAGCGAGTTGAAGGATCAGAAAAAACTCTGCACGACGGCTTTGATTATAGATGAGTACCAAGATGTCGTGACTTGCGGTGGTGGCGGCACAATCGGTGACGACACTTTTATGGCGAAGGCTCGGGAATCAAAGCCCGCCGTGATTGTGGCGACTCAATCTGTCAGCTCATTGATGGATTCCGTTGGAAGCCAAAGATCCGCTCTTGTTCTTATGCAAAACTTTAGAACCAGAATTGCCTGCCACTCTTCAGATTCGGAAACGATCAAACTTTTCCAAGAATTGGCGGGAAAAGAGGATCGCGAAGTTGAGTCACACTCAATGTCAGAAACAGCACAGTCGGCAAAGTTGAACTTACTTGCCGGAGGATTTGATTCGCAGAATTCGAGTTTGAATGAAGCTGTCTCCAGAGCAAAGCGAAAAGAAGATCTTATCACAGGACGCGAATTCTCAAGGCTTCGAACTTTCGAGGCGTTCGCACAGGTATTTGATGGAATCGAGACGAAGTTTCTAAAACTTTATCTGAAGCCCGATTTCTTGCGGTTCATCAATACGAAGCATGAGGCGGTTCTAGAAATGCTGCGTGTATCGAAGAAGGGAGGCGCTGTAGAGAGAATTAAGCATTTCGCTCAAAATCTTCGTGCTATAGCGGCCTCCCTCTTCCTCGCCGGCAATGTTCAGGCAGCAATTCCGAATATTTGTACCGTCGCAAGTACACCGGCGTTCGCATCTTGTCTGGAACTGAACGTCGGTGGATGTACCTGTGGATTTCCTCCGAAGCCGTGTGCTGCGATTTCATACTACGTTCCGCAGACTTTTATTGAAGTGTGGCCGGAGCCCAAGACAAGTTATTTTTCAGGAATCCCAGGAGCGTCGGCACAACTTGCGAAGGTTTTCCCAAAACCCTTCGGGGCTGAGGCCGACGATGATACCCAGAGTTTTCAAGCCCGAACGATTGCCGTTCCGCTTGCGGGCCTGACATTTCAGACAATGCCTGCCGGTGGCGCAAGAATGGAGAAAGTTTGTTTTGATGGAATGAGCGAACATTTTGGAGCGCACTGGAATACTGGCAAGAACGACATGACTCAGCCCTTGTTTTTAGCCTCGGGGCTTGCGCCGAAGTTATGTCTTCTCAAGGGTGCTGCGACTTCTATTACAGGGGAAGGGGGCGGCGCCCCTTCCCCTGACTCGGCCATGTGTAGTTTTGAAGTACCAAAGATTGATATGTTTCCGCCAAGCACTCATTCGGTTTGCAACGGATGGGGTGTCTTTTATCCGCGCTATGGCACTTACTCAGGTCCGGCATCAATGGCGGGCGCGTTGATGGTGGCCTCGCGTATCAAGAGTCTTTCGGCAGAAGTGCTGCACTCTATGCCGAACAGCCCAGATGAAAAGTGGCAGATGATTTATCCGCAATCGAGTTCCTGCTTTAGGGAAGGTCAGAACGTGGGGCTTTTAGAATCTGTCGTAAATGCCCGCGAGACCATGAGGCTCGTCAACGGAAAACTCAAAGGCTATCTGTTCGTGATTTGGAGTCGCACAATGACCTGTAAGAATATGCCAGCAGCGGCTCAAGCAAAAGCTGCGAGCCTTGCCATCCCTGCCGCTTGCGGAGGTGCGAAGTGACAAGTTTAAAACTTCAAAACGAGCATGGCATCACGGTCGCTAAACGTCGAACAGCAGAACAATTACTTTCAGATTTCGGACCCTATGCAAAACTTCTTAAAGATTTGGTGACAGAAGCTAAAACAAAAGGTGCAAGCGACATTCACGTTGAACCCACAGAGTTTGGAATTGATTTTAGACTTCGTGTAGACGGGAACCTCGTTCTTGTGAGGTCGATAGAGCTTCAGCACCGAGAGAGTCTAATTCTAGAAGCAAAACGGATCTTCGGCCTTGCTATCGGAGTGAGCGGCAAACCGCAAGACGGCAGGGCCTCCTTGCCGTCGCTTAGACTTGATTTGCGTGTGAGTCTTTTGCCAACTCACTTTGGTGAAAAAGTTGTTATGCGACTTTTGAATCTCGATGCGAGCTTCAATCTTTCAGAACTCGGTTTTTTAGAATCGGAACAAAAGATGTTCGAAAGAGCCCTGCAATACGAGGACGGAGTTATTGTAATTTCAGGTCCGACTGGGAGTGGGAAAACGCGAACTCTCTATGCCCTGCTTAAGGCGCTAGGCCCAAAGCGTCTTAATATTGTGACCTTGGAAGATCCGATTGAATACCGCATTGAGGGCCTCAATCAAGTGCAAGTGAATCGTAAGATGAACTTTGCTGACGCTCTCAGGTCAGTGCTTCGGCAAGATCCAGATGTGATTCTTGTTGGAGAAGTGCGAGATGCGGAAACTGCGAAACTTTGTTTTCAAGCAGCGGAAACTGGGCACTTGGTTTTCGCAACCCTTCATGCAAATGGATCGCTTGAAGTAATTGAAAGACTTGCTGGCCTTGGTGTTGAAAGGCTCGTCTTAGAATCTAATTTGCGTCTTTCAGTTGCGCAGAGGCTTGAGCAAAAACTTTGTGCTGAGTGCGCAGAAAAAGCTTCATCCGAAGTGATTGATTGGTTTTCAAAAAAGCTCCTAGGAGTTTTAAGTGAACTGCGGATGAGGCATGACGAAGGTTGTCCGAGTTGCGTTTCGGGAATCAAAGACCGAGTTCCAACTATCGAATGGGCTTCATTTGTAAACGACGGCGTTAAACGTCCAAAGGTCTTTCAATCCCTAGAAGATGCACGAATTGCGAGAGCGATTCGAGGAGAAATTGATTCGAAGGAGGTTCAACTTGGTAATTCGTAAAACGATTCTATTTTTGCTTTTGTCATCTTTTGCCCAGGCAGAAAAATTAGAATACTTCGATTCTAAGATCGACTTCTGGGGCGATAAGCAAAGCTCAAAGGACGCTCCCAAAAAAGAGCCGAGTCTGACGGGCAAGCAAGACGGCAAATTTCCGTGGAAGACATTCCTTGATCCGAAGAATAAGGAGTTCTTCAAGGAAGGAGATTACACTCCACCGGAACCATTTATGGAGGTTGCAAGAAATCCGACTGACGACAATATCAAGCAGTGGTTTGAACTGATGAAGAAGAAAAATGAACTTCAAACAAAGCTTCAGGAGCGAATGGCCGAATACATGGCAAAAAATGGCGAGGTGAATCTTCCGACAAATATTACGACACCGGCTTCGTCGCCCTCAAAAGTAAAAGAGCAGAATCTTGCTCTTGATACGTCACGTTTTCGCTTGAGGATGTATTTTGAATCCACATGTCCGTATTGCAGACGAATGTTTCAAGTTCTTAAAAAACTTCAAGACGGCGGATTTCAGGTGGAAGCTTTGCAGGTGGATAGTGGTCCAGTACCGGATGCAGAAAAAGTTGTGCCGATCTCAAGAGCTGATCCCAGTGATTTAAAAAAGCACGGGATCAAAGGTGTACCGTTTCTTTTGATTGCCGACACAAAACGAAAAGCACTTTTACCGGCTATTGAAGGCTATCATGATTTCGAAGAGATCATTCGGCTGCTGAAAGTAGCGAACTGATTTTACAAAAATAAAATGAGCCACCACTACAAATAGGCTCGAAAGAAAAACAAAAGAAGTCTCTCTACCACAAAAAGGCGAGCTGACTTCGAGCAAGGATAGGAGATTACCTATGCTCGGAGAACGCCTTTTATTGTGTGGATCATTGATCCACGGCTCTCAAGTGAGGGGTCCAAGCCCGCGAAGACATGAGGAGTGGTATTTCTTTATTCTGATTACCATTCTTCTGATCGTCCTTTCGCACACGAATGCTTTTGCAGGGACCAAGATTCCTGGAGCTGATGCCAGTGACAAACTCGAAGCTGCGGGAACGCTGCTTCGTATTGTGGATTCAGTGCTCTTTTCGTGGGGTGCACGAATTTTTGCGGGGCTCTGTGTGATGTCGGCTGGCTGGAACTTGAAAGAGCAGCGATTTGGAATCGCGGTACTCTGTATTGTTGCGGCCCTTGTCCTCGGCACGGCGCCCACCTGGGTTAAGAACATTTTCGACATCGGCGGTGGTGGCGGGGTGTTTTCACAAAATCAAGTTGAGAGCCTAAGGAGTTTAAATGCGTAAGCAAGAACTCTTGAAGGCAAAATACTCTTCGCTCGTGAGCCAAACCATCGACTCGCCAATCATGGTTTTCGATATTTGGGAACTTTCGGATGTATTCATCGCGCTCTTCATCATTCTTGTCTTCGGAGTTCTCTTCTACTCGTGGGGAACGATGTTCACTCTGCTGAGTCTGTGTCTGGGATTTGGACCAGTGATTAAAAAGAAATATCCAAAAGGAATTTTCTTTCACTGGCCCTTTTCGCGGCTCCGCATGGAGCTTCCCGGCTTGGTGAATCCGAAGAGCAACGACCGCAGATTTTCGGACTGAGAGGAAGAAATGAAAACAACAAACCAAGAGGGAGAACTATGGACAACCAAAACGATGAACAAGGGGCAAAAACATATGACCGGAAACCGAATTTCAATACTCGCGCAAAACTATCTAGAGATGGTCGTTACTGGATCATTGAGCGCATTGAAACGTGGATTTTGCCTCGTAAGTACCTGGATGTCATTGCTCAGAATCACGGTGCTGAAAAGACTGGGTCCACGAGCGCAAATTCTGATGCAAAACCTAAAAGGAAAGGTAAACGAGATGCTAACAGCGATGGACAAGGGAATTGAAGCAGCTCAGGTGGCAGTGCCACCCGTGGGTGTTTACCAAGGAGTAGACCTTCGTATCCTGCCGAAGTACGTCGCCTTTAAATCGGCAATGATAAAGCAGCGCCTCACATTGCAGTATATTCTGGCGATTCATATTGCAGCATTCGCAATGCACTTTGCCCTGGCCAGGTTCGAGATTCATGGTCTTGAAACAAAGCTTCGGGAAAAAGAATATATCTTGGCTCCGGGTGTGATGGATTTCACGACCGCGTCTCCGCAATCGGTGTCGGACACTTATGTAGTGAATGCTGCGCTTAGCTTCTTGAGTATGCTGGGGAATGTGAATGCCGCCAACATTGATGAGCAGTACAAGCGTTTATCCAACTTCATGACTCCTCAACTTCAGATCCAGTTTGAAGAAGAAGCGAGAGAATGGCGCGAAACAGTTAAGAGCGAAAATATTTCCGAGATTTTGCGGATTACGGATCGCGAAGTAGTTGCGACCGCAGAGGGATTCTACAAAGTCACGGCGATTGCTCAACGGGAGAGATACTCCAACAGCGAGAGCATGGGGCATGTGGACGAGGTGATTGAAGTGCTGATGAAGCTCGTCCCACCGGTCAAAGGTAAAGAATGGTATCTCGAAATCACGAGTCTTAAACGTGGGCGAGCTGATGGATTTAAGCCAAGCGTAAACGGAGGTAAAACCAATGGTCGATAACAAAACAATTGATCTGGATCAGGGACTCAATTTTGAGATTGAGAGTCTTAAAATGCTTTTTCGAAAAGTCGCTTTCAAAATTGCATTTGGAACTTACCTCGTCGGCGTTCTTCTGCTGGTGTTCCTGCTTGTGTCCCGTGCGGAGGCAAAAGTTATAGTTTACGGCACTGGGACTGAGCAAGTTCGCATCAAGCACGGAGGGCCGACAATTTTTCGCTTTTCGAAAGCGGTTCAAACAATCTCGGGCGCAAGCAAACTTCAGATCAAACCTGCGAACGCGTCTGATCCAAGTTACACAGATCTCGAAGTGACTCCGCGCTTTACGAATGGAGTTAACGAAGTCATTTTCTTTCTAGTTGATAAATCGGTGGTGAGAACAAAAATTATTGTAAGCCCCAATGATCCTGCCGCCGATGGTCTGTATGATTTCAAGTCCAGAGAATCGGCAGAAGCTGGAGATTCCGAGAATGCTCCCGTCATTTCTGAAGTCGAACTGCTAAAGGCGATGGTTCGAGATGACGCCGTATCGGGATACAAGCTTTTTCGTGTCTCGCAAAGCTTCCCCTCAAAAAATTCCAGCGCGCGAGCTGAGCTGATCCGAATTTATCGGGGCTCTCCATTTAACGGGTATGTCTTTAAGCTCACGAACACGAGCTGGAAAAAGAATATTGAAGTTGATGTACGGCATCTTACCGTAGGTGATCCAAACTTAGCGATTCTCTCTCAGAGTGACGAGACCACTTTGTTTCCTAAAGGAAAGGGCGTCAGCGAAACATTGATTCGCGTTGTCGCTAAGAACACTTCTTCAAGCAGCGACGTAATCTTAGCGATGGAATCAGACGAAGCATCTACCAGCCCTAAGAAGGGAGAATAGAAATGAACGCAGAAAATATTCTAGTTCAGATTAAATCCTTCGACTGGAAAAAGCATCAACTGAGGATCAAAGAACTTACTCAAAGAAAGCCAATCATCGTTGGCCTTTCTGTAGTTGGAGTTTTGCTCATTATTAATCTTTTTGGACTTGTCGGTGAAAAAGAGAACCGAGTTATTGAGCGCGGTGCCGCCGTCAGTTTTCAGAATGGAAGAATTCTGAATGATCGCGAAAGCACATTCTACTATGGAAAAGAGCGTCTTCTTTCTCAAAAGGCCCAAGCTATGTTTGAAGGACAAAGTAAACTTGAAGCTCGCCTCGCAGAACTGGAAAAGAAACTTCAAGAAGCGAATGCTGCTGCGACAAACGTAAATCAGGCAAAAACAGATTTGCCGCCATCCGTAAATGGACAACCGCAAAGCTTGGGGATCGCCCCGAACGCTGAAACTCCGAACCAGGAAACACCGATTCAGCTTTACGACGCACCTCCTGGAGGAACCGCTTCGCTCGCTCGTTCACCAGTTAGTCGTGTGAAAGCAAAAGGTCCCGATCTTATTGCGTTTCCTGTAAAGAGCGATGTTAAAACCGAAGGTGTTGTCTTGCCTTCTGGTAGCTACGTGAAGGCGAAGGTTTTAACTGGCGTTGATGTACCCGAAGGAAAGACCTATCCGGTGCTGATGGTGCTCGATTTTTCTTACGTTGGTCCGAACGATCATAAAATTGATCTCTCGGGCTGCTTTATGATCGCAAAGGCGGAAGGAGATCTTTCAACTGAGCGCGTACAAATGCAGGCGACTAAGATGAGCTGCGTCTCTAAAAAGGGAAAGATGTTTGAGCGCGAAGTGAATGGATTTGTCGCCGACGACAAGGACGGCTCTTTTGCTATGAAGGGACAAGTAAACTCCAAGCAAGGTCGTGTGGCTGCAATGGCGTTCATCGCAGGTGTGGTCGATGGCGTCGGAAAGGCAGTTCAAGCCTCACAAACAACTCAGAGCACGAATCCTCTCGGGGGCGGTTCTTCGATGATGACTGGTGATGCCGGGAAGTACGCCGTCGCAGGCGGAGCTTCAAATGCCGCAGGTATGGTGGCTCAGTGGTATCTACAGCAGGCGCAAAATCTTGCACCGACGGTTGCTATTGGTTCAGGCCGCGATGTCTGGATTGTTATGAAAGACAAAGTGAATCTGCCCGAAGAATTTTTCAAAAAAGAAAGGAAGAATGGTGATGAAGGTATTTACTCTTATTTCACTCGTGTTCTTGAGTAGTCTCATCAACGGTTGCGCGAGCACCAATCAGAAGTCACTTCTTGAGGAAAGAGCTGGCTACGGTTTCACCGCCCCACCCCTGAATATGTCCGGGCAAGGTGGAGTAAAATACGTTCCAACCCGTATGCCTGAGCAAGTGGTGGTGGCGTGGCTTCACGCAAAAGAACTTCCATCGAAGGATTACTTTTGGGGTTCGTGGCTCTCAATCGTAGTCGCGCCGGAAGCTTGGGAAATGAAGAAGGTCCCAGTACCTAAAACGTCTGGTCCGAAAGCGAAACCCCGCACGCAGGAGAAGCCTTCTCAAAAGCCTCCAAAGGGGTCCAGAACCCCTTAACGCTACCGGGGCGCTAGACTGTCTCAGTTTGAGATCGGTCGCGGTTTAAGACAGTTATAGCGCCAAAACAAATATAGGAGACTTAAGTATATGCTAGATGCTACCGATAATAAGGATAAGAAAGATGTTTCAGATAATACAGTTATGTATTATGATGGGTACATAGGAGGCTCTATGTCACGACTGCTTATTACGAAGGAAAAGGAAGAAAAGGTCCAAAACCTTTTGGCCCTACTCAAGGGAGCTGAAAAACAGCCCAAAGAAGTCGTTGAGATCAAGAAGAGTTCTCTTCATGAACTTGTCGGACTCGTGGAACTTCTCTTAGATGAAAAGGCTATCGTTCTTGAGGAAGATCTGTCGCCGTCTCAGGCGGGAGAGATCGCTGGTATTTCTCGTCCCTCAATCATGCACATGCTGAAAGTTGGCAGACTCAAAGGTTATGAAGTCGGCACCCACTGGAGAATTACAAAAGGCTCTTTGCTTCAATATATGGAAGAGCGTGAGCAATTTGCGCAGGTGATGTCGAAAATGGACGAAGACGGATTTGGTATAGATAAGGATGAATAAAATCGTTCTTGATGCCAACGTGCTTTATTCGAATATTCTTCGCGGCTTGTTTCTGTGGCTTTCTTGGGGAAGTTTAATTCAGATCACTTGGTCAGATGAAATTTGGGATGAGGTTTTTCGCAACTACTCAAAGGACGACGAAGCGAAACAAAAATTTCGTCAAAATATTGAGGGCGGTGTGTTCAAGCAATTTAGTGCTTCAAGAAAAGCTTTGGCTGGCGGTTATACCCTCGTCGGACTTCCAGATAAAGATGATGAGCATATAGTGGCTTTAGCTCGGCAGCAAAACTGCTCCACCATCGTCACTTTAAATTTGAAGGATTTCCCTGACGCCCTGCTGAGTCCGGTTGGGATTTCAGTGTGCAGCCCAGACTTGTTTTTATGCGACCTCTTCTTAAGTGTACCTGACGAAGTAAAGGACGGTGTACTTCAACACATGAAGGCGCAAACTGCGACGAAGCCTAAAAAGGCTTTTTATTTGGAAAAACTGAAAGCCGCGAAAGCAACAAAATTTGCGTCAATACTAGAAACAGAAGATGCCGCAGGCAATTTGTTTCCAGAAGTTTGGCCTTAGAAAATATCGAACGCTCACTTCAACAGCGGCGAACGGTATAAAATAAAAAACTAAGAAGTCTCTCTACCAATACCAGGCGAGCGGCAGACCAAAAAAGGGGTCTACCTATGCTTGGAATTGAAAAATCAAATAACGAAATTATTGAATCCACTCTCGCAAGCCGAACAAAATTTGTTCGCGTTTTGTTCGAGCGTCCCGACTCCTTCGCAAAGATCCTTCCATACGAAGAATACTTGAGTGAAGCCGGAATGTTTGTTCTCAAAGATGGATCTTTGGGTGCTGTCTTCGAGCTTGGACTCATTGAGCATGAACCGCTTGAAGCTACCCGAATCGTTGAAATGGTTAAGGGCCTAAAATCTTGGTTCTTTCTTCCAGAAAAATGCACTTTGCAAATTATTTTCGATCAAGCGCACATTCCAGCGCGTGATCCGATTTGGACATTCGACGCGAGCGGTTTCAAAAGCCCCCATCCAATTTCAAAAACGATCTATGAGGCGCGACTTGAAAATCTGAAGAACTATTGCGAAGGGAAAAATAAACTTTCGCCGATGCGTAGGCGCGCTCTTCTGTCGATTAGGTATTTTCCAGCTCAAGACAATAAAAAAGAAATCTTACGCCTTATGGAACGCGGAGAGGGTCTTCTCTTTGATTCGATGAACGCGATGACGATGGAGGTTTCAGAGTTTTCTCAAATTCTAGCGCAATTCGTTGATAGCTCAAAAATTCCCCTGGCCCGTGTAGGGGGTGCTGAGCTTGTCGAATACCTGAGACGATTTTTTAATCCGAAAGAATATCTTGAACGAGATTTTGCACCCTTTAATCCGCATATTTCAATTTCTGAACAAATCGTCTATGCGGGGCTTAAGGGCCACTTTGAAGGACTGGAGCGCGAGGGCCTTAAGACGCGGACAATTACGCTGAAGACGAGTCCGCGAAGAGTCATTCCGGGAGGAATGGCGAATTTTCTTATGCTCAATTTCCCATTCAAGCTTTCACTAAACTTTAGTTTTCCGAAAGCTACAAAAATCAAAAGCTACTTTGATACGAAGGAGTTCTTTCTTCAAAATAGTCCAAGCGCACGGGCTCGTCGTCAGCAGCAGGAGATAAAGGAAATCCAAGAACGCCTTGCTCATGATGAGCGTTGTTTGTTCATGACATTCAGTGTGATTGTCGAAGGAGAAACCGAAGAGGTTCTGAATCAACGAACCAGAGCTATCACTAGCGTTTTTCACAATGACTTAGAGTGTGAAGTAATCCGTGAAGAGATGATCGGCTTTGGACTGTGCCTAAATAGCCTTCCGCTTTTCTATACGCCCTCGTCGGATCATTCGAGCCAACGCTTTGTGCGCATCATGAATAAAGATGCGACAAAACTTCTTCCCGTTTTTGACTCGTACCGTGGGATGGACAATCCGCTTCAACTATTTTTGTCGCGGGAAAACAATCTAGTTCGTTTTTCGTGGGCCTCGAATGCAATTTCAAATCACACCGCCATTCTTGGAGACACGGGCTCGGGTAAAAGTAAATTTGCGCTGGACTGTGTTCAGGCGCTGAAACTTAGAAATCCAGAACCGATGGCATTTGTAATCGACAAACGAACAAGTTGTGAGGCTTTGTGCCGAGATTTCGATGGAGACCTCAGCGTATTTGATCCAAGCAAGGAAATGCCATTCTCATCGTTTCGCGGAGGCTTTGACGACACGAAAGTACATTTTCTGACAAAGCTAATTCTGACAGCGGTGAAACTCACTAGCACGTCATTCGAGATGGAAAGCCATCACATGAGCATTGTGTCTCGCGCATTGAAGGAAGCCTATCTGCGCAGGGCTCGTGAGCGAGGGATTGCTTACAAGGATGGCGTACTGGTTGAAGGAGATTCGACAAACGAAGTTTCAGTTTCAATGGATGATGTCATCGCTTCGATGTCAGGTCTTACTGCCGAAGGCGAATTTGAGACTCTCAAAGAGCAAATCGAAGATCTCATCACCCGGCTTATGCCGTTTTACGGTGACGGCGTATATGCGGCGTTCTTCCGAGGGCAAGCGCAAACAAGGAAGCAATCAGCAAAACTTCTCTACGCCTATGATCTGGAAGCACTCGATTCGGACGAAACGCTCAAAGTTCTCATGAGTATGTGCGTGATTCAGGAAATTATGACGATGATGTCAAAACCCGAAAGCCTTCAGCGCGGTGGTGTTCTTTACATCGAGGAGCTTGGCTGTCTGGGCCGTGATAACCCAATTGTTGGCGAATTCGTTGTAGAGGCCGCAGAGCGAATGAGAAAAATGGGATTTTTTCTGATCGGTGTTGCGCCAAATCCCAGAGTCTTTTTTGAAACGGAAGCTGGTAAAGCTGTTTGGGGCGGAGCCGACAATTTCTTTTTCTTAAAAATGAGTCCCGACAATGCTCGTTATCTGCGAGAGCATTCATCGCTTTTGAATTCCGCATCACTCGAAATTCTCGACACGCTTGAAACAAAACCTAATGAGTTCGCGGAGGTGTTTTACACGAACAAGACCAGCACTCATCAGGGGGCTTTTAGATATATCCAATCAAATCTTGATCGACTGTCCTCGGTGAACAGTGAGCAAGATCGAAACGCTATTAGCGAAAAAACAGAAGGAGTCTAAATGAAAGTAATTTTAATGATGTGCCTTTGTCTCCTGAGTAGCCGGGTGTGGGCCGGAGATAATGACTACAGCTATAAAAATCGCAGTGAATTTAAGTCGAGCGATTATCTGTACCAGACACAAGGTCTAAAAAAAGATCCCGTTTTTGACGAATACCGAAGTGTTGATCTGGGATTGAATCTTGGAATTGGTTCAGACTGTGGACGAGTCGACTTCAAAAGCACACTTCAAGCGAGTCTTAAAAACATTCTTGATAGCCGTTACTTCGGGGACATGGGTAAAGACATTATGGCGGGCTCGCCAATGCTCCTTGCCTGTTACTTTAGCCCAACGTGGTGTGCGATCCTAAAGCACTCGCAGATCAATGCGAATTTTATGTCGCAGATGCGGCTGAATCAGTGCGCGCTTATGGATAAGTACACCGATTCTCGCGTGGGCGAATACTACGAGGAGAGACAGACTTGTGTTCATCGCCAAATCGAGAGCAATGGCGGAAATATTGAAGCCGCTATGCAGGCCTGTAACTCGAACCGTATGTGGGATACGGACGTAGCGAACTGGTCAGGCTCCAAGTACGGAGAAAAAAGTAACTCCAATAAGCTAATTGAAAGTTCTGCGCGTTGGGCGGGTTTTGATACGCCCGAAGCCTCAAGCACTGTGAAGCTTGTCAAAAACCTCGTCGGAGACACCGTTGTCTCTCGCGGGAAGGTATCTGTCGAATACGGCGACAAGCCTTTCGGAATCACTCCACGCACGCACTTGGCCGGAATTGAGCGAGACGTTCAAGAAAAGCTCTGCATTGGTCTCATGGGCAAAGTCGATGACGCTGGCCCCGGTGGAATAAATGCCGTTGTTCGAAATGCTGACCTTGAATCCATCACGGGAACTAAAAACCAAACTCTTCTCGACAGGCAGACGCTTCGTAATCTTGCGGTGATGCCGTATCGAAGTCGCGCATTGTATTGTCAACGTCTAGCAAATTCCGTTGCTACTGCAAGGTTCTCTGAAGATATGAATCGCTCTCTCGATGTCCTGGCGCTTGCCGCACAGAACCCCAATTTGCCGGAGCGTCGGAAAAAAGAAATCGAAGATAAGCGAGATACTCTCAAGCAGTCGATCCAAACGACGCTAGAGCTTCAGCGGGAGCGAAACGTTCCTCTGAATGAAGTGGTGGCCCAGATTAATCAAGAGGGTGAAGGCATTCATCAGGACCTATCCCGCGAACGCCTGATGCGTGATCAATCGGGATTGGAATCGCAAACCGCCAAGAGTCGCTTCTTCGACTGCTCGGACGGCGTTCTTTGCGAAACCAAAGGAGGTGGCCAATGACTTCCGAAGGGCCATTGAAGCGAAACTGTTTTCAAAGATTTGAAGTCGGTGATGTTGAAATCAAATCAGGTGCGATTGTCGAAATAGAAATTAACAAGGTTTGGCTCCTTGGAATTATCGAGCACTGGCATGAGAGTTTTTTCTGGTTTTCAAAACTTGAAGGAATAGCCGTGATTTTAAGAAACGGCATCAATGCCCGAATTCTTAACGAAGCTTAAAGCGAGAGGAGGAATATGTTTTCAAATACGGCTTACGAAGCGCTCTATCAGCTCATTGGACTCGGCCTTCATGCAAAGTTCATTGAAGTCATTACGGGCGAAACCTTTTTTAAGGGATTGGTTCTGATTATTTTCGGCGCCATTTTCTTTTTCACGATTTTAAAATTTATCTCACGCTATTTGCCGGGGTCTTTGATCGAGAAGCGTCACGTTCCCATTTCAAAGTTTATCAAGGTGATCGCATGTCTTTTCTTAGGTCTTGCGATTCTGCGTGTGGGCTCAGAAGCGCGGGTGCAGGACTATCAAGGCAAAAACTGGTCCGACAACGCCTATGTGAAGAACCATGTGGATAATGTTGAGAGCCAGTACCGAGTGAGCGTTGTCTTTGAGCTATTGAGCCGAACGGCTGAAGAAGTTACCGGGCTTCTTTCACGGGTCATTGATGAAGTATTCGCCAAGGGCAATCCCCAGCTTACGGCTCCGAATATGTTCTACAAGGCCATCATGTATGCGGGCATCTCAACGATTGAAGACTCGCCGCTTCGGGACCAGCTTCGTTTTTATTCGGATGAATGTTTCACCAAGGTTTTGCCATCAGTTGATCAGTTTAAAAATCAAGGAGCGATTGATGGATTTTTCTCGGCGGGTAAAAAAATCGACAAAGAACTTTCAGATGTCAGCATTGACCTAGGCCAAGGAAAAATAACGAACTGCCTAGAGGTTAAAGACTCAACCGTTCAGAAGTTGAATGAATATGGTGTTGGTCAGATGAAGGATTTCTCTAAGACTATTCCGTACTCAGAGGCAGTCGTTTATTCATACGGCGGAAAACTTGATCCAAGCTACTACAAGAACTACGCGACTTCGATGGCGCTTGCCAACTTCTATGCCGATCAACACGAGGGGCGTCTCGGGATTCAAAAGGGTGCTGAGGCTCCAGGAGCCGCTGGTCAAACTTTTCAAGTTCTTGGTCGCCTCTTTAGTTGGGATGGGATTCTAGGATCTCTGGGCTTACGGGATCAGCAGGGAGCATCTGAAGCCGCAAGTCGCTCGCAAGAATTCAGTGAGCACTTGGCGCGAGCACCTCACGTCGCCGGATTTATCCGAATGCTTTTAATCGCGGTCTTTCCGTGGCTGATGTTTTTTGTGGTCGCAGGCAAATGGCGAGTGTTGGTGGTTTGGTTCTGGATCTACTTCTCAGTCCTTTTGTGGACGCCACTTTGGACCCTTCTCTATCACATCATGCTTGGTATCTCGATGTCGTCTGAGGTCATGCAAGCCTTTGGACAAATGACTGACGGAGTGTCCATGTATTCGGCCAGCCTCGTGAACCACAGGCTCTATTATATGTTTTCGATCTATTCATGGGTTCAACTTCTGGTTGCCACAATGACAACGGGATCAGTGTTTATGTTCCTGAAACCCATGCTTGGTGAAAGCGAATCCGAGGGAAAGCCCGAATTCTTAGAGACGACTTCTGGTCCGCTTATGACGGCGGCGAAGGTGGCGCTGTGAGTTTCAATCTTGTATTTAAGGCCGAGACCAACAGTCTCGGCCTTGGGGGTGTGGGGGCAAAGCAACCACATTTTTGGGGAGGGAGATATCACACCCCTATCTTGCCACGAACCAAAATACCCAAAAGATCCAAAATACCAAATGAAACAAACAAAGGAAAAAACATGAACAAGCCAAAATTTAGTAACAGCACACGCAAATTATTAATCCAACTCCCACTCATAATCCTAATGCTCGCTCTTACTCTTCAAATGTTACTCACCGGATGCGCAAGCTCTTCCCACAGGGACAATTCAATTCATGCGGTTTTAGCAAAGGAAAATGAACTTATTGAAAAAATAAAAGCGGAGCGTTCAGAAGAAAGCTTGCAACAAGCCATTGAGCAAAACGAACTTTTAAAAAGAGCAGAGGCTCATCTCTTGATGAGTCTCGATGAGATCTTGAACGCAAATAAAGTTGTAACGACCAAAATAATGAACCCAAACAAACAGGAGGCAAAAAATGGGAAAAATGAAAGAGCTAACGATTGATTCAGGCGAGGAGGTTGCGCAAGCAGTCGGCGAACTGAGTGCGACAGTGAAAGAAGCCGCAAAAGCTGCGGCGGAAACAGAAGTCGATCACGAAGAAGTAAAAGGATGGCTCACCACGGTTTTCAAAGCCATCATCGCTGCGTTTAAACCATGATCGCTTGCGGACAAGGCCTACCGGCATAAACGCCGAGGCATGTGTTTAAAATAAAAAAGTCCCACGACACCCCGAGGACTTTATATCGGCTCAACCAAAGGGGTAAGAATGGAACAATTAAATTTAGAAACTGACTCGGATATGGGAACCGCATTGTGCGTTCGTATTGATGCAACTGAGCATCAACGAATAAAAAAAATGATCGCTGCGACCGGAATGTCCGGTCCTGAACTTTTCAGACGTGCGCTCTTTTGCCGAATGGATCTTGAGCGCCCACTCCTCACACCTGAGCAAGCAAAGAGTTTTGAAACTGAACTCAAACGTCAGGGAAACAATATCAACCAGATCGCCAAAAAAATTAACACTGGACTCATGACCGGCTGGAGTCAGGCACTTTCGGCGATCAATGTAAACTACATGAAACTGAGTCAAATGCTCACGGTGAACTATGCCAATCGTTAAGCAAAGCTGGGTGAAAGCCCCCGAAGCACTTGAAAAATATTTGGACAAGGACCGTGACTCTGAGCCAGTACGGAGTGCTTCGAATGGTCTTGCGGAAAACATGGCAAAGCAAATTCGAGATGAGCACGAGGGACGAAAAAAAGAAGCGAAGAACTTGGCACTCACTATAATCCAATCTTGGGCCGCAAAAGAGAGCGATCTCTTTCCGCCGGAAAAGTACAATGAAATGGGATTAGAGCTTGCAAAGCGAATTGCTCCTGGTCACTCGGCATGGGTCGTTACCCACACAGAGAAGAATCACATTCATAACCATATTGTGATTTCCTCGGTGAATCGGGACACCAAAATGTTGCTCGTAAATAAGAGGTCAGAATTGACCAAGCTCCACGAGGCAAACAACGCAATCGCCCGCGAGAATGGTTTCAGCGTCATCGAAAAACGAGACAAAAAAGACAAGACTCCTGTTCCCTACAAGGCTCAAGACATGGCGGCGCACGGAAAGAAAACTTGGTTTTTTGATATGAGACAAAAAGCAGATTTCGCGAGAGCCGCCAGCACAAGCTTTGATGAATATGTGGGTATTTTGAAATTCCGTGGTGTGCATGTTCGGGTTGAGGAAAAGAACATTAGTTATCTCTATGGAAGTGAGGCCAAAGCAGTTCGCGGGAAACGCCTTGGAGACAAATTTGATAAAGACGGCTTGATGAAAGCGTTTAAGGAGAATGATGAGAGATATGCAAAGAATCCAGGACTTAGAGAGCGAACCCTTTCCGATCTTGGAGCAGCCTTTGACGGAAAAGGAAATTTTGTGGGAACTCAAAGCCATCTATTACCTGAATCAACAAGCTATTCAGGACTCCGAAAAAAGGATTACAGCAAGTTCACAAAAATTGACCGGAACAGTGCTCGGGATGTGTTGCCTGCAATTTTTGATAGTAGCGGCGGGGTTCTTTACCATGAAATGAAACGAGCTTCTGCACAGAGCATTTTCGGTTACTGCGAAGCGAACAAAATTCAGCTTAAAACTAATGCCAAGGGGCAAAAGGTTTTGCGCGGTTTGGATTTCGTTGTCGTCGAGGATAAATCTTGGACGAATAACAAAAGCGGTCGTCAGGGTACAATTATTGATTTCGTAAAAGCGCATAAAGAGACAAATGAGCTTGGCGCACTCGCGATCATCAACAAGAACCCAAAGCTTCTGCTGCTAGAGCAGTATATGGGAACTTACCAGAAAGGGGTTCAGTCATTTTATTTCCCGAAGCCAAAATCTGCTTTGCCTGAAGTTGCTCAAAAAACAATGCAAAGTCTTTTGCGCTCGCGTGGCTTCAACGACTCTCACGCGACATCAGTTCTTAAGAACAAGAACGTGCATGTCGGCGAGAATCGAAGCGTTTGGCTTATGGGGGAAAAGAACGAATCCGCTTTTGAGTTCAAGCAAGAACCAAATGGCGAATGGAAACAGAAACGTCACGGAAAGACATCAGGTTCATTTTTCGAAAGTTTGAGTACCTCAAAGAAAATGAGCGTTCACTTGGACCCATTTGAATTTTTAGTTATGAGTGGAAGCGGCAAGGCTGCCCACCCAAAGGGTTCAAATATTTTTGTGATGTTTAATGAAGGTTCAGAAAGGAGACTGACAGAAGTTCTGGCTTTGAATCCACACATTCAAGAAGTGCATATCATGCCAACTCAAAGTCACAAGGAGCTAAAACAAGAGCGAAGTTTTGCCGACAAAATGAAGGAGCGATTTAACCCGTTTGAAATTTTGGTGAAGGAACTTTCAATGAGTGAACTGAGCCATGATCGAAGCCGAGGCCCCGACATCGGCATGTAAGAAATTATGGCCTACGCCTGAGCGCGGTCTGTATCTAAATTTAATCCTCTTCCCACCACAATTAGGCGGACGAGGTTTCACAAATAGGAGCACCTATTATGGAAACTTCAGAAGCAAAAAAAGTAGCAAAGCCTACAGTCAAAAAATCAAACTCGGCTGCGATTCGCGTGTCACTTGAAACACGAAAGCGCTTGCTTTCGGAACTCGCCAAAATCAACAAGAAGCAATTCGGCAAACGCGTCAAACTCGACGCGCTTTTGCTGAAGCTTCTTCCGAAGCTCACGGCGCAAGACCTGAGCGAACTTCAGGAGGCCAGTCTTACGGGACGTGACCGAATGGAGCAGAGCTATCGTGCGCATTGTTCGAAGTTCGGACAGATCACAATGGACGATTATTTGGCGCATCTTTTGAAATCAGAAAGCAACAAATCCGCTCAAGGAAATGCAGCAGTTTCATAGGGGAAATAACGCATTTTTCTCTATGAAAGCACGCTCTATTTTTAATGAATTTTCTTGATATTTCTCAAAGGAGAAAGTAGTTTATGGACAGTAATAATTTGAAAGATTCTAAGCCGGAAAGCGAAGAATCAAATAAACCGCTCTTTGACAATTTGACTTGGTTATCTACGAAAGACGCTGCTGTGTACTTGCGAAAAATTCGCAAGGATGGACAACCCTCTGATGGAGCAATTCGTACTGCCGTTTGGCGAGGACTTTTGAAGGCTCGCAAATGGGGTCGAAGACTCTTCTTTAAGAAGGTCGAACTGGATCGCCTACTTGAACTCTCTCTAATCTAAAAAAATAGAAATAAAGGAGAATTAAGATGGGTGTAACCAGTTACGAAGAAGATGGAAAAATATTGTGGCAAGCATACGTCAATGTCGTTTCGAATAAGAATCGCAAGATTCGCGAACAGAAACGAGAGATTGATCTTGCCTCTAAAGAGGAAGCGGAAAAAATCTATAAGCGCGAATATCAGCAAGCTTGCATTAAAGTTGCGAGACGTGAAAATGAGGGCGCTACCTGGGGTGAAGTTGTGGAGAAGTGGGAACGCTACTACACACTCTTTCCTTCACGGAAGCTCAAGCCCGCGACGGTCCGAGATTATGTGGCGAGAGCCAATAACTGGACAAAGTCTTGGCTGAAGAAACCCGCATCGAAACTGGGGTTTGCTGATGGCGCAGAGATCTTCACTTTAGCGAAGGCAGAAGAAGCAAGTGTCCTTCTTCAATATCAGATCAAGATCGCAATCAACGTGATTTACCTCTGGGGTATGGAACACGGGCACATTGTCGGAAAAGACAAGAGCCCTGTTCACGCGGTGGAGCTTGAGCGAAAGCCAGCTTGCACCATTCCCGAGATCTTGACGAGGGATGAAGTTATTCTGCTACTGGAGCGGTCGGAACAAAAAGAGCACCCTTGGCACCCTATATGGAAGGTTGGTCTTTACACTGGAATGCGCGCAGGAGAACTGCGAGGCCTTCGGTTAGAAGACATCGACCTTGTTTCTAGGGAAATAGCCTTGGCTCTTGATAAGTCTGATGATTCAAAAAAGAGTTACGGACTTATCAGAGTTCATAGGGCATGGAGCCAGAGCACAAAGAAATTTGGGGAAACGAAGGCCGGATACTGGCGCACGGTTCCTGTTTCTAGTGAGCTTTACTGGTTCCTACAAAGCTACTTGCCGTCAATGAGTTGGGGCAAGGACGAGCACGGGACTCTTGTGTTTCAAGACTTCCATGAGTTGAGACGAGGCATGCAAGCGAAGGTTCTTCGGGCCTTCTGTGTGAATGAGGGACTTAAATCCATTAAGTTCCATACACTCAGAGCTTGTTTTGCGACGCACTTAATTCAGGCCGGAGTTCCTGCGACAACGGTCATGAAGATCGGTGGTTGGCAGGATCTTGAGACGATGCAGATTTACATCCGCATGGCTGGTATTGAGGAAGCGGGAGCGACAGAGAGGCTTAGCTTTAAATCTAAAGCGATTGAACGCCCGATGGAACTCCCTGCGAATGTGGTCAGTATGTTCGGCTCGCGCTAGAAGTGATGAAGAAAAAAGTTTGTGCTATAATAGCATGGCGGATTCGTTAAGTAGTTGAAACAAGTCATTTTGCGACGAATCCGCCA
>JBFWVJ010000012.1:0-29559 GCA_050246795.1 Candidatus Altimarinota bacterium
CTAGGGACATCGGGTAAGGGATTCCTCCGTTTCTCCTCCCTCCAGATGCCCCTCTCGGTTTCAGTCGGAATGGGAAAAAGGAAATGGTATGGTGGACTTTTCTTTGATATCCTTGGTGCACCCGAAGGGTGCAACGATGAACAATAAACGATAAACGATGCTGTTATTGTTTCTTGCTAATCCTTCTTGTTTATCGTCCATTGTCTATCGTTATTGTTATGAGCCCCATCCTCACCCTCGCCGAACCGATGTTCGCCCAATCAGCCCTTTTGAAGCGATTTGAGCGAGAATTTCCCCAATTGAAGAAGGTTTCCAGCCAAAGAATCGCCTATGTGCAGGTGGCTCGGGAACTAACCGAAGACGAACAAAATGTACTTCATAGACTCCTCTTAACTGGAAAAGCGGAAAAAGTAATCCATGAGAAGAAGCTCGAGGGGGATTCCTCTCCCCTTTCAAGGGGTCGGGGGTCGGAGGTGGAGCTTCATGCCAAACTGTTCGAAATCGCTTACCAGCCGGCGATCATGGATCCGGAACGGATTGCCATCGACAAGATGCTGGGGACCATTGATTTCCAAGAGGCGATCGAAGAGGTGAAGCTTTCTACTGTCTATGCCTTCGAAGGCGTGGCAGAAGACGAAGCCAAGGCCATTGTTCAGAAGTACCTCTTCAATGCTCAACTGCACGTTTTGATCCCTCATGATCATCAGCCGTCTTCTCTTACGATTGCTTCCGAAGCGGAACCCATGCAGATCGTGACCGGTTTCCGGGAAATGAACCTCAGAGAACTCAAGGAACTGAGCGAAGACAGAAGCCTGTATATGGAAGACGACTTTTTGCTTGAAACTCAGCGAAAATTCCGAGATGACCTGAAACGAGACCCCACCGATGCCGAGCTCGAATATGTGGCGCAACGAACCTCCGATCATTGCTTTCATACCACTTGGAAGTCCCTGGGGCTCTTCAAAAAATTAAAGGGTGAAGTCGATAAAGTGCTTCCGAAACGACCCGACATCGTTTCCGTCTTCGTGGATAACTCCGGAGTCATGGCGGCGGAGGGCGAAACGACCTATATGATTAAGGGTGAAACCCATAACAGTCCGACGGCGATTGCTCCGGTGGGAGGGGTGGAAACCATGCATGGCGGGTGTCTGCGCGACATTATTGGGACCGGGCAGGGTGCATCCCCGACCATGGCGACCCAGGTGTTCATCGTGGGCGACCAGAGCAAAGAAGAAATGGCGAAAAAATATGAAGTGGACCGATTTTTGGATCCGATGGTGATCCTTCGAGGGATGATCCAGGGGGTGAGCAACTATGGCAATCCGATGGGGATTCCCAACTTCGGCGGGCGCGTCATGCTGCATCCCCAGTTTTTCGGGAAGCCGTTGGCGCTGGGAATTGCTCTCGGGGTGGGAGAGAAAAAGTATTCGAAAAAAGGAACTCCGGAAGTGGGAGATGTCGCACTCTTAGTCGGAAACCCGACTGGTCGTGATGGCATCCACGGAGCGACCATGAGCAGCGCGGCGAACTCTGAACAGATGGTGAAAAAAGAAAGTGCCGCGGTGCAGATCGGTGATGCGTATACCGAACGACTGATCATGGAAGCGACGCCGGAACTCCGCCCCCTGCTGCGAGCGTACGGAGATTTGGGTGCCGGAGGGATTGCCTCCTGCTTCGGTGAAATGGGAGAAGGCGTGGGAATTGAAATTGATCTCGAACATATCCCGACCAAGTATGAGGGTTTGGCTCCTTGGGAAAAACTGGAATCAGAATCTCAGGAACGCATGGGAATGGCCGTACCAGCCATGAACCTGGAGCAGGTCAAAAAAATCCTCGACCATCATGAAATCCCCTATCACGTCCTCGGAGAATTCACCGGGAAGAAACGATTCGTGGTGAAGCACGGAAAAGAGACGATGGTCGATCTCGACTACGACTGGCTCGAACATTTTCCGATCCCGAAGAAGACCGTGGATCAATTTATTCCGCATTCGGTAGAGACGCGATTAATCGCGTCTCTACCGGCGGACGTCACCGTCCGCGACGCGCTGCTGCGCGTCCTGCGGAACCCTGATTTGGCCGACCAATCCATGTTCTTCCGGCGTTGGGACAGCACGGTCCAGGGGAAAACCCTGCGGGAGTCCTGTGCCCCGTTTACGAATATGCCCTATGACCAAGGGATTACGGTCCCTGTTCCTGGCGAAAAGTTCACGCAAGTCTTGTCGCTGACCGTGAACCCTTGGTGGTCAGCAAATCCATATAAGATGGGACAAGCGACTTTTGCTGGAACGATTTCAAAGCAGATCGCTGCCGGTGTGAAACGTGAAAAAATCGCCATGTGCGACAATTTTTATACTCCGAAGGCTCGACCGGAAATCGACATGCATCTCACCGAGATGGTGCGCGCAATCACTGACATCATGCTCGACCTCGGCACGCCCATGATTTCAGGAAAGGATTCTTCCAGCGGGACAACAAAAATGCTTAAAAAGGCTGCTGTTGGTGAATCTTCTCCCCTTGTAAGGGGCCGGGGGTTGGAAGGGACAGCCGTTGAGAACTTTGAAATCGCCCCGACCCTCTGTATGTCGGCGATGGGGATGGGAGAAGATGCGATGAAAGTGCCGCCGAAAGCGCTTCAGAAAGCTGGAAATAAGCTATTCTTTGTTTCAGCCGGGATCACCAATGATGCCAGCGGATCGGTGCTCTTACCGGCTCATGAACGACAACAGTCGTTTAATTATAACATTGATATTCAGCAGTACACGAAGACGATTGATCAGATCGCGAAGCTGATTGATGAAGAAAAAATCGCCGCGATTTCCGTCGTCGACGATGGAGGAATTTTCCACCGCGTGTTTGAGATGATGCTGGGATCGGGGTTGGGGGTAGATATGAATCTTGAAGGCGAGGTTGGAGAACCTCGCCCATCTAACGGCGAAGCTCGCCGACAAAACGGCGAGGATGTCCATCCTCGCCTTCAAAATGGAATTTTGGAATTTTTGACGAAGGTTGTTCCGGGCTCCTTCGTGATCGAAGCGGAGTCGGAGGCGGATTTGGAAGGATTAGACGTCATGGAATTAGGAGACATCGTTGAAGAGCCTGAATTGAGGGTCGCTGGCGAAGTGCTCATGCTCAAAGAGATGCGCTCCGCTTGGGAACAGACCTGGTATGATCTCTTGAAACTGCCGTTTGAGCAGAAGCATATTGAACCCCCGAAGGATCCCCTGCCGTTCGTGCCGAGCAAAGTCGAAAAGAAAAAGGTGAACGTGGTCTACAGTCCCGGGATCAACTGCCATCAGGAAATGGTCCGCACTTGGCAGCTGCTGGGCTGTGATGTGAAGCTGATTTCCGTGACGGACCGACACGCGAAGTTCGCTGATGCTGACATCGTGGTCTTCCCGGGAGGCTTTGCCGATGGTGATTATCTCGGAGCGGCGAAGGTGTGGCACCGGATCATGGAAACCCAGTTCAAGGACCAGATGGATTATTTACGAACCGGGAAAATTCCCGTCCTTGGAATCTGTAACGGGTTTCAGATGATGACCCGGGCCGGTTTCTTTGGGAATAATCTCCGTCTCACCTTCAACGAAAATGCCCAATTTGAGCAGCGCTGGTGCCGACTGAAATTCACGAAAGAATCCGCGAATTCGATCTGGACCAAGGGGTTGGAGGGCAAAGAAATCGTCGTGCCGATCGCCCACGGAGAAGGCCGGTTTGTGGTCGATGGCAAGATGGAGGCCGCCACCATTTCCCTCCAATACCATCCTGATGAATACCCGAACAATCCCAATGGATCGGTCATGGGCATCGCCGGAGTCTTCGCCGGCGACAAGGGGCAGTTCTGGGGAGGCATGCCGCACCCGGAACGGGCCATTGAGGAGTATCATTTTACGCAGCATGGACTCGTGTTCTTCGAGAACATTTTGAAAAACATTTAACCACTTTTTTCCCATTCCGACCGAAGTCGAAGGTTTCTGGGCGGGACGTAGCGGAGGAATCCCTTGGCAGGGCTAGGCAGAGGGATTCCTCCACTTCGTCACGAGTACATGACTCCGGTCGGAATGGGAAACCCCAAAAAAAATATGACCCTCTCCACCAAATTAAACCTCATCTACCTCTCCGAATTCTTCATCTTTTTCCATCTGTTCGGAGGCGTGCTCATTCCCTTCTTCACCATCTGGGGAGGTCTGAGTTTGGGCGAACTCATGATCATCCAGGCCTGGTTTTCGCTGTGCGTCCTGTTGTTTGAAATTCCTACGGGAACTTTGGCTGATACTTTTGGGAGAAAAAATACGGTGATTCTCAGTTTCTTCATGAACGTGATCGGAGTCGTGTTGTACGTCGTCTCCCCTTCCTTTTGGATGTTCATGCTGGCGGAAATGTTCTGGGCTCTCTCGGTTGCGCTCGCTTCCGGTGCAAAAGAAGCGATGGTCTATGACACGTTGGTGGATCACGGAGAAGAAAGGCAGTCACAAAAAGTGTTTGGGAGATTTAAAATGTCCCATCTCTGGGCGTTGATGATCAGCGCTCCATTAGGAAGTATGATTGGTCAGGCTTGGGGCTTTGAATGGGCCGTGCTCCTGATGGTCATTCCTTTTTCTTTATCGGCGCTCATCCTGCTCTTCGTACCGGAACCGAAATCTCACAAGCTGCCGGAAGGACAAACAAGGAAGCCTTTCTGGACGCAAATGACAGAAGGGTGGAGATACTTTAACAACCACCCCTATCTCATGGTCATGACCTTCGATATGGTCTGGATCTGGAGCCTGGCATTTATGATCATCTGGTTCCAACAAGTGGTTCTTTTGGACGTCGGCGTCGATGAAAGCCTGTTCGGCTGGTTTGTGACGTTTGGACTCATCAGTCAGATGCTGGCCTTGAAGAGCTTCCCCTGGCTCGAAAAACTGCTGAAATCGAAGAAGAATGTCCTGACCTTGAGCGGACTGCTCCCCGCAGTTGGATTTGCGCTGATTGCTTTCTTTCCCAGTGTGGCAACCGTGCTCATTGCCTTGGCTTTTTGCACGGGGTTTGGTTTGTCGAGAAGGACCTTGTACTCCAGTTATGTGAATAAATTTATCGATTCCCACCAGAGGGCCACCGTGAACTCTTATATCAATGTAGGGATTAACCTGACGGGATTTTTGATCAAGCCGGCGCTGGGATTTTTGGCGGACTACAGCTTGTTTTCGACCTTTCTTGTACTGGCTACTGGTTGTTTATTCGTGACGATTTTCTCAAGGGTGGAAGAAGAGATGCTTTTGGACTAAGCCCATGAGAAAGCCATTTCCTTGACCGTTTTTTCAAGAGACAGTACCCTTTTTTAGCTCATTTTAGTTTTTTAATTCACTGTTATGCACCACGACGAATGCAACGAGGTGGTTTTCATGCCCCTGCAGGTCGCTTCTCCGGCTCCTGAATTCAAATGTGAGGCTTTCATGCCTGATGGATCGTTCAAACATGTTTCTCTTGAAGACTACAAAGGGAAATGGGTGATCTTGTTTTTCTACCCGCTCGATTTCACCTTCGTTTGTCCTACGGAAATCAAAGAATTCAACCATCATGCTGGCGAATTTGAGAAACTGAACGCTCAAATCCTCGGTGTGAGCGTCGACAGTGTTTATTCCCACCAGGCCTGGTCAAAGGACCTTGGTCAGTTGAATTTCCCCCTTCTCTCCGACATGACCAAAGAGATCAGCATGGACTATGGAGTCCTCCTCGAAGACAAAGGAATCGCTCTGCGAGGCACCTTTATCATCGATCCAGAAGGCATCCTCCGTCAGGCGACCGTGAATGATCTGCCCATTGGCCGAAGCGTGAAGGAAACCCTGCGTTTGATCAAAGCAGCCCAAAGTGGCGAGCTCTGCCCAGTGGGATGGGAACCAGGACAAGAAACGCTGGGGAAAGCATAAAAATTCAGGCCCGATAGGGTCTTAAAGGTCGTAATGGTAGTAAGGGTCAGAATTATTTTCCTTACTGCCCTTATCCCCTTATAACCCTTACACCCCTTCCCCCATGGCAAAACTCACCTACAAAGACGAACACGGCAACACTCGGGAAATCCCGATTGATCCGGATAAATCCATTTTGGAAATGCTTGAAGCCCAGGGCATTGATTACCCCTTTTCGTGCATGGCGGGGGCTTGCAGCTCGTGCAAAATCACCGTTCACAAAGGAAAAGACCAGCTCGAACTCGACAAGTTTGGTACGCCGCTGATGCCAGTGGAAGAAAATGAATTTCTGACCTGCGTGTGCGGGATTTCCGATGCCATCGCTGCTGACCCGGCGGCAGAAATTGATTTGGAAAAAGCGGAAGAATAAATCCCCACCCTTTGGAAACAGCCCCATTTGTACAAAAAATGGGGTTTTTGAGATGGGGTTGATATTTTCTAAAAAAGGAGCGGAAGTCACTTCAGAAAAGGGGGGACTGAAGCTCTTCTGCTCCTCATTTACTGCTGGGATCAACAGTGTGCGTATTATATTAGTTCATTTTTAATCGTCAAGGTACCATTATCGATTTTTTTCGATATTGAACCAAGCAACTTGGCCTTTTCTTCGAGACCGATCAAGGCTGATCAGGCTTATTCCTATAGATAACAGGGTCAAGGCTACGATAATCTGAAGCAAATGTGGAAACAGGAGGATGAGAATCCCCAAGGTTACGAAAAAGATACCGATACTGAAAAGAGGATTCATAGGGGAGAATAATGACGATAAACGATAAACAATGAATGCTTCTTCTCGTTCATTGTCTATCGTCTATTGTTCGACTTCCTCTTTCTCTGCTCCGCCAAGGCCTTCAAAAACTTTTCCTTGGGCAGGGTATTCATCACATCCTCCTTCGTCAACCATCCCCTTCTCGCGATTGACGCGCCAAGTTCCCGGTACCAGAGCGAATCCATGCTGTGAGAATCCGTACTGATGATGAACTTCACGCCACATTCTTTTGCTCGTCGCAGGTGATCCCAGCTGAGGTCCTGCCGCGCTGGCTGGGCATTGATTTCGATCCAGGTGCCGGTTTCAGCAGCTTTTTTGAAGACTTCGTCGAAGTCCAATGGATAGGCATTGCGCGTGCCGATCATCCTGCCCGAGAGGTGGCCGATGATATTCACAAACGGATGTTCCATCGCTTTTAAGATCCGATGGGTGTTGTCTTTCGTAAACTGCGAATGCACCGAAGCCACCACGACATCCAGTCCTTCCAAAATCTCATCGCTATAGTCCAAGGAACCATCAGCGAGGATATCGACTTCCGTTCCTTTGAGGAGCTTCACTTTCACCAGCTTTTGCACTCGCTCCATTTCCCGGTGCTTTTCTTTGAGCCGCTTGGGCGTACAACCGTTGGCGACGATTAAGCTCGGCGAGTGATCGGTCAGGGCGAGGTATTCTATCCCGAGTTCATCGGCTTTTTTTGCCATTTGTTCGACGGTATGAATGCCATCGGAGTACGTCGTGTGCGCATGGAGGTCACCCTTGATATCCTTTGCCTCGATGAGCTTGGGAAGTTTTGTTTTTTTGAAGGCCGCCTGTACTTCACCGGTATCGGTCCTCATCTCCGGAGGGACATACTGCATCCCCAACGCTTTGTAGACTTCCGGCTCCGTCTTCCCGGCGATTTTTTTGCCTTTCTTGCCCTCTTTAGTCAGCTTAAAAACGCCGTACTCATTGATCATGAGGCCCCGTTCTCGAGCTAAAGTGCGCACATGCACGTTGTGTTCTTTGGAGCCGGTAAAGTACTGAAGGGCGGCCCCCCATTCATCTTCGGCCACGACCCGAAGGTCGATTTGCTGATCTCCCTTCAGAATAATGGATCCTTTCGTATCTCCTTCCGCCAGAACTTTGATGGTGAGCGGGTGCTGGATAAAGTAGTGGATCAGTTCCTTGGGCTTCTTGCTGGTTGCTAGGAAATCCAGATCCCCGATGGTTTCTTCTCGTCTTCGGAGGGAACCGGCTGCTTCCAGCTGAATGGTCTGCTTGGAGTTCTTTAGATACTCTCTCATCATCTGTTCGATTGGGATCATTTCGCCCAGCAGTTTGCGCTCTTTCAATCGTTCGCTCATGCCGATGCCCTGCAGGATATTCTCGACGGTTTTTTTCCCAAAGCCCGGGAGCTCTTCCGCGGTCCCGTCCGTCAGGACTTTTTGGAGCGTGACTTTGTCCACGACGCCCAGTTCTTTCCAGAGCAATTGGACTTTTTTCGGGCCCAGTGAGGGGATATCCATCAGTGCCAAGAGTGTTTCTGGAAACTTTCCCTTTAACTCCTCGTAGGTTTGAATTTTTCCGCCCTTGAGGAATTCTTGGATTTTTTCAGAAATCGCATTCCCCACTCCAGGGATGTCTTTTAGCTTTCCTTCCGCGGCAATATCTGCGGCGTCTTTGGGGAGATAGCGGATGATTTGGGCGACTTTTCGGTACGAGCTGATCCGGTATTTATCCGCGTCATCACCTCCCAGCAGAAACAAATCAGCCATATGATCGAAGATCCGCGATAATTCTTGATTGTTGCTCATTCTTGACAATAAAAACGCTTTTTGCTTTAATGGAGTCAATCACCACGGAAGGAGGTTCATAAGGGCTGGTCCTTATGCAATTGCCTTCCTTTTTTTGTGCCTTTTTTTCTCCTTCTCGCCGCTCTTTTCCCCTTCGTCTTCTCCCCCTGTTGATCAGCAGGAACTTCTGATGGTTTTTTGACGCTGTGCTGCTTTTTATACTCGAGCTTCTTTTTTAAATTGTTCATGAAGTCGATCCTGTTGGCGGCGAAAGGCTTGAGCAGTTTTGAGTATTTCCGCACGTTGGGGATCAAGAGCCGAAGCAGCTTGCCTTTCTTGTTCAAATAATCGACCAGGCAATAAAAATCTCCGTCACCGGTGACAATGACGGCCTTTTGATACTGCTGGTACTCGATCATGGCATGGAGGACGAGCTCAGCATCTACATTTCCCTTCACCGTTCCGTCCGTGATCTGCAAGGTCGGCTTATGGATGATGATATAGCCGGATTCCTTTAAATGCTGATAGAGTTCAATGTTTTCCGGAATATATCCGATGAATAAAAAGGCTTTGGTCACTTGATACTTTTCTTTCAGGTAGACCCGAAATTTTCGGAAATCCAATTTCCAGCCCTGATCCAAGATGGCCAAATTCAGATTTTGACTGTCGATGAAGGCGTAGTGATCCTGATGTTGTTTTTTCAGAAGGGCTGTTTATTGCCATCAGCTTATCATACTCAAAAAGCCCCTTCAAAAAAGAGGAGGTGACTGATGACAGATGAAAAAAAGTGAGACAACCAGGCGGGGGAAAACCCAGCTGTCTCACCCGAGAAAACGACCGTGGGAAAAGGGGGAAAGTACGGTCGCTCCTCTTTTTTGTGTGAAAGAATGAGAATCGAGTCAGCGACTCAACTTTCATTCTTTCACATGGTCAGAGACAGTGGGAAGGTGCCTGGTTGTCAAAGGGCTTCACCTCGTGAGGCGAAGAACATGTGCATTTTATATAAAATCATTATTTTGTCAAGCTTTTGAACTGCCTCCAGCTCTTGAAGTAGGATCCAAGCTTGCGAAGAGACAGGGGTTTTCGGTAGTCGTGGCGAACCTTTGCCTCTGCCGAAAGCCAAATTTCATCTCCCGCCTTTCGGATCCGCTGGGAAAATTCGGTGTCTTCAAAGTAGAGGAAGTACCGCTCGTCGAGCAATCCGGATTTGCGAAAGGCTTCTGATCGCACCAGCATACAAGCCCCTGATGCATACTGAATGGAACGGTCTCCTTGGGGAAAGGTTGATTTTTTGTATCCCCCCAGACTGACAATGCCAAACCCCTTGTATTCATTGCCCCAGGTATTAATGAGCTTCGGGCTCTTCATCATGGTGAGCAAGGGCTGGACAATCATCCGTTTGGGATCTCCCTCCAGGGTCTTGAGCATGTTCTTCAAAGCGTATCGTTCGAGATGGGTATCGGGATTTAAGATGAGAATGTACTCCGTCCCCTGTTCCAAAAAAAACCGGATCCCCTGGTTCACGGCTTTGGAAAATCCCAGATTGGTTTCATTCTTGATCAGGGTGATCTCTGGAAAAAGTTGGACTTTGCTGACCGTTTCGTCTTCGCTCGCGTTGTCGACTACGAGGACTTTCACTGGGAGTTGCTGGGAAAAAACGGAAGCCAGGCAGATGCCAATGTGTTTTTCTGAATGGTAGGTAACGATGATGACTCCAATCATAAATAGCTTGTTAGCTTTTTAGCTTATTAGGAGGCTCTAAGAAGCTAAAAAGCTAAGAAGCTAGCTCCCTGTTCCGGACAAACTGCGTCGCCTCAAACATGCTTTCAAAGGTGCCCGTATCGATCCACTGTCCATTGATCTGCTGGCAGTTCAGCTTACCTTCTTCCAAGTACATCCGGATCAGATCGGTGATTTCCAACTCGCCCCGAGGTGAGGGTTGAAGCTCTTTGGCTTTGGCAATGACAGAACAATCGAAGGTATACACTCCGGTTACCGCGAGCTGGCTCTTGGGAGACTTTGGCTTTTCTTCGATACTCAGGATTTTCCCAGCAGGATCGATCTCCACCACCCCGAAGCGTTCGGGATCTTCCACTCGTTTGACGAACACTTGAGCTCCCCCTTGAAATCCCTGGATGGCCGGGGTGAGATCGTCTTCGAACAGATTGTCGCCCAGGATCATGGTGACATGGTCGTCATCGATGAAGCTTTCGCCGATCAAGAAGGCTTGTGCCAGCCCTTCCGGCTTGTCTTGGACTTCGTAGAAGAAGCGAGCGCCAAAGTCTTTGCCTGACCCCAGCAGATTCACGAAATCGCCCGCGTGCTCTGGAGCCACGATGATCAGCACTTCTTTAATCCCCGCTTTGAGCAAGGTTTCCAGCGGATAGTAAATCATCGGCTTATTGTAGATCGGCAAGAGTTGCTTGCTCGTGACCTTGGTACATGGGTAAAGTCGCGAACCGCTTCCGCCGGCAAGAATAATTCCTTTCATACATGACAAAAAACCGCATTAACTGTACACGAGAGCCATCGAGAGTCAACGAGAGCCGAGGTGGCCTTTGATCTTGTCCAAAGCCTCGTGGATGCCATCATAGACCTTTTGAATATCCGGCTCGAGGTATCCGTAGCGTGGATCAGCCTGAACTCCTCGAACACCTCTTTCTCCAGACTGATATCGGTCGAAAAGGGACTCTAGCCTTTCCTCTATTTGATGAATATGCGCTGCGGCCCTTTGTCTCGCCTCCTTTGAAATCGGCCCGCTTTCTAAAAGGTTTCCGACTAGAAACTGTATTTCAAGAATAACGTCTCCTAAATCCGCGTTCCTTTCTCCGGATTCTTCATCAATAAAATCGGAAACGGAGGGATCCAAAAACTCGTCGCTCCCCTCTCCCACTTTTGAGACCGCATCGAAATCTCCTCGCACGGTGGTGAGAATGGTATTGATTGCTTCTGAAAAGACTTCTCGGGGTAAAACAGGTCCTTTTTCCCCTCTCTTCTTCGGCCTCAACCTCAATTGATCTACTCGAAAAGCATCGCTGTCGTGTGGATTGGAGGTTTTTGTTCCCATAGTAATAATTGAGATTCCTCACATTATACCTCAAAAACCAACTGTCTCCAAGACTCGTCGGCTTCTCTTGATCACTCTTATTGTATTCCAGACGCTTTTGAAGTCGAGCCTATCTCTATGCCGAAGCCTTGTACCTGTCGATGAGTTTTGGCAACGATTCAGAGATGTGCGGCATACTGATCCCCTTTTTTTCGCACAGGGCTGTCGAGAGGACACAGTTGCTGCGGGCCGCTTTGGTCAGTCCGGCGAACTCTTCTAAGCCGATGTATTCGAAGGTTCTCGATGGATCGATCTTTTCTCGATACAGCTCCAAGAGATCTTTGTGTTCGTAGGCTCCAGGGTTCACGGCGTTCAAAACTCCCGTTGGCTTTTTTTCAATGACTCGTTCCAAGAATGGGAGGAAATCTTCAATGACGGTCACGCTATTGGGGACGTTGAGGATTTTGTTGTATTGCAAGAGTTTATCCAGGAGGTTCTTGGGATTTGATTGTCCTTGGAGCGGCATGCGAATGCGGAGGATGCAGACATTTGGAATTTCCTTGAGAGCTCCTTCCGACACCGCCTTGGTCTGACTGTAAAAACTCCCAAAAAAATTTGGCTCGTCCTCTTCGGTGAACGCATATACTTCATTTTTCAGGGTGGTGGAATCTCCCCCTTTCAATGGGGTCGGGGGGTTAAGAGGTGACTGAAAAATGCAACCGCTCCCAATATGAATGACGTAATTCCCCTGTTCAGATGCCACCTGGGCCACATTGATCGACCCCGTGATGTTCACTTGGGAAGTTTCCAGACGATGGTCTTCGCACCAGTCGACGTTGGGCTTTCCCGTTTTTCCGGCGGCGTTGATGACGATCTGCCCCTCGACTCCTTTCAGGGCTTCTCGCACTTGATTGAGGTCGGTGATATCCACTCGGATCGTTTGCAGGTCATACCCCTTCTCTCGAAAGTATTGTTCGATCGCTCCGCCGATGTAGCCGGTATGTCCGAATAAAAAGATTTTCATGCAAAAAAGAAAGCGCACAGATCATAGCATACATCAGCAGAAAACGTTTCCTGATGAACTACACTCTCGGGGGTTTGGGGGTAAAACTGGTTCTCGGATGATAAAAGGAAAAGGGCATGCGACAGTTGTTTTACCCCCAATGGTTTTTTGTTACTTTTTTGCCATCAAAAAAGTAAACCCCCGACGCCACCTTCCTTCTGATACTAAAAAAATTTTCATTCCGTCACTTTGTCTGCAACAATCAAATCAATCCTAAAATTTTCCCATGGTCGCACGTTTCTCCCCTTGGCACTCCTTCAACGAGTTCTTTGTTTCGATTGTGTACTTTGTGCAGGGTTCTGCCGGACTCACTTCGATTGCCATGGCGATCATCCTCCGAGAACAAATGGGATTGGATTTTTACCAAATGGGCCTTATCGGAGTCGCGAGCACCCTTCCCTGGAGTATCAAGCCTTTGTTTGGACTCCTCACCGACTTAGTTCCGATCGGGAAGTTTCGACGAAAACCTTACTTGCATATCGGACCCTTGTTGGGATTTTTAGGGTATCTCGTCATCGGATTGTACGGAACCAGTTTTGAAATCTTTTTCCTGGCCCTTATTTTTGCCAACTTGGGATTGTCTCTGACCGATGTGGCGACCGATGGTTTTGTGGTCGAGGAATCGGATTGCAGCAATGCCGCTCGTATCCAGGGGATTACTCAAGCCTCCATCCGCGTGGCAGCCTTTGTCACTTCTTTTTTCTCTGGTCTTTTGATTTATGCGGAAATCTTCACCCCGCATCAGATGTTCCTGCTCCTGGCCTGCTTCCCGCTGATGACCTTTGTGGCGTCGTTCTTCATTCATGAAAAAAAGGCCGATTCTTGGACCTTGTTTGAATCAAAACCTGAAGAATCTGTCTCCGTTGAAAACACCTTGGAATACTACCAAACCAAAAAAGTCGACCTCTCGATTTTCAGCCCGGGGTATATCGCGACCTTGGTGACGATCTTTGTCTTGATCGTCCTGAACCTGGTGTTTGGTTCCCAGCTCGATGGGTTCTTACAGGCGAATGCTCCTTGGTTCGCTCGGATGTATGTTTCCATTCTTTTGTGGGTTCTGTTTGGTCTCTGGATGGTTTCCTATTTTAGGAAGCTGAAAAGGCTGAACCTGACCAGCTCGATGATTTTTGTGGCGATTCTGTTTATTTTACTGTGGAGGATTAATCCCGGCACGGGAAGCAGCACCTTCTTCTATTTGAAGGACACTCTCGGGATCGACGAAAAAACCCTCGGATTTATTGATACTATTTCTCAAGTCGGCTCGATCGTCGGGGTTCTTTTAGCCGTGAAAATCTTTGATAAAATCCGTTTGAAAAAACTGCTCTTTGGAACGGTGTTGATTGCCGCTGTGTATGGGCTTTCTAGTTTTGGCGTGACCTATCCTAGCTGGGGCGAATGGATCGGAGGGGCCCCCGTTTTTTCTTGGCTGGGGTCTCTGATCGCTGTGCCGGTCTACTTTTTTGACAGCCTCTTCAACCTGCTCTTTGTGGGCGAAGCCTTTGCCAATCCTGTGACCACCGCTTTCAGCTTGAGCAGCATGGAGCGGTACCTCTTCCTCCAGTCGATCATCGGTGAATTGGTGTTCATGATTGCCTACATCCCTCTGCTCAAATTTGCGGTTCTGATTACTCCAAAGAAAGCGGAAGCCACCAACTTTGCCATTATCACCAGTATCATGAATGTAGGGTTGGCGATCTCCACCTGGCTGTCCGGCTACCTCTATAATTTCTTCATGGGAAGGTACTATCCCGATCTTCCGGTGACGACCATTCAGGTCGACGTGATCAACGTCTTGATTTGGATCAATATCCTCACCACACTCACCTGTTTGCTGGTGCTCCCGTTCCTCAAAACGGAAGAGTTTGTGAAGGAATGATGAAGAGAATCGGAAAAAACTCTTGCGGGATTTTCAAGCCTTGTTAGATTCAGGCAGAGTTCTTCTTTTTTTTGCTATGAAAAAATTCGTAGGGTCTCTTGTCGTGGCCGGTCTTCTGTTCGCTCCCCATCATGCGCTGGCTGGTTTTTCTGATATTCGTGCTGGATCTCAACTGGAGTCCTATGTTGAGCACTTGGTCGAACAGGGCATCATCTCCGGCTATCCCGACGGGAGCTTCAAACCGGAACGAACCATCAATCGGGCTGAGGCGCTCAAGATAATTTTTGAAACCATTGAAGGACAGCTGGAAGCTGGAACGGATTCAGGATTTCCAGACGTGCCGAAGAATGAATGGTATGCGCAGTACGTCACCACCGCGAAGAAGAAATCGATCGTCGGCGGGTATCCGGATGGGACTTTTAAACCCACCCAAGAAGTGAACCGGGCGGAATTCATCAAGATGGTGATGAGCGCTCTTCCATTTTTTAACACCACTCCAAAGGACAAATCCGTCGCCATCCAACAGTACTCCGACGTCTATGATCTCTGGTACACCCCTTATGTCAGCGCGGGACTTCAGCTGGGATTTCTCAGCAAGACCAGTGAATTGAAACCCACTGCCCCCATGCAACGTCAGGCCGCGGTGGAGATCATCTACCGCATTTCAAAGTACTTGGAAGAAAATCCTTCTTCGCTTGCGCAATCCGATATTCCTTATGTCCCTGAGGAATCCTTCACCATCTCAGATCCGAGCAAAATATGGTATCAACCCAGTCCGAAGCTTGGTCCGGATCAGATGGTGGTAAAAAGAGACATCAATCGAACGGAAGTTTTTCACAAATTGCACGGCTATAATCTCGATCTTCCCGAACTACTCGACGTGAATGCTTTTGAAAGGACTGATTATATAACCGATCTCAAATCAGCTGATGAATGCATTACCTCGGTGGCGTTTAATGCAGGAGAAACGGTCGAGCAAACCTATAAAAGCATTATCAATCCGGAAAGCTACATGGTCCCTTATATCGACGCCCAGCTGATCCCGCTTCCTCAATACAGCCGTATTAAGGCCTATCATGTGAAAATTATTTGGGAGGATGATGACTGGGAAACCTACATCGTTGAAGTGCCAAATGGCACTTTGGAGATCATTCTTGGAGCGTATGAGTACGATCGCTGTGCGAAAAAATATCCAGCGATGATTTTAAGTGGAATGACCATTCGATAATTTTTTATGAAAAGACTCTCATTATTCGTCACGGTCATCATAGGGGTAGGTTTGAGCTTGAGAGCTCCTTTGAGCTTGGCTGATTCGATTATTCTTTTTCCACTCCCTTTGGGGAAACACAGGGTCACGAGTGGATACGAAGACCATCACCAACGACTGAACACAGCCCACAAAAGCTTGGATTTCCAAGTGGCAGAAATTCCCGAATCCGTGTTGGGTGAGCTGACGCAAGAAATCCGCGAAAAAGGGGCTCGATGCTACAGCTATGGAGCGCCAGTGCTGGCAGCAAGACCTGGAAAAGTCATTTATCTAGAAGACTGGGTTGAGAAATACAGAGACAAGTCTTATGGCAATTATGTAAAAATAGAGCACGAAGATGGTTCGGTGGCTCTGTATGGGCACATGATTAAAGACTCCGTACAAGCTTATGTGAAGGTTGGCGAAGAGGTGGCGGCCGGGCAGATTTTGGGTCTCATGGGGGCAAGCGGCACCATCATTACCTCCCTTCCAGATTGTAATAATGATGTGCCCGCAGGAACTCATCTGCATTTCGAGGCGAGAAATTATCCAGGAGGGGTGATGGAGCCCCTTGGCGATCCTCAGAATAAAAATATTCAAAACGGACAGATATTGACGTCCAATACCACGGCTCTGGATCCAAAGAATGTCTATAGCCAGTTTCACCTGCGGAAGTACCCTTATATTCTCAGACTTGAGAAAGTCTATTCCGTGACCCCGCTCCGCGCCGTCTCTGGTTCTTCGGTTCGATTTGAATTGAAAGGGGAGTCATTTTCTGAAAGATCAACCCTTCGTCTTCCTTTTTGCAGCACCCAAAGCTTTCAGTTCGTCGATGAACAAACAGCAGCGATCGATTGCCAGGTTTCAGGGAGCGGATTGAAAGAGGGCACCTTTCCGAATGCTGACCAACCGGAGGGCATTTTGAAATACCAGGTTGAACTCTCTTCTGAATCCATTGGTAGTCCCAGTATCTCGGAAGTGAATTTCATTACCGCCAAGCCTGGAGAATGGATGGAGTTTCACGTCCGTGGAAAAAACTTGGCCGGTAATCTCGCTGTCGATGTGAGTTCGCGAAATTTTTCGGATGATGAAGGACATTGCGAAGGCTCGTTTTCGTTCCTGAGTCCGGGAAGCATCAAATATCGCTGCCAGCTTCCGTTGAACCTGGGTCCCGTGCAGCAACGAAATGACCAGCCGTTCACGGTCACGGTTTCTCAAGATGGACAGGTGTTGGGCAGCAAGTCGTTTGACATCAATTATGGGATCTCAGCCGTCGACCTCCTGCCAAGAACAGCCCTGTATTACACTCCTACCCGCTTCACCATCAGCGGCAAGAATGTTCACCGGACCACCGTGTTTTACATCGAAGGATGCGACAAGAAAGACCTGAATATTCTTTCTCAGAAATACGATGAACTGGTGCTGGAATGCTTCATTCAGCCCAAGCCAGGAACAGACTTGGCAACCATCAACGGCAAGACCTTTTCCCATGTCTTCCTGTTTAAAACTCAGTCCAGATACAACGAAAAAGGTGAGAATGTTTTTGATGACGAAGAAGACCGATCCCACGTCGTGGTATCAGGATTTATCGATGTGACCTATGACAAAGCAGAAAGGATCGAAGCGATTTCCCCTGCAGAGGCCATCATCGGGAAGCCGACGGTGTTCACCGTCACGGGGAAAAACCTCCCGTACGGGGACGAAGATCCGAAGTTGTATTCGGTCTGGCTGGAGCACTGCTCCGCGGGGAACAAAAAGCTAGAAGTGATTCCTGACAGCTACACTCCTTATGGCTTTGATTTTCAGTGCGTGCCAGCGTTCAGCACTTCGCTGAAGAGCGGGAGTAGTGATTTTGAGATCACCAAGGTCTTGGAAAGATGTGATTCGATCCTGGAGCAGAACTGGACCGAGGTCGAAAAAAATCAGGCTTTGGAAAAATGCTATGAATCGGATAACAGGGCCGTGAAGCAGAGTATGTGGGGCTACTTCGATCAGTTTTTTGCTGCGCTAAGCCCACGAAAACTTCATGTCAAAAAAGCCGAAGACCAGAACAAGGTGCTCGTGTCGGAACAGTCCGTTCGATTTGTCAGCGCGCTCTATGATTTCATTCAGCACGAAGAAGCGTTCCAGTTTCAGTATGAACGGGAAGATGGCGACTATGTCATCAATGGCCCTGCGGTGGTGAACAAGGTGCTGGCAGGAGAGATCACTCGCAAGAACCGCCACCAAACGATCACCGTCCTCGGCGAAAATCTGCCAAGAAGCCTGGAATTGATTTCCGAAGAATGCGCGCAGATCGCTATCACTTATGGCAGCTCAGAGAATTTTGAATTTGTTTGTCTGCTGAAAAAAGTTCCGATCCAGGAAATCCGCATCATTGATCGCGAGAAACAGTCAGAATTGAGCAGGACCTATACCGACTTGATCGAAGTGTATGAGGCCAAGGCATTCAAGGATGAGGATGCGGCGATGCTCCACCTGACCGGAGTGAACCTCTCGCCGAACCTGCGGATGGAATCTTCCACGTGCTTGAATTTCCGACCCGGTCGGGAACCCAGCTCGACGGAAATGGTTTATTCCTGCGATTTGTCAGTCGGCCTTTTCACATCGTCTGAGAATGTGGATCTTCGCGTCACCAGTGCCGATGGCATTTTGCTCTTTGACGGAGTGGTCAAGATTCAGGATCAGCTTCCTTTGCTCGTGAAGGACACCCCTTCATTCCCCACTCCATCATCTGCGCCTCCTCCTACTGAGCCGGATTCTACTGAACCAGAGGTAAGCGTACGACTGGCGAACGAACCCCTCTTTGAATCCCCCCTCATCACGCTGGTGTGTGAGGCTTCCGATGACGACGCCTTCTTTCTCGGCGAATGCCGCATGTCCTCGGATTTTATCCGTGAGGCTTTTGTAAATGCCTCGTATGACAAGCAGGTCCGATTGGCCGTGATGGAGGGCAGTTTTGACACCCGACTCGGGAAAGCCGTCGATGATTTCGCGGCGGACAAACTCCTGGGACTGAAACTGAATCCCGCTTC
This sequence comes from Candidatus Altimarinota bacterium, assembly GCA_050246795.1. GTDB lineage: Bacteria > Patescibacteriota > Gracilibacteria > JAUYGZ01 > JAUYGZ01 > JBFWVJ01. The sequence goes on from JBFWVJ010000012.1 coordinate 18,753, forward strand.
TGGGAATGGGCTGATCATTCTCGATATCGATGATCAAAGCCTACTGATGAATGGCGAAGTGAAGGCCATTGGTTTTGACGCCAGCGAAGTCCTGGGGTTCCCGTTTGCTTTTGACCTTTATGATTACTCCGGGCAACTCATCGTGACCTATCCGTATTTCGATGTGAATAAGACCCGTGAGAAAAGTAAGATCGTCTTTGGCATTGGCCAGGTGCCGGGTGAACACATTACCCTCTTCAAAAAAGAATCGGATGAATTGAAAAAGAAGATTGAAGAAAATATGAGGGCGATCAATGCCGGGTTGAATAAGAAGAAGATTGAGATTGGGGCGAAGTTGATCGGATCGATTGAGAATAGCACGCTGAAAAAGCTGGCCAGAACGAGCTACATTAAAGTGTTAAAAGCGCTTGAGATCGTTCCGGAGGCGGTCGGGTTCTATGACAACTTTGATTTCATCGCCAAAGGGAAGTTGAAGAGCGAGCCTTTCCGACCGCCGAGTTGGCCGGAAGAATCATCTTGGGGAGTGGAGGCGAACTTAGCAACCGTCGACATTGATTTCATTGCCAAGGAGGGCAAGCTGAAGCTCAAAGGCGATGCCTTGAACAGCCTCTCGATTTTGAACAATGATATCTTGAAAGCCGATCGGGGCCTGATCAATTTGGGGATTACCGTCGCACTGAAGGAAGATGATGGACGCATCGACCTCGACCAGGTCGAGGTACGCCTGCCGGGCGACTTCGCGTCCGCGAAGGCCGATGCCCACGTGGTACATCTGTTTAAACCCAGCGACCTGAGTATCTCGGGAAATATTGAATCGCACATCGGCATTGGTCCGTTTCAACTGGCTCAAGCCGGTGCTGGCTTTCTCTATGATCCGAATCTGGAATACATGATCGGCTCACAAAAAACCCTGGGGCTGCTTCAGCTGGAATCGCAAATGAAGATGGTCGCCTTGTTGCTTTCCGGAAAAGCCGTCTTTACCCTCCCTGAACGTCAGGAGCTGGTGATGGATATTGGCGGATCTCTGGACCTCGATTTCTTGGGCTTCAACCAGCGTTTGACGGATATTCTTGGCCGGGGCCGAATCAGCTCCCAGCGTATGGGTGGTTGCTTTAATTCTGAAACGGCTGAGGTGGTGATCAAAATCCCCTATTACGCCAAGCTGCCCATGCTGGCCATTACCAGCGAAGATACCATTACCATTCAAGGAGGATTCAGCGCTAACGCGCAGATTAATTTCGATGAAGATGATACCCAGCTCGGCTATTTCGCCATGAGCGGCCAAGCGATCGATGACTCTCGGATCGGTTTCCGCTATGATGCGGAAAAAAATTGGTTTTCATCGTTCTCAGTCTATGAAGACGTCTGTCATGATGTTCCTGAAAAATCTTTCTTGGAAAATGTCCTGCCTCGCATGAAGCAACATGAATCCTCTCAACTCGCGTCGTCCTTTTAGTTCTTTATCTCCATCGTATGTTTATTGATCTTCCCCTTCCCCCACCTGCCGTCGTGCAAGTCGTTGAAGAGTCCTCAGAGGGAGCAGGTTTAGGCGCCTTTTGGGATGTCACCGGCTGGACTTTTGTCATCCCGATGCTCGAAGGGAATCAGCCATATATGGGGAATAATCCTTTGGTGGTACTGGATAAGGATGGGAACGAAGTCGAAATAGGTGAGAATTCCTACAAGGTCCCAGGGCTGTTGGAATACAAGAATCCGGATTACTTCATTATCATGGACGAGCCGGCATTTCTAGCTTCGGGGTACAAGATCGCTTTAAAAAAAGGGGCAAGTGACGTCATCTTGGGGATTGCTTCCTATACGGAAGAACAAGAGATCACGAATGAATTTCAAGTGAGCAATGTTTCTTCCGTCCCAAATATTCTCAATCTTGAGAAAGTGAAAGAAGAGGGCACGTTATTGCTGGAAGCGACAGAGATAGCTTCGATGAAGACGGAAGTGAATGAGATCAATCGCGACGATCTCCGAGTGGAAGCGGAAGTTTCTTCGGAAGAACTCAAGATCCCCGAAAAACCAAAGATGATCGAATTCGCGGATGTAAAATCCCCGCTGCTTCGCGAGGCGATTTCTTATCTGGTCGAAAAAGGCATTATTAACGGTTATCCAGATGGCACCTTTCAACCTGATAAGGTCATCAATCGCGCCGAAACCTTGAAAATTGTTTTTGCAAGTGTTGGCGTTTCACCAAAACTGCCTTCGAACATGAGCCCGTTTTCAGATGTCGATGAAAATGAATGGTATTTCCCTTATGTCGTTACCGCCAAGTTTGAGGGAATCATTCAGGGGTATGAGGATGACACCTATCGCCCCACGAGCGCAGTGAACAAAGTTGAATTCCTGAAAATCGCCCTCTCCGCCCAATTCTTCTTCCGCCCCTCGAGCGGTAGCTACTCCTCCGCCTTGAAACAGTTCTCGGATCTCGATAAGTCCCAATGGTACATGCCCTATGTGAACTATGCTGTGGAACACGAGTATTTGGATGATACGACCAAATTCAAACCCACCGAAGGCATGACCCGCGGGGAAGCGGCGATGATTATTTATCGGATCTTGAAGGAACAGGAATAACCGCGGCAGGCACCGCACCTCGTAGAGACGCGATTAATCGCGTCACTACGGGGTGCGGTCACGTTTTTTGAACATTTCCCCTCTTCACAGATTCGAATTTTCAAATCCATGAAGAGAGGACAATCAGGACTGATCCTTTTTGCCTCCCCAATTAGTTTGTTGAATTTATGCGACCGGATTGTCCGCCATCAGCGGGTCCGGTTCTGGCGTCTGAGAAGGCATAAACTCTGGGACATCTTTCACGATGCCCATTTTAGCGACGACCGCTGCCACGAGATACACGAGTGGCACCGTGAGGAGATAACCCAGCTTTCCCTGCGCTGCAAGATCAGCGGTGATCTTGCCCTTTGACTGGGCCATGGACACGAAGACGATCGCCACGGTGCCGTTGGTGGCGGCGAAAAGACCCAAGGAACAGATCTGACTCAATGGGGCATGAGCATAGACCCCATTGCTGGTCTTCCGTTCCCAAAGTCTTCCCAGCCATGCGCCGGCGGAGATGCCAATGAACTTACCACCTGCACCACCGATCATCGCGCCCAGTGTCACCAATCCCCAAATTTTTGGATCCAGGGTGTTGATGGCGCCGTTCACAAGACCGAAAGCAAACAGGATGAGAGGGATGAACTGTTTGAGCCCATGCCCCAAATCATGCTTCACCGATTCTGGAGCGAAGATGAACACGAGACAGCCTCCCAAGACCCACTCGATACCGGCGAGCCAAAGGATGTAGGTATTGAGCGCTCCGAAAAGCACCCACAAGAGGATGGATCGGACTTGAATAATCAGATCGATCTTCTCTCGTTTTCCTCCATCATTGAGCTCGTAATACAACGTCACCACTCCCCGCTCTCCGAAAAGATAGGAGAAGGCGAGGATGAGCAGCGCAGCGATGACCCAACCGTGGGCCATATTGTTGGCATAGATCCCAGCGAGGACCATCACGCCCCCGAGGTCGTCACCGACCGCGAGGATCATGAGAGAACTCACCAGGAGCGTGAAGGCCAGTTTGTCCGCGCCGCGGAGCAAATTGCTGGCGCCGATGCTGAACGCGACGTCGGTCGCGCATGCGCCAGCTGCCAGGTAAGGGTTGCCCGTCAACAGGTAGGCGAACAGTGGTGGTACAACCATGCCCCCCACCGTCGCCAACCCCACGAATTTCCCCGCTTTCAAGACGCTCGAAAGTGAAATCTCGAGCCCCAGGTAGGCGAAGAAAAACCACAAGGCGATATCGTTCGCCACGAAGTGGACGGCCTTGTGGTGCAGTACGTGATGGGCATGGAGCCCAGTGTTTTCTCCGACAGTGAAGGCCAGTGCACCTAGCACTAGGCCCATCACAATCAATGGAAAACGGTCGTCGAGTCGACCCACGCGCTTCAAAAAACGGTCGTTGTTTTCTTCCGATGACGTCATCGGCCACTCCCGTGGCTTCCTGCCACTTTAAAGAAAAACAGTACTCTTTAAGAGGTGACCACCACCTCTTTTTTTCAGTCCTGATTGTCAAGGTTCTTCACCGTGCCGAAGCACGACAAAAAGCGTGCTATAGAGGATTTCTATAGCGCCGCATTTTAGCATGAAAGACAAAAACGTCAATTATCCGCTTGAACACTCTTTGTGTTCATTATGCCCCTTACCCCCTTTCACAGATTCGAATTTTCAAATCCATGAAGGGAGGACAATCAGGACGCTGTTTTCGATGGGCCGACTGCCTCCCCACCCCGCTTGCGCAGGGTTCACCGACTCTTTCCCCGTCTGGAATCTGGGAGTCTTACCCGAGAAAGAGTGCGACCCCCAGCACACCGGCCACCGTGCAGGTGATGGTATATGGGATCGCCAGCTTCATCATGCGGCCGTAGGACAGCTGGATCACCCCTGCCAGACTCGAAGTCAGTAGGAAGAGAAACGCAGCCTGTCCGTTTGGCGTGGCGATGGACGGGACATTCGTCCCCGTGTTGATGGCCACCGCGATGAGCTCGAACTGCTCCCGATTGATCTGACCCGAGTCGAACGCGGCCTTGGTCTCGTTCATGTAGACCGTGGCCACGAAGACGTTATCGGAGATGGCCGAGAGCAGACCGTTGGCCCCGAAGAATGCCAGGAGCTGAGACTTGCCCTCCAGCGCCAGCACCCAATGGGTCACCGGATCGAAGAGCTTGTTCTCGGCAATGACTGCAACTACCACGAAGAACACAACCAGGAGCGCGCAGAAGGGCAGAGACTCCTTGAAGCTCTCCCCGATCTGATGCTCGGAAGTGATCCCCGTGCAGGCCGTCAGCACCACGATCACCGTGAGGCCGATGAGACCGACCTCAGCGACGTGCAGAGCCAGAGCGACGATGATGAACACCCCCGCCAGAGCCTGCCAGGCCATCTGCGCCTGCACCTTCATCGAGATCGGCTTGTCTGCCTCCTTGGCGAGGACCTCGCGCACCATGTCTGGCATGGTGACCCCATGCCCCATGATCTTCCAGCGCTCGACGGCAACACAGGTCAGAAACCCGGTCGCCACCACAGGAAGGGTAACAGGCAGCATACGGACGAAGAACTCGCCGAAGTGCCAGCCCATTTTGTGGCCGATGAGGAGGTTCTGAGGCTCCCCGACCAGAGTACAGACACCACCCAGCATAGTGCCGACAGCACCGTGCATGAGCAGAGAACAGAGGAAACCACGCCACTGCTCCAACACCGCCCGCTCGAGCTCGGCGTTCTGGTTGTGCGCCGAGTCCCAGCGGTGGTAGGTCTGGTAGAACCCGAAGGCGACGGTAATCATCACCGCCGTGACCGTCAGGGCGTCCAGAAAGGCCGAAAGGAAGGCCCCCATGAAGCAGAAGACCAGCGAGAGCAAGGTCTTCGACTTGATGCCCAGGAGCACCTTGGTGAAGAGCCACTGCAGCAGGTCCTTCATAAAGTGAATTCCAGCGACCATGAACATAAGGAGGAGCAAGACAGGGAAGTTTTGCTCGACCTCATGGTAGACGTGATGCGGGTTCGTCATCCCCAACATCACTGCCTGGACGGCCAGAAGCCCACCCGCGGGCAGCGGATAGCACTTCAAGGCCATGGCCAGGGTAAAGATGAACTCTCCCAGCAGAAGCCAACCCATGGCGAACTTTCCCAGGCTGACCATGACGATCGGATTCACGATCAGGAACCCGATGATGGCCAGCTTGTACCACTTCGGAGAGTGGCCCAGGAAGTTGGCCCAGAAGGCGTCTCCCATCGACTTATGGGAGCTGTGACGGCCACTGTGGCCGTGTTCGTGCGACTGCGCAGTCAAGTATCCCTCTCTTGTTGTTCCCCGGAGACCCGGGACGCATGTCCCAGGCAACGCACCAGGGAATGAGAAGATTCAATCATCAAAATGGTGGTAGGGACGGGTCATGACCTGTCTCTACCACCATACCTTGCGCCTTCTCATCCCCTGGTATGTATCGAAATTACGTCCTGATTGTCAAAGATCTTGAGGAGTGGCAAGTTGAGCGTCAATAACCCTCAAACTCGATACTCCGCAAAAGCGTCTTGTAAATCATTGTTTACAAGGGGGGCATGATAAAATGAGGCGGGACCTTGTCAATAACCCACTAGGGCAAATTTTGTGTTCAACAATTCAATTTTTCCTCATCAGGACAATACAAATACGTCCGCCGTGCACAAAGTACATTTTATGCGACAGCCCCCTTTCCGTGCTTGGCCACGTATTCCTCGACCGCTTTTTTGGTGGTGACCCAGTTTCGACTCTTTTTGTGAGCGTCCAGTCTCCCCTCTTTGGCGAGCTTGCTCAAGTACTCTTGGGAATAATCGCAGTACTTGGTCGCTTCGGCCAAGGAAATGAACTCATCCTTTTCTTTGGCAGGAGTGAGGGCGTCCAGGTAGAGATTGATCGAGCGGAGAGCAGCCTGGGCGATGAATTGGATCAAGGCCTTGTAGCGCCCGTTGTCTGCCATGCGGAGGGCTCTATAGTATTTCTGACGATCGTTTTTGAGGATGATGACCAAGGGAAATCCAGCCCTCATCAGAAAGAGGTTCATGAGAAGCCTGGTGGTTCTCCCATTCCCGTCCAAGAAGGGGTGAATATGGACGAATTTGTGGTGGAATACTGCAGCGAATTCGATGATATGGAGCCCTTTATTTACGAGGCGCGGGTCGGCTTCTCCCCTTTTAAGGGATTGGGGGTTGGCAGGTGGCGCCTCATCCCGGATCCATTTAATGAGCTTCTTCAGCTCTGTACGAACTTCCGCGGGTGAAGGCGGCTTGTGGTTCGACCCGGAGATAAAGACATCGGTGGTGCGGTAATCATAATCATCCGCTTCTTCGGATTGCTCGATGACGGCTTGGTGCAGCTCCTTGATCAGCTGCTCACTGAAATCAATCGCTGTCGGCGATTCGACGAGTTGGTAGAGCTTTTCCAAAGCCCGCTTGTGATCTTTTACTTCCAGGTGCTCCTTGAGGGATTTTCCTTTGACGGTAATCCCCTCCTGAAAGACCCAATAGGTTTCGTTGAGGGTGAGGGTGTTGCCCTCGATGCCGTTGGAATTGTAGGTCATTTCGACCTGAAACCGTTCTTTGAGCTTTTCCAGCAACACCGGGGAAATCGGCCGAAGGGACTTCAATTGCTGGAGCTTTTCATCCAAAATATCTCGAAGCGATGGCTTCAGTCGGTCCGAACTTTTCAGGGAAATCATAGGGTTGGATAACTTCCCTTTTATTATATCCGACCTTTACTCAAAACTCCAGTGATTTTTTGCCGCGCAAGGAATCCTTGGAGAATATCATTGAAGTCACCCCGTTCGATCATCTGGGGCAATTCTGTAAATATCCTCTTCGCCTCTTCGTATGCCTCAGCATCTTGATCACAGCCCCGATGCCTGCCATCGGGGTTGCTGCCAATGAGTATGTGGTACCAAGCAGAGTTGGTGATTTCCGCGTAGCGGCTCTGCAGCTCGGCCAAAACCTGCCAGGTGATCGAGAAAATGGCAGTTTCTACGTTCATGACCCCCTTTTCCCTCACTGCATTTTCTGCCTGTTTGAGCATCTCCTGGAGGGGCTGAGCATCGAAGACCGGCTGAACCGGCTCTGTCATTTGGATTTCTGGGGTATTGATCGCACTGAGAGTTTTCATAGCCTTTTTTATGAGGCCGCATTATACAAGACTTTTCAGAACATTCAAGGCTTTAAAACTTTTAAAAAAATCCCTCGAACAGAGAGAGATCATGGAGCAGGTAACGGGAATCGAACCCGTATCTCGGCCTTGGCAAGGCCGCGTAAAAGCCATTATACTATACCTGCAAAAAGGACTTTTGAGCCATAAGACTGTATTCAAAACGCCTCCGAAAGTCAATCTCTAGAGCACCTTGCTTGAGAGCACGGTGGCGACTCTGTGATACCAAAAGATCGATGACAAAGCTTTCTTCATCATCGATCCCTCTGGTTTGTGGACCGTTGAAATTATTCCTCTTCTTGTTCCACGACGACTCTTTTTTGCTGAAGACCGTAGTAATCAAAGAGTTCACTGACATAGGTCCTAATACCGGTTTCACGGCTTAAGCCCATGAACTGAATGAGGAGCTTGGCGACCTCTGAACGTTGCAGCTCGCGCTTTGGCCGGAAGTAGCCATCGCCCTCGCCGGAAATAATTCCCATTTCGTAAGCGAACTCAATGAATTTGGCGTACCACTGGGTCTGATCGACATCCTTGAAGGGCAGAGGCTTCTCAGAGCGATCAACCCCGTCGAGGGCTTTGGCGGAGCGGATCAGGATCGTGAGCGCCTCGATACGCGTGATCGGATCAAGCGCATTTGCCATGCGTCTGCGGTCTGGAGTAATGATGCCGTTGATATACCCGGTGTACATGACCCGAGCGATGAAATAGTCGCCTTCGTTTTTGGGATCAATATTTGGTGGCAAATCTCGGAAACGGAAGCCGTCTTCTGGGACAGGGATTTCATCAGGGATGGAAATACAGTTGGCCACCAAAGCCATCTTCAGGACCTCCAAGCGGGTCGAAAGACGGTTTGGCTGGAACTGCCAGCGTCCGCTCTGGAATTTTTCCTGCTGTCGGCCCGTAGACGCGTTTCCATGGCCACTGGCGATGTAATCCCCTTCGGGAATAATCTTGGTCGTGCGGAGCATGTCGATGAAATCAGCCGCAAAGGTGTTTTTACGGACATCGGAGAATCTCAGCTTTCGTTCCGGATCGTGAATCAAACAGCTTTCGACTTCCTCACGGCACTGGTCCGGCTTGATGAGATAGGCTTTCACATCAGGCACCGGTCGGTGGGTCGGATATTCGGGACTGTAGATTTGCTCGCTCATATTCACCCGTTCGATATAGCCGTGGATTTTCGGATCAGGATTGTAGGCCATGGAACGAATGATCAGCTTCGCGAAATCACGACGGGTCATTTCGTCTGCCGGGTTGTGGGACAGATTGACCAAGAGATCATTGTTCATCGCGAACAGAAGGTAGCGCTGGTACCAAGCTCCGTCCAAGACATCGTAGTCATCCGGGATCGCATGCGCCGCCCGCAGCAAGAAAGCGAGGATCTCTGAAATCTTGGCAGCTTCATAAGGTCGGGCATATTGGTCTTCGTATCCAACGACGACTCCGTGTTTGTAGGCGGTGTAGAAGACACGAGCGGTGAATGAGAGCACTTCATCATTCGGATCTGGATCGACCGGGATGTCCTTGAAACGGAAGCCATTGGCAGGGACTGGCACTTGGTCTTCGACTGGGATACAGTTGGCGACCAGAGCAGTTTTGAGTACTTCGACTCGTTTGACGAGACGGTCTGGCTGGTATTCCCATTCGCCTCGTTGGAACTTGCGCTGCTGTTTTCCAGTGGAATGATTTCCGTCTCCGCTGGCGATGTAATCCCCTGCTTCGATAATTCGGGTGTTTTTCAGGGTTTGGATGTAGGCGTAGGCTTCGTCGTCTGAATCCACATCTCCAAATTCTAAATCCCGATCTGGTACGAGTTCGAGACAAGCCTCATCTGACAACAACGGGAACATCAGCGGGTCAGCGCTACACAGGTTTTCCGCATGGACATTACATCCCTCTCCGTCGAAGACTTGTGCGAGATTTTCTTTCACTCCTTCGTGCAATCCTTCACAACTGGAGAGAGGAGCCGCTTGTTTCAGCTCTTCTTCCATATAGATGTTGGGTTCCGGCTCGGGAATGATTTCTGGTTCTGGCTCGGGTTCTGGCGCTTCCGGGAAATCCTCCGGCGATGGCGTCCGATGCCTTCTTCCTCCGCTTGAAGCATAGAAGAAATCATTTCCTGAGAGCAGCTCTCCAGCATTGAGCTGAACTGATCGAGGATTGGTTTGTTGCAAACTAAACTGCAATGACTGGGATTGAAATGAAAGTGTTCCGTTGAGATCGTTCACACGAATGAGGTAGGAACCAGCGATCAGATTCGTAAATTGAAAGGCTCCGGAAGCATTGGTCAGGACAGTGCCGAAGATTGGTTCACCTGAGTCGAAGACTCCATTAAGGTTGGTATCTACGATGAGATCAACGCTGACATTTTCGATTCCTATATCTCCGACGGTGGACGACACGCTGCGGTCGACATCATTCCAAACCGCCCCGGAGATCTGACCGCTTTGGTTTTGGTAGCCAAAGTTGGCGTCGTTGTAGTCTTCTCCAATCGCGAGGTCTTCGATGGCTGTAGGATCTACTCCTCCAGTTTGCGCAAAGCCCGACAAGGCCAAATTGGTATCGGTGACCTTTACCAAGTAGCTGCGAGGCATGAGATTGATAAAATCATAGTTCCCAGATCCATCGGTGGTCTGAGTGTTCAAGAGCACATCTCCTCCATCGATATCACCATCATTGTTCAGGTCCCAGTACAGGTCCAAGGTCACATTGGCAATCCCGGGTTCGCCGCCATCTAATAGTCCGTCACCATCCAAGTCATCCCAGACCAGGTTCCCGATGGAAGCCGTTGCTGGCGGCTGATAGCTCCAGTCCGCATCGTTGAAATCTTCACTGATCGCGAGATTCACTGCTAAAGGAGTGGTGCCGGAAGTCAGCGTGAAGCCGGTTAAGGCACTGTTGGTATCGGTCAGTTCCAGGATATAGGTATCAGGCCCTAGGCAGTGTTAACATAAGCATGGTAAGATGAGCTCATCTTTACCAAAGTTATGCAGAAATTTCTAACTGATGAACAGTTTAATCATATTGCTCAATATTTTCCAATACCAAGAAAACCCGAAA
>JBFWVJ010000013.1:0-19525 GCA_050246795.1 Candidatus Altimarinota bacterium
TCAACTGGTGAGATGTATTTTTCATCTCGGGCTCCTTTCTCCATAGTGGAGGGAATGTAGTGGTTCCAAGAGGTTAACTCTTGGGGAGCCCTTCTTTCAAATCCTACCGATTACGCGGACATCCTCGGAGGAAACCCTCCACCCTTGAAATTATTCAGGATTTTCTTTGTTGTCCGATTATTGCCGGTTGAAGGAATTGGATGGGGTAGCGGGATTCGCGCCCGGACGCCGCTGTTCCGAGGGGTTCGCTCTGAAAGCACAACTTCATACATATATAATATCGCGCGGCGTCCAAGTTACTGGAACTAGAGCGGATTATGGAAAAATCGCGGCAATGCTAAGTTCGTGGTGGTAGATATGGCTGCGAAACCCCGAATGAGGTGACTATGAAAATAGAAGAAGAATGGCTGACCACCGAAGAGGCGGCTGAATATTTGAAAATCAGTGCGGCGTCGCTAAGAAATATGACCAGCAACGGTCAGGTGCCGTTTTATAAGCTGGCGCGACGCAATCGTTATCTGAAGACCGAACTCAAGGAAATGTTGCTCAAAGAGAAAAGAGGGCCGGGTGCCCTGGATCGCTTGGACTTCTATCGTCAGCGTCGCGGTCTCTAGATTAGAGAGTCTACCGGATTCTGACAGGGATTTCAGTCTTATAGATCCTTCCATCTTTTGTAACTTCACACAGAAGGTTGTGATTACCGCGAAACGCCGACGTTTCATTGCAGACATTCTGGTTCTGTGGGTCGACGAGCCCAGGTCGAGGTTTGGCTTGGTCATTCCAGCGGGCCTCATCTCCAGAATTCCTTACTTCCCATCGCACATCGTAAGGTGGAGAAAATTTAGGTTTCAATACGAAACGAATGTTCATCCCCTTTGGAATTATCTGGTGACCAAGCGGATTATATTTTATGCGAAGTGAGTTCGGCTTTTTAAAGACCGCGACCTCAACTGTAATTGGTGATTCGCTTAGCATTGCGTTCTGCACTTGGGACTTCTTGACCTCAGCTGACCACCACTCATTTTGATAAAATTTGCCCCATGCCTTCCAAGCCTTGGCCTGGTCGCAGCTGGCCGAGTTGAGTGCGGTCTCCAAGTCACTTAAACAGTTTTCAAGTTTCTCCTGTAAGGACTCCATCTGTTTATGATGCTCATCACTGGTTAATAGCGAAATACCATGGACCGTGGGGTTCTGAACGTCCTTGTTGTAGCGAACGCGATTTAGGATGGCTCGAAGAGTATTCACCAGTGCCTTGTCGTCGCGTGCCACGTCCTTTTGATAACATTCAACAACAAGGACCGACAAGACGAGGCCACTCGGAAGACTCCACGCCTCTCGAGATTTAGCCCAAAATTTAGTAAGTCGCACCAAGCGTCGCAGCTGATTGTCGGCCACCTTCTTGCCCCAAGAAAAATCATTGGGGCTTAGATCATCATTTGATTTGGCAAACCAATCTGTTATCGCTTTCGGGTCACGTTGCGTCCACTCAGCGCCGGCGTGGTGGTAGGTCTTGTTGCCGAGCCAGTCTTCTTTGACCTTATAGAGAGCGAGATCAACATGGTATCCGTCCTCATACCAAACGGTGACGGCATTTGTTCGTGCTTCGGGTTCAGTTTTGAAATTTCCTCCAGCTTCAGATACGGCACGCGCAACAAATTCGCGAAGTTCCTTTGGATCTTCAGGCACATCTTCTTCGGCATAGACCAATGCATGGTCGATGTCATGATCGTCATCATTTTGTGCCTGGTTGATCGTGTGCATCGCCATGCTGCCCTGACTGAAGTCATCGATAAACTGAGGGTGATCAACATCCTCTTTCTCTTTGAGCTGCTTCGTACCGTCCTTCACGCGCTGAATATTTTTGTCACGGTAATCCCGAAGCAAGTCATGCTTTCCCTTGAGGCGAACTTGGTCATCGTAGAACAAATTTAACCGACTGTGGCTGTCAAACATCACAAACTCCTTACTAGAGATAGGCTGTCACTCATGGCTAACGACCTGATCAAATACACCTTTAAGTGCGCCATGAATCAATGGGCCGGATCGTTTTCTGAAACCCTCGAAAATGTCTGTAATCCGCGAGGCATTACCATCGGCGAAACGGAAAATTCTATTCTTGTGCATAACGCAAAGTTCGGTACGACCATAGTTGCCATCGAGAGGATAGAAGACGCGCTCACCAACGGCCCGAACCTCTGGTCCCGCGATCTCGATATATGGTTTTTCAGCAAGTTGTTGGATCGAAGCACTTTCGGTCTTGGAGCTTTCGACGAAAAGAAGCTGCCAATACCAGTTGAGGTAACGATGTATCCGGCGGACCTGAATTTCTCTCAAGTCTTCCCCGGTATCATCGAAAGCCCAAAAACTTCTAATGGCCGTCTCGATTATTTGTGAGAACAGTTCGCGATGCTTAGCAGTTTCGCCGAGCACCCCTCTTGAAAATTTATATTCGTGAAGAATGCCCCAAAGATCGGCGTGGTAGTCGGCGCCTTCGAGGAGCTTTGGAAATCTGCCAATTCGTGGCGACGTCGCCTCTGTTAAGCGATGATCCGACAGATGGACCGCTTCGTGCAGCACAAGCAGGCGACCTGCTCGCTGACGGTCCGCCTGATCCGTGAATTGCCTCGCAAATGCAAAGAGGAGCTCATCGGACAGGAGCCATTCCTGAGTTTTTATGTCGTAACGAAAGCCTTCTTCTGCCGATGCCGCGCACAAACTAATTTTACTCTCGGGCAGCTCGGTATTCTTCAAAATTCGAAGGTCAGGAATGGTCCAGGCATTCCGGATTGAAGTAGAGCTATCTGGGAAGAGACTACTCAGCCACGACGGCACGTTTGCGTCGACTACCGGACTGAGTGTTGTTGAAAATGTCTCAAGGAGACGAAGCTGATTCTCCCATTCTTTGCGAACTTCATTTAAGTGTTCACGCTCGCTATCAGTGATAACAAATTCGGCTCTTGGCGCAAGACGCAGAATGAACGCAGACTTATACTTTGTTTCCCCGCCCTTATTATAAAACTGGTAGGTCATGACGTCAGGGTGAATTGTCGGACTGATTTTAGTTCCGAGCCTGAATGATACCCCAGTCGGGACAGCCGCAAAGAGATGTATCAGCGTGAGATTGGGCCGGTAATGTTTGAGGAGGTCAAGGGCTTCGCGAAAGGCCGCGCCGACACTTTCCAAAGCATCACTTTCTTGGGTGCAGTCCGGATTCACATTGGGTACCCGAATGTCGATCTCGGCAAGAGGATGGGGGACAACCGCGAGAGTTTGATCGCGATGCACCTCATAGGAAACGGAAACACGTATAATTGCATGCCCTTCTGATTGAATGATCTCCGACAGGTTGTGCTGGACTTGTGCGAAATCGGCCCGCGGTGCTAGCGCCGGAACGGCACCTTCCCATTGCTGAGACTGATGGTTTTTTTGATAAATGCTGCATGCCTTTGCGGTTCCGTATAGGTAGCCTGCATAAATGCCCAGGGGAATGGGTTCAATGCCAAAATAACAAACTTCATGATCGGGATTCGCATCAAGAACTGGCTTAAGTTTGCTTGTGAAACACTCAAGTTCTTTACGTTGTGCATCCAACCAATTGACCGAATCAAGCACTGCAAAAGGAAGACGTTGCGAATCGAGATTGATTAATTTGACAAGTGGGCGCTCAATATTCGAGGGCAAAGCTGATACCATTTCCTTCTCGGAGATATCAGAGCATATTGGATGAGAGACCAAGATGAACTTGTCGTTGTTTTGAATCATGCAGCCTTACCACCTCTAGGCCCAGTCAGAGCGACTTGGGATTAAAGTCCCCTTCGCAATCAGCTATAGCGCAAATTTGAATTCTGGACATCTATCCGCTCCCGTTATATTATAGGAAACGAGTTGTTAACAGTTTGATAATAGCATCCCCGACAGACCTTTGTCAATACAGTCGGAAACAATAAGTTATCATCCTGTTAACAGCTCGTAAGGCCTTGAAACTACAAGGGGAATGGCTATGACCCAAAATAAAATGGCGATAGGAAAGAAAATTGAGCAACTTCTTTCAGAGAAAAATATGTCGCAGGCGGAGCTTGCCGAAAAGGCCGAGGTGACCCGAGCGGCTATTTCTCAGATAATAGCTGGTAAGCGCGTGCCCACCCTGCCAGTGCTTCGGAAACTGGCTCGCGTGTTGTCCGTGTCTATTGATCATCTCGCCGGCGGGAGCAGCAAAACTGACGTTGAAGCGGTGCTGAAGAACGACCCCAAGCAAATCGAGTTTTTTAGAAATTTTCAAAGCCTTGATCCTCAGATTCAGGAGATGATCAAGACGCAGGTTGAAGCCCTTAAGAATAAGGGTACGAAGTGATCCCCGAGCAGCAGGCACGCAACCTACTTGAGGAGCACGGAATAAATTCGTTGCCTGTCAATCCGATTGCCTTGGCGGAAACTCTTGATGTGTCAGTTCAGGTTCACGACTACGGGTCTGCTTTCGAAGGCATGCTGGTCGTCAATGCTGACAGCATTTTGCTTGGAATTAATAGTCGGGTTCAAAATCAGCATCGAAAAAAATTCACCTGCGCTCATGAACTGGGTCACCTCACCATGGACATTGGAGTCGACGGTGGAACCTTTCAATGTGCTGGAAAAGACATGGAATCGTATTCAAAGAAAGTTGATGCTGTAGAGGTCAGAGCCAATCGATTTGCAGCAGAATTGCTCTTGCCAAAGTTCCTTATTGAAACCTCAGTCAAGGACAACGAATTGTCATGGAAGAGCATTAAGGACCTAGCTGGCAGCGGAGATGTCTCACTTACTGCCGCGGCGAAGAAATTCATCGAGCACACTGACGAAGCCTGCGCGCTCGTCGTTTCCGAAAATAAATTGATCAAGTGGTTTCAGGCCTCGCCAAACTTTTTGTTCAAGATGGATATGGATGGCCGCGTTCTCTCCGATGCGAGTAAAGCACATGGTATGTTCGCTAATGGGGGTGCAATGTCCGACTTTGAAGAGGTCGCAGCTCTGACCTGGATAAGCTCGGGATCAGCGAGGCGCGATGACAAAATTTTGGAATGGTCGCTGCCCTTAGATTCATACGGGAGAGTGTTGACGTTGCTCTGGGACGATCAAGGTATCGCTGAGGAAAATATTGAAAAAGAGATGGACGGCGATTCAGATGACACTTTCGATCCAAAATATGGGTGGGAAACGCCGACGTTTCACAAGAGCAAGCGAAAGCGATAAGGGGGATCATGGCGCTCAATGGATTGACCCAAGGGAAAAACTTAAAGCCTTTTTTATGTTTGGTCAGGAACGCTTATCATGACCTATTTTTAACCAATCCTCCGCAAAAATGTGCGAAAGAGGTCGTCTTAACTCGATCCTCTCACGTGAAGCGCTTGAAACAAGCATTCCCCTATTATTCAGACATCGACCTGGACAATTTGTTCACTCAGTTCGAACTCCATGCGCAAGCCCACGGGAGAAATGAAATAAAGCGGCTCTACGAATATTATTTCTCTGGGATATACCGAGACCAGGCTGAGTTTATCAGTTCATCGAGGCTTTACCACTTTTTGTCAAAGCGGTTTCTTCTTACGACTTTGCAGAAGGGGTTTGTTTATCCAAGCATTGCTGACTACGAAGAATTTAAATGTTTATTTAAGTTGTTCCAGGGTAACGCTCAACTTGAGAAGGAAGGTGTGCTTCAGGATATTGACTTTCTAACAAAGTGGCGTGGCTCAAATACCGAATTGATTAACCTGAGGAACCGTGGGGCCACTGAGACTGAAGTAAATGATTTTCTGGCCAACACAGCATTATTGCCGGCGTACTCATGCTTTACTGAACTAAACAGCTCCCACATTACTATGCACGCGAACCATTACGGGTCGTATGGGGTTTCTTTCGAGAAGAACGATGTTGTTGTTAAGAAGCGTACCAATAATACTGTAGAGCCCAAAAACTACATTCGACCAATTCACTACTGTGACAATACTTACGTCAGTACGCCATGGATTTTACTTGATCGGATCAGAAAGAACTCAATAGATAGGTCTGAACGGATGGGACTTTTTGCCGACCTCCTTTTGATCAAACCAATTCACGAATCACTATTCCACCCAGAGTTCGTTCACAGCGTGATAAACGAAAAGGAGTGGAGGTACGTTTCCCCGGAGCGATGTTTTAGGTTCGATCTTAGCGACATTCATTCTGTGGTAATTTCCAGATTAGACTATGAGAAGTGGCTCGACGATAAAGTTGACACTGAAGTTGAAGCATTGCTTTCGTTCTGTAATTCAAACGACTTGGCTATCGAGTACGTTTAGGTCAGGAGGCAAAAGCTATTTATGAACTAGAGGTTGCCTAGTGTCTGCAAAGCCGAGATGACAAATCTGCTGGATGGCCTTGAGTATTACACTCGACGGAATTTTTTCCTGCTCTAGGCGTCTTTCACCGTTTTTTATAAGGCGGTAGAGTTTGAGTTCGGCTGCGGACAGTGCGTTCGGATCACTTATCCTGACGGACGGTTTACCTTTTGCGCCGGTCCAGTGACTGTTTAACACGTCCTCGGACATCAGAAATGTTTCGGTGTGCGGGAACTGCTCTCGCATGAGGGACAGGATTTCAAGTCCGTGAGCATCGATGTCACCCCAGTACAATAGGCGGCCACGATCTAGAAAACGGTGACGCTCAAGTGAGCCCACCAAAAAACCTGAACCGAAAATTACCATCGTCCTTGGGGTGTCGGGAAAGGCCAAATAGCTGGTCTTGTTTTCGATGATTACAAATTGAATTGACTGGTCCGATCCTTCGATCAGTGCAGATATTTCTTTGGTGGGAACCTCCATCTCCGAAAACGGAATTCCTAAAGCTGAGCGTAGTGCTTCATCTGGAATTCGAAATGCGACCTTTTGAACGTCGGTTTTAACCAGGAATCGGTCTTCAAAGGTCGCACCGCTTTGGTACTTTCTTTCCTCTGGAAGAATCACATCGAGAATTTCCGAAAGTAAGCCTTTGTTTTCTTCGATAAATTTTGAGTGAACAGACAGGGGGAAAAGGCGTGGGTACAAATTGAAATCGGTCCTTGTTAAGAAGTATCGACAAACCTCCAGAATGCCGTTCCAGATAGACTCACTCTCAAGCATTCGGGAGGGGCTGGATGGTCTGCGCAGCCAGGACTCCATTTCGGGAAGGTCGGTCCTCGATCTTTCAACAAGCTTCACGAGCCGCTCAAACTCTCGCCTTTTACCTAAAAATCCTAACAAGTCCTGTTGTGTTTCAAATACCACTTTTTCGGGAAATGTCTGAGTCCCAAATTTTCGAGTATTGACCAATTTGTTATGAACAATTGGGCCGGGCGCGCCGGTATGGGTCTTATCGATCTTTCTTAAGGAATCTGCTTCCTCTCGCCAGCGTATAAGATCACTTTTCAATCCAGAGCGATTGAGGGGCACTATCCATGGAAAAAAGTCTTCGCCTGAGATGGCAGCTCGAAAAGTGGAAAGAAGCTTTCGCTCGGCCTTAGCTTTTATCTGTTCACAAAGGTTCACGGACTCACCGACAAACTTTCAGCCCCGGCGGACATTGCCCGCGAATCGACGGGCTTCTTGCTGTGTAACTTGCGGCCAAGAATTTGTTCGGTCTGAATCCGTGTTGCTGTATAGACTCGTGATTTACTCTTCGCCTCATTGATCGATGCGAAATGAAAACAATCGATATGAGGCTCAACCAAAAAGCCATACATTGGCGGTGACGCAACCATAATTTGGAAGCCGACTTCCTTAAAAATAGAAAGTACAAGCTCAGAGTTCTTCTGATCCATCCGCGCAAATGCTTCATCGAGCATAACGAAATTGAAGGAATCAGCACTCACGGCATCTTCGGTTAGACCGAATTGGTAAGCCATGGCTGAGGCAAGAATAGTAAGTGTCAGTTTGGTTTTCTGGCCGCCGCTTCCGCCACCGCTACTCCAATAATAGTTCTCAATTTTCCCTGTCTCGATATTTGTTTCAACTGCGTAGAACTCAAGCCAATTTCTGACGTCAAGCGCTCTGTCGCGATCGGTTTCCGTCTCTTTCGCCGTCAAATACTCAACAAGTTCATTGACTGCCTGAAAGGCCTCTAGCTGCCTTTCTCGATCAAATTCTTCGGTTGTTCGCGAGAGGCACTTGCGAATTCGCGCCTGAAAATCCGCGACACTTCTATTGTTTTCAATGTCTTTGCAAAGAAGGGATATTTTTGTCGTCGGTGAGTAAAGGGTGTTCTTCAGCGGCTTGTTGATTAGCTCAATGGAATCTTTGATCTCATCCACCTTTTCGCGCATCGTCTGATCGAGAAGAGTAACGGCATTCAGCCCCTTTTTGGTGAACATCTCTCTAAATCGTGATTCATATTTAGGAAGGTCCTCATCCTTCAAAGAATTATACTTTTCAAGAAATTCCTTGGCATGGTGAATTGAAGGATCAAGATCGTAACATTCATCGCTCCACTTATCCCTGAATTTATTCATGCAGCCGGTGGCAATCCTTGATGCGCGATCTCTCTCAGTGGATTTGGCATCTTTTAACTTGCGCAATTTTTCATTGAGACTACTAAGGGCGTCGGCAAACTGCTCTTTATGGATATCAAAACCCATATCCGACAGGACTTGATCCAACGGGAGAAACATTCCGATGGCGTCAGTTGAAGCAATCGTTTCATAGTTTGCGCGGTATTGATGTATGTCGTTGTCGAGCCCATCGATATGCACCTGCAGAGTATTTATTTGTTTTTCCAGCTCTTTCAACTGCTGACTGAAGTCTTGAAGCTCGCCATTAGCCTTCGCCAACTGATCGCGCAAGAGCTTGGCGTTCTTGTTTTTTTCCTCTAGCAACTTGAGATTTTCTTCCTTTGCTGCGATCAGGGAGGCGGTCAGGCCGTGGGCTACCTCATCGAAGGATTTAAATCGGCCGAGATTTTTTGCCGCTCCCAGCTGCTTGTTAATTTCATCCAACTTGCTCTTGTGCTCTCCGGCTAGTTTCTGGGCTGAGCTGAAATCGGCGGCGACGATTTGGATTTTTTCGACCAATGCCTCTCTCTTGAGTTTTGTATCCCATCCTAAAATATATTTGGTGCGGTCGTTGACATTGCTGCGATCGTCTTTCACATGCCGTTCCGAATCGTTTTTGACGAGGCCTTCCTTAGTAAGGCCACGATTTGATGCCATAAGGTCCTGTGCAGAATCGCAACAGAGATGGTCGGCAATTTTCCGGAGATGACGCTCAATCCAAAGCGAAAGATCACATTGTTTGATTGCAATTTTACTGTAAGCGAAAAGGTTGTCGTCTTGCTCCGGACGGACCTTAAAAGCCGTCTTAGAATCCACCCTCATGAACGAGAGCTTTCCTCTGAGATTATTCTGTTTTACGTAGGTTGTGACTTTGGAATAATTCTTTTCTTCAACTAAAACATACAGGGAATTGCCATGGAGTAGTCGCTCAAGGGCGCCTTCCCAGGCTCGCTCGTTTTTTCTGACTTCGATCAGTTCCCCAAGAAACGGCAAATCATCGTTGGTCAGTCCTACAGCATCTGCGACCCGGGCTCTCACGGACGCATGAACGTCGGGGATATTACTGTCTCGTTTGCCGAGGCTATCGAGCTCAGACTTCAGCGATTGTAACTCCTCAGATTTTTTGGAGCAAGTTAGGTTTGCCTCACTTAGATTGGCTTCTATCTGGTTGATTGCTTCAGGGAGGTGGCTCTCAAGTTGTTTTGCATTGGTCATTGTTTGTGCAAATGACGCTTCGTCTGCGCAGCCAGGAAGATCAAGAGCGAAGGCATCTTCATCGAAAAGCCCTGCGGCCTTTCTCTGGCCCTCGGATTTTGACTTGAGGGCATCGATCTCGATTTCCAATTTTTCGATTTGATTTGCACCTTTGTCCTGTGAAAGCGCCACCTCAAGTGACTTAATTTTGTCCTCAGCTTGATTTTTCTTTTGAGTGACTCCGTTACTTTTTAACTCATAGGTCTGTTTGCCGGCTTCATGCTGCTTTTTCTTGACGGTACAGACATCAATATATTGGTAGGAAAGATACGGTTTCAGAATGGAGAGTTGGATCTCTCGATCGGCTATTTCTTGAGAGCATCTATTGTAGGTCTCCCAACTGTCTGGTAATGGGCCCAAGATCTCAATCTGCTCCTTGGCTTTGATAATATTCTTGTAGGTTTCCGCCGAGTTACGATGGAGTTCAATAACCGTATCGACCTGTCCTGATACGTCCAAGCGGTCCAGCATCGAGTTACGAATAAATGCCCCGAGATTCTCGAGGTCGCGAAGCGAAACTGCAACTCCGAACAGCTCAAGGGCTTTTCCACTTCGCATCCCAAATAATTTCATGAACGCATGGGAGTAATCATTAAACTGGTCATGGACTTTGATAGCCGCAGGGTCGATTGTCTTTAGCTGTTTTTTTAAGAGCGAGATATTCGATGCGCCTTTGAAATCGTCGATCGTGAGCGCTCGTTCAGAAACGACAAAAAACTTTGAAACCTTTTCGTCGTGAAGCCACAACACTTGGGCCAAGCAAACTACGCGACTGGTAATTTTTGTTCGGAAGCAGCCGATTAAAACCGAATATTCGCCTTCATCCGGGCGAAGATATTTTACCGCGCCTTCTTCGCCTTGATTGTAGGCACCTTTTATGTACGATTTTTCGTTACGTTCACTCGATTTTTCAGCGCCGGAGGCGGCATTGTATAGCCGCTTTCTGTTTGGTGTAAGAAGAGTGACCACGGCATCAAGGACCGTTGATTTTCCAGCTCTATTCTCGCCGGTGATCCATGAATGCTGAAGATCCGGCTTAATTGAATCCGGATTTTTGTCATAAGTTCCCCAATTGTACACGGTGACATAGTCGAGACCGAAACTATCTTCGTTTCTTGCTTTAAGCATGCTCAGTTGCATGGTCGGCCCCCTTCGTTTCAATCTCTTCTGATTCTGGCTCTTCAGGTTGCGTAAGTTTATTTTTGATTTGGATCAAGTCATTGATCGGAAGTCTTGCTTTAATGATTCTTTGGATTTGGAATTGCTGATCGTCACGTCGGTCAGTTCCTTTTTCCACATTTACCAAACGCAAGAGTTGTGAATCACAAGCCTGCGTGATCGCTGTATCGACCAAGCTATGAAATTTTGAATCGTCCTCTGCAAGTCGTGTGTACGGAAGCATTTTTTCTCTAAGTTGCTTTCTTGTCAGTACACAAGCTTGGTCCTCTCTTTCAGACCGCTCCCACGAGTGAAGCTCTTCGCGCAGAATAACACATAGGGCAGTAGCGTTGCGCGACAGCGCGCGCCTGACAACAAGTCCACCAGCGGCGTCCTTTCCATCATCGGATGAAACTGATTTTAGAAATGCGAATCCCTCCTGTTCATCTACGAGAACATCTAAACTCAGTTTTTCAAAGAATGCTTTAATGGGATTGGTGTAAGTAACGATCTGATTCCAAGCGACAGCATCTTCACGGTAGATGGCCCCTTTAATCAGGCCCTTGAGGGCCGATGCGTATTCGATAGGTCGTTTTTCTTTAATCATTTGTCCCTCCACGAAAATCCGGACGGTATAGAAACTGTTGGCGCCATCCAAGTTTCTGATACGGACTTACCCGCTCGTTTAATTTGAATTTTCTCGGACTTTTCAAAGTCGACTTCGCATCCGGCGACGTTGTGAAAGAGTTCCGTATATGCCAACCACTCTCGAAAACCTTCTTGGCATGGGAAGAGTTCAATAACTTCGCCAATTGAAACTCTCTTTTGCCCTTCAAGTGCCAAGAGGATATTTTTTCGTAATCGTTCAAGATCTATAGGCGGCACGCTGAAAGCTGAATTCAGATGATCCAAAAGCGGAACTGCGCCTTGATCATCACTTGGTTGAGATTTAAGTCGAACAATTTTTTTGGGGCTCCAGAAGGGGCGCTCAAGGGGGAGAAAGACATCACAGCCATCTTCAATGGAGAAAAATGGCTCGGACCGACCGGGCTGCAGTGGTTCTTTCATAAGTACTGCTTTGATTTCATTGAGCACAATCTCTAAGGCTTTTCCCTCTTGGATTTTTGAGGTGCTAACGGCGCCACGAACCCGCTCTATGAGAAATGAAGTCGCTTGAACAACTTGTTGGGCGGGACCAGTAAGGCCATGGAAGCGTTTTCTCAGGCTGAAGGCTTCATTGCCATATCGTTCTTTGAACACAAGTGCAGCTTCCGGTAAATTCTGAATGCGTTCCATGTAGGCCAGAGCTTCGCTTTGAAGTTCATAAGACTGAAGATAGCCCATGAAACCTTGAAAGCTTCTGCCTTGATCTGAATCAGAAAGACTTTGATTTGCATCAATTGCTTCGCCCAGCAGTTCACCTCGATTTTTTTCTGCCTCAATAGCTTGGCGGTGAACATTTCGACCGATCGAATGAAAGTTTTCCGTAATCTCACGGAAATCGCCAAATAGGCTCGAAAGATCATCGTCAAGACGTGCCAGGCGTTCTTTTACTTGAGTAGAGCTTAGAACTTCAGCGCGGCCCTCATTACGTATTCTCTGAATCTCGCGGTCAATTTGCTCACGCTGCTTTACGAGGTCATCGATTCGAACCTCAGGGTCCGTGTTCGTCTGAATGGCAATAGTTTTTAGGCTATCAAAAATTGCTTTCATTTTTGATTCCGCGCCGACGAAAGATGCCCTTTCAAGGCGTTGGAGGAAGTCCATGGCACGTATGGTTTCAGATTTAAGTTCGATGACTTCTGTTTCACCATCGGCCAAGAAGAATCGCCCAAGATAGTTTTTGTCGACCCATTGGTCGATGTATGCCTTGGCGTTCATTCCTTCAGGCAAATCGAAGCCCTTATCCGCAAGTTGTTCAAGGTGCTGGGATAGAGCCAGTCGAAGTGCAGGCTCAGGAATTCGATTTAGCCCGGGTTTACGAAATTGCTGATACAGAAAGCCGGCCATCAACGGCATGTTCTCGGCGCGGAGAAATCTGAGCGCTACGGCTCTTTGGGAAAGTTCCCTCAATTGAACATAGTTAAGGTCATGGCTTGGAGTTGACACCGTTTGCACTTATTTCATTGAGGGACAAAAGTCAATGCATAGCGTCAATATTGTCAGTAAATACATCGTGTTGAGGGATCTCTGAAAAATATTCAGACCGAAGTTGTCGCCGTGTGAGTGCGAGGCTCCAAATGCACCAATCTTAAATATATCCGGGCAGCCCCCGGCCTTTTCCAACCCGAGGAGACCGTCAAACTGATTATTGTATTTGAGTGAGCACAACTTACGGTTGTTGGCTTTCAGCCATGATCCGCCGGGCCTCGCTCAGGAAGAATTCTTTGCCCTCATCATCCAGGTCATCAAAGGTGACCACGCAGTCGCCGACAATGTTGACCGTCTGGATGACAGGATCGCCATTTTCGATCGTCGCATACACCTCGCATTCGGTGTAATCGTCGATGAAGGTGGTGAATCGGATTTCTTTATCCTGGATCATGATCGAATAATCACCAGGTTTGCAGGAAAATGCTCAGGAAATTTTGTTTCGCGCTACTTCGAGGCGGCTAAAGACAGGCGGCATACGTCTCCGCGAATCTCGAGATCAAAAAGCGAAAGTAACTCCGCGCCGATGAGCGCCTTCTCTCCGGACGTTCCGGAAACCATTGCGGTGGTCTGTATTGGAATGCCGTTGATGATCAGAAGTACCTTGTAGGTAGGGGCTTCAACCTTCGCGCCGTCCGCTGTTCCCATGGTCGGTACATCGATGAGAGTTGAGTTATCCAGGCCGATTTGGTCTGCGACGAATGCGGGAATAACAATTGCGCCGTGGCAGCCGGTGTCGATGACGAACTCGCATCCTTGAATTTCCTTACCGTTTGATAAGTTCCGGAGATTTGCAGTTGCAATGTAGTTTCTCGCCGGCCACCGCGGACATCTGAGTGTTTTTTCAGATTTTCCAATGACTTCCACAGGGATGTTCTTAATCGGGGGCGGACCACTCTGGGTGGGAACTTGAACTGCATTCACGGATCTCATGGCCTTCATCATTGCTTTGTGCATGGGTTTCTCCTCCCCCTAAAGATTGCCGACTCGGTTCGAGTCGGCACGATCATTGAAATTTATCGGGTTTCCAAAAACTCCAAAAAGTTTATCCCTTTTGGTCCGACTCTGGGCATTTTTAGAAAATGGGATCGTTCCGAAATCGTTACTGCAAGGATACTGTTACGGACAGCATTGGCCGCATGTCGTGGCCGGCGGCAGTGGCCATCAAATGCACGGACTCATTGCCCGCTGAAATCGACACTTCATCAAGTGGTTTGTCGCTGGCGGGGAACCGGGATACCCGCTCGCCGAGCAAATCCACCAAACGGCCCTTCAGTTCCGAAATGTCTTCTGATCGGAATGCGACAATCGTGTATCGCCGTACCATGTTGCCGTCGAGAATAAGGGTCGCTTGGATGTCGGGATCGCGAAATGCACAACTCTTTGTGCCGCCTCCGTGGTTATCCATACAGGTGAACTTATCCACCGGCACGCTTGAGTGCTCGAGCGGTCCCAGGCGGAACATCCAAGACTTGGACGGCAGGGTCAGAAACACTCGCGTCTCAACCACCTCTGAACTGTACGCATTCGGAGGAACTTCATGAACGACAAACTGTTCGGTCTTTCTCGGAGTCGTTGCGTACCAGAACGCCACGTAGGCGAAGGTAAGGACCGAAGCCGCCACGGTGGCAATCCGGCGGACTCTCCGGCCGGTGTCGCGTGCGCGAGCCTGAAGGACGAATCTCAAGACAACCGCATTGTCTTTGAGCCGTTCGCGCGGCTTTGGATGGTTTTTGTAGTTCTTAACCTGTTTCCAACCGATGCCGGTGGCCGCCACAAGATCGCGCTCGAAGTCTTCATTCGAGACACCGCCGTGCTTCTTCGAAAGATCGTCAACCGTCTCGGAAAGATATTTATTTGCCTCGCGAATTGTTGGGTTGATTCGAAACAGTTTCACCCTTCAAGCATATCACCGGCATCGGAAATGTCACTTTACCAGTTATCAGCCCGCCACCAGCGGACGAAACTGAACTTGGGTGCCTTGAACAAGCCTTCATCGGCCTTTCAGTTTGAGTCGCCCATTTTGAACGTTGAGGGAGGGCATTGATTGACGGGATCTCGTACTCGTCCAGCATTAGGACAAAAGACGAAGGCCACAGATGAAGCCAGGGGTAATGCTCCTGAGCCGACCTTACCGTCAGGCCTGAGCGAGATGCTGGTCAGTGTGAGCGGCATCTCGCTCCCGACTCCCCAAGCCATCGTCTGCGGTCAAAGATATAGTAGTATGCACCATAAACTGCACTTGGTGCTTCGAGATCTATTGAAAAAGAGAGGTCAGTCGGCACGAAAGGCAGCCAAAGCCTGTGGTGTTCCGCTTTCAACATTCAACGGATACTTGAAGCCCGACAGACATCAGATTGATCCTAACCATCTCATCGCAATGTCGACCTATTTTGGTGTGAGTATTGATTTCCTTTTAGGCGGCAAAGAACCAAACAAGCGAATCGAAGGATTGCCGACCAAGAAGATATTCAGTCGATGGGTGAAACTGACCATCGAAGAAATTGCCGGTGATGACGACATTGGCGATCTCATCAAAGGGGGCAAGAAATGAAAACGTTGACCTTGGTTGCTATTGTTTTTTGTGCGTCGATCGCCAGTGCGCAGACAGTTGGATTCTATGATTTTCAGCTCGGTCAAAACAAAGACCAGATTGCCGGTTCCTGCAAGCGAGCCTCAATTCATTACCTCAACCAAGCTGAACACTTGAAGGTGCTTCACCAAAACAAACTGGCATCCATCATTTTAGAGTATAAGGATGTTTGTGCGGAGTCGCCAAAGGATCTGGATAAAGGCTTTAAGCTGATCAACTGTTCCTTTACATCCGACCGTGCAAAATCAAAAAGAGTCAAAAGCATCGCATTGGTAATGGCTGGAGAAAAACTGGTTCGAATCGAAGTCGAACTCGATGCGAAGGAAAACAAGAATAACCCTGAGTTGGATAACCTAATTCAAAGCGGAACCCAACGCTCGGATACAGAGAAGTTCAATGGAATTGCTAAGATCAATGGTCTCTATTCACTTGCCCCATTTTTAAAAGAGTTGGGCAACGAATCTAAACAAAAGATCTTTCAAAAAGGCGAGCAATTCTTCGCAACTAACACGGCGAAGGATTCCCTATATCTCGTTTTGCTGGACCTTGGAACTTTGGTTCAGCACCAGCAGAAAAACTGATTTAAAAAAGGAGTAATCTATGGGCTTACGAAACTGCACAACCATTTTGCCGATCATCGCCGTAATTGTGGGCTGTTCGTCCACCAACTCGAAAAAGATAGCGGAAATTCAGGGTAATGTCGGCGAGGAGCGCGTCCTATCAAGAATCGACGGACTGTCGTCTCGGCCAAGCTGGCTCAAAGAGTCGGAGCCATTCCGAATTGAGGGCGGTAAGGTCTACTCGATGGGGATGACGTCGATGCCGGCAGATGATCGAGTTGAAGCTGGCTTTAGAATCGCGGAGAACAACGGTAAGGCTGCAATCTCAAATGCTATCGAACAGCGTCTCGATTTCGTTTTCCAAAATGCAGAAGAAGGTACTGCCATGAGTGGCACTCAGGCTCGCTACGTCGGCGCTGAAGCAAGCAAACTCACAACAAGTAGTCTTCGCTCTAGCAAGAGATACTGGGAAAAGGTGGCGACGACTCAAGAGAATGGTCAGGTCGCAGTACAGTACCGTGTCTTCGCCATGGTTGAGATGCCAGAGAATGATTTCAAAACGGCCATTGTAGATGCCATTCGCCGAAGCAAAGGTAAGGCTGGTATCAGCGCCGAGTTCGCAGAGAAGGTCGACAAGCATTGGGATCAATTCGTCAGTGGAAAGTAATCGTTGGCCAGTAGTAAATATGAAGACCATGGCACTCGCTTGCCTGATTCTTTCAACCACTGCGGTCGCGGCCCCGCCGGAATGGACTCGTCAAAACGGAATCCAGCACAAAGGTTCCACTCTTCACTTGGTCTCAACAGGGAGTGGACCTTCACTTGATTTAGCGAGGCGTTCGGCAATCGACCAGGCTAAGGGAACTGCCGCCGATCAGGTGAACGGGTCTGCCAATATTCAGAGTATGAGTATTGAGACTGAAAAAAGCGCAAGCTTTCACTCAGAGGTGTCGAGTACGAAAAAGGTTGAGGGCCTTGTTTGCAAACCTTTGAATGAGTATGTCGAGGACAAGGGAGGCTTCTATACTGTGTGGCTCAGATGCGAGTTCGACCTGAAAAAAGCCCGCGTCCAAATGATCGACGAGCCAGATCGATTCAATGGGTCACAGCCTCCTGAGAAAGGTACGGGAAAAAGCATTGAGATCGTCGATGGAACCGTTTCTACGTCTAACCCCGCTGCTGGGAAAATTTCGCGTGGTGAGAATCGACATCTGATCCTCTCAGTGGTTCCTTCCTGTGAGTCGATTCTAATCAGAGGCAAACAAAGCCGAACTATTCCTTGCAAGAACAATCCTGTGACGGTCATGGTGTTGCCGACGGACAAAGAAATGATCATCCGCGGCCCCGCCGGTTTTGCGCCTAAACATCTGAAAGTGCATGGCAATGTGCAAGACAGTGAATCCGAGGCGATGGAGGTCTATCTTGATAAGATGTAACGGACCACTTCTATTGATTTTTGTGGCGATTGCAGTCGGCTGCGCTACTGAGCCGGTCCGTGTGGTATCTACTGATCGGCCCGCAGCCAAATTGCTCCCACCTCATTTGTTGCCGAATGCAGTTTACAATCAGATATCATCCGCAATCGAGTCTGGTGCTAATAAGGCAGGACAACTACAGCAGATTGAAGCCGCTCTTTGCAACGGCTCCAGTCCCCGGGTCTCTATAAAGCGGACGTTCACCTATAGTCCGCCTAGCACAAGTGGCTTGCCGTTGGATGAAGCCAACGCCTGGAAGATTTCTCATTTGCAAGGTGCCCAGAAATTCTTAAAAAAGGAATTCTTTTACTACGCTGGCCAGTCATTTAGCGGAGCCAGCCAGCCGGAAAATATGGATCAGCCGCTAGATGAAGACCAATTAGATGTCGTAGATCGAGAAGCCTATGATCGACGGAACTTTGTCAGTAGTGAGCAATTGTTGTTGGGAACCTATGCTGCGCGTTTCTTGAAGCCTTTATTCTTTCGTGAAGGCGGATACGTTGACATGCAATTTTTATTTCAGCGGTTCACGTTCCGCATTCCCTATGACGTGATAACCAAATTCGAAAAATTAGATCCCACTCCACATATAAAACTGCCTGCGGACAATCACTACTTCGGCTATGATCGCGACACGTTCTCTCCAAAACTGGCATTAGACCATCAGGATTTTCTGTGGAGGTGGATTGCAAGAAATTCGACCTCGATTGCCGAAGCATCTGTCGAAAATGGAGACACTCGATTTTCTGTTGAAATGAAACTGGACCTGTTCTGTAGATATGCGGTGACTGTAAGGGATCTAAGGAGCAAATGAGCGGCTCCGGAATCAACTGTACTTTAGGACAGCAGTCGGCTAGGTCAGCCTTCACCTTAGTGACTTGTTATCCGACAAGTTCTCCAGAAGTGGAGACACATATGAATCAAGGCAAGAAAAATGAAACACTTAACTCAGATGTTACGGCCATTATCGAAAATTGGGGCCGCGAAATATGGGCAAAGCCATCGAAGCCAAAGACCCCAGAAGATCGCAAATCCAGACATGAGCAACTTGCAAAATTGTTGAAAGATAACGACGTCTCGCCTGAAGACATTTCCTTAAAGCACGTCGATCAGATTCTGAAGATAACGGTGCCTATCGACAATGGGTCGATAGATTCGCAACAGATGAAGGGCGCTGCGTACTGGTATCTGAGACAGGCATTTTTGATGTCATCCGGAGAGGGAAAATCAATTTCCCATCTTAAAAAAGTCTCGTGACGGAGCATTCCGAAAACGGTCGTTTCCGGAACAGCTCTTTTTCAAAATTACGACCATTGAAATCCTTTGGTTTTTTGCTCCAGTTTTTCGGGGGTTTTCGGAACGGCCTGCATTGCCCGGGAAATTGCACCGCGACTAATCCCGAGCTGCTTTTGGATCGCCGTGTAGCTCAAACCTTGACTTCGCAGGGTTTGAATTTTTACATCGTCTCTGGTCTTCGGACGACCAAGCGTCTTGCCAGAGCGCCTAGCATGTTCAAGCCCAAGCATTGTCCGTTCGATTAGAAGACTTTTTTCGAACTCTGCAAGTGAGCCGAGAATCTGAGCAAGGAGGCGACCTGCCGGTGTGGTGTAATCGATGTTATCCTTGGTCGCGACAAATTGTACTCCCATTGCTTGCCACTCTTCGAGGGTCGAAACTGGAGTTGCCCCGAATTAGTGGACACAAAATACCCTCAGGGGGTAGAAGGAGTCCATTATGTCAAAGAAAGCCAAACGTTATTCGAGCGAGTTTAGAGACCGCATGGTTGAGCTGATACGCTCTG
>JBFWVJ010000014.1:0-16170 GCA_050246795.1 Candidatus Altimarinota bacterium
TTTCGGGTTTTCTTGGTATTGGAAAATATTGAGCAATATGATTAAACTGTTCATCAGTTAGAAATTTCTGCATAACTTTGGTAAAGATGAGCTCATCTTACCATGCTTATGTTAACACTGCCTAGGGGGTCGGGTTGGCCCCGGCGCGGAGCACCACCCCCACCCATAACAGGCCCATTTCTAAAACAACTTCAAAATCTCCCTCCAAACAGCCATGATCGAAAAAAGCTTTCCTCCCCTGGCGTAAAACTGGTCGAAATGAAGCTTGGTCGGCAAGGAATAGTACTGTGCCTCCCCCTTCAAACGAAGTGTCTTCAATGGAGTCCCCTTCTTCATTTTGGACAGCGTGCGGATAAGAAGGTTCGTGCCCTTCTGAGCTGATTTCATCAACAAACTAAACTTTGTCTCCCCTTGCTCGATCGGATACCGGATCTGACCCACCACCTCCCCGGCATCGATCTCTTCATTGATATAGTGGACCGTGACCCCAGCGTACTTCTCCTTATTGTGCAGTTTCCAAAACTCCGGCCAAATACCTCGATACTTGGGAAGCAACCCCGGATGCATATTCAGCGAAGCCGTGCGAGGGATTTCCAAGACTGGTTTTTTCAAGATCTGGTCAAAGTACACCGTCACAAACACGTCCGGTTCCCAGGAACGCAGCACTTCGATCGAGGCTGGATCATTGATATTCTCCGTATCATGGATCCTCAAGTCATGACGACGAACCAACTCATCGACCGAAAGCCATTTCCCCCGCCGTTTCCAGATCAGCACACTCGCCAAACTCAAACCAATAGCTGGAATATAAGCGGTCAGAGCGATCAAAGCCCCGTAAAAAACCCCGGCTCTGCGAACACCATACTTCACATACTTCCAGTATTTCTTGCGGAACGGAGAGATGTCAGACCGCACCACCCCCACGATGTCCAAGTCCTTTCGGCGCAACAAATGATTCAGTGCCAACTCAGCACCCGCGTGAAGCTTCGGAAGGAGGACAACGATACGCATAAAAATTGGTTGTGCGCCTCCATCCTACTCCGAAATGGAAGAGACTCAACTCGACAGAAAAAAATCAGTTGATAAAGGCTACAAACGGTATTTGTGATCAACAGCACCATCTGCTTGAATAAAAACACTCTTAAAAGTCATCATGACCTCCAACGATTTCCCCGACCTCTCCAAACTCGAAAACGATGAATCTCTAGCGAAAGCCACCTTCGCGGGCGGGTGCTTCTGGTGCATGGAGCCACCCTTTAGCAATCTCAAAGGCGTGGAAGCCGTCATCTCCGGCTACAGCGGCGGTACCGTCGAAAACCCTACCTACGAACAAGTCTGCAGCGACACCACCGGCCACGTCGAAGCCGTTCAGGTCTACTACCATCCCGATCAAGTCACCTACAACGACCTCCTTGATGCATTCTGGAAAGCCCACGATCCCACCGATGCCGGCGGACAATTCGGCGATCGCGGCCACCACTACAAACCCATTTGTTTTTATCGAAGCGAGGAAGAAAAAGCATTGGCTGAAGCTTCCAAGAAAGCCCTGGGAGAATCCGGCACCTTCGACAAACCCATTGCTACCGCCATCGAGCCATTCAAGAATTTCTACCCCGCCGAGACCTATCATCAAAACTATTCGATCAAAAATCCGCTTCGCTACAATCTTTATAAGGAGGGTTCCGGGAGGGCAAGTTATTTGAGGGAGAAGTGGGGGAAGTGATTATTTTATGTAGTTAGTTAATTACCCCAAAAACCTGAAGCAGATTATCCCACCAAGGAATAGAAATCACTCCAAGAATAATTGTAATTACAACTTCCGGTTTTTTATACCAAACTTTTTCCAAAACCAGAGGTTGCGGAAGAATATGCTTATTATCTTTAAGTTCGACGCCTTTAAGAACCCCTTCGTTCATAACAAGGTCGATATCACCGGCTAATAAATTACCTGAAGCACGTAACCCATCAATTGTACCATTTGGACCAATTCTTATTAATGCTGGTCTGGTATTTTCAGAATTTGATTTTTCCATTATACACGTGCTCAAAAAGAATTTGGTGAAGTGTACCCCGTTTGGTAGACAGATAGAAACCCCCTAACCCTCGACCTTGGTTAGAAGATGATTCCTGTATTCAACAGGCGTCATCCTGTTTCTGGTCCACTGTTTTCTTTCGTAGTTGTAGTATCTCATGTACTGCTCAATTTTCGAACACAACTGCTCAAACGACCTGCAAGCCTTGTAATCCAACTCGTCTTTCATGTGTCCAAAGAATGACTCGATGGGAGCATTGTCGATACAATTGCCTTTGCCGGACATCGATTGAGCCATCTTCAGCTCTTTGACCGCTTCAATGTACATGGGATTGGTGTAGTGAAATCCTTGGTCCGAATGAATCAAGGCCTCTTCACAGAGATCAGATGGCATTCCCTTCATTGTCCCCACCACCAATGCCATGTCCATATGCAGTGAAATCTTCCAGGCGATCACTTCTCCGCTGGCGACGTCTTTGACAACAGAAAGATAGGCAAACTTCTCCAGAAAGGGCAAGTAGGTGATGTCAGTACAGAAGACTTTGAAGGGAGATCGTTGATGAAAGGCTCTTTGAAGTTTGTTGGGGAATATTCGGTGTTCCATGGTCTTCTTCATGATCGCTCGATACGGATTCTTCCTGCGCACCGTGGCCACCAATCCGTACTTCCTCATGATTCGCTGTATTTTCTTGTGGTTCATATGGGGAAGTCTCATTTTAATATTTCTCCAGCCATATTTTCTCTTTCCTTGTTCAAAGACCTCTTTGATCTTCAGAAAATCATGGAAGTCTTTTTCGGGCTGGTCGGCATCGAGCAACCATTTGTAATACCCACTTCTGGATACGCTTGCGAGCTGGCAGAGGACATCCACATCCGCTTTTAGTTCCCTGATGAGTTGGTATTTTTCGCAAGGCCTGAGTTTGACTCCGCTCTGTTGGCCCGGAGATGTGCTAAAAAAGCGTTCTCAGCTTCCAGATATCGAACTTGCAGCTCAAGTCGTCTCACCCGATCAGCTTCCGGAGACCTTGATCTCTTGTATCCCCCGTCGGCTTGTATACCTGATGGTTTGGTCAGGCTCTCCAACCCTCCTTTTTTCACCAGTCGTCTCCAGTCTTTCAGTGTGTAGCGGCAGTAATCCTTTTTCCAGATGCTCACATCAAAACCCGCTTGCTTCCAGATATCGTCTGGTTTAATACCTTGCGCGTAGAGGTCGAGTGCCCGTTTCTTGAAATCGTAGGTGTAATGAATGGATCGTTCGCTCACCCGCCACACGCACGGATGCGCGCTTAATTGAGCGATTTGTTCGCTATTAAAGATGGTTCTCATAGTTCTTTTGTTAAGAATAAATGGCAACAAAAGAAACAATGTCACTCTACGGTGTGTCTACTTTTTGGGGTACAGATCATTGGCTGGGGTGGAGGGATTTGAACCCCCGCATGACGGATTCAGAGTCCGTTGCCTTACCGCTTGGCTACACCCCAAGGGACTTGCCCATTATAGGAAGAATTTGCTGAAGAACAAACGAAAAGCATTTACTCCTCGAGAGATAAACTTGTAGCAAGCACTACCGCTTCCTTTTTGCACGGGAGGAAAATATGCGCTACTTTTTCAAGGTCTATTTTTCATCTCATTCCTATGAAACGATTTGCAGCTCTTCTCAGCCTTTTTGTCCTTTCCTTCACCCTGATGGGCTGTGATCGACTCTGGTCTGATCAGGTCAGCGACCTGATGAACAACACCGACAGCTATGGAAATGGTGAGCAAAGCCCGGACCAACCGATGGAAAAAATGGAAAAAGAACCACAGCAACCTACTGAAAACGAATCCATAGAGTCCGGATTCACCTACGAAGACTACAGCGAAGAACGGTTCAACGAACTGAAAGGAAACCGACCGGTTGTCCTCAACTTCCACGCCGACTGGTGCCCCAACTGCCGTGCCCTCGATAAACTCGTGAAAGAAAACCTCGCACGACTCCCTGAAAACGCCGTGATGCTAAAAGTAAACTACGATAAAGCCACAGCCCTCAAACAACAGTATGGCATCACCGTTCAAACGACCCTGGTGTTCTTCAACGCTCAAGGCGAACAAGTCGCGAAGGAATTCAATCCAAAACTGGAAAAAATGATCGAACTACTGGCCAGCTAAGAGCACTTACAAAGACTGAAGCGCCTCTAAGGCGCTTTTTTCTTTATCCTTGATTTCCAACATCACATCGCAATGAATTCCCTGTGCCGATTCCAAAAAACTTTTAAAATCCTCACCATCGATATGCTCCGCATGCATGCCAAAACGCGCATTTTTTTGCTGTGAACTGTAGTCCACCATCAAGACCCCATCCGACTTTTTCCACGTCTTCGCCGCCATTTGAAGTGCCTCCCGAAGTGTTTCTCCTTCGTTCAGAAGTGAGTGATGAAACGTATCCAAGAGAACTGGAATCCCGAGCTCCTTATGAAGCTTCAAACAATCCTGGAGGGAATACGAACGCTCATCATTCTCAATCACCAAACGAGTACGAATAGAGCTCGGAAGACCTTTGTAAACTTTCACGAACCGCTCCATGCTCTTTTCTTTGTCCCCATAGACTCCCCCCACATGGATCTGAACCTTGTGAGAAGTATCCAAGCCCAACAAATCCAAAACTCGCGCATGGTACTCCAAATCCATCACGGCATTCGCGAGGACTTTTTCGTCAGGCGCATTGAGGAGGGTGTACTGTCCCGGATGCATCGAAATTCGGAAATGATGGTCTTGAAGATAGCTCCCTACTTCCTGAAAGGCTTTCTGAAACACGTTCCACCATTCGATCTGATTCACCGGATGGGACCCAAAAGGGATCACATCTGAAGTGATCCGAAAAAACATCAGTCGATGCTCGACATTCCACTCAAGGGTTTGGCGAAGACAAGCAAGATTGCTGGCGACCGTCTCCAGGAATCGATCTTCTGAAAAAGACTTCAAACGAAAGGTTTGCGAACTGCGACAGGGCAGGCTCCAATTGATACAAGGATAGCCGATCTTCATGTTGATTTTTTTTTAAAGCTACAGCCGCAATTGCACATCAGTTTACGATCATCTCAGCAACTGCTCCTTTATGAATCCTCGACAAAGCATGATCCACCAACTTGTAGATACCTGGCTCATTCACCACGAATTCTACGATGGTGGCGCCCCCAGCAGGTATAAGCGTCGTTTGTACATTGTGGACAACAGGAGTTCCTCCCTCAGGGTAAACGGTATCGAAAACCTCTCCGATCACATGAAAGCTGGAAATTTTGGCAACCCCAGCATTCCCCACATATAATCGAATTTTTTCTCCGACCTTCGCCCTAAGAGCACGTTCTCCGGTCAGTGAACCAACCCTGCCGTTGAATACAATGTACTCCGGCGATTCATTCTTGAGTTTTTCTCCAGAAAGCTGAGTCATTCCTTTTTCACCACGATTCAAAATCGAATACATCTCTCCCTGGACGAGAGAATACTCACGATCAACCTCTTCCAAGGGTTGTATTGGCTCGATCAAAATGAGTCCATACGCCCCATTCGTCATGTGCTCAGCAACTTCTTTTGTGCCGCAATGATAGAGGTAGATACCCGGATTCAGAGCTTTGAAAGTAAAAGTCTTTTCTTGGCCAGGATAGACATCGACGGCTCCTCCGTGGGGTCCATTCACCGCATGAAGATCGATGGAATGTGGGAAATGATTGCTGCTCGGATTTTTTAGAGTCACAGAGATAGTGTCACCCACTTGAGCGCGAAGGAAAGGTCCAGGCACCACGCCATCGTAAGTCCAATACAAATAGTCGATTCCTTCGTCCAGTTCCCCATTGATTTCTTGAGCAGTGAGAGTGAAAGAACGAGGTCGATGAGTTTTTTCAAAGAAAGGAACCTTTCCATCATTCCCGATTTCAGGAGTTTTGACATGATCTCCGGGACCATGAATGACACCCACATCGGATGAGCTTTCATGAGTATCGTCTTTTTTCATCGAGTGATCATCCGTGTGCTGATTAAGTTCAAAGGCTTCCTCGCCAAGATCAAGCTCTATTTGCTGCCAGACCTTTATTTCCGGAAGAGGCTCAATCGCAGGTTCCGTGAGAATGGAAACCGTTTTGTAAAATCGTCCTTCCGGCTCAGCGTGGAGGTTTGGGTTGAACTGGACGGTCAACACACCTGACTCACCCGGCTGAAGCAAAGGAGTGTTTACAGATCCTATCGTACATGCGCAGCTTCCTGGTGTACCAAGAATGGTCAATGGTCCCTCGCCCTGATACGTGAAATGAAAATCGTGTGTGACGACACCTCCTGATTGCTTAATAACACCAAAATCAAATTCTTGTTCATCGAAGATGATTTGAGGATGCTGCAAAGCAGTTTCATTGCTTGTAAAAACGCAACCCGAAAGAAGAAAAAGCCCGGCGAGAAAAAGGAGAATTTTATTCATCATAGCTTTGTTGATAATTAGCTTCCGAAACGACGTTACCTTGGACATCAAGACGCGTATAGGTAATCCCCCGATTTTCCGGATCAGCATCACTAATGATATTCACCGTCCGCCTGACAGGCCCAACGGCAGTAGGGCCATGCGCGAGGGGATCAAAAACAACCTTCACTTGAAAAGATTCATCCGGCTGAACCTCGTAAGACCATTCTTCATTTTCATGCATGCCAAAAACAGGTGACAAAGTCCCATCCTGGAGAGTTACTTGTGCGGTGGTACACATACAGGAGGTGACAGCTCCTCGTAACAGAAGGGGCTTTTGAGTGGTATTTTGAAGTATGAAATCATGAGAGACCGATCCACCCATGATATCAATGTCTCCCCAGTCATGAAAAGACGATTGTTGAGACGAAAAACCGGGCTCAGAGGGGCCAGGAACTGAGCTGGAAGCACAACCCAGAAGGACCAAACACATGATAGCTGTCAAAAAGCTTTTAAAACCCATATCAAAAGAATAAGGATAGCCCTCAAAGAGTACCGAAAAAAGCAGACTGGGAAAAGTGACGGCAATCACAACTTCTCGTGAAGAATAAATGGTGATACCATCAGCTGGCACTTTTTTCTATGGAACTCATTTTATCGACAATCCCGTTGTTCCAAGGACTCACGACTGAAGAAATAGTTTCACTGACAACGCATGCGCTCCAAGAAAAATGGAGCAAAGATGAAATGGTGTTCACTGTCGGATCAGCTCCAAAAAGCCTCTATATCGTGCTGTCCGGGCAAGTAAAACTGTACAACATCAGAGACGGAAGCAAAAAAGAAGAAGTTGTTTGTTTATCAGGCCCCGGACAATACTTTTGTCTGGCCCCAGTGATGAGTCGGGAAGTCATGCACATCAACGCAAAAACACTTCAAAACACCGAACTCCTGGTCATTCCCAAATCAGCACTGGAAAATCTCATCGACCGTTCTCACCAGTTTGCAAAAAATATGATCCGGGCTTTAGCCGGAAAAGAATGTGATCTCTGCGAACAAGTGTGCGACCTCTCTTTAACCACTCCCAAGGAAAGATTGGCCAAGTATTTATTGGAACTCTATCAGTTCTTGAAAAAACCGACTTTCAAACTGCCCATCCGTCAAAGCGAGCTGGCTTCTCATCTGGGGACCGTGCGTGAAAACCTTTCCCGCAACTTCGCAGCTTTGAAAAAGAGTCGCATCATTGAAATAAAAGGAAGTCAGGTAAAAATCCTCAATCTCCTCGAACTCAAGAACATCGCCGACCGAAAACAGCATCAATCCCTTCCCATTTTTGAAGAATTCTGACGAAAAAAAAGACATTCACTTAAAGAGATCTACAGCTTATGACCGAACTTCCACTCGTTCTGCATATTGTTCCGCGACGACTTGTAAATGCTGAAGTTCATAGGTGGTAAAAGATTGTTGCTGTTGAAAAGAACGCAGAAGGGTTTTTGTCGCGCGAAAGCTTTGCAAATACCACCTTTTACACCCCTTTATCATCTCTCCCATTTCACGAATATCTTGTTCATCATGACAATGCGGTAGAATAGTAGAACGGAATTCATAGTCCACTCCTGAGTTTTTTATGAGACTTATGGTTTCGAGGACTTTATTCGCAGCATCATTTTTCACCAAGTCACGATATTTCTGCTTCGTGGCCTTTACATCCAAGGCAAGATAGTCCACCAGTCCTCGTTTGATAACTTGACGCAGTTTTTCAGGATTAGACCCATTCGTATCCAACTTGATGAGAAAATCCATTTCTTTCACCTTTTCGAGGAAATCCAAAAGACCTTTTTGGAGAGTCGGCTCCCCTCCACTGACCACAATTCCATCAAGCAATCCTCTCCTCGATCGGAAAAATTTCAAGATGTTCTTTTGATGAAGCTCTGGCTTCTGTTCATCAATCACGGGAATCATGGTCGGATTGTGACAATATCCACAAGCAAAATTGCATCCTTGCGTGAAAACAATAGCAGCAATCTTGCCGGGGTAATCGAGCAAAGTGAGTTTTTGAAGCCCGGCAATGATCATAGATCTTTGATATGATTTGAGATTTCATCAACACCACAGTACAGAAATTTCATTTGTCCCTCCGGATCAGTTACCAAGAGGCTCGGCACTTGAAAAATCTTAAAGTGTTTCGCCATAGCAAATCCTGCAGGCATGCTTGCGTCGATCGATTCGAATTGGTAGGCGTGAGAATCCAACAATCTCTTTGCCTGTGGACAATTGGGACAGCTTGGAGTAGTGAAAAGGTAGAGCATAGTTAATGAGCATAAGAGGATTGAAAGGTGACTTCTTCCTGAAAATGTGTCCTTTCAAAGTGCTCGGATTTTTTACCGATGTTGAACTGAGACACCGGCCGGTGATAGCCCATGACACGTGTCCACACTTCACAGAGAGTCATCTCATCGCACTTCGGACAGAATTCATGCTCCCCCTTCAAATACCCATGCTTCGGACAAATACTGAAGGTCGGCGTGACAGTGATATACGGCAATTTAAAATGTGTAAGGGCACGTTGAACCAGCTTCTTACAAGCATCTCCATCTGAGATGCGCTCCCCCATATACAGGTGCAAAACCGTTCCACCGGTATATTTGGTCTGAAGCCGATCCTGCAGCATCAGAGCCTCAAAAGCATCTTCCGTATGACCGACAGGGAGCTGAGAAGAATTCGTATAATATGGGGCTTCTTGAGTACCAGCCTGGAGAATACCTGGAAACCGCTTCTGATCTTCCTTGGCAAATCGATAAGTCGTACCTTCAGCCGGAGTCGCCTCGAGATTGTACAGATTACCAGTCTCTTCTTGGTATTTTTTTAACTCCTCTCTCATGAACATCAATATCTCCTCCGCAAAATCCTGCCCGCACTCATCAGCGATATCGTGCTGATCATCAGTGAAGTTGCGGATGCATTCGTTCAAACCATTGATCCCAATCGTGGAAAAATGATTGTTCAGATGACCCAGATATCTTTTTGAATAAGGAAGCAGTCCATTTTCGAAGTTCTGGTTTACGACTTTTCTCCTGGTTTCCAAGACCCCCCTCCCAATCTCCATCAAATACTGAATCCGCTTCAAAACCGCTTCTTTATTGCCCTTATAGAGGCATCCAATCCTCGCCGCGTTGATCGTCACCACGCCGATACTGCCCGTCATTTCCGCTGATCCAAAAAGACCATTTCCTCGCATCAAGAGTTCCCCCAGATCGAGCTGAAGCCTGCAGCACATAGAACGAACCATGTGGGGTTCGAGCGAGGAATTAATAAAGTTTTGGAAATACGGCATGCCGTACTTGGCCGTCATTTCGAAAAGCAGCTTGCTGTTGGGATGATCCCAATCAAAATTTTTCGTTATATTGTAGGTCGGGATCGGAAACGTAAAAACCCGTTGCTGGGCATCACCCTCTGTCATGACCTCGATGAAGGCTTTATTGATCATGTCCATCTCCTTCTGACAATCTCCATAGGTAAATGCCTGATCGACTCCACCAATAGCTGCCGGCTTGTTCTTCAAATCCTCCGGACAAACCCAGTCCATGGTGATATTCGTAAAAGGAGCTTGTGACCCCCACCTGGACGGAACATTCAGATTAAAAACAAATGCCTGGATATTCTGCTTGGTTTCTTCGAAGGTTTTTTCATACAAATATTGTTCCCGCTCTTTTTTCCCAAGGGAGGATTTCGACTTCTTCAATTCCTGTTCAAGCCTCAAAGCAATACTTTTTACATAGGGGGCGAGGTAGGTATCAAAGCTGGAAAAAGCCTGTGCCCCCGCCCACTCGTTCTGCATCGTTCCCAAGAAATTCACCATCTGTCCGATCGCGGAAGACAAATGGGTCGGCGCTTTGCAATCAACCCGATTCGGAACTCCGCCAAAGCCTTCCGCGAGAAGCTGGCGAAGCGACCACCCAGCGCAGTATCCACAAAACAGATCAAGATCATGAATATGAATATCTCCAGAACGATGCGCACTATTCGCCTCAGGACTGAAAATATGGGAAAGCCAATAATTGGCAGTGATTTTTCCAGCCGTATTCAGAATAAGCCCACCCAACGAATAGCCCTGATTGGAATTCGCCTGGACCCTCCAATCGGTTTTTTTCAAATATTCCGTCATGGTGCTTTCCACATCGACGATCACCTTGTTGGACTCGCGGATCTTCCGGTGCTGGTCCCGATAAAGAATGTAAGATTTCGCCGTTTCACGATACCCATTGTCCATCAGAATGTTTTCAACCTTGTCCTGAATCTCCTCGACAGTAGCTACAGAACCAGAAGTGCTTTTCCAAAAAGACGCTTCAACCATTTCAGCAAGCACATCGGGGCTAAAGCTTTCCTGATTCTCCACTGAGCCAGCAGCCTTCCGGAGAGCCTCAGCGATCTTGGAAGCGTCAAAGACGGCAATTTCTCCATTCCTTTTTTGAATGTATTTCATATGAATGATGATAAGATACCCACAATATTTTGTGTGGAACAATCAAAACATATACAAAATTTTGAGAATGATCATGTGATGGAAATCACAAAACATTCACAAACCTATACAAATCGTGATCTTGTACCAGAATCATCATTGTCAAAAATCAACATAAAAATAGAAGTACCGTGCAGCGTCACGACAAAATACCACTACAAAAAAGAGAGGCTGCGCGTGCCTCTCTTCTTTTAGTTGATGTGAATCAAATTACCATCGATTTCCACCACCACCGAAGTCTCGTCGTGGAGGTCGAGCCTCGAGAGGTCGAGCTTCGTTTACGGTGAGAGTTCGTCCTTCGAAGTCTTTTCCATGGAACATGGAAATAGCTGCGTCAGCATCAGCATCGTTTTCAAATTCAACGAAACCGAAACCTTTAGAACGACCGGACATCCGATCAGTAATAATTGTTGCAGAAGAAACTGCACCACACTGCTCGAAAGCAGATCGGAGTGCTTCATCTGTCGTAGCGTAGGGCAATCCACCTACATATAACTTCTTAGCCATAGTTGCTAACAAAAAGAGTAGAGAAACGTAATCTCATCATGATACTCCTTTCGTGAGGTGTTGCCGCGCATGCAAGGAAACCTAACCGAGAGTCGAAACACTTTGAGAACTTACACATGAATCATCCCGTAAAAACCCAAAAAAGTCAAACTAAAAAAGAAGCAAGAGCCATTTCAAGATCGTTTCCGCTGAAAATTCCCGTATAGTAAATGGGTCAATAGATTGACTAAAAAGTAGATAAATTGTAAAGTACACTCCTTTAAAACCCACAATGTTTCAAGAACAAACCAAACGAAGACGAAGGGGCAAACCAAGGCCTTTTCGTAGACAGAGCCGACGACCCGGCCCTAAAAAAATCAACGTCAGCCAATTC
Source organism: Candidatus Altimarinota bacterium (assembly GCA_050246795.1). Lineage (GTDB taxonomy): Bacteria > Patescibacteriota > Gracilibacteria > JAUYGZ01 > JAUYGZ01 > JBFWVJ01. The sequence goes on from JBFWVJ010000014.1 coordinate 11,855, forward strand.
ATCAGTAAGGCCACCGGGATCAAAAACGAAGAATACGTCCCCGTGCATACCTTTGCCGACTTTCAGATCGAGGAAAAACTCAAGCACAACATCCTGCAAAAAGGGTATATTCAGCCTTCTCCCATTCAAGACAAAGCGATTCCTGAAATCCTCTCAGGCAAAGACGTGGTCGGTCTAGCCAACACAGGGACTGGAAAAACTGCCGCCTTTTTGATCCCTTTGATCAACAAGGTCATGCGAAACCCTCGTGAATCGGTGCTTATCATGGCTCCAACAAGGGAACTCGCCTTCCAGATCCAAAAAGAATTCGTGACCTTTGCCAAAAACCTTCACCTCCACTCGACCCTCTGCATCGGAGGTGCCAGCATGGGCGTGCAAATCTCCCAGCTTCGACGCGGACCGCATTTCGTCATCGGGACGCCAGGCAGGCTCAAGGACCTGATCCAACAAGGAGTGCTCAACCTCAGCAAGTGTGGCAACGTCGTCCTCGACGAAGCTGATCAGATGATGGACATGGGCTTCATTCATGACATGCGCTTCATCCTCGAAAAACTTCCCGAACAAAAACAATCGCTGTTCTTCTCGGCCACCATGCCTCCCGAAATCCAGTCACTGGTCGCCAGCTTCTTAAAAGACCCAGTCACTATTTCGGTCAAACTCCAGGACACTTCCGCCAACGTCGACCAAGACGTGATCCCCGTCGCCAGCAACGATGAAAAATTCGAAATCCTGTGCAACCTCCTCAGCCAGCCAGACTTCGACAAGGTGCTGGTCTTCGGACGAACCAAATATGGGGTGGAAAAACTCGCCAAAGCCCTCCTCAAACGAGGATTTAAAGCCGAATCCATCCATGGCAACAAGACCCAGAACAAACGACAAAAAGCCGTCGACCTCTTCAAAGCCCACCACGTCCAAGTCCTCGTCGCCACCGACGTCATGTCCCGAGGAATGGACATTCCCAATGTAAGCCATGTGATCAACTACGACCTCCCCCAAAGCTACGAAGACTACGTCCATCGTATCGGACGAACCGGCCGCGCAGCTCAGACGGGAGTGGCGCTGACGTTTGTGGAGGGGTAAAAGAATGCACCCCCTAGCCCCCTAAAAAAGGGGGAGACGCTCCACAGGAGCGACCCAAAAATTTTAAAACGCGCTCCGCTTCTAAAAAAATTTGGAAGCGGAGCGCGTTTTATTTTTTGAGGTGCTTGGAAAAGCACCTCTCCCCTTTTAAGGGGTAAGGGGTTCCCCATCCCCTCACGGCTGCAAAATCTCCTCCGTCTCTCCATCGATAGAAATTTCGACCTCCCTCACCGTCGGGAATTGTTTGAGCGTGGTTTCGATCTGGCTATAGATAGACTGGATCCGACAGGAACCTCCCACCTGATAGTCGAGTTCTTCGCTGAAATCCACCTTCGCCACGCCGTTTTCGACCACCAGTCGCTGGATCTTCACTCCTTCATTGAGGGAAGTGATGTACCCCTCGGCTTTTTCACTCGCCGTCGGTCCCTTCAATAACTCTTCCAAAGCCGCTCGCGCAATGCCCTGAGTTTTCGGAATGCTTCGCTCGACGACAAACACCTTGGCGCAGTCCATAAAATCCGGATCTTTTACCGAGTTGGGAAAATACACCCTTACGATGCTCGTTTCTCCTCGATGGATCTTCACCGGGATTTCAAGCTGGTCAGCATGTTCTGGAAGTCCTGAAGCGTTCGCCTTTTCCAAGATCAACGTCCCATCTTCAGATACCCCTGACTTGAAACGCTCGAGAACGGCCTTGAACGGCACGAACCCCACCTGCATCCAATCATCTTGTGCCTCTGCGTACCCCACCGCCACCTCATTCCCCTGCGCATCCACCAGCCGCACCGGAAAGGTCGCCTCAAAATACCAGCCTCCCCTCGCCTCGCCCGTCACGGTCAGCGGAGCGGTAACGGTTTGACCTTGCTGCGGAAACGTCACGACGATGTGATCATCGGTCGTGGGCTCTATGGCCTCTTCCTCATGCTCTTCCTCTTCATCCGGCAACGCATCCTCCTCACCGATCACCGTACTGGGCCCACGCGGCGGACCTTGCCGCTCCACGAAACAGCCATTCAGAAACCCGAGACCGAGGAATACTACCAAGAAAACCTGAATCGTACGCAATGACATAAGGAAAGTGAAATATACCCCATTGTACCCCTCTCGATCGAATTCGTCGAATCAGCTTCTCTTTGACTTTTCAACGCTTTCAAATAGAATATCTCCCGTTATACCTCGAGCCGCCAGCTCTTCTTTTCAGTACATATCCTCCTTACCTTCCGTACCTTTCGTACCCTACCAACCCTTCTCCCCATGGAAATCAGAAACATCGCTATCATCGCCCACGTAGATCACGGAAAAACTACCCTGACGGATGCCATCATGAAGCAGACCGGAATGTTTGAAGAAGGGCAAAGTATGGACACCAATAAACTGGAACAAGAGCGCGGGATCACCATTTACGCCAAAAACACCTCGGTTTTCTATCGAGACACGAAGATCAACATCGTCGATACCCCAGGCCACGCCGATTTCGGCTCTGAAGTGGAACGCGTCTTGCGATCGATCGATTCAGTGCTTTTGATCGTCGATGCTCAGGAAGGTCCGATGCCTCAAACCCGCTTTGTCTTGAAGAAATCGCTGGAACTGGGCCTCAAACCCATCGTCGTCATCAACAAAATCGACAAGCCAGCTGCCAACCCTGATCAGGCTGAAGAACAAGTCCTCGAGCTCTTTTTCGAACTCGGCGCCAACGACGAGCAACTTGATTTCACGACCCTCTACGCCATCGGCCGAGAAGGCATCGCCAAAAAACAGCTCACCGACGAATCGACCAATATCAACCCGCTGCTCGACACCATCCTGGAAGAAGTCCCCGCAGCTCCTTCTGATGCCAATGCTCCACTTTCTGCTCAGCCTTTCAACCTCGGCTACGACAACTTCCTCGGACGTTTGGCCATCGCCAGAGTTTATCAGGGAACGATCAAGGTAGGACAAACCGTCCTCGTAAAAAGCGTCAATAAAGAGCCCTATAGTGGGAAAATCACCAAGCTCTTCAGCTTCCACGGCCTGAGCCGAAAAGAAACGGAATCCGCCAGCGCTGGGGATATCGTCATGATCGCCGGACTCCCCGACATCTACATCGGTGATACCATTTGCCAAAACGAAGACCAGGAAATCCTCCCGGCCATCAAGATCGACGAACCAACGATCGCCCTCAACTTCCTCGTCAACGACTCCCCTTTTGCCGGACGGGATGGGAAATTCGTCACCAGCCGACAAATCCGGGAACGCCTTGAAAAAGAACTCGAAATCAATGTGGGGCTCCAAGTGGACTTTTCTGGGGGAGGAAACAGCTTCAAAGTCCTCGGACGAGGGGAACTGCACATCGCGATTCTCCTGGAAAACATGCGCCGGGAAGGCTTCGAAATGCAGGTTTCTCAACCCCAGGTCATCATCAAAGAAGAAAACGGCCAAAAACTCGAGCCATTTGAGGAAATCATTATCGATATCCCACTGGAATACCAGGGAGTCGTCATCGAACGCATGAATAAACGGGCCTCCAGACTGATCAACATGACCCAGCACAGCAATTCCATCCGACTCGTGTTCGAAGGCCCTACCCGTGGACTCCTGGGCTATCGAGGTCAATTCATCGTCGACACCAAAGGTGAAGGGATCTTCTCCAGCCGAGTAGTAGGCTTCAAACCCTATGCCGGAGAAATCGAGAAACGGGAAACCGGCGCCATGGTCAGCATGGCCTCAGGGACGGCCCTGGCATTCTCCTTGTGGAATCTTCAGGATCGCGGTGAACTCTATATCCCACCAAATACAGACGTCTACGAAGGCATGATCATCGGAAATACCTCCAAGGGCGAAGAGATGACCGTCAATCCGATCAAAGGAAAGGCTTTGACCAATGTCCGGGCTTCCGGATCCGACGAAGCCATTACCCTCACCCCACCGAAACTCCTGAGCATCGAAACGGGTATGGAAATCATGTCCAACGATGAATACCTGGAAGTAACGCCCAACCACGTACGCCTCAGAAAGCAGTTTTTGAAAGAAACCGACCGAGTACGGGCAAAAAGAGCCATGGAGAAATAAAGCGAGAGCATTCCATTTTGTCATTTCGACCGAAATCGAGGGGGTGTCCCCCCCCTTTTTGAGGGGGCTAGGCAGTGTTAACATAAGCATGGTAAGATGAGCTCATCTTTACCAAAGTTATGCAGAAATTTCTAACTGATGAACAGTTTAATCATATTGCTCAATATTTTCCAATACCAAGAAAACCC
>JBFWVJ010000015.1:0-13555 GCA_050246795.1 Candidatus Altimarinota bacterium
TTGTATGGCGCTGGGCCTACCGCTATATTGCGGAGCTTCGAATCTCGCGCGGGGTCGTAGTTAAGTTGGTTATAACGTCCGCCTGTCACGCGGAAGGCCGCGGGTTCGAGTCCCGTCGACCCCGCCAATTTACCTCGAAAAAGTAAGCTCACAAAACCCGCTCCTGGGAACACTCCGTAAGTATTTAATTGGTCTAATGAATTTTAAGAGAGTTTGGACGAAGCGTTCAAAGTCAAAAACCGACCAACGTCACACGAAATCACGCAAAATCACCCGAGTTTGGCTAAATCTGGGCTTAGTTTGGGCTAAGCCTCCCTAGCGAAAACTTTGGTTTTTCGAAATGATTGGTTACTTGGTTAGATCCCGTGAAACCCGCAGTAGATAAGCGTTTCGTTGTTACCGCACCGAATGTTGGAAAGTGAAACAACAAACGAGGAGTAACCATGTTAACGACCGCAAAGACAAAAGAAAAAAGTCTAACGACCGTGATGAGACGAATGCGTGAGTCTTCGGAACTCACCATGCGCCAAGTTGCCGCAATGATTGGTGTGTCCCACGTAGCTATTAGCCAATTTGAGAATCAGAAGTTGAGCCTTCCTGATTACCGAATTGAGCAGCTTGTGAAGGCCTACGGCTACACCATGGACGAATTTAACAAAATCATGGGTAGAGCGCCTGTGACGAGTCCGCTCGATGATTGTCACGCAATGGTTGAGAAACTTGACGACGAACAGCTTTGTGCCGTTCGTGCAATTTTATCCCAGATGATGCGACAGATTCCAAAGCAAACTGTCGCAGTTTTAAGAGCCCAATAGCCGCAAATTTTCGCAAACCTTGAATCAAACTAATTTTAAAAGGAGTCAAAAATGGAATCTAAAATCGCAAAAAATAATCTAAAAATTAATCAGAAAGCAAAATCTGTTCGTATTAATTTCGAGATTCAAAAGAAAGCAGAACGAATTCTGCTTTCAGCAAATAAGAAAAAAGTAGGTCGTCGGGTGAAGTTCGAGCATTTACTGAGTCTTGCACTGGATCTTGTATCAGAGGAAGACATAAAAAAGCTGCAAAATCAGTCGCTGACGAACGAAGATCGAAAAGAGATCCTAAGACAAAAGTGGGTTGCACTTAATGGCCCAATTTCGAAGGACGAGTTTACGGGTTTTATGATGACGGAAGAATATTTTAATTTTGTTTCTGCGCACAAGTTGGGAACGGATATCAACGTATTAACCAGAGTAGTTTAGACAAATCGCGAGTGGCGAAAGCAAATTTCAATACTCGCGATTTTCTCGTTTCTAAAAGAGCTGAGGGTGTGAAAATAAAAATCATTTCTACTCAGTTCCTTCGAAAATTGCGTATCGTCCTGAACAATTCGTGCCGTATTTGTTTTTATGCGCGTTGAGCTTAGAACTCATGGATTTTCGCCTAAACTTCTTTTCGCAAACGCCACACCTGTAAACATAAGTTGGCCCATAGGTTGATCTTGTTCTGTTCGAAGTTCGGCCTGGACTTGTGTTTCTAGATAGCTGGTGAATTGGTAAATGCCCGGCTGAGGTTATTTCTACAACATACGTTGGCGTAAAGCTCGCGTCCGTAACCTCAACTGACTCAATTCGGTCCCATCGGTAGCTTCGAGTTTCTTGGCTGTCTGATCGCACTGCTCGAAGTAAAAGGTTACCGTCAGAACTTCTAGCCAGCGAATAGGGCTCAATGATTCTGTATTCTCCGTTGTATCCAAGACGCACTTTTAAACGGCTAGCTGCCGCAAACCTAATGCGATCTAGATAGGATGCCAGAGGGCCAGGAACAAAAAGTGACGTTATTGATTCTTGCTCAGTTTGCGCTTCTTGCTCTCCTTCGCCGGTCATTCCTATAATTTCTAGTTCCAAAGCTTCGGCTCCTTCGATCCAATTCAAAACATCAGGAAGCTCCTGTAGAAAGCTTTCAAAACTAGGCAGAATTGGAATTTGGTGGCGGAGCTGGCTATTCCACTCTGATTCAAGAGACCGTCTGTTTTCATGTGTTTCAATAGACTCGATGGTCGGTGGCTCAATGCCTCGAAGTTCACATTTGCTCTTAAGAACAGCTCTTACCTTAGATTGATTCGGATTGAGATCCATTCTGCGAAATAGATGAATGACGTCATACAGATCCCTTGGACGAAGTCTTTGTGCGAGCGCCCTCACTTTTTCGGCAAAAACTTCTTCATAGTCGTATGACAATATTGAAATACCATCGGCTGGTCCGTCGCTGTAAGGATGGTCAACACGTTTAACGATTGCTGGATTAACTAGAGGCTCATCAAGTGTCAGATCAATTTTTATTCTCGGCATGAGCCCAAGACCAACCTGGGGTCTCACGGGTCCGCGATATTTTATGCTGCCTTGAATAGAAAGAGAGCCTCGCGGATTTTTAAATATTTCAAATTGAATGGAAGCTTTCGGAAATTCGATTCCCGATGCTTCAAAAATAATATCGGAAACCTCGGTAAGTATGCCAATTAAGCTCTCTACCGTTGGCTGACTATTTCCGATGTAACTAAAATCAAGATCTTCAGAAAAACGATAAGTTTCAAAATAACATTTCTTAAGGCATGTACCACCTTTGAAAACCCAATCAGCACTTGCGACGGAATGCTGATTGATTCCCCAAAGAAGCCACCCAAGGGCGTAGTCTTTTTCGACAACCAGATTTGTGAGTTGCACCTTAGCCGCAAATTCCCTGATTTCATCTATGGCAATCACTTAGTAATCTCCTTCTTCCAATCTGAAGGAACCCATAATCCCCATTGCGTAACTAAGGTTTTTCCCGGCACAGACGGATCAAGTTGTGAGTAGCCTGATTTAATAGATTTGCGAGCGTTATGAATAAATTTAGATTCATCTTTCCATTTTACGGAGAAAACGAAGCCCAGGCGCTTAAAGATCGCGGTGTTTTTCATCTTTCGAGCTGATTCAAAAAGAAGCTCAAGATTTTTGTGCTCGGAGCGCATATAGCGATCAAGCATATCAGCCGCCATCCGCATTCCGCCTACGGTTGCGGGATCATTAAACGCATCAACGATAGTTCGGCTAGGATCGGAGATTTCTACTTTTTGATTTTGGAGCCAAATGGTTTTTAATCCAAAGATGCGTTCGGGCTTAATTGTTTTTATGGTGAACCGAACACCGTTGAGATCCATGTCTCTTGTGGCTACTTTTTTTGTGGTAAATATCATGACGGAATTGAAAATCTGTTCGGTAAAATCCCAATGTTCTGCGGCACTCCAGCCGCCGACATAACAGGGATTAAAAAGACTCTTTGCGATAATCCAGGGCTCATCAGCCATAATTTCCGTAGTACTAGATTGTAACGAGATCGGTATGTAGACTCCGTGCTTGATTCGCGACACCCATCCCTTTTTGCTCCAAAGCGCAAGGAGTTGGGCTGCTTTACTTCTCTCAATTTGAAGTGCGAGGGCTACCTGCTTAGGTGTTATCACGGCTGGCGAAGCCTTTAAAACGGTCGCTAGTTGAGAACGCTCCTTTTTACCTAGACCTGCCAATTTTGATTTCATACTATATAAACTATGATGAAATTATGCGAATAGCAAATTAAATCAGTAAAACATATAGTTTCTCAAATTGAGACTTTCATTGCATTGAAGGTTAAGCCAAGGCTGTGACGGGACTGGTAAACTCCCCGGCTGAATGTGGATGCCGTTGAGTCTTGTCATGTTGCGAGCGTGACCAGCTAAACGGCCTCGCCGCTCCGCCATCGCGCCGATCCTTGGCTAGGTGTTACACTTCGAGTATTCCTAAAAGCACCGGCTATGGAGTCAGCCTTTAACCGCCATTCTGGCTAATGACTCCTACTCATTTTCTCGGGTTCGTCGAGTAGGAGGATCTATGACGTTACTAATTATTGGTGTCGGCGGTTTCCTTGGGGCCGTAGTTAGGTATCTCACTTACACTTGGGCTCGGGTTCAGTTTAGCACCCAGCTTCCAGCTGCAACTTTGATGATCAACGTTGCGGGATGTTTCTTCGCGGGAATGCTGATGGTCTTCGTCGAGCGAGGGGTCCCTTACCACCGTCATTTGCTTCTCTTGGGTCTTACGGGCTTTCTAGCCTCCTATACGACATTTTCCACCTTCGGGTTGGAAACAGTGGACCTAATCAGGTCTAATGACATCGGCTTGGCCTTAATCAACGTCACGGCAAATTTGCTGGGTGGCCTGATCGCCGTTATAGCTGGGCGTGCGCTTGCTGGGCTGGCGTAGTGGATATTTGAAAGTCGTGAAAGCCGAATTCCATACCTGATGATTGTTTTGCTGAGTTCATATTGAAAGCTCACACGAAAACAATTTTGTGTAATCTTATAATAATTGAACCTAGGGACTAGGCGCAGTGAGTGCAGTTAAAGCAGCTTCTAATTCTTCTTGAAGCGAAGAAACGTCATAGTAGCTAGAGCCGTTGTCGAAACTAACAATGCGCTCGTCACTTTCTTCGGAATCAATCCATTCAGATTTAGCCATGCTCCAGGATACCGGATCAAGCTCTTTGAGAGCTAGAACCGTATCGTATTTAAGCCAACCTATTTGAGTAGTTTCTGGATAACAGTCACGCATTGATTCTTCAAAGAGTTCGTCGTCGTTGATGGGATCAAAACCTGAAAGGATGTCTGTAAAAATCCAGTCATAACCGTACTCACACCCAACACCGGAAACCATTCTCATCAAGTCATCTGATCCGCACCTAGCACAAACTCCACTGGGAGCTTCCGAGTAGCAGCCATAGCAAAACGGAATCGACTTCAGTACTGCAATTTGTTTCAAAAGATCTTCAATTTGGGACTTCATAAATTTCTCCTATTTCTGGTTTAAAAAACATTTTTCGCCCGCCAGGTACGCCCCAAGCTTGCTTGGCGGGGGAAAAATTAGGAGTGCTTGGCGCGTCTTGCTCGATTTCTTGTATAGGCCCAAGAGGGCCGATCATGAGGCATGACAGACGTGAACTTCGGCTGGCGGGACTCAGTGAAAAGAGAAATTGAATTTGCAAGATGTGAAAAGTGCGATTCAAAGTGAAATCAAAATTGCGAAGCAAGTTTGTCAATTTGAAAGTATTAAAACCTGGAGGCATTTGCCTCCAGGTAATCTCAAGCCGCTTATGCGGTCTTAGTCTTTGGAGTGTATTCGGCTCCAAGGATTTGTTTGTAGTAGTTCACATGCTTTGAAATGCGAATTCCAAGAACACTGTGAACAAGATAATTGCCGTCTTGGCTCAGAAAGATTACGGGTCGAGCAACTAAGCCGTAGGTGTTTCGTCGAGTCGTCTCTGACGATGGAGCTGATTCCTTCTTCTCGAAGGGAAGTCCAAGAATTTTTTTATAGAGATTGATGGGCATTTCGATCTTTAGATCGGCACCCAAGCGGTGTGTGATACTGCCGCGATCAGAGCTGAGATAGACTTGAGGATTTGCGCTAAATCCTTGAATGATCCGTGTAGGTTGAGCGGGTTTATTTTGAACTGTAGTTTCCATGACTTTCTCCTTAGTGAAATTTTTTTTGTTTTTGACTTCACTCTTTATCGAGTGGGCCTTTCACAAAGGGCAAGGCCCCGAAGAGAGAAGTTTTAAGTGAGCGAAGGCGTTTGCCCCGACCGACACACGAGAGCACCCGAGAGGTGCGGTAGAGGCAGAGGGCGTGACAGGAAAAAGCCGCAAGGCCCTGGCGCAGACCGATGCAAAGGGAGGATCAGGCAAATGCAAGGAGCGAACGATCTCACAAAAAAACTTATCAAGGAGATTTGTTTAAAACAGATTCAAACAATCTAGCTCATTCTCAGGTTTCAATTTTTGAAAGCTTATTCCCAGTTAATTTGGAACTCCAGAAAATCAGGAACGAAGAGGCTAAGGCTCCAGCAGCTCCAAATATGAAAGTGAAGGACGATCCAAACTGATCCCAAATTATTCCAGCAGAGACACTTGCGAATATCGTACAAATTCCTGTCACGGTTCCTAGAATGCCGATGCCCGTGGCCTTGAGCTGAGGGGGAGATAAATCAACAGCCAGTGCTTTCCCTACCCCTTCAGTGGCTCCCATATACAGCCCGTAAACTAAAAACAGTGCCCAGAATTGCCATGCCGCTGAGGCGAATCCGAATCCCAGATACACGATGAAAAACGTCATAAGTCCGCCAACCATAATCTTCTTTCGATCAATCCGGTCTGATAGATGACCAAGATAGGGGCTAGAAAGCGAGTAGGTAAGATTATAAGCGAAAAACAAAAGGATCACTGTTTGAGTTGAAAGGCCGGAAGCTTTGGCTTTCATCAAAAGAAAAACATCGCTTGAGTTTGTTAAAGAAAAAAGAGCCCAAGCAAAAATATATTTTCTGAATGGCAGATCAAATCGCTTCCAACTTTTAAACGGATTCTCCCAAGGCCGTTTCTTGACCTCATGTTTGGGTTCTCGAATCGAAAAAATCACTAGTACCGAGATAAGGCCAGGGAGCAGCGCCCAAAAGTAAATTGATCTTAAGTTTTCAGAATTAACCGAGAGCAAAACTACGGTCAGTAAAGGTCCAATAGCAGCCCCCATTGTATCCATTCCCCTGTGCCATCCAAAAGCCGCACCTCTTTTCGCGGGTTCAACCGAGTCTGCGATGAGAGCATCTCGGGGGGCTGACCTAATTCCTTTCCCGGTTCGATCGAGCGCGCGGGCTCCAAGTACATGAATCCAATTTTGCGAGAGACCGATGAAGGGTTTAGAGATTGCGCCGAGCAGATATCCCATCAAAATAAAGGGCTTTCGTTTAGCTAAAGAATCTGACCAACTTCCGGAGTAGGTTTTCAGAAGGCTTGCGATGGCTTCTGAAATTCCTTCGATAAGTCCAAGTGACGCCATCGATGCACCCAGAACAGTTGTCAAAAAAATGGGGGTGACGGGGTAGAGCATTTCGCTCGCAACGTCGGCAAAGAATGAGACGATACCTAGCTTTACAACCGTGGGGTTAAGGGCTTTTTCTTTAGCTAGGATATTTTCTTCCAATAGGCCGCTCCGTAATTTCATCTAATTCTATAATATTAATACTGAACTACAGCCGCTGGAAGCTTAAACTACTCTGAGAGGAATCTTGAAATCCGGTAGGCGACCAATGTTCCAACAAGTTGGGCGGCAATGAATCCAGTAACGCTAGCCCAGTGAACTCCCGAGAACGTATCTGTTAGACTACGGGCAATTGTGACTGCAGGATTCGCAAATGAGGTGGAAGACGTAAACCAATAGGCCGATGTGATGAACAGGCTAACAGCCATAGGCGTAGTCTCGACATTCCTTCTACCTGAAAGTGCGATTACTAGTATCAACCCAAATGTTGCTAGGGCTTCGGCGAGAAGAAAGCGAAAATCGCTTCGATTATGTTGGGAAAGTTGAAAGAGTCGCTGCCCAAACATCGCGTGTGTAACTAAAACGCCAGTGATGGCGCCAATGATCTGGACCAGAACATAAAGACCCAGCTCCTTGGCCGAGAGTTTTTTCCAAAGCCATTCTACAAAGCTAACAGCGGGATTGAAGTGCGCTCCGGAAATTGGTCCAAAACAAAGAATAAGCGCATAAAGACCTGCTCCGGTTGCAATCGAGTTTGCAAGAAGAGCAATGGCTAAATTTCCTCCAGAAAGGGATTCGCCCATAACTGCAGAGCCGACGACAACGGCAAGAAGGCCCGCGGTGCCCAGGAATTCAGCGAATAGGCGTTTTGATAAGCTCACTTTTCTAATTCCGTTTTAAACTCGATCAACCGCTTTTGAATTGCATCTCTTGCAGTACGAAATCGTGCTAGTGCCTCTTCCTCGGAGAGGTGCTCTTTGGTCGCTGGATCAGGAAATGGCCAATGAAGCTTTTTTGCTTTTTGCGTAACTAAGGTCGGGCAGACCTCTTCCGCACAGAGAGTAACAACGTAGTCGAGTGCTACGAGGAATTTTGGCGACAGATCATCGGCGGATTTTGAATATTGCTTTGAAATATCAATTCCGACCTCGTTCATAACCGCAACCGCATGAGGATTCAACTTTCCAGGTTGCGAGCCCGCGCTTTGGATCTCAGCACCCGAAAGTATCTGACGAGCGAGCCCTTCTGCAATCTGGCTACGGGCGGAATTTGCGACACACATAAATAAGATATTCAATGGTCGTCCTTTCATTTGCTTAATCGTATAAATACGATATACGATCATCTTATGGCGCTAGCAAGAAAAGAAGAATTTCAACGCAGAGAGATCAATGTCGCAGACTTCGCCAAAGCTTTGGCGCACCCAGCAAGGGTAGCGATTTTAAAAAGTCTCGCAGAAAAAGGAGAATGTATTTGTGGTGACCTTGTTGTCGATCTCCCACTAGCGCAATCGACAGTGAGTCAGCATCTTAAGGCTCTAAAGGAGATCGGTCTAGTTAAGGGCACTATTGATGGACCGAGATCTCGCTACTGTATCGACTGGAAGGTTTTTCACCACTATCAACACTATTTAGCAGAATGGTCGAAAAAAATGATGAAACTTCGGCAGGATAACTGCTGTTAGATTTTCATTCTGAAAGTAAACGACAATAAATTCTGCTTCACCAAGTTCTCTCGCCAACTGTCTTCACTCGAGTTGTACTAAAATATTTTGATTCCATTCTGTGACTCCTTCTCCTGCCTTTCGGCGTGGGTAAAAGGAGATCACATATGGAACAAAATCAAAATAACTACATCACTCTCGAAATGAATCTGAAACTTCAGATGAAGGACTATCGCATTGTCCTTGGATTAAAGCGCAGTTGGATTGTAATCCTCGTAGTCGGAATTTTTCAGCTCGTCGCTTGGGCGGTTAAAGTCGATTTTTGACGATTTGGAGACTGCCTAAGGCTGGGCAGTTTCAATTAGACATCGGAGAATAAATTGTCTGCTAAGGATTTTTTATCGACAGAGAAGGAGCCATGTATCGCTCAAAAATTAAATACACACATGGCAGAACTATCAGAGTCAGAAGCGTCGACGACACTAGCCCACCTATTACGACAGAAGCCAGCGGCCGTTGAACTTCCGCGCCTACGCCTGTTGACACCATCATTGGAATGAAACCAAAGATTGCAACCAGTGCGGTCATTAGAACGGGGCGAATTCGCAACGCAGTTCCTTGCCGAACAAGTTCAATCCCATTCATTCCTTTTGCCTTGAGATCGTTGAAGCAGTTGATGAGAACTACACCATTTAGAACTGAAATTCCTGCGAGCGCGATGAATCCAACTCCCGCTGTGATACTAAAGGGGAGTCCATTTATTTTAAGGCCTAGCACGCCGCCAACTAGTGCCAGTGGCACACCAATAAGCACGAGAAGTGTTTGCGGGATACTCCCAAACGCCCAGAATACCATCGCAAGGATGAGAAGAAGAGCCAGTGGCGCAAATATCATGAGCCGAGACCTTGCTTCGTTGAGGTTTTTAAAGTTTCCGCCCCATTCAAGATAGAACCCAGGAGGCAGTTTAATTTCCGCAGCTACCTTTTTTTGAGCGGCCAGAACGAAGGATTCTGTATCGACGCCACGAGGATTTACCATCACCGCCACTCGGCGTTTCGATTCTTCACGATTAATGGTGCCAAGGGTTTCCTCAAATTGAATTTTTCCAGCTTCTTTGAGAGGAACTGATGCCCTTTCGCCAGTTTGGACAGGCAGGGATCTTATGACATCGAGGTTTGAACGGAGATTCTCACTTAGCCTAACAATGATCGGATACCGTCTAACCCCATCGAAAATAAATCCAGCCTCTTCACCGCCGACCGCTATAGCTACGGTTTCAAGAACTTCCCGCGCGGGAATTCCCAGCGGGCGCAAAAAATCATAGTTGGGACTCACTTTCAGCATAGGCGACGTGCCTTGCGACTCGCCTTCGACATCGCCCGCCCCTGGAACTGAGCGAATAGCCTGAGCAACCTTCTCTGATAACTCGATAAGCGTTTCAAAGTCTTCGCCGTAAATCTTCACCGACACATCGGCCCGAGTTCCTTCCAACATTTCGTTGAAACGCATTTGAATAGGCTGACTGATAAGCACCCTTTGCCCTGGAATTTCTTCCTCTAGGCGGTCTGCGATCTGTCTTGTGACCTCAGCCCAAGTGCGGGGAGCGCCATTTTTTGTCGGCCAATCAGACCGTTCCTTGAAGGTTACAAATGTATCGGCGAGGTTAACGCCCATCGGGTCAGTGGCTACTTCTGCCGTTCCTATACGGCTAAAAACTGCTTTCACTTGCGGAAACTCAGAGATTATTTTTTGAGACTTCTCTTGAAAGAGGATGGACTGATCGAGCGAAATATTGACAGGTCTTACGAACTGGATCGTCCGCGAGGCTTCATCCATTTGCGGTAAAAACTCGCCGCCGAGACGAGCGAAGAGGATTGCTCCAACGACTACGGACAAGACCCCCGCACTAATCGTTATCGTTTTATGTTTTAGCGAAAAATCTAAAATATGCCGGTAAATTTTCTCAGCCTGTCGCATGAGCCAAGGGTCACTCTCTTGAATTTTGCCACGCAAAACTAGACTGGCAAGTGCTGGAACGGTGGTGAAAGAGAGAACGAGCGCACAAAAAACCGCAATGGCGAAGGTCGCAGCCATCGGCTGAAACATCTTTCCTTCAATCCCTGTGAGCGCCAAGACCGGGAGAAAAACAACGACGACGATCAACTCGCCAAAACCAGCAGCCGTGCGGATTTCGACAGCGGCTTCATAAACGGTTTTTTTAACCTCTTCTGAAGAAAGGTTTCTTGAAAGTGCTTTCGTCGTATCATGGATTTTCCTGACACAATGATCGAGGACAATGACCGCGCCATCCACGATTATACCGAAATCGAGAGCCCCAAGACTCAAAAGATTTCCCGAGATTTTGAACTGCTTCATAAAGATGAAGGTCAAAAGTAGCGAGAGCGGAATGACTACAGCGGTAATCAAAGCTGCACGCAAGTTTCCGAGGAGGAGTAGGAGAACTACAATGACGAGGCTCGCTCCCATGACCAAGTTGTGTTCAATCGTCGAAAGAGTCTTATTTACCAGTTCGGATCGATCGTAGTGAGGAGTAAGCACTATTCCTTCAGGCAATCCCTTTTCGATTTCCTTTAAGCGTTCGGCAACACGAGTAGAAACATCACGGCTATTCTCACCCATGAGCATCAAAACGGTCCCCAGCACAGCTTCTTGAGTGCCGACAACCGCAGCGCCCGTGCGAAGTTCCGAAGCAAGGCGAACATCGGCAACGTCTTTAATTGTAATTGCTCGAAGGGTATTGAGTGATTTTAAAGGCGTTGATGCGATGTCTTCAATACCGGAAAGCAAACCACTTCCTTGAACGATAAATTGTTCACTTGATTGTTGGACATATCCGCCGCCAACATTCTGGTTCGTCTTCCCTAGGGCTTCAACAATCTCGTGAAATCCAATTCCATACTCTCGAAGTTTCTCAATCTTTGGCTGAACGTGAAACTGCTTTTCAAAACCCCCGATTGTGTTGATTTCGGCAACTCCAGGAATGTTCAAAAGTCTCGGTTTTACGTACCACTCCTGAATTCCACGTAACTCCATGAGCTGCTCATCCCGTGCTAATCCAGTTTTTACTTCTTTGGCCTCAATGGCGTAAAAAAAGATTTCACCCAAACCTGTCGAAATGGGTCCCAGCTTTGGCTCGGTCTTCGGCGGCAGCTCGGAACGCATTGAGAGAAGTCGCTCCGAGACCATCTGCCTTGCACGATAAATATCTGTGTGATCGGCAAAGACGACATTTACAACAGAAAGTCCAAACCGACTCAATGATCTTACCTGGGTGACGTCAGAAATGCCTCCCATTGATCTCTCGATAGGGAAGGTGACAGAACGCTCAACCTCTTCGGCCGATAGGCCACCGGCCTCAGTGAACACCTGCACTTGAATATTTGTGATGTCGGGTACGGCATCGATTGAAAGATGCGTGAAGCTCCACCAGCCAAATCCAGCAAGTAAAACCGTAAGGAAGAGAACTACACTCCGGTTATAAACTGAGAAATGAATAATTCTGTTAATCATTGTTAGTCCGCACAGGCATCCGCCTCAGGACCCCATACATCGAGATCAACCACGCGAAGTAGAGATGCATTCTCGACAACTAGTTCGTCGCCTGCCTTTATATCTTTAGAACTAATGAGTGCCTTCTGATCTTGAAAACGTGGCTCGACTTCCACCATTTTGAACCAGCCATCTCGCTTACGGTAAACCGCCAAGAAATCCTGAAACTTGACAAGCGCTGATGTGGGAACCTTACTAACTCCATCATTCAATACTGTTGCCAATCGCAAATTTAGATTCTGACTGGCTTTTTCAGAAAGCTTTATGCCATTGGCTTCAATCGCCTCCAGCACTGCCTTGCCGGGGCCGATTCTACTTTTTGGCGCTTCACCTTCTTCCGTCTGACCAGATATGGAAAAGAGTGCAGAGACAATTGATAACAAAACGAGTTTGTACTTTTTCATAACAGCTCCTTGGGAACCAGACCGAGCGTAGTTTCATGTTGGAAATATGCTCTGAGTGCTCGAAGTTCGGTCTCATTGGTGACGTCGAGCGATTCCAGCGAAGAACGATAAATTTCGACCAATGCATTCGGTTGGATCAGACCGCGCGCAAATTGCCGTTCACTTTCGGATACGAGTTTGTTCAGGCTACCAGGCTTAGGCGCGCTTTCTAAAGCCACAATCGCTTTCTCAAATGCCCCATGGAGCGAAGCTAGCGAGCTTTTTCCAACGACTTTTGCCGCTTGAAGGTTGGCCTCGGCTTGCTGGATCTTGGACCGAGAAAATGCTCGCGCACCGCCGTTTAGATTCCAAATTGGTAAGGTGAAGTTCAGTTTTAAACCCCAATTGTCTTGTCGGGTCTCATCCAAACGCTTAAAGGTTGGTCCAATGCTCAGTTCCGGCCAAGCTTCCCCGGACGCCTGCCCAGCTTCAGCGGTTGCGACCGCAAGTTCAGCCTGAGCCGCACGTTCTTCGAGTAAATCACTCTCAGTCGAACGCGAAAGCGAAGGCCACTTAATCCTTCTTGGTTCCTTTTGCCAGTTGATTCCGGAAAGCGAAACGCCCGAAGCGGACTCGATCATTCGATTTAATGAATCTCGCTCGGACTCGTGTAATTTAATCTTTTGAAGCAGAGTCGACTCGTAAAGACGAAAAAGAGAAAGAACCGTTCGATCTTCTGGCGTTAAAGAGCGCTTTGCTTGCAGGCGCTTCACGATATTTGTGAGCGCGACTTTCGCGTCGCCCATGAGTACAAGCCCTTGTTCCAGCTGTCTTAGTCTCGTAAGACTTTCCGCTGCTTGAAATGCGATCTCGCCGATCTTAGAAGTGTCCTGAACAGATGCAAGATTGCCTTCAGCGCTGGCCCGTTCTTTTCGCGCCGAACGCCGTCTGGAGTTGCCCCGTTTCAGTGGACGGGTTTAAGTCTCGGATTTAACCAGTCCGAGACCAATACTCTTGCTCATAGTCCGCCGGCGATAAATAGTCTAGTGCCGAGTGACGTCGAGACGGATTAT
>JBFWVJ010000016.1:0-9503 GCA_050246795.1 Candidatus Altimarinota bacterium
ATGCACCAAGAATCCAAAGACCCGCGAAAGTAGCCACGAGTTCGGCGCCGAAGAAATAAAAAGCGGCAAGCGAAGTAAGGCCAATAACTCCAGTTTGAAGCCACTGATGGCGTTTTATGGATTCAAGTTCTTCAAGGCTTAAGAAAAAGTTCGCAAGTAAAAAACTCGTTGCCATAAAAAGTACGCCACAAAAAACCATGCAGAAGTTGTGACCACCGATTCTCATGAACCAATTCATGAGTGAATATTCCGTTTGGAAGGGATTTAAGCCAAACTGATGGCAGATCCCGAGCGAAAGAAAGCCGACTACTCCGTGAATCGCAAACACTTTTGCAAAGACTTTCCAAGGATTTGGTGAAATACGTTTCCTTAGGCTCTCAAAAAGAGAAGGTGGTACTGTGACGCTGCCCGAGTCCGACTCAGCAAATTCAGTGTACTCTTTGAGCCATGTTTTTTTATCATCACTTTGCATACGTTATTCCTCTCCCGTTCCCCAAATTTGCTTTAGCTTTTTTAGTCCACGACTTACAAGCTGACGAGCATTCTCTGGCGAGGTCGATAGCCTCAAGGCAATTTCATCAAACGTTGCCTCATCATAAACTCTTAAGCCAACCGCCTCTTTCTGATTTGCAGGCAAATGATCGAGAATCTCTTTTCCAAAACTAGGTTCAGAAGTGCCCACGCCTGATGTGACTTGAGCCAATTTGTCGATAACGTCCGGATCAGTGGCATCTTCAAGGCGGCGTTTTTTAAGAAAATCAATCCACATGGAACGAGTGATAGAAAACAGCCAGGGTGAAAATGGCAACGTGCGGTTGTACTGATGGCGCGAGCGATGAAGTTTGAAAAAGACTTCTTGCAGAAGATCTTGCGCCTCTTTGGGAGCCTGAAGTCTTTTTGAAAGAAAACTCAGAACTTTTCCTGAGTGCCGTTCAAATAGAAGTTCAAAAGCGACGACCTCACCCATTTTATAGCTCTCCATTAAATCTTCGTCGGACTTATCCTTGAAGGTTTCTTTTTTCATTCGTTCCTACTGTCTAATACGATGCTTATCGTGAGATTGTGACAGGGCTCAAAAGAAAGGTCAAAAGGCAAGTAATTACAGCCAATTACGTTTTGCTGTCACAAAGTCCTAGGTCCTATCGTATTAGATATTATGAGACTAACGATTCACCTCCTTCTATATACCACCATTAGCTTATCCTCGTTCTTGGCTATGGCCGAGACAGACCGACTGACGATGTCTCAGTTCTTAAGTGAAGTACGGGCAACTAGTCCTGAGTTCGCAATTGAGAAAGCGAATGTTGAAGTCTCACGGGCTCGGGCAAGTGGAATCCGAATCAATGCGCCCATGATTGGTTACATGCAGATGAAAGATGGCAGTGGAACTAATCACGGTTTAGAAATCGCTCAAGAAATTCCTTTTCCGACAAAGATCTCCCAAGACAAAAAAGTTCGAGATCTTGAATTAGAGGCTCAGCTCGAAAGCAGTCGGCTTCAGGAAATTTCTTTAATGGCGGATGCCAGAGCTGCCTACGTCGCCTTTTGGAGTGTACACGCCCGTCTAAATATTCAGAAAGAGAAACACGATTGGCTTATCCATCATGTGAAGATCACCAGAACCACTTCCTGGTCGGATACGGCAGCAAAAATTCATTTACTTGAAGTTGAAACAGATGCTGACCTCGTTGAAAACGAAGTGCTCGCCCTAGAATCAGACTTAGTTGAGAAAAGAAATGGGCTTAAACTGTATGCGCCAGGGCTCAAAGTTAAAGATCTCATTCCCGTGGAGCCGGAACTCATTCAGATGAAGTTCGATAAACACGGTACCAGCCCGCTTGTATCTTTACGGGAAAAAGAACTTAACGCAAAAGAGGCATTGGTAATTCTCCAAAAGCAGGCTTACGCCCCTGATCTTTATTTGCGACTTCGCTCGTATAACGGAAATGAATCGGCCCCCCGAAGCCAAGAGTTGATGGTGGGTATCAGCGTTCCATTTCTTTATTTCTGGCAACCCAAGGCGGAAGTCGCTGAAGCTTCGGCGCAAAGAATGAAAGCCCAAGCTGAGCTACAAAAGTCAAAAATTGACCTTGATGGAAGATTTTCTAGCCTCATAAAAAGAGCTGAATCTACTCAAACGCAGATCAAGAACTTAAAAGAAAAATTGATTCCGCGTTCTGAGCGGCAGGCAAAGCTTGTGCGAAACCTTTCGCAGCGGACTATGGAGGGGCTCGACGAGCACAAAAAAGTGATGCTTGGTCTGCTGGATCTCAGAGTACGAGCCATTGAACTGCGAGTTGCTTACGAAGATCTGACTCAAACTATCATGAAACTAACTGGGGCAACTTCAGCGGAAGAGAGTTCAAAATGAAGCACCAATTTGTTTTAGTGCCGATGGCTTTAATTCTATTTCTATTCCTTGGTTGTACCAAGCAAAGCCCCAGTGAAACGACGGGCGCTGCGACAGTTCTTGGCGATCACGAGGACCCTCAAGGCTTTTACACATGTCCTATGCACCCGCAGGTGCATGAACACAAACCTGGAAAGTGTCCGATTTGTCATATGACTCTCGTCAAAGTTTCCGGGAAAACCCAAAACATGAAACCATCAGCTACCATGGACACAACCTCGACGGAGATGCCTGACGGACTATCGGCAAGCGATCAGCAGTTGCGTCTTGCGGGCATTTCTAAGTACACGGTTATCAAAAAGGATCTTGTCTTTATTGTTCCTGCTTCAGGACGACTTGTTTCATCAAGAGAAGTCAGTTTTCAAGTTTATGAATCCGATCTCCAAATCATCAGGGCTGGTCTCGAGTTCTCTGGCATTGCGACTTCTAATCCGGAGGAATCTTTATCTGGCAAAATTCGAATGGTAGATAATATTGTTGACCCTTCAAGCCGCACAGTTCGTGTCACGGGAGTTCTCAACAAAGCACCTGCACGAGCAGTTATGGATGGCGGATTTCATGGAGAGATAACCTCCGTCGCCAAAAATCAGATTGTCATTCCCGAAGAAGCTGTTCTTCATGCGGGTAAAAAAAATCTCGTCTATCTGATTTCAAAAGAAAACGGACTTAAATCAATCCCAATCCAACTCGGTCGAAAATCAGAGCATGAGTATCAGGTTCTTTCCGGTCTCAACGAGGGCGATGTTATTTCAACGGGTCCTAATTTCTTGATCGATTCTGAGGCGAAAATTCGAGGGACTTTTGAGCTTGTGCCCGGGGAAACAAAGTCCTTAGTTCCTTCATGTCCTTCGGATCAACACTGGGATATTCCCATGTCGATGTGCATGCCAGGTGAGGCTCGAAAATGATCAAACGACTCATTGAGTTTTCGGCACACAATCGACTTCTCGTTCTTCTGACCACATTTGTGCTTATTGCGTTCGGAGTTTACTCAGCAAAAAATATTCCTCTCGATGCAATCCCGGATCTCTCGGACACTCAAGTTATCATTTACTCAAAATGGGATCGCTCACCTGAAATCATTGAAAAGCAGGTCACCTATCCCATCATCGCGTCGCTGCTTGGCGCTCCAAAAATAAAAGCAGTCAGGGGATTTTCTGACTACGGCTATTCTTTCGTTTATGTCATCTTTGAAGACGGTACGGATCTTTATTGGGCCAGAAGCAGAGTCGTTGAATATTTAAGTCGAATTTCAGCGCAATTGCCTACTGGTGTCCAAACAGAGCTTGGCCCTGATGCCACAAGTGTTGGCTGGGTTTATCAGTACGCACTGGTTGATGAATCAAAAAAACTAAACTCCGCCGATCTAAAATCACTTCAAGATTGGACGCTTCGTTATCAGCTTCAGTCTGTCCCGGGGGTCTCGGAAGTTGCAAGTGTCGGCGGATTCACGAAACAGTTTCAAGTACGTGTTGATCCAAGAAAACTTCAGCTTTTTCAAGTGTCGCTCTCTCAAGTTCTAGATGCGGTCAGGGATTCAAATCAAGAAACTGGCGGAAGGGTTGTTGAGTTTTCTGGAACTGAAGCGATTGTACGGTCACAGGGACTCATTTCTTCAGTCGAAGAACTCGAAAATGCTGTTGTCACATATCCGCTGAAAAGCCGCGCTCCGGTTCTGGTCAAACAGGTGGCTCAGGTTTCAATCGGCCCTGAAATGCGCCGTGGAGTTACGGATCTAAACGGTGAAGGAGACACCGTCGGCGGCATCATTGTGATGAGGCAAGGCGAAGATGCTCCTTCCGTGATCGCAAGAGTGAAAGATAAGATTTCTGATATTCAGAAGTCATTACCTGATGGCGTAAAAATCAAGACTGTGTACGACCGGTCGGACCTTATCCACCGCGCTATTGAGACTCTTAAGGGAACTCTGATCGAAGAGCTCATAATTGTAAGTCTCGTTATTCTCATTTTTCTTTGGCATGTGCCTTCAGCGATAGTTCCGATTGCAACGATTCCTGTTGCGGTTTTGCTGGCCTTTATTCCGCTTGTGCTGATGGGGCAGAGTTCAAACATCATGTCACTTGCGGGCATTGCAATTTCAATCGGGGTGCTGGTTGATGGTGCGATTGTCGAAGTTGAAAATGCTTATAGAAAAATTCAGCACTGGGATGCAAATGGCCGTAAGGAGAGTTTTTTTAAAGTTAGGCTTGAGGCTCTAACTGAAGTGGGGCCTTCGGTTTTTTTCTCGCTGCTTGTTATTGCGGTTTCATTTCTTCCAATTTTTACGCTCATTGATCAAGAGGGACGTCTTTTTAGACCACTCGCTCTTTCAAAAACTTTAGCAATGGGAATTGCTGCCATCTTAGCGATTACTCTTGATCCCGCATTGCGGATGCTTTTTGCAAGACCTGATAAATTCAAAGGGCCATACCCGTGGCTTAACTGGGTTGGAAACACGACTCTTGTTGGGAAGTATTATTCAGAACATAAGCATCCCATCAGTCGAAGACTTTTTGCGATCTATGAACCTGTATTGCATTGGGTGCTTGAAAGAAAAAAGACTGTGCTGGCTCTGGCTTTTGCCGCTGTTCTTTCGATCATTCCTGGGTTTGCGATGTTAGGTTCAGAATTCATGCCCACGCTACACGAGGGCAGTCTTCTTTACATGCCAACAGCCTTTCCCGGTCTTTCAGTTTCGGAAGCTCAAAGAATTTTAACTGTTCAAGATCAAATTCTTAAATCTTTTCCGGAAGTCGAGACAGTTTTTGGAAAAGCAGGACGCGCTGAAACATCTACTGATATCGCACCTCTTTCGATGATTGAAACGACAATCGTCCTAAAGCCCCATTCTGAATGGCGGAAACAAGATCGCTGGTATTCATCTTTGCCAAATTTCATGAAAGCTCCATTCACACGTATATGGCCGGAGACCATATCAGAAGAAAATTTGATTAATGAAATGAACGATAAACTCAATTTTTTGGGTATGCCTAACATCTGGACTATGCCGATTAAGAATCGAATCGACATGCTCTCAACCGGAATTAGAAGCCCCATTGGAGTGAAAATTTTTGGATCAGATTTAAAAATGATCGAGAAAGTGGGCCGCGATGTTGAAGCAGCGCTTACTACAGTTGAAGGAACAAGAACTGTCGTCGCAGAGAGAGTTTCGAGCGGTTATTTTCTTGATGTGAACTTTGACCGTAGAAAACTTCAAGCCTACGGACTTTCACTTAAAGAAGCCCAACAACAGTCGATGGGTGCAATTGGTGGAGAAAACGTATCAACGGCGCTTGTCGGACGAGAGCGCTATCCAATTCAAGTCAGACTTGCGCCGAATTTTCGTCAGGACATGGATGCCATCAAAAGAATTCTAATTTCAACCCCCACGGGAGCACAGATTCCATTAAGTGAAATAGCGACGGTTGGAGTGAATGAGGGTGCCTCGATGATTCGGGACGAAAACGCGTCCCTAGTTGGATACGTTTACGTCGATCTTGATTTGAAAAAAACAGATATTGGAAGTTACGTTGAAAAAGCAAAATCAGTTGTCGCAGAAAAAGTAAAGTTACCTGCGGGCTACACTCTTTCTTGGAGTGGACAGTATGAAAATATGGAGCGTGTGAAAGAGAGATTAAAAGTTGTAATTCCGCTTACATTATTTTTAATTATTCTGCTTTTACATTTTAATACGAAGTCGTGGGTGAAAACAGGAATTGTCCTTTTAGCAGTTCCATTTTCGCTCATTGGTGCAGTCTGGTTTTTGGTCGGTCTTGATTATAATCTTTCGATTGCCGCTTGGGTCGGAATGATCGCTCTCTTAGGGCTGGATGCCGAGACCGGAGTGTTTATGTTGATGTATTTAGATCTTGCCTATGACGACCGCGAAAAACGTGGAGCTATGAATACACGTCAAGATCTTCACGACTCTGTTATCGAGGGAGCCGTCCACCGAGTCAGGCCAAAGCTAATGACTGTGCTTGCGCTTTTTATGGGCTTGATTCCTATCATGTGGTCGATTGGTGCGGGAGCTGACGTGATGAAACGAATTGCTGCGCCTATGATCGGTGGCCTCATCTCATCGTTTGCGCTCGAACTGCTGATTTATCCCGTTATTTTTTATATTTGGAAAGAGAAAGAAATGAACCTAAAGCCCAAAGTGGAAAAATGAACCCTAAGTCTTAATGGCATTCCCCTCAACAGGAATCGTCGAAGTTACCGGAAATGAAAAGAAGCCGAGCGTATCGTAGTTCGTCAATCTTCACACGGACTTTTTCTGCAATTACGGAATCAAGTTGCAGGTTGATTATCGGTATATCCGGCTATTTAAAGAATTCAGCAATCTCACATTTAAAAATCAATGACAGCCGATGCAAAGTAAAAAGGCTGGGCGAATGTCTACCAGATTCCAACCGTTGGTAGTTTCTCAACTCAAATCCGTGTTCAACCATGTCAGACTGAGAGAGATCCCTAGACGTTCGTATCCGTTTTAGATTCGTACCTACTGTTTGGAGAAGTTTGTTGTACTTTGCTTCTGCTGACGACACATACACAAGCTTATCGGAACGGTTAAATTCCACCGTCGGTATAGTTATACCGTCCAGGACTTGAGCTTTTCGATCACGGTGACGATAATATGATAGAGATGAGAAAGATATTAATCGTTGAAGATGAAAAAATGCTCCGCGAGTGCCTGAGAGACTTACTTTCCCAGCGCGCCTGTATAGTGTTTGAGGCGTCGAATGGTGAAGAGGCCTTGAGACTTCTTGAAAATCAAATGGTTGATTTAATTCTCACAGATATTGATATGCCTGTGAAAAATGGCCTCGATTTTTTAAGAGAGTTTCGTCAGATAAATCGCACTACCCCAGTGGCTATTATGAGTGGTGGACATGTCATCGAAGAGGACAAGCTAAAATTGATCGGAGCTTTCTCATTCATCCAAAAGCCAAATTTAGATTTAGATATTCTTTTAAATTATATTGCCGCAGCTTAGTGTCGCTTATTTTCAGGACGAATTACTGTTCGTTAACAATTCTATCGGTTGCACCAAAAAAACAGCTTACTTTACTTTAGCTTTTTTCGGAAGATTTTGGAATTCAGCCGCCTCTACTGGAAGCATGCCTTTAATCTGATAGTAGGATTTTGAAAAAGAGTCCGCAGTTGAGCGAATAAGAGCCTCGACAAAGCCTTCGCTCTTTTCAGTATCTTTCACAAGATCTTTATTGATGGAAATTTTAACACCTATGCCCTCGCTAAATACACGAACCAAATACCCGTCAGAGTCTTCTCCGTAACCACAGGTAAGGCCTTGTTGAAGTTCCTGTCGGACGAATTCGTAGTTTTCATTTTCAGTCATTTTTTGAAAGAGGCGGGCGTATTCCAAGCGACGCCAAACCTCCATTTGAATTTCTTCAGACTTTTCATTCATTTCGGCAGCCGACTTGAAGGGCGTGTTTTCGAGCTTTGATCTTGTCTTATTGTTATAGTCACCGTCTTTTGCTTTTGTTCGTGGCATTTCAAAATATTACGAAAAATTTCATTATTTTTCAATCAAAACTGATGTGTAATGCAGATATAACGGAAATCAGTGACCAATACAGTGCATCTGAGCCCCACTGTTTCAATTTATTTCAGTAAATTTCCTTAATTTTCACTTTTTTGCTAATAATTTCGATATTTTTAATATAATATCTACGGTTAATGGTTCCGTCCAAGAAACTCAAACCCAGACTAAAGAAGAGCAGAGCGATCGGCCCGAGCGAGCGAGAGGCAATCACGATCCAACAATTGAGTATGCTTTTGAAGCACTCCCTTGCTGCTTATGTTCAGGCCCGTGCCAAAGAGCCAATTTCAGTAGTGCTGGAAGATCTCTTTGAAATTGAATTCGAAGCGGCAGCCCTTGTGGATATTTCTAAGGTCGGGGAAACAAAAAACACAAACTTGCGAGGAGCTTTAGCATCCGTTTTTTCAGCGATACCATTTAGACTAAATAAGCAAATTCGAGACGTAACCCTAATTGAACACGCCTTTCCCGCCAATCATGAAAGGAGAAAACAATTTCAAGGCGAAACAAAGAGGAAAGGTATGGAGTGAATGTCGCCACTAATTTTGATTGTTGATGACTCAATAGATACCCGCATTTTATTGAGAAAACTACTTAGCAACGTGTTTGTGGCCCAGTGGATTGAAGCAGATTCCGGCATGGCCTCAAGCGAGCTATTGCAAAAACATCAGATCTCGTTGGTCATTAGTGATTTGAATATGCAGAATGGTACTGGGCTCTGGCTGCACCAATTTATGTTAAAAGAAAAAATCCAGACACCACTTATCCTATTCACGGCAGAAGAGTTTCATTTGGGCGGAAGGCCTAAATCAGATCAAGTACTGAAAGCAGTTGTCGCAAAATTCAAGTTAAACGATTTAATACACGAAATTAAACAACTGGGATTCGCAAGTGACCGATGGTAAAAATCGCGCTTATCACCTAATTGCTTGAAACAGTTTAATAGAAAACCCCAAGGGCAAAACTTCGGTTGCATGAAAAAAATTCATAGCAAGGACAACAAACTGGCGAGATTTCGACACCAGTTGGCCGAAAAGACACCGGTTTTGGCGGACTTTCGACAGAGCCTATCTCCAAACAGTGCTGTATTGGCGAGTTCTCGACGATTATAGGGATATTTCATCATCAGAGTCTGTTTAATCATTAGGCAGTTGGCATCTGTGGTGCATAGGACTTTCGTAGGTTTTTAACCAGAACGGGGGTCTTATGAAAATATTAAAAAGTACTATGGGCGTAATAGCGGCTCTGGCAGCAGGAATCGAGGCGGCTCATGCGTGCGAAAATAAAGCCGTTGATATTAGTGCTCTTCAAAAAGGTATTTACTATTCCCTTACTCAATCCGCCGCACAAACGATGAAAATTGATTTACAGAAACTGACTGAACTTGCGCAGGCCAAAAGTGCGAAGGATCTCGCATTTCAGGTAAAACAAGATGGCGAGCTTGATCTCTCAGTTTTTGAAAATGGCGCCTTCAAAATTTTAGCCGCTGACATCATAAAAGCGAGCGCTCTCTAAAATGAGTCTGAC
>JBFWVJ010000017.1:0-9194 GCA_050246795.1 Candidatus Altimarinota bacterium
TCGGCAAAAGGAGCATAACGAACAGAGGCATTCAAGGCCGAATAAAGAGCACTGAGGCCAGAACCTGAGCCCGAGCCATAGATTTGCGCCAATGAGGCATCCACGGCCCAGCGATGGGTCAAAACATAGCGATATCCAACTTGAATTCCATAACCCGAAAGACTTTGGGTGGATGTCTGCAATGAGGCGAACTCAAATCCGCCAAAAAAAGTGCCGGGCTGCCGACCGCGGGTGACCTGAAGTGATGACGTGCTCTCGCCAGCGGCCGCGGGCCCACTACTGAAAAGACAAAAAATGGCGATCAAAATTTCCCTATGCGACTTTCGCACTGGAATCACCGCTTGCTGAAGAGTCTGGCTGAATCAATCGGGTGGCACCTTCACGGGCCAGCTGAATAAAAGCAGGATACTGGCGACTTGGTGGGTTCGCTTGAACATAGGACAGTAGAAGTTTTTGTTTTTTCTCAGGAATGGCAATTAAGATCTCAGATAAAACTTCCTCAGGAGCCACCCAAGACTTGGCTAAGTCAGCCGCAGAATAAGTGGCCAGAAGTTCGGCTCGGACGGTCGCATTTAATTTCGCCACCCAAACCAGCGTGGCCACAGAGGGCTTGAGACGATCTGGAACCATGTTCGGATTTTGCCACAAGGCCAAGTCGTCCTCGAGCGTGAGCACCCCAACGGAAGCGGCCTGCTCCAAGACTCGTGGACTCGAAGTCACATTGGCAAACAAGCCGTCTGGAATGGCTTCCTTTTTGGAAGAAAACAGTTGCATCTTCTTAGCCAGAGGAAGGGAGAGAGTCTCGCGCCGTAAGGGAGGTAAAAGATTGTAAAGCGACTGTTTTTTCTCAACAAACTGAGCCAGCTGCTCAGGTCCCACACTTTTGAGACTCAATGGATTCAAATAATAGGGATGCAGGTGATCCGTTCGCGAGTGCACCCTCACGCTCATGATAAATTCAGCGTAGTCAGCCATCTGTGACCAATTGGAGAGGACAAATTTCTTTTGCTCGGCCCGCATATTCTCCCAAAGCCAGTGAGCGTACCCATCGTTTTGTGTCCAGTAACAATCGGCGAGCAATTCTAGCACACCATTTTCTGGCAAATCCAATCCGCCCTCAAGCTTTTTGTCGACTGGAACCTCCGCCGTTTTGTCGGCCGCCTTCTCCATCTCACGCGCTGAGCTCGATCCATCTTCTTTTTCGAGGGCCGCTAATAATTTGGCCATTTGACCTCGCCAAAAACCAAGCGTCCAGAGCACCAACAAGGCGAAACCCGTCATGACAAGAGCAAAACCAACACCGCCAAGTCCAAAGACCACAGGCCACTTCTTTCCCAACATCTCAGTGGCTTGATCCAAAGCTCTTTGAAATAGATCCCGCGACTTAATAATTTCGCGTGCCTCTGGAGTAAGGGCCACGATTTCTACGGAAGTTCGAACTGACGGATATTTAAGATTTTCTTCGATCTCCTGTTTTAAAAAGTTCGGGAAGGGATCCAACGACGACAAGATACGTACATTGATATTTTGAATGTCTTGTTCACGGATCTCGTTGATGGCGGGGGCCCCAAAGAAATCCGCAGAAACTCCCGGAAGTTTAACGGAAACCGTCTTCATCTGGACCCGAACATAAACTTGCGCATCCGGATCAAACGGCTGAATGGCTCGGTAAATTCTTTGCTCAAGCGTTTGCTCGAATCCCAGCACTCGACCCACATCGGCACTCGCCGTAATCGAAGCCAACAGAATTGTCAGAGGAAAGACGAGACGGATTTTCATATCCTACCCGCCCCTTTTTGCACGACCACCACCGACAAGGATTTGGTGGACCGGGTGTTGTCGGCAGATCCATGGGTAAAGAGAGAGTCCTTTGGTAAACCCATTCCCATGGCCAATTTGACCGCATGGGCCGCTCGCAGAGCACTCAAATCAAAATTATTGCTTACGCCGGCAATATGATCCGACTTTACAGGCCTTGAATCCGTATGCCCAACAAAAACCAGATCCACATCCGCTACGTAAGGTTTGAGTAACTCAAGAAGCATCTTCAACTTCTCTCTGCCCTCGGATCCCAGTTCCACTTGCCCACGCCCGAAGAT
This sequence comes from Candidatus Altimarinota bacterium, assembly GCA_050246795.1. Classification (GTDB taxonomy): domain Bacteria; phylum Patescibacteriota; class Gracilibacteria; order JAUYGZ01; family JAUYGZ01; genus JBFWVJ01. The sequence goes on from JBFWVJ010000017.1 coordinate 2,100, forward strand.
CTCATCGTCCAAAAGAAAGGTGACCGATTTTTCCTTGTCGTTGACTTCCCACTTAATGGCTGTGAGCTTACCTTTGAGCTCTTCGACGATCGCTTTGGGTTGGGCCGGATTTCCAACACCGGCGGTGGTTCGCGAGGCCGATCCCACTCCCTTGGTGCCCTCTTGGCCTGAGCCAAGGCCCTTTTGTTTCACCTGCGAAATGATGCTAATTATGGTGTCCTTGTCTTTCTTATTCACCGAGAAGAACAAAATAAAAAAGCTCAATAAAACCATCAAGAAATCGGCATAGGAAACCGCCCAAAGATGACCGGTGTCATCTTCCAAATGAAATTTGGTCATATCCCGATCGATGCGGTGGTAACGTGTGGGCTTCTTAAGCTGCACGGGAATTCACCTCATCCAGCACGAGCGACTGGGGCTCACCACCATTGATCAACAACAGTATTTCGTAGAGAGCTTGGTAAAGACGCTGATCCCGAACCTGTTGCACCTGCAAGCGATCCGCTAAAGGTGCGATTAAGGCATTGGCCAAAATCAGTCCGAAAAATGTCGCAGTCATGGCCAGGGCCAGATCGGCTCCGATGGTTTCGGATTTTGAATCCAAACTTGAAAACAATGAGATCATCCCCATAACTGTACCCGCCATTCCCAAAGCGGGAGGGTATTTGGCTAAATTCTTAAGACTTTGTACAGCGTCGGTTTGCTCAGACAAGAGCTCATTCTTCTTTTGTGAAAGGAGAACTATAAACAAGTCGGGATCGATCCCCTGCTCCCAAAGTTCGATGGCATAGTTGATCAACGGATTTCGAGATTTGGCCGCGAGCTTTCGGGCGCGACTTAGCTCTTCAATTTCTTTTCGAAAACTGGCAAATCCTTTGGCTTCCGTCGCCAGACGCGAAATGGAGCGCAATAGACTCTTAAGGACCAAACCAGGAGTAGACAAAACCAAGAGTGCCGTGGTTCCACCAATGACGACAAGAATGGAGTGCGGCTGAAGATAGAATCCTAAATTGGATGTTCCAATAGACAGGACCATCACCACCAGAATCGAAACAAAACCCAGTGACAAACCGATCATCGGCCACCACCTTGCTCGAGCTGTTTTTTAAGCTCAAGTCCTGGGCCATAATCTGGATGAGCGACCAGACCTAGATTAACCAAAGCCAATGCCTGCGCCCGATCTCCCGAAAGATAAGCCAGGCTCGCTTCAATAAAATTAATAAATCGTACCTGCGGAAATTTTCCCTTAAGCTCAATTGTTTTTTGCTTGGCTGTCGGTATATCCCGAGCGGCCAAAGCGCGATGGATTTCGGAAAGATACATCGTCACTTCCGACAAGGACTGATCGATCTTCAAGCTCCTATCATCTTGCAAAACTTTTTCAGCGCTGGGACTGTCAACCCGAACTGAACTTCCGCCCGCGCTTAAAGGAACCACAAGTACGGGAACGCGGCCCGGGCTTGTAATCCAAAGAGGATTTTTTTCTTTGATGTCCACCTTTTGTCCGGCCTTGATTTCCTGTTTCTGTGAGTTCATCAAATCAGAAACTGTGGCATCGGATGCGGACTCAAGTTCGAACGCGGCCGAGGGGCGGGAAGTCAATCCCCCCATCATGATCCAACAAAAAATGTAGAGTCCAATATAATGGCGCATCTTTGTTCTGATCGACGTTTTTTGTGAAATCACTGAGGTTTTGACTAAGAACTAGACCTTACGCCAACCGTCATTCTCAGATTGAAACACCACTATTCAAATTATCTTGAATAGTTTAAAAGTCCAAAGACTTTAGTCCGATCATATAATGGTATGGGACAGGTCCTTCGTCTGCAACTCATGATAATTTTCGGCTTGATCGTAAGCCTCGTGGGCTGCAATGAGAACAGCGAAGTTGATGGTCTATTTCCTCAGACCCCCGGTCCCGAGGTCATCGTCGAAGTTCCCGCCAATCTGCAAGTGACCATCACGACGCCCACTGCTGACGGTAAAAAGGTGGGCTTTGAGGTTTACATGGCCGGCGGTTGTACCTATCCGGGAGGAACCATTAAGTTCGCGGGTGGGGCTTCGGGGTTTAGCGTTTGTCAGGCCAACAACACTTGGTCAGCCACAGTCGATGTGTCTTCAGCGTCTGTCGGAAATATTACGGTCGAAGCGACGCTCACCGATGGCAAAACCGTTTCAGGTAAAGCGACTCGCGTGCTTAATAAAACCAATTCCGATTGCAACACAGCCGCGGCCCGGGCCGCCACCTTTGCCGCCGGCAATGGTTCCATCGCCACGCCTTACTCCATTTGCACGTCGGCGCAATTGAGCAATATCCGAACGCAACTCACCTCCAAATTCGCTGTTAAAAATGACATCGACTTTCAAAGCGTTCCCTTCACAGGCATTCCTAATACATTCAGTGGTGAGCTCGATGGCGGAGGATTTGTTTTAAAAAATCTATATATTTATGACCTAGCCACTGAGGTCGGCCTTTTCAAGGGATCGCGCAATGGCGCCGTTATCAAAGACATCATCTTTGAAAATCCGAACGTTACCGGTACCAGCCAGGTAGCGATCGTCAGTGGTCACATTTACGGAACGGGTACCACAATCTCGGGGATCACCATTACCGGTGGAAAGGTCTCAGCGACGAGCAACTGGATCGGTGGTCTGGTGGCCTACGTCGACAATGCCGTCCCCCTAACCGTTAGCAATGTGAATCTGACCTTCACCTCATTTACGGGAACAGGATATGGCGGCGGTGTTTTGGGCGGAACTCATGCCACGGCCGGTGCGATTTCCATTGACGGGGCCACAGTCGCCGGCACTTTCACCTCCTCAACCTCCTATTTTGGTGGAATTGTGGGTTACTTTCCCTCTGCCAGCCTCTCTCTCAACAACGTCACCTCGACCGCCAATATGACCAATAACGCGGGCACCAATGACAATTACTTGGGTGGAATTATCGGCTATGCCGTCAACGCCACACCCACCAATATTAATCTAACTACTTGCAGTTCTTCGGGGACGATCACGGCATCCGGAAGTTACATCGGCGGAGTGGCGGGGCGCTATACGGGCACCAAACTTTGGAACTGCACGGTCAATCGAACCATCACGGTCAACAGCGATTCGCGGGCCGCGGGCTATGTAGGTGGTATTGTCGGGTACGCCGACAATGATGCGACGGATCTCTACCAGTCGACCTCAGTTGTGAATATCACGGTTTCTGGAACTAACGTCAGCAGCTATTACGGTGGGCTGGCCGGTTACTTTCTTGGCGCTCGCGTACAGGAAAGTCACGCCAAAGGCGTTAATGACAGTACGCCCGGCACCATTTCGATCAACACCGGTGACGATTCCACGAACGGCAGCAGTTACATCGGGGGAGCTTTCGGCCGTCTCTACACCCGGGCCAGCAACACGTTAACGGTTTCCACTTCAAACGCCAACGTCAACATTACCCACGACGATTATCTAACAAACGCTTACGTGGGTGGTTACACGGGAAGTCTGGAGCAACCGACGAATGGTGCGACGGCCTCAACAACGACGATCAGCAATTCCAGCGCCACTGGCAGTGTCTCAAGCTACAACCGATACGTTGGAGGATGGGCCGGATACACCTATGTGGGCTTGTCGGGTAGCAAGATCACCCTCTCAAACGTCAGTGCCTCTGGCTCAGTCACAGTCGGAACACGCAACTCCATCACACCCCATTATATTGGCGGACTTATTGGCTTCGCTCAGGCCTATGATGGAGGCGGTGCCTTTACCGCCCCTCTCGGTTACGAGTGGAGTGCGGTTTCTGCCACAGGAAATGTGACCGTCGACAGTGGCGCACTCGGTGGTAACTATGTCGGGGGGCTGGTGGGCTATGTGCAATCAGGTCGGACCGCCGGCGGAGGAGCCACGTCTACACTCAGTCGGCTATCAGCGACCGGAACAGTCTCCGTGACTTCGTCTAGTGCCAACTTCAATTACGTCGGGGGCTTGATCGGCCGAGCCTATGCGGCAACCGGAGCCACTCTCAATCTTAATTCCACCGGTGGTCAAACATACGCCACCGGAAATGTGTCCACCGATGGAATTTATGTCGGAGGACTCATTGGCTATGCCAATACCACCACTAACGCCAGCATGACGTTAAATGATGTTTATTCAAACGGAACCGTTTCGGGCCGCCAATATGTAGGCGGAGCCATCGGATATGTTTCCAATGGCACGACCGCAACGATGACTATATCCGATATTCAAAGTCATGACTCCAACTCGGCAACGACCGCCAACACAGTGACCGCCACCACTCTCAATGCGGTCGGCGGCCTCTTCGGCGGCGCCGATAGTACAGGCACTTCCTTCAATTTAAGTAACTGTGATTCTATCGCCAGTGTAACGGGAGTCACTGGCTATGCCGGAGGCCTGATCGGATATGATCGTCGAAATCTTACGATTTCCAACTGTTCCGCCAGCGGGAATGTCACCAGTGGCGGACAATATGTCGGAGGTCTTACCGGCGGGTCGACAGACACGGGTCGCGCCTATTCGGATGTTACAGCGAGCGGAAATGTTACGGCCTCTGTCTCGGGCGCGACCAACAACATTTATGTAGGCGGACTCTCCGGGTATATGCGGGGAACTCTGACACGTGGAAAAGCCCATGGAGATGTCACCATTCAGGTCAACACAGGGGCAACAATCAATCAGGCCATCGTGGGTGGCCTGATTGGTCAGGCGAATGGCCTACCCGTAGATCAGAGCTTTGCTAGGGGAACCGTGACTTTCACCGATCTCACGGTGGGGAACCTGACCTACGTAGGTGGCCTGATTGGGGTTACAAATTCAGCGGTCACCAATTCTTTCGCTCTTGGAGATGTCAGCGGAGGTCAGCAAGTGGGTGGGTTGCTCGGCAATTCTAGCTCGACTGTCGCTTCCAGTTTTGCGGCCGGTAATGTCAGCGGCCAACGTTACGTCGGAGGTCTGGTGGGGAATTTCACTCTTAATTCTGCGGGAGCGGTCAATCTGACCTATGCGTTAGGCTCTATCAATCGCATCAACAGTGCATCAACTGACTACTTCGGGCAATTGATCGGCTATTGCAATGCTGGACTGGGCGACACGAAAGTCACCAACAGCTACTATCTCGATCAGGCACTTCCTGTGACAGGACAGACAGTTTGCAATTCGGCAACTGCAGCGAGGGCCCAGTCGGACACGGCAATGAAAACGGCGGATGGAACCGGCGTCGTCTTCAACGGATGGGACTTTTCGGGAACCAATACCAACTCTTGGCGCTACCCGACTTCCTTCTCGAAAAAAGGCCAAAGCGTGTATCTATACCCCATCCTCTATTGGGCGCTACCTTAAGATCAATGGACGTCGGTGGACCTCGGCCGGCAAGTGTGTCTGACATTCAAACTACAGTGCAAACCGCCGTCGAAATGATGCAAATACGCTGAATCGACGAAAGTCGTCTTAAGCTTATAGGGCGCGATTTGACTTGCGGTGAAATAATGAAGAACCGGAAGCTTTTGCTTTGGCAAAAGCATTTCATCATGAATCAAGACATTGTTGACCGGATTCGGATCTAAACTGATCGCCAAATCTTGATTGGTGCCAAACTTCGTTTGAACTTGCGAAGATGTGAACAAAACCGGGATCGGAACAAAACGGACAGCCTTGCAATCTGGCGATTCCTTTGTCAAAGCGGCTCTCAGAACCTCGATATTTTTCTTCATGATCTTTTCATAGGACCGATTGGCTTGCTTCAATACGACGCAACCGGGGTGGGACGAACTCTTGTCAAAACAATCCCACAAATTAAAGTAGACCTCCTGGGCACCAAATCCATGGCGAAGTTTGACCGGAGCCAATCCCGACTTTTGACTCTCTGTCTGAATCAGTTGCAGAGCCTGGCCAGGTGAAACATATAAAAGATCAAATGGGCAAGTTCCCCCGCGCTCGGGCACAGGAATCAGACTGATGATTTCGTCCACGTGCTTCACCTTCAGCCAGTGAACATTGAGCTCGACCAACTTTTGACCCAAGTCTCGCTTTAGGATGTCTTTCTGCTCAGGGCCCATACTATTGCCAACGGCCACTAAGCCATCGGTCAAGGCCTCGATATTTCCACCAAAATTTCCTGAAGCATTAGGATTGTCGTCCACATTTACATTCGCCTGGCTAATCAGGTTCATATTGCAGGATAGCGCGACGGCCGTTGGAATGTGCTCGCCGAGCTGACTAAAATGGGGAAGGTCGATGATCTGTGGCATCCCAAACTCATCAATAGCCTGCTCAAAGTAGTCCTGGGCCCAAACCGTGGTCTCAGAAGGGGTCTGTACAAATCGAATCAAGTCTCGATCTTGCGATGGGATATACGAACTGAGATCCCTTTTGGCTTGGTCCATCTGAAGACGAGGAACCAATACCATCAAAGGAATCTTGGGCCGTGTTCGGGTGACCATTTTGATGGCCGTTTGAATAAATCCCAAAAGATCCATACCTTCGTGGTAACCCACAAAAATGGAATGAATCGGATAGTATCTAGGCAAAACGAAATGGCCCCGTCCTTTGGGACATGGTGGCAACTCCTGTTCCACTAATGCTGAGTTTACGCATGTGACCTCTGAGGCTTCACTCAGAAATTTCGGATAAGGGGCTGCAACCTTTTCTACAGGTTCCATATGAGGCCGCATTAAAATCAAGAAATTGAGACCCACCGACACAATGAGTAGGACGATGAGAAATACGATCCAGTTGAAAGTCTTGGGAGCTTCCCTGCGCTTTTTCTTACCCAATTTCTTCCGCCGCCCGTTAAAGGTCCGTTACACTCCAGTTACAAAAAAGCCCGCGCTATGAAAACGCGGGCTCCTTGCTGAACTGACAATTAAGCCAGATTCAAGTTTCGACTAGCGCAAATGCTTGCTGACCAACTTGGTCATTTCAAACATCGAAACAGTGCTCTTACCGAAGACGCCCTTCAGCTTAGAGTCCGCATTGATGTTACGGCGATTTTTGCTGTCTTGAAGACCGTGGCGCTTAATGTAAGCCCACAACTTCTTTACCACCTGAGTACGGGGCAGCGGAGAAGAACCGACGATCTCGGCCAAC
>JBFWVJ010000018.1:0-7454 GCA_050246795.1 Candidatus Altimarinota bacterium
TTTTCGGTCTATGCCTAAGGGACACCTAACACCGCGAACCTGACGTAAACCACACAGACAACGTTACTCCCTTCCTCAATCTTCCACAATTATACTTCAATACTATTCTTCCCTCTAAATGTCCGCTATCTCCCCTAACGTGTCCGCAATTCTTCCCAGCTCTTCGCCTCACTAAAAACGGGAAGGATCACTTACACCCTTCCCGCTCGTTCTTCCTGCAAGAAATGTCCTTAAATGTCCAGAATTCTTCCCCCTTGATCTTCCCTTTTTACTGCGTGCAGAAATTCCTATTCGTGCTCTATCTGGTTCCGATTTTTCCTAAATGAACCCACTCTTTCTTTCTCTTCCTTCCTCTCCCTTGATACTGCTGATTCCCTCACCTTCCCAGTTTCCTTTCTTGGATCTTCTCACCCTCAATTCCTCGCGATTCTCCCCGCTTTTCTTGGCTTTTATTTGGGAATACTCACACCCCAATTTCTCAAAACACCCGAAGTCTTACCGAAACTTTACCGGCACTGTTTTACCCCCTGTAGTCTCTTGCAATTCTTGCAGTTCTCCTCTACCATCCTCACCCTTCTGATTACTCCTATTCAGAACCTTCACCCGCTCTTCTGATAAGACTTTTCAGTCTCCACTATCGAGAACGATCGATCTTCACCACCTCACACGTTCCTAAGAAACTCACTCCTTTTTTCTGTCTTGCACTCTTGCAATTCCTCTCCCTCGCTAAGTGGGGTAAGTGGGACAAGTGGGACACGCCAAACACCATTTCCGCAAAAACAAAAAGAGTGAGAATGAGAATAACACTTCGTCCGTTTTCTCTTCCCTCTTTCCCCGCTCTCCCTTCTCCCCGTTCGCTCACGACCCCGAACAACTCACAGAAATTCAGTGAGAATCAAATGAGAAAGCAACCCCATTTTGAGAAACTTTTATCACCCAAAATGAGATTTCCTCTTCCCCTCAGCTCCTACCAGCTCGAAACACCTTTCTTTCTCCTCGCTTTCGCACCTCTTCCCCATAACTCACCCATTCTTCCCACGAAATAACAACGACTTCAACACCACATTTCCCAGACGATCACACGACATTTCAGCGAATCCTCTTCACCAATCACCACCAATTCACACCCAATTGTTCCCGTTTCTTCCCCATATCAACAAGAATCAATCCCATTCACCCAACTTCTTCCGCTATTGCAATGCAATCACCTTGCAATAACAGGGAAAACATGCACCAAAACAGACACAACACCCACTGAAATTCCCTCCCTCACTTTTGCTCGCAATGTTAGCTTTTGCTAACCACCTTCCACCCATTAAAAAACGTTCTCAACCTTAGCAAACCCTAACAACCTCTCCCCCCGACCTACTCCACAACCCCACACCGGCCACACTCAAAACACCCCTCTCTTTTCCCCTACACACCTTCTACCGGCTTCCTCTTCCTCTCTACTACCTCCAAACCCACCACGGCCAACTATGACCCCTCTAACTCCATTCCTCTATCTCTTCGCTACCATGTCCGGAAGTGAGTTCCTTCCTTCTCTGTATCTCCTCTTTTCGATGCTCACACCATCCCACCACAAAAGAAAAAGGAGCCGATCCCATGTATTCGACTCCTTCCCGTGATGCTTCTTACTCGTGACCTGGTACGCTCCACTAACTTCTACATCTCGCACCTGAGAAACACCCGCCTCTTTTCATTGCTGAAGAAAACGCAAGTAGTCCTATCACCCCGCGCAAGAAATACCCTCCTCTTTTCATTCCACGATTAACCTTGAATATTATCTACGACTCATACGACCTACTCCGTTACCTCAAACCGGCCAACCACAAAACACCCTCTTCTTTTCCCCTACACACGTTTCACCCGCTCCTCTCTTCCTCTTCCCCCCTTTGGAACCCACCATCGCAAAATATGACCCCTCTAACTTCATTTCTCTACGCTTCCTCTACCCCTTCCCCACCACGTCGGGCAGAGATTCTTTTCTCTGCAACTGAGAACTTTTCCTCACTTCCGTGTCTTCTCTCAGAACACACCGGCGAACCCCTTCCCTACATCGCTACTTCCCTTCTCCTCTTCCAACCAGATCGAACCCAAATCGTACTGCAATTCATACCATTCTCCCGCTTCCTCTTCTTCCCACTCGACAAACCATCCTTCCGACTCTAAGAACTCTGAGATACTTTCCAATACTCCGTATGCCTCACCTTCCTCGATACTCCGAACCTTGATTTTCCGCCGTTCTAACTCCTCCGTAAGATTTAGACCAAGCGGTATCCAGTCCACATTTCCCCCGATATGTGAACGATAGACGACTCCGTAGGTTCTCTTCTGGTTCATGGTATTGCCTGTTGTGATTCTATCCGACCAATCATTTTTGTGATCTGTGTTCGGGTCATATCTCCCTGCACTGCTCGTACCTTGATCCGTCGTGATGCTTCATCCCAATACGCCACCGATTTACTGCCGTCCTTGTGTTCATGAACGTACATCGTCGTTCGGCGCAATGACTGAGAGATCACCCGGAAACGCTTCACGTCTTCCTTTGTCGGTACATCGCTCTTCCCCTCACGAGCCTTCCCCACCGACAACGGTTCCCACACCCTGTCACTCTCTCCGAAAACCTCCCGTCCCTCAGCTCGTGCCCGTTCTTGTGCATACGCTTTTCGTGCTTCCTTGACTTCCTTTGCATAGTACCCTATCCCCTCAGAAGCCAACAAATTCCGCTTGTCTGGGTGTGCTTGCGCATCCTTGAGAACGTACTTCATCAAGTAGCCAACCATCCGCGCCGGGTTGTCGGTAATCTCTTGCACGTCGAAGACAATTCCCCCTCCGATCTGGAACCAGTGCGAACGTAAATCCTCTTCGGTTACTCCGTCAGGAAGACTGCAAATGATATGCAAATGGGTATAACCTGACTTGTGTTCTTCCGGTGCAGCGATGTACTGAAATTCCCCCCGTCTGTTCAATCGTTTTCTGTAGCAACTGAACGCCCAAATGATATACTTCCGTGAATCCTCGATGCTAATTCCTCGTTTCGGATCAAGCGTCAAGGTGATAAACCGAAGTCGTGACCTCGAAGAAAAGAAGCGTGAGAAGTGCCCAACATATCGCGACTTTTTCAGTTCACCACAAACCGGGCATTGCCATTTATTACAACTCTTCTTCTCAATTGTGGTACGAATGAAGGCTCCGGTGCTCAAATCGAGCTGAAAGCTCTTGAAGAGAACCGGTGTCGGACAGTTCAGCAGTGCAGAAGAATCTGTGTGGTGTATTCGAGCGTTGGAAGAGTCAAGGCGCGGTGAAGTGTCCCGCTTTGCAGGTTGGCGAACATCCCCGTTTCTGTGGAAATTTCGCGTTTTAGAGTCGAAGCGGTCAGTTATTCTATAGAGATCAAGAGGTTCTATTAGCCTCTCTTTCGACAACCCCCCGTCTCTCCTCTCTGTATGGGCTTGTTCCACTAAGGCCATACTCTAAAAGAAGGTCACCGCTCAATATAGAACTTCCGGGAATGAAGTTTTCCACCATCTCCCCAATCCCCCTAACGAAATCCTAACGAAATCCTAACGAACAACCATCACGAAATTTTTACGGTTGCGTGATCCTTCAAATACTATCTTGGTTCTTCCACTAAGGCCAAAGGTCGGAGCAAACGCCATGACCTAAGCAATAAGCCCTTGTTCTTGGAGTGAGAACAGGGGCTTTTTCTTTTCTACTCCTCACAGATTTTCCGCAAGGATTCCACACCGATCACGCAAAAGTTCACGACAGATTCACATACAGTTCACGCGAACTATACGCGAACTTCACAACCGGTTTACACCAACTATACACGAAATCACTTCCGGACTTCCACCAACTTCACACAGAACCACCGGGAACGTACTACTCTCACAGGCCTTCCCTTCCCCACTGGTTGCAACTCAGACTCACCACAAACCCCGCTCACTCTCTCCCCGACCTACTCCGTAACCTCCAGTCGACCAACTCTAAAACACCCACTTCTTTTCCCCTTCACAGATTCCACCGGCTTCCTCTACCCCTCTTCTCTCTCCGAACGATCTACGGCCAACTATGACACCTCTACCGGCATTCTTCTACCTCTTCGCTACCTCTTACGCATCATGTCGGGGAGAGGGCATACGCTCCCGGTCGGTCTTCCGTACTCTCCCCCTCCCCGATCACAGCCTAACTCACCACCACACAACAAAAAAAGCCCGGATCACTCCGGGCTTTGTCTTCATAGATTTCTCTCATTTCCTCACTCACTCTTTCACCACCTTTTCCGCTCCAACTGCCTTTCCCGATTCGTCATACGCTACGGCGATGTAGACACCCGATGGAAGCCCCAACACTTGAACCACTCCACGGCCTTCACGATCACTCCCGAACTCGACAACCTTACGGCCTTCTTCATCGTAGAGAACGAACCGTATCCGCTTCACTTCCTGAACATCCGAAGACTTCCACGCAATGTCCAGAACTTCACGTACCGGGTTCGGACGAACTACCAGACGACTATCAACCCTTTCCCCTCTCTCTTCATCCGATGTCGACAACGTTCCCTCTATCGTGATGTAAATCAATCCGTGTGCCTCTCCCTCGACTCTTCCCTCTATCGGATCGTCATAGTACCAGTGAGCTACAAGCGTGTCTACGGTCAACCCCAATAGTTCCGGGGTTCTCCGTACTTCGATTCCCCACGTAAGGTCACCTCCCACACACTCAGCTTGCATTGGAAGTTGTGGAATCGGAGCACCCGCGTTCGAGATCAAACGAAGAGCATCGGCACGTTCTCCCCGAAACTCTACCTCTGTCACATAGACCGGAATCGAGTCAGGTAACTTGCACTTGTGGAAGGAAGCATACGCCCCCTTGTTTACAAGGTCAACCCCTTCCGGCATTGTCACCGTTGCAGAGAAGGAAGAGACCGGAACAGTATGCGGCAAGTCTTCAATCCAACCTTTCATGGTATCCTGAACGTACCACGCTTCACCGTTCTTCCCGCTTAGCCATGCTTCTACTATCGTTGCCTTCATCCCGGTTCCCTTATAGGCTGGCAACCCCGCTGATAGAATCGCTGGCATTCCCGGCAGAATGTATGTCGGTAAATCACTCCGATGACCGGGGGGATACTTACCCGTTCGTATATCTATCCTCCCGATGCTATCATACGTTCCAATAATTCCCCCTTCAGTAGTAAACCACCACCCCACATCATCAAGATTCACTAACCGTAAGGAATCAACCCAGATAGTATCCTTCGTCGGATTATTGATATATACCTTTGCTCGATACTCTGTAGAGTTCACCGGAAGTTCATCACGAATACCACACCGACATTTGTAGACTGTTGCCCCCTTTGATGTGGAAATAGAGGGCGCATCCTGCTTCACCACATTTGCACGAACGTAGAACTCGAAGGTATCCCGCACACCATTCTCCGACTCTGCTGGAATCCATGCCGTATCGATAAACTCTTCATATATCCATTCCAATGAACCAACCGAACCAACAACCAAAAACCGAACACTATCACCCGGCAACAATCGAGAGTAACCTAACCGTCCCTCAAAGAACAAACCAAAGTTGTACAACTCTTCAGGAAAGATCGGTTGCTTTGAACGTTCCACCCACCACACACTATCCGACACGTTCCGAACAATGAAACTCCGTCCGTAGTCCATCCCCAATAATGAAACCCCAACATCTCCAAAGTCTACTGTATCAAGTTCAATCTCTATTTGCCCGAACACCGGAACAGTACAACAGAATAGCAGAGCAATCACTAACACCTTTCTTCTCATAGTCTTGCCTCCATTACTTCCCATTGTAGTACAACCGATAACTGAGCGAAGGATCTCCGTCACCACCTTTCACCGGCTCAATACGTTGGATATTCGGACATCGACCGCCAAAGATAAACGGGATAATTCCACACTCCGACGCATCCGTATTTCCAAACTTTACCTCAAAGACCGCTGCACATTCATGTTCTGAAGGACTCCTTCCCTCTTTCCACAAACCGCATATCTCAAAGCTCAAAATACGAGGAGCACACGGCGGCGGCGGTGGTATCTGTTGGCCTGAAGGAAACTGATAGAGAAACTGTGTTCCACCAACAACCGCCCCTGTTGAGTCTTTCAAAAACAACGCCACTGTATCAGGATCATTTAGAGGGTCAGAATGATCGATGATAGCAACTGAATCTCCAAAGCACCCCTCCGCAAAATTCGAGAAGTCTATTCGCAACTCTCGTACTTGCTTCCCTAACTGGCAATGAGTTACCGCAAACTGCAACGTAAAACAACCCGTGTTCAACTTCGGGTGATTCGGGTCGGTTGTGTCCGTCTCATACCAGCAAGGCACATCGTACAAATGTCTCGGTTGTGCCGGACCTCCGCACGGGTTCGCCTGATCGTGATTCCCGCACGTATCAAACTGGTGTGCTGGATCATAATTCCAACCCCACGTATCATACGCATAATCGACTCCACCCGGATACAACGCACCACACGAACAGTTCCCGCCGAACGGCAACATGTTCGACGACCACAAACAACTATCGATCACCGTATTTGTATCCGGGATATAACCCACCACCGCCAACCGCGTACTATCACACGGATCATTATCTAACGTATCATAGTCCCAACATACTGTATCCATCACCGCAATCACCCCACCCCGTGCCGTCGGCCAATGATCCACCCAGTTTGACACCACCTGACTTTCTAAACCTACTCCACTCAGTAGTAATATCACTACCACTACTATTCCTCCAATAACTTTCCGTTCACTCACACTCATACGAATTCCTCCTTTACGTTGAAGTTCGTAGACCGTTCATCATATCCGATCCCGGATACAACAAGCCAACCACCCGTGATTTCGGTTGCAGTCTCTTTCTTGGTTCTTTGATGCCTCTACGTGCAAGGCTCTTCCTTGCTGACAGTTCGCCGGCGTGGTGAGGGGCTGTCTTCATAGATTTTAGTCGTTGTCTTCTGACTTCTGTAAGATAATCCTTTCTCTCCCCTCGCAAAACCTGCTCCGCTCTCTTTCTCCGCTCCGCTCCTTATGTGATTGCTGCACTCTCGCTTCCTCTCCTCTTTCTCTTCCCTCTACCGCTCGTTCCGCAATCACTACCGACACCAAAGAGCCGGAAACGCTCCCTTCCGGTGCCATAGCTTTTTTTTCTCTTCCTCGTTCTGCTCTCTTTCCTCTCCTTCGTATCTTGCACCTACACCAAAAGAGCCGGGACGCGATCTTTCCGCGTGTCAGGCATAGACCAAGCCGGGGAGCTTCCATTCTCCCCGGCTTCTCTTTTTCGGTCTATGCCTAAGGGACACCTAACACCGCGAACCTGACGTAAACCACACAGACAACGTTACTCCCTTCCTCAATCTTCCACAATTATACTTCAATACTATTCTTCCCTCTAAATGTCCGCT
>JBFWVJ010000019.1:0-6748 GCA_050246795.1 Candidatus Altimarinota bacterium
CGGTAACCGCCCTTCCGCTTAACTTGGCATGAATATTGATAAATACGTGATAACTGAATCGAATCAAAGATAATTGTGCGTTTTATCTGCTATTTGGGCAGAAAGTGAGGCCTTAAAATGCTTCTTTGTAGAGTTTGTAGACAAGGCGTATCCATCGGTTTTAGACGACTTTTATCTGCATTTAGGATTTTTAGGTCGAATATGAAGGGACCACAGGTCGTGGTATTTGTTTTGTTATTGTCGGCAAATGCGATGGCAAATGACAGCGTCATACGAGGTGGTAGTTGGGGCGAGCAGCCCGACCAGTGTACTAGTGTGCTTTCTGGGGGCGCAGCCGACAAAGATGCAATTGCAGAAAAAAAGCCGAAAGAAAACCTCATCCAATTTGATCCAAAGACATTTGAGTTTCGGGGTCTGACTCCGCAAGGGCTACAAGCCATGAGGCAAGCCCGAGATGTGATTCGAGAGCGTGCCCGTCTTTTTGATAACGAGCTGAGAAACTTAGGCACGGTCCATCATGCGGGTACCGTCTCACGCCTTTTTAAAGGGAACATGTTTTTGTATGGTCCTCCAGGCGGTGCAAAGTCGGCTTTTGTGAATTGGCTGATGAAGGGCGAGCGTGAATCACCCTATAAACTTCAAATGCACCAAATGATGACGGAACAAGCATTTATCGGCGGTCAGAATTTTGAAGCCGCAAAAGCGGGTCGATTTGAAATCAATACCAAAGGAAGCCTCGCGGAGCACATCGTTGCCTTAATTGATGAATTTGAAAAAGGAAATCCGGTGGCCCATTCTTCTCTTTTAAGGCTCCTGAATGAACGTGAGGTCTTGGCGGGAAATCGGGTTATCAAGGCTCGCCTCGAAACACTTTTTGCAACTAGCAACGCAAATCTGCCTGAAATTTTCCAGCAGTTTGTTGAAAACGGACAAGGCTCCACTGCCCCGGCACTTCTTAACCGATTTCAATTTAAAGCCTTCATCTACAATTGGCTTAATCCACGCGATCAAGCGGTGCTGGATCAGCGAAGGCAGCGTCGTCGATATTTGGAAGCGCTTGCGGAAACTAACCCGGAAGTCTTGAAGGATGAAGTGTTCCTGGAGCCGAAAGAATTGAATTGGTCCGCCATGAGACAGCTTGCTCAATCGATTTTCGAGCTAAGCCCTCTTTTCATGACGGTGTATCGGGAGTTCATCAACGATATGAGGGAACAAACGAACCGAGCGATAAAAGAATCTGAAGAGCGCTACAAACGTAACCGCCACGAAGAGCCTTTCGTTTATTTTCCATCGGCGGACTATAGTGAGCGTTTAAGACAACCAATTCCAGAGATCATTTTGATGTCTGCTTTTGTTGATTTTATGATGTCGCCACTCGCCAATGATGCAACCCTTGCACAGCTCACTCAAAAACAAATTTGGCTTGATCCTCTTTCGCTCTGGCGTGGCTTTCTCGTCATGACCACGATTGGCCCAGGCGAGACCAAATTAAAATTTGATCCCAATAGCCAGCAAAAAGTGGATCTTGATTTTGATTGGGCTATTGATCCTTCTTCTGCACGGGACAAAAGGGAGCAGCTTTTCATTCAGAATTTGAAAGATGAGCAAGAGCGATTCAAAAAAACGTTTTTAAAACATCTGGCATCAGTACAGGGACAAATAGAACTCAGGGCTCGTAATGCGGTCCAACAAAATACTTCCAATTTAGAGGATACTTCATTTGAACTTCTGATGATGCATTATCGAGGGGAGTGAGCGAAACGTGAAACGGCAGCTTCTCCTTTTTAGCATTGTCACCGCGAATGCTTTTGTTGGCCAAAGTGCTGCGACAGCGAGCAACCAGCCTAACAAATGGTGTGCTAAATGGCTTTCTAGAGTCGCTGAGCACGAAACAAGGGCCGCACCTGTTGCAAGGCATCCCCTTCAGGACAGAATTAAATCTCAAGAAAGTTCGATTAAGGCCCTCATTCAAGAATACGGTCGGCGTTTAGGCCCATTCCAAGATCCATTTGCTTTAGCGTTTAATAGCGATCAGGGCGACAGAATTTTTAAGAGACTTTCAGTTCGAGCTCAGGACGGCAAATGGGTAAATAGCCCCTTATCCATCATCAACCTTAACCTTAAACGGGCTTATTCTGGGCCGCGTGGTTATAACGAAAAACTTATTCAATGGATGATTGATGACGCCGCCTATTGGCTTCGTGACAGCAGCGCAGACCGTACGGATACTCAGTCAAACCTACTTGCTCTGAAATATGCAGTCGAATATTTGAGCAGATATAAGGAGCCCGAAACTGTTATTGATCGTGATGGTAAAAAAGAGGAAGGCAAACCGGAACAGACAAAAGAGCAGCAGCAAAAACAGCAGGACCAGGGGCCGGGGCAGGACCAAGGGCCGGGGCAGGAGCAGCCGCCCGAATATCCCGAGCTGCCGAAAGAATACAAGCCCTTCACTAAGGACACCCAGAATCGAGGCGCAGAGAAACAGAAGCAGTACCGTGTTGCCGAGGTCAATTTCAAAACTCCATTCTTTGCTCAACACTATTTTTCTGGAATTGTTCGAGGAGCGAAGCATTCTTTTCAACAAGCCGTTCTACCGACCATACAATCTCAACCCTTAAAGTATCAACAGACAGGTCGCGAGCAAATTGTTCGGACTTTCGGCAAAAGAAAAGTGAACCTTTTCCTTCCGCCACTTTTTAAACCTCTTCAGCCCACTGATCCGAGAGCTTTGATTTTGCGATCTGAAACAGGTAGCTATGTTTTGGAGCTGAAAGAGGACCTTTCAGAAGTTCACATCCCGTTAACTGATGACGTGAACATCTCAATGATGCCGCACATTCGCGAGGTTTATACACGGACGATTGGGTTCAAAACAGAAGAATGGCCAGATAAAGTTCAATCCGACGTTTTAAGAAAATATCCGGCATCAGAGGGTGCGCGCAATCCACTGGCCATAGCTCAGGCAGTGGCCGATCATATCGCGAAGGAATATCTCTATAGTGTAGGGCCAAGGCCTGAAACTGATCCGATTGCTGCGTTAAAAGCTGGCGCTTTTCAATGCGACATGGCGGCCTACTCAATGATTGGAATTTTGAGAGACGTTTATCAAATTCCATCGAGGGTTGTCGGAGGGTTCAGAGCTAAAAAACATCAAAGTGGAACGGATGGGAAAAGCTATCTTGTTGTCCCAGGTGAGGCCCACTCGTGGGTTGAGGTTTTTCACGATGGCAAGTGGCACCTCTTTGATCCAACTCCAATCAAAAAAGATAAGAAGGATAACAAAAATGGGGAAAATGAGTATTCCGACAACGCACTAGACAGCACGCTTAAACCAAAAAACGATGGGGAAGACACGCAGAATTCGACTCATCAGCAGCAGATCCAGCCATCTCAAGGATCAGGACAAGGAAAAGACCACAAGCAGCGTTTGGAGGAAGATACTCAACGTCGTTCTGAGGGGCTTTTTGAAAAACTGAAAAGGCTCATCGGGAAAGGCGATAAGACAACGCCAGAAACCAAAAAGGAGCCCGAAAAGACACAAAAACCAGAACGAAATGAGACCGATTTAACCAAAGAAGAGTTGGCAGACCAATTGGAGCTTGGCTCTCTTGAACTTGAACCACGGCTTGATCGCAATGCACTCTTGGAACGAGCTGTGAGAGTTTTGTTGCAGACAGCACTTGATCCTACAAAGCAAGGCTCTGATATTCAAAATCGACTGAACCAAATTTCCTCTTTGATAAGAAAGTTCAATAATCCGCAAGTAAAAGCAATTTATCAGAAGGCTCTCAGCGCGCATAGTGGTGAGCACCCGGAATTGAAAAATTGGGTAGATCAGTTGACCCGCCTGATGCCTAGACAAGACGTTAACAAGACTTATCAAGAGCTTCATAAAATCAAACTTGCTCTCGAAGTTTACTCGAAGGTTCTCGATCCAGAGGGAAAAATTCGGCAGCCAGAGCAACTGACAGAAGTTTTAGATCAAGTTCAAAAAAGAATTGGTGCTCTCGCGCATCCTGATTCTCAGGACATCGGGCTTGTGCAGGATTTGGTCAAAAATCTACCTTCAGTGGCGCGACTGCTTTTGAAAAATCAATTTGATCTTTCGGCCGTGGGACCGAACAACCCCACTATAGAGGTAGCGCAACAACTCAAAGCAGGAAATCTAAACGACATGAGACTCATGTCGATTTTAAGTCCACTCTCGGATTTCATTCTTAACTCAACGCCACGTCCAGAAACCATCGAGGCTAAAACATGGCAGAGAGATCTGGTCAAACCCCAAGGACGCGATTTGCTCCCTCTTCAGAGGTTTAGTGATTTACCGAGAGCAATTTGGGCCCAACGCGGAAAGAGCTTTGAAGATAACATTCGTGAGGGAACGGCCTATATCCTCACTCGAAGGCAGCGCGTTCAAATTCCTGCGGGCTATGGGAAAGAGGAATCCGAAAGAATTACTATTGTACTCTACGACACTTCTGATTCTATGAGAGGAAAACCCGGTCGTTTCCAGGCAGGACTTATTTCAGCTTTTACAGGTAACGCCCTCAGTGATATTTCACCGGGCGGAAAGCATCGGCATCGAGTCTTGATTGTTCCATTTGATACCAAACCTGGGACAGCGATTCGCGTGACAAATACTCAAGAGGCCTTGGACGTAATTCGTAACTACCAACAAAAACTTAAAAATACCAACGCCGGAACAGATATTCAAAAAGCGCTTCTTCAGGCAATGAGCTTGATTGCCGATGCTGAAAGGCGATCCGGCGAACCGCTCGCTGCGGCCAACATTGTTCTCATGACCGACGGACAGTCCGAGATCAATGCCGACGAGTTGCTACAAGCAAGACGTGCGATTGACCGTCAAACACCCCTTCAAACTATGTTTATCGCAATCAACCAAACCAATGAGGAGTTGATGCGATTTGCGATGGACTCACAAAGAATGGGAGCAGAAAGAGGTTTTTACCGCGAATTCACCCCTGAGCACATCAAAGACATTCTCAACGAAGCCGATACCTTGAATTTAAAAGGCCGCAGCGATTTCTATACCGACAAAGTAGCCAAGGAACTGCCAGCAGAGATTTATCAGTTGATGGATCAGGCACTCCGGTTGGTTGCTGAATTTTCAGATCAAATTTATTATGGAAGCCAATTTATTTCGGCACGAGAGCATCTTGGCAATTTAGAAAAAATAAAATGGCGCGACGTAAAGCAAGTGGATCGTCCTCTTGAGAAATGGCTGATTAAGGTCAGGCAGCTTGTCCAGCACCCCGTTTTTGAAGATCGACAAATTTTAGAAAGAGTCGTAGATGACCTTGTGACACATATTGATCGCTTAACAGGTATTAAAACAAATGAAATGAGCGATCACGAGCAAGAACAACTCAGGCACATTGTGCGTTATGCGGCAGGTCTGGAGGAGGGCGTATGGTGAGATTTCGAATCCTTTTAATTGCGACATTCGCTTCGATGGGCATTCAAACTCCAGCTCAGGCCAATAAGCTCTGTACGGCCTTATTATTCGGCATTTCAAAAAGAGCGGATACATTAGTGGGCAAGCCTAAACTTAAAGTCGACGGCACGGAAGGGCTCATCGCTTATTTGAGTGCCCTTCTTGAGCATCAAATCATCGGCGAGACTGAGCTTTTAAAGTTGATTGACAGCCTTGAAAAAGGAGAAATCTCAAATCCTATTGTTGAGGAGCAGGCTTGGATTTCGTCAGCCGCTATGATCCATCGAGAGGAGATTCAGGAATATATTAAAGGAGACGAGGTCGATCGAAAAAGACTTCTAGAATGGTCAAAAAAGTCGTTGCAGGAGAAAGAGCGAGTACGGGAGCGTCGCGAAGAAACTCGTGTCGAGACTCAAGACATTCGTCATAAAATGAAATTCAATCCCATCCCGGCAGGGCGATTTCGAATGGGTGAAGACAAGCACAAGGTAGTGGTCAACTTGACCAATTCTATTGAAGTGATGTCGACGCAGGTTACGCAAAAAATGTGGGTCGAAGAGATGGGAGACAACCCGTCAGAGTTTGTTGATGGAGAACATACGATTGTTGTTTCTGTAAATGGTAAATCCATAAAAATGCAGCCAGACAATCCACTTGAAAACGCGACCTTTTGGTCAAAACTTATATTTGCTAATAAAATTTCTGAAAAATACGGATTAAAACCTGCCTATGATTTTAGTGGAGTGAAGTGGAAGGATGGCACTCGCGCTGAAGATGGGACGCTTAAATTAGAGAGCGGACAGGTAAAGATTAATGCTTCAAATGAAGATTATTATTTGGCTGAAGGTTTTCGATTACCCACAGAAGCTGAACAAGAGTATATTATGAGCGCCTTAGGCAGAGCTAAGAGTACTTACTTCTACTTTGTAGATACTGAGGCGGACTTAGAGGATTATGCTTGGTATAGCAAAAATTCAGACGAAAAAACTCATCCAGTAGGAACCACGGCTAAATCTTTGATTATTAATGGCCATGAATTTCATGACGTTCTTGGTAACGTCTTCGAGCAGGGATATGACTCTTGGGACAGCGACAAATGGCAGTGGCTACCAGGTGGAACTAATCCATTGGGTAAAGAGGGCCTTGTCCGCATTATGCGTAGCGGTGGTTGGAACAGCGGTCCTTGGGTTCTGACCGATCGTGTCGACGTTATGCCTAACGACCGCATCCGCTTTTTGGGTTTCCGTCTTGTGAGGACGCTTCGGTAGCACTTGTCCCTTTTACTTTTTT
>JBFWVJ010000020.1:0-6519 GCA_050246795.1 Candidatus Altimarinota bacterium
CCGGACTCTGGGTACTGCTGCGTGCGATGTGCGAAGAAGACAAACAAATTGACTTTGCTGAAGAGGCAATTTAACCAATGAACCCGCCGCTCAACTGACGAATCTCAACTGAACGAGGGGCAAGCCCAGCGTCGGCGAAAACATTTCTTCCGAGTCCCCCAACGCACGGATGTATTTCATCGTCAAAGGGATGGTCAATGAGCTGAGTAATGAAACCCATGCACAACAGACCAAGCGCGGTCAATCAGTTCGGGTAATTGAAGGGTTCAGTGCTGGCGACATTTGTTACGGCTTCAAAAGCACTCCGACGCGCACTCGTTTTAAGGGCGGCCTTGAAGTTCCAAGTCATTACAAGATTGAGATCGATGAGGAACAAGCTCGCGGCGTTCGACTTATTTATCAACTGCGGCTTCGTGAGTTGGGTCTCTCGGCCATCGCAAAGTATCTGAATAGAAATGAAGTTCCTTCACCGCCACGCAGTCAAAAAATCACTGGTAAGAAATGTAATTGGAGTCCCAACACGATTAGAAAAATTCTGATGAGTCCCAAGTACATCGGTCGTTGGACATGGGGCAAGCAGACCAACATCAAAAACCCCACAACCAAGAAAATCGAACGACGCTCACAGGGGCGCGAACATTGGCTTGAACATTACGATGGTGCCTCGATCAGAGAAGACCTTGTGATCATCGACATCCACACTTGGGAGCAAGTTCAGAAAACTTTTACTCCACAGACTGCCAAGCCAAAAAGTGAACCCAAAGACAAATGGGCTGACGCTCGTTCTGAAAAACGTTCTGGCAATAAGGCAGACATTTTATTGGGCGGTCTTTTGAAGTGTGGTCAGTGTGGCGGCAACCTACTTCAGGTTACAAAGCGTCGCGGTGGATACATGGGCTGCTATGTTCACTACCGCAAAGACCCGGTCAAATGCTCCAACAATCGAACGATCAGTCGCAAGAAAATTGAAGGGGCGGTCATCGATCAACTGAAGAAAATCCTTATGGACGAACACAACGTCAATCTTGCGACCAAACTCATCAACCAAAAAATCAAAGAACGACTCAACACGGCTCCCTCTGAAATTCGATCGTTGATGAAGCAAAAGCATGAGATCGAACGAGAGATAAGGAATTTTATTAAGTTCATCCGTGAGCGCGGTGACATTTCAGAGACTGCACGAGTTGAGTTGGCCGAGGCTGAGCAACGTCAGCGATTTATTTCTGATCGTCTCAAGGCTCTGGAGGTAGCAAAGATCGACAGGCTCCTGGTCACGCCGTTTGCTGTTCGCGAACGATTTGAAAGGTTAGCAGAGTTGTTTGCGTCCGACCCCACTTTGGCGAATGGCGCATTGAGAAAACTCATTCCCGAAAAGTTGACATGCACCAGTCTCGCAGAATCGTCAGGCAAAAACCTGAATCAGTTCAGCAGCAAATGGCATATTGAGGGTGAAATAGAATTAGGCCCCGCGGATTCGGAGGCAACCGAGATTGTTTTGACCTCCGACGTTTCGGTACCATTTCGCGTGATCATTTGACCCTGTCCGTCATGATCAATGATCGCTTTATTTGGTATTTACTTGTCATTGATTGTCTGGAATCATTTTCTCCTCGGGGGTTGAACATGACAAACGCAGAACCGTGGCTTTCAGTTGAGGAGATCGCAGCTCACCTTGGGGTCTCAAAAGAATCTGTTTATCGATGGCTTGAGAAGGGCCGCATCCCCGCCCATCGAGTCGGCAAATTGTGGAAGTTCAAGACAACTGAGGTGGATGAGTGGGTGAAGTCAGGTGGGGCCAAATCTGAATCGAGTTCTGGTGAGGTAACTCAATGACAAAGACTGGTACTTCGTCAATGGTCATCGCTCGCCGTGGCGAACAATGGATGACCGAGGATGAAATTCGCGCTCACTTAGCATCGGTAGTTCGACTCGAACACGTAGGGCTATTTCTTGGATCAGGAGCCTCTTGCGGCTCACTCGGTGGGATGACTCTCAAAGGGACCTGGGAGCATTTTGAAAACGAATACGAAGACGACATCACTTGGCTAAAAACCAACAGTTTTCTTGAAGATGATTACGACGATGTAAACATTGAGGCTCTTTCAGATTCACTACAAGTTGCTTTGATTGAATGGCGCAGATCAAATCATGATGACGTTGATGAGCTTGAGAGCGTTTTAGCCAATATCAAACGAACAGTTTTTCATGCGGCGATCTTGTCTGAGGATCTTTGGAAGGATCCAAGTCAGATAGAAGATTTACCTGAAAGCCTTCACGCTCACCGCAACGCTCTTCAGAAGTTGTGTTCGTCAAGACAACCGGGTCAATCGTGTCCTTGGGTTTTCACAACCAACTACGATCTTGCCGTTGAGTGGGCCGCTGAGTCGCTTGGACTTCACATTGTAAATGGGTTTGCCGGACTCCATCACAGATCATTTTCTCCGGCCTACTTTGATCTCGGCTTGCGAAACACACAGGCTCGTGGTGAGGCCAGCTTTGGTACTTACAACGTCTCGTTGGTAAAACTCCATGGGTCACTGACATGGAGATTGATCGGCGATGAGTCGGTGATCGAATCACCTTGTAGGTCTATCTGGAGTAAGATTAACAAATTTCTCGAAGGGGGAGACGGCTCTCTTGATGAGTTTCTGGTTCTGCCAGGAACGCTCAAGTACCAGCAGACGAGCGGGTTTGTATTTGGTGAGTTGTTCAGACGTTTTTCTGAGTTTCTAAGCCGACCACAATCTTCAATCATTGTATCTGGGTATTCTTTTTCTGATGAACATTTGAATCGGGTTTTCAAAACGGCACTGCAAAATCCAACGCTACAGATGGTCATTTTCTTACCAGAACTCACAATGAAGAACGACAAATGGAATTTCAGCAAGGCACGAGCGTGGGCCAAGAAGATTGCTGAACTTCAACTGCCTCAAGTGACTATCGTTGGTGGCGGCGAGGCAGCCTACTTCACCGAGTTAGCCCGTCTGCTGCCAGATCCTGCTGTTTATGATGACCAATCCTTACGGATCAAGCAACTCGCTAAAAGATTAAACGGCGATGGTAGCGGCACATTGTCGGATGATTCATCGTGGGAGAATAGCCTTTCATGAGTCGCTCCCCATTCGCCTATGTCGTTTCGATTGATGGACCTCAGGTCACTCTCAACTTGAGAGATGAGCATAAAGGTCAGCTTGCCGCACATCCTGACGGCATTGTCAGCGTTACCGATATAGGAAGTCTATTTGGTGTTGATGCGGGTTCACGCCTGTTAATTCTTCGAGTTCAGTCGCTGCGTTTTGCCGAACCCAAAGAGGCTCACCTACGACTACATCAGCCAGACATCAATAAAGAACCTCTACGACACTTGGTTGCTACGGTAGTCGGCGTTTTAAGAAGAAAAGATCAGCAACTTAGCTTCATCCCCGATTCGTTAATCTCGCCGTCTCTTGGAGCGGAAGCATATCCCCTCTCGCAGTCAGAGCTAGCCGCGATCTTGAATTTGCAAGAAAAAAAGGGAGAGTCGATTAAGCTCGGAGATACTACCAGATCCAATGGCTCTCTTTGGGTGGACATTGATGTCTTGTTAGGTCGCCATGTAGCCGTACTGGGGAGCACAGGCCAAGGGAAGAGTTCTTTTACGGCTGCTATTCTTCAGCAGATTTTGAAGTTTCCCAACTCCAGAGTTGTACTATTCGACATCAACGGAGAGTACGAGCAAGCGCTGTCCCCGCATTTACCGCCAGAGAAAATTAAGATTACAAAGTTTGGTCAGGACCTAAAAGCCCGGATTCCATATTACTCGCTTGGAAGACATGGACTCGGACGACTCCTTCTACCAAGCGAAAAAACTCAGAGACCTGCCCTTAATTTTGCTCTTGAAAATCTCCAGTTTGTTGAGTGGAGCGACAGCCAACAAGCTGCTGGTCTTGCAGGAACAAATAGTTTTGTGCTTGTGGAAGACTGTCGGCCCGGTGACGCAAATCCCGCTGCGGATGCGATCAACAAATTACGTGCTAGAACCCATACAGCGACGGCGAAAAAATGGCCGCCGATGATGGCCCTCGCAAGCCTGGTAGCCGAAAGCTATTCCATAAAGCCTTCTCAGCGAACGGGTCAGACAGCAAAGTCGTTTGAGCGGGGCCCCTTTGAATACGGCAACATTTCTCCATTGTTAAATCGTATTCGACGATTGGTTGAGGATCCACATTTCATCTCTGTGGTTGATGTAGATGGAAGTGACACCAACGGCAATAGTCTGAATTGGCAAGCGGAGGCAACCAATCTGGTCGATCAGATGTTTGGGGCACAGGATACCGATTGGAATTTGCACATCATTGATTTGCGAAGCGTAGCCCACGACTTGTTGCCGATGATTCTTGGTTCTCTCCTTGAGCTACTTGCCTTCGAGCTTTTCAAACGCGGTCAGGGTGCAACCCATCCAACACTTTTAGTTCTTGAAGAGGCCCACCATTACCTTAGGCAGTTGAATGACCATGATGAGACCGGTAAACACAGCTTGGCTTACGAACGACTTGCTAAAGAGGGAAGAAAATTTGGAATCTCTATTTGGTTGAGCACTCAACGTCCATCAGAGTTGTCACCCACTGTGCTTTCACAATGTGGGACTTGGGTTGTGTTCCGTCTCGCCTCTGAACAAGACTTGCGAGCGGTCTCTGTTGCCGCAGAGTGGGTTGATAAACAAGAGGTGAGCCGAATCGCGGGCCTACCGAGAAGACAGGCGGTCATTTTTGGAAGCTGTGTTGCATTGCCCACAAGAATTATTTCACCAACAGCGAATCCGACTCCGAAGTCTCAAGACCCTGACTTCAAAGTTTGGACAAGGCCGCCAGAGACCCAAGAGGATGACTTTGGATTTTGAAGGAATGTGAATGAAGCTACCCCAAATTACTCAAAATGAGGAATTACTTGAAAACGTCCTACTGACTGAATTTGAATATAGCAGCGGCAAGAGCGTTCATACAAAGCGATGCCGAGGCACTTCATTTATGATGGCCGCAATGGCTCCCGGCAAAAATGTTCCAAGTGACAAATCCTTCTTAGTCACCAATAGGCATAACGTTGATTATTACTCTTTTGGCTCCGATAATCCTCTTAATTTAAGACTTACAAAGATTGTTGTTTACTTGAGATGGAGAGTCGGAGATCAACCCGTTGTATGTCGGGTTGAAATTGAACCAGATGCTCTGATTTGGATTGATCCGAATCCATACAATGACATCGCCCTGATAGAGTTTAAGTATCGTCTTCTCGACAAACCTACGGGCCCTCTTCGTATGCGTGGCAATTTTTGGGAGAATCGAGTTAGTAGTGATCAGCTTATCAATTCACTTGTGCTCGGCCATCGCCTTTACTTTATAGGATTCCCAGGCAACCTCTGGGATCACAGAAATTACTTACCTATTCTTAGGGAGGGTGTTGTTTCTAGTGATCCACCATTTGATTACTCAGCAAAAGATCAGAATGATGCTCGAAGGGTTTTAATTTCTGGAATGTCATTTTCTGGCTCGAGTGGTAGCCCTGTTTTCTGTGAGGGGATCGGTGGGTCCGTAGCCTTTATCGGCGTGATGAGTGGACACTATGCGGTTCAAAACAGCAAGGGTACGCTTACATGGCACCTAGAATCTGACGAGTTGGATAGCGGAGATGCAATCAATCGATCATCACATGCTGGCCTTTCTTATTTTATTAAATCATCGGTGATCCAAGACATTCGTAACAACAGCAACACCCTTACATGGGGTGGCGAGTGGGATCACGAAAGCAACAACTGGAGATAAAATTGAATCAAGATGTCTTTACAACAGTTTTATCTGGGACGGCTGTGGCGAGTTCGGCCTACATCCTAAAGCAGTTTCTCGATCACTTCTTTTTCAATCGGTGGACTGAGTACAATGAGATTCGGGGTAAGGCTATTGAGACAGCTGTTTTCATTTCGCATTTTCTGACGAATCTACCCACCAATCCTAAAGAGGATGTGATTAAAATTTGGATCAATGCAAGTCAGGAGGCCAGGAGAGATGCCGGGGCTTTGCTTACGTTTGCTCGTAAAAGGCACTGTCTTTTGTTCGGAGTTCCAAGACAAAAAGAACTAGAGCGAGCGATTGCAGCACTACTTGGCTTAGCAGGATGTTCGCGTGAGAATGATCGCAAGAAGTCGCGAGAGCAAGCGGCAATAGTTATTGATGTATTTGAAGCTGGTCGTGCTAAGTATTTAGCTCCAAATTCTGGGGACGAAGTGGGTTCAACTTAGCGAACTTCGAGTCCACCATTCGTCATCTCCGCCCCTGTGGGCGAGGATGTCGAATGGTTTTCTATATTGAAATTCAATAGTTCCATTTGCGAGCGTCAGGTTCAATGAGACTATGTCGATCGTACGGTGGGCATAGGCGAGGTGGTTGACCGCTTAGATTATGGCCCAGTCGTCCTTGTGCGGGAAGATCACCCGCTGGTTTCGTCCGAACTTCTCAAGTGACATTTCGGCCGGGGTTTTGGGCGTAC
>JBFWVJ010000021.1:0-5463 GCA_050246795.1 Candidatus Altimarinota bacterium
AAGCGAACCAAAAATCACAAGCCGAACTGAACCAAAAAGACCAAGAGTTGCGCGATCGACTTCTTGGTTCAGATTTGACAGATACTTTGGTTCGCTGGCTTTCAGAGCAGGTTGAGCGACTGGCAAAAGATCGGGAACGGTTAAGACACGAGTTGGATTTTCTCCAGAAACGGAGACAGGAAGTTTTGGACGAGAGTGGGCTGACCGACATTCAGGGTCAGGTGAAAAAAGTGTTGCAGGGGTTCGAGGGCTTGACGCGGGTTCAGCAGAGACTGCTGTTGGGAAAGGTCATCGACCGGATCGTGATTCGATCCGACAATCATTTGGAAATTCGTTTGGTTGGGTCCGGGGCTGTCACGGCTACCACCCGGAGGAATCAAAAGTTAGATTCAAATCAAAATGGCGGGTTCGTCTAAAAGTGACAGTTTTAAACTACTTACACCCGCTGTTTGGGCTAGCTTAGCCCCAAATCTCTGATCCCCCAATGGAACCAGGATTTACCTCGATAAAGTTATCACAATTCGCTATGAGCGCAAGGGCCGTATACCCCTCACGCTCCGCTCCAATCTACTTCCTTCGGAAAAGATTCACTACATTTGGCATTTGCACCTCTCTGATCGGCTCTTGCTTCGGTCGTAGATCCAAGCCTTCGGTAGCTCCTGCCTCGTCAATCCCTGAGAGCCTGATATAGACCATCATCGTCTCTCGGTCCTTCCAGCCTCCAATCTTCATGACTTTGGATTCCGAGACTCCTGTCGCTAGTAAGTGCGTCGCAAAACAGGCCCTGAGCGTGTGGAACTTAATTTCCTTCAAACCCTCAGACAGACAAAAACTCTTTAAAACTAGAGCCTGCTGACCGCGCCGGAGTTCTGCTAAGACCGGAAAAACGCGCCGTCCATGAACATCTGAGCCGAAATCGTTTTCCAGGTACTCGTGCAAAAACCAGTAAAGCTGACTCGAAATAGGAACCGTTCTCCAGTATCGACCCTTGAGCGCTCCGTAGCATTTAAGCTTCTTCTTCCACTGGCGTTGCACGCGAATCATGCCGTAGTTTTTGACAGCGTCAGAAGACCGATCAAGCTCCATGGCCTTATCTTTTGCCACCATCTCGAAGTCTTCCTTACGAAGACCATCAAGCTCCGAAGCCCTAAGCCCCGTATGAGCATCAAGCTTCCAAACCGGATACCACTCATGTTCTGCTAGTCTTGCTCTCTCAAGAAGATTTGCAAACTCATCACGGTTCAAGATTTCTGGTTCTGATTCCTCGCCCTTCTTTGGCAAATCTACTCCGAAGAACGGAGAGTGATCTTTGCCCAAGATTTTTCCAGCACCCATGCCCCATTTAAAAATGACGTTTACAGTCGTCTTTATTTGGTAAAGCCTCCTGATTGATGCGCCTTTTTTACGGGCCTCTTCAATTAGCTCAAAGCTATCGGTCACTGTTAATTTCGTGGCAGGTTTATCAAGCCATTCAGCCGTCCAGTTTCTCGTGAGTGCAATATAGTCTTGAACGGTTCCTTCGTCCCATCTGTTTGATGGAAACCTTCGATACCATTCGCGCCAAGCTTCAACGACTTCACCCCAGGTGAGCCCATCGTTTTCGCGCTTTGCAACCTGACTATACGCCCACTGAGTCCATTTCTTATCGAGCCTCAAAGCCTCATCTTCAGTCTCAATACCGATTATGAGTTTTTGCGCTCGAACCTTTCGGCTTTTCGGACTTCTTACGTGAATGTAGACTTTAAAAAAATCTTTTCCATTTTCTGCATATTTCGTTACGCCCATCCAAAACCTCCTGTTGTAAAAGGAGAGTTTTGGAGAAGACGTTCAAGGTCTGACCTTTTGAAGTAAAGTCGCCTTTGCCATTTGCGAGCCTTTAAGACTCCGCGCCAAACGGCATTACGAATTGCGCCCTCAGAAGGTGAACCATCCAAACGAAACTTACGCAGATAAATTGCAGCGTCTTTTGTTGATAACCACATCGAATTGTCAAAGAGCGTTTCGTTTGAAACTAAGTTTTCCGACTTAGAATCGTTCGAATTTTTATTGTTCATAATATACTTTTTCCTTTCCAACCAAACAAGAGAAATCGCCAAAGTTTCGATAGGTAAAATGCGCGTTAGATGCGGCCATTTTCCCTATGAAACTGCTGCGTTTGGCTGATGGCTTTTGCTGCTTTCTGATTTTAAAAGATGCGCCAAAAAATCGTCCATCGTGATGTGTCCGAACTTCGTACAATGCGCACGGTAACTCTGCTCCATTCGGTCGCGTCCGGTGAGACTGGCCTCTTGAAGTTCGCTTAAGTCTTGCACTGTAAGTTTCGGAAGAAGTTTGAGCAAAAGCGCATCAAGCTTGACGCGTTTTCCGAATTGCTTTTTATTTATTTTCGCGAGTTCCGACAGCAGACGCTTCCTGGTTTCGACTGAAACCCTGATCGCGGTAGAGTTTGATTTTTTGCTAGGCTTTGCTACTTTTTTTGCTTCTGAAGTTTCCATAATAGGTGCTCCTATTTCGTGAAACCTCGTCCGCCTGATTGTGGTGGGAAGAGGATAAATTTTAAGTTCAGACCGCGCTATAAGCGTAGGTCATTTACTTACATACTGATGTCAGGGCCAAGGCTTCGGTCATGGTTCAGATCACTCATTGAAAGTTCCTTCACCAAAATTTCAAACGGGTTAAAATGCTCCTTCATTTTGTCGGCAAAACTTCGTTCTTTTTTTAGCTCCTTATGATTTTGAGTTGGCATGATATGCACTTCTTGAATGTGCGGATTCAAAGCCAATAATTCAGTCAGCCGTTTTTCTGAACTCGAATCAAACATCACAAAAACATTTGAGCCTTTTGAGTGAGACGTTTTTCCGCTTCCACTTAGAATCAAGAACTCAAACGGGTCAGTGTGAACGTGCATTTTTTTTGAGCTAGTCAAGCTCTCCAAAAATGAAACGGATGGCTTCCCATGGCGTTTTTGTTTCCATTCGCCACTGGGTTCTTGTTTGAACTCAATTGCTGATTCGTTCTTTTCTCCCATCAGCCAAACGCTTCGATTCTCGCCAACAAGTACATTTTTGTTCTTAAGAACTAAGCTTGCGTGAGATTCACTGAAGCCACGGAAACGCAAAAGACTTTGCATCGTTTTTTGCGCAACTTCAGGCAAAGCAGATTTTGGCTTTGGGAAATAAAATGACTGAACCCCTTTCTGGTACGATCCCATGTACGGCGCCAAAAGCAGAAGCTTTGAGTTTTTATTGATGATCGCAAGTGCGCCAAGTTCATTTGTCTCTTTATGCGCTTTTACGAAATCAATAATTGTTCCCTGACGACCACTCTTACTATTCGTCCAAGATTTATCCTCGACTACAACGAACTCCAAACCGCGCAAAACCTTTTGCCCCTTGGCATTGGTTTTAAGCTGAATTTTGTTCTCTTCGCAGTAGCCAAAAATGCTCTGCTCATTGGCGCGTTTCATTTCATGGTAAAGAATCCCGCCGCTACGATCAAAAATTGCAGGCAACACATCCCGAGCACTGTTGCGATCAATTTTTGTGAACTTGCTGTAATCCTTTTTTCCGAGTCCTGAATAGCTTGTTGATTCAGGTAGTAGATGGCTTTGAGTTCCCACAAAATTTCCTTTTCCGTCAAAGGCTGCTCCAAGATCGGAAAGGGTTCGTTCTCTAAGGCCTGGACTCTTTGCATATCTCTCATCATTCTCCCTAAACGCTTTCATCAAGCCGTCTTTATCAAATTTATCTCCAAGGCGTTTGCCACGAACTGCTTTTGCTTCGCTACCATAGAGATAGCTAATGTTCTTTTCCTCGACCCGAACATGCACACCACGGAATTTTAAAATACCCACATATTCATCAAAGCTTGTGCTCGCAGCTCTTGCGAAATCTGCTTTTTGCCTCATATCAAAGAACCAAGTCTTTTTTCCGTGCGCGGCCATGTCTTGAGCTTTATAGGGAACAGGGGCCTTGTTTTTCTTGTCACGTTTTTCGATGACGCTGAAACCATTTTCGCTGGCAATTGCATTGTTTGCCTCGTGAAGCTTGGTCAGTTCTGACCGTTTGTTTACGAGCAACATTTTGGTGTCACGGTTCACGGACGAAATCACAATATGGTTATGAATGTGATTCTTCTCTGTATGAGTAACAACCCAAGCCGAGTGACCAGGAGCAATGCGCTTCGCAAGTTCTAATCCCATCTCGTTGTACTTTTCTGGCGGAAAGAGATCGCTCTCTTTCGCAGGCCAAGACTGGATGATGGTGAGTGCTAAGTTCTTCGCTTCTTTTTTTCGTCCCTCGTGCTCATCTCGAATCTGCTTTGCCATGTTTTCAGCAAGGCCATTTGAAGCACTTCGTACTGGTTCAGAGTCGCGGTCTTTGTCCAAATACTTTTCAAGTGCTTCGGGGGCTTTCACCCAGCTTTGCTTAACGATTGGCATAGTTCACCGTGAGCATTTGACTCAGTTTCATATAGTTAACATTGATCGCCGAAAGAGCCTGACTCCATCCAGTCATCAGCCCTGTGTTAATTTTTTTAGCGATCTGGTTGATGTTATTACCTTGGCGCTTGAGTTCAGTTTCAAAACTCTTCGCTTGCTCAGGTGTGAGGAGTGGGCGCTCAAGATCCATTCGACAAAAGAGCGCACGCCTAAAAAGCTCCGGGCCAGACATTCCGGTCGCAGCGATCATTTTTTTGATTCGTTGGTGCTCGGTTGCATCAATACGAACGCACAATGCGGTTCCTAGATCTGATTCAGTTTCTAAATTTAATTGTTCCATTCTTACCCCTTTAAGTTAGTTGATAAAAGTCCTCGGGGTGTCGTGGGACTTTATTTATTTTCAACAATAGCTTCGGCGTTTATGCCGTTAAGCTTTTTTTGCAAGCGATCATGGCTTGAACGCCGCGATGATCGCTTTGAAAACTGTTGTGAGCCATCCTTTTACTTCTTCGTGATCGACTTCCGTTTCCGCCGCAGCTTTTGCGGCTTCCTTCACTGTCGCACTCAGTTCGCCAACGGCTTGCACAACTTCTTCACCTGGATCAATCGTTAGCTCCTTCATCTTTCCCATTTTTTGCCTCCTGTTTGGTTGGTTTCATTATTTTGGTCGTTACAACTTTATTTGCGTTTAGGATCTCATCGAGACTCATCAAGAGATGAGCCTCTGCCTTCTTTAAATGTTCGTTTTGCTCAATGAGTTGTCGCAAAGTTTCACTTGAGCGTTCCGCTTTTAGTTTTTCAATGAGTTCATTTTCCTTTGCTAAAATCGCATGGATAGAATCATCCCTGTGGGGTGAGCTTGCGCATCCGGTGAGTAACATTTGAAGAGTGAGAGTGGAAGCGGCGGCCAGGAGGTCCCATGTTTTGGGCTCGATGGCGGTCCCATGTGGGCCACCAATGGCGGTTTGGGACTGGACCAGAGGTCGGTGGATGTGAGGCGGCCTCGGTCCTCGACGAGACTC
>JBFWVJ010000022.1:0-3289 GCA_050246795.1 Candidatus Altimarinota bacterium
AAATAAAAAAGCCCTCTTTGGAGGGCTTTTTTGTATTTAAGGAGGGTGCATCTTGCTATTCTGACACCAAGTTGCCCTGGCACTACCTTCGCCGCAAGTGAGCTTGACTTCCAGGTTCGGGATGTTACTGGGTATTTCCTCACCGCTATCGACACACCCAAATCGAATTTCAATTTAGGTTGACTGTACTTTTACAATCACAAAACAAGATAAGCAAGCAAAACTTTGAACCATGTAGATCATGCTATCAAACCCCTCTCGCGATTGTGAGAGGCAAAGAAAATAAAGCAAAACGGGTTATTAGTATTGGTCAGCTCAACGCCTCGCAGCGCTTACACACCCAACCTATCAAGCTCGTAGTCTACAAGCACCCTTAATAGATATCTAATCTTGAGGGGGGCTTCCCACTTAGATGCTTTCAGTGGTTATCCCTTCCAAACTTAGCTACCCGGCGATGCAGTTGGCACCACAACCGGTACACCAGAGGTTTGTCCATCCCGGTCCTCTCGTACTAAGGACAGCTCCTCTCAAATATCTTACGCCCACGGAGGATAGAGACCAAACTGTCTCACGACGTTTTGAACCCAGCTCGCGTACCGCTTTAATTGACGAACAGTCAAACCCTTGGGACCTGCTCCAGCCCCAGGATGCGATGAGCCGACATCGAGGTGCCAAACTTCCTCGTCGATGTGAACTCTTGGAGGAAATCAGCCTGTTATCCCCGGAGTACCTTTTATCCGTTGAGCGATGGCCCTTCCACTCGGAACCACCGGATCACTAACACCTGCTTTCGCACCTGCTCGACGTGTTTGTCTCGCAGTCAAGCTCCCTTATGCGTTTACACTCTACGCCTGGTTTCCATTCAGGCTGAGGGAACCTTCGTGCGCCTCCGTTACTCTTTAGGAGGCGACCGCCCCAGTCAAACTGCCCACCAGACATTGTCCCCCGGCCAGATTATGACCGCAGGTTAGGATTCCAATTAAGCAAGGGTGGTATTTCAAGGTTGTCTCCCCGTACGCCGGAACGCACGGATCAAAAACTCCCACCTATCCTACGCATGCTTAATCGAAACCCAATGCCAAGTTACAGTAAAGGTTCACGGGGTCTTTTCGTCCTTCCGCGGGTAGCGCGTTTCTTCACGCGCTCACCAATTTCGCTGGATCTATAGTTGAGACAGTGGGGAAGTCGTTACGCCATTCGTGCAGGTCGGAACTTACCCGACTAGGAATTTCGCTACCTTAGGACCGTTATAGTTACGGCCGCCGTTTACTGGGGCTTCAATTTAAAGCTTCGGATTGCTCCTAACCTCACCTCTTAACCTTCCAGCACCGGGCAGGCGTCAGCCCATATACTTCCACTTACGTGTTTGCATAGACCTGTGTTTTTGGTAAACAGTCGCTACCCCCATTTCGCTGCGACCCTCATACGCTACGCCAGCAAGTGACTTCACGTTCAAGGGCGTACTTTATCCCGAAGTTACAGTACTAATTTGCAGAGTTCCTTAACTACAGTTCATCCATGCACCTTAGGCTTCTCGCCTCATCTACCTGTGTCGGTTTACGGTACGGATTAATATTTATCTCCCTACGAAGCTTTTCTTGGAAGCTTAGGGTCACACACTTCGGCTTGCGCCTCGGCATCAGTTCTCAGTGTTAATGGGCCAACGGATTTGCCTATCGACCCCACCTACGACCTTACACCAGAACAACCAATCTCTGGATGTGCTACCTTTCTTCGTCACTCCTTCAGTCAAACGATAAATACTAAGTTCAGGAATATTAACCTGATGTCCATCGACTACGCCTTTCGGCCTCGCCTTAGGTTCCGACTTACCCTGGGAGGATTCACCTGGCCCAGGAACCCTTAGATTTACGGTGGGAGGGATTCTCGCCCTCCTTATCGCTACTCATTTCAGCATCAGCTCTTGTGGGACCTCCAGCGCTCCTCACGGTACGCCTTCATCAGCACACACAATGCTCTCCTACCACTTAAAAAGTTCATAGCTTCGGTACGACGCTTAAGCCCCGTTACATTTTCCGCGCAGAACCACTAGTCCAGTGAGCTATTACGCTTTCTTTAAAGGATGGCTGCTTCTAAGCCAACCTCCTGGATGTCACAGTAGTTCCACAACGTTCTCCACTTAGCGTCAATTTAGGGACCTTAGCTGATGATCTGGGCTCTTTCCCTTTTGTCCACGGACCTTAGCATCCGTAGACTCACTGCATAGCTGTACTTAACGGTATTCAGAGTTTGATAAGGTTTGGTAGCACGGTAATGCCCCTAGCCTAGTCAGTGCTGTACCCCCGTTAGTAATCGCTAAACGCTGCACCTAAATGCATTTCGGAGAGAACCAGCTATCACGGAATTTGATTGGCCTTTCACCCCTATCCACAAGTCATCACAGACGTTTTCAACCGTCACGTGTTCGGTCCTCCACGAAGTTTTACCCTCGCTTCAACCTGCCCATGGATAGCTCATCCCGTTTCGGGTCTACAGCATGCGACTAACGCCCTATTCAGACTCGGTTTCCCTACGGCTACACCTGCAACGGCTTAACCTCGCCACATACCATAACTCGCTGAATCATAATGCAAAAGGTACGCCATCAGACTTTACAATAGTCCTCTGACTGTCTGTAAGCATGCGGTTTCAAGTTCTATTTCACTCCCCTCATCGGGGTTCTTTTCACCTTTCCCTCGCGGTACTAGTCCACTATCGGTCAGTAAGGAGTATTTAGCCTTGGAGGGTGGTCCCCCCAGCTTCAAACAGGGTTTCACGTGCCCCGTTCTACTCAGGATACTCGCCCAGTTCAAACAATTTCGGATACGAGACTTTCACTCTCTATGGTGGGCCTTCCCAAACCCTTCTCCTATCGTCGTCCCCTTGATGCAAGTCCTACAACCCCAAAGTGCACGCACTTTGGTTTGGGCTCCTCTGCGTTCGCTCGCCGCTACTGGCAGAATCTCAATTGATTTATTTTCCGGTAGGTACTTAGATGTTTCAGTTCCCTACGTTGGCCACTTCATCTACTACTTTACTCATAGATGGTTCTTCATCACTCTCGTGAAGAGGGGTTGCCCCATTCGGAAATCTCCGGGTCACAGCTTGATTATCAGCTCACCGAAGCTTATCGCAGATTAACCGCGTCCTTCATCGCCTCTTACTGCCAAGGTATCCACCGCATGCCCTTAATAGCTTTATCTTAGTTTTTTAGCATGGATTCTTTTTAAAAAAAATTACTACATGGTTCTCGTCTGCTTGCTTATCCTGTTATGTGATTGTCAAAGAA
>JBFWVJ010000022.1:3389-5194 GCA_050246795.1 Candidatus Altimarinota bacterium
TTTATTAATGAGATGATGATGAAAGTATCCGCGATTCAATTGATTGACCCGTTATAGGTTTCCTTTAAAAAGGAGGTGATCCAGCCGCAGGTTCCCCTACGGCTACCTTGTTACGACTTCACCCCAGTCATCGCTCCCACTGTAGACGCTCTCCTCCTTGCGGTTAGAGTCACGTCTTAAAATGAAAACAACTCCCATGGTGTGACGGGCGGTGTGTACAAGGCCCGGGAACGTATTCACCGGAGCGTGCTGATCTCCGATTACTAGCGATTCCAACTTCATGAAGTCGAGTTGCAGACTTCAATCCGAACTGAGACGCGCTTTTTGAGATTTGCTCCCCCTTGCGAGTTCGCTTCCCTCTGTACGCGCCATTGTATTACGTGTGTAGCCCTAGACATAAGGGCCATGAGGACTTGACGTCATCCCCACCTTCCTCCTGGTTAACCCAGGCAGTCTCGTCAGAGTGCCCAACTTAATGCTGGCAACAGACGATAGGGGTTGCGCTCGTTGCGAGACTTAACCCAACATTTCACAACACGAGCTGACGACAGCCATGCAGCACCTCTCACTCAATTCCCTTGCGGGCACTCCAGGCATTACCCCGGATTCTGAGGAGTTCAAGCCTAGGTAAGGTTCTGCGCGTTGCTTCGAATTAAACCACATAATCCACCGCTTGTGCGGGCCCCCGTCAATTTGTTTGAGTTTTAGTCTTGCGACCGTACTCCCCAGGCGGAACACTTAATGCGTTAGCTGCGTCACTAAAGGAGTCAATACCTCTAATAACTAGTGTTCATCGTTTACGGCGTGGACTACCAGGGTATCTAATCCTGTTTGCTCCCCACGCTTTCGCGCCTCAGCGTCAATAGTCGTCCAGGCAGGCGCCTTCGCCTCCGGTGTTCCTTCACATCTCTACGGATTTTACCCCTACACGTGAAATTCCCCTGCCCCCTCCGACATTCTAGACTAGCAGTTTCAGACGCAGTTTCGGAGTTGAGCTCCGAGATTTCACATCTGACTTGCAAATCCGCCTGCGCGCGCTTTACGCCCAATGATTCCGAACAACGCTTGCACCCTTCGTATTACCGCGGCTGCTGGCACGAAGTTAGCCGGTGCTTATTCCTTTGGTACCATCACTCCTAATGGATATTAGCCATTAAGTCATTTTTCCCAAATAAAAGAGTTTTACAATCCGAAGACCTTCCTCACTCACGCGGCGTTGCTGCGTCAGGGTTTCCCCCATTGCGCAATATTCCCTACTGCTGCCTCCCGTAGGAGTCTGGACCGTGTCTCAGTTCCAGTGTGTCCGATCATCCTCTCAGACCGGATACCTATCGTTGCCTTGGTAGGCCATTACCCCACC
This sequence comes from Candidatus Altimarinota bacterium, assembly GCA_050246795.1. Lineage (GTDB taxonomy): Bacteria > Patescibacteriota > Gracilibacteria > JAUYGZ01 > JAUYGZ01 > JBFWVJ01. Next base: position 4,750 of record JBFWVJ010000022.1, read on the forward strand.
AACTAGCTAATAGGCCGCAGGCTCTTCTTTCAGCGATAGCTTATAAATAGAGGCCATCTTTCTAATCTCTTACGTATGCGGCATTAGCACAACTTTCGCTGTGTTATTCCCCACTAAAAGGCAGATTACCTACGTGTTACTCACCCGTGCGCCACTTTACTCATCCCGAAGGACTTTCACGTTCGACTTGCATGTATTAGGCACGCCGCCAGCGTTCGTTCTGAGCCACAATCAAACTCTCCAAGTATATATTTAAATAAAACTTAAAGATTGTTTTATAGCTCTAGAATTCTTTTGTTCAAAGAATTTAGTATTTTGTTCGATTAAAACATCTTGCGATGCTCGTTTGCCAAAATCCGAAGACTCTTAATCTTACGGCAAACTCGGCAATTGAACGGGATACTTTCTCATCTCATCTTGAAACCCGAAGGTTTCAAAAATTTTA
>JBFWVJ010000023.1:0-4591 GCA_050246795.1 Candidatus Altimarinota bacterium
CTTGAAGACACGTTTGGATTTTCCGTAAGACATTTTCTTTCGTCGCACACCAAACTCCTTAGATGAAATATACGCGTTGCTGGTGACAGTTTGATTCTCAACTGTCAGTGGGCCTAAATACAACAAGGGAATGATTTAGGCCCACCGTGTTAGGACTACTGTTGGGTATCCTTAACTTGAACCGCTTTTGTAATATGTTGCGGTGTATCGATCGGCATTAGTAAGCCTCCATTGTCATCGTACTCTCCAAGGTAATAAAGATCGTAATCCTCCGGATATTTTCCGATGAAGTTCTTGTTGTCGTTCGCTAGCTCTTTAAAGCTCCGCTCCGCCTCGCCATGAGTTTTTTGGAAGAAGGGTGGGTGGAAGACCTGAGCCTTTGAATCGCGGATGCTATAGACCTTGAGAACCATATAAACCTGCTTTCTGCGCACACAGCGCGGTTGTTTGTGACCGTTAATCTATGGTCTGGTTTTTTTTTGTCAACTTGACTGTTCAGTTTTTTCCTCCGTTCACTGCCTTCCTCTTTACGAGGGCAGATGCCCCGGAGGATAAAATGAACGCAAGTATTAAAATTGTTCACACAAGTAAATATCTTAGTAAAGACGGTCGCCACATGATGGCTGTCTGGTGTGTTGTAGTGGTTGATGGTCGTGAATTTCAGAGAACGTTCTACGTTCCTATTCGAAGCGAATAATCGCCTGCCGCGGGCTAAAGCCCGGTAGTTTACTACCGGGCTTCATTTTTTTTAATCCTCAGAAGATTTTTTTTTGGGTTTTAGGTTTGAGTTTATTTCTTTGAGTGTTTCTAATGCTTCGTTTTTGGGCTGTTCTGGTCTACGGACCATCATGCCTAATTTAATTGCCTCTTCTTGATTATCTGGATTTGCTAGGAACTTAACCATTTGATTTGGGTCATTTCCAAATCGCAGTCGAGTCTCTGCTGGTAGTTCATCAAATGCGTGCTGGGCTTGTGTAATGGTTTGCATTGCCTCCTGAAAATCAGGGGCTCCGACTAAATCTGCATAAACTCCTGCATCTCTTAATCGTAAGTGGTTGATATGACCTGTCTTAAGAAACTTAGCCATAATAATATTAACATCACAGTCCTCTTTGAACTGTTGTTGAGTAAGGGTTTCGCCTTTATGTACGGTGCGAACTCCCCTGGTGCCATTTGCTCTTGTGTAGAATTCTTTTTCTGGAAACTGAATTTCGTTTTCGATCATTTTATACTCCTTATGGTTTAAATATTTCGCCTGTTTTGTCGTTTAAGATCGAGTGATCCTTTGGAAGTCTCATTGGTGCTTGTTTGCTAGGGAATAGATTAAATAGGTCTTTAGCCTTGTTTACTGTTCCCATACCTTCTTGAAGATACTGATTTGCTTTTCTTTGATTGAAATACTTTAAGTCTGTAAGCGTGTCTTTTGCTTTTAAAACTGACTCCGCTTGAACCGCTGGTAATTGAGCTTCAATCATTTTGGTCTGAGCGTTTAATTGTTTTGCAGAAGTGTCATCCCTGTTGGCTGCTGCTTCATAAGCTTCTTTTTGCGCGTCATTAACTCCAAGTTGGGAAGATAATTGACGTGCTTGAATTGCCGTTGTAGCTGCGCCTTCTGTTGGTGATACGTAAGACGCCATTCCTCCTGATGGCGTTGATGAGCCTGCGTTGACTGATAATATAGGGTTTAATCCTGCTGCTTTTAAATCTGCGACTTCTCGTTGATGAGCTGTGGATGACATTCTTTCTTGAAAGCGTCTGTTTCTGATACCTTCATTGAAAGAGAGAACGTTATTTAAAACGTTCCCTGCCATACTAGATGTTGCTGATGCTATTGCTCCTGCGTCCATTAGAACCTTCCTAATGTTGCTGGTACTGAATACGTCATCATTGGGCGTGCTGACTTTAAATTGTAAAATACGTCCAGTAACAAATGTGGGGCTGTAGTAACCGCGATTGCCCTGTCTACTGGTGTGTTTTGAACAATAAATGTTGAATTAAGAACTGGTAAGGCTGAGAACTCTTCAGCCAGGTGCCATTGGTCTATGGATGTAGCATAGGTTGATCTGAACTCTCCATGAATTTCAGAAGGTTTGTAACGGTATTCTGCGTATCGCTCTTGATATCCGAAGACGTTGTCGTCTTGTCCTCCTGCTGGATTTGTGTAGATCTCTTTGTTGAGGATTGTTTGTTCTCCAAGTTGTTGTAGTTTTGGCCAGAAGAAGTCGTATCGAGTGGATTTAGACCACATGCGGTTAAGGCCTTGTTGGTAAGTAAGATCAGCTCGTCCGCATGCAAGTCCGATAATGTACCCGTGCTCGACGAAACTTTTTGTAAAGCCAATATTGTTTCTGTCAGAAGCTGAAGCCGTTGAGAAAGCGGCAAGTTGTCCCAAGGCGTTTGCGCCTGAAGTAATCGCTGTTTGCGCAACAGGGTGCGAGTTAATCCTAATAGTTCCACCTCCGAGAAATTCCGCTCTTTGAAGGCGGAAATCAGGTGAAATAACTCCGAAATGAGCGCGAAGGATTTCAACATAACGTGTGCCTCCTCGGGCATCTAATTCTAATAAAGATTGAACCATAATGGCTAATCGTAATTGGTTTACTGTTGCTGCTGTCGCTGTTGCTAGGTCTGCATACCAAGGTGCTTGCGCTGATGCGTTTTTTGCTTTTGATAATGTCTCGTTTAAATAAACCATTTGTGAGTTTGCATTCGCTACTGCATCGCCTGCTCCTGCAAATGTTCCTGTGTTCCAAGACATTGTTTGAAATATGTTACCGCCTGCACTTAATGGGGCTGCCGCGGGCGTTGTAGTTGCTGCAGATGTAAAGTTAATACTCTGCATTGCCTGCATTGCACCGTCTGTTGTCCGGTCTAAAAATGCAGAAAATATGGGTGACTTGTTATCTGTGATTGCAGTGGGAAGTGAAGATGCTGAGCCCCATACTGGTGCTGTTATTCCAAGTGGTAATGATACTGCTGTACCCTTTTGTGGCCACGGTAATGCTGACGTAAGGTAATCGTGACGTTTGCCGCGTTTTTGTAATGCGAATGACGCCTGGACGTCTGGACCATTTCCAGTGGGTAATGTAACGCTGTTTTGAAGGTTTTCATCTCTAAACCAATCATTGTAAATTTTAATATATGCACGTAATGGTAATGTATTGCTAACTGCTACGTTTGCTACGTCCGTGGGTAATCCCATTTTGTCAAAAATAGAACCTACGGTAAATGCTGCGCCTACTGTTAATGTTGGACATACATATGAAGTTGAATCTCCCGGATTGTCTTGTGCTCCGTTAAATTTTTCCCAGTTTGTCCATACTAGACGGTTTGGGACAAAGAAGAAGAAGAAGTCGATATACATGTTGTCCATAATTGGAACGATCTGGGTTGCTAATCGTGCGAAGCAGTTGATTGTTAGATTGTGTGTGTCTCCTGGAATTACCTCATCTACGTGAATTGGTACTAAGTAATCGAAATCGAATGTGTCTTTAATTGTATATGACCTGTCGAATTGACTACGTGGAATGGTTACGTCTGGAATTTGAGCGAAGCTATGTTGTGAATACCTATTACCTAAATGCACAGTTATTCTCCCTGTCTGGCTTTTTGTAGCCGGTTGAATTTATCTTTTAATATTATTTCTTCTGCTTGTAATTGCGTCGTTTGAAGTGGGAGTCCTTGATTCAGTCTTTCCCAATTCTCTTGAAACTCCTTTTGGTTAATTTGTTCTTGTTTAGTTGCTGCTGCTTGAGTTTTTTTTGCTTTTGTTTGTGTTACATAACGTACGTACTCACCTGGGTGATGTTTTTCGAGCCATCTTTCGTAATATCTAGGAATTGGGCATCGATGAATTTTTCCGGTCTCATCCATTATGATACATTCACCATGTGTAAATATATCTTTCCAATATTTTTCTAAGAATCGTTTTCCGATTGCATGTTTTGAACTCCTACGATGGATGGGATGATATTCGTGTTGTTGGTCTTGGCCATGCGCCAATTTCTTCGCTGCGTATCTCGCACAATACCCTGCAGAATGGAAATTGACGTCTCCAATTTCGTTAGGTTTTTTTTCCGGGTCATTCCTTCCCCAGAGAGTATCCAAAGTGTGTGATGTATATATCTTATCTCCTCGATCATTCTGCCTAAGGTATTTTCGATCGCTTGGTGACCAATTGAAGATAAGTAAATGCCAGTGAGGCCTCTTTTTGTCGTCTCCGTATTCTCCTGTAACAAAGACGCTAATTCTTGTTGCATCGTAAATTCCTTTATAAGTTTTTAAGTGAAATTTCTTTTGTTCAGATGTGAGATTTTTCCAGTGATCTTTACCAAATACTCTTTTGGTGTAATCCCTGAAAATGTGATCACGAAGATCCTTAATAAATTTTTGTATGTGAGCGTATATAAGTTTTGGTGATTCTAAATGTTCATCGCTGTACGTCAGTGTGACAAAACTATTATCCAAGTGAATTTTGGCTTCATGTACGCATCTGATCGCTGCTGATCTTGCGTACTCTAATCGACATTTTATGCACTTCCCGCATGGAAGCTGGAATGTTGCAAATTCTTTGCTATAATTTTTTGGGGAC
>JBFWVJ010000024.1:0-4404 GCA_050246795.1 Candidatus Altimarinota bacterium
TAGCGATAAATTTAATCTTTTCGTCCATCATGCTGCACTCCTTCCATGGCATAAGATCCCCCTTATGCCTGAAAAGTGTAACCCATGTGTCCGGAATGAAATGTTACCTATGTCTCAGGAAGGACACAGTGACGGCGATCGACTGCCATAATTTCCAGCGCCAAATCATACGAGTGACGAAAAAAGCTAGAATCGTTGTGATCAACATTGTCGCTGTGAGAGCGACTCCGTAAGCCGACGCGACATTACTGGAATTTTCAAAACCAATCACAACGGCAATCGTTCCAATCATCAATATCCAGTTCACTTGAGGGACATAAATTTGGCCAATTTCTTTGGCCGAGGTGTGAGTGATTCGCATTCGAGGAAGATAGCCAAGCAAGACCGCCTGACGTGTCAGCGAAAACGATCCGGAAATAATCGCTTGAGATGCGATAATGGCGGCCATCGTTGCAAGTATTAATAGCGGAATTTGAGCCCATTGTGGTGCGAGAAGATAGAAGGGGTTGCTTGCAGTCTCGGGGTTCGAAAGAAGGAGTGCACCTTGCCCAAAGTAGTTTAATAGGAGTGCGGGGGCCACAAGAAAAAACCAGTCAATTTGAATTGCACGCTCATGAAAGTGACCGAGATCCGCATAGAGCGCTTCGCCCCCGGTTGCCACCAGAAAGACGGCGCCAAGCACAAGAAAGCCCGCAAGTCCATTTTCCGAAAAGAATTGGACAGCGTAAACAGGGTTAAGCGCCGAAAGAACACCGGGATGCAACATGATTCCGCGAATTCCCAGCACTGCCAAAACTAAAAACCAGATGACGATGATAGGGCCAAACACTGCACCGACACCTGCCGTTCCTCTCTTTTGAAAAAGAAAAAGTCCAACGAGAATCACAACGCTGGCCGGGACGATGAATTTACCAAGGCCAATATTGCCTACGTCGAGCCCTTCCATAGCACCAAGAACGGAAATCGCCGGAGTCAGTACACCGTCAGCGTACAGTAAGGCTGCTCCAAAAAGGCCAAGGGCCATGACGAGCCATCGACTGTATCCTTTGACTCGACGATGAACGAGGGCCATCAATGCCAATATTCCACCTTCTCCGCGATTGTCGGCTCTAAGGACGTAAACGTGGTATTTCAAAGTCACGACGATTACCACGGTCCAAAAAATTAGCGACAGAATACCAAAAACGTTCCCTTCGGAAACAGCGACTTTGTGCGGACCGTAGAAGCACTCCCTTACCGCGTAAAGAGGACTGGTGCCTATGTCGCCGTATACAACGCCCATGGCAGACAGGCTCAGCGCCGCCAGGTAACGTCCACGCGGAGATTCTTTTCCAACGCCATGTGGATTTACGTCATTAGGAGGTATTTCGATCTTCGAGCTTTTTTCCATAGTCCATTCCTAGCTAGTCAGCGGTTTAAGAAACCTGAGAAAAATCATAAGAGCACCTAGTAAACCGATGAGAATCAAAAGCGTTTTGCGCTCTCGCTCGCGATCCGGATTAGTTTGTGGACGAACGATCGGGATCATCAGAATCGAGAACAAAATGACAGCAATGAACCTAACGTACACACCTAATCCCTTGGCCTTTTTTTTCTTTTAAGAAAGTTTATGACGCTTATCGGATGCCTGTAGAGTAAAAAGGGCGTAAAAATTGCGACTGTGAGCATTGAGTGCTTAATAAATGACCCCAATGTGCATTAGATTAGAGGCTGATGAAAATCGTAGGATTTAACTTAACGCCATATTTCAAGACGCTGCTCTTTCTTAGTGGTGTCGGCGCACTTAGTACGCTTGTTTCACCGATTATCGGCTACCGCGCTGTCGGTTATATTTTTCTTCTAGGGGTGCTTGCCGTTGGATCTGTTGCGTCCATCGGCCCAGTTTTTTTTGCGGCATTCCTAAGTGCAATGACTTGGAATTTCTTCTTCATGCCACCTCGATTCACTTTTCTCATCGCGCACCCTGAAGACTTGATATTGTTGTTTACGTTTTTTGTGGCTGCTTTAATTACGGGTGTCCTCACGAACCGAATTAGAAAGCATCAAGCAATCATCCAAGAGCGCGAAGAACGTTTACGACAGGCGGAGGTATTGAAGGAGTCGGAAAAGCTTCACCAGACTTTATTGAATTCTATTTCGCACGAACTTCGCACTCCACTGACAGCCATCATGGGATCTGCAACTGCACTTAGCGACGAAAATTCCCCTGATACCATGGAATTTCGCCGGGCGATTGCTTCGGAACTTAGTGCCGCAAGTGATCGATTAAACCGTGTCACAGAAAATCTTCTCGATATGAGCCGAATCAACTCTGGCGTAATGAAACTAAAAAAAGAGTGGCACGACGTGCACGATCTCATTGGAGTTACACTTCAGCGATTGGGTCGTAATCTCGATCGGCATCACGTAAAGCTTGATGTTGTGGCGGACCTGCCGCTTATTGAAATAGACTTCCGACTGCTTGAGCATGTGCTCACAAATATTTTAATCAATGCTGCACAATATTCACCGCCCACATCAACTATTTGCATCTCAGCAAAAGCTGTTGGTCAAGAACTGATACTCTCCATTGAAGACGAAGGCCCCGGTATAGGAGAGAGTCATGCCCAAAAGATCTTTGAAAAATTCTACCGAGTGCCAGGAACGCCAGCGGGTGGCACCGGGCTGGGTCTTTCAATTGCCAAGAGCATTGTTGAATTGCACTGCGGTCTGATTCGGGTTGAAACTGCGAGAGAGCGAGGGACAAAGTTTGTGATCTCGCTTCCGCTTGGTCGTCCGCCAGAAATGCCAAGGGAAAAAGATGCAACAGATATTGCTCATTGATGATGAATCTTCGATTCGGACAGTACTCAAGCTCAACCTTGAATTGCACGGTTTTTCCGTCCTTGAGGCTGCGTCTGGTGCCAAAGCATTAGAACTCGTCCAAGAACATAGGCCCAATGTCATAGTGCTTGATCTTGGTCTTCCGGATCGATCCGGGATTTCGGTGCTAAAAGAAATTCGATCGTGGTCGAACGTCCCAATCATCGTATTGACGGTTCGTGACGAAGAATCAACCAAAGTTAGCCTTCTTGAGTCTGGCGCTGATGACTACATGACAAAGCCCTTCAGCGTTCCGGAGCTCGTTGCAAGAGTCAGAGTCTGCCTTCGGAATCATCCCGAGGCCGGGGCAGCATCGCCAACTTTCGAGTCCGGCGATCTAAAGATTGATCTAGTGGACCATAAGGTGTTTCTTGCTGAAAAGGAAATACGGCTCACTATCACCGAGTTCAATTTTCTTCGGATGTTGGTAAAGCATGCGGGTCGCGTTGTTCAGCAAGAAACTATTTTGAACGAAGTTTGGGGCAAGTCCTCGGTTGAGAATACGCATTATTTGAGAATTTATGTCGGGCAGCTGCGGAAAAAACTCGAAACCGACCCATCCAAGCCTCGCCACATTCTGACGGAGCCAGGAATTGGATACCGGATTGTATAGCGCACCGCTTAGGAGCCAGTGAGTAGGAGGATCTCGTGCATCTTTGTAGTTTCACCCTGAATGAAATTCAGCTTTGCGAAATCAAAGCGGCACTCTCCAAGCTGGAAGCCGGCCACCGCGCTCGAGTGGCGTGGTTCGGGGATCACTCTCTCGAAGGAAACGTGTTGTCGATTCATGCGCTGGACTTGCTCACGGTCTTGAGTCACTGCCATCGCTCACCCGACAATGAGATCGAGCTGTTCCGAATTCGCAGAGAAGCGATGGCCCAGTTGAGCGACCTGATCAAAAACTCTCGAAACGACATCAAGAAACAGAACTATGAAATATGGCTGAAGTCTTACAAGAAGCTTTGGCCTGGTACTGATAGCAATGTCGACCTGACACAAGCACCACCACAACCCAATCGCATCGAACTTGTTCCCTGAGTCAGTCGATTAGGTCAATCTTGCTCTTCACCAATTCCTTAGCCCGCGCCTGTCTGTTGATCTGTTCGAACAGGTGAACGTACCCAAGTGTGGTGTCCTCGTCTCGATGTCCAAGAACCAAGCGACAAAGGCCGGTGTCAGCGTTGGTCATTCCAGCAAAATTCGTCGCGAACGTATGGCGCGCGCAGTGCGGTGACTTGTGAGTGAACCGCGTACCTTTATAGGCCTCGCGCAGCAGGCGTGAGAACCGATTCTTGTCCATGCCGTTGAACAAAAGGTAGTCTGATTTCCCGCCTCCGTGTCGTCGACCAACGAGATGGTCCGTCTGTTCGTTGAATCGACGAGCCAAAATGTTGAAGGCCGCCTTGTCGAGAATGGTGGAGTTGCCCCGTTTCAGTGGACGGGTTTAAGTCTCGGATTTAACCAGTCCGAGACCAATACTCTTGCTCATAGTCCGCCGGCGATAAATAGTCTAGTGCCGAGTGACGTCGAGACGGATTATAC
>JBFWVJ010000025.1:0-3931 GCA_050246795.1 Candidatus Altimarinota bacterium
GCTAGGTTCCGGCACGGAGTTTTCCCCAGCCGCGGAGCGGTTTTTGTTCATTCATCGTAAAATCTGAGATTTTTCTCCCCCCTTGGAGGGGGGTTAGGGGGTCGGGAGGTCTCCCCGCACGGAGTCACGCATCCTTGAATTTTTTGTCTAAAACCGGTATAATGATATGAAACGTTTTATCTAAAACCAAAAAAAATATGAAAAAGCATCCTTCTTTTGAAAAGCCTTTTCCCTGGAAGCAGATTTTGATCGGGGTTGGTCTCGTCTTTCTGACCGGCTTGGTGTACTTGATGCAGCAGTACAGCGCGTTCTTTGCCGGGTCCATCGTTGGGACGCCGAAGTACGTACTGGATGGGTATAGTTGCCCTCCGTCGTCCTTTGCCTTTGATGTCTCACCGATTCCAGCTTTGTTTTCTTACACGAAGGGGAATGCGGAAGCGAACCGAAAGGAAATGGCGCGGATTAACAAAAAGAATCACGGACTTACCGCATGGTTTACCTATGACATGGGGTTCAATGAGGGCTTGAAGGCGAAGTTGATCGATGCCATTACCTACGAAAAAAATCCCGACCAGTATGTAGCTACGATTTACAATGCGATCAGCGGCCACAAGACCCTGCACGGAGCAGGGGATTTTGTCACCAAGTGGCTCGCGCCGGATAACATCAATATGCCGACGGTGTTTCCGTACACGGCAGGTACAGTAGTAGAGGCACAAGTGAAGTCGGGGTACGGGAATATGGTGAGTGTCTGTACGGATTTGGTCAACGGTTCGCAAAAGCTTCGTGTTCTTTATACGGTGGCACATTTGGACTCCATCAGTGTCACTCCTGGACAGGTGCTCAAGGCGGGGGATGAGATCGGAAAAATCGGTACTACCGGAAGTTCTACTACGCCACACGCGCATGTTTCCATTCATCCTGATCTCGTATGGGTGCCGAATTATTCACAGGTGTACAATGCTGGATACAAATCCTACTATCCGACTTCGGTTTCAGAGATCCTGGTCAAAATGATCGATCCGATTTCGGTGATGCTCAATCCCGAGATTGCTTATTCGATCGTGCTCAATGATCAGAAACGGCAACAGGTCTTCAACAATGCTTCACAGTATGTGGCCAGTGTATCGAATAGTAATGTGGCCTTTGATGGGGGACTCTTGATCGATGGAAGCGCGTCGATCATCACGCCTCCGGCGGAAGCTCAGAAGGTATTTACTGACTTTCGGATTACCCCTGATCTCAATCAAGCCAAAGCTGGGAACTCCGTGAATGTCATCGTGGAGGCGATTGATCAAGATGGGAATCTGTTTTCTGGATTTTCAGAAAGCATTGATGTAGTCCTTTCATCTTCGACTGCTCAATTCAGTGGTGTGAAGGCCCTTCAAAACGGAAGGACAACTTTCCAGATCAGCGATCCAAATCCGGGTGAAGTGGTGATCCAAGTCAGCAATAAAGGAACGATTAGTGAAGAAAAAAAAGTGGTCTTTACGGACTATCTGAAGTTTTTGGAAATTACGGCGCCTCAGAAGACGACCGTAAATACCAATGTCGCGGTGGGGATACGTCCAGTGGGGACGAAGGGTGGCGTTGTGACTGATGCGCTCAATGTCTCGGTGACGGTGTTTCCTTCGATCGTTGGAGACAGTTCTGTTTTGCTGAGTAATGGACGGGGCGAGTATCTCTTCAAGGCTGATAAAGAAGGGATCTACGAACTTGCGTTCCGAACCGAGGGGGTGTCTGAAAAGGTGCAGATTTCGGTGCAAAAGACAGAGGCATTGGTGAGTACGGAGACGATCGTGGAGGTGGAGGGTACGGAGGGTACGAACGGTACGGAGGGTACGGAGGATGCGGAAGGTGCGGAGGGTACGAACGATGCCGGGGGAACGGAGGGGGAGGATGAAACATCCGAAACGGAATCAGACAACGAAACTTCACATTCCGGAGTTGAGGGGGAGGTCTCACCTTGTAATGGGTCGGGGGGTTGTGTGGACGAAGGAGCAAAACCTTCGGCAGCTCCTCCGATTGTTTTGTTGGAAGGAGCGAACTACCGAATCTATGAGATCGATGGGATGACTACCATCGTGTTCAATGACAAAGACGTCACGACTGAATATCCGGTAGAGATGAAATTTGATGTGCCGGATGGAACTGAAGCCGTCTCGATTTTTAGCGGCTTGAACGATCGGAACTTCCCAGATACTGGGGAGCTTAAGTTGAGCAAGTACACTCCGGGGCAAAAGACTGTTCGCTATTATCCGAAGTATGTTCCGGAAGATACCTATAAAAAAATTGTTACGTATAAGGCTGGAGTTGAGACCTCTTCAAAGATTTTTACCTGGTCGCCTGCCAGTGTGCACGCTTTCACCGATGTGGTGGATGGTGTGACCGATCCGGAAATCTACAAGGCGGTGAAACAACTGAAGCTGGCGGGGGTGGTGAAGGGCAATCCTGACGGAAGCTATGGTGTGGAAACACCGATTAACCGAGCTTCGACCGCGACCCTGCTCATTCGAGCTTTTTACTCCGATGTGAATCTTGATGCCTTACAGGTTTCTTCTCTTGCTTTCAAAGATGTCCCGAAGACGGCTTGGTATGCTTCAGCGATCTGGTTTGCTTCGCAGGCGGAATACAAGGGTGAGTCAAAGCCGGTGATCATTAAGGGCTTCGATGGAAAAGCCAATCCGGATGGAAACGTGAAGCTGGAAGAGTTTGTCACCATGCTGTTGCGTCTCCTGGAAATTCCGACGGAAACGACCGAGCCTTGGTATGAGGGGGCGATTGCCAAATCGATTCAGCTTGGGTTTATCTCTGAAGCGGAACGGAAGTACATTGATAAGCCTTTGGAAAGGGGGTTGGTGGCACGGATCATGGTGAAAGCTTTGGAATCTTTGCAGAACGGGAGCTTGGAGCAGTATCAGGTGAGGAAGGGGGTGGAGGGTGTGGAGGGTACGAACGGTACGAACGGTACGGAGGGTATGGAGGGTACGGAGGGGACGGAGGAGGGTGCGGGTTTGACAGGGTCAGGGCAGGCTCCGGGTACGGAGGATTTGGATGCGCTTGGGTTTGAGGTTGAGGCTGAAGAAGTCGATGGGACGGGCGGATTGGAGGAAGATGAGGCTGAGGTCCTGGCTGCGCGTGACATCAAATATGAATTCTCCGGTTCAGGCCTGAGCCTTAGCTGGGAATCGGATTTTAGTGGGACGTTCACCATTTATCGGGAAACCGTCGGTGGGAACGGAGAAATCGTCATTGGAACCACCGGTGGGACAGCCTTTAGTGATGTTTCTGCGAAGGCTGGCAAGCAGTATTATTATCGAATTGGTTTCCCGGGGGTGAAGAAGGCGGAAATTCTGGTGAATCTTTAAGGGAATAAAACGAGAGGGGTTGACTCTTTGCAGCTCATATCCCTCTTTTTTGATGATTTGTTAAAACCATTTCTTTTTTAGAGATGGATTTCTAAAAAAATGGACAAATGATTCCAACAATATCAAATTTTTAAGCCCTCATCAAACCTCTCTTTTTAGCTAAAATTGAGCAATGATTCCAACAATATCAGATGGTTTTTTGTTTGGTCAACCTTGTTTAATAAATTGTTGAATTCCTGGAAAATTGAGAAATGATTTCACAATACCATGCCAAAAATATCCAGCAAAGGGTTGAAGCGGTTCTTTTCACATCCGTCCTCTTTTTTGAGAAAATTGAAATGACTTATAATTCATGATTCATGTAGGTTATTTTTGTTATATATAAGCCATTATTTATCTTTTTTTACTTCTTAAAGTATAACTTTTTTGTTCATGTGTTTTGGCTTCTTGTTTTTTTTGAGAAAGCCTGTTTTTCCCTTCGGATCTTGTGGTTTTGCCACAGATAGATGCTGTGAAAAAACTCCTTGGTGAGGAGGTGAGAGATTTCTCCACTTCATCCCCTT
>JBFWVJ010000026.1:0-3002 GCA_050246795.1 Candidatus Altimarinota bacterium
TCAGCACAAGCCTTCATCTATAATAATATCGGTTGGGATTAACAGGCCCCTAAGATCCCGCCATTTCGCTGGACCCTGGGACCGACTTTCCGCCAGGATTGGCCCCTTCTCTCGCCGCCGCTTCCAGATCTTAAGAAATGGAATCAACGCAAGACTTCCAAGACGATCTTAGAGAAAGGAGGAAGCATGTTTTCAAATACAGCGTATGAGGCACTTTACCAGATTATTGGTCTTAGCCTTCATGCGAAGTTCATTGAAATCATCACGGGTGAGACTTTCTTTAAGGGACTCATCCTGATGATCTTTGGTGCGGTGTTTTTCATTACGATTTTGAAATTCATCTCGCGCTACATCCCAGGCTCGTTGATTGAAAGACGTCAAATTCCAATTTCAAGGTTCATAAAGGTGGTTGCCTGTCTTTTCCTGGGGCTTGCGCTTTTAAGAGTGGGCTCTAATGCCAAAGTGAAGGATTACCAAGGAAAGAATTGGGCCGATAACTCCTATGTGCAAAAGCATGTGGAAAGCCTTCAGTCCCAGTACAGAGTGAGCTTCGTCTTTGAAATTTTGAGCCACACCGCAGAGGAAATCACGGGGCTACTGTCACGGGTGATTGACCAAGTGTTTGCGCAAGGAAACTCGCAGCTCACAGCTCCGAATATGTTTTATAAGGCTATCATGTATGCCGGTATCTCGACGATCGAGGATGCCCAGATGCGTGACCAGGTTAGGTTTTATTCAGAAGAGTGCTTCACGAAAGTTTTGCCTTCCATCAGTGAGTTTAAAAATCGTGGAGCTATTGATGGGTTCTTCATGGCGAGTAAACAAATCGACCAAGAGCTATCAAGTCTTCCGATTGAGTTGGGAGCGGGAAAGACTACGAACTGTCTTGAAGTCAAAGACTCTACGGTTCAAAAGCTGAATGAATACGGCGACGCCAAAATGAAGGGATTCTCAAGAAAGATCCCTTACTCGGAAGCCATCGTGTACTCATACGGCGGTAAGTTTGATCCCAGTTATTACAAGCACTATGCGTCTTCAATGGCGCTTGCAAATTTCTACGCCGATCAGTCAGAGGGCACACTCGGGATTCAAAGAGGTGCCGAAGTTCCAGGAGGCGCAAGCAAGTCATTTCAAACCCTGGGTCGCTTCTTTAGCTGGGATGGGATTTTAGGAATGCTAAACCTTCGAGAGCTTCAGGGCGCATCCGAGTCAGCCAAACGTGCGCAGGAGTTTAGCGAACACCTGGCCCGTGCCCCGCATGTGGCGGGCTTTATCCGAATGCTCTTGATTGCGATCTTTCCGTGGCTGATGTTTTTTGTCGTAGCGGGAAAGTGGCGAGTTCTGGTTGTTTGGTTCTGGATCTATTTTTCAGTTTTACTTTGGACGCCGCTCTGGACTCTTCTCTACCACATTATGCTCGGGATCTCGATGTCGTCCGAGGTGATGGAATCCTTCGGGCAGTTGACAGATGGGGTCTCGCTTTATGCTGCGGCTCTAGTGAACCACAGGCTCTATTATATGTTTTCGATTTACTCCTGGGTGCAGCTCCTTGTCGCGACACTGACGACAGGATCGGCCTTTATGTTCTTAAAGCCGATGCTGGGAGAAGGAGATTCGGAATCTAAGCCTGAATTTCTCGAACCTCTTTCAAGTGCCACAACGGGCGCTGTGGGTGGCGGTGTTAAGGGCGCGGCTACTGGCGCAGTTGGGGCGGTTCTATGAACCATCTCCACTGCGTCTTTGTATTTGCTCGGAGGCAGGCTTTCAGCCTGCCTCCTTGGGGGTGTGGGGGCGTAGCAACCACTCTTTTGCGGGTGGTTGGTACCAACACCCTATCTTGCCCCGAACCAAAACTGCCCAAATTATATGCAACTACAAATGAACCAAACTAAAGGAGAAAACATGCACAAACCAAAATTTAATAACAACACACGATACTTTTTGAACCAACTTCCCTTTCTAATCCTAATGCTCGCACTAACTCTTCAAGTCTTTCTCACTGGCTGCGCAAGCATCAACCGAAAGGAAGAATCCGTTCAGACAATTCTTCAAAAAGAGAATCTGCTGATTGAAAAACTTAAAATCGAGCGCGGACAGCCAGAAATTGTTCAAGCTGTATCTACAAACGAAGCTTTAAAGAAAGCAGAAGCTCACTTGATCTTAGGTTTTGACGAGATGCTGAAAGCAAACGAAGTAATCAAAACCAAAATCTTAAAACAACAACCGAAGGAGGTTGAAAATGGGGAAAGTGAAAGAACTCACGATTGATCCAGGCGAAGAAGTTGTGAAGGCTGTAGGTGAACTTAGTGCGACAGTTAAAGATGCGGCGAAGACCGCCACTGACACAGAAGTCGATCACGAGGAAGTCAAAAACTGGCTCACAACAATTTTCAAAGCACTCGTCGCCGCTTTTAAATAAAGCGGTAGAGTAAGTGAAAAGTTCCACCCTGCATAGGGAGGACATGAATACAAAATCGAAATGAGACCTACGACAAGTCGCGGTCTTCTTAAAGCAAAGTTTAAGGAGAAACCATGACCGAACTTCAAATCACAACTGAACCAAAAAAACTTCCTTCGTCCCACGTTCGCTTCACAGAAAAGGAACTTGCAATCGTTCAAAAGATGCAAAAGGACACTGGCCTTTCGATTCCAGACCTTTTGAAAAAGGCGCTCTTCAGGCGAGTTGATCTCGTGCGCCCCCTTCTTTCCAAAGAGGACGTAGATCGTGTGATGGTTGAGCTACGCCGTCAGGGTAACAACATCAACCAAATTGCAAAGCACATCAACTCAGGGATGCAGCAAGGGTGGAATCAATCTTTCAATGGTCTTGTGAGCGCATACGTCAGTATTCGCCACATGATTTCGGTGAACAATGGCGACAGTAAAGCTTGAGGCTGTCGAGCACCTTAAAGAGTACGAATTGTACACTTTGAAGGACAGAGAGGCCGAACTTTTAGAAACAGGACCAGATACGGAGGTGGGAGACATGACCACTGCAATTC